>NZ_FNFR01000025.1:0-1480 GCF_900101205.1 Paenibacillus sp. OK060
GGATCCGAAATTTCAAGATATTCTAGTACTTCCGGTCCTCCGAATTTATTAAATACAAGTGCTTTCAAATGAGTGGCCTCCTCTTATATATTTTTCAAAAGCTCTGAAAGAACGGGCTTCTTTTATTGACTCCAAAACTTGCCTCTGCTTATGATACAGTTAACCCCGCTGTCTGTAACAGTAAGTTTATTTCGAAATTTAGGGAGCACAAAAGTACTTTCTCGGACAAAAGTTCTGTTATTCCAATTCCAAAATTGATTCACCGCTAATAGTAGTACCATTATTATTTCCTTCACAAATCTCTTTCATGCTCTCTTATTTGTTCAATTTCGTTCCATTGAGGTACGCTTACTTCTATACTTCTTCCTCTCACTTGTAATATTAGCTTATTATACCGTTGTGAATATCGACGGGAATGAACTGAGAGATCATGAAAGAGTCAGCTGGCGTTTCGATCCCAGAATTGATCAGCGCTACCAATGCGGCAATGAGTTGTACAAAGATAATAACATAGATAGAGGCCACCTGGTCAGAAGAAGAGATCCAATCTGGGGAAATGATAGCCACCAAGCAAACGAGGATACCTTTCATTTCACCAATTGCTCACCTCAACATAAAAATTTTAATCAAGGTAAGGATCTATGGTAAGGATTAGAAGATTATCTACTTAATCATGTGAGGAATAATAAACGAGAAGCATCTGTCTTCACTGGTCCTGTATTTCGCGAAAACGATATTGTTTACCGTGGAGTGAAAATTCCAGAGGATATTTTGGAAGGTAGTCGTGGTTGTAAAAGATGATGGGGAATTATCTGCAACGGCATACCTAGTATCTCAGAAGCAATTCATGAACGATCTGGAGGCAGATGTGCCCGGAGCATTTAAAACCTTCCAATTAAAAGTATCCTTAATTGAAGGCCTGACTGGTCTTGACTTTGGTAATCTCCGGAATCACGATCCATTAGAGCGAGTTGAATCCACGATCGGACATCTAATCGAAAACGAACAAGATATCTATCTGTAGGCTTGATTTGTTTTGAACATTCCCTCTACCATTATTGGTGAAGGGAATGTTCAATTTCTATACTAAATGTGTTGGCTGTTGACTATGGGAGACATGCTGTTTGTTTATCCTTCCTCAATTACTTCGTATGCCAAAGAAAGCTCTTTGATTTGTGCAATCGTTGGCATTCCACTGGGTGTTCTACTCATGCTTGTTTTTTTGAAAATCCATAAGGCAAGTGCAAACAATGGTTTTATACAATTTTGTATAAAAATGCTTGGCACAGGAATGGTATGTATATATTTGTTTTATTTTGCGATCAGTGCGTCTTCCCTAATTCGGAATGTAGCTGATTTTGTAAATACACAGTTGTACCCTTATACCCACTTCAAATTATCATGCTCATTTTTACGCTTACTACAGTGTGCTCACTCATCCAAGGAGTTGAAGTTTTAGGGAGGGTTAGTGAGATAATGG
>NZ_FNFR01000024.1:0-2350 GCF_900101205.1 Paenibacillus sp. OK060
TCACAGTGTTGAATCAAGGAGATGCAGGAGTAAATCTTTGTGCTTATGTAGTCGCGCATGGCAATGCAGAGCGAACAGACATCAAGAAATATTTGACGGACCATCTTCCGAATTATATGGTACCGTCATTTTTTGTGTATCTGGACCGCTTACCGCTTACCGCAAATGGAAAGATTGATCGGAAGGCGCTACCCCAACCGGAGCTACAAATGGAAGAATACAAGGCACCATCTAGCCAGACTGAGCAAACATTGGCAAGCATATGGAGTGAAATTCTGGGTGTTGAAAAAATCAGTGCCACGGCTAGCTTTTTTGACTTGGGAGGCCATTCACTAAAAGCAATCAGTGTGGTGTCTGCGATCCAGAAAGAACTTGGGGTCGAGGTATCCTTACAGGAGTTATTTGAGAAGCCGGTATTGGAGAAGCTAGCTGCCGCAATCGATGGATCTGCGAAAAAAGAATACGTACGGATTCCAAGAGCGAAGGAAGCGGCATGGTACCCGGTTTCATTTGCACAAAGACGAATGATGATCCTCAATGAAATGGAAGGGGTTCATACAGCATACAACATGCCAACGGTACTGCAACTGGAAGGTAATATTGACATGTTGAAAATGGAAACAGTATTTTGCGAATTGATTGAGCGACATGAAGCTTTCCGCACATCCTTACGCTACGAAGAAGGCGAACCGGTTCAAGTGATTCATCCAGAAGTATCGTTTGAAATCGAAGTTTTGAAAGATGGTACGGTCGAAGAAGTGATTGGGAAATTTGTAAGACCCTTTGACTTATCGAAAGCGCCGCTCATCCGAGTTGGAACCATGCAAGAGACAAATGGAAAGCAGTTGATGCTGATAGACATGCATCATATTATCTCAGACGGGGTTTCTATGACTCTGTTGGCTGAAGAGTTCGATCGTTTATATTGCGGAGAGAAACTACCTGAACTAGAAATCCAGTACAAAGATTACGCCGTGTGGCAGCAAGATGAGGCGGGAAATGAGCATTATCAAGCGCAGGAAGCTTATTGGCTGGAACGATTATCAAATGACTTGCCAGTACTTAAGCTACCCACCGATTATCAACGTCCACAAATGCAAAGTTTCGAGGGTGCTGCTGTGTCTATGCAGATAGACCATGACCTGTCTGGACGGATTAATGAACTGGCTGCAAAACATGGTGCGACGCAGTACATGGTGATGTTAGCTGCGCTGAATGTATTGCTCTCGAAATATACAGGTCAGGAAGATATTATCGTTGGAACATCTGTAGCGGGCCGAACGCATGCAGATCTATCCGGTGTTATGGGGATGTTTGTTAACGCCTTGCCGATGAGAAGCAAACCTGTGGGAAATAAAACCTTCCAAGGTTTCCTTGAGGAAGTTAAGGAACAGTCACTAGCGGCATTTGATAACCAGGATTACCCGTATGAGGCTTTGGTAGAGAAGCTAAATGTGCGTCGAGACTCCAGCCGGAATCCGTTGTTTGATGTGATGCTAAATGTACAAAGTTCTGATGATATCCAATTAAGCGGCGATAGCGGTCAAGTTACACTATATCAACTAGACGCTATTGCATCAAAATTTGATATCCGACTCGTTGTTGAAGAGAGACAAGAGCAGATTAGTTTATATGTAGAGTATGCAACCAAATTGTTCAATGAAAGAACGATTGAAAATTTGATTAATCATTTAATTAGAATTTTGGATACGATTGTAGAAAATACGAATGTGAAGCTAAATGAAATCGAAATGTTGTCACCGAATGAACGAGAGCAGTTACTGTATTCCTTTAATGACACTGTAGCAGCTTATCCACAAGATAAAACCATTCATGAACTGTTTGAAGTACAAGTTGAACAAACACCAACTCAAGTAGCCGTTCGTGGTGGAGATGATCAACTGACCTACCAAGAGTTACAAGATCGAGCTAACATACTGGCATCGCTACTTCGGGAGCGGGGTGTAAGACCTGGAGATCAAGTTGCAATTTTGCTTGAACCTTCGGTAGAAATAGCCGTTTCTATACTGGGGATATTGAAGACCGGATCGTCCTATGTGCCTCTTGATCCAGAGACCCCAGAAGAACGACTTCAATATCAGTTACAGGATAGCGATGCACAGTATGTGGTGACGGTAAGAAAAACCATGAAACCAGTGTTGGGCGAAACTACATGCTTATACCTGGATGATATAGATTGGTCCAAACAAGTGCTCCATCTTGAAGAGACAGGGCAAGACCCAGAACAAGCAGCCTATGTCATTTACACATCGGGAACGACAGGAAAACCGAAGGGAGTGGAAGTCACACATCGAAATGTCGTGAACTACGTGAGCGCATTTATCCAATC
>NZ_FNFR01000023.1:0-2553 GCF_900101205.1 Paenibacillus sp. OK060
TCGCCTTACGGCTTCGCACAGACCTGTGTTTTTGCTAAACAGTCGCTTGGGCCTTTTCACTGCGGCCCCCTCGTGCTATTCACACTACCGGGGCACCCCTTCTCCCGAAGTTACGGGGTCATTTTGCCGAGTTCCTTAACGAGAGTTCTTCCGCGCGCCTTAGAATTCTCTTCTCGCCTACCTGTGTCGGTTTGCGGTACGGGCACCATCACCTGGCTAGAGGCTTTTCTTGGCAGTGTGAGATCATGACCTTCGCTACTATAATTTTCGCTCCCCATCACAGCCCAGCCTTAACGATGTGCGGATTTGCCTACACATCAGCCTCACTGCTTAGACGGACATCCATCAGTCCGCGTCACTACCCTGCTGCGTCCCCCCATTGCTCATAACGGCTTACGGTGGTACAGGAATTTCGACCTGTTGTCCTTCGACTACGCCTTTCGGCCTCGCCTTAGGTCCCGACTTACCCTGAGCGGACGAGCCTTCCTCAGGAACCCTTAGGCTTTCGGCGGATCAGATTCTCACTGATCTTTTCGTTACTCATACCGGCATTCTCACTTGTATAATGTCCAGCGCTCCTTACGGTACACCTTCAACCCTTATACAACGCTCCCCTACCCCTGATGCAAAGCATCAAGCCATAGCTTCGGTGGTGTGTTTAGCCCCGTTACATTTTCGGCGCAGAGTCACTCGACCAGTGAGCTATTACGCACTCTTTCAATGGTGGCTGCTTCTAAGCCAACATCCTGGTTGTCTGTGCAACTCCACATCCTTTCCCACTTAACACACACTTGGGGACCTTAGCTGATGGTCTGGGCTGTTTCCCTTTTGACAATGGATCTTAGCACTCACTGTCTGACTCCCGGAAGTAAGTCTATGGCATTCGGAGTTTGACTGAGCTTGGTAACCCTTGCGGGCCCCGCACCCAATCAGTGCTCTACCTCCACGACTCTGTTTTCCGAGGCTAGCCCTAAAGCTATTTCGGGGAGAACCAGCTATCTCCGAGTTCGATTGGAATTTCTCCGCTACCCCCACCTCATCCCCGCATTTTTCAACATGCGTGGGTTCGGGCCTCCAGTGCGTGTTACCGCACCTTCACCCTGGACAGGGGTAGATCACCCGGTTTCGGGTCTACGTCCACGTACTAAGTCGCCCTATTCAGACTCGCTTTCGCTGCGGCTCCGGCTCTTCACCTTAACCTTGCACGGGAACGTAACTCGCCGGTTCATTCTACAAAAGGCACGCCATCACCCCTAAAACGGGCTCTGACTTTTTGTAAGCACACGGTTTCAGGTTCTATTTCACTCCCCTTCCGGGGTGCTTTTCACCTTTCCCTCACGGTACTGCTTCACTATCGGTCGCTAGGAAGTATTTAGCCTTGGCAGATGGTCCTGCCGGATTCATACGGGGTTTCACGTGCCCCGCACTACTCGGGATACATCTCGGAGGGAACAGACTTTCAAGTACAGGGCTTTTACCTTCTTTGGCGGGCCTTTCCAGACCTCTTCGCTTAACCGGTTCCTTTGTAACTCCATGTGAGATGTCCCACAACCCCAAAGAGCAAGCTCTCTGGTTTGGGCTTCTCCGCGTTCGCTCGCCGCTACTGACGGAATCACTATTGTTTTCTCTTCCTCAAGGTACTTAGATGTTTCAGTTCCCTTGGTATGCCTCTACATAACCTATGTATTCAGTTATGAGTAACTGGAAATTACCCCAGCTGGGTTTCCCCATTCGGACACCCCCGGATCAAAGCTTGCTTACAGCTCCCCGAGGCAGTTTCGTTGTTCGCCACGTCCTTCATCGGCTCCTAGCGCCTAGGCATCCTCCGTGTGCTCTTAGTAGCTTAACCATATCGCTCGTGTTCGAGCTGTCTCTTCCCTTGTTTTGCTTACGCAAAGCCAAAAGTCGTTCCATTTCGATCACTCGCTCATGCAATCTACCTTATAAACACTTCACTTGTTTACACAAGATCAGCTTAAAGGAATGTTCTAATTCGCAATTTTCGTTTCGATATCTAGTTTTCAAAGAACAAGCTTGTAAAATCTTGTTGGTGGAGCCAAGCGGGATCGAACCGCTGACCTCCTGCTTGCAAGGCAGGCGCTCTCCCAGCTGAGCTATGGCCCCATATTAGATTTTAAGGTATACATGGTGGGCCCTGGTGGACTCGAACCACCGGCCTCACCCTTATCAGAGGTGCGCTCTAACCAACTGAGCTAAGGGCCCACATTATATATGATATTGAAACCCGTAATGGGTTTACGCTTGGCGACGTTCTACTCTCCCAGGACCCTGCGGTCCAAGTACCATCGACGCTGAAGGGCTTAACGGTCGTGTTCGGGATGGGAACGTGTGGAACCCCTTCGCTATCGCCACCAAACGTTTGAGAGTTTGAGCTCTCAAAACTGAGCAACGAGTGAGTAGTTTTTGCAGCTAAACTGCATATTTGAATGTTTCCACGCGGGAAACGATTCTCCATAGAAAGGAGGTGATCCAGCCGCACCTTCCGATACGGCTACCTTGTTACGACTTCACCCCAATCATCTATCCCACCTT
>NZ_FNFR01000010.1:0-200791 GCF_900101205.1 Paenibacillus sp. OK060
CGGATACCTGCTCTGGTTCTTGTTCCACCTCAAGTTCAGATACCTGTTCAGGTTCTTGTTCAACTTCAGGTTCAGCTAGCTGCTCTGGTTCTTGTTCCACCTCAGGTTCAGCTAGCTGCTCTGGTTCTTGTACGACCTCAGGTTCGGATACCTGCTCCGGTTCTTGTTCAACTTCAGATTCAGCTAGCTGCTCTACTTCTTGTTCCACCTCAGGCTCAGATAGTTGTTCCTGCTGCTGAGCATCTTCTTGCTCTGCTTCAGTTTTATGTTGTTGTTGAAATTCTTCATGCTGAACTTCAGGGCCCTGTTGTTCGGTCCCATTAATCTCTTCTTGCTTTTGAAGTTCAGCTGCCATATTTTCTAAATCTTCAAATCCGCTACCAAATAGACTCTCTGAGACTACAAATTCATCTAAAGAATCTTCTTTTAATTCAGTCTCCGAAATAGAATTTTGTCCGACCTGGTCTGTCTCAATGTTTCTAGTGATCTCTATTTCCTGTTGTTGTGCTGCTAAATGTTCTAAATCCTTGATTTCATTCTCTTCATCTTTTGTCGCATTTAAGGTTTCCTGATAATTTTCTAAACCTTGCTCCTTGTCAATTTGTTCAGAATGCAACTTATTATAAAGACTCTCAAGATTTTCTCTCTCTTGAATTTTATCTCGCAACTTATTTAATTGACCTTGCTTTTCTTCGGGAGTTTTGTTATCCCAACTTTTCTGGTACTTCTCCAATTGGCTCTGTTTTAATTTTGTAGCGTGTGATGAGTATTCAATGCCAGATCTTATTTGACCTAATGTATCTTTAACACTTTGTTTCAAGGTTGTACCTGTTGAAGCATCGAAAACCTTTGTATAATAGTTTAATCCGGATAATCCTAATTCTGTTCCTACATCTAATCCTATATGGATTTTACTTATCAGGTCTTCTAAACTGTATCTCGGCATTTTACTTGGATCAGAAAGAGCTTCCTTCATTCTTTCTGTTGATTTTACATGTGCTTCAGGAGATTTGCCAACAAGTAAGTTCGCCTTTTGATTCCTATATAAGTTGACCGTGCTACTTCTTACTTTTTGTGTCGCTTCGCTTGTTTTTTTGGATGCACCTGCTATTATGTCCTTTATACTCATTGATTTTTACGCTTCGGGTAAACGGTCAATGGCCATAAATCCATTACTGACCAGAAATATAATAGCTTCGGATAACATTAACTCAATATCAACTTTAGGCATATCCATGACTTGAACAAGATTTTCAACAAGCGATTCTAATGAGAAAAGAGGATTTGCCAAACGCCAAACAGTAGCCGTGATTAACGGTAGTGATACGGGAGGAGCGCCAAGAAACTCTGTCAATTCAAACTCTCCGTCATTTTTTAATTCTATGTACCCTTTAGTAATAGCAATATGTTTTGTTCTAAACGATGTTGAAAGTATGTCCCTCGATTCAAAGACAAGTCCTTGTTCCTTAAGAGCATCGATGTGACCTTGAATAACGTGTAATTCCAGATCCAGTAATACTGTGAATTTTTCAACGCTGTAAGATGCCATTTGTGCAACTTGCCACACTTTATAACGATGCTTTTCGAGCAGCAATCGTTGTTTCTCAAATTGCACCCCGTAATGAACAAGACCATCTTTATGTTGAAACTTTCCTAGCTCTTGACCAGCACCAATCATAATTGAGCTCATGCTTGCACCTCCAGTTGGTCTGCATTAACATACTCTAGTCCCCATAGGGTAAGCTTGTATAATTTAAGACCATGAATATTAAACAGTGAGATCGCAGTTTCAAAATTAATTCCGCGTTGATCCATTAGGGTATCAATCACTTCCAGCAACATAACCTTCCCAGCAGCTGCATTCCACACATCGTATTGATCTTTGGTGAATACAAAGGTCTTATTTGCATTAGAATCCCCGATGAGATATTCCTCATTGATCAGACCATGTGCATATCCGTATCGTGTTACTTGTAGGTTTATCAAATTCTTATCATGCATATCGGAAAAAGACCATGGCATAATGAGATTTCTCTCGATGAGTCTACGAACAATTTTTGAGAAATCAAAATTCGGAATGTTTTTAAGCTTTTGTAGAATGGCCGATTCCCAAGCTGCTAGTGTTTCATAGCGATGGATTTGCTCCCAAACGGTGTATTCAAATTGACTTAGTTCAAACTCCTGAAAACCATTTGCTACCACAAACATTTTGGATTCATTGTCTGCCGGAAACTCTCCGAGACCTCTGCCCACACGCACATAACTCAGGTCTTTATTAATCAAAATAAAATCACTCCTACTCTATTAACGTTAACATCCTTAAAATTTGGGTTTGGCTGGGTAGAAACGGAAAGGCTCTCCATTAAATGGTGATATAATACATTGTCCAATCTTCAAATCTGTAAGATCCCAGTCTTCTATAACATTTCCATCTACGAGATGTTCTTGTATACCTTTGTTTGCATTAGATGAGGAATAAGCAATCATCCGTTGGTTTTTCCCGTGACGATTTGTGATATAGGAGCGGCTTGGTTCATCGAAGAGTCGGAATGCAAAGACCGTACCAAATCCACTCAGAATACTATCTGCCAGTGACTCTGAATATACATGTTTCACTTGTCCGATGTTTTGAATACCTGCGATGATTCGAACACCCAGGGAACGTCCGAAATTCAGTGCGTTATCCATATAGTTTAGCTTTGGAATAAGTGGAAATTCATCAAGAATGAAATATACATTTCCACGACACTGTTCCTCTTTAGTACCGAGTATATTTTTCATAGCAATATCTAAGATCATCGTATAGATCGGTTTTAATACATTTGAACTTGCAATATCGTACTCAAGGAAGATGGCTCTACCATCACGTTCTTGTATAGATTTAGTGAGAGAAAAGTCTCCTGCTTCTCTAAAAGCACCATTAAACACACCAAAAAGGTTCTGATACAAATGCATCAAGAAAGATTGGTTGGTGTTTGGATTATTCTCTTTACTTATGTAACTACGAACCCAAGATAAATCCTGATGATTTAACAGCAAATTTCGAATAGAAACATCGCTTGCCTTCTTTACCCATTGAATCAGGGTTTCATGATCCTCGGTTCCCCCTTCTTTTTCCATTCCCCTTACTTTTGCGCTTAAAATAGCAGCCAATAAGTCTCGAGCTCCTGTCGCAAAGATGGGTGCTGACGATCGCTCAATATCGTCTTTAAATAAAGAAGAAGCGATCTCCCAGATGACTTCATCTCGTTTCTCTAACGGTGTCGCGACAATATCTTGAAAGATGTTCCATCGTACCCTACCTTCTACATTATCACTTTCGTTAGTGAGAACATAATCTCCTGGTCGATAGAACTTTTTCAAATAATCCCCTTTGGCATCAAAGAAGATAAACACATCGTCACTTGTTGCCCCGCTACGTAGTGCACGAACAACATGATCCATGGAAACTGTCTTTCCGCTTCCAATCGAACCTACAAAGAGAAGATGACGTTGAAGAAGTAAAGGATGAAGCATAACTCCTGTTCGGTCTACTCCTGGTATTCCATAATTGGCCTGAGGCTCATCTAACCATTTCACTTCATTAGGTGCTAGTGTATGAAGTTGCTGACCATTAACAATATTATTTTTCAGAAGACTCAAGGTTTTCCTCCTCAGAAAAAAAGAGTCCATTAGAAAACATTGGCTCTTTTTTCCTCAATCTATGTATTTGTTAACTCGTTTTTGCACCACATTCTGGACAAAAAACAGCGTTTATTCCATATGCAGTGCCACATTTGCACTGGTTTGTTAGTGAATCTGAAGGATCCTTATCTTCCGTTTTATTCATTTGTTGTTGTAGATTACGAGATGCTGTAACAGTCGTTTCTTTAACTTTGTTTGCAGTTTGTATCACTGTATTGATAGAAGACGACAGTTGCTCACTTACTGGAATGGTCAGTATGCTTCCTTCTGTCATAGGTGTATCTTTCCATTTTTCAATCGCCATATCTCCCATCACTTGTACATCCTGAATCAGAGCTCCTAATTCACGCAGCATTTGTTCAGTATGACGGCCTGGTGCAGCAGCGGTGATTGTCATGAGTGCCTGGTTATTTGTTACGCGCGAGAATAACGTGCTTGCTTCAACTGCTACGCTGAGTGCGGAAGAAGATTGTGCTCCAAAAATATTGATGTGCATCAACACGCCTTTAGATTTCAAGCCAAAGTACACCATTATGGAACCAATAATGAGTAAAATCCACGAGATTAATGTAGAATTATTCATTGTCATAATCAAGCCAAGAAGTCCAATAATAGCTCCAAAGATAAGCATTTTGAAACTACGATGACGAACTAGGCCTGCCATGACACCGGTAATTGTATCGATTTTAGCATCTCGGATGATGAGTCCAGTACCCGCAACAGATTCTGAGTTACCAGTAAAGATAACTCTCCGATTCGTTACAATTACATACCCTTCTCCTTTAGGAACATATAAAGCAGAGGCTTCATATTCCCGGATGACAATCTCGTTCTCAGCCAACGTAATACCGCGAACCATATTCATTTCTATTCCTCCATTATTAGGTCTACTGACTAGTATTCTTATTTTTTGTTTTCACTCTAAAGTGGCTCTCGTAATATGCCGCACTCGTTACATGTGTAGATATATGTAATTGGTATTGAAGTGTGATGCTCCATATAGCATATCGGACTTACTGTTATTAACAGTGTTATTTCAACTGTAAATGGTAACTTGATTCTATCTTTGGCCTATCGTTACATTATCAAATTAAAACAATCCTTCTGTATCAACATAAAACGAAAATGATGTTGGTATGCTATGTGATTCAAAGAAAAAATATATGTTTTTAGTTCCTTTTGAAACACTTGATATTTGCATATTGCCCGTCACTTCACTTTTACTATCTAATGGATCATCTAAGAATTTTTTAGAGGCTAGACTCCAGTTATCATTGATTGGTGTGAAAAAACTTGATGCACTAGTCGTGTACATCTTTCTACCTTTAACATTATCATCTGCTCTAACTTGAGAGAGATCAACATCAACTCTCTTATCGCTATTATTTTTCACTGTAATATTTAATTGTACTTTACCATCAATTTTACTCAGAGAATTTAAAGTGATAGTTACACCCTCACGTGTAACAGTAAGCGGCAGCTTTTCGAACTTATTGATTTGAATAATACTTCCAGATGAAACAGAAAACCCAACCTCTTGACCTAATTCCTTTAATGGCATGTATACGCGATTATTAATCGTAACTGCTTGACCTTCGAATACCGCTTCTGAACCATTAACTAGTATTTTGCTATTTTTCACAGGTACAGCTTTTAAATAATTATCTGCTGCATAAGAAACTCCTGAGAAAAATATCGCACCACACAGGAACGCAGATATTATTTTTACTTTTTGTTTCATTATTCAATCCTCCAACCTAACATTTTCCATTATTATATCAGCACAATAAAAATAGGTCTATATATTTATAAAATAACAAATATAACTAGTCTTAAAGAACCATATAATTAATCGGTTTAATTTAATGTTTCTTTATTTTATGTGAACTAGTAACAGTCATTTGTAAATTTGCATTAGGTTATGGTTATTAATTACTTTCATTGATATATAACTTACCCAACGAAGAACACCTTAGGTATAAGCAAATCTACTTATGACGGATTGTAAAGCTAAGGGAAATAGATCCTCTAAAAAGGATTCGTGAGAGATTCTCCAACCCAAACATTTTCCTGGTCTGTGGTGGATTAAGCGCAATGTAGTCTCCAAGGCTTCATCCGTCACTTGTGCGCAATCTGTCCCATAGGGAAAACTCTCGCAAGAGGTCATTAGCATTCTCATTTGAGCGGCGTTGCCAGGGAAAATACGGATCTGCGAAATACACCTTGTAGGCCGCTGTTTCCCGGATGGCGTAACAGGCGAACTCCTTGCCACGATCTGCAGGAGAGGTTTAAAATGCACGGTCAGTGTACTGAGAAGCTGCTACCAAAAGCAATCTCTATGGAAAAACCTATAGGTCAGGCATGGGAATGCGGCATATAGTAGGTCCTACGTTCGATGAACGTAGCTAACTAAACTGCCATTGCTTTTCGGCTCCTAATGCTAAAGGTTTTGCGGGATCGAACTTCTTTCGGTCGCTGAGAGATGGTCTTACCCCAAGCGAACTTGACGCGTGTCTCGGCAGGCTTCTGCCGTTTACCTTTATGACTAGCACAGTAAGGTATGCCTTTCACCAATCGGTCTGAATACTGCCTGCGAACGATCGTTTTAAGCAGACTAAAGACTGTCTCCTGTTGGTGGAGGATTTTCAACTTACTGCATTTCATTATGCTAATATGTGCGTAGTCATGGTGGTTTCACCTTGTGTAAATACGGTGTAGGAAGCTTCATTCTACAAGTTATTTCATAAACTCAGTTCAATACTAAATTCCAAATAAAATATTGAAACTTCACAGAATATAAAAAGCCGTTGATTGTTGTATCAACGGCACTCCAACTGTTATTTAGTTACCTTGTATTTAATCAGATTATATCGGTGGTCGTTAATCACGGTGCGATAGACCACATTTTCGGACGAGTCATATGCAAAGTTACTCTTATGCACATCATCTAAAACAAAGTATTTACTAAGTATAATGTCTCCATTATCTTTCATTAAGGTATACCTCTCTCCCCATTTGCCATCAATGGTTCCAAAGCTAGTATACTCAATATAACTATCGTTACGATAGGAGCTCATAAAACCGTTAAAATTAAGCTCTCCTTCATATTCACGAGAAAACAGTTTTTTGAAGTTATGATCATACAAAGTGATACTGTGTTCAGATTGGTTATCGATTAATAGTTTACTTCCGGTTGAATGCATAGAAATATTCATATTTCTATCGAGTACTGTGTCCCATTTGAGTTTGCCATTAACTCCATATGCCATTAATTTTTGTCCACCATATGAATTGGATCTTTCATATTCTACAATTAGGGTACCGCCAGTTAATTGATGATAACCCGCAACGTAGAATCCACTAAACTTTTTGGAGTTAATCGTAAATAATGGCTTTTTTAAAGAGGTTACATCTTTAAAAACCTCGATTTTATTCTCACCTACAAAATGGAGTACATAACCAGAAGTAAGTACTTCAGTTTTATAACCTAACACAGTCTCGCTTGTCGTTATTCCTTTAGAATTTAGTGTGATAAAACGGGACTGATTTTTAAGACTATCCGTTTGCTGTAGAACAATTCCATTTTTATACGGATAGATATTTGAGAAACTTAAATCCTTCTTCTCATATATACGTTTTCCTTTCGCATCCAAACTAAGAATATTAAACGTTTTCCCGTGATTCGTAGAATATTGATAAAATATAT
This sequence comes from Paenibacillus sp. OK060, assembly GCF_900101205.1. Classification (NCBI taxonomy): domain Bacteria; kingdom Bacillati; phylum Bacillota; class Bacilli; order Caryophanales; family Paenibacillaceae; genus Paenibacillus; species Paenibacillus sp. OK060. The sequence continues at coordinate 7,391 of NZ_FNFR01000010.1, forward strand.
TACCGCTCTGGTTGTAAAACCATGTATGATTCAATGGATAAAAGTTTTTCACTTTATTTTTAATGTCATACGTCCAGGCAAGTTTCCCTGTCTTAATATTTATCGTATATAGGCTGAAGTTATTACCAGACACAGTCGCAGGGTTTAACATAACAAGCTGAGCAGCACGATTAACATGGTCTTGTGGAGTGTAACCTAGTTCAAAGCTCAGATAGTCAATTTCTTTAGGAAAAGTATGTACCCATTCCTGCTGTAGCCCTCCGTGCTCTTCTAAGCTTAATTCGGTGAATTCTGCGTACATCTGATTTGTACTGGCTAAATACAATGTGAAAACTACGAAAATTGCTATCAACCTTTTAGATATCTTACCTCTCAATACTGGCACAGCCCTTCTCTTATTTTATGTTTACTTCTATATACACGTAGAAATATTAATATGATTAACAGTAAAGATTCTGAATCAATTTTGTTTCTCATTAAAGGATCTACCTATTCTAAATACTGTTTAAGTATCATGGGGAAATCAGTTTGCTTGTCTACTTATAAGGTCTCACAATAGATCCAAAAATGAAAAGCGACGTTAATCTATAAATTTCCAGATTATAATCAATTCTGTTTGTAGAAAGGCATATTGTATTCCTTTTTTAATTTTGTAGGCAAGATGAAGTTCGGAATTCTATGGTATAACTGAATTTAGTGTATATAAGGTGAAGTGCACTCGATGACCTTGTTATTTTAAATCTCGATCATAGGCACCTGCAAAAGCAATTCCTACAATTTTTACTTGATCGTAACGCCCGAACTCTTCCTTTGAATCAATCAGCCCATAAACCACATTTGTTGCTCTTTGTATAAGTTCTTCCTCACTGATGTTCTCATTTGAACAAATGCGAACATTTTTGTTAATATAATCATCTTTCTCATCTTTACGAGTATAGAGATTCACCACGACATTATATGCAAATCTCTGGTTATTACTAAATTTCTTTACGATATCCGTCATTGGGAAATACTGCATCTGTTCCTCCTTAGGTTACATCGTAATGTACGCTCATTTTCCTCTTCATAAACAACGACTTCTCTGCTATATCTTTGATTTAGTCTTTGATCTAGCTACTACGTATCCTATCTGTATACAACAACCTTTGATTATTCGGAAATTCAAAGTCATGATGAAAATGACCAAAGCACCATTGCTTATCATAGGCCTTGTGCTCAATACCCTTGAAGTATGGATGTATCTCATCTAATCCATGTAAAGTTCACAACGGTTTGTTGTGTACTCTGAAGCAGTAGTCAAGCATGTGTGGATTATAATGTAGTCCACTTCCCAACCAACCTTCTTAAGTTCCTTAATCCTTCTCTGTTACGCTGCCTGCGTATTCATTCACAGTTCCACCACAGCGTACCTTCTTTTCGATACTTTCTAATACAAGAAGAGGCTCCCCCAAACGTAAAAAAAAAGTTTGTCCTCCAATGTTTAAAATTGTCCTCACTATCCTATGTATTTCACACCCATTCTAGCTTTCAACAAGGTACTGCTCAACCAGATCAAAATTTAGATGATTTCTATCTAAAAAGGGTTGTGAACGACTTGGTCTTGTCTAGCCACTTAAGCCAGTATAGCTCCAAATTACTACCATCCCACATCATTCCATAGTTCTCCAGCAATGATGACATAATCATCTTTATCAGGTGTTTCTGTTGTGGGAAGTTCCTTGATTTAATCGCTATAGACGCTATGTCTTCGATGAATGTCTCCTGATATATCATACAATCACTATGGTTATCAGGCTTTCCAAGTAATGTAACAGTTTCATTACATTATAAAGTTAAAATATCAGAACGTCATTATTTTACGAATTAAAGGGTTTTATTTACTCCAAGCCTCATAAATAAAATACAAATACCTATACCAATACACTGTTAGGTTGTATACCCACTACTACTCGACTTCGCTACTCTTTACAGTTACTCCGTCATTAAAGATAATTTGGTCCATCTGAAAATCAACTGTGATCTTTTCAAGTGGTGTATCCCGAAGCTCGCTATCCTCATCCATAAATTGATTCACTTCAAAGCTACCATCATAAGAAACGGATGAACCAGCTTTAATTGCTTTATCGTATTTTACGTTAAGTGACTTGATCTCATTTCCAAACATGTCTTTAAAAGTGATGACCCCTTGAAATCCTTTTATTGCCTTGTCAGAAATATTATTCAAATCGAGTGTCATGTTAATGATGTCTCTGAAAATCCATTTATCCGTGTCTGCGTAGGTCACACTTTTCTTGATTAAGCCAACTTTTATGGACTCATTCAAAAGTTTAAGCTGAACTTGTTTTTCTTTTTCTGCTTCTTCTTGTTTACGTTTAATCTCTTCTTGTCTCTTTTTTTCTTCTTCCTCTATTTTTAGCTGTCTCTCTTTTTCACCAGTTATGATTTGACTAACGGTTTTAGCAGAAAGATCTGCACTTTCACTATTTGCGTTCTCAATTGCTTTGCTATAATAATCTTTTTCCTCTTGTGTAAGTTGAGTGCTATTCTTCACATCTTGTGATACGGTCTCTGAATACAGTTCTTCCGTTATTGGCTTACCACAAGCAGATAAAACAACGACCATCAAACTAATTATAATAGGTAATACTATATTACTTCTCTTTATTTCCTTCACTTCTACACAACCTTTCAAAAGTTTCAAAAACTGATAAAGATCTTAAGTCAGATTAAATTATACGCTTGAATGTATCTGATCCATTATTGAGATAGTTGACTACTTATCTTTCACAACCAATACCGTCTCCATCACGATCAAGTTTACGACTGTATCCAGGCTCCCCTTCATAAATCGGGTCAGCTCCTGCGGCTCTTACAGCATCACAGTTTTTATAATACACATTCGTTACAATTGGTTCGTTTTTAACTTCGTTGTTCTTTTCAACACTTGGTGCTTTTGTGACAACAACCGGCTCTTCCATCGTAGGCTTAGGTTCAACAAAGCCACTGTCTTGGACATAGTTTTCTATACTCCATATCCCCTTGGCTTGTACACGTGCTTGTTTCTGGATTTCTTCAAATTGATCTACATATTTCGTATTCGGTGGATATATGTAAGCAACACGAGCTAACCCATATTCGAGTAGTTGCTCATTTAACATTTTATTATCTATCCATACATATGCTAACAATCTCCCGTATTTATCGCGTTCCGAAACATCTAATTCAAGTTCCATATTACCTTTGGCAACCTGCTTCTTTACAAAGTTGGATGCGTCTTTACCAAAAGGCTGCTCTTCCTTCTCTGGATGAACGGTTTCTGGTGTATCAATAAGTAGTAAACGAACTTGTTCCTCTCTGCCTTCTACCGTAACTTTTAACGTGTCGCCGTCCGTGACTTCAAGCAAAGTAGCAGGAAGCCTATCATGATTATTTTGAGTTCCTTGAGTTTGTTTCCCTTTGGAATCTGAGCTCTGGGATGTCTCTATATCATCTGCCGTTATGCTTTTTGTCTCAGAATTAGATGAGCTGTCCTCTTTAGTATCAATCACAGCAATCGGCTCTGTCTTGTTTGCTGTTTCGGAAGAAAGAGATCCTAAAAAGAAGATTAGAAACACTCCCGCAAACGCTCCTAAGATATAAGTCAGTGTTTGCTTACTTCCCTTGACTTGATTCTTTTTAAATTGCTTATATGCCCAGTATCCTAGAGCACCAGCGACAAGTAGATAGAAAAACTTAGTGATTACAGCAATTATGAATGCTATAACAATAATGTATAAAATTATTCTTCCCATTTCATCCTCCTTAGTAAATTTGTACCGAAAAGGATTATAACATAATTAGGTAATTTGGAATATATTTATCTAGGTCTCAAGATATAAAATTTTGCAGTGGTATACATGAAATCAACATTTTTTGGGGCTCTGCTTATGCAATAGAAACTATAAAATCTCCTCACATCAAAACATCTTAAAAGAAAAAACCATGGAACCGTCTTATACTAATTTCTACATGCAACAGGAAAAGTCTCTCAATATTTAGTATTTTGTTTTATTTATGCTCTAAACCATTTCGATCTTTACCCATGATGAAAATTGATATTTCAAATTTTAAATATAAAACTACAATTTAAACCAAATATAATCTTTTTGTAATTGAGTTATTCCATAATTCCTATCGAGAACAATGTATTTGATTCTCGATTAGCGATATTATATGTATAAGAAGTTAAGGAAGTGTGGTGTGTTAAATTTGAATTGTGAAGTGAAAATTTTATCCATAGAGATGCAAAACATAAAAAATGTTCGTTACGGTAAAGTTAATTTTGATCTTAACAACGATAATATTTTGGATGCACAAGTAGTAGGTTTTTATGGTCAAAATGGTTCAGGGAAAACTGCTGTAGTTGAGGCATTGTCAATTTTAAAGAGCTTACTTAATGGTCAGAAACTTCCAGGTAAGAATCAACGGTTAATTTATGAGGGTGAAAAAAAACTCTCTCTGGAATTTGAATTTATGCTACAACAAGATACAAACTGGTTCAAAGCTAAATACAAAGTTAGTTTGGAGTATAGAGAAGATAAAATGGTTGTTCAGATGGAAAGTGTGAGCACTAAGGAAAAATCGTACCGTAAAATGTTCCATTACGAAAATGATGAAAGAAAACCAATTAAATTAAGCCGTAAACCAAAACAAGAAGACGAGATTCTTCTAAAGGGTATGAAGTTACTATCTGATCAAATAGAAGGGTCATTATTTTTTGGTAAAATAGTTACAAGCCACGCCGATAGACTTTTTGATGGTCCGGAGTTAGTAATTTATCGAGCCTTAAGGGATCAGCTTTCTAAAAATCTATTAGTAATAAAGAACTTGCAAGAAAGCGTGTTCCCATCTTATTTATTTGATGATTTAAGTTCAAAATCAATGGAAAACAGCACCTTTGATATTAATCATCCCGTGTCCTTATCTAAAGAACATTACAAAAATCTCGCAAATGTCATTGAAAGAAACAATGTTGTCCTGAGCGCGATTATTCCAGGATTGAAAGTACAGCTTAAAAATATGGGAACCACAACCCTAACTAATGGAGAAGAAGGAGTCCGAGCAGAATTTATTTCAATTAAAGAGGATAAAATTTTACCATTAAAGGTTGAATCGGCTGGAAATCTAAAGTTATTTGCTGTAACTACTTCTCTTATATCTGCTTTTCACAATCCTTCAACAATTGTTGTCATAGATAAGTTTGATGAAGGAGTTTTCGAATACCTGCTAGGTGAACTTATCGAAATATTCCAGAATCATAGTAAAGGTCAACTTATATTTACTTCTCATAACTTGAGAGTTCTAGAAAAGCTCTCCCCACAGAGTGTTTGGTTTACTACAGTTAATGAGAACAAAAGATATATTAAATTAAGTGGTATTCAGAAAAACAATGATATGCGGAACGTGTACTTGCGCGCTATTTTAGTAGGTGGTCAATCTGAATTCTTATATGAAGAAACCAATCCAATAGATATTGTGCGTTCTTTTATAGAGGCAGGGTTGCAGGATGGCGATTCGAATAGCACAAAGCCAATTTGACAGTCTTTTTTCCTTTGAAGAGTCACAAAGATTATGTAGAAATGAACACGTCCGTATTGAAGCTTATCATGGTGTAATTAATGATATCACCACATAGTGGGTGAAAACCTAAAATAACCATCACCTTGTTCTATAAAGGAAGTGGGTTTTTTTTATAATATTCTTGTAAGGATGAGCTGCAGAAAAATGATCTCTTTTACTTTCTTTCTATTTTAAAATAGAAAATTTAATCATTTTCTTTATTCGTTGTTTAATGAAGTTTTAACTATACTCGCGTTTTAATGTACAGTCTTCGACACAATACGACACAAATGATCTTGAGTAAAAGGTATTATTCTCTTGTGGTTAAGAACGGTATTACCTTTAATTTTAAAGGGGACTGCGTGGTTCCGAGACATTTTTAAAACTTTAGTCAAATGTAGAATATCGTTCAACAAAACAACTGGATCCTTAGATATCTAAACAATTTTTCAAACATCTTCTTATTAAAATCAGATTTGATTCTTAAGAAGTACAGATGCTATTCGTTGAAGGTAATTATGAGTAGAGTTATGCAGTGATCTAAAGCTAGTCAGGTAATTCAGCATAGGAGGGTTAGAAAGTGGAACAACAAAGATATAAGGTAATAATTGCAGAAGACGACATACATCAAGTGTCTTTGTTGAGAAAGTACTTAGAAGAAATGGATTTAATCGTCGTCTCCTGTGTATCATCCGGGATACGTTTAATAGAGGAAACCAAATTACACAAACCTGATATTATCTTGTTAGATATAGGACTAAAAAAAATGGACGGTATAACTGCCTTTAAAGAAGTACTGCAATCGGGTGTTCATCCACAGATCATTTTCGTTACAGGCTCTATCATTACAGAACATCTATTAGCAGGATTTGAGTTTGAATCCGTTGATTATATAACAAAGCCCGTGAACGAAAATCGATTTAAGAGAGCGATTAACAAAGCTAAAGAACTGATATATGCAAAAAAGCTAATTGATGCTGAAGTAGCAGAAGCTATAAATTGGGTTATATTAAAGCAGAATTACCGTGATGTAACTGTCGCAGAGAATCAGATCATCTTTGTTGAGAAGGATAAAGAGTATCGTAATAGATACATTGTTCACCTCAAAGATGGAACAACTGTTGAGACGAGTACACACCTTAAAGAGATTAAGGAAATGTGTTCGCCAAACTTAGTCTATTCGCACAGAAGCTATCTCATTAACATACTATATATCACGGCTATACAACCTGATGGTATGTTTACAAAAAATTATAACGTTTCATTAGACTATACTTCTGAAAAAGTCCCTTTAACTAAAAAAAACTATATGGATGCTGGTGATCTATTCTTGAAATTTCGTACACAAAGTACTTAGCGTCGCCGGTGGTTTACTTGTGTTTTGAACTCGATTTCTCCATCTACTTCACCATTTTCAAGGAGTTCGTATGTAATTGTGATGCTTCCATAATCAATTGCTGGATGTCCAGTGATCTGATCCTCTAAAAGTAGTAACAATGTTAGCAGTTTGCTACGGTTCATCCCCTCGCCTGCTAACCCCTGCTTGGGACCCCTGAGTCCAATTTTTGTAGTGTGATAGTTAATTGCGAGTTCTCCATCTCTCACAAAGAATTCCATCGTGCCACTGGGGAGCTTGGAAAGTGTTCTTGGGAAATAATCGGAAATAATGCAGAGCTTAATTTGATCATAGAGATTTTCGTTGTTTTTTCGCACTAGTGGGTTTTCTCTTTCTAAATATGAATCGTTAGACGTATACATCTTGCATGCACCTCTCATTGACGTAATCCTAAAGAACTATTAGGGACATGACTAATATACCAATCCATATAGGACTATTAAAGTATATTTGTTCGAAATGTTCAAATTTATGTCTCAAATGTTCTCTTTAGGTTAATAAGGAATAAATTGAATATCGATCCTGTAGGTGGTTCTTATGGAGTACTCGTTGAACATTATTCATCTACAATCAAACAAGTTTGGATCGTCATTATTGTTTGGTTATTTGACTACAACAACAACAAATCCAAGGTGAGAACGTATAGAGTACCCCATAAAAAACAACAAAAAAACACCAAAGGTACGTCAATCGAGAATTCTCGATCGGCTAAACCTCTGGTGCTTCCAGAACCGTGTATTCAATTAACCATAGTATACTTGAATCGTACTAGAATGAATAGAGTTATTTTTTCAACGAATGGGTAGGTCCTTTTCCTTTTCCTCATACGAAGAAAACCTCCACTATCTCGAGAGTTGTCAGCTTAATTCAGGGTGTTTCTGGGGAAATCTTTTATTTTGTTTACGAACTATATTCTGGTATAATATAGATAATATAATATCAAACGTGGAAGCACCACGGTAATCCAAAGGGATTGCTGTGGGCTTTTTTTGTTTTGGGAGGGAAATTCAGATGGCTGTGAGGATTAAATTGGCTACTCTTTTTAGTATTATGGCAACGACTCTTTTAATATCAGTGAACCTTTTCAGCGGGTATATTGTAGGTAATGATCGGTTTACAGTTGAGATTTTATCTTATGAGATCCTAAAGTATATTGTATGCTTTATTTTAATCTCCAGCGTCAATTATATGGTTGCAGGGCCAATTATGAGGCCGCTATCGCAGGTCATTAAAAAATTGGATACAGCTGCAGTCAGAAGTACTGTAGATAGAGCTCATCCTAAAGGGGATGAATTTAGTATTTTGGAAAATGGATTTAACCAATTGACAGCAACATTAAAACTTCAAAGTCATCAAATTAATGCGATGAATCATGAACTGATCCGAAAAAATGAGAATATGAGCACCCTCTTTAAAGATACAATTAGCGCTCTTTCTAAACTGGTTTATGCTCGAGATCCTTATACAGCTTCTCATTCAACAAATGTCAGCCGATACGCAAAGGCACTTTCTGAGAAATTGCGGCTTAATGAAAGTGAAAGTTATTATTTAGAGATTGGTGCGCTTCTTCATGATATCGGAAAAGTAGGAGTTCCTGAGAACATCCTCTCTAAAACAGAAAAGCTTACGGAATCTGAATTTGCTGTTATTCGTAAGCATCCCGAATATGGTTTTCAGATTATTAATGAGATTGAAGAGCTCCGAACTATAGGTGTTAGTGAGATCGTTCTCTATCATCATGAACGAATGGACGGAAGGGGCTATCCAAGAGGGTTGTCCGGATATGAGATTCCTCTGCCGGCACGAATTGTTTCCATATGCGATGCTTTCGATGCAATGACAACCAGCCGGTCCTATAGACCTGCCTTAGATGTAAACTATGCTATTGAGCAACTTCGAAATAACGCTGGTCATCAATTTGATCCCTATATTGTTGAGATTTTCATTCAATGTCTTGAAGAAGATCCAAGCCTTTTCAGAGTTATGGAACAACACGAAAAAATGCTCGCAAGTGTATAACTTGTGAGCATTTTAATATAAAACTGTAAAACCTCAAACGGGATATGTATGTTTGAGAGGATACCACACCCTTTTGGTTATCATGAGGATGAGCGTAGGATTGAAGAATGAAAATATTGATATACGGGTTGAGACAGCATACTGAATTTACTTCATTCAATGACATTACCTCGGCTCCTCGTAAATCTCAGGTATATTCGTACTAGAAGACTCCCCATCTCTTTAACACACTTTTCGGAAAATTGCGTATCCTTGTTAATGCCGACCGATTCGAGTCTAGGGTATTTTTAAGAATCCCCCTATATATGAGTAGGACACTTTTTCTGAATTTGAGACATGAACATAAGATTTTCTACCAGATAATTTAACAGAAACTAACATTATTATTTATAGGAATATTAAACGGACAATGAGTGACTGTTCCAGTTTAACCGGCCACCTCTCAATCGCGTTAAAAGCTCCGGACCAACCGTCGGCGCGGTAAAGTTCGGATAAACTACGAACTGCATAGCGATCCATGTCAGCATTCAGCCCCCTTAGTACATAACGTCGCCATGGCGTGCGTCTTCTCCCCAATAGGCGGCTCGCGCCGTTAGGTTCATCGAAGGTGTTCGAGCTTGAGGTTCAGGTCGCTACGATCCTTCGTCCATAGCATGATATCGAGAAGGAACTGGAGACCGTTTATCTGCATCAATTCTGTGATAATCGTTTCTATGAGCTCGCGGATGTCCATGCCCTCTACTTCATTGGCAATAATTAGCCCGCTGGAGTCTCCGTCGATATAAAGGTGATCCATGTTCTGAGCCTTGTGTACTTGGCGCAACCAAAGGTAGCCAGAATCCATAATGAAAATGTGACGGCCATTCAATACATAGCCCTCATACAATACGTACTGGTGGTCCTCGTCAAATGGCCCAAGCACCATCGAAGCTAGTTCGAGTTCAACTTTCGCTGTCATTAGGCGATCAATTCCTTCACGTTAAGTACAAGACAGTAAACGAATATGAGCATACGGTTAGAGCTACTTTTATATAAATTTTTATAATTCCAGTTGTTACACGTAGTTTTCATAATGGTAGTTGCAGTCATTGTTGTTTCCTCCTTGGATAATAAATCCGACTTCGGCAAGCTTAGCGGCTGACAGCGCAGTTACTCCTTCGGTTGTCCGCGGACTCAATCCAAGTGCCCTCCAAAGTGTTCCCGGCAAAATATTGAGCTTCTGTCCGGATGACAAGTGCGTTACGACGAATTGCCGCCGTGCCGTTCGCCCAAATTCGTTTGTAATCCACGAAGTTAACGGATCAGAGAGTCTGCGATAACGTTTAACACTTCGAGCACCGCCGCTGATGCCTCTAAGCTGGCTGTCCGGTTAGTTCACTTAATGCACGGGAATACTCTGAGAAACAGGTTATGCGGAATGTTGCGTTCTATACCGTTAAGCGTGACGGTGAAGATTGTGGCGATGCGATCGCGAGTGTACTTAATTTTGTAAGTTGGAACGATTGTCCTCATATAATGCGCCTCCTTGGCGATATTTTAAATGAGTGGCATGTCATTCGAGTACATTGTTGTGAAAATTGAAATTCATTTTTTATTTATACGTATATTATGATATACGTATTTTAGTATATACGACTTCTAGTATATCGTCAACACTTTATTTACGCATATCTGTATATTCGTTATAATGGGGTTTAAGGGAAGGTGTACATATGAGAAGGATTCGAATCCGCCTTAATGAAGTAATGGTTGAGCGTGGGTTGACACAGACACAGCTCGCTGAGATATCAAACGTTAGGCAAGCCGCTATCTCGGAGATGTCTCGTAACATTCGCGAACAGATCAATATCAAAACGTTGATTAAAATAGCTGACGCGCTTGAGATCGACGATATATCGGAGCTTATCGTAATAGAGAAGGAATAGGAGAGCCGCATGATTGGCGGCTCTTTTTTGCGTGGATTTACCGTGGATTCAGCGTATTAGGGCTTCGCTAAGGGGAACATCCCCGGCCGGGCTAATCGCGCTATATGTACGGGTATTTGACGGAGAAAACGAAAAATAACCGCATCCCTGCGTATGGGATGCGGTATTTCACAAAGCTAATCTTTAGAGTTAATTGAGGTCAATTACACATGAATTTATAAAATCTAAACCCAACATAGTAAAACTCCAAGAACATCTTTTTAATGTAACTACTGAATGAGGATAATCCGGAAGAAGTCTCTCTTTGTGGTATACGATTATGTCATCAAGAACGCCAAAAGAATTATACATACTCTCGTCAATAAATTCTTCTTCAAAAAAATGTATTAATCCTAACCTAATCAGATTATCTATAGAAGACAAATAGGCGGTCATATTTTCTATATTTATATCATTGAATGGAAATAAATACTTAGTCTCGTTGTAACCATGGCCCCCACCGTAACTCATATGTATAATGCCGCATCCCACAAGTAATTGATTCTTTGCTAGAAAATTTATACACATAGCATCAAAAGGTGATAGTTGCTTAATAATCTCAACAAAAGAAGGGTGTACTCGTTTGACTTTGTCAACATTCGAAGCGGAGGTGATTAATTTAACAAACAGTCCTCTCACATTGTCATCCTCAATGTGGTACTTACTTCCTTCTATTGCAGGACCTACAATATTTAAGGCAGGCTCAACTAATTTGTTAGTTGGGACGCTACTAATTGAGTCCTCTAGCTCTGCTTTCATTTTCTTGACACTATGCTCGATTTTTACCCTAGACTTCAAAAAGGGGCTGAAAATTATATACATCAAATTACTAAGACCTGTACCAATTTCTTTGGCTGGTCCGCGCATAACGTCATTTTTAACCTCCTCAGGTAGATTCTTTACGATATCTCCTGTGCTATTTAAAGCTTCCGAAAATAAACTTGGTTCGCTCATACTTCCCCATCCTCCCTCTATCCCGCATATTTAAACGTGCAGACTCTGCGCAATACCGTTCGCCCTTCACCGCAACGCTCATCTCCGTAATGTCCTCGACCACACCGCTGCCAATGAGCTCCGCGCCGATAAATATAACGATAGGCATCCGGCCCAGTTGCGCGGTATAAAGTTGGATGTCGGAAGTTAGCGGACGCATTTATAGACGTAGTCCTTTCGTTGTTGGTTGCTTATATACTTCGACAAATTGGCGCAAATTCCCTGCTGTTTCTCAGCGTCAAAATCGAAGGAGTGAACACGAGATAATGTTCAAATAATGAAAAATAGCATGAGAATGAGAAATACAAAGCATATACGAGTTTTCGTAGGAGTACATTGCAAAAATGGGGCTAGACCGTATTCGCTAAAAATCCTTTAAGTCAGAGGATTATTCTTATTAGGGTAATTGTACTCCCCACTAAATCAAAATCGCCGAAGATGACGTTTTACCAAATTACGCTATTCCACTTATACTACGGAGGTATCAACGAGTTAGTAGAAGCATCGCTATCATATTTTGTTTCCCTTTTTATGCGAACAATTGGCCAACATAGAATCTACTGTATAATTTTAGAATAGAGATGGGAGGTGATTTAAATGAGTACCTACGAAGCCCTCACGATAATGTTGCAGTTTGGATTAGTTATTATTGGTCTACTTTCCCTTACACAAAAAAAGCGATAGCCTCCCCGCCAAGAGCTGCTACCGCCATCTACTTAATGCAATCATCATAACGCTTACTGCCAACACACGCAAGACCCCGGACGCAGTCGATCGAAGCTGCGTCTTTTTGCTGTCTACATCGGAGGCACCGTCACAAACGCCCTCTCTACATATCTGTATTCAACCCGAGATACTTCCGCATAACCACGTTCGCATCCGCCGCCATCATGGTCCACCTTATACGCATTTGCGATTCATAGCCGCGGCATTTATAGCGCGCCGTTACGCCGTCATTATCTGATACCTCTTCGTAGACTTTAATGCCGCGCTGACGAAAGCACTTACGGATCTCATATATATCCGCGGTAATCTTCCGCTGGGCCTCCGCAATCACGTCGACGTAAGGGCCCGGTGTCTTTAGCGTTGCGTTTATAAGCGCGATGTCCCGTTCGAATGCGGTGAGAACACGCGGCAGTATGATATGCGATTTGATTAGCGTGTGGTCTTCCGAGGTGATATCGATCATTTTCCGTTTCAACTCCGTTTGAATCCGCGAGAGCGGAACGTTTGTTCTTAGTATAGCGCGGGAGGGACGGAATATTCAAGCGGGATAAATTAGCGACGTCGCAACATCTTACATACAGCAGATATACGAAATTAATAGTTGCAGCGATGCGTTCCCGTAACGACAAACAAGCCCGCGAACGAAAATTATATCCGCTGCGGGCAAGTGTACCATTTGCATATGAAGGGGTTATATATCTTATCTTGAGAGGGAGAAAGGTGGAAGGAAGAACTTGAGTGCCAGTCAATCCGGTACCTATTTCGTTAAATCCACACGTACATAATCTGCGCCGCCCAAGTCGACTATTTCTGCGCGGACCATTGCGGTTGTTATTTTAACGCTCGCTGGCACGTGGTAATCAACCGTCCCCTTTTCGGTGATACCCGGATTAATCGTAACACCGCCAAACAGAGATATCTCCGGATTATATACGTTTCCTTGTGTATCAAGCAGTAATATTTGACTCCCTAAGAATGCGTCCGCTTCTTTCGCCTTATTAATAGCGGTAACGCCAATCGTTACGACTTTCATCCCGTCACTCTCATCCGTTGTTTCCGAAACATCGTTTATGTATATATAGAATGAACCTACTTTCACCGCTTCACCGATTTCTGGCTTAGATTGTTCAACAGCGTCCGTTGAGCCAGTAGATATCAGTCCTGCCCGGCTAACTGTGAGCAAAACGATTAAGCCGATGAATACTGCCCCAACAACAAGTAATGTCCATGAAGCACTGCTACACTTGAACTTCCTGTGCTGAACTTTTTCAACTTCATTTGTATTCTCCGGCATTGTCAATCCCTCCCCTTAGTCAAATATACAATTTAGACCTGAGAAAATAAACAAAAGACGCAGCCCTCAACAGAAATTAATCCGCGAGAACAGCGCCTCTTTTATTCTTCGTCCTCCGCAATCTTATTGAGCGGTGAAGTCCTCGTATGTTCGATCTTCAAGTCATCGTTAATCAACTCAACGCCGGGTCATTTCCATCATGGTATGGCCGAATATGGAGCGCCTATCTTCTTACTATGCCGCTCAAGTCTATCGAACCATACATGCCGGTTCAACGCGTTCCCTTCGTACGTGCAGAATATCGGAACATTCTCCGCCCAACTCAGCGGCCGCGCACGAATTAACTTCTTCATAGCTTTAATCGTCGCGTCAGATATCGAAAATCCCGAGATCACCGTGTCTTCGCCGTTAATGCCGTAACGTGGATCTCGCGAGCCTTGGGACGGAAATTGCTTGGTAACAGCGCCAGGGCTTCCGATAGCCGAATACCGGTATCCAACGTCAATAAGATTGACGCGTAGTCACGAAGGCCAGTAAACCTTGATTATCGGGAATCCTTAGTAGTTCGCGGAGTACTTCGATATCAACGCTGACTCGGCGGCCCTCTTCGTGGCGCTTTGTAGCTACTCATAGTCGTCATATCCATCTTCGTGGCTCGGGTGCAAAAAAGTGTACAAAATGGAGATAGTGAAGATACATTAAATTCGTTTTGCAAAAGCTCGTGAGGGACCCTCTTCACTTGATTTGAGGTGAGATACTATATTCTCAATTTCAACATCAGACACATAAGCAGAAACCAATCTTCTTTTTGCCCCATCCTTAGGGAGATAGAGCATGTCTCCTCTCCCTAGCAAATCTTCAGCTCCCGACTCATCCAGAATTACCTTAGAATCATAATGATTGGCAACAGCGAATGCAACTCTTACGGGTAAATTTGCTTTAATCACAGGCGATAAAACTTGTTTGGAGGGCCGCTGTGTGGCTATGATCATATGAATACCAGCTGCACGTGCAAGTTGGGCAATTCGCTGAATACATTCCTCTACATCCGCTCCTGTTGTCATCATCAAATCCGCAAGTTCATCTATGACTAAAACGATATAAGGTAGACGAGGAGCGCTAGGATCTACAGATTGTACCCTATCGTAATACGATTCAATATTACGCACACCATAGTGGCTTAAAATTTCATATCGCTTTTCCATCTCTACAACAAGTTTTTTCAATGCAATTCCTGCTCTTTTCACATCCGTTACGATCGGGCCAAACAAATGCGGGATGTTTTCGTAAATAGAGAGTTCGACCATTTTGGGATCAATGAACAAAAATTTAAGCTTATCCGGACCCAGACTGTATAAAAGACTTATGATCATAGCGTTGATAAATACGGATTTGCCTGCTCCTGTAGCTCCTGCGATCAGTAGATGCGGCATGCTGGCTAAATCTGCATAAACCGGTTCCCCCGACATGTCCATGCCAATAGGGAAGTTTAGAGCAGTTCGTATAGCTAAAAATTCTTTATTCTCAAGGAGTGGTCTTAAATGAACGGTATAGGGTAGTTTACTGGGTACTTCAATACCAATTACGTTTGTGCCTGGGATAGGGAGATAAAGCGTAATTTCTTCAGCCTTGAGAGCCATTTTCAAATTCATCTTGAGTCGCTTAAAATGGGATATATTTAGCCCTTCTGCCGGTACCAATTCATATCTCGTTACACGAGGTCCATAGGTGACGCGAATAACTTTGGCAGGTAACTTCATATTAGCTGTTTCTCTTTCAAGCTCAGCGAAAGCACTTTTTGAATCCTGGTTTGAAGGGGGGATGACTGTTGAAGATTTAAGTAAGGTGACAGGTAATTTCAACACACCGGTGCTTGGGTAACTCCAACACAATTTGCCTGTCTGGTCAAACTGTAATATAGCATCAAAGACGGTATCGCTTTTATTCGATTCTTTGGACTTATGAACAAATCCCCGTATCAAACCACTCGATCCCGTTTCCAGAATACGTAGGATCGTTTCCTTTTCAATGACTTTTCCTTTGATTGTTTTGCTAATTTTGAAATCACATCCCGTGTTCTCCCATGCGCTACAGCCATATAAAACTCCTTTATCGATGACAGGCTGGCCACATTTTTTGCAAGATCCCAAGTTGTGATCAGCGGTCACATTTCGTTTTGGCCGCCGGTGCGCTTCAGTTATAGGTAATGTCTTAGCCGGGCTACTGGATATAGGAGAAGTAATCTGTTCTGAAGCATCTGAATATTCAGTAGCGTTCCCCTTGATTTCTATATCCTCATCATGCATCGATTTCTTTTGATGTCTTGGATCCCTCTTGATATGTGTAGTATTGGACTCCCCCAGCGACGATACAGATTGTCTTGGTGAGCTAGATAATGGAGGTCGTGACATGGGAATGCCGTTACCAGTCGCTGCTGAGTTTGGTTTAACTGCTTCGGGCATGTCCATAGAATGAACAGAGTTCACAGCATCATAAACAAGCTTAGTAGCCAGTTTCTTGGCCTGATCAATAAAGCTAGTATGTGTAAATCTCCCCTGACCAATTTCACTTAATGTTTGTTCCCACTTGGCAGTTGTTTCGGCTGAGGATAAAGCAGATTGGCCGATAGCTTGAATAAGCGTTCGTCCTTTCACAGTGGGATACACCAAGTTTTTTTTGATTTCAATATAACTCTGATCCTTTAATCGGCTTATAATACTTGCTCTAGTCGCTTCTGTCCCAAGACCATGCGTTTTGCGCATGATGCTTTCTAGTTCTTTATTTGCTAACTGATTCCCCGCAGATTTCATCATTGAGATAAGGTTACCTTCTGTCAAACGCTTAGGAGCAGAAGTCCAGGCTTCTTTAACAAAACAATCGGTGGTGTGACCAACTTGTCCCTCCACTACACTAGGAAGCAGATGTAGGCTTTCTTCGCTCTCGTCAGGGTCATCTGTATTCATAACGAGACGCCAGCCGTCTCGAATGATTCTCTTCCCTTTGGTTATGAACGAAAATTGATCTCCCACATACGTGATGATCGTGGTGTGTTCCAGAATAGCACTATCATAATGAGCTGCAATTACTGATTTGACAACCAAATCATAGATCAGTCTTTCATTATGGCTTAATCTGCTTAAATCTGGAGCTGTATCGGTCGGTATAATCGCATAGTGGTCTGATACTTTCGAAGCATCCACATATCTTTTATTATTCATAATAGAGGGAACCGGTTTAGGGATTAAAGGAGTATAAGACCCTAGTTTACTTATGTTTTCAAGAATGCTGGGTAACTCCTTTGCTTCCTCAGTCGTTATCCGATTACTATCCGTACGTGGGTAGCTCTGATATCCCTTGTCGTATAGCGTTTGACAGGCATCTAAGACATCTTTCGGACTTAGTTTAAAAAGTTTATTGGCAAGGGTTTGCAATGCGGAAAGACTAAACAGATAAGGGGGAAAAGTCTCTTTAGTCTCCACAGATATCTCATCGATATCTGCCGTTTTTCCTGAACACCAAGCGGCCAATTTCTCAGCTTTACCCTGATCCATAAGTCGGTCTTGATTGCCTGTAAACCATTTCCCCCTATACTCCATACCGCTAAAGCTGAAGTTTGCAATGACTTCCCAATAGGGCGTGGATACAAAACTCTCTATTTCCCTCTCGCGTTCAACAATAAGTGCTAGAACCGGTGTTTGAACACGCCCTGTTGAGAAGCTCTCTCCTTTTTCAACTTTGACTCCTTTCTCTCGAAGCAATATGGAGTATGCTCTTGATGTATTTATCCCCACAAGCCAATCTGCACATGACCGAGCATATGCTTCATAAAACAAATTTTTCTTTTCTGATTCGGGTAGAAGATTCTGAAATGCTGCAAAAACCGCATCTTTCGTTAACGAAGATGTCCAAAGTCTTTTCACGGGTTTTTTACACCCACTAAGTTGATAAATCAAAGTAAAGATGGCTTCACCTTCGCGGCCCGGATCACAGGCATTTATAATTTCGTTAAAGCTCTTGTTTTGAATCAATTTCTTCAAGTGAGCGAACAATTTTTCTTTCCCTTTTGCAGGCTTCAGTTGAAAGGGTCCTGGTAGTATGGGGAGATGCTCCATTCTCCACTTTTCAAACGTTGGATCATAATCCTCTGGTTCTTTTAAAGTAACTAAGTGTCCTGCTGCCCACGAGAAGTAAGCTCCCTTGGGGAATGTCGGACAGGGAAGTACCTCGATGTAGCCCCAACCTTCCCCTTTGGTTGGAAAAGGAGCCGCTAGTCGTTGGGCTTGGTCTTTTTTTTCAGCTATGATAAGTTTCATGTAAACCTCCTATAACGAGCAAAAAGCACGCTTCCCCATAGGGAGAAGCGTGCTTCGCTTTGTGAGTATTCAATTGATTTCATTATACCGTAATCTTACACCGAGGTCACCCTGTATGCTGTCCAGAAGCGTGTAAACATCTTCTTATTCTGCGGTCTCTACTTACATGTGAACAAGTCATCTGGATTAAAACCCAACTGATTAACCTTTCCCACGGATAGTTAATCTACTACCTTATGAATGAACAATGTAGCCTTAATGAAGGAAAGGGACCCTTATTCTTGGTTACTCCCACGAAGCTCGGTGTATTTTTTGTTTGAGCCATATGCCTTCTCTACTGGATATTTCTCTGCATTCTTCTTCAGCTTTTCTATTAAAGCTTTCTTCGGATCAATATTAAGATCGTTGCACATGAGTAACACATAATATAGAACATCAGCCAATTCATCTTGAAGCTTGTCTTTGCTTTTCGCAATGGCTTCTTCGTTACTTTTCCATTGAAATATTTCAAGCAACTCACTCGCTTCGAGATTCAAAGAAATGGCCAGATCCTTGGGATTATGAAATTGTCCCCAGTTCCGCTCATCTCTAAATGTAGTAATCTTTTGTATTAATTCCTCCACAATGAACCACCTCTATACAGTCATTCGACATACAACGGCAAAGTCCTTGCTTACGGCCTCTTGATACACCGAAGCGTAAGCATCACATAGGAAGCAGGCGCAGTCAGCGTCAATGCACTACTCGTTTTCAGACTCATCTTTGAATTAGGTGTTCTTGTGTGAAGAGGCTTAAAACTGCTCATAAACCCTCATTAGAAGCAAAAGAAAAAGCACCTTCTTTGAGGTGCTTTCCGTCATACCGGCAAGTAATCTAGATCTCTTGAAGAAATCGCTTATGTTCTTTTAAATGTTCTTCGTACTTCACATGATCCAGAAAAGTGATACATTGGTCCATCAGTTCTTCAGGCGTGTGCTTCAACTTTTTGGCATACATAAATGCTGCTTTAGCCAGTTTTTGAATCACTGGTGTAACATCTGCTCCGTTTAACTCAAGTTCCGGGGACTTACCCGTATACGCCAATAAAGATGTAGGAACAAAAGAAGCGGAAGGCATAACTGAACATAGTGCCATATCATGAACATAATGATCATTCATATTAGCAATAAAATAAAACAGATGTGGTTTGTTCTTCACTAGTTTTTGGATCCAAGCTTTTAACTCGGGCACATTGTACATTCTTCGGGCTTCATGTTCATACCCTTCAAATAAAATGACCACAGAGCTGTACCCTTTTTGTTTTCTCTTTTCAACGTTCACTAGTACATTTAAGTACGATTGAATATGTCCTTGTACTACATGATCTTTAGTTACAACTAAGCGTGTTACTTTCAGTTCTCTTTCTGCTTGCTCTTCGCCACTTAGCTTGAATGGAACACCACTATCTTTAAACAGTTGTAGTGCGAAATTTAAAGATTGCACTCGTAATTCCTCCTGTTGAGATGACCTTATCCAAGCCCATCTGATTTAGATGCAGCTTTGAGTCTATTGAATATGCAATTCGTTCAGGCATTAACTGTTCCGATCAGGAAACAAGTTTAGTATAAAACGTGTATAGTGCTGTAACTGTCGTAAGAAGTGTAACGTAGTCTCTGCTTCACTTGCGATAGACTCTAACCCGTGACTCGTAATCTGATAAATATAGGTGCTACGCCGATCTGTCGTCCAATTTCCTGTTACATATCCCTGGTCTACTTCCATTTCTCGAAGCACCTCGTAAAAATACCCTTGTGCAGGCTGCCATTCGTATCTTTCTTTAAAAAGTAACCACACTTTCTTTCCACTTTCTTGACGATGTTCAGACTCCGTTAGAATCTTTAAAAATAAGAACCGGATCAAATGCCGCACGTTAATTAATCGGTTAAACATTTTTCGTTGCTGCGTATTCAGTTGAATGGGTTCGGATTTACCGGTACCCGAGATATGAAAGTCAAAGTGATCGGCCATACTTTTTAAACTCTTCATGGAATCCATACATGATTCTTTAAAACTATCTATTTTCGCATAACCGTCTGCGGTAATAGCGTAGTATTTTTTATTGTTCTTGTTCTCCGTCCGAATCGATGTTATCCATCCGAAAGACTCCATCTGATTTACTACATTGTAGAAATAGGATCTCGCTCGTCCTCGTTGTATATTACTTAATTCCGCGCGGACCACCTCAAAGATTTCTGAAGGAGATGCCGACTGATTGTGAAGTTCACGAAAGATGAGCAAGTACATGATATCTCTCTCACTGAGCCCTAAGCGTTCTGGACCGAGTTTAATCTCCTCTTTCACTGGCATTAGACTCCCTCACTTTCCGGATCCTTTAGTTTGATTACGAACGTGAAAAAGATTGTTTATGACGTAGTGTCTTTGTGTCTTGACGAATGCCCATGTATTTCGAAAGGAACGTATATACCACGAAAAAGCTAATTCCATATGAGAGGATCCACACCCCACCTATTGCAATCAGATGAGGAACTAAAAGAGTGCCGCATAAGACTAGTGAAACTACAGCGCCTCTTACCATAGGTCCTGTCATCGTAGGTTTTTCAACTTCATCATATGGTACTTTACGATCCATACTACCTTGCATCCGTGAAAATTCAGCTTTCCACATGTAATAAGAAATAATGATTTGAGATATCCCAATCGTACCAAAGATTCGGTAAACACTTGGAGGTATCACGCCATGAATATGATTGGCCACAAAAAACATGCTAAGAATAAAGGAACAAATTCCGATTTTTATGAGGAACTGCATAATTACTTCTCCTCTGTTGCTGAAATTAAAATTGCATATGGCAAGTTAAACATTCATATTCTATCATTTGGATCAAGACTATGCTTGTACGGTTATAAACCCGATTAGAAGGCCTCTTTATCTCGGGCTGTTTCTGCGCCTGCTATATCTCTCTTAACCCTATAAATCATTTTATAAAGCCAAGGTGTCCATTGCCCTAATTAGAAAGAACTGAATCTATTCGACTATCGTTACTGGACGGCCGAATTGTTTAAATGCTTGATCCTCACTATACAGATCCATCTTATAACCCGTTAATTTTGCTGCAAGACGTGCATTTTGCCCCTTCAAACCAATCGCAAGTGTGAGCTGATTATTGGGCACAATCACACGTGCTGTCGGATCCTCTTCATCGTCAAAAATGTGGACCTCAAGTACTTTAGCAGGTGCTAAGGAATTTGCAACATACTCTTCCATCTGTTTGGACCATTTAATGATATCTAATTTCTCGCCGCCGAGTTCACTGGTAATGGATTGAATAGTTTGCCCTTTTACGCCTACACATACCGCAACTTCATCCACATCTGGATCTAGTGCAGTAACTGCAATCTTCGAACGGATCCCCGCTTCTCTGGAGATGGATTTGATGGCGACCTTTCCTTCTTGTATTTCTGGGATCTTTGTTTCAAACAACTTCTTCAGATGCCCTGGGTGTACACGAGACAGAATAACCAAAGTTCCCTTAGAGGTTTGTTCAACGCGGGAGATATACGCTGATAGAGTATCCCCAAGCTTAAACTTTTCATTTGGCATCAAGGCACTGATAGGTAGGACAGCCTCGGTGTGGTCTAGTAAAACATATAAGTTAGATGAGTCCATGCCCTGGACCTTTCCAGTGATGATCTCTTCTTCCTTACCAGCGTACGCATCAAACACGAGAGCTCGTTCAGCTTCTTTAATTCTCATCATAACCACCTGTTTGGCCGTTTGAGCAGCCAACCGTCCAAAGTCTTTCGGAGTAACTTCAATTTCAATAAACTCGTCAAGCTGGACCTCTGGGTTGATCTGCCGAGCTTGGTCGATCAATATCTCGACTCGTTCATCAATAATATCATCTACAACCATTTTCTTTGATAACACTTTCATTGCACCAGACGTACGATTAATATCGACACGCACATTCGTTGCCGTATTGAACTTCTTTTTGTAACTTGATACGAGTGCATCCTCAAGACCCTCTAACAAAACTTCTTTTGAAATCCCTTTTTGCTTTTCAATCTCCGTTAATGCTACTAAAAAATCCTTATTCATTTTCATACTCCTTTTATTTTCTGATTTTTACTACACAAGCTATGTCCGCCCTCTGTGTGTTTATCGTTCTCCCTATAGTGCTATAGATACTTTCGAAACAATCGGTTTACTAGAAAAAGCTTTGATCTCGAGACAGAAATTCATTCTTCACCCTACAGGTACCTTTCGATGGAACCGCAAATCTAAGCGTATATGTATCTGTTTCTAAAAAAAATGATGAACGTTTAGTAGATGCGAAGAGCAACGATCGTCAACACATATGGAGAGGGAGGAAGGGCAATAGACCATCAACTGTAAAACTCATCCATATATACATTATATCGTACTACTCGGTCACAGGAAAGCACTTCGTCTTCTCGCATACGTTCTTCCTTCTCGCCTTTTCCTTCCCCTTTATACGAGATCTTCAACCCTGAGACACATAAGCACGGATCTATGATCTACTTTCAATTCTGAAACCTAGATACGTATCTATATCTTTTTTTTAGGGCTAGAGTGAGTGCGCGCCGCGCGCAAAGGGGGTTCCAGGTTCAATAAAAGTTGCAGATTTCTAGATACAAATCTAAACCCTCGTTAAAAGGGGGCAATACAACAGGCAGGCTAAATAGTCAACCAAAAAATGAGCGGCGAGAACGCAGCAGGACTAGGATGTATTAAAAGAAGTTTAGTCCTATGAGCGAGTTGTACGTTTATATGTGTTTCATGGATTTGTATAGACCTCCTTTGGTTTCTTTGGATGGACCTAAGTGTTAAAGGTGTCTTTAAGGTCACTTTTAGGTCACCCTATTCTCAGAGAGGTATAGCCTATCAACACAACAAAAAAAGGCACCTGCCCTTTCCGAATTCTACATGATCACCAAATAAAAGTGATACAGATCGCCCTTGATAGGACGTAGAATTGGAATGTGGCGTGTGCCTGTTCCTTAAAGAAAAATGTTGCTAATGTATGAAGATAGTATAGCACAATATGGATGGATATTTAAAGACATTAAGTAATGAAAGATTGAAACTACGTTTCTTGGTTTACAAAATTTTGCACCCTCTAACAACTATCTCATACATATTGGCCAGTTGCTAATTTCACTAAATTTGTAGTAGATAATTGACTTACAGTTCCCCGCAGATAATGTTGAACCTGATTTTCGTATTAGCTCCTTCTGGTGAAACAAATTGAAGATTCACTGTTTCTCCTTGAGATAAGAGCTCCAACTTTTTCTTGAGTAACCCAACATCTTTGATTCTAGGAGGAATGTCTGATATAAAATTTGTCCTGATATTGAAACAATAATTGAGCAACGTAATCTTAGCATCGTCATATGGTTGAAAAGTGACATCATTAATCTCTTCATAAACAATTTTTCTTAACATTTCTAAATCAGAAAAATACACACCGCATGTATAACCTGATACATCCTCTTCAAGATTATTTAAACGTATGATTCGGACAACTTCAGTAATTTGCTTTACATCTGTTTCTGTTAACGTAGTAGGCATTTGAAATTTAATCTTAAAGAAGCACTCAATTTCAAACAAATGTTCCATGACAGGTATAGATCTCTCTATCCTAGTATCCTTTTCTCTATCTTTAGACAGAATGCCTCCAAGTATAACCATATTATTATCATTCAATGTAAGTTGAATTTCATGCTCCCCTTCCATTAGTAAATACCTGAATAATAGTAAAGAAGCTTCTACGAGATTAGAATCTTTAATCGCTACTAAACGGAACTCTGCGATGGTTTCACGATCTGGATGAAAACGGAATTCATATTCAATAACTCGATCTGGTTGATTTCGGTTACTGAAGATTCGGGTATCATCATCCATTATTTCGACTACTTGCAGCCAGACCATAGATTTAATTTGCCCACCGATGGCTAAAGTACACTCCTCGTGTGGAAAAGGTACAGGGGGTATAGACATGATTAACTCCTCAGGCTCTTTAGCAACTTGTTTATGAAGGAGATGCTGACCTGCATAAGAACGGAACTCTTGAAGAGGCATTTCAATTGTGATCTGCTTTCTTTTTCCATATTCAATAATTTCGTACAAATTGCCGAAGCGACGGAATTCTTGTGGGAAATTCGGTATGACCACAATCTTCTTCTCCATATCTTTCAATATTTCTGGGTTCACTGGTTTCTCTACAACGCTAATATCTGATCCGTCTATTTGCCAAGCGTACTTCCAATTCGGGTCACTATGTTCTGCATTAGAAACGGTTAGAAGGGCTTTTTTTAATTGCTGTTCAACACCATCTAAGTTCATATCATAGAGCATATCCTCTAAAGCTCTTTGAAATTGTATACTAGAATTTCTTGGTTGAATATCTCCTAACATTTTCAGTATTTCTTTACCTCGATGATCTATCGTTTTTAGATCAGTCTGCATATTTTTTAGTGTACTCAGAATCTGCAATATACCTGGTGGCCACTGAGTTTTTTTATAATTTTGCATCTTATTGATGACAATATAAAAGAAATGAAGGATTTCATCCTGATATTTAGGGTACCTTTCCATGTATGGTTCTAAATTTAGATCTGCTTTAGGGGCATCATCAGGTTCACCTTCAATAACCCATCGAAACACTTCAATCCTGTTTTGCGGATCTTCCAATAATTCGTTAATTAAGCTATCAGGTAATCTGCTTTGACTATTTGCATCCACGATAGCTGCACTGAACATATTAGTAACTTCTCTAGAGTAATCATCTTTCCTTATGAAAGATTCCAAATCTCGGAACCATTTCTCATTTGTAATTTTAGACTTTATAAAAGAAGTTAACCCCGTGGTTAATCCTTTGGCTAGAATTTGTATAGGATCCATTCGTACATCTCCTTGCCCATCCATAATATATAGCTATTCCACTGACTCACCGTTCACACGCGATTTCATCATTATCTCGGTCAAGACCTCTACGGTACCCTGTTTCCCCTTTATAAAAAAGAGAAACACCATAAGCATGAGCAGCAGCAGAGTTTTGATAATATACTGATGCGTGATTATGATCAGTATTGGCTAGTCAACTGCTGTATTTCTTGACCCAACCTAGAAGAAAAGACTTCCTATAAGGAAGCCTTAAAAAAAGTGTTTTTTTAATGTAATTGGGTTCGGTCGACCGTTTGGAAGTAAGGAATAAAATTAATAGGTTCATCCCAATCACCAATTTTAAATCCAATGGATAGTTTATTTTCGGATGCAGTCTCGTGTTTTTCAGGTCTAAATGCTAAACCTACAACTTTAAAAACACTAGGACCTTTGTTTAAATAACGTTCAGGTACTTTCATGAAAAATATTCCTTTCTCATCATGATTTTATAATCAAGAAAGCATTATTAGTAGTTGAATTTTCTTAAAACTATATACATCTCTCTTATGTGTAATACAAATATATTTACTCCATATCTCACGGATAACTCATTAATTTAATGTGTGCTTCTGTATATTTGTATTTTATTCTAGGTATTTAGAAAAGACAACCCTATAAAAAAGGTTATCTTAGCTCGTTTGTCTTAAAATTGCTTTGCATTATTCACTGCATACTGCAATAAACAACTTTAGTTAGTAAAGTTCCTAGACAAATAATAAACTATATCTCTAGATTATCTTTTGTACTCAAGTACTTCATATCTGAAGCTACATTCCCCTTGAGATTCTTCAAGGAACTCTCCTTCCTTATGAAATTCCCTTTTGTAACTTATCAACTACTGACTGATTTTTAGAAGTTCCTTTAAATACTTTTGCATATTAGAATTTGTTGCATATACGTAACAACCATTTATGCCACGTGACAGTAAGACATAATAGATTTTCTGGATATAGGATTTTAATTCTTCGTTATTTTCGTCAGTACCTTTGATTGGAAGACCATTTCGATCCTTATACTTTTCTGGATAGACAATGATTCTTACTTTTTTAAGATCATAGCTTCCATCTTCTTCACCCGTATAATTACAATCGATTTCCTCTCCAAAAATTACGCCTACATAGTTTAGATCTGCACCTTGAGTTGTGTGAATACAGCCTATTTCTTCAACACTATTTTCTTGATTAATCCAACCTATTGTTCTAGAGTTCCAGTTAAATGTATTACCTGTGATAGGATCGCTTATATCATATAAATGATTATCCTTTTGTGTTGCCCATTCCCAAGAATAGCCCGCAATCACCCGACATAATTTATGGGTCTGATCTAGTTGCTTTATCCCCTTGTGTAAATCCGAAATGGAATCCATCACTCTAAAGTCATAATCTTTTAGTAATCCTTTTTCATACACAGGAACATCTGAAGCAATTTGTAGATATTTTCTCAACCATGCTAAATATTGATCTCCAGACTTCAAACGGAACTGTTTACGTAGTATATGTTTACGATAATGTGTTGTCTTTTCTTTAAAACGGTCCGAATCTATATCAGCTGGACGAATAGTTTGATACTGATCATACACAACGGTTAGATGATGAGCGTAGTTTGAAATTAGGTCTAACTCCGTTGTAAACCCATCAGAAGTAATTAGATGTTTTAAATCTCTCGCTTGCTTACCAAAATACTGTTTTAGCCGATGTGCTTCATCTACAAAAACATACTTATATTTTGTATCTCTACCTTTAGCCTTTTTAATAAAGTGTGAAGGTGATAACACTGTAATACCATGTAAACCAACTTTTCGAATTAAGTCTTTATATAAACCTAATGAATGGTTTTGTGGAATGACGAGTGCGATGTCTTCCCGTTCTATTCCTTCACGGTCCTTAACTGTTGTTTGGTCATAAATGAGTGCATACAGAATATTCGTTAGAACTACTGTTTTACCTGTACCTGGATCCCCAGTTATCAGATGCCTACTATCGGATGAAGTTAGCATTGCTTGTAATATGCCTTGGCATACATCAATTTGATTTGCAGAGAGCTCCTTAAAAGGTGAGTATTTATAAATAAACTTATTATGTATTTCCTTTAATGGTTCAATAGCTATTCCTTCTTGAATAAGTTTATCCCATATGTTTACAAACATATCATTTACATTTTCAATGCCATAATAAGAGTGAATATTTTGACCTTTAATCTTGTTAAGTAAATTGTAATGACCATCTGCCAATAAATAATCGATTAATAGCGTTTCAATATGTTTAATGGAGCTTTCGTTAAAGAGATCACTTTTAATAATCGTAATATCAGTAAACGTCTTACTAATATCTTTTAAATGTACAGAAAAACGGCCATATACATCTGTAGATTTCCCTACATAGAGGTTTTTCTTGTCTCTTTGGATATACACCACTGGGACTGTATCTATATCAAAATCTTTAACATCAAAATGTTCAAATTCCTTTCGTGTTTTCTTAAGCATTTCAAATGAAAATAGTTTTCCAGCGAGTATCATAACTAACACATCACTTTCATTATTATATTCAAGATATTTAACTCTCCAACACTCAACTCGGTGCTTCTTTAATCAGTAATACATCTCTCTCTTCTTTGCTTACCTCTCGATACCATACATTTGACATAGCTCATCTGTATCTATCTCAATACCAATGGCCTTTAACTTCTCCCGTCGGTCGTAAAATAACTTTGTTAACATGATCTCTTTGGCTTCATCTGTTCCATGATGAATCTGACGATGACACGTTGGACATAAAGCTAGAAGCTGTGATTCTCGGTCCAAACTTACATCAAATTCACCCTGAAACCTCATTGGTACGAGATGGTGAACTTCCAAGTATTGTTTCCCAGTAACTTTCGAAGTAAAAGAAACATGCGACTCATCGAAGGCACACTTAAACTTGGATAAATGAAGTGCCCTAGCTGCAACTTGAGCATCTCTTGGCCAGCGTGCTTTTCTAGACTTATCAAAAACAGGATCTGGTTTTGGGAGCGGAATATCCTCAGTCTCTATTTCTCCCATACTATTCTTTTCGGCTATCTTCACCTTTTTATCAAGCATTGACTGCACTCGATTTTGAAAGTCTTCTTCTTGTTGCTGCTCTTCTTCTAAATAGTGACCATCATCACTTAACAATAGGTAGTCGTTAAATTGCTCTAACGTTCTTTCCCCAATCATATATTCAATTTCTTTGTATGTAATCAGTAATTCTTTAAGGTCACTGATAAGTTCTTTCGAACTAGGTAAATTATCGGCGCTATAATAACGACCGAAAATATGGCCATTTTCATAACCTTGAGCTAAGTCCCCTCGTCCTCCTAAAGTAATTGCTGTTGCAGTCATATGATCTGGAGTGATATTCAACTTCTTTCTAATGATGTTTGAAGTCGATCGTATTTTTTCACGGCCTAGTTTAGTACCGTACTTGTTCTTAAAATAAGTCCATCCTTGATTCAAAGAGATATATACACCGCTCATATCTGCTTTGAACAAATAAACAATATAATAGCCTTTTGTAGCTGTTGTAGTGATATCTCTAATAAAAATTGACATCCACGGTATTTCAGCCCATTGTCCTTGTCCAACTGAGCCCATGATATAGAAGCGTTTTTGAACCAATTCTGCTTCATTAGCAAGTATGTCTTTAAAAATATGGCGTACGTGTTTACCCATTTCATGATTCTTAAACAATGCCAATCTTGCTTCTTGGTAATGATCGAGTATGTATTTTAGCGTCTCTCTGATGTGTAGCTCACCTGTTCTTTCGTTAATATTTTCTGTTTCTAATCGATTAAGCATTGCATCATTGGATACTCCGAAGTAGTCCGCCACTTTCAACAAGAATTCACTATCTATTCTTTGATTTTCGCTCTCGACTTTAGAAAGAGATGCATATGAAATATCTAAATCCTCAGCTAATTCTTTCAATGTTAGTCCTCTAGACTCTCTATAAAATCGTATTGTAGACCCTATATTCTCCTTATAATCAAACACATCAACCACCTCAATCATGTTGTTATTGTCATCATACCAGGTTGTTCCTTAAAATTAAAACGAGGTTTCTTCTGGTTCAGAAACAAAAAGGTTACCTTTAACTAGAATTCATATGTAAAGTACCTGATCTACATTCAAAACGTAAACCTCATGTATTACGATAGTATGAATGGTTTTTCAATAGAGGTTAAAAAAAGACTTCCCTAGAACTTCATAAAATTCAAGGGAAATCTCTTATTAAATCTTTTTGAAGGAGGGTCAATAATAGTTCATGCCCTACTCATTGGCAGCTAAGTTCAATGTATTAACTGCTTTTAGTTTATATGACATTACTCGGTTTTTACCTGCCGCTTTTGCCTCATACATCGCTTCATCCGCCTGTTTGATTAAAAGGTCGGCTGGTACACTTGGGTCATACAAACGATAACCTATACTAGCTGTAGTTATCGTTTCCTTTTCGATACGGGATCTCATTCGTTCAGTTAGTTCTTCCATATCAACGTCGAGACTTTGAATAAGTAGAACCATCTCCTCACCACCATAACGCCCAGCCACACCAATGCCCTCAACCTCTTCTCTGAAAATGGTTGCCACTTGCTTAAGTACCTCGTCTCCTACTTTATGGCCTTTTGTATCATTTAAATTTTTAAAATTATCGATATCACAAAATATAACATTCACAGGAATACTTCGGTCCACACAACCATTAATATACTTTGTAAAATACCTTCTATTAAATAATCCAGTCAAAGAATCAGTAATTGCGGAAACGTAAGAGCTTTGCATTATGATCAATGAATGTTCAATAAGATTAACCAATAAAAGAGTATAAGAACTGACCTCTAATAAAATATTGAGCATGTACAAAGATCCATGTAACGAAGGAGCGATGCCTATAACTATAGAAATTAAAAGAGAAACTACAAACAATCCAGATGCAATATAGATGGATTTACCTCTTCCTAACTTATTCCCATATAAAATATTCATTGTTACAATTGATAAGATTGCTATGATATATCCCATTACGGGAACAAACAGACCACTGAGTATCACAATGATTGTTGGAACTATAAAAATCAGTTGAAGCTTAAAGTTTTCCTTGTTATGTATCCGGTAGAAGCCATATAGAAATATAATGAACGTACTTTTCACTATGATGTTAAAGAAAGAAGATATTGCAAAAGATTCTATTCCTATGGAGGAAGCAACTAGACTGAATATCAGGCTGATTCCATTGAACGTAAGATATCCTAGTGTAATTTTAGATAAGAATATATACGATTTTCTTCTCCTTTTCTCATGTAGTTGTCTAGATAGAACCCAAGACAATATCAATATTGGAAAAAGGAGAAGCGATGCAACGAAGCTCCCTTTAATACCAACAAAAAAATCAAAAATACTCATAAGTATTGCACATCCTTCTTATTGATAGAAATTATCAAACCAGTCACGATGTAATCTCGTTGGGTTCTTGAAGTATTGAACCCACAAATACAACCGTTCATTTTTCCCTTCTTTTCTTGATCTCCATTTTTGTCGCTGTGCTATTACAAATGGAATTAAAACGGGTGCCCAAATAATGCTTCCACTTAGAATAAAATAGATCATTCCTTTAGTTGTGTTCAGAATAGGATCCCAAGCATGATACTCAGTATCCAACCCCTTCGCTTTGGCCCAGCAGAAGAGAATCACATAAATGATAAATCCGCAAATAACATAGAGAACGGGTATAACCAATTGAAGATTAAAGACGAACAAAACCAGTATTACAGAAATAAGCAAGATCACTTTGTTGTGCCTTTTCATAGTTCACCTCCCATTTCATAAAATAAAAAAACGCGAACTATCCCTAAGGACGTTCGCGTGCTTCGCGTTAGCATATTTAATTGTTTTCATTATACAACAACCTCTCCTGTTGCTCAATCATTCTGTTTCTTCTTTTCAAGGAAGTCCAGGATAATGTCCATGATCCGTTAATTCTTGATGTTGCCAATAGAGTATACGATCCTATTTTGAAAATGAATAACATACATGCCTACGATTAAAAAATATCAGATTATAGTCCGTGTTTTATTTGAATGATACATCTAAATGTAAAACATTGAACGGCAAAAACCATCAATTCACATCAAGTGCTTCTCGAAGAGCTCTATCTGCTTTATCCAGGCTATCGTTAGCATTTCCGATAGCTTTTTTTATTTGGGTCAGGTTCAGTATATCCTTCCAGTTAGTTTTGATATCTTTGGTCACAGCTTTAAGAATATCTGCAGCGCCTGACTTTAGAATTGTTAACTCATCAGCATCCGTAAGGCTACTTAGAGACATTTGATTTGCAAAAGACGAAATCTTCTCCGCCATTGCTCTATCTGATAAAGTTAAAGACAATTGGTCTATCAATTCTGTTTCTTTCGCAGCTTCTTTCAAATGGTAAATATAATCTTTAATTGGTAGGTATGCATTGTTCGTTTTTTCCATCAATAACATTGCATCCGTATAAGTGAGCTTTTCATTCGCATTAGTATGAAGAGAATAAATACCAAAGTCACTTAGTGTAGTCCCCTGCTCCATGCTATCTAAACTCAGTGCACGTTTCAGAATGGATGCCGCCTCTGCAGATGTAACTGGTTCATTTGAATGGACTATTTCATCCTTTAATACTAGACCCGCGTTTATTGCATATTTAAGAATTTCTTTGAACTGCTCATCCTGACTTAGATCATAGAATGACTTTGCCAGAAGTACAGCTTTCGTTTCAGGGAAAAGAACAATAAGAAGGCTCTTTAATAGTTGCTCTTTCGTGATCAGCTGCTCTGGATGAAACTCTCCTTGGACAATCCCTAATTCTTTGCCCTTGTTTTCAACATAATTTTTGAAAGGATCAATGATGGACTTAGGAGAATCCTTTTGGACCCACATCCCTTTATTTTCTTCTTTAGCCCTAGATTCTAGTTGGCCAAATAGTTCTTCCCAGCGCGTATTGGGTTCGATCGCCATAGACCGAGCAAATCCATTAGATACGAGAGCTGCATTAAAGAATATACCATCCTCCAAGTATACATAAGCGAGTACTCTACCATAAGGATCATCTGTCTGGTCTCGAGATATATAAACCGTTTTACCTGTCAGTTGTTCTTTGGTGTATTTTGAAGCTTCTGGGCCATAAAATTGGACAGGTCCATTTAGGGTCTCTGGAGTATCAACACCAATTAAACGAAACACCGCTTGCTTTCCGGCAATTGTCCCATCTGTATACCGCCCGATAAAAGTATCGCCATCTTTTACACGTGTGACCTTAACCTTTTCCAGTGGTATAGAACTGATGGTCACGGTTTTATTTTTACTCAACCATCCGACCGTGGTGCCCATACTCTCACTAATAAAACGAAGAGGCACATATGTAACATTATCAATCATGACGGGTGCTTGACTCAGTTTTAACGATACACCATTTATTGTGGCCTCTTTCTTCCCAATGACTAAATATATGCTTTGATCTCCCTTTTTAGCTTTAATGGAAAGATTACTATTGTCCCATGCAATGGATGCCCCTAACTTCTCGAAAATCGTCCTCATGGGAACTAATGTACTTCCATTTATCATTCTTGGATAAACGTCAAACTGTAGCTTTTCTCCATCCAGGTACACCGATATTTCGTTCTCCATAGCTGCAGCGCTCATCTGTAATGGTGCGGATAACGAAGATATCGCAACGATGGAGCTAATCATTAGTTTTTTGAACACACTTTTTCTCCTCCTAAGCAAAAAAAGAACGCACAACTCCTAAGAGTTTGCGCGTTCTTCGTCGCTTCATATATTTAATTAAGATTATTATATACAAAATAATGTCAGCCCATCAAGTATATTTAATTTACATAAAAATGTGCACACCACATCTCTCGTCTTATGGGTTTTACATCATATTTTTTGGGGAAGACTCGTCTCTGGAAATCCAGTTAACTCAATTTTTGAATGAGTGTTGTCTGATCTAATTTTTCTATAATAGACTCCAGATCAATTATTACATCCACCATACTTCTAAGATGAAAAGCAGCTTTATTATGGCCTAATATGGCAAGAACTAGTGTTCCATTTTTTTTTGCTCGTTTAATAGCAGGCACGAAATCTGCATCCCCAGAAAAAACAACAACATAATCATACTTATATACTGAGAATTGGTAAAGATCCAAACAGATCAATACATCAACCCCCTTTTCCACATAGGTTTCCTCTTTGACATAACACACGCCGCGATACACATTAATCTCATCATGTTCTAACGCTTGTAAGAATTTGTGCCTTTTATTATATTTAATCTCATCTACATGCTTAGGTGGTAAAGTACCATAGAAATTAAAATCTGTAGACATCTTTGATCCATAGTTAGCCTTCAAATAATCTTCAACCATTTCATAGAATTTTCGCCAAGAACGTATGCCTTTGATTCCTAATTCATGTAACTGATAGATAGCATTACTTTCATCGATCAGAATTGCACTTTTGAGACGTTTTCCTACTGGTCTCATGCTGTTCACCCTACAGACTTTCTATTTTTGGAGACTTTGAGAAGGTACATGAGTGGCAAACCTAAGCACTCAGATATCTGAAGTAGATGCTCTTCTTTTGGAAATCGCACATCACGTTCCCAGGCTGAGATCGTGGTCTTATCTACACCCATTTTCAATGCTAATTGTTGCTGAGAGTACATTTTTGACAGCCTTTTTAATTTGATGTCTGCTGCAATTGTTGTGATTGGTTTAGTTTTCTGTATGTTCATAAAATTCACCCCAAAGTTCATATATTTAAACAAAAAAAGCACCACTAGACGTCTGAATCGACGTAGCGGTGCTTCCACTTATTTAGTATTTAATTACCATAAGTATATCATAGTACTTTGAATAATATAAAGATCATTTTACAAATGAACAACGGCATAGTATAGATAAAAAGAACTTCAGTGGTCAACACCATGATCGTTCACAACAAGCTTATTTCTTGTGTCCAAGTAGATATTGAATAAATTATTACTATCATCGTGTACTGTAACTTTGGAGTCCCTCACCTGTCTCAACTAATGGTGCTGATTTATCCATCAATACCTGAGCGGAATACTTCCTTTCCTTGTGAATTGAAAATTATATACTTACTATTGTTTCCTAGCGGAACCCCACTGTACATCCCGTCACCAAGGTAGTTTACGAAACCGTATTTAGGAAATATCCGTTTACCAGTCTGAATATTGATTGCTGTTGTGATCGCACCATCCTTGGCCTTCACCGCATAGCGAATCGTTCCGATTGGATCAATATCGTGGTAATAATCGGCACGCTCGAAATCAAGACGTTCGAATTTCACTTCCATTACTATTTTTCCACGACTATCCACGATCCCATAGTTCTTATTCAGTTTCACACGGTATAGCGGGTTCTTCGTAGTTATTTTCTCTATACGGTTATTCATATAAGTGTTACGCTCGATAAGTGGTACAATTTCATCGTATTTGGTAGGAAGAATTACCTCACCACGATTTCCAATCAATCCATACTTACCGTTCTTACGAATGACGGCACTTCCCATCTGGAAAGGTTTGGCTTCTTCGTACTGAGTGGGTAGCTTGATGTCTCCCCGATTCGAAACATAACCCCATTTTTGATTGATTTTCACAGCTGCTAGGCCTTCCGAGAAAGCTTGAACATCATTATAGTTGCCCTCAAATAACAGCGATTGATCTTTTTTATAAAATTTCCATTTGGAGGTCAGATCCTTCATATCTTTTACAGCATAGCTACCATCTCCAGAAAGAATGACCTTTTGATCATCTTGAGGTTCAACAATCATATGCCCGGACACATCAACGATTCCTTCGCCACTCTCTTGTATTTTCCAAAGTCCATTCTGTGGCTCACTTAAAACGAGATAATATTTATCTAAAGGAATAATCACACCATCTTGTCGAACAATTGCACTGTACTTATTATGGTGGAGACCCCAATCATATGTATTACCTCTAAATTCGATCTTGTCTTGGAACTCCGCAGGTACCACCAGTTTGCCCTGGTAATCCATACTACCCCACAGTCCATCGATTTTCACCGGAAATAGCCCTGATTTACGATAGTGTGTCCCATAATCCATATCTTCAATGTTAAACGCTGTAAGCGATTTTCCCTTGGAATTAATTAGTGCCCATTTTCCGTTCTTCTTTACTAATGCTGCTTGATTATAAAAGCTTGTTCCTTCTTCATATGTAGGAGGGATAACAAATTTTCCTTTGGTATTCAGGTAGCCGATCTTCCCATTTTTCTTTGCGATCGCAAGTCCATTGTCAAACCAACCGATATATTCGATGCTTTTGTCCTGAAATATCACTTTGCCCGCACTATTAATCAACTGATTTCTATTTATGACTGCTACTCCCTGATTGAACGCGTCTCTAGCTAATTGAAACTGTGGCTTAATTACAAACTTACCTTGGTAATTGATGAATCCCCATTTCCAATTTTGCCGAACTGGAATTAGTCCATTGGCAGCTCGGTCAGTGAACCACAGTTGGCTCAATCCGACATGTTCCTGCTCATTGTCCCACTCGTGATATTTGGGTTCGGTTGCTGCAAGAGCGACCTTGGGTGAGATAAATATTGCCGCGAATAGAATTACGATTGAAACGGAGAGAATCCCCGCTAACATTTTATACATTGACTCATTCTTCAAAATCATATTCCTCCTAATAATAAATACTTCAACATTAAACCACTGAACACGAATAAAATGCCTTCTCGCAACTACTTTATGAGGTTTGGTGTAGTTCATTTCTATGTGTTTTGCTTAACTTATCTATTAAGCTCCTTTCTCAATATGATACTTACTTGAAGTGCACTAGCCTCATTCTAAGATGAAAGAATAATATAAACAACCTTTTGATAAATGCTCTATACCCTTTCTAATCTCTTCGTCAGCAAACTTGTAGTTAAACCCTTATCAAAAAAATCTTGTAAAACGGATTCTGGAGGCTGACCTCTTTTTGTATTCATTGTGTCTTGGTATTGTACTTTTATTTTATGTTCTGAAATGGTAGTAAGTTTCATATCTTTTAGGTGATGGAGTTGGTTTAAAACATATTAAAACCATGCTTAAACACCATCAATTAAAACCTTATTTTAATAACTTTCTTTAAAACCATAGATTAAAACCTTTAGTTAATACCTTTTAATAGGTCCCCAAAAAACGTTGAAACCCTTGCTACATAAGGCTTTTTACATAAACGTAATTTGCGAAAAAAATGAATAAACTATGGGTACACTTAACTAAAACCTATACCCACGAGCCAATAGAGCTTATCAACGTTAATCTAAACGTGATCCCTACTCTAACAAACGATATACCATTAGAGTAATTCAATACCAACATCGATTAGCACGTCACCAACATCGATTAACGCGTTATCAAAAATGATTAAAACGTTATCCACAGGTATTTTAGATAGTTAGTATTAAATCAGATGAACTATTTAGGATAGAGTAATTAACGGATCAAAATTCGCCAATAATATTGCAAACGGTTTTCATTTTAGTTCATCACAAATAGCAGTCACTCTACTGTGGTTGTAGAAGTCACTGCACCAAAAGTTAGATTTAGGAGATTCAAAAAAACTTAAAGAAGCCTAACTTTTACTCTAAATTAGACTAATTAGACTACCTTACTTTTTTGTTTTGAGATGAATTTTTCAATCTCAAGTTTGATTTCCAGAATAGGTGCCGGTAAGGTTTTTATCTGGTAATACCGCTGAGCAAACCATTCAGGGTTTTGTCTGAAGCGAATAAGCCAGCAGTTGTGTAGGAGACGAAGCTTGTCCCATATCTTGCCTTGTTGTTCCTCAGCTTTGGCAATCAAAGCTTGATTCATCTCTGAGAGCGCATCATTAACAAAAAGCTGAGCCTCTGCCATGTGTTTCTTCTGGTGTACTACTTCAAGGTCCATGGATAACTGTACAGCATACTTCAGCTCGGCTGATTCCATCACTGACCGAAAGTAGGCACTGATCTCATCTAATTCATTCTTATCATCAGTAACAATATAATCAGAATCTTCTCGGTAAATCATATTCAAGAAATTTTGAGAGCGCATCTTATTTAGTTGAATGTTAAACAGAGCTGTATCAAAGATTTCAGTGGCATACTCATAGCCAAATTTAGCATAGTAGTCTTCCATTACTTTAGCAATCTGCCATACTGCTTTTCGTGATAAAAAGTCACAACAAAAACGATGCTTTTTAAGCTGTTTAAAGACCCACAGCTCTGCACCTTCAGAATAGATTTCCCCCATATCGATCCATTTTTGATGAACATGGAGTACCTGATAGTTTTCTGTATGTATTTTAATATTCAGATACTTGGAAGCCTTGATAAGAATGTTTTTCGCTTCCTTAGGCGTTCGAATATTAAGAAGCCCGGTTGGACCATAAAGATCATTAATATAACCCCAGCGAAAGTTGCCTGGAATGTAGATCAATTCTTTACCGACATAATGGAGAACAAAACGTTGAACATTGCGATCTTCAGATAGGAATTCATCGCAAGTGAAAAATGCAAAGTTTTTCGCATAGAGGTTTTCTTGGGAAACCTCTGCTTGGTCTCGAACAAAGACGTACTGATTAAAGAACAGGTTTCCGGCATCATTATAGTGAACAATGCCCTCAAACGCTAACTTACTAAGAAGGATTCGTATACGGTATGTGGAGGTGCCCATACGCTTTGCAAGTGCTGTTATAGAAAGGGGCACTTCCCCTCCATATGCGCAAATCGTACCGAGCAACAATTTAAGTTTGAATAACAAACGAGTATCATTGTGGAGTGTGCGTGCATCAAATAAATCAGGATGGTGTTTCATGTTATGCCGCTCCTTCAATCCAACCCGAAAATGGCATGGGAAATAAAAGGTTTTGGCTTTTTTTTCTGAAATAGACATGCTATAATTGAGGCATATCAGTTAAAGAAGCAAGACCAAGACCCGATTTCTCGAATTCTATCTAAATGCCAGGTCGCCAAACTTAGCCATTTAGTAGAACTTTGTGGTTGGGTTCTTTTTTTTGTTGATTTTTATTTCGACGGTTAAATTCGAGTTTTTGTTTATGTATCCATATATCTTCTAAGCTTTAGGCAATTATAGCACCGAAAAATTTTATGGTAAATAGAGGTAGCTTGAGCGGAGATTTGGGGAATTTATGAAATATCCTTTGAAGTATAAGGTCCCAAAAAAGAGCGGAGATTTGGGGGAAATTTTCTAACCCCCTAGCTGACAGTGTTTTTAGGGGATAATAGAAAATAAATATTTATTTCCTAAATATACAGCGGAAATTTGGGGAATTTATCTTTACTATTTAATACGATTAGCAATATATATGCGGAACAATTAAAATTCAGCGGAGATTTGGGGAATTATTCGTTGTTTTTGACTTAGAAAACTCGATTTTCTTCCCCTACTACCTCCAAAATTAATATAGAATTGAGAATTTCGTTTAAGTTGAGCGGAGATTTAGGTGAGAAATGTTTATTCAGCGGAAATATGGAGAATTTTTTTGGGTTTAGCGGAGATTCGGAGCACTTTTTATACTATTTCGAAAAAATTCCCCACGTTTTCAGCGGAGATTTGGGGGAAAAACAAAAAATAGAGTTAGATAACTAACTCTATTGAGTGAATATTAGATGGGCAAGGTCAATTGCTCGGGATCATTTATAAAATGATTGATTTGTTGATTTCCTAACAAATCCTCAGCCTCGTATGGTTTGACCGGGAGAAAAGTAATGAGAAAAACATCTTTCTTTCGTACATAAGACTCAACGGTGACTCCATGGTTAACAAAGTCATTTAAACACTCTTCAATAAATGTGAGATTGATATCTTTTCTTTTACTGCGGAACTGTATTTTGTGAATAAAGTAAGTGTAATCGAATTCAGCAGTATACCCTTGCTGGCGTAAGTAACAGAGAAATCTTTCCTTCTGTAGAGGGAAGATTAAATGCTCGGACATCCGATTTTCAAAATGAATTAACTTATCACTGTACGCTCGAACAACTTGACCCATCATATAATTTTGGTGAATGTCTTCTGCGATTGTGATCTCTGCCATTTCACCGTCACCGAATTCAGTAATATGCAATCGATCAAAAATACCAAATACGAGTGTTTCGTTGTCGTTGATGACATTGAACTTAACGTTAGCAAGTTTAGTCAAACGGCTCTTTACGGAGAGATAGTTACTCTTATTGTCAGAACCATGAGTTCTTCTCACTAGATCACCAATCGTTACATATATTTTGCGTTCTTCGAAAAATAGTTTGCGATCTCTCATAGAAAGAACAGCTCTAAACAATTTTGAATCGGTTTCATCAATGGCACGCAAAATTTGGTCTTCATTAATGATTTCTTGATTCACAAGTGTTAGCAATGAATAGTTCTCATCAGGTTGATATTCACTGATATAGTGTAATTTGTTATCGATGATTACACTTTTTTTGGTTAATTTCATACGTGACCATCCTGGATTTACAGCAGCATGATCTGTATATACCAGCGGCTGATCAATAATGATTTTGTTGATGTTTCCGTCGAAATTTTTTATAAGTATGTCTGCGATGATTACGATCGTATCTGATTTAATTGCCTTCTTTATTTGTAAAGGGGTTTTGTCTTTTATATATAGGTAATCAATGAGTCTTGATAATTTGTCATTTGCCCATGCTGTGACCTCTTTGACACGTTTTGCATTTAACTCCTCTAGCGTATTAACTTCATAAATTTTTTTGAACTGATCCAAGCCATACATCTCAATGAGTTCATTGGCAAGGTCAAGTTCCTTCACCACTTCAACACGTTTGTTTTTTACTTTAGATATATTTGAAAGCTCTTGAAGAGACTTGAGCCATCGTTTCTTTGTTTT
The DNA here is from genome assembly GCF_900101205.1 of Paenibacillus sp. OK060. Lineage (NCBI taxonomy): Bacteria > Bacillati > Bacillota > Bacilli > Caryophanales > Paenibacillaceae > Paenibacillus > Paenibacillus sp. OK060. Next base: position 47,609 of record NZ_FNFR01000010.1, read on the forward strand.
TTGTAGCTCTTTAAATGTATTTCTTCTTACCTCATGTATGTTGGCAGGTGTGAGCTCAGAAGAAATGATGTCATGCAGGAAATCCCTGATGTTTCCTTCATTTAGTTTATTATAGAGCTCTTCACATCTAAGGCCTAACTCATCAACAACTTGATTGATAAAATATTGCGGTATATGCTCCTCCATCAAAGCTACTCACCTCCAGCACTATCATAACATAGAAACTCTTGGATTATATATTGGAATATATAATCAACAAGGTCCCAAATTGTAAGTTCCAAACACACTCATAATTTTAATAAGACATCATATAAATGCACTCATTGGACTTTTCCTTGAACGGTAGTTCCCTTGCCCCCAAGATTCGTTCATTTCATTAGAAGTAGTTTTCACTCCGCCCTCAGCGTGGGAGATACAATTATTAGAATAGAACAATACTAGTTGATGGCTAACAACGGCGTCTGTTTTCTCAATTTCAGATAGATACAGCTTTCGTCATGGCATGAATGAAGATGCTTCTGCCACTTCAGAGTAAAGATGTTCATTAACTCCAATGTTATAACTATCATCCATCTCAGCCCTGCCAGGAGTTCCTTATCGTAATTGCCTGTTGAGTTCTCATGTGAAGCTATCCCTTCAAGCAATTTTTTTTTCGATCTTGAGTAATTTCTACAGTAACCGTGATTATTAAATCAACCCTTTATGGCTTAGTCTTACTGTTAGTCGCAGGTGAAACACTTGCGTTCATTACGGTCCTGAAGTCAAGATTTCTGAAGAAAATAGAAATAAGGGGCTACCACCGTAGCCCCTTAGAAAACTTGCTATGTAACCGCATGTATCTCTCCTTAAAAAACACGAGGTTTATTGTGAGACTTTAAATGCTATAGCATTAAGTTGATTGGAAATCGTTTTACCAACTTCAAGTAGTTAGCCCTGGCTCGTTTTTTTGAGGAGTAGATTCATAGTAGATCATTCCTTATAAAAAAACTATTTTATCAGACAGCTGCTTATACTGGACACATTGCCCGCGTGGCGGTTGTCTCCGACGCAGAGTTACTCATTATTATTCAATACAGTTGATTTATTTATTCCTCGTCATTAGTCTCAATATTCTTGAAAACTTCTTCAATCTCAGCCTTCCGAACAATACTATTTGTAGTATGGTACTCTTCATAGAGCTCAGTATAGTGATTTAAACGCTCTAGCTGAGCCTTCTCTTTTTCGGTCAATGAATCTTCATTATATTGCTGATACTGCTCCTCTAGCTCTGTGTACTTCAGTTGCAATTCTTCCTTTTCCACGATACTATTCGTTAAATAATATAAACGAAGTATCTTAGCCATTAATGTTTTTGTTTCAATTAGTTTGTTCACAGATGAACTATTTTCCATGCAAATCCCTCCTATAACAACATCATAACACAGACTAATTTCTCCCACAAAAACAAAAAAAGCCTAAGCAAATTTGCTTAGACTTTTCTTTCAATTAGTAAACGTTCCTACATCTCGGTTGGTTATTTTTAAGACGTATTGGGCTTATGAAACTTAATGCATATACACCACAAAGAAACCATTTACTTCTTTTCAGCATCGCTGCCAACAATTTTTTTGTACTCAGCATAAATGGTTTTTGGATCAGCATCTGTAGCTTTGCTAAGAGCATTTTTTGCCAAGTAAGTTAAACCATTAAATCCTGCAAGCACAGAAGTACCAACAATTTTAGCATAACCAACTGGTTCGAAGAACGAAAAAGCTGCAAGTGCCGCTGCTCCACCAATGAAGAAATCAACCAGTAGGCCAGGAATAAAGAAGCGTTTTTTACCCACCTTTTTAATGTATGGTAATAATGCACCATCCTCCAATTTAGAAGCAACAGCAAGGTTAGTCATACCTCCGACCAGAAAAGCAATTAATAATTCCATCAAAATCTCTCCTTTATAATTGGATAAATAAAAAACCCACCAGATTGTAGTGTGATTTACACTCATCCTGGTGGGATGCATTTAAAAACTCTCAACAAAAAAAGGCCAGAACAACAACCGATTCTAAAATAAAGACGCAAGTAATAAAACTTGAGTCAATGGATCCAAGGATCTTTAGAATGCGGATAGTCGCCTGACCTTCCGAAAGTTTAAGATATTAGTAAATGATATACATCTATTATACTTCATATAATGAATAATTTCCATACTAAAATAAAGTGTTTTTAAGCTTTCATATTACCCTCAGACTGTATCCGCCCTATACGCTGTGTCTATAATTTATAATCAGTTAAGTATCTTCATTAGCAATAAAATAATAGAAAGCATAGTAAGGGGTTAAGCTTATATGTTGACACGGAGCATTAAACATTTAATCAGATTAATTAATAATATCGTATAGGTATTTTGAGGTTGATAATAACAAAACTGATCTTAACAAAGATTCTCATGTGGTGATTGCTAAGCACTTTTGTATAATCGGTTTTCATTTTTAATGCGGTACAATAATAAAAAAGTTTTAGTTTTCATTATAATCTTCCCGTTTCTTATACAAAAAAACCTTAAAGAGGCCAATGTCTGTAAAAGGACAGACATTAAGCACCTTAAGGTTGAATTGCCACACTTAGAATCTACAAAAATAAAATAGAGATGATATGTGTGAGTTTACCATCCGTCCCTCTTGTCAGGAATAACATTTTAAGATTGTTCATAATCATCCCAGAAAAATGGACTCTGATCTCCTACCCTCACTACAATTCGAGTGTCATCCGGATTGCTGGTAACGTCGTCCATCCATAGCCCGACATTAGGATTTCCATTCTTCCATTCATGAAGCAACTGAGGATCAATCACGTTTTTTAAGCTCTCGTGATTAAGATTGATATCAGAGTTTGCTGTCTCGAAAAACAACTTATATCTAAGCTTCATTTCAGGTGCTGGATACAGCATTTCAGAAGACAGAACAATTGATGTCGTGGTAACAATCGAAACATATTTCAATATCTTCAATGTTTCAATGACTATTTTTTCTATAACCGGATCTACATTATGACGCAACAATTCTTTTGGAAGTTCTATCACTAAAAGCATTTGTTGAGGGTCATCCTTTTGACATGTCATAGCCCAGAACGACCAGGCAGCCGTTAGAAAGGATAGTGCTTGCTCATAAACACTCCCAGTAGTTTCAATATAATATCTTTTTCCGTGATCCTTCACTTGGACCCAAGGGATCTTTCCGATCTTTAACAGATGATCCATGAGTTTTTCTTTATAGTTTACATCGTCACTCAGAGACTCAATGGCTCTCCTATAACCTTGTAATGGACCCTCAATATGCGGCTTGAAGCTGATCGGTGGCAGTAGTTGACTACGCGAAACATCTAGTATCTTCGCAATCAGGTTGAAATAAGAGTTAGAAAAAAAATGTCTAGTTTCAATAAATACATTTCGATCCTCAAAGAATTCAGGTGGATCGGGATATCCTTCCACCCAAGGGATAGACTCAATTGTGTGTGCCTCGCCAAGTTGAGGAGCCTCCGTGGATATCATGAAAACAGCATTGGGATCCCGCTTACTGATTTCTTTAGTGATATCCGAAACGAGTTTTCTTCGTGGAGAAATTGTGCTATCGCCTATAATTGCAAGTTCCGCTTGATTGTATTGCCACCATGCCCAAGCCATTTCCCCCTCCCCATAATAGTAGTTGCCCATAATTATGGGTTTTTGAATGTTTTTATTCATCATTGAATTGCCTCCTACACATAAAAAAAGCACCGCCAATCCATAAGGGTTTCCTTAGGATGACGGTGCTTCCGTTTAATTGTTTATTTGGTTACCTTCATTATAAACGATACAAATGTGATTCACAATGCTACCCTTTAGTGTGTTCCGTTGGGGGTATAGTCGTCATACGAGCTTTTATTTGCTTCGTAGAACATAACGTCCCCATCTTGGAGAAGGAATTGGACTCCATACGGATCAGTGATTTTGTGGTCACGTGAACCATCTGTACCATCATATCCTTCCATGTCCCACCATTGGTTGTTCAATGGACCATGGATGTATTGAAGATAAGGGTTATTCAAGTCTGCATTACGAATGGTTTCAATGTTGAAATTAACCGTGATATAACCATTTTTTAAGAAGATAGGAGACTTTTCATCTAATCTATTCTTTTTACCGTACGCAGCTAAATCGGTCCCTGCAGGGACTACATATACAGCAGCGGGCAAACTATATTCGCCGTACCACTGTTGAACAGATGCATTCACTCTCGCTGGAGTGGCATTTGCATTGCTTGGACGATCAAACGTATTAATGTAAGTACGGAGTGGTGATGGCAAAACTTGAACATCATATCCGCCTACATACGTCGCTTCTTTAGCGCGTTTTAAGTAGGAGTTCAGATATTGATTTCGAGTGACCGACCATCCAGTATTCAGGTCATAAATTGACCCAGCAGAGTTCACGATATCTGCGTATGGGACATTCCGAAGCCTGGTGTTGAGTGTGACATTCCGGCGCTCTACATCAGCACTGGATCCAATCTTAACAAACTTCTGTTTGTCCGAGTGGTAATACAGATCCACCGGTACTCGTTTAGCAGCTGTACTTTTATCATTATCTTGGAAGTAGAAGGTTGGTGTGATTCGGATAGCATCCTTATCTCCAAACATATTTCCCTTCGTCTTCAAATCAAACTTGAAATGGTAACCGGTCTTAACCGCAACGCTTTTAAAGTTGGCTAATGGATGGCTCCCTCTCAGAACAGGTAGTTGATAAGGAGAGAATGAACCGTTCGATCCCCCATCAATTCCTTTAATGCCTACCCAATAGGATGTACCTTTAGATGTGCTGCTACCTTTCGCAGTTCGGAATACGGTTTCCCAATTCGGGTCGGCAATATCAGTTACTCGGAAATCATACACACGTCCGATAACCTGTACCGGCACTGTGTTCACTGCAACATGGTTTACAAGGTTAAGGTTAGCTTTGTCTTCCCATGTAAATCCGGTACTTGGTGAATTCTCAGCAAAGGACCTGTAGGATACAGTATAGTTGCCTTCGTCAACCCAAGATGGCAAGTAGAACTCTTTATCAATTTGACTTACAGGGACATCAATCCAGGTATTGGCTGGATAATATTGCGATTTGTCTGCAGTGTACACATCGAATTCAAAAAGTACTTGCTTGAGTTTGATGTATTTCGCGTAATCCCTGTTTCCGTAACCGAGAATGTTCCGATGCTGCCCACTAGTTGGGAGATTTACGGTAAACGGTCGATCCAGGATAAATGCACGACGAGACGCATCGGGCTTCGTTCGCTGATTGTGTTCTTTATCATCTGATGCATTAGAATAAATAACCGTTGGGGTGTGTACTGTAACGGTATTGATTCCATTAATCGGTAACACTTTGTTTGCTCCACCGTTGATATTTCCAGGTAACAAGTCATAGTAGATCTCCCCAGAACTGGTGGTATTTAATTCATTAAGTAGCGTGTTACTAATCATGTTATTTGGCTTGTACAGAACATCTCGTCCAATGGTTGTTGGATTAGGGATGTTCGATGGTGTTGGGCCATCTTTGGTTGCTTCTGCATCATCCATAACTTTGGTGTTGTTAAACTTCACCAAATCATTCTTCACTTTACTTTGAGGCGTGTTCGACTCAGCCATTCCTTTTAACCGATCAGTATCATTTGGTACGTCTGGTGGAGAATTTAATCCCCCTGTTAACTTGGGTGGCGTATACGAGATTGCAGCTGTCGGTGCTGGTTTTACATGTGTATCTACCGCTTCATCATTTTTGGATTCTAGCGTTGGTGGTGTGTAACCAGCTGGAGTCATGGTTACTTTTTTACCTGGAAGAGCGTAATTCTCCATGGTAGCTTTAGCAATCTTGTACACTTCAAGATTGTTGATTTTCCAGTAAGAGTAGTCTCTTGTGATCTGGAAGTTGTAGGGCTGCGTTACAGTATCGCCTGTTTTTATAGGCGGTCCTGGCGTACATGCACCTTTAGGTGGGCAAACCTCTGGTCCAGGTATAGTCCATTCTCTGACATATGAGATCGTAACATTACAATCATACGTTGTTTTACCAGACATTTTTGCCCAAGCTTGTTTGAACAAGTAGTTATCTGCAAATGCATTGGTGTACAAAGATTCAGATGTAGGGATACCTTTTAACACATCGAATTTCTCAGCGTCTCTATTATCTGCTTTAATAACTCCATTCGCATTCGGATCCAAATCACTCATGTTCATCGTGGTTCCTTGTGACGGTGGTCCGATGTTTGGTGTACAGGAGCCGCCACCACCACCATTATTGTTATTATCATCGCCTGGATCTTCTTCTACACCCACAACTGTAGTGGTGGTTAGCTGAAAGTCATCCTTTTCCCACAATACTGTTATTGTGGTAGTTCCTTTAGCTACAGCTGTTACGAGTCCAGAAGATCCTACTGTCGCTACTGAAGGGTTTGAAGAGGTCCACGTTGTTTTACCATTGCCACTGTTCACATTGGTTTCAGCACCGAAGCTTCCATCACCAGTTTTGGTTTTAACTGTTGCATTTAACTGTTTTCGATCATTGATCTGGAGCTGACCACCACTGGTCAGGTTGATCTCTTTGGTGATCTCTGCTAATCCTTTCCAATACAAATCTGTGTTGAATTGATAGTCAGCATTCCATTTGGGTGGATTATATTCCTCAGTCTTTATAGGTGGAATAGCACCGCCAATTTGAGTGGTGAATTTTGTGTTACGACCAGTAAACGATTCAACAGAAACTAATATGGGTAACCCTGGATAATAATAACCTGTATTATCCATATAGTGTGGCTCGTTAGATTTATCAGTTATCTCCGCAAAAGAATGAGGTTTACCGTCACTATCAAAGTACTCAGTCGGAATATAAACATCTTTATTTAAATTAAGGTCGACGCAGACTTTTGAAGATACCGGAAGGTTTTTTGTGGGATCGTTTTCTATTTCGATGTTATTGCACTGACCGTCAACTTTCCATCTTAAGCTATCAACCTGGTAAATATATACACCAATGTTAGTTTTCCTCTTCCCTTCAACAGGTATAACCTTTTTTTGTGACTTAGCAGGTGAAGAAGGCTCCATATGAAATGTTTTCAACTCTGGTTTAGTTCCTGGTCCCCCACCTGCATTGACTTGTCCTACTGATGAAAAAAATAGTACAAGTGACAGCACGATCAGCATTACTTTTCTAACTGATGTTTTTTGCCCCAAACATTATCCCCTCTAATCTGTGGCTATTACGCTGTAGGTAGGACCTTCTTTAGTCACGAGGCTGACAGCAGAAATTAACTCTTTATCGAAATGTAAAAGTCCTACACTCCAGTAAACTGGATTACTAACAGCGAATACACCTCTATTTTTTGTGACATTATTAATACTTGGTCCATGATATGCAGAAAATGCATCTGAATTTGGAGAACTCATAGGATTTATTGTTGCTGAGTTAAGTAAACTTCCAGCTTGAAGTGTATTCATGGTAGTACTTTTCACATTCAACTCAAGTTCTGCAAAAGAAAAGTATGCTCCCCGTAAGAGAGTGAATCCTTCATCTACGAAGGCAGGATAATAAATACTTCTTTCAGCACCCTTCGCAAAGGTATTAACAATAATCCAATTTTTTATCTTAAGGTCAGCATAATTAGTATCAGTAATAATATTTTTATTGCGAACTTTCGAGAAGTCATCTGTAACCTTGCTGTAATCAACTGATAGTGATACTTTATCCTCTGGTGTTTTTTGATACTTAGGCGCTATTATATTTATGTTTGTTCCAGTCAAACCAACTTGGCGAAGTTCATTCAAACCTTTGTAATTCGAAGGTTTGGTCTTAGCAATTGATGCATAGCGAGCAATCAATACAGCAACCTCAGCACGAGTCGTCGTCCGATCCGATCCAAACATTTTGTCGTTGTAGACGCTCATAAGTCCGGTACCCATAGCAACAGCAACAGCATTTTTTTCCGAAGCCGCGAGGTCACCCGTGAAATATTCTTTTGCGGGAACGACCGTGTTTTTTACGTCAGACAGTGCTTGTTTGTAGTCCGAATCCACAGTAGCTAAACCTTGTGTCAACCAAACGGCCATTTCACCACGTTTAAGTGATGCTTTTGCATCCAGTTTTCCTTTGTAACTTGTAGGGTTAATGAACCCTTTCTGGATTGCAGAGGCTACCCCACTTTTTGCCCACTCTGGGATATCAGTAAAATTATTACTTCCTGGACTAGAAGTATTAGGTTGATCAAGTCTACCAAGGATACTTGCCATTTCAGCTTTAGTTACGGGAGAGCTTGGTTTGAATGTACCGTCGGTATAACCTTTAAAATATCCCAATTCAACTGCTGAGTTGATAGCTGCAGCAGCCCAGTGTGTCGAGGGAACATCCTTGAATTTCAGCGTGGATTGTGCGGCTTCTACCGGATTTCCTATGACACCAACACCTACAACTCCCCCTGTTAACAAAGCTAAAGCAGTAACTCCGGAAATAATCATCTTCTTCATTAATGTTTTCCTCCATCATTAAATTAATTTTTACTGAGTCTTATGACTCAGCCCCTGTCCCTTCAATAAATCATATTAGGATTCATAAGGGAACGCGAATTTGGGACGATATAATTTTATATCGGAAGAAATTGATATTTCTAATATATTTTCGAATAATTACAACATTACTCACCCCTTTCCAATGAAAACAAAAAAAGCACGCAAAATGCCTCATGGCATTAAGCGTGCTTCGCTTTTGGTGACCTTAAAATAAAGGATCATATTCAGTTTAATTATACTCAATATTAAGGATAAAGAAGGGGATTGTCAACCATTTCACTTTATACTAATTTTCCAACGTACTCTTTTAGTTTGGCCATTCAAACCTAAGATTTAATGGCTAAACCATTATTATCTGATGTAGAGAGTTATCGGATGCTTTTAATCATCTCACTTCATGCTATTACCATATCTTTAATTTCTATTTACATACTCATATAGAATGTGTCCCCTGCATTAACTGAGAGTACATCCCTCCTGCTATTTCAATCCATGCACTCCATACAGAGTGCGACAGCGAAAAAGAACTTAATATCAATATCTCAAGAACGTCTTTTCGGTATTTCAACTCAATTAAAACCAAAATTAGCTATTATTTATTGCCAAAACGCTACAAAATAGAGGTTTTCGACAGTTTGTGAGGTGAGAATTCCCCAGGGAAATTATGTGAGCTTGGCATTCGCATCTACTACAGGATAAGTGGAACGATCATATCTAAGATAGAGTTGGACGAAATGCTGAATACCCTCGGTAGCAAATATATCTTTCCGTTATAGTACTTCAAACATCTGAACTTCTAATCTATCAAGTTGTTCTACAGCATAAGTGTACCGAGTGTAGGTTTCTTTCTCTATCTGTTGTCGATCTCATTTGCTATGCTTCTTATAAAACTAATTCCTATTACCCACTGTACAATCAAGTGGAATATAACCATTACTTGCTGCTTCCTTCTCAGATGTGAAAACCTCTTCTGTTGTGTATGAGGATGTACAAGAATTCCTGGAATAATAATACTTGCGCCCGTTGGCGATAATCCCATTATAAATAGGTTTCTTTACTACACGGCTACCACCTAATGCATAGTTGTTGTAGTATTTTTCACCCATTGGCATTCCTTGTACGAATGAGAGAACTCCTACGTCATTAATGGTATTGTTCCATTCTTCCTGACTGATGAGAGGCAGTGTAAAGGTGTAAGCGACTCCGTTGCGTTTCGCAAAGTTGTTGTACTTATTAATATAGTATTCCAAGTCCTTCTGAATTGGGTTCACAATGGATGCCCTTCTAACTTGATCAAACGTACTTGCGTCATTTAATAGTGGTATAGATGCAGCGGCTGCAATTTCTCCTCGGAATCCTTCGAACCATTGTTGATCCGTATTGCGATTTACTGTGACAAAATCATCAAGTGTAAACCCGAACGTGTTTCCGTTCTGATCAGAGTGAGCATACGGTTTCTTAGGACTCCACACATGCTTAAGTTCCTTTTCCCCAGAGGTATTCGTAAATTCGTCCATATAATAGACGTAGTAGCCATCATAACCAACAATAAGGATAACAGGCACATAGCTATTGATTACACCTTGACCAGCCGAATTATCAAAAACATCAAAATTCAAGTAGAGTGTATTGAAGAACGTCTGCACAGCCTCTTCTTTATTGATTCTAAGTCGTTTTTGAAACTCGTACTGAGATTCAGCGCCTTGTGAACCATTGATAATAAGAGCTTTGGCTGCATCCTGGGTTGCAGTATCCATAGCATGGTTATAACGCGTCTCAAGAATTACGTTCTGCCGGTTATGCGTTACATTGATATTATTAATAATAAAATAAGGAAGTAAAATGAGAACGAATACTAGTGTGAGATTAGTTGTAATCTTCATTAAGAACCATCCCTCCATAAGGGATGACAATCTTTTCATTTGGAGTATTGATAGTCCCAGTGATAATGTCGTTGATGAGCGTACCAGATGTACGATTTGTATTTTTGACTACAACGGAGAAAAAGTCTCCAGTTGCTAACTTGTAAACACGAGTGGGACTTTCAGTATTTTCAGTTGAGTTCCTAGGAAAAAGCTTATCATTAATTTGAGCATTGAAAAAGGACTCATAGTTGACATTGAATCCGCCTAAATATACACCGTTATCATTGTATATTGGATCATAACGCTTATGCCGATGTTCCATCTGAACATCGTACGTGTTAGCGGTTAAAGCCATTTGATCGACAAACTCGTTATACATCGTAGGAGTAATATAACCCTTGTCTCTCACTGAATCCACAAACTGTGTAACGGAGTTCATGACAACAATTTCTGATATATCATCCTGCTTGTTTAATCCGGATGAAATAGGCCATAAAAAAATAAGTACTAGAGCTACTACTACCATAAAAACTTTTAAAACGGGATTCCCCATCCTCTACATCCTTCCTTTAATTAAATCGCAACAACGTCAGATCGCCTTTTGAATCCCGAACGTATGTAGGAGTATAGTTTTTATTTACATTTATTCCTGAAACATTAACCTCAGTTGGGTCTAATGTTTTGTAGTAAGTAACACCATCTACTACGATATCAACGCCGATGTCTGCAATTTTATATATGGATTGTCTGACTTCGGCACCAGACACCGTATAAGAGGTAGGTATTTTCAAAGTTGAAGTAATGTTTTTGTCATACTGAGAAGTCATTTTGTAAGTCATCTCATTGGTATCAGATACAGTTTTAAAGAAGAATAGAAACATTGTTATTGCAGTAATGAACATAAGCGTTGTAACGCTCATATATAAAGCAGATCTTGTATTCTCACCTAATCCCATAATAATCACCCTTAATTACATGAAAGGGGACGACTTGAGTTAGTCAATCCCCAGTCAGTGATTTAATTAGTTTTGTGTAAAAGTGATGCCTCGGATAACGTTACTGTTGTCTTTGATCAGTTGAGCTTTAAATTTACCGGATGGATTGATGTAATCATTGTTAGCTTCATTCATAGCATTAGCGAGAGTACCCGTTGTTTGATTGGAACTAATAGAGCCGTAACCAGGGCTACCTACAGGTACAGTAGTGTTAACTGTTTTGAAGTACCAAGAACCAGTTGGATTTTTACCAGTAATAACTTGGATACCGAATTCACCTTTATCTTGGAACTTTCTAAGAGCATTGATTGCTTGGCTACCAGAAACAGTAGTGCCATCATAAACGGTGTATGCTGTTTGAGAAAGTTCCGTTTGAATATCCGCGAAACTTGTTTGTGCTGTTTTGGTAGCGTCTTGAGCTGAGATAAACAAGATTACAGCCGTAGTGATCAGTGCAATTGCCAAGAATAGTCCCGCAGCCATTTTTAAAGCGCTTTGTGCATTACCCATTTTTAATAATCCCCTTTAAATTATAATTTTTGCATAAGTTCGTAATACGTAGACATCTGTGTAAAAGCCATAAAGACAAATGGAAACACGAGGTACAAAAAGATAATCATGTACATTGGAGTGAAACCGATCATACGACCCCAGCCTGCTTTTGCATTAATCATTTCCTCGTAATCCTGTTTTCGTTGTTCGAAGTAGTAGTTACGTTCAGTTTCAAGATCATCAAAAGCTTGTTTGACTGGGATCTTCTCTACAGCCAACTGGAGTTTTTCAATGGTTCTTACCAGTGGAGCAAAAGGTGCATCGATCATCAGTTGCTCTAGAGCAAGTTCAGCACCACTCTCATAGTTCATAAGGCACTTATGTAGTGGAGCCTTGAATATTGAAGCAAATCTCTCCATCCATTCTAAAATGACTTCAACCGATACCCGATCGATTTCACTGAGCATCGCTATAATGGTGTGGAATTGATCAACCTCATTTTGCATGTCCATTGCTCTCATTCTCTTCTGGAAGAGAAGTACCCAATAAGGTAATTGATAACCCACCCAACCCATCAATAAGCATATAAGGATTTCCCACCACTTCATGTATTCGGAATTAATCCGATCCATTTTTGCTAGAATCCTTTCTGTTGAGGCATTAAGCAGAGTATCGTTTGTTGCAACTTCTGGGTCTTGCTTAATCATCTGAACTACACGGTCCTGCAGATTATTGTCTTTCACCTCCTTCAATTGGTTAATGATACTACTATCAAAATCAGTGATAGATCTAGCCTCGCGCAACTCTTCTTCCGACATCCGACCAAACATGGAATCGTTTTGCGTGGGAGACTCCAACACATCTTTGATTGCGATATGATGCATTAATACAAAAGAGAACACCAGGCCAATAGAAAGGACAATAGTCATAACAAGACGATGAAGGTAATGCCATTCTATGGGAAATCCAGCATTGGCATCCTTAATCAGTTTACTGATTTTGAAATGCTGGGCTGTTCTTTTGGCAGGTTCAAGGCGGTCAACCATCCATGAAATAAACTTAGATTTCAAAAGGAATTTTTCCCAGGAACGTTTTTTTGTTTTCGCTACATAGGTTCCTTCTTGTTGATCCTGCATTTTTTTTAAGAGGATATATGACAACAAAACAGATGCGAAAACAACTATTTTAGTTATGAATCCTAACTTGCTAGAATAAAAAGCCTCCATCGCAGGGAATTGCTGACTTGCCCAAAGTTCAATAGGTTTCGTGAAAACTATAGGTGTAACTGCAATGACGGTAAGACCTTTGAATAAATAATTTAGTCGGGTTCTCTTGAGAATCTCAAGGTTAACCTCGCTTGCCAACTTATTGAGGTTACTTAGATATAAAGAGCCATCCTTAATGGTTTTGTCTCCGAATTCTTTAATCAGAAATGACATACCAGCAAATGCTTTTAAGAAACGGTTGGGAGCTTGTTCATAGTATACGGTTAGACTTTCTTCGGGATTTGCAGAGACTAATACTTCATGTATTTTTTTGGCATGTAACGCAGCTTCATAAGAAGAAGATTCTGAGGCTTGACGAAGAGATTCTTCTACACTGCCATGCTGGTGATAGTGATGTCGTACGTCTTTGAAAAGTTGATCTCTTAATTGAATGAGTAATCGATCATCTACTTTATGTACGAAAGTATCAATCAACATACCATTCACAACGATAGCTGCTAGGAATAGCATGAAGATAAACGTGAAATCATGATTCAGTAGCAATAGAACTAGAATGACAGAGGCAATTGTTCCAAGCGTATAAAAAACAATTTTCATTGTTTCTCTTCGCATGGTGAATTCATCGTATGAATGAATTGCTTGTAACCTTCTTCGAATCTTTTGAATGTAATTGCGCAGGAGTGGCACCTTGTTATAGGCAATATAGGAATCCTGCATAAATCGATGTATCATTTGTTTGCGATTTGATTTTTTGTTTCCTGTAAGCATTTCATAACTTTTGTAATGTTCCTGAGAACCATCGCGCTCTGATCGTCTTGAAATGATCTTCATTACGATATAGAGCACGATGCTTAGGAGCACTGAGGTTAAAAGAATAATGACTGCAATAGTCTTCAGATCCATCCTTTATTCCCCCCAGTTTTCCTTCATAAATTGTTTAAATCCTTCTTGGTCAACATCTGTGAGATTTTCCATCATTTCTTTGACATTGTGCTCAGAGATTGGATGGACAGCAACATAACCACCATCACGATATTCGATGATATTCCGTTCATCAAACACTTTTCGATTCGTAGATCTCTTCATATACCTAATGAAGGTTTCCATGAATGTGATTTTTCTTTCTTCCGAATCGCTCATCGTTCGGATATCGAATGGAATGTCTTCGTCATCATGAATGGGTGTACATTCTGTGATTCTTTCAATAAAGCGATGTCCGTTACGTTTACGAACTAGATGAATATCAAAGTTCAGGACATTAACCACTTGCTCTTCAGCTATTTTCTCATCACTGAAAACATTCATTTTCAACAACGAATTTCTGAGGTAATGTACGAGTTTCTTGAATGTCCTCGCATGGTGAGTGAAAAACATATCTGCTTGCTGTGCCATTTGAATCATATAAGGTACCGCTGCATCCGTAGCTACCTCACCCAAAATAAAAGCTGTTCCGTCTGTTTTCTTTTGGATATCCAAACCTTGTTGTCCAGTAACAGAGTCGGTTTCTCTGAAAGTGAGGATATTTCGATTCCCGAATATTTTTCTCAAATGCAACTCAAAAGCCATTTCGTGGACACGAATTGCATGAGTTTTGTACATTTCAAGAACCATAGCCATAAGCAACGTTGTTTTACCAGAACCTTGTGACCCGGTAACAGCCGTTACACGTCCTCCCCTAACTAGATACCTGATGAGAAGAATAACCAACATCCGATTCTTTTCTTCTTGGCTGATGAGTTGCTCAAGAGATGCTTTCTGTGTATCAAACTTACGATTGAAAAATGCCCATGACTCAGAGAAACCAGGACGGACAACAACGATTCTTGAACCGTCTTTCATTTCATTTACTTTGTAGCCATTCGATTCGGAAAGTTGTCCTGGATTGTTGTATCTATAGATGTTTTGACAGACACGTTTAAGTTCTGCTTCAGATCCAAAGCTCAAAAATGACATGTGTATCGGTTTACCTTTATACAAAATCCAAACACTGTCGTGACTATAGGGTGTGGGCTTTTTATTGACACGGTCCGCAAAGAAAGCCATGTCGTCGAAAGGTTCAATTTGATCAATGGGTACACCTGAAACTCCACCAGAGACTCCATCAATTTTCATGTCTCGTATTTCATCAATGACTGAGAATCCTTTATACTGTTGATAGATTCTTTGAACAATAATCATGAGCTTATCTTCAAAAGAAAGACCCTTTGATTCCTTCCGATATACCTCCTCAATTTCTTGAGGTGTAATAACATAATATTCATCTTCGACTTCATCTTCAGGATTTTTCAACTCATCTAACTTGTATCTGTCAATAATTTGACCTAAAGCATTTGCACCATGTTTTTGCTTGTTTTGGAATAGCATAATTTCAAACTTATCTTGTAGTGAGAGTGTTTTCTTATTATCGAAGGGAATAATGCGATTGATATTTTCGTCATTTAGATCGTACGTTTTCAAAAGAAGATCAAAAATCGTATTTTTGACATAGTTCTTATCACGTATATCTCCGTCTGTGCATCCTTTTAATGACTTTTGCAACATCAGTCGCTGATTCATTCGACGATCGAATTCTTCTTCTGTAAGTCCCAAATGCTCCATGTTACTTGTTGTCAGATCATTAATGGCTGTTTTCACATAATCCGTAATTCCAGCCAACGTGTACTTCTGATCAATTTCACGAGGATCGCGTCTGGGTTGGCGCTTTTCAGTCATTTTGAAATAGACGTAAACACCAACGAGAAACAGCATTACTAGAATTAATCCAAGATTCACAAGATGACTAATACTCATACATTAAGCCCCCTGCTCACTATAAATCTTTGTATCAACTCCAGCAGCTTCAAATATCCCTTTTGCAAGCTTCCGAACTTCATTCAGAAAGTAATGATTTTCGTGATTAATTCCGATATTCTTATTCCGAAAGAAAAATTGAATTACTGACTTGTCGTTGAGAGCATCCATGTATCCAGTGCAGTGAGGAACCGTGTATATAGGTGCTTTAGGTTTGTACATTCGTTTAATGTTAGAAACGGAGTACTTGGAGTGACGATCATACTGACCAAGAACAATGACATGCTTTTTCTCTGTTAGAAACTCAGGTTCTTTCGTAAAGAACTCATCTAGAACCGCTTTATTTTGGTTCAGATTGACTACGACTACATCAGATGTACTCAGAACTGAATTCGTTAGTTTGTTTCGCATTCCGCTATTAACATCAATTAGGGTGAGATTGTAATAATTCTTTGCCGCATCAAAGATAGTTCCGATTACTTCATGAATCGTAGAGAACATATCTTCATTAGGTTTTACTGTCCCACGCAGTAGTTCCAAACGATCACGCAAAACTGTATCGGTGTAGTCTTTCACGATCTTTGGAACCAAGCGATTGCTGCGGGCTAGTCTTTCCAATGCATCAATGCCTAAGCTGGAATACTCTGAACTGTTAATATCCTTTTCATTCAGGAAAGTTGATTCTAGGGATGACATATTCCAATGTGTGTGGCTCACAAGAGTTTTAGTTAGATACTCCATCCCAATGAGGGTCGCCACAGCAATCAAATTGGATGAATTGCCTGACTGACCATGACGGTTACTCCAAAATGCTACTTGCCCCATGCAAAGGACCTCCTCATAAGTTCTTTCATAGAAGTTTTTAATAAACTCGTCTCCAATTCTGAAATCTCCGCTGTTATCTTCTTAATGATTCCTTTGTAATTCTTAGAGAGACGTCGAATATTTATCTTTCCTTGGTGCTGGTTATTTATTTTCGTTACGTAATCAATCTCATCGTGTAGTAATTCGTAAGGCTCTTCAGACCAACTGATAGGGAGATCTGTCAAAATCGTTTCGAGGTAATCCTCCGCAATATTACCTTCTACATGGTTTACAGATATTTTAGTAACGTCAGTTGTTGGACTTTTACCGTCAGAAGGTCCCTTTCCAAATAGAATCTTCACGAGATCAACCGTTTTATCGATGCTCATTTTTTCTGGGGTTACGGCGATATACTTAGTATGAAATGAGTTGAACTCCTCTTTGCTCATAAATGCCACATTACTGCAGTGTACAATTAGTTGCTCATAACCATTTTTAGCCACCAAGCTTTCAATTTCCTTAAAGGTTTCGTAGCCAAATGCTACGTCAAACCCATCAAACTCTACTACTTTCATTTGTGCTGTAGACATTGGTATTGGTGTATTGTATTGAATGTACTTTTCCGTTGTGCCATCAACTAAAAGTACTTTCTTTCCGGAAGTCGAAATGACCTTACCTACATATTGAAGTAAGTCACTAATATCTGCCGATCCAAGAAATAACGATCTTTTCATGCTGCCCCTCCGTTCTATTTCACTAATGGCTGCCCAAACACGTCTTTTTGTTTTTCTTCGCTTGTAGAATTATCGGTTTCGGGTGCTATCGGCTGAACAATGCTTTCTTTACTTGCCTCTGTTGTTTGTGATGTTGGATTTTGATCTACTGAATTATCAGTCAATGTGCTAGGCGCTGTATTTGTATCTGGTGCAGGAGTTGTCTGTGTTCCGGTAACTGCCTCGTTGTTTTGTTGACTTGTAAGTTGGTTGTTAGCAACTTCTTGTTGTAGGATCAAGCTCCCATTTTGGATTTTCATTTTGTCTGCTTCGTCCATTTGAGAGAGATTGTTTTCAAGTACTTGTCGTGCTGCTCTTTTTAATTGCTCTTTAGCATATGTCAGTACGTTCGGGTCTGATTGAATGAGGTCAATCACTTTCAAGTTTGCTGGATAGTTAGGAATTGCTTTTTCTTGCATATATGGATCAGCGTAAGTAACGGCATAAAGTTTTGCACCGTTGAGGTACGCATCCACGATCGCGCTTGTCATTACCAGTAATTCAGCTTCATTCATTTTGTACCAAACAGTTGTGCCGGAAAGATCTTCGACTTTTTTCTTTGATAGAACGATAAAATCTTCACCTGTTGGGAAGGTTAAGCGCACGTCTACAAATTGACCTTTTTTCAGTTTGGTTGGAAGTAACATCACATTGTACTCCTGTATCCGAAGATCACGAGGGGTTGGGCCGTTGTCAAATACCATTGAATTGATCATGGGTGTATTCTCACCTACATCAATTTTGACAATCTTTCCATAAAGATCATCTGGAGATTGAACCATGTTTGTTGGAGCATCTGTTTCAGGAATTTGAATGACTTTCAAATTTTCCTTCTTTAGCTTGTCACCCTCTTTAAGTGCTTTTGAGGCTACCACGACTGTTTTCATAGTTGATTGTTGGTGTTGAAGTAGTGCTTCTGCCTCAACGAGTTGAGATTCATAATGTGTTCTCAAAGCTTTTTGATCTTTAGCTTGCTGCTTAATGAGGTAGATAGCCCCACCGGTTGATAAAACCCCCATAGATAGAGCCCCTACGATACCAGCTATAATCAAATTTTTTGTACGCTGCCTTACTTTGGACAATTACATACACCCCTCATTTTGAAATAAAGAAAATTAACAAAAACATAAGTATGATTATTGCTAGTATAAGAATGGATCTCTTTATCATCCTTTTCTTCTTCGTAAATCCTCGATCAAACACCAGATCAAATTGTTCATCCGTATCATCCTGGGAATCAAAAGGATCAGAGTGAAATGGAATATCTAATGCTCGTATTCCATCATGATCTTTTTTGATGTCGACAATGCTTTGTTTACTGACAAGGGGAATCATGAAGATGCATCTTTCCAGATCAACAAGATTGGATGACAAAAACCTTTTAATATAGTGTTGTTTCCATTCACTACCTGAAGCAACAACAATTTGTGTACTTGCCCGATGAAATTCAGGTATATGTTCAGAGGTATCATACGTTCCCATATCGAGAACAATATGTGTATGCTCTGAATTCAGATGGTCAGCCATTTCAAAATCATCTGTTGATTTCACGTAAGTTACGCCTTCAATTTCGAATTCATCACTAAGACGAGTGTTTACGTTTTTACCTTCATAGGCTTTCTCGATAAAAACAAATTCGTTATTTCCGCTTAGTTCCAATAACTTAACTGTATACCCGTGACTTGCCAGATAATTTGCTATTAGTATGGACGAATGGGTTGTGCCTACGCCTTTTTCAACACCTACTACGGATATGACTGATTTACCGACAATCCGATCCCTTACAACAATTTTCTGCTTCAGATCAGGTAGAACCCAAAAATCTGATTCCTCTAATTCTTCTTCCATAATGTCCGGTAAAACTGTTTTGGTTATGGGTTTGTTATTCTTAGGTAATTGCTCTACATTATGAATTTTCTCTGAGATTTCTATTTCATCCGAAGCATTAGAAGCAACTTCATTTTCTTTCAGGCTCTGTTTTTCCTGTCGTCTGTGGGCCTTATCTTTGTTCTGCCCTTCAATATTGATAGTTATAGATTGAGCACCATTAACAAATCGTCTCCATGAGATTCCTTGGTCATAATTCCGATACTTTTTCACCTCACTGTAAGGTAAGGGGGAGTCTATACATTTAATTAACTGTTTAATATTTAGGGGTTCTGATTTTTGTGATTTCAAAAATATATTGTAAATTCCCATGGATACTAATTCAGCCAACAATGGATGACCTTGCTTTTCATCTGATAAAAAAATGATAGAACTGTCACTAAAATCTTCACGTATTCTATCAATTACATCTGCAAGAAACTCGTGCCTTTTATCAGACTGCTTTACAGCGAGAGAGCTTGAAATAATGATGCCATCTAGAGTGATTGAAGGATCTTCTTTAATTAAGTGAAGCCTTTCCACTAGGTGATCGACAACAACGCAAACTTCTAATACATTAATATTTTCATTTTCGAAATGCTTTTTTAAAGCCTCTGCAAAAGCAGGGTTTGGAATGGCAATTATGATGTTCTTTTTTTTCATTTGCTCAAAATCAGGTACCATTCATTGCATCTCCCCTTTGTTGACTCCAAATAGTTGTTCCAAGAACTTGCTCTATCTTCTTTATCTCGTCAGGTGTGGGTGGCTTGACTCCATTTTCCAATCTACTGACTCTCACTTGGAATGAGTCAATGCGGTCTGCAAGATCTTTTTGAGTGATATCTTGTCTTGTTCTATGGATACGCATCAGTTCCCCAGGTGTATAATCCAATCACTGTCACCCCTTTCCTTCAGGGTAAGAAAACAAAAAAAGCACGCTTAATGCCTTAGGCATTGAGCGTGCTTCGCTTTTTTGAGGACCCGTCCGGATCATATTTGGTTTATTTATACACAATATAGATTATTAACTGATCTATGTCAACAATTTTGATTTTAAGTTTTTTTACTACGCCCACCCCGTCCAGTGAATCTTAGTCTATTCAAATTCTATAGACTTAATGTTGTATTATTTTTCATGTCTAAAAACATATTATGTAATATAAAACTGAATACTATAGTGTTCATTTAACACTTAAGTATTCAGTTTTGTGTGCAATACACTTGACTCTTGCTCCACTATCCACCAATATAGAGTATAAGTATATTTATACCGAACTGGAGGATATCATGGGTATCACAGTATCTATAGGAGTACAAAAAGGCGGAGTGGGTAAAAGCTCTACTACATGCATTACTAGTTATCTTTTAGCTGAAAGAGGATATAAGGTTTTAACTGTTGATTTTGATTCGCAGGGCAATACTACACAAATATTATCCGGGAAAGACATTTACTCTTTTGAAGATAATACAGTACTAAACGCAATTATTGATTTAGATCCATCTAAGTACATTGTCAAAGTGAATGAGAACCTTGACTTGTTGCCGGCGGATGACATCCTTTCGACATTAGGCAGAGCTTTAGGAAATGTAAATAGAGTCGTTCCTACCTCTCTAAAAGAAACATTGGATATCATAAAAGATCAATATGATTTTATACTTATTGATCAGCCACCTAACTTAGGAGATCTTTCTGTATCTGCACTATCTGCTAGTGACTATGTGGTTGTAATGCTTCAATCGGAACCTTTGTGTTTTAAAGCTATCCCAAGGTACCTTCAATTGGTGGAACTTATTAAAGAAAGAATTACGCCTACATTGAAGTTAGCTGGTATTCTACCAAGTATGTCGGATTCCAGAACTCGAATCGACTCATCGATTATTGATCAAGCTAGGGAAGATTATGAGGACTGGGTATTCGATACTGTAATTAAAAGACGTAATCGAATTAAAGAGTATTCAATTCTTGGTATTCAAAACACGACTAAAGAAGACCGAGATGCTCTTGAGCAATATCAACAATTTTTAGAGGAGTTGCTAAACCGTGTCCAAAAAGGATCAGTTTAAAAAATTGTTGGGTGACAGTGGTACTACCGGGTCAGATCAAAAAAATCGTATTCTGAACGATACTCTTATTAGTGGGAATAATTCTTTACCACCTGTATCAGATGGATCTACACATTCAAGTACTGATTCGGTTTTTTCTACAATTAATCCAACACAAGAACAACCAAAACAAGAACAACCAGTACAACAACAGCACCAACCACCAGTACAACAATACCAACAACCATTAGAACAAGATCCCGTTAAGGAGGAAATTTACCAGGAAACTCAAGAGGCGAAAATTGACAATGAACAAGTAACAGTTACTCCTCCTGAAGTTTCAACTGTTAACGGGATATCGAGCATTATTTCATCTTTGTCAAACACTGTTGACTTAAAAGTGGAAGAAACACATACTCGTAAAACATATCTAATCGAAAATGAACTGTTGAAGGAATTAGATAAGTTATGTGTTGGAAAGAAAAAGGGATATAAAACGAAGATGATTAACTCAGGACTAAGAATTGTACTTGAATTAGTGAATCAGAATAAGGAATTCAAATTATAAACATATTGAATCTCATTATTAGAAAGAGGTACAAGGAGCAAATGCTCTTTGTACCTCTTTTTAGTAAGAGTATTTTATGACACAACCAATTTAGATGAATAGTGTTTTGTGTAAGATCTATTTACGGTTTTGAATTTTATTCCAAACATTTGTAGGCTTAACATCATCCACGTTGTTTCCGAATCTGTTTTTAGGCTCTGTAATTTCTTCAGTGGTTGAAGCTACTTCATCTTCAATTTGATTTTCTTGTTTCCGATTGAAAACAGATCCGCCAAAACCACCAGCAATGCCTCCACCAAATTTATTTGCTCCACGTTTTTGATATGGATTGAAAGTGGATTGTTTTACAGATTCCATTACACTTGAGATATTCAGTTCAATATCTTTGTTTTTCACCTGTTTTTGTTTTTCTAACATTTCATCATATTCTTTAGTCATTTCAACTACCCTGTTTGGTAAAGACATTCCACTAAAAATAGTATAGATTACAGCATATTCGTCGAACCAAATAGGATCTCCATATTTACCTTGGGCTGTACTATTAAACTCTGAGATTACATGTTTAATAGTCTGTTCAGTTTTGACATCTTTAAATATAGATGCACTCGATGGTCTAAGTACAAAGCCGCCATACATTGTTGCAGTTTCATAATCATGGCCACAGGAGAAGTACCCTAATTGAATACTATTACTCATCTTACTTTTCAAGGTATTACTTTCATAGGGCGCTTCAATGCTAGCCTTGTGAATACTCAAGAAACCACCTGACAGTTGTACGATTTTAATAAAGTCTGAAGGGTCGTAAGTGCTATTGTCTGATCCAAAGTTAGCAGGAATTAAGTTAGCCTCATGTATAGTACTTATAATCGCATCGTTACCTTCATCTTTCCAAGAAATTAAAGTACCACTGTTCAGTCTGTTCTCCTTCTTGGTTGTAAAGTCGTTAAATAGCTTCTTGTTATCCGTAAGAATTACACTACCAAGTGGTTTTTCTTGACCTGGGCTAAAGAGTTCATTTTGAAGGTCAATAAATTCTTTGATTTCTGCAAGGAGAAGAATTGCATTAGACATTTCAGTAAAATCATCAAATGGACTAGACAGCAAAAGAGTAATAGGTACAGGAAAGAATTGTTCTTTAATTAAGCTTAACACTAGTGATACAAAGCCCGTACCGAAGCCCCCACCAGCTCCAGCACAAATAAACAAGTGGTCAACATCCATAAATTTTCTTTCCATTGCCTCAATTAACTGACTACGCAACTTGTCTGCATTGGGGTTCAAGTGTGGATCGAAGTTCTCAACTACAAGGGATGGTGTTCGAGCGGCTCCTCTAAAATCTTCAAAATGTATACGATCTTCAACCGGAATGTTCTTAAGATGAAGCATATCATTTTTAGAGAAGTTTACGGCAAGGCTAGGGTAGATTTGCTTTCCATTTGCATATGTATAACCTGCAAAAATATCGGCATCTTTATTACCTTTCTGTCCTGCTCCAATCACACCAAATCGTAGAGAGACATCATTGATTAACGCATTTTCGTTCATGAATGTAAGTACTTTACTATTAGAGAGACCCATTTGAATTTTCCTCCTCAAATTGTTTTGCTACATATTCTGTAAATGCTTTGCCGTCATCAGAGAGAAAGAACTTATGTTGCCTTTTGCTATATTCAAATGAAATTAAACCAGCAAACAAAAGAGCGTCTATTGCAGCGACAACCGGATTCTTAGAATAATTCTCGCTCATCAAAGAAATGATGTCTTTTTTAGGGATGAGATTGTTATCTGTAATAATGCTTAATACTGATATGTGAGCCTCACTTAACTTATCAAGAAATGCTCGATAATGCACCTCTGTATATAGTTTTTCGGACACGGCCACTCTTCACCTCCTACTACTATGGGGTCACCTTAAGGTCACCTATGGGTATCCTTAAGTATAGAGAGTTAATCTTTAATTAGCAAATTAATCAAGAATTTTTATTAAAATGACTTCCTAGTACAGATGAACACGTATGTACTCTATCTCATATAAAGATTCCTGTTTGTAATTCAAAGTCATCTAAGTGGTGAATTTAGGGTGACCCTAGGGTGACCTTTTGTTAGCTTGAGTTCATACTTGATTTCTTAATTTACATCTGAAGGTAGTATGAAGGTATAAACTCTTGTGTCGGTTGGTTAGAAAGTTAGCATAAATAATGCTGTGTATTGCAGTTAACGCTCATTTTAATCGGTGTTGCTGCTAAAAACTAAATTAAAGTGACATCAGCAGGATTTTGACTTTCTTAAATGACCACCTCAATGATTATATGAGTGACAACTCTAGTGACAGGATCACCAGTGCCATCACCTAACTTGTCACCATGTATGTCACTGCATATTTAAATCATAAAAGGTCGACAGATCCATTGTCACTTAAGGTTTTTTTCTGTTAATCTCGACATAACACTTTTAGTGACAAGAAATTAGACTTCAGAAAAGTGATTAAATATGTATCCAAGTCAAGCAAATGTTCAAAGGAGTTGTCATCAAATTGGATGTTCGAACAATACATAAGTTATCTCCAACAAAATGTAAAATAATTGAGCGTCTCTTTGTTTATAGAAGCCTTACCCCATACCAATTGTTTTTTCTTTTGAATCCAGAAAATATTCCTTTAACCTACCCTCATTTTTCATGGGAACTTCTTAACTTACCTAAGATGAGAAGCATATGGAATCAGTTGGCACAAATGCAGAAGACCGGAGTTATTCAGGTAGCAGCTAAACTTGGTAATAACACGAAGGTTTTAACCCTGTCTGAAGAAGGATTGTCTGTGGCTTACAGTCTTTTAAATATTCCTGAAATCGAAGGTTATTATAGTACAGGGTGGGATAAGAACCATGGCTATTTTCCATATGAACTTTACCGTCCTCCAAAAGAAAGAATGCAAAAGCATCATAACTTGGGTGTAGATTTCAATGTTCTAATGGAGTTGTTAGCTATAAAACATAATTTCACTTTTGATTTTATAGATAATAGATATGCTTCAGTAGAATTCACCTCTAAGGATGACAATACTAAAATAGAAACCAAAAAAATTTTCAGACCGGATGGAGAATTTATTATTCGACCAAATGGTACAGAAAAGAAATTCCACTGCTGGGTTGAGTTTGATATGGGCACCGAAAAAGGTAAACTATTATATGAGAAGTTTTCTAAGTACAATCAGTTTTTATCATATATAACTCAAGGGATTGAGCGAGATTCTTTAGTCACTTCTATACCTAACACCATTTTTTTTGTAACAACCGCGCGTCAAAGTATCTGGTCTAGGTGGCAAAATATTCTCCGAAACTATATGAATTCTATCGACAGCTGGAGCACATATTTAAATTTGTATGTAGGAAATATTGAATCACTCGAAAATTTAGTACTTTCCTTTATAAATGAAGAAGAACTATTTAAAAAAAGACTGAATTTGAATTTAAGACCATTCTTAAATGATCAAGCATTTCTTGGACAACCTAAACCGGCCAAAGATCTCGTGAACACCTCCTCCCTTTCAAGTTTTTGTTATTTATATGGTAACGAAGCAAAAGTATTGGGTTGGGACCCTTATTTTACTGTAACGCGTACTAATACCAATGAACATCAGGTCTTTCTTTATGTTAAGTTCGATGAATATGAAACGGGTGGCATTTCCAAGGCTATAGATTTCGCTTTAAGATTTAACACGATTGAGTCTATGAAAAGGATTAATGCAATTGAAGTTATTCCTGTGTTAATTTTTTCGGATAAAAAACCACATTCCATTGATTTCATTGGTTGTAATCAAAAAGATGAATTTGATTCTATTTTTGAAAAGTATCTTTGGCATGATGTTTATGAGAATAAGTGGTTTGATAAAAATGGGATACATATTGAATCAAATCCATTAAATCTATTTCTTAATGAATGAAATATTTAGTTTTTTAAAAAAATGACTTCAGATTGTATTGTGAGTAAATTATGTAGCTTATGTACTAAACTCTCCTTCCGCATGAATAACGATATGACAAATAGGATCGATATCATCTATTTCATTAGTTATATGACTTATTCATCATCTATTCAGTAATATATTTAGCAATCTGAATATATTACTGAATTCTTTACTCATAAAAATCAAGTAAGTTATCTGGATCCAGATTTAACATAGAAACTTTACTATCTCCGCTCAATTACCCACTCATATAACATTTAAGTATACTGAATATACAACTGAACATATTAATATTATGTAATCTTGTAGGTAACTTTTAAATCAGTCTAAAAATGATAATAGAACACAGTGAGTCCTATTATTTTTTTTCCTTCTAACACTACATTTAAATATGTAACACTTATCTGATTATCATACTGAATACATAAGTGAATAGAAAACATGGATAACGTGTTTGGATTCTAGTTAAATACTGAAACCAAATCAGCTCTTCAAAATAAGCTGATTTTTTGGTCTTAATATCACTATAGCCAAGTAACATTAAACTAAATATATAATTGAATATATTTATATTATGTTTTTTTGCATTCTGATCATAGAGCTTAGATAACTTAAGGATGTTTTAACTGATAAAACAGTCTGTGTTGGATTTTTAAGTATTATGAGATAACTCAATAGTAAACTGAACATATAATTAAATATATTTAGGTTCAGTAATCTGAATATATAACTTAAAATGCGAATCTTGAAAAATGTTGATCACTGTGCCCCCCCCCCCAATATTTTTTTGTACTACATTTCAATAATGAACACTTAACTGAATACTGTACTGATCATATAAGTTAATAAGTATTATAGATACTGTGATTGGATCCTGATTAAGTATTGATTAAAATTACATCAACACAAAATTAGTTAATTATAATGATCAAGACTGAGTCCAATACAAATACGGTGTATGATCCCCAACTGTCTAGAGAGTCCCTCAATTCATAAGCATTTAACATGAAGATATAACTGAACATATCCGTGTGATGCAAAATATATTGTTTCATTTTTTAACTACATCCAATTGTGTAATACTTAACTGAATATCATACTGAATAGATAAGTGAATAAAACGTATGGATAATGTTTTGGATTCTGGTTAAAGATTGAAACTACATCAGTCCAAATTTCAGCTGGGTGTGAGACTGCTTGAATAAAATAACACATTAACTTAATACTTATCTATTACGTAATATATGATGTAACTTTAAAGGTATTTTAGTACTGCTTTTGTATAGTTGCTTAATATTCAGTAAACGTAATATATAACTCAATATATTATGTAATCTTGGCACATTCTAATTTGTCTCATAGGATCGATTTGAGAAGATAGAATTTAACTCTCGTTGGAATTAAAACTTGAACGTAAAGCTCAAATCTACATTGAACACATATATACAGTCGTGTATCTAAATACAAATCAGCTTAGTTCAAACTAAGCTGATTTGTTGGTCTTAATCAATATAAACACGTAACAGTAAACTGAATATATAACTAAATATATTCAGGTTCTTAAATTTGAATAGATAACTTAAATGCGGATCATAATAAATATTGAACACTTCAATTATGTAACACTTAACTGAATATCAGACAAAATTGATATGTAAATCAAACACATGGATATTGAGTTTGGATTCTGGTTAAAGATTGAAAGCACATGAACTCAATTTTAGCTGGGTGTAAGAATGCTTGAATAAAATAACACATCAACTTAATACTTAACTATTACGTAATATATGATGTAACTTTCAATGTCAAATAGTACTGCCCAGTTTTAGTTATTTGATATTCAGTAAACGTAATATACAATTCAATATATTATGTAAACTTAGCAGATTTTAATTTGGTCTTATAAGATTGATGTAAGAATCTAAAGATGCATTTTTACTCTCGTTGGAATTAAAATTGTTAAATAAAGTACAAATTTTCACTGAACGCATATATACAGTTGGGTATCTAAAAAAACACACCAACTCAATTTAACTAAGTTATTTGTTGGTCACAACAACACTATAACCAGTTAATAGAAACTTAAATATACAACTGAACATATTCATATTATGTAATTTATAATTGAACTTATAGTCTGAAAAGGAAACCTGGAGTTTTCGTATGATGCACAATATTCTGTATGATTTTTAACTGCAATTCAATTATGTAACACTTAACTGAATATTTTACTAAATAGATAAGTAAATAAACACATGGATATTCTGTTTAGATTCTGTTTAAAAATTGAAACCATATCAGCCCAAAGGTAGTTTAGCTGGGTGTGAGAAGGCTTCAATAAAATAACAAATTAAAATAATACTTATTTATTACGTAATATATTATGTAACTTTTAAAGTCTAAAAGTACATCCTTTTTATATTTATTTTATATTCAGTAAACGTAATATATAACTCAATATATTATGTATCCTTAGCAGATTTTGATTTGTCTCATAGGATCGATGTAATTAAAGAAGCATTTGACTCTCGCTGGAATTAAAAACTGTTTCAAAAAGAACAAATCTTAACTGAGAACGCATATATACAGTTGGGTATTTGAAAACACACCAGCTCAATTTAAACTAAATCAATATGTTGATCACAATATCTCTATAACCAAGTAATAGAAAACTAAGCATATAACTGAACATATTCATATTATGTTTTTTTTGTATTGTAAACATGATGCTTAGATAAATGCAGGGGGTTTCTACCTGATAAACCCGTCTGTGTTGGATTTGAGAGTTTTATAATATAACGTAACAGTAAACTGAACATATAATTGAATATATTTAGTTTACGTAATCTGATTAGAAAACTTAAAAATGCGAGTCATAAAAATGTTGAATACTGGAATTCCCAATATTCTTTTGAGACTAGCTTCAATATTAAAGACTTAACATAATACTATACTGATCTTATAAGTGAATAAGTAACATAGATACTGTTATTGGATCCACTACAAATACGTTGTATGTATGATCCCCAGCTGCCTCTAAAGAGCCCCTCAATTCAAAAGCAGCTAAACTGAATATACAACTGAATATATTCATATTATGTAATATCGATTTAAACTCATTTAGTAGTCTAAAAATGGCACCTGGAATTTGGATGATGCACAATAATTTGTTTGGTTTTTTAACAACATTTAATTATGTAACACTTAACTGAATATCATTCTGAATAGATTAATAAATAAAACATGGATATTACGTTTAGTTTCTGGTTAAAGATTGAAACCACATCAGCCCCAAATGCAGTTTAACTGGGTGTGAGAATGTTTGAATTACATAACACATTAACTTAATACTTATCTATTACGTAATATATGATGTAACTATATTCTAACCCGTCTAAACAAACACATATTATTGTCTGATCCTTACAAAAAATTGTTGTCTAATCCTTAAGACCGTTTCATACACGTTTATTTAAGCTGAATATACGACTGAATATATTCATATTATGTAATTCTGAATAGAACTCATTGAAAAGTTGAAGAATGATACCTAGGATCACTGTGATCTCCAATAATTATTGCATTCTGATAATACATTTAGACGGTGTAATACTTGGCTTAATATTATACTGAATTCTTAAGTGAATAGAAAACTCAGGTATCCCTGTTTGGATTCTGGTTAAAGATTGAGACACATCAACTCAAATTTATTTTATTTAGCTGAAATATGCGGATAAAATATCGCAGTTAATTGAACACTTATCTATTACGTAATATATGATGTGATTTTTTAAATTTAGTTATACTCTTTAGTTTTATAATATGTTAACAGTAAATGTAATATAAAACTGAATATATTATGTAATCTTATCTGACTCTGATATATCTCTCTGGATCGAAGTAAGAAGTCAACTAAAGATAGAATTTGACTACAAAATTGTTTAGTAAAGCTCAAATGGAAATTGGATAAGCATAAATACAGAGTGGGTGTAAAACCATATCAGCTCAATCCAAACTAATTTGATTTATTGGTAATAAAATCACCTGAACTAAGTAACAGTAAACTGAATATATTTAAATTACGTAATCTGAATATGTAATTTGAAATGTGAATCATAAAAAATGTTGAACACTGGGATCCTCAATATTCTTTTGGTGCAACATTCAATTATGAACACTTAACTGAATACTAAACTGATCATAAAAGAGAATAAAGATCATAGATACTTTGTTAGGAACCTGGTTAAAGGTTGAAACTACATTAACACAAGATTAATAGATTTTACTGATCATAAGACTGGTTGAATAAAGAAGCATATATAGCTGAACACTTATAAATTATTTAATATATGATGTAACCTTTCAGGTCTAGTAATACTCTCTTTGTATTGTTTTTGATATTCAATAAACGTAATAGATAACTTAATATATTATGTAATCCTTAAGATGAACACTCAATAATGTCTCATAATATCAATGTAAAAACTTAAATTAAGATTTCGACTCTCGTTGGCAGTTGAAATTGTTCCGTAAAGTTAGAATCCACACTAAGTAAGCGTAAATAGTTTTGGGTATCTAAATCAGATCAGTTAGGGGCAAGTCTTCACTAAAACCAAGTAACAGTAAACTGAATATTTATATATTACTTAATATCTAAATAGCTATATTTTAGCTCTTCCAAAACGTGTTGTCTGATCATTTAGACAAATTATTGTCTACTTCTTAAGGCCGTTTAGTGCACGTGTAATCAAACTGAATATACAACTGAACATATTCATATTACGTAATTTTCAATACAACTCGCTAAACAGTCTAAAAATGTATCTAGAATCACTGTAAATCCATTTAAACGGTAAATGAGTCTGGGTGAGGTTGGAGACTTGTTTTAATATAATGTAAAAGTTTTGGAAACATATCAATGAAAATATTTATATTGTATGTTCTGTACAAGAAATTAAACTGTGAATTATAGATAAACGTTAATCACTGTGATGCATAGTAATTGTTTATTTCTAAACTACTTTTAATTATGTAAGACTTAACTGAATATCATGCTAAATACATCAAGTGAATAGTAGACATAATTAATTTGTTTGGATTCTTCTTAGAGATTACTAAATCAGCTCAATCTCAAATAAGCTGCTTTTCTTGGCATATCATCTCTAGATTCAAGTAACAGTAAACTGAATAGATATATATTACGTAATATATGAATTAACTATATCTTAGCTCGTCCAAATGTATTATCTGATCCTTTAGACGAGTTATCTACTCCTTAAAAGCCTCTCTGAGGATATGTTGCTAAACTGAATATACAACTGAATATATTCATATTAAGTAATAATTTTTCAACACACTAAATTGTCTACAAATTGATAACTATAATCGCTGTGAGACACCTTAAATGATAAATGAGTCTGTGCATGGTTAGCTACCTGTTATAATATAACGTAACAGTAGTCGAAACATATAAATGATTATATTTATACGATGTACTATGTACGAGAACTTTAACACTTAGCTTGGATTATCGTTGATCACTGTGATGAATAATAAATTGTTTGTTTCTAAACTACATTTAATTGTGTAACACTTAACTGAATATTTAAGTGAATAAAAATATAGTTAATGTGTACGGATTCAACTTAAAGATTGAACCCATAACAGCTCAATCCAAACTAAACTGACTTGTCGCTTATAGCATCACTAGAACCAAGTAACAGTAATCTGAATATTTATATATTACGTAATATACGATGTAAACAAAGCTCATTTGAAACAAATACATACTGTTGTCTGATCTTTACAAGGCGAATTAGTGTCTACTCCTTAAGAGCGCCTCTGTGCACGATATGGAAACTGAATATACCACTGAACATATTCATATTATGTATTATTTTCTTTCTAATCATGATGCTTAGATAACTGTAGAAAGTTTTAGCCGATAAATGACTCTGTGTTTGATTTGGGAGCATTATAAGATAAACAGTTTACTGAACATATATATTGAAAATATTTATAATATGTAAATGAAACTTAATCTCTCTAGTGTACTTCATAGCTATGATATTGAATTCTAAAATATGGACTTGTTGTACTCAACTTTAATGAATAGAAATAATAATGTAACAGTAAACTTAATACTTATATATTATGAAATGGACAAACTTCATCCAATATGAGTAAAAGTGATATTGTTGCCGATCCACTACTGAGTCTTCCTACTATGTAGTGTTGCCCTAGTAAGACAATACTATACAGGGAGATTCATTTTTAATTAGTTTACATTTATGTTTTTTTATTATTATAGAGTACACTCAAAACGTAACTTAGAGATTAACCCCCCTAATTTCAATATTATCACCTATTAATTACATTAGAGAGTAGGACAGTATCAAAGAAGAAAAGGCTCAATTATCCTTTTTCGTGCATTACTCTTAGTTATTTTAACGAATCAGTATTTCTTCCATGGCTAATATATATCACGCATTAAATATTTTATTATTAGAAGTATATTATCTATTGATCTTGGAGATAATGTTAATGAGTCCATATAAGGAATAGAATCGTTAATGTAAACTTGATGCACATAATGCTAGTTAGCACGAATTTAAATAATCAGATGAATAATATTCAAATATCTATTAAAAAACCAGTAATATCAAGGGTTTAGCATGTACCTTTTTAGAAAAAAGGAAGAATAATATACTAAAAAAGAATAGATTTAAACATTATTGAATATATTGAATTACGATAACATATCATTTCTTCACTTACGAGAAATGAGTTGATTAAAAACTTCTTTCTTCTAGGGTTCGAACAATAGTAAATCCAGTAATATCAAGGGTTTGACGTCTACTTCCCATCAAAAAGGGAAGAATAAAACAAGTAGAATTGATAAAATGTTAACAAATAGAATATTCGAATTCACGATAACGTATCATTTCTTGTGATAAGGGATACTCTTTACATCGTGTCTCTGTGTAACATGGAACCTGTAACATTTTCACTGTATGTTTAACTGAATGAAATATCTAACATTAGACACCACAGTTATTTGAAATACAAATTTATTTCCACTCTAAGAACTAAAAGAATTTAAAAGAAACTTATACGCAATTAAAATCACCAAGTAAAATTTGATCTGCATGGAATATTCTGACGTGCATATTGTCAGAAAAAGGAGCGCGTTGGAAGATAGCATACTTGCAAAGCATGGCATCACATTATGCAATGGTCTTACCAATCGACTAAGTCTTTACCTGAAGTTTCAACGGTGCTGTATCATTTTAAATTTTCTAAATCCATTCTGAACGAACTCCATTTCCTTGAGTTAAGTTGTTTAGGCTCATTTGAAATCCTATTTCCATAGGAAATGAAAATGATGTAAATCTAGCTCAATGTGCAGATCTTTTCTCAGTGCATTTGTCCGCAGATTAAATATATCTAGCTTGGTACCCATTGCCTAACTTAAAACAGGTGTTTCCTATACCGTTCTGATTGTATGTCTAACTTATATATAATTTTTAGCTATCTCTATGAAATTCAGTGACTCTCCATATTCTTATTCATCTCGTATTTGTGTTCTGGGATGGGTTTATGTAATTCGTTGAATATCATAAGACATTTTTGATAATTACTGGAGAGTAAGAGCGCATTCCTTCTGGTATAAAGTCTATACGCAATAACAATGTTGCTCTTTTGAAAACCTTTCGTTATAAGTTCAAATTGTTTTAAGTACAGAAAACCTTCATTATGTAATATACTACTTTATTAGATATATTAACTTGGATTTGGACACGTACATCACTTGAAATTAACGATAACTAGCGTTCTCTTAGTTGGTACAGTCTCAAAGTATTAAGTTTAAATAATATATTAATATTACAGAATAATAATACTCATGTATTATTTAAACTACAGAATTTACAGATAGAAAGTACAATCTCTTCTATTTGTATTGGGCACACAATTAACTTACAATTATCAACTCCATTATTATTGTGGTCTCTAATCAGCCTGTTCGAAAATACTGCCTAGCAATGCTTTAGGATAATGACATCCAAAAGTATTACATTTTATATTCAGTAATATATTATGATTCATTAAGTATACCCCAAATAAGATATCCTTCTATTAGTAAGACAGCTACGTACAGAAAAAATAGATAGTACATGATTTGAGCAATTAGTATTCGATTTGGTACTATATATAAGCATAATGAAATATATGAATGTATTTATAAAATGTCATAAACTGAATACTTTAAGTAACACTTAACTAAAGTATTCAGTATTACTTAAAGTATTCATGAATATAAATATATTTATGAATACTTTATTTTAGGAAAGCCTACCAACTGATTGTTAGACCTTCCTAAGTCCCTAGCTTCTCCACGATACACTCTTGAGAAACACATTAAATAATGTTATCTTTATGATAATCAAATAACACATATGCGAAGTACGCATCTACCCAATCTTGGGCAAGATGCGTTTTTTTTTTGTGAAAACCATTTACTAAATTCTAAATTCGGTATAAAGGGCTTAAGGAGCTGATTTTATGGACCCGATATCACGACGCCCACAAGAGGTTCAAGATCAAGTAGAGCGAGACATTCAATCCACCTCTAGTCAGTCAGTAATAGCAATACAAGATACTATGTATTATTTGCGTGCAGAAAAGCTCATTCCAGGTATTCATATACCCATTAGGATAAAAATTGATGCTTTTGATTTAGGATTTTGGAAACGCATGATTCTAGATCGAGTAACTTGTGCTAAGGAATGGTTGAGGTCAAGTGATAATTATGATAGTCAAGAGTCCGATTTAAGCATATTCTCAACTATCTATGGGGAATTAACTATTCAGGATATTAATGGCCCATCTAATGACCTCTATCTCAACAAGTCACTCTATATAATCCATTCAATTATCGCTGCGTTAGAAATAGAATCACATGTCATGATGTATGATGGAAACAAAAAGGGATATCAAACCGCTCGAAAATATTCTGAATTAATCACTGAAGCTACACAACCGTATCAGTCAGTGCTAAATAAAATTGATCAAGTTTTGTATGGGAAAATTCGAGACCGTTAATAAGAAAACAAACATAGAAGTGGAAAGAGTTGAGTGAACCTAACCAAAGAATGGAAGGGAGATACAACCGTAGAGTGGAGTTTATAGAAGCTATCGCCATGATCATGTGGATCAGATATTCTTATTAAAAGTACATGAGAATTGGTCAACCGCAAACGAAGGGAATATGAGGATTGTTTTTGTTAACTCAAGAGTCACTGGAATTTCCTCAGAATACCTATCTAGTAAAATTGAGAAACCCCTCAGGTTTCTCAATTTTTTTGGATTATTTCACTCTAATTACTATAACTATAATGATAGGGACATGTTACAAATTCCAGGACCAAAGTCAACAATAACTAGCGC
Organism: Paenibacillus sp. OK060; assembly: GCF_900101205.1. Lineage (NCBI taxonomy): Bacteria > Bacillati > Bacillota > Bacilli > Caryophanales > Paenibacillaceae > Paenibacillus > Paenibacillus sp. OK060. The sequence goes on from NZ_FNFR01000010.1 coordinate 83,010, forward strand.
TTCGACAAAACCGCTTAAAACAATTTAGTTATTGACTGAGATATGCTATAGCCTCACGTAGGTTTCTTACACCTACCAGTTCTAGATCCCCTAAATTATAGGTAGCTTTTGCTTTGGCAACCTCTTGATCTTGATATTTAGGATAGATAAAAACATCTACTTTTTCATTCTTAGCGGTAAGCAATTTTAGATCCAGGTTACTTATTGGCTGAATATCTCCACCTCTTGTTATGCCACCTGTACCAGCAACCTTCCTACCTCTCGCCAAATCGACGTTTGGATCAAGTTGTTGTATTAAACCCAATGCCAGCATGAAACCTCCTGACTCGCCTGAATAGTTATTATCCAAATGAATAATATTATCTACAGACAATCCTTCGAAAACAAATTGGTTCTTCAAATAAACTCCTAGCGTTGCTTTTCCATGGCGATCTAGTTCCTTTATAGTCACTGGAATCTCTAAGGTGATACGTTGACGATGAACGATGACGTCTACGGTATCTCCGATGTTAAAGCTCTCCAGATAGAAATTAATATCTTCTGGTGAGTCGACTTCTATATCATCTATGAATAGAACTTCATCTCCAACCTTAAGATCTTGACCTGTTTTAAATTTTTCTGGATGAAAAACGACAACTGGCTTAGATATTTCTTCTGGTAAATCAATATTCTCATGTACCAATGCTGCCTTTACAATATTATGTTTCATATAGGGTATAAGTTCTTTACCTAAGATAGTTAAATCTCTTTCAGTAAAGTCACTTTCGCTTTCAGAAGCATAGAGCCGTGTAATAGAAGTTCTTGTATAACCATAATAGCCTAGGACTATTCTTTCCCACCAAGAATTAATTTGTGTTCTTTTGACATAAGTCATGTACAGATTGGTAGGATGTGTTTGAGCGCTTTCGCGAATTTCTTTTGCATTGATAATAGGGTCAACCGAAAGAATACTTCCAGGTGCAGTCCATATCTCGGACACCTTTAAAGGCTTGAACAGACCCCAAAGTATGATTAAAACAAACAAGAAAAATATGTAAATAATAAACATCTTCTTTACCTTAAATTTTCTTATGCTCAGGAGACTCACCTCAGAATTAAATACTCCAAAGGACTTAGAAAAATAAAAAAGCCTTTAGATTTAGAGAAAATGCAATATAACGATATTTTATGTCATGAATGATTAACTACATAATACTATAGATTCTCAACTACATGCTTTATTAGATGAGTTTTTAACTCCGTTAAGGAATAATAGAAGAAGTCATTCATGTAACTACTTCATTTTGTAGTTGGTGCGTTTTCGAATATAATATATGCAATAGTGAACCTTTGAGATGGGGGATATTACATGCACATAATGGATGACTATGATCAGCGCTTAAAGGATCTTCAAGCTACACTTGAAACCCTAATAGATAATTATGAGTTACTCCCTGATGCTTCTTATCAGATATTTAGTATCGAAGGAGAGATTAGAAGCTTTGAGCAGAGAAAAGAAAGACTTAACCTGAGATTTTCTCGGATAGACTGTCATTTATGTAAGCAGCCCATTTGGAATGAGGACGAACCGGCTAAACTTGGCGACAAAGGTAGCATCCTAATATGCCCGCGGTGTCTATGTACAATTAAACAGGTGAAAGGCACCACTGAGATAGAACGAGATCTTGAGATTAACAGTCCAGGGACTGTTAAACAAGATTGTGAAGGTCCTCTTAAAACTCTTCAATCGGAGTTTCTAATACGCAAATCAGAGAAGTTTTGGCTTATACACGAGGTAGTAGGTGAAATCTACTATCGAGCTGGCCGGCGAAAAACTAACCTACTGAATTCTTGGATCGATGAAATAATAAATCGCCTGAATCACCTTCAAGAGCAAAAAAAGTTTATGGAAGGGATGCGAACCTTAATTCCGGATTTACACACTCAAATCTTTAGCTTACAAGCTCAAATTCAAGATTTGCAAAGTAAAGTTGATCGAATAAAAGGTGGAAGGATACCTTATCGTTGCTCTCAATGTAATCTATGGTTAAAAGAAAACGGTATTCCAACGTTTTTTGGAAACTACACAATATGTGAACAATGTAAAAAAATCATTTCAGAAGTGATGACAACATCTGAAGCTGAAAAAAAACACGGTTTACCTAAAGGAACGATACGTCGTGACAACTCAAGAGGATCCCTAGAGAAATATAAGAAACTAGGATTGTTAAGACAATCAGGGAGCTTATGGTTGCTTCACGATATAGTTATTTTGGACAAATATAAAAGAATCGAAACGAAAGAGCAAGTATTACCCGTTCACTCTTCTGCAACGATGAGTAAAGAAAGCATACCTTCTGATCTACTTAGTAGATCTGCCTCCATCTATAAACAAGTCATGGAGCGAAAACAATTGGAGAAATGATTTATAACTTAAATGATAATGAAAATCCAAAGCCGCTCGAGATTTAAATTTTTTTGTAACAGTCTTTACCACGCAAATTGTTCATTATTTTATGTGATTCCAGTTGCTAGGCAATATGAAGGATGGTACAGTAAAAAATAACTTAATAATGTATATGCGAAGTACGCATCTATCCAAATAGGGTAGGTGCGTTTTCTTATTTCTAAAGAAAGGCAGGATCCTATGAGATATCTGTTAATAAATTTGCTTTATACCTCTTTTCAGCTAGTTAAGCTTTTATCGAAAGTTACCGTGTATGTGCTTGGATATGGGTTCGTCTTCGCAGTGGTGTTATTTTTGGTCTTTAGTATCGTAAATGCCATATAAGGACCATGGTTCCAAGATAAATAGGGGATTATTTGAATTGGCCTAGTTAAAGATTATCTCTGGTTAAAAGCTAACTTCTGTTGAAATTGATCAGTCATGCAGAGTTGTGCATCATACCATTTTGGGAGAGATTGGTTTGTCATTAAAAGTTAGTACCGAACCAGTTCTTGAACATTATATCGACTTCTCTAAGTGAACAAACTCTGTCCAATTGGGACGAAGCAATCTCATTCCTTGAGACTAAAATATCGGGTGGTTTGCATTTAGAAATCATTTAGCATGAGAAGGATAATTCGTTTTAATTGAAGTTATCTTAGAGATGGGCTATTAATGCGATATCTTCCAAAATCTAAATCAGGGCTAAAGTCTTTTTTGTTTGCACATTATCATAAAAATTAGCATGCATTGATGGCAATATATTTACAGCAGTATGACCATGGCTTATAATACAAATAACTTAATAGTAGAAACGGGGAAGCACCTCGATATTGGTTAACCACCAATATTGAGGTGCTTTTTTTGTTTTTATAGTTAGAAGGGTAGGGAGATCTATTGAAGAAGAGAAAGAAAGTTAGGGAAGCAGCACAAAAAGCAACAAAAGTTGTCTTAGCGTTAGCTTTACTTGCACCCCCATTAGTGGCAACAGGTGTATTGACGCCTGCAGCCTATGCAGCTGTAGATACTATTTCTGTCGTTTCCAACACGACATCATTAAAAGCTATTCAATCTTCTGTGGTAAAAGTAGAAATGAATGATCAGGGTAATTACCGTATCATCTTACTACCGAATACCAACGTTTTTTTTGGTGGCAATGCTGGAAACGTATCAACGTTTCTGGATTATAACGGGGAAAGAATCAATTTCAACTCGTTATCTTTAAATTACTTCAGAATCAATGACAATATCATTGAAATGTCACGTCAGAAAGATAATGTTGAATTTATCCTTCGTGTGTCGATTGTTAATGCAACCTCACAAGGGGGATACATGAAGGTTGAGTTAGAGGCAGTCAACCGAGGCAGTGGTAATCAAAATCTAGGTGGCACCTTTTATTGGGATACCATGGTAAACGGTAATGATGCTTCACCATTTGAAGTTATTCAAAATGGATGGAGAAATTATAGTGGTGGGGTGCAGATCACTGCTTTTTACGCAAACACATACAATGTTGTAAACGCAGATCGAATTTTCATGGGAGCCTATCAGAGCCCAGCAAACGCTAGCTTGACCGGCGGCAGTCCACCTTCATCGTACTACGTTGGACAACAGATTACTGCAGGGGATACAGCTGCACAGTTTTGGTGGGATAAACAGCCCGTTTCGAGCGGTGGATCAAGGAAAGTTTCTACCATTGTGGGGATTGGCCCCCAGAATACCCCACCTTCATTTGCTTTAAGTTCACCAGCTGCTAATCAATCCTACTACAAAGGTCAGACACTACAGATTGCGGGTACCACGAAAGATACGGACATCGGTGATCTACTGACTGTAAAATGGTCTATTGATGGAGGAGCCGAAAATGTACTTTCTACATTGACGGCCAACGGATCTAATCAACAATTCAGTAGTAACTATACCTTGCCTTCAACCTTATCGGATGGTGCTCATTCCTTGCAGGTGTGGGTTATGGATGATAAAGGTGGCGTTTCTACTGCAAATACGGTGAACTTTACTATTAAAAGTTTTGTAGTTCCGGGTCAGCCTGTAATCAGTTCAACTTCTAACAATGGTTTCACAGTTTCTTGGGACAAAAAAGAAAATGAATCCGCTGTAACCTATGAGTTACTAAATGTAACGACAAACCAAACAATTAATGCAGGTTCTGCTAATTCGGCAACGATTACTGGATTATCACCTAATACCAATTATACCTTTAAAGTTAGAGCAAAAAATTCTAGTGGTTCTTACACGGATTATTCTGCTCAAACTAGTAACTATACCTTTGCCAATGCTCCAAGTGAAGCAACTGTTACGCAGACAGGAAACTCACCAAACTTAAAATGGTCAGCGAATGGAAACTCAACAGGGACTACATATAAATATGAATTACGCGATACAGATAGCAAAATTGTAAAAACAGGGACAACGACAGCTACAAATCTGAATTTGTCTTTAGACGGAGTTGTAGATGGGAAATATAACGTCTTTGTTAGTGCCGTAAATGGAGGAGGCATTGCAACAACATATACTGCGGCTGGTCAAGTCATTAAGGATACCACAGCTCCGACTACACCTGAAATAACAGTTGATCCTTCAAGTTGGACCAACTCATCAGCTATAGTGACTGTGAAAAATGGGGCAGATCACTTAAGTGGTGTTCAAAAAAGTCAATACAAAATGGGATCGACCGGTGAATGGGTAGATTATACAGAGCCATTCGAGGTCTCTAAAGAAGGTCTTCAGGATATCTATGCTAGAACAGTAGACAACTTTGGGAATATAAGCGCCGTTTCCTCATCAACTGCTCGGATAGATAAAACGGCTCCAGAAGCACCGATTTTTTCATTGGATCCGTCAAGCTGGACTAATAAGAATGTAAATGTAACGTTATCGCCTGGTACGGATAATCTTAGTGGTGTTCAAAAGATTCAGTATAAAATTGGTCCCGGTGGTGAATGGAAAGACTATACAAAAGGATTCTCCATCACTTCAGAAGGAATAAGTGAAATTTACGGGCGAACTATTGATAATGCTTCAAACGTAAGTGTTGAAGCCGTAGTTGAAGCTAAAATCGACAAAACTGGCCCAACGGCACCGAAATTAGCTTTGAGTGATTTGGAATGGACCAATAAAAACGTGACCTTCTATATTGCCGATGGGGTAGATGAGGGTAGCGGAGTTGCTAAGACGCAATACCGGTTTGGAACCACAGGAGCCTGGGTTGATTATTTAGGTGAAGAAACTCTAACTGCAGAAGGCGAAACCGAAATATTTGCAAGAACAGTGGACAACGTAGGTAATGTAGGAGCAGTGTCATCGGCCACGGCAAAGATCGATAAAACAGCTCCTACTACACCTCAAGTCTTGTTGAGTGAATCATCCTGGACACGGGATCCCGTTACGTTCTCCATTAGTGGAAGTACAGATGCCAATCCAATCCATTACGAATATAGAGTCAATGACACTGAGTTTGTGAAAGGTTCTACTGGAACCATTCATGATAATGGTATAACTACTTTAACGGTAAGAGCACGTGATGAAGTTGGTAATGTAGGAGAAGAGGTAGTTAAAAAAGTATATATTGATAACCTTGCTCCGCTGATTTCAATTACTCCTAATGCAACAGATTGGACAAATAAAGACATTGAGGTTTCAATCAAATATTCCGATTTGCACTCCGGTGTTGATCCAAATAAACGCTTCTTTAAAATTACCAACACTTCTGAAGAACCTGCAAATTGGGATTCAGCTAATGAAAATGAACATCTGGTTACCATACAGTCTGAAGGAACTTGGTACGTACATGCCAAAGTGCAAGATATTGCAGGAAATTCATTCAAGACGGTGACCTCACCGCTCAGGTTACAAAGGCTTCCAAACGTACCTGAACATTTAAAATTAGCAGGTGTCTCTGAAGATACAGTAAAGGTTACCTTTGATCTACCTAAAGATATACTCTCAGATGGATACAAATTTGAGATTGAAAATACAACAACAGGTCAAACCTGGAATCTGGATTATCCAGCAAATGAGATTTTAGATGAAGCTCTATCAGGTGGAGACAGATATGAATACAGAGTTCGTGCATTGAATCATGTTGGACATAGTGATTTCTCAAGCACGGTTACAGCGCTCACACTACCTTCCGCTCCAGAAAATGTTGTCATTCAAAAGGTTGGAACAGATTATAGTCAGGCAAGGGTTACCTTTGATCCCGTCAGGAGCGCGTCATCCTATAGAGTTATGGCCAAAGATGGAAACAATAAAATTATTTTTGACCAGATTGTACATGATGCAAATGCACAATTGATAAATGGACTTTCAGCGGGAACGGTCTATTCCGTAAGTGTAAGTGCACTAAATGAATCCGGAGAAGGTTCTAGTCGAAATGCTGGTTTCTTATCTTTACCATCGGCACCTGGTCATTTTGCGAGTGTGCAGATAGAGGAAACTAAGATTACTCTTGGCTGGGACACGGTGACTTCGGCTACTTACTATTCATTGAATAGAGACGGTGAATCACTGTTTGAAGGAACTGAACTTACCTTTACAGATTCTGATCTTGAATCAGGGACGGTTTATCAATATGAGTTAAGTGCTTCGAATGAAACAGGAACGGGAGAGACAGCTACACTTAACGGGCTGATTACGCTGCCTGGTAAAATAGAAGGATTGCAGATTGTGAACCCGACCCAACATACGTTGAACTTAACATGGCAAGCAGTTCGAGGAGCGGATCACTATGTCATTCTTCATGAGGGCAGAGAATACTTAACCGTACCTGGTGGACAAACCACAGCTGTTGTCCAAGATCTCGCTTCAGGAACGCCGTATTCCTTTGAAGTTTTCGCAGTGAATGAAAGTGGAAAAGGTTCATCTATCTCGGCAAGCTCCATCACTGTACCTGATCAAGTACAAGAATTAAAGTCAGACTCCATAAGTGAAACTAGTGCTACCGTTTCATGGCTTCCAGTACCTGGAGCAGATAGATATCGACTTAAAATTGGGGATCGTTCTTTTGAAGTTGCGGGGACTCATCTAGAGCTCACTGGGCTTTCAGGCAGTAATGTGTATAGTTACACTGTGGAAGCGGGTAACAGCTCTGGTTACAGTGATTCTGTTGAAGGTGATTTCTTAACAAACCCATACTCGCCCAATCATGTTGAGGTGACAGAGACGACAGAAACGAATATAAGCCTTCGTTGGGAGACAGTGGCAACCGCAAATTCTTACATTGTCTCTATGGATGGGCAAATTGTCGGAACTCCGACCTCAGCAGAGTTCCAAGTGAACGATCTTATTCCAGGATCGAAGCATACGTTTACTATTCAAGCTGTAAATCAAACAGGTGAAAGTCAGAAGACAGCTTATGTGTGGATGACTAAACCTGCATTAGTAACAAATGTTCAGTCATCCCCGGCAACATATAGAGCAGAGGTAAAGTGGGAAACAGTAGCTGGTGCTATCGAATATATTGTTGAACATGATGGCAACGTATTGTATCAAGGGACAGATACTGCTCTCGAATTAACCGGACTTTCGGATGGAACGGATTATGAATATGTTATTCATGCTGTCAATGAGTTTGGAGTCAGTTCCCAGAATTCTAAATTTGGATTCAAAACGCTCCCACGAAAACCCGTTAACGTAAGTACGGGCAATATTGAGAAGGAGTCTCTAACGCTAGATCTCAGTGATACACACGTAATCGGAGCAGACAATTATGTGATTAAACGTAATGGAGTAATTATTGCGACCATTCCATCATCAGCAAAAAAGTACACAGATGAAGGACTGCGCCCCGGTACAAAATACATTTATTCGATCCACGGGGAAAACATTAGCGGAGACGGGGAAGCAAAGACTGTTCAAGTTACGACAAAGACAGAGGCCGTAAATGAGAACACCATTGGAGTACATCCTGAAACGAACCAAGTTAATGTGTCTTGGTCTCCAGTCAAGGGAGCTGTTTCTTATCAAATTTTGAATATTGAAACGGGAGAAAAGTATTCAACTTCGGATGTGGAGAGCATCATTCCCAACTTAATTGCTGGTTCAATTTATTCGTTTACCATCACCTCCTTTAATATAGAAGGAATTGAATCAGAACCTATCACATTTACAAGCTTAACTAAACCGACAGCACCATCAACAGCCACAATTGGTGGAATAACAGACACGTCAATAACTATTGATTTATCCATGAGTGCTGTTCAAGGGGCTGAAGAGTATATCATTGAACGAGAAGGTAAAGAAGTTGGACGAACCTCCTCAAATGAAACTTCATTTAAAGAAGATGGATTAGAAGCAGGAGAAGAGTACACCTACGTTATTAAAACTTCAAATACATCGGGTGAAAGTGCAACAGGGTTTACACTAAAAGGGAGGACTGTCCCAGCTACATCTTCAAAACTGGCCGAGGTAAAGTCTGTATCAGATAATAGTGTATTGATCTCGTGGGATAAAATTAAGGGAGCAGAGGGTTACAAAGTATACTTTGACTCTGAGTTAATTACAGTAACGACCGAACTTAGTGCATCAGTAGATAATTTAATTAGTGCACAAACGTACAACAATATTCGTGTAGTTCCATTTAACAATGCAGGTGACGCTATAGGATTCGCTGTTACAGAATTCACAACGCTCCCTGTGATTAAAGGGTTGTTGGTGACTTCTAAACCTAAAACAAGGGAAGCTGAGCTTACATGGTCTCTTCCATTGAAAAATGAAATTATGGTCATTGAGTATCAAGGGGAGGAAGTTTACCGAGGACAGGAAAGTAACTTCACTTTAACAGAATTAAGACCTGGAACGGAAGAAGCGATTACATTTATAACGGAGAACAGCCAGGGAGATCGATCTGAAGAATTTATTCATTCTCTGCTTACACTACCTTCAGCACCTCCAACTGTGAGTTACACATCTACTTCGAATGGAGTATCTCTGGATTTTGCTTCAAGTAAGGTAAAAGGTGCTACAGCTTACATTGTTCAACGAGACGGAGAGGAAATCGGTCAAGTTTCAGTGACGGAGTCTGTTTATGAAGATGAAAATCTTGAGCCAGGAAAGACATATCACTACTTCATTAGAACACTGAATGACACGGGTGTAAGCGAGGAAGGTTTTGCATTAGACGCAACTACACTCCCCGCTGATATGACCATTTCTCCTGCTATTGATAGTAGAGGTGTCGATGGAGTAAATATTTCTTGGGAACCTATCTTAGGTGCAACAGGATACAAGCTATTTAATCGTGATGTATTCCTTACTTCCTTGGAGAAAACGTCATTAGCACTAACAGGACTTTCGAGCTCAACGAAATATGGAACATACCGAATTGTACCCTTTAATGAAGTAGGTGAGGGTAAGGGGATCGATGTGCCGATCTTTGAGACGCTACCAAGTGGCGAATTCGAGGTGAAAACAGTAGGTAAAAGCACTTCTGAAGTTGAGTTTAACTGGACGCTCCCATCCTCCAATGAAATTTTCGTACTTGCATCTCATGGGACAGAAGTATATAGAGGAAAGGATCAACATTTCACCTTGAAAAACCTTAACGGGGGAACTGTGTATCTGATGCAGGCTTGGACGGAGAACGAAAGTTCTGACCGCAGTAAAGTCAAAGAGGTTACAGCCCGTACGCTTGGCTTCCTTGCACCTTCCGGAGGGAACTTCAGCTCAGAACCAGCTCCAAAACCTACAGATCCAAGTAAAGATGTACCTGCTGAACTTGAGGTGGTACCAACTCCGCCTGTAAAACAAGTACTTTTTGAAGACATAGATAATACTTTTAATAAGGAACAGATCATGTTCTTGGCTCAACAAGGAGTAATCTCAGGAATTAGCGAAACCAAATTCGAACCGCAACGTGCGATCACAAGAGCAGAGTTCACTGCATTAATCGTCCGTTTAATGGGACTTAAATCGGTAGAATACAAAGGAACATTTAAAGACGTAAGCCCAGAAGATTGGTTTGCAGAATACATTGCAGCCGGGTTTGAAAATAAGGTTATAACCGGTATGGGTAAGCAAGTGTTCGCTCCTCATGAGCTTATAACAAGAGAGCAGGCATCAGTGATTTTAGCAAATGTGTTACAAGGAATGAACGCTTCAGGAACAAGTGAACAGCAGAAATTTGTGGATGAGACAAAAATTTCTGGTTGGGCGGCTGAAAAGGTAAGCTACCTATCTGAGTTAGGGTTAGTTAACGGATATCAAGATGGTTCATTTCGACCGTTGAAAGATCTCACCCGTTCAGAAGCAGCAGCGTTAATTTTCAGACTGATGGAAGTGGTCCATAAGGATTTGGAGAGTAACAAGTAGTGATAATAGGAAGGGTAACATTTCCTGATGCACCAAAAGTATGAAGGTGGTAAAATGAAAATTCATTAGGTTAAGAACAAGGATCACCTTGAAAAAATTGTTTTTCAATTACAAGGTGGTCCACCTATTGAGTTAGGAGGTAATTCTTTGACCTTACATAAGATCCCAGTAAACCATACGGAAGAACTTAGCGAAATTGAGTTTCTCCGTTTAGTACTTAGTCTTCTAGAATCAGAATTGAACTATTTTGCTTCATACTATTCAGATGATCGTACCTCATGCAATCAAAGAGAAGATGAGGACCAACTGTATTTAGAAATCCAAAATATCCAAAATAGAATTCAAACGTTAATAAATGATGAACCTATGATCCCTCAACATGCTTCCAAGTTGTATATCTGACTATTTCAAGAATAATATCGTCTGATGATATAAGGGGTTATGAAAGACTATGAAAGAAATTAACCATATAGCTTTACTACCTTAGGACATTCCATCATTTTGAGGTAAAGTAATTACTAATGGCATAAATTCTCGTTCCTCTAAAATAATGATGATTCCGGCAGAATTTCATTAACTCATTTAAAAGGACCCCTTGAAGCCAGTTTAGAATTTCTAAAGATACGAGCATTAGAACAGGACAGTTACAGAAAAAGAGCTAAGCGCTATAATGATAAAAATAGTGATCTGGTTGTTGGAGGATGAATTATAATGCTGGAACGAGAGAAAACTCTTGATCCCGAATCGGTAGGGAGAAAAATCCGTGAAATTAGAAAAAAAAAGGAATATACACTTATCGATCTTGCCAATAAACTAGGTTATGCTACAGGTAAGCTGAGCAACATCGAAAAAGGTAAAAGAGCTAAATTTCCCTTTGAGGAATTAGTTGATATTGCTAGTGCATTAAATGAACCGGTTGAGTTATTTATTATTGATGAATCTGATCAATTTATAACGGAACAAGAGAATATAAGACAAAAAATAAGCTTAGTGAAACACCGTCTCAGCACAGGCTTATTAAGCGGATTAAAAGATTCTCTAGATGAACTTCAAGATAATATAGAAAAGCTATCTTTAAAAAATATGATCATACACATTAACTTCCTTTGGGGAGAATATTATAGAGAATTGTTCGATTATGACATGGCCTTGGAATATTATAATGAGGTTATTAAGGCTGAAGTCTATGATAATGAAACCGTCGAAGCAAAGATACGAACCTATAATGCTCTTGCGTCGCTTCAGTTACAGGAACGACATATAAAGGATGCGATTACCACACTTAAAAAGGCTTTAAACTTCATTGAAAAAGAAGACAGGGTTCTTAGTTTAGATATTTCGAACGTGCACTATAACTTAACTCTTATTTATATACACATCGGTTATATGGATCTTGCTGAATACCACATACAAACCTGTATCGAAACTATTGAAGGAAAAAGTGAACAGGCTTATTATCATGCACTCTACTTATTAGCTATAACGTATTGGATGAAAGAAGAATATGAAAATGCAAGAAATTTACTGTTCCGTTCAATGAATTGGTTTCAGAGACAACGCGATTTAGCAAGTCTGTTTAATTCACTTGAATTCATTTTTGTAATGTATCGTGTTAAACCTCATCTTATTATTGAAGACATGTTTGAATATTTAAGAGAATTCACTACAGTTAAAGTTCCCGAAAACATTGTATCTCAAAAAGTACGATGTCTTTTCATGTTAATAGAGTTCGAAATCGAAAAAAAAGAATATCTTATTGCACAGAGTATACTAGCTGTGTGTAAGGATTATATCAAGGATTATTCGTTTGCTGAAGGATACCGAGCATTTGTACTTGAAGCATTGTTAATCAGAGAGGTTAGCAATAATTCAATGGAAGAACGTGTTGCTCTTGAAAAGGCACTCAGCTTTTTTGAAGAGTCGGATCGCTCACCTCAAAAAGCCAATATTTTATTTCAACTCGGGAAGTTAAACGGTCCTGACAGTAGGGATATATATGAAGAGGCTCTAAGCATTTTTAACGATAATCTTCTTGAACAAGCTTATTTCAGTCAGACTGATTTTTCTATTCTTCCTAATCTGCGATATTGAGAAAATCCATTGGTTTTGTAGAACTGATGACCAATGATCTCGTTTTATAGGTGTGTTTAAGAACCCAAACCCATACACAAAATAAGTAGAAGCACCTTGAAGGATAACCTCTAAGGTGCTTCTACTATCATTCATTAGGTCGCCAAACTTGTGTACGTGATCTAGCACGACTTTTTTGTTTCTGTTTTTCCTCTTTTAGTTTTTGTCCAAGATACGTAACTAATTGATTCTTTTCCTGCAATGTAATTTGTAAATCATTAAATAGTAGTTCTTCAAGTTGTTCCCAAGCTTGTTGGAGTGCTTTGACTTCAACTTCTTTCTTCTCATCCAAGCTAGCTATGTATTCAACCCCTACATTTGGATTTAGAGCAGGATTGATTTCACTATAATCCATAGGCTCACGTACTTTTAAAATTTCGGTTAATTCGTTCAATATTACAATTTTCCTAGTGTTGTTGTTATCCATATTACTTTCAGACATCACTGGACCGCCTTTCTAAATACGTTCCTAAAGTATAAACTAACCCATTGTCTATTCAATTGTCAAAACATTGTGTTACACACTCTTGTCTATCAAATAACAAGGGGATATAATGAAAATAGAAATTGAATATGTGGAAACTGGAAGCACCAGTTATAGCGAGCCTTCGCTGTAGCTGGTGCTTCTTTTTTTGTCTATAAGAGGTTTTCAAGGTTTCAATTTCACAACAAAATAATACGGTAGAAGGAGGATGCCCTATGGAAAAGGTTGTCAACAACAATAAAAATGAAAATATGCCTCCTCAATTAAAATCATTCGTTAAGAAGTGGTGGGTCGATCATAGAGAGCGAATGGATGAGTGGTATCGTATTTATTTCCATACGATTGTAGTTACAATGATGATAGTCATCAATCTGTGGCTTGGATTTTCATCGTTCCTTATTTTCTTTGCACAATGGTTTAATGTAGATTCGGGCACTATGGGTTTTTTAAACGTCTTTTTTGAGGAACCTCCTAGGCTGTTAGTCTTGTTAGTTGATCTCACTTATGTACCACTCCATCATTATCAGACAATGTGGATACTGATTGTGTTAAATCTCCCTATTGTAACTTGGCTTTATTCCACGGTAACTCAGCCCATTATGCGAGGATATAAGACTGTGATTAGCTGGACCTCTAAACGAGGAAGAGTAGCTGCAGCAATGCTGTCCGGAATACCTTTCCTATGTTCATTCACAGCCATTTTTTCTTGGTACGTGCGAAATTACCTCTTTGACTTCTTTGTGACTGTACAGTCGGACAAAGACTATTTGGTCGTTACATCCATGGAGAGTTTCGGGTTTGTTCTCATGTGTATTCCGGTCTTCATCTCCCTCTTCGCAGTGTACTTAGTTGCAAAAGAATTCTATCGAAATGAAGACCTCCAGTTACTGTTTTACAAGTGGGAGTTTTCTTTAATTGCAAGCCAGTCCTTCACGCTTCGGGGTAAATCATCTGACGTCATTGTCGGGTGGGAAAAGGATACTAACAAACCTATTGTTTTGACTGAAGGATCACGATATTTACACGAATTAATTGTTGGTGCTACAGGTACGGGTAAAACCTCCACGTCCATTCTAATACGTATCGTTCAAGACTTAATTCGGATCGCTAGAGGTAGAAAATTAGGCGTTGTTGTTCTTGAGCCGAAAGGTGACTTAATCCGTGATGTACAAAAACTTTGCAGAGAACTAGGGATACCTGATCATAAAATTAAAATTGTCGATCCGACGGATCTAGTAAGATCTATAAAGTTTAACCCTTTTGTTGGCCCCCTAGAGTCAGCTGCTGAAACGTTTAGGGGCGTATTAGATGCTCTGGCAGGGGACCAAGATGAATTTTTCAAAGGCCAGCAAAGTGAAACTGCAAGTTTGTATACGATGTTAGGAAAAATCCGATATGGAGATTTGTTTTCGATTGTACAAATGCAGCAGATGTACACGGATCCGCGGTATCTTGCTAACATCACCGAGGAAGTTCGTAAAGCCATTGATAGCGAACAAGATGATCCTGAGCTGGATCCAAACAAAAAAGCGGTTCTCCAGCGTTACGACAGAATCGTATCCTATTTCGAGACTGAGGTCCTCGATTATAAAACGTTCAGGGACAAAGAACAAAACGTTCATTTGGTGACTTATCCATCAGGACACAAATACGAAGGCCAGCAAATCATTGAGAACAAGAAAGACAAGTATGTGGCTGGAGGTAAAAAATATCTAAATGATATCGTAATGAATGAAATGTTATCCCAACTGATGGTGGCCAATGAAGGGGAAGAGGCTTTAAATATAGATGAATTTCTTCAAGACGGAGGCGTGCTTCTCGTTAATACTGCATTGGGTGAATTAGAAGAACTAAGTCTTTCTTTTGGACAGTTCTTTATTCGTCAATTTCAATCCTCTGTATTTCGACGTCCACCAGAAGAGAATGGCTACAAACGTTGTCCTATCTTCCTCAATATCGATGAATTTCCACTATACATTAACGAAGCGTTTGTTCGTTTGCTAACGCTTGGTCGTTCATTCAAAGTCGGAACGCTCATTGCAATCCAGTCACTAGGTCAACTGAAAGCTGTTGTGCAGGGGTATGACAACACTGTACTTAATTCCGCACGGAATAAAACTGTTTTTGGGGGAGGGGAATATGAGGATAATGAGCGCTTCTCCAATAACTTTGGTGAAGAAGTGCAGGTCGAAGAATCGTCGAATGAGTCAACGACCCCAGTCAGTATGCCTAACCAGTCCTGGGGAATGCGATATAACATGCAAAGAACTCTTGCTGCGCGGTTCACTCCAACGGATATAAAAGAGCAAGAATTCAAACACTTCATTGTTGATTTCGTGGATGCGGATGGCAGCGTTAAAGCCCCTACCCGTGCTTATGGTAAATTTATTAACGAAACCAAATACCTTTCGAAGTTCGTGAATATAGGTAAAATTGAATTCGAGACAAAAGACCATAAACCTTTGGCTGTTGCCGCTCACAAACTGGCTCATATCCACTTATTAAAGCCATTGTTCGGCGATAAAGCAACAGAAGATACAGGTGAACGTGAGTCTACAGATATCTCAGAGCCTACTCAACAGAAAGAACAAGATATGGTGGAATTGTTACCGACTTCACCATCCACGATGACACATGATTATCTTGAAGGGGAACAGCCCTTAGCTATACTAGATTCATCAGTAGCTAACCTGGTAGCCATCGATGATTTCTTAAAAGATCGCGGTCAGACTTCACATGGTCCTCTAGAGACAGAGTCTAAACCTACACTGATTCCCGTGGATGAAGAAGAGACGTTCAACCTAACGAACCTCAGTGCTACATCACCGACATCGATCAATTTATCACCTGAAGAGGAGGAAGAGTATCGCTTTTATTCAGAGACTCTACCCGAAATTAAAATGTCTCCAATCGTAAAGGAGATTGTTTCTGAAGAAGCTAATTCAAAGGAGGAGCAAACATTCACAGACAGGAGTTTGTCACTACCTGCGGGTGTTGAAAGTTCTTTGAATGAATTACTAGTAAGATTAGGTCAGAAGAATATGGATCCGGAGGATACACCTAGAGAACCAGAATTAACAGATTCAGATGAGGGCTGGGGGATTGAGGATATCGAAATAGAACAACAAGTGTCTGAACTAGACGTAACTGATCAAACCAATGATTACAGTGAATACCAGTTACCCACTATGCAAGGTCAACCGGATCAAGCGCCTAGCAACTTCATTGATCCGGAGCTTAGCGACTTAGTAGCTACGGATAGGGGTGCAAGAACCAGGCAAAAGGAAATAGCACATTCGCGAATAACCAAATTGGACAGCACAGTCATAGATGACGATTGATAGTTGACAATATTGGAGATTATTATTACTATAATAAGTAATTGAATAGTTCGGATCGGGGAAGCACCTCGCACAAATGTTATTGACATTTGTACGAGGTGCTTCTTTTTTTGTTTTCCGGACAAACATGTATATTCCAAATTGAGTAGGAAAGATGAGGGGTAAATATGCGCCAAGTTGAACAACGCTATGATAATGTTGGGGATGAACAACTAGGATGGGCTGATATAAAAGAATCGCAGCGTGTGAAACAAGTTCTTTATGCTGAAGCTATTGGATTAGAAACATTAACCCTGGGTGACAAAAAGGAAGAAATGTTGAAACTTAATTACAAAGGAGTTTTTGGCTACCTTCCTAAGTCCCGGATCGATAATTACGAATTCAAAGGACTTCATCACTTTCTGGGAAAAGAATTCGAATTTGTTGTAGAAACAGTGGACATTGATGGTCATTGGTTTTTAGCTGATCGGGTTCAAGCTCTTGAGGTTTCTGCACGCCGTTTTTGGAAGTCCGCTAAAGTAGGACAAGTCATGGTTGGATTTATTCGTGGAATGGATATGTCTCGCCTGTATTTACTTGTTGAGGGTGTTCCTGCTGTTATGAGCAGAGAGGAAGTCAGTTACTCTTACATTGACGATATGCGAAGTGAATTTGAGATAGGGGATACTCTCGATATAAAGATCACGAAACTCGAAGCTCCAAATGAGGAGAACCTGAATGGACTTCTTGAAGTTAATGCCAAAGTTCTGTCGAGAGATCCATGGGGACAAATTGCCGATTACAAAGAGGGAGGATCCTATACAGCGGTTATTACTAAAATTCACCCGGAGCACGGTGTATTCTTAGAACTTCTTGGTTCGTCTGGTTTGATTGTGCGAACAAACTTCCCACCAAACGCGAATCCTGATGTCTTGAAAAAAGGTAAAAAGGTAACCGTTAAAATTCTCGAGATCAATCACCGGGATAGACGTATTAAGGCCATTACTATCCTTCCTCAAAGATCAATTAACGCTGGAAGTAGACGCGGCGTTCGTGTGATACACTAATGGTTACAAATTCAAGCGTTCTTCAATTTGAACAAACTGGACACGATCTGCAGACAAATCAACCTCCTTCTTCAGTATTCCAGACTGTGCCTCCAGAACTGAATCCTTATGGCCAGGATTCTCCAGGAGACATTGAAGAAATGTTACTGCCAGACGGATCTGAGTTTGGGTTATTTAGTGATCCGTATGCACAGCAAGTCTTCATTAAAGCAAATGAAGGGATACGAAACGGCCAGTATTGGTTAGATACAAAGCTATCCGATGGTCATTTCACAGAAAAAGAAGTTAAACTACTCGATCTACTTTCTACTATTAGAATAGCAACAAGAAGTCAGATTCACAGATCCTTGAATCCGGGTCAAGAAGATGATAGGAGTACGGTTGATTTTATTAAAAAGTGCAGAAAGAATGGGGTTATATGTGCCTTTTCATGGGTTTCACCGTTAATAGGTGCTCAGCAGCGTAAAAAGCCTCAAGTCTATGCTTTAACCAAAGCAGGCGCACAAGCAGCCGAACTTATTTTCCAGAAGAGACTTCCAGACAAGTTTTGGCTCCAACCGATTGTTTTCCCACCTGGGCGTTCTCCATCGATGGATATTTTCTTTCTGGATTTAGCGGCGAATGAATTGTATAGCGAATTGGTACGAATTGATCGCATGGTTGAGTGGACCCGACGTCCACCTATCAAAATTCCTAATGCTCAGTCCAATCATTATCCCTATGCCTCCTTTAGAGTGATTAAGGATAGCAATGATTTTAAATTGTTCTGGATAGAAGTATTTCGTCCATCTCGAGATTGGATCAACAAAGTCATTACGAGATTCCAGCGTACGGAACTCGCGTTCACTTCCTTACCAGAACATCAAAGACCTACGAGGGTTATTATGATTGTGGATGGGGATAGCCGGGTTAAGTTTCTTTCTGAGTTGCAACGGAAGTATATGCCAAGTGTCGAGGTTCGATACACTACGGATGAACGTCTGCTATCTGGCATTGGACCAGAGACTTTTATCAATTACCATATGGAAAAAGAAGCTTTAATCGGTGTCTCCATACCTTATTTAAAAGCGGGGTACAAGGGGATGACTGCATCGGAGTATTATGCTAATTTGCAACCAGACATCGAAGATGATGACGATATTTAAATGAGTGAGATAAGGCACCTTTAAAAACAAGTTATTGCTTTTGTCATATTATGATATTTCATGGGAATTTTAGTTGACAACTTATATTCATTTATTTAGAGTGTGAATATAATTGATATGTTTTGATTATTATGACGTTTACTAATGTAGATAAAAGCTCAAATATATAAATATACTAGAACGGGGACTGAAGAAGATGAGTGGGAATTATGAGAACTTTCCGGTTGATTTAATTATTATTAGCGATAAATTGGACACTAGAACGAAGCTTAAGTATTTGAAAATGTTTTATATTGAGCAACAGGGTTACGTTGCAGCAAGCACAAGTGATACTTCATATAACCTATTTAAAGTAGTGGAAACTGAAGGGGCATCGTCTGAGCTACATGATATTGTCGATGATTTGGAATGGAAACGAGCAAATGACCATCTTCTTACATATCATAAAGATGTATTGAACTAATAGAAGTGTCCCCACTCTCCTGGCATTCAGCCAGGTTTTTTCATAAGATTAATATTTTGTACCATGAATCGTCGATATTTCCTTAACGGTCTAGGCCGATTCCTACTAGTGATAGTAACACCACATCGATCAGAAAACGCTGAATGTAATTACAAAATAGATTTGCCATACATCGTGTTCCAATTCTGCTCAATCTAGCAGACTAGCCCAGCAAGGATCTTATGAT
The DNA here is from genome assembly GCF_900101205.1 of Paenibacillus sp. OK060. Lineage (NCBI taxonomy): Bacteria > Bacillati > Bacillota > Bacilli > Caryophanales > Paenibacillaceae > Paenibacillus > Paenibacillus sp. OK060. The sequence continues at coordinate 102,598 of NZ_FNFR01000010.1, forward strand.
TGAAGCTACGAAAGATTCAAAGCGGATAATAGACTTAAGGCTGCCGAGCTATTACAATACAAAGGAGAAATCTGCGGAATGAAGGTGAGTAAAGATATGTCTAAGTTTAAAGACCTAATATCCAATGAGATTTCTTCCTTAGCTCAGAAAACGGTCGCCATGCAAAAAGTTGGAATGGATGCTGGGAAAATTGAGAGTCTTACTCAGGGTGACTTGCAGACGATTGCGAAAAGTTTTATGAATAGTAATCTGCATGAGCTAAAACCCATATTGGAGAAATATAGAGATAAAGAGAGGGAGCTATTAAAAAGGTATTTAACGATACAGAGCTCTGGTCAAAAAATCACGGACGAAGATCTCTTAGAACAAGTCCATCATGATCTAATTATCAAATCGATTGAACTGGCAATGCAGATGAAACGGGAATATAGAAAGCAATATAATTCCCATTCTCATATTTTAGAGAAGAATCTAATCAAAGGTGGACTTTTTCTTAGTGGAACACCTCATGGGATGAACAAACTTACTGGAGGGGACATCCTGGAGTTAGAACGACGTGGTTTCCGTCCTATGATATACAAGAATGATAATGGGGCTTTATTGAATACTTATGATACAAGAGTATTAATAGGGCTGTTTAAATTGTGGTTAAATCAAGGGAAAAATAAACAGATCAAGTTTGAATTTAAGGACCTAGCCGAGGCTATGATTACAAAACCTTCTGGGGGAGAGTACAAACTAATCCATAAGAGTTTGAAAAATATCGCAGCGACGTGGATTGAGTATAAGGAATACTTTGACCCTGCTATCTCTGAATATTACTCTGCTACGATTCAACATAGACCGATTAAGAGTTTAGCCTGGATTGCGCGGACTCAAGAAGAGGAAGGAAAGGAACGTGCTGCAGTAATAACCTTTCATGAAGTACTTCATGAATCATTACTGGCTGGAAATTATCTTTTTATTAATATGGTGATTTACAATGAGTTGCCAACTTCTTATGCAAGAATGATTTATTTAAATATTTTGGATGCTATTGAGAATGGAACTACGTCATTCTCCTTAGATCAGCTCATTGATCATATTATTTTGAAAGATGGAAATGATGCGAATTTTAATCGCGCGAGGACCATACGGACCATCGAAACATCTTTTGCGCATCTATTGGACGCTGATATCATCTCTGATTTCAAAATGTGCAAGAGCAAACGTAAGTTTACCCACATTGAGTTTACACCAAGCGAGTGGCTTCAGGGTCATCGAGGCAAAACAGGAACAGTCGAACTTGATTCATCACAAAAAATGCTTTGAGAGCTATTTGCGCGGGCTCTCTAAGTACGATTTTTTAACATACATTCTACTCCTTAAAACAACATACATTTTACTCCCTAAAAAACCATACATTTTACTCCGTGATGGTTTATTTTCTTATTTCTAATTTTACTCTGACGAATGGGAACATACTAATATCAAAATGTAAATTTAAAACTGTGGATAATTCCGTCGAAAAAAAATAAAGTTCGAAAAAGTCACGGAGTAGAATGTATGTTTAAGAACGGAGTGGAATGTATGTTATGGGGAGTAAAAGGTATTTAGTAGGGAGTAGAATGTATAGTTAAGGGAGTGGAATGTATTTTTGAAGGAACTATACATTCTACTCCGTAGTTTATCATACATTTTCCTCCGATTGACCAACAAACACCGTTAATGATACTGTCGAAATAGGTAAAAAGGTAAATCATACCTCAAAGTTGTGGATAAAATTTAGGACTCTATTTTAGGGGATTCTTCTTGTGGACAATTTTGTCCTAGTACCCTTGCGAGTCAGACTTCATAGTTAACCAGACCATCAAATTATACACAAGACAAGTGTTTTTAAAGGCTGTTTTTAATTTGTATCCAATGAATTCTAGTAATGTATTTATACAGTCTATCACCTACATAACATTGGGGGTTCATATAAAGAGAGAAAGGAGGCCCAACGTGACTGATATTGTATTTGAATTTACCCAACCTAAAGGTAAAGAAGATGGATTAAAAGACATTGCACTAACCGATGGTTTTATTGATGCGCTTTTTTCAATTTCCGAAAAGATACACACTAGTGAAAAGTTCAGAACACGATCTAATGGAGTTGGCCGGTTAGTGTGGCATGTGACAGAAGCAGATATTATGCTCATGGTCACACTACATGTGTGTTTTAATTCAGAAGGTAAGCTTGAAAACGTATCGAAACACCAAATCTATAAAAAGCTTTATGAGCTTTATGAAGATCCTTGTTGCGATGATCAATTTTACATAGCTTTTGAGAAGTTTGTACGTTTGGGCCTCATTCAAGAAAAACTGTCTGGCGTAACAAGTGAGTTTTCTCTTACGAACTTTATTAATCCTGATACGAATAAGATTGGTCGTCTTGTGATTGTAGACCCTTTTGTATTTTCTAAAGGTTTTACGGATCTTCCTATTTCTGCGCAAAAGTTTGTCTTTGATTTGCTACGAAAACAAGGTAACGAGAAAGAGAAAGAGGTTTTTTACTGGCTCAATAAAGAAAAGGGGATCTTGAAACAGCTCCATAAGAAGCATGTGTACGAGTTGAAGAATATACTCCATCTTCTTTCAATGACAACGATACACCATCAAGAGCCTCTCATAAAATCTTGGAACATTGAGGCTAGAAGAGGAACCACATCACCGAAATTGACGGTAATCGTCAACGAAGCTTATACAAGCAAATATATTCCTGGAACCCAGTATAGAGAGGTCTTGCAAGGCAAAAAGACATATAGAAGGGTTATTAGACATCTCAAGAATCTCCTTTCAGAAAATTTGATTGGAGAGTTTGAGTTTCTTAATGATGGAAGTGACTTCTATCAATTAGTTCGTTTGCTGCGTGGCAAAAGTTATAAGTACATGGCTTATGTGATCGAGAAAATCAGGGAACTATATGAAAAGAACCGGATGTTCCCAATCGATATTATGGAATTCATACGAGATGAGATGCGTCATAAAGGTATGGTGACCTATCTAGAAATCGCGAAGCAAACGGGGGTATACAAGTTTATTTGTCCTCGTAAACTAGATGAGAATAGGTTATATGAGTTCGCAGCTGTAGCAAGTAGTTTCAGTCAACGTGAGTTTACTAAACTTTGTCTGACTTCTGTCAGGTCCTTAGAAGCTAGCTATACAAGACCACCGGCATTTAGCCATCATGACTATGCTCAATCTACAGAGCTGAAATATTATCTGGATGCGGTAACCATGAGAAATCATGCTTTCTCATTAAGAAAATGTCCGAATAAATATAAAGAGCTTGAAATTCAAGCGCTCTTACGCTTGGAAAATGAATATGAACCACGAGAAGTGCGAGAGTGGATGATCAAAAAAATAGAGATTTTGCCATCTTGGACTACAATTCCCGATGTTCCTCTCGACTTCAAACTTGAACATCATATTCTAACTAAAGAGCACTCGGCCTAGCCTTCTTTAAGCAGTAAAAAAAGAGGGTTATTCGTTTTGATGAAATAGTTATGTCTGTGAATTCTTGCGAAACAGACTATATCGTAATTGTTAAGGTAGAGAAGAGGCTAAACAACGGTTCAATACGAACCGTTGTTTTTTTTTGATATTATTCATATAAATACAGAATAAAAAGTGGGATTTTATCAGAAAGAAATAATTTGCCTCGTACAAATACAGAAAGATACTGTAGATAGTTTGATTAGATGTCTCACTATAATATTATTTTCATATAAATACAGAATTAATTAGTTGATTGAATTCTGTATTGTGGACAATTGCCAAGTGTCATAAGTCAGTTATATTCATAAGTATTTTCTTCTCCAATATTTTCTGTAATCATATGACTGATTTTTAGTTATTCCTGTATTTATCGGATTCGTATTACCGTAGTTCTGTATTTATCTGTTGATAAGTCTTTACACGTATATGGGACAAGTATGTACTCGTTTCTATATCGATCTTTTATTAAGTAGATCATTTAGAAGTAGTTTCTTCTACAGTCTTCACTTCATGTTATTTGCTTTATCAAAAGGATTAGCTATGGTAAAATACAGTTATACCAACAGCTTTTAATGCCTATAAGTCCTAGCTTACGCAAAAGGACAATTCTATTTCAATGCACTTCTCTTTCGAGTGACCAACTATCTCATGCTGAGATACCTATGCCTTTTTTAGGAATGTATTGGTCATTGGAAAGGGTTAGTGTTTTTTTGTCGTTCTACGAACTTATGGAAGAGGAGGAACTCTGATGACTAGATTTATAAGTGAAGAAACGATTGATGAAGTCAAAAATGTTACAGCGTATGAATTAGCTGTACAAATGGGTTACAACGTAAAAAGTTCAGGCACTTCTTGGGTCACGTATTGTCCCAACCCGAATCACGGCTCAGAAAAAAGACCGAAAACATATATCTCCAAATATAAAGGTATTTTCAAATGCTTTGATGGAGGGGGATGTGGTTGTAAAGGGGCAGATGCAATAACCTTTTATTGTTGGAGTCAATTCGGAGAATGGGACAGAAAACATTTTTTTGATTGTATCTTAGGAATTGCAGAGATCATGGAAATTAATGTTGTGTATGAAGATAGTCAATCCAAGCGTTCCGATGAAGATAAAACTCCCAAATATCAGCCACGACCTATCATTAAACAGGTTGAACCGCAATCTGATGAAATATGTGATCGAGTGTACCGCAGATTCCTTTCCTTGTGCCCGATGTATGAAGAACATGTCCATGAATGGAGATCTAAAAGAAAATACTCAGATCAAGAAATTGTAGCGATAGGACTGAGATCAGTACCTAAGAGTTACAAAGAATTGAACATAATTATTCGTACATTATTAAGTGAAGGATTCTTTTTAGATCGTGTTCCAGGGTTTACAAAGAGACTTCGGAAAGGAGGAGATCCCATTCATGAGGGAGATTGGTTTTGGACTATCTCTGCATCGGGTAAATACTTTATTCCTTTGCGAAATGCAATAGGGCAAGTGATCAGATTGCGTGTATCAACCGGAAGAGAGGATAAAAAATACATGTGGTTTTCTTCCGCTCCTAACATTGAATATGTTGATGATGTAAATGAAATGAGAAAGGCAGGTGCATCCTCTGGAGCACCAATAAACATCATTGCACCTTCTTCAATCCTTCAAGCCTGGGAGATAGGAGTAGAAATCACTGAATATCTTGCGTCAGATGTTGTTATTTGTAGCGAAGGTGAACATAAATCCTACATATCTAGTAATATACTTCAGAAACTATTAATCGGTATACCTGGCGTGGGTATTTACAGGGATGTGTTCCCCCTCCTTCGTGAATGGAGAACCAAGAAGTTAGTGATTGCTATGGATATGGATGCTCTCTTAGACGAAACGAAAGAAGCAGGAAAGAATAAGTACGTATTTGAACATCTGACAGAGTTTGCAAAGCAAGCCTTAGAAGATGAGGGCATTGAAGTTGTCATTTGGTGCTGGGATCCACAATTGGGGAAGGGACTCGATGATATCTTATTGCAGTCTATTCTACCCATTGAAATAGACTTGCGTACCAAAGCAAGACGTCTAGTTACTTTATGATTGAGCGTTGTTAAACCTATTCTTTAGTATATGAAAAGGTAAACCCTCGGTTACGACGTTTTAATAAGTTACTAGACGCAACCGACGGTTGGCGTCACTCAGCTACTTTCTTCGGCCTCAGCCTCATCTTACTCTCACATCATACATAATCAATGTAACTCAATAATAATAAATACTTTCACTGAAACTGAGAACTTTAGCAGGCTAAATTCAAGTTTGGTCATGGTAGTGACCTTTTTGTTAAGCTTTTTTCTCTGTCGCTGTTTGTACGATCTGTGCATTGGAATTGGGAAGCTAGAATCTGTTACTGAAGAGTTGCGCTATGATTTCATGATGCGTGTTCCATTTGATCCCAATGGGCACCAAGTTTTCGATCTTCTAAACGAAATGAGAAAAGAGCAACTTTGTCTTAATCCAATGTCAGATGAGTCGTTTCTTGATATGTACTTGTTAAATCCAATTCAAGCATTACGACAATATTTTAAACATAGCATTGTCCCTGCTCATGAAGAGCGTATCCAGCAATGGAACAGCGTGAGTCACAGATCCTATAACAATTGTTTAATATTGCGTAAAACATAACGAGATATTCCTCGGAATGGGCTCTAGAACAGTCTGTCCTAGAGTCAACAATCTCCTCTGAAGGGCTACGGTACTATTTCTTTTGAAACGAATAACTTACCTTCACTAAGAAAGAACATTTTTCTCGCGCGAAAATTTTGTCCAACGAGGATTGTATAAGACGTTTGGGTTGAAGCCACATCGTTAATCTGAGAACGGAAATAATCACTTTCTAACTTCAAAGTTAAAAAAAGGTCGGGTTCAGGTTGAATCTGAATTGACACGGTAACCTTGATGGTCGATATGGGCGACAACGATCATATACAATTTCTCCGACATGTGATCCTATATGTTTATTTAGATTCTTAACCGAAACCGAAAACTCACTCATGAAATGCGAGTCAATTATTATCTCACAGGTGACTTACCATTTTGAGTTTTCGGAAGTCCCGATTTGTTACATCTCAATTTGGGTATCGTAAATCTCGATATCCAATACTCAAATACTCCTTTTGAGCATGTTAGGTGGTATTATATTCCTATCATGCTTAAGGAGTGAAAGGATGGCAGAATGGATAAAGTCTGTATGGGATAGCGGAGTACCAATGACATTGTTTACAGGCGTTGCTGTACCTATTTTTGCCGTATTGTTGAGTGTTAGGGTAACGATGAAGAAGGCGAAAGAAAAGGAGCTAGAAGATGAACGAAATCAGCGTATCAAGTTGTTACATATGCTAAGACACGAATTGAAAACTGTAATTACACATTATAATGCAAAGAATAAGTATTACACCAAAGAATCGTTAACAGGAAAGTTGATTGTTAACAGTCCACTGTTTAACGTGAACGAACATAAAGCTATGTTGAATGGATTATGGAAATATTTAAGAGGATATGAATCATTAAACACAGCTATTGACACGATCCCTATGCAGTTCGCACCAATTCAAACAGCAATTTTAGACTTGAGTAAAAATATGATTGGATTACACAACATGGCTAAATATAAAAAACTATCAGACGAGTTTGTAAATGAGGAAATAGAGCCTATAATTGATGAATCCGTCCAATACATCATTGCCGCAGCTAAACCACTATTGGAAGAGGTAGAGAAAGAGATAAGGTTGATTGAGAGTAAGTAGTAAGTTGATAGACTTGTCCAGGTGGATGAGTCTCTTTCTATTTATATATAAGGTGATATTTTGCTTCATAATACATAGGTGAATGGACACTTGTTGTTGTATAATTGTGGTAGCGAAGTAACTGTATTGATAGGGACCAGCGTATTATCTACTGATAATTCAATTTAAATTGCGAAGTTATTCTTAGTGAAATAATACTTTTACATAGAAGGGGAAAGAGGGCTATGGATTCTGCTTGGATAGCTGTTATAAGTGCATTAGGGGCTTCTGCCTTAACTATAAGTGGTACTCTAATTACAAATATACTTAAATCTAAAGATGACCAAATAAAAAATCAAGAAGCTAGGGATTGGAGTGTCACTGAGGCAACAAAAGTAGAAAGGAAACAGAAAGAAGAAAAAGAATTTCATATTTATAATGAGTTTCTAAAAGCCATTGGTGAAATACAATATGTTGAAGAAGACTATACTGGATTGTTTTTCTTTAATCTTGAACAATATAAAATCAAAGTTCGCCCTATACTATTTCGAAGTTTGCACTATTTACCTTATCTTATTATCGAAAAGGTCAGAGGACTCGATTTTGTTTCACAAAAAAAAGAATTATACGCTACCCCCGATGAATGGCTCGATGATTTATCTCAAATGTTTAACGAATTAGTAACTGAAATTGAACGGCAATATAAAAGAATTGGGTAAAACAATTCCTTTATGGAATTAGCTCTATGAAAAGAGGATATATAATGAATACAAGCAATATTAACGAGTGGAAAGATTCATTTCTAGATTGGTTTGCCTTAATCATGGCAATTGGTTTTACGTTTTTACTACTCATTTCTGGAGTCTATGCACTAGTTGGATTTATTCGCTTGATCTTAGGCGGACTAAAACGACAAAAACATAAGATGTTTAACTGTTCCTCTTGTGGAAGCCGAATATCTTATGAAGCAAAGCATTGTCCTAAATGTGGACATCATTATGGAGAAAGTTACCCGGCTATGATAGCAATTCCTATATCGTTTTTGGTTACTTGTATCTGCTTGGGTTTTGGGGTGTATTTCTTAATTTTTGTACTGGAGATGCTATTGGATTTTGGGATAATAAAATGAGTCTTTCATTCAGAAGAGATAATCTTTGTTATGAACTATAATATCATACCAATGCTTGGAAGTGCGGAAGCGGCTGCAGAACATGAAAACAAAGAAGCATGGAGAGCATTTAGGAGCAGAACAACTAAAAATCCATTCTTAAAGGAATTTTTAAGAATAAGGGAAGATAATCGATGCGCATGGTGTAACAGAACATATCCTCTACACGGGTTTCAAAACATCATATAGACTACGATCATGAATGTTACTATGGAAAGATGATAGAAATTCCGAATCCAACAGAAAAAAGACCTGGACGAACGTCTAAAATTGCGGATTGCGAGTCCTGTCATAGAGATAGACCCGAGCTGTTTAACGATTGCGCTAAAAGGCTGACTACTGTACATAACAGTTGCAATAGAACTATTGAAATTTTCAGGGGGAAATTGAATGATGGTACACTATTAAGACGATGAAATTAGCCTTTCACGGAGATAACGGCAAAGGAAAAAAATGTAAAAAAATAAATCCATATAATCATGATACTTTTTTAAAGAACAAATCAATGATTTAATATCTCACGAGTGGAAGATAGAGGGAGAGGAGATAAGCCCGCTTACCCTAGGTTTTGTTCACAATGAGATATTAGATTACATAAATAGAAGAGAAGAAGAGCAAATTGGATTAATGTATCCAGATGCCCTAAGTAAAGCCTATTATTTAAAACGTCGAAGTTGATAAATCATAACATTTTACATCATTGAAGGGGTATGGTATGGAAGCTCAGGTATACTTATTAAGGAATGTTGATGAAGAAGGGAAAGAAATAGTTACTTTCAGTAAGACTCCTCAAGCACTTAAAATGTATAAAGAGAGATATATACATAACGTTGAGTATGTTGTTTACACCATAAAGAATGGAAATGAAGATTACTTAGTTAAGAAAGTAGGAATACCTCATAAAACGCTATTAAATATTGATCAACTCTCAGATCTTGTTGCTGATATGTTTTATGAGCAAATTGATTCCCAGCAAGGATATGATAATTATGATGTAGCTCAACTTTATAGTATTGGAGTAATAGATGTATTTGATAAGGCACTATGAAGTTTCTAGAAATGGGGTGTAGGTTTGACCACAAACTTATCGATAAAGGTGAAGAGAGATGGAAGCATTGAATTATTGGATTTATTTGATGCACTTTCATTGGAACAGATATGCAGAGTCCCTGCACTTTTGAAAGAAAACCCATTATTTGGTGATAAGAAAAAGGATGCTTTATTGATCAAGGAAATAAATGAGCTGATTTATAACAAGAAACTGGACGCGCAGTTCTCAGTGGCTAAAAACAGCTCTTTGGAGTTCAAAATAATGCTCGCTGATGTGATTGAAAAGCTAATTCGTTATGAGAATAGGTGAAGTTTTTTGGTATGAATTGAGGAGGTAATATTTTGTTGTTAGAATGTCCAGATTGTGAGTCGAATGAAGTGGAGTATGCAGGTTATGAAGTGCTGCAAGAACAGAACGGAGATATTGTAGATGTAATTGATCTGGTTATCTGTAAGAGGTGTAAGGTGACTTTCCCATCGTACAATTTGAGAGAAAACTGAGGTGATTATCCAATTTTTTCAATACTATCTTAATTTAATGTTGGAAGAAGACAATTTAAATAACTTAAGATAACTATTTTGAGGTGACGGCAAATGGTATGGAGATTGAAATATGAGAAGGTAGGATTCTTGGATGAAGAGGAACACTCGATAGTTCGCTTAAGTTTAGCATCTCATTTAACTCTACATGTAGCATCGAAGGGGGAAGTATGTACATATTCTGATATTTCTCGTTACCTAAAATTACAATTCGATCTTGAAGAGGAACCCATGTCAATATCGCTAGCAGGTCTTCTCGGAGATATTTCTGTTGAAGAAAATAAACAAGAGAACCCTCTATTATCAGTTGTCGTGGTTAACAAAGAAACCAAAATACCTGGTGATGGATTTTTTAAATTAGCTAAAGACTTAGGGCTATACGATGGCTCACTAATTAATAGAGAACAAAAGGATGCATTTTATATTTCAGAGCTGAATAAAGCTCATAGTTTTTGGGGAAGAGATTATGATCCAGAATGGTCTGAGTATCTTCGTCTAAAAAAGAAGTTTGAAGGTCGATAAAATGAAGGTATCAGAAATTGATGGGTATGAAAAACTTCACATTAATGCTAGTGAAGTTTACTCAACCTGAATTTATGGATAGCATCGCAAATGGGCAGCTGTACATGAATAACATAGATTATTTTGTCGAGCTTGAAAATAAAACAAAAGTAAAAGGCCAAGGAGATAAATTTGATGGGGCGAATGTCATTAGGCATACCAAATTTAAATTAATCGATAGTGAAACAAAAGAAGTGGTTTTAGAAGGGATTTCTCCTGAAGTAATTCAAAGAGACTACGCTATTAGTAAAATTCCTGTTTATTGTATGACTGCTTTTAAAGGCAATGATTTTGCTGTTGTTGATGAAACTTCAGACTCCTATATTGCCAAACTTGATATATCTGAAGATGTAAAAGAATTAATGTTGTCGACATTTGGAAGTAAAGCCGTAATTATTAATCCCTTTTGTTTTATAAAGTCAGTTCAAAAACATTTTGATGATAAGCAAATTGACTTTTATGCACAATTGGTAGAGTACTCCGATTTCAATCTCAATCTAGAAGAAAGAATGCTGAATTACCAAAATCGAAATATTACATCCATTTTTACAAAAGATTTATTTTTTGAACATCAGAGAGAATTTAGAATTGCACTTTATAATACTGCAATTGAAGAACCGCTAGTGATCAATCTGAGTACCTTTGAAGATAGTCTTGTATCGTGCACAGACACTCTTTCATTATTTAACGATTTTGAAATAGAGATCCCAAAGTAAAAGATGTGTTTCACGAGGAAAGAAGGAAGGATGTGTGACCATGACAGATAAGATTAACCTATACGTTGACGACCTCAGAGACTGTCCAGAAGGCTTCGTGGTCGCTCGTACATATTATGAAGCCATACATATACTTGAGACTAGAAAGGTGGCTATTCTTACATTAGACCACGATCTGGGCGAAGATGTAGATGGTAAAGAGCTACCCAATGGATATGAATTGGTGAAGTACTTCTGTGAACATGGATTAAGGGCAGACAAGATATACATACACACAGACAACCCCGTAGGACGACAGAATATGTATGAGACATTACTAGCAGCTCAGCGTCGAGGATTTATTAGTGAAGATATTGAGATATATCATTATCCGATAACGGTGAATAGGTATTCTGGTGAGTAAGTAAAAAGCGTGTTTCATAAAAAAAAGGTCGCCCCCCTTAAAAGGTACGACCTGATTTAATTAATTCAGTTTAAACCAAATCCCACTTGAACCATCCCGTTTTCTGTTATAAGCCAACAATGGACTAGGGTCATCAGTTTTGACCACAAAAGCAGCCCATCCTTCATAAGAACCACCTGCGTAGATTTTCGTTCTAAATTGTGGATCAGGTAGCACTACAGAGGCTCTTTGATAATCTACACCACTTCCAGAAACCAAAGTGAAGTCATAATCACTAACTTCTTCAGCCACTTCGCTATTTGCACTAGATTTAAGCTCGTATTTAATCTTAGTCAATATGTACTCATGCCCATCATTGGGAAGTCTATTGAAGCTATTTGTGTCATAGATAATTTTCCATGCAGCATCACCACGGATAACTTCGCTGATAGAAATGTTTCCTTTTACAAGATTAGAGGATGTCTTGCCTTCAAATGGGACAACTATTCCAACATTCGCAGGATTCGTTCTAGTAGCGAGTTGTGAACTATTCGATGGTGCTGGGGTGTTGTTTGTTCCTTGATTCACAGTGTTAGTGTTGGCGGGAACTTGTGTTTTGGTTGTGATATAAATATTCTTTTGAGAATTATTTACGTCCACCTGTGCTCCTAATGACTCAGAAATAGCTCTCAAAGGCACATATGTTGTTCCGTTTATAATTTTTGCTTCAGTACTTAGTTTGGAACCGTTAATGAATATTGAAAAGCCATTTGAAGCTGCTAGCGCTCCCGTTACAAACATTGTTGATGAAAGTACAATTGTAGAAATTATTACTGTACGTTTCTTCATACTTTTAACCTCCAATTTAATATAGACAGATGAGTCTATAGTATCACTTGTAGGTCATAAGTTCCACTATTTTCCGAGAGTTCTAATTCGTACTTTTTATGAAATACATATTTTAAATAAAAAAAAGTGGTCATATTGACCACTTAAAATGTAGAAATAGAATCCAATATTCCATTATAAAAGTAGAGATAGTCATATTCATATGACCACAAATCAGTTGTAGCAAGTGAACTACGGTAGGTGCTGATATCATTAGGGTTCCCCCAAGACATAAGTACCTGTTCTGTCGTCATGCCGATAAAGATCCTATTATTAGCAATGTTGTCCCACACTTTTTTTGACCAGTTTGGGTAAGAATTTTTTGGATTTGAAAAGTAAAAAAAGTCGTGTATGTCTGTTGATGGATATCCATGCAGAGGCAATTTTAGAGTTACTTTGTTCCCATTTGCACGGTTAGCCTTAATTACAAGGTTTCCATCTTTCAAATCCAAAGAGGTGAAATATACTTTTTCAATGTTGTGTAATGGACTTGATGATGGAAGTCTATTGGAATTCGCCCAGTAATACTTCCCTTTAAACCCACTCTTAATTAATTCGTACTGGGAAAAGTGACAGAAGGAATAAGGCTCTGAATCAAGAATTGTATCTTCGATTATTTTTCCATCATTCAGGAGAATAGTGACATATGTCAAATATCCACTGTATTTAAGATCAATAACCCATCCTGTTTTGTTGGTATCGTACATAAACACTTTTGACCCAAGATAGTATTTAACCCCTTCAGGGATCTTTGTAAAGTTATTGATGATTTTATTAGATTTAGTTTGACCGTCTTTATTGGTCCAAATAAAAACTGAAAAGCCTTTTGAAATGTGTTTAGCTGAATAACCTGTAATACTCAAAAACTTTTTTAAAGATATGTAAGTTGTATTTTGATATATCTGAGAATTTGACTTGTCGAGAATAAAGCTACCTTTGGTAGAGCTTATGCTGATGTTATTACTATAATTCACTTTGATGTTATCTAGATCATTTAGTAACTTTACAGGTACATATAAATTATTGTCATCAGCTAGATAAGTTTTCTGCTTTAATACTTTAATGTTTCCATCCAAAAAGACTGCTGTTTCCTCTGGTGCATAAGAATTAGCAAGGGTGTTGCCATTTGCTGCATTTGTAGGTGTAGGCAGAATACAAAAGAATAAAAAAATCGAAAATAAACCAACTAAATATCTAATATAGTTTCGCATGTTTCCCTCCAAATTTTGAGAATCAACATGTATATTATCACACAAGCCATATAATAAATAGAATATTGAATGAAATGAACATTTCACCGAGAAAGGAGCTATAAATCATTCTGATAAATTACTTTAACACAGCAATAGGTATGCTAGGAACAATGGCACTAGTATATCTTCCTAGTCGCTTCATAAGTTTCACTAACAAGTCGAAATTCTCACATAAAGCATACTTCTATGTAATGATGGTATCTTTTGTGGTAATCGCAACACTACAAAGACTTGATATCATCTAAAAAAAGGAGGTTAAGTAAATATGGTCGACTTCGCATATCTCAATTCTCCTGAAGGAAAAGAAGAGATGAGCAGAAGACGTGAAGAGCGAAGAACACAGGAAGAGCTTGAGCGTAAAAATGTTTCATTTACAGGTCATCGTCCGAATAAATTAGGGAACTGCTATAGCCTTACAGATAGTCAATCCAAATACATAAGCAGCAAGTTGAAACCAGTTTTAGAAGAACTCATTAAGAATGATGGAATTGAACGTTTTGTGTCTGGTGGAGCAATAGGATTCGACCAGATTGCCTTTTGGACTGTACAAGGATTAAAAAACACAGCACATTCAAATATCAAAAATATTGTAGCTGTACCCTTCAAGAACCAAGCAATCAAATGGAATGATCGTGAAACTCAACATTGGTATAATAAGATGATTGATGTAGCCGATGAAGTTATTTATGTAGATGAATTGCCAGAATACAAAGTTGACGGTGTACCTAATGGTGATTATCATGTTGCAAAAATGCAAAAACGTAATGAGTGCATGGTAGATCAGAGTAGAATCGTTGTTTCAACTGGGGATGGGACAAAGGGTGGAACAGGTAAGTGCTGTAGATATGTACGTAAAGTGGGCAAGACCCTTTATAATTTGAAACCGCAATATGACTTTGAATTAGATATAACATATGGGTCAAATAGTTAAAAGAAAAAAGAGCGGCTTAAGCTGCTCTTTACAAATCAGTCCAAGATTCGAGTTTTCCATTATAAAAATGCAAGTAAGTGCTCTCATAGACCCATTGATCCATTCTAAGGTTACTGCTGGTGTAAGAAGTAATATCATTTGGGCTTCCCCAAGAGAGTTTTACTTGATCTTGACTCATACCGATGCTTATTTTTTGTTGTGAGATTTTTGTCCAAATGTCGGATGTCCATTTAGGGTAGAGAGTTTTCGGATTTACAGTGTAAAAACCGTTTCTTATTGGTTCACTGGGGTCATTAAAAAATGAAAGTTTGAATGTAATATTGGCTCCATTTGCGCGATTAGCTTGAACTACCAAATCACTTCCTTTTATTTTTGTGGATTTGAAGTATACCTTTTCTATGTTGAGTAGCGGATTTGATGAAGGTAACTGATTTTTATTAGCCCAATAATATTTACCTGAATAGAGATTATTTATCATTTCATAGTCTAAATATGTAATGAAAGAATCTGGTCTTTCACCCACAACTAACCCTTCAATGACTTTTCCAGAAGTGAGAAGTATCTTATACTCAAATATATCTTTGCTGAAATAATTCATTTCTACAACCCATCCGACCTTCTCGCCTTCGAAAACATATACCTTCTGACCCATGAATGATTTTAAATAATCATACTTGACACTTTTAATCTGCTTTATCAATTTTTTGGTTTTGGTCTGTCCTTCTAAGTCACTCCATAAAAACAATGAATTTGCTTCGTAGAGATATTCCCCGGATAGGCCTGTGAATGTGTAAAAGTTTTTAAGGCTTAGGTAAGTAGTGTTGTCATAGAGCACTGAATTAGAATTATTTACTTTATATGATCCAGCAATTGAATTAATGGTGATGGGTGTAGAGTAATTGACAGATATATTATCAATTTTTGATAATAATTTAAGCGGAATATAAATGCCAGAGTTCTTAATTCCATCAAACGAATAGGTTTTTTCTCGTGTTATAATTATTTCTCCATTTAGGAAAATTGCGATCTCCCCTGAAAGATACACATCCGAAGGGATAATATTAGATGCTGCAACAGTTTTTTGGGGATAATAAACAAAAACGGCCAGAAATAAAAGTAACGCAATTAAAGATGGTGGCTTTACTAGTTTGTACATGAGATACAGCTCCTGTATTTATTATTTTGTGTTTCTATTCTAAAAAATGCGAATAAAAGACAAGTTTTACAAAGAAGTGGGCTCATTAAAGAGCCCTTTTTTTGTTTAGAACATTGATGATATTTTCCCGCTTGATTTATCGACATAATACCAACCATATGTTGCTGTATGACCTTCTCCAGTTTTCTCATCATCAATAACTACTTCATAAACATGAACTACATATTGATTATCTAGTTCATTATCAACTTCAACGATTAAATATGAACTGTTGTAGCCATATTTGTTCTTAACAAGTTTGACTGCTTCTTTTTCTGTAATGTTTAACTTAGGAATCTTCCCGATATAAAGGTTGTTATCGCGTAAAGCTACGTTTTGCCCCAATGCACTGCTCATGCTTCTAACTGGTACATATGTAGTGTTATTGTATGTAATTGCGTTTGCAGTTGTTTTCTTTGTCCCATCTACATATAAGTTAACCTTCTGAATTACTGCCTTAACGGATATCCCACTTGCTGCAAAAGCTGTTGCTCCTGTAATTGTTGAACCTATCAGAATACCAACAACCAATCCTTTTACTTTATCCTTCATATTTTAAAACTCTCCCTGTGTAATGTAGTTAATTTCTCAAAGTTCATTATACCTCCAGATGATTAAAGTCGCTTATAAAAATTCCCTGTTGCATAAAGAACGTATGTTCGGTGTATAATACTTATACAAACAAATGTTCTTATGTGAAACGGGAGAGCGGACAGTTATGTTGATTGACATGAATCGTTCTATGCCAGTGTAGAAAAGGCGAAAATGCCTCAGTACAAAAATAAACCATTGGCAGTTGCAACGCGGTATGCTTTCTTACATATCAGATCATGAGTTTATTAAAATTTCAAAAGAATTGAGACGTAAAGTAATGAAAGAAAACAAAGATTAAGAAAGAATAAATGAATAAGTTTATGAAAGGAATCTTATACAAAGAAAAAAGAGCCTACGGTAAGGCTCTCTAAATTTCATACGGTTCTGTACTCATAGATTTTGTATTTGAACTAGAATTAGAGTCTGTGTATCCAACTTTGTCATTAATAGATTTGACCATTGCCATTAAAGTCCGTGTATCAGTTTTTTGGAATGACAGTAGACGAATTTCGGATTCAGTATTACTAATCGAATTGTAGTATACAGTTAGTACATCTCTGGTTCGTTCTACTTGTTGTAACCCTTTTATGGCTCCAACTATAGAGCCAACGATACCAGTTATTATTCCAAAGCTTGCGTTATCACCAGTAACTATGGCTCCCAATATTCCCCCAACAATCAACGATACTATGCCAAAACCGATTGCAGATCTAATGGGGCCACCAGGAATAGTGTAGGACTCACTTCCACGAGATATTCCTTTCAGACGTTCAAATGGGATAATCTGCTTTGCATTAAACTGAATAGAGTCTTCTTGATAAATAAGCATTACTTGTTGATCGGGTTCTACATTAGGTAAGCCTTTACTATGTATGAGATTTAAGTATTTCTGCACTCTGTCACCTCCAAATCAATATGTACATTTTATTATCGGATGTAAATAGAAAATTCTTAATAAAAGAAGTATTTAGAAAAGTGATTGATTATGGCGATGTAACTGTCAGATATATTGGACATTCTGCAAAAGCAGAGCAGGTTTACTTATCTGTCAGATAGGATGGGGAATAGAGCGAGCAGAATGTGTGAATGTTTTTATTTGCGTGAAATATCTCAATAACAACATTAGCAGAGCGATATCTTTAGGATAATCGATTAAACTATTACTTGTATACATAGGGTATATAAATGAGAGGGCATGGGCAGGGAATTGCTAATAAATTTTGTTCTGGATTCTGGTGATTTGTTACTTAGTTTATCTCAATAATTGTTACTTTTACATACAATAGGGAGACTGCAGCTGACCAACTCCTTATTTACTTAGGAAATAGTAGAAGTTCGGAAATAGAAACAACAATAAATCTCTTGTCTAATTCTCTTAGTTGTGGAGACGGTAAGAAATCATTGTAAATATTCCTTAATTATGTCTTCCGTTAACGTTTAATTGTTATGTTACGATTGCGATTAAGACTTGTTTGATTTCCCCTTATTTATCAACGTTTTTAAATTCCAATCGTGAAATTAACTTTTTTTGGATGTGGAAAAGTATTGATACTACTGAGTTTTCTAATGCTGCATTCTTTACGATTGAGGTTACGATCTAGTATTTATTATCAAATTTGTTCCTAGACTCTCATATTTACTGTAATTTCAATTTAGCTAAGGAAAAAACGTCGACTACGATTGATCAACGATTGACATTATTATTTAGTCTCACATTCTATGTATTCATAGTTTAGTGTGTTGCCTTTCAAACATGAAATATAACACTTCTTACATTTCAAAATTAATCTATATGTATGCTGGGAAAGAACTCTCAGTGACATACAAAGTAGACTTCTCAAAAATAAAATAGGCATTTCAATTCATAAGTCCTATTCTGAGTTACTATTAGAGAAGGGATGCTTCACAGAAAATTGGTTAATTGGGTTGACTTCAAAAGAGCATAGGCTGTATTGCGCCAAGTAAGTATCTAAATGAGAGCTTATATCAAAAATTCGGTTCATTCTTATGTATTAATATCGCCAAATGATTGGGGGAAATGTATGGTGGTATATGAATATGGAAAGTTAATAAAAAGGTTTGACAGAAACGATTTCTCATGGACTTTATCATACTTTATTAATGGAGAAGAGTTACAGAAGGACTTTGATGATTCAAGTAAATTCTTAGATGTATTGAATTCATTAGGTAAATAGGGATGGTTACTTGTTCTCAAAGACGAAGAGAATAAAATATCTGGAGAAGCCTCTTACATAATGAGCAGAGTGATTTGAGTATATTCATACTTAGGTAAAGCCAGTGTTTCACATAGAGAAGAGGAGTCTGCGATCAAGCAACTCCTTTTTTTGTTTCGGTAAAGTTTACTTGATTTTTTCTCTATTTATAAAGGTTTTATTAATAACTTGATGTGCTACATGGTTAAGATACGTGAACAAATATGAAAATATTGCGTTAATAAGTCATCATTTTAGATAATCCTGTTACCTCAAGATTGAAGTTTAAAAAAATGCTGTAATCCCTTGTCCTGCCCGTATTTTTTGAAAGTTCTATCGTGAATTAATAAATTTTACCAATATGAAAAAACCTTGATACTACTAGCTTTTTACTGCCTTCTGACTCATTTCACGATTACGCTTACGATATAGGATAAGTGAATATTCCTATTAACGTGGTAGGAACCTCAACAGAGAATAGTATTACGGTAAGCTAGGATGCGGTAACCAATGCCACTGGTTATGTAGTTACGATTAATTATGATATCGGGTATTCTGTAACTAATCTTTCTAAAACTTACGGTAATTTGCCGTCTTCCTATTGCTTTCAATGTAACTGTAATCGCAACATCCCTGGCAGGTAACAGCAGTCAAGTTACTCATGCCTAAGCGTGGATTGACTCGGGAAGAAGCAGCACAAGTGATCAACGACTGTTTTCAACTAGCGGGACAATAGGGATCGTTGCAGAAATGTTGACGATCCTTTTTTGTGTACCTTTAGGGAAGCTCAACCAAAGTTTTAGATACAAAAAAGCCACTTGCTTTCGCAAGGAGCATTTAACCGCTAAGCCCATAGTGACAATAATGAATATTGAGGAGTTTTCTCCTAAATCAAGAGCGCTGAATCAAAAGGAGAGAGTTCATGAAAAAACAGTTTATCAAATTCGCAGGAATCACACTGGCAGCAGCGCTTATGATAGGTACGATGAGCATCACAATACCTAACGCGCAAGCCGCTACAACACCATTTTCCGACGTGCAATCGACCCACTGGGGAGCCAGCGCCATAACCAATGGCGTTTCCAAAGGCTATGTCGATGGATACACGAACGGTACATTTAAGCCAGACGCCAGTGTCACACGCGTAGAATTCGTGAAGATGGTCGTCTCGGCCATGGAACTAGAAACCACGCCATCAAACGGTAAATGGTACATTGAGTACGTTGACGCCGCAAGCAAAGCAGGTCTTTATGCATCTGCCGATTTCAACGATAACGAAACGGCTTGGACAAAAGTCATGACACGCGAAGAAATGGCCCGCGTTGCAGCTCGTGCGATCGGGGAAACAACAAAGGAAGATGACAAATGGATGTACCTCGCTACGAAAGCCGGTCTCATTAAAGGCGTCGGTATAGGGCAGATCGCTCCGAAAGGGCTGACCACTCGTGCGCAGGCAATCGTTGTCATCGAACGTATTCTTTCCAAGAATACCGGCGCGTCCCTTGAAGCCGATAAGTATGCGGTGAGCAGTGCTGAAATCGCTTGGCACGGCACAAACATCTTCACCGTGATGCCGGAAATATGGGTAACAACAGAATCCGATCTGAGACAAGCTAGAAAAGACTCGGTGGAAGAAATGTGGAACGAAAAGCTTATGACGATCACATCGAAAGATGGACTGTATCAAGGGAAGCTGGACGCCCTTGTCGCTATTGATCTTTCAGATCCTAACGACCCGAACCTTGGTCTGATTGCGCCAATCAACACGCTCAAATGGTTTAACAACCGTCCTTCCATTATGAATCTGATGGTCAAAGATCAGAAAAACAGTTATGTTCTGTATTTCAAAGGTGGAACAGTTTACAACAAAGATACAAAAAAATATAACTCTTCAAAAGATCTTCAATTCCGTGTAGATGGATTTAGTAGTCCTGATCTCAATGCGTTTTCCAAAGGTGAACTGAATGCAATAGCTAGACTTTATCGTAATAGCTACTTCGACGTACCAGCAGTTATTATTCCAAAAACGGGTACTGTACAAGAATATGGAAATCTAGAAATCCGTCTGCAAACCCCTGCAAGTGGAAATCGCTTCACTCAAATTGTCCCTCTTAGTCTGAGAGGAACTCGCGACGACATCTAATGCTTATCGGACTCAGCATACTCCTTCTAACGAACAGTATGTTGGTTGTTTTCTTTAGTTTTGTTATTAATAGCAAACAAAAGGCCACTTGCAACTCGCAGATGGCCTTTTGTGCATTTATACATCTACGTATACGTAAATGTAAGTAATAAAGTGAATGTGATAGTTATTTTGAAGTAGGTGCGGCAAAAGGTTTTCTGTTTCATCACAAATAATGTGCAGCATTTCGTCTCGATTTCGTTCGTGCTGATATGAGCCATATATGGATTGGAATTGATACTAATGACTACACGATGAACAGTAACTTGAATATCGTTTTATGCTGAAAATATGTGCTTGGATAAAGTTGTAAGATATATACATAAGTATTGCCGTTACGAAAACATATTTGTTATATGCTTCTCAATTCATACTAATTCGTAAGATTACCGGATGAAGCCGCGCTATAAAAGATAAAATGGCTTTAGTGAAGATGCTATCATTCCTACACGCTGCCTTCTACTGATATTATAGCCAGTATTGATAGTTGTAGCTCTGTATACATTTCAGCGCTTCAGACCCGAGGTCAGGTCAGATTAGTAGTTTAGGAGTGCATTTAACTTCCATCAGCAAATACCAGCGCAAACTTATTTACACAAAAATCTAAAGAATGTAGATAGCAGGTGTTTATTCCCGCAGTTCACCGTCCCTAAATCCCAAGCGAACCCGGATAAGTCGTCCGGGTTCCATTGGAATTCTTAACGGGACTAG
Source organism: Paenibacillus sp. OK060 (assembly GCF_900101205.1). Taxonomy (NCBI): domain Bacteria; kingdom Bacillati; phylum Bacillota; class Bacilli; order Caryophanales; family Paenibacillaceae; genus Paenibacillus; species Paenibacillus sp. OK060. The sequence goes on from NZ_FNFR01000010.1 coordinate 124,257, forward strand.
CAAGGAAGCAAAAGATTTGGGGGCAATGCTCATACATCATGGGCATTGCTTCGCTCCTTTTCACTCCACTTCACAATACCCACCATGTACTACGAAGCAAATAAGGAACCATGATTCCATTACGCTTCGCTTCATTCCTTCATCGTTCAAAAACGCTTGTGTAGACCTTTGAAGCAAAACCCTTGTTTGCATAATCGAAGAAGAAAAAACAAGGCACGTTCGCATACCTTGCGTGCAGCCTTACCATATTTCGTTTTTCAAAGACATCATTCGTATTCCCTAGCCATCTAACCGCATGGGATCATATTGAACCTCTCCGAGCAAGGCGACAAAATTATGTTGAGAATATCATTCAACATAATTTTGTCGTCCCTTCGGGCAGCCTTGCACTACGAGAACCTATATGATCTTAAATCTGCGACGGCTACGGTAAACGAATGATTTTCTCTTTGAAAACTTCATAAGGTAAGGCAAGTCAGCTCGCAAGATAACTGCTCACCAACCTTAAAAGATTCCGCTCATCGCCGCTAGGGCTAGACAGGCAAACGGTGCCGAATGAGGGTTAGGGGAAAAAAGTCTGTTCAAATTAAGGGAATTTGAAAGGAGGTGAACTCAATATGGGTTCGGAAGCGTTGCGTATTCAAATTGAAGAGTTGAGAAAAGAGCTCATTGAATTAGCGGAACGGATGGGTTTAACAGCAGTGGAAGTAGTGGAAAAATCGCAGAAGTTGGACAACGTACTTAATGAGTATGATCGACAACATCAAAGAAATAAATAAAGCCCGTTTGTTTAGTACAACAAACGAGCTAGGGCGAAGATTTGGACCCCTTCGCCCCTTTATTATACCACATAAAGGAGAAGTTAATGTGAGGGAGGGTTTATGAATTATCGTGTGTTTTATCGTCCCTCTGACGATATGGTGAGCCAATGGGACAGCAATACTTCGAGGAGTAGAGTGTCTTGCAATTGACAACAGCCCATAGATAACAGCACGACTGATGTGGGCAGTTAGTTACGTAGGTTTAAAGATGAAAAGAAGGTAGTTGTATAAGCAGCAGGACAGGAAAAACAGGCTGCAGTAGATAAATTAGGCATACCATTTCAAAACGCCTTTACGAGTAAATAAAACGATCTCTGTATTTTTATGTGTAAAAATATTTTGATAAAGTGCCATGTAACGGAGTATGCACGCAAAATGTACGCTGAAAGGAAAAACAAGTGATTCCCATGTATACCCATAGCATGTTGAGAAATGGTAGACTATATAAGAACCCGATGGGGGAATTGGATTCATTTGAGATTGCTTTTACTTGATTTATAATACGTTGGAGATACGATAGGATTCGGTGTAGTTGATTTAATCGAATCTATTCAATAGGAGGTTTGAGTGAATGGAAAGTGTAACGGAAATATTGAAGAGATTGGAAAAAGAAAGAGAAGAAGGACTCAAGGTAAACCCTAGATACGATATTGATAAACTTGCAGATGAAAACGGTGAAGTACTTATCTATTTTCATTCAAGTAAAGAGTACCAAATGTACTTGGATGGTAAAAGTGTCATTGGCTCAACGGAGCGTTTTCTCCATTCAGATATATTTCGTAATGTACAAAAAGATAGAATTGAAAAACTGACAGATGGACGAACTTTAGCACATATTCCAGCTTTATCTGCTAATGATGAAGTGTGAGCTTGATGATAAGGAGTGTACGATGAGTTCGTATTGAATGAACGGGAGTTAAGAGTGGTGTTGAGAACGATGGAGAAAATGAGTATGTGCAGTGTAGTATGACAATGATATTCCGAGTATCTATATCCAGCACTAAAAGCTATTGAATCAGGATTCGCTTGCAGATGTCCCAGACATTTGGGAGCATCGCAACAGCTCTTTTAAAACCCGTTTTGATTGGGACGAAGGAATGTTGAGCGAAGGCGGGCAAACGAAGTACATATGAATTTGACTTTGATCTTCGATTAAGGAGGGGTTGGAGATATTAAAAAGACATTGGGACAAATATCTAATTCTACTTGCCATTATATTACCGATCTCCATTGTTGCTATCTTTACGCTCCCTCATGGTAAACGCTATACTGCAGTAGCGATATTTCCGTTACTATTCTGGGTAACGTATTATTCGTGGATCGCATTCGAGAAGAGAAAGAAAGATACATAAAAAAATGGCTGAAATCAATTATATGAAGCTCATAGATCGAACTGACCTAATACATATGATCGAAGCCTTTTAAAAGGATGATATCGTTAGGACTCGTAATATCATTGAAGGTGAGTCAAAAATGCTTTTGGAGGAGCGAAGTAAATAGTAGTGCACTGTACGACATTTCGTAAGGATTATAAGGCTGAGAAGTATCTAAAAAAGATCTTTGTATTAAACAGAAGTTGTATAGAACGTTCAGGTGAAATAGAACATAGTACGGGGTGATAGATAGGTGTATTTACTAACAAGAACTGCAACCATTGTGACGTGGATTTTTGATCACCTTGGACTTGTTGTCGGGATTTTGTTTGGAATTGTAGCTTTAATAGGAATACTTAGGGGGATTTTCTCAAGCCGCACCCACCTTAATCGCTCGCTTACCCATAAAGAACAGGAAAGAAGCATAGAAAGGAGTTTAGGAAAGAAAGAGGAATGGGAAGGCGTGCAAAGTAGCTCATGTGTAGATACTCCAGTAGTTCTTTTGGATAAGGGGCAGCAGGGAGAAGCCATTGTGCTTGAAGCTGTTCTAAAAAGCCACCCCGATATCAAATGTCTTTCATCTCTTTATGTAACAACAAGCAGTGGACAATACACTGAAGTGGACTTAGTTGCCATCCATAGTACAGGAATCTATGTAATTGAATCCAAAAACTATCGGGGAGTGATTGTTGGGAATGAAGATGAACGCATATGGAATCAAGCGTTTATTGAGGATCGAAATGAATTTTACAATCCAATTATGCAGAATGCGGGGCATATTCGAGCTATTAAGCTTTTTTTGGGTGAACGCTATAAAGACATACCGTTCCATTCCATTATCGTATTTAATAACGATTCAAATATCGATATGATCAAAGTTAAATCAAAAGGCACCGTTATTACGAAACATATAAATCTAACAAGCCAATTACAGGGACTATTTCACATCCTTCCTGATGTTTTAAATGACGAAAGTACGATAGTCGTTTATGATTCCCTGCTGCCACAAACAGAGGTATCGGAGGAAATAAAAAGGAAGCACTTGGAATTCGTTCAACGTCGTAAAGATGCGTAATGTAAAGTTGAATCAGCTTGAATCCAGTTTTCGAAGGATTCACGTGATGGGTTCCAAGGTATGAAATAATATGTGGGGAGGAAGTATGCTTTCTATTTTTTAGCTTTAGGGAAGCTATGTTATAAGCTATTTGGATAATCGCCAGGTAGAGGTGCGAATGCCAAGCTCACATGATTTCCCTGGGAGATTCGCACCTCGAAATTTGTCGAAATCTTCAGATTTGTGACCTTTTGGTAACAAGGATATTGAGTTTATATGCTGTTGTGGGATATAGTGGAGCTAATATGTGGAAAAAGTATCGGAATTACGTATGAAGGTATTTTAAACATAACTTGATACGTGTATTTTCGCTGTCGCACTCCGTATGGAGTGCGTGGATTGAAATTGTAAGTGTGGTGTACAGCAAACTGGACCCATCTTCGTCGCACTCCGTATGGAGTGCGTGGATTGAAATAGCAACTCACCAAGACGCTGCCTGCCACGTTCGCGTCGCACTCCGTATGGAGTGCGTGGATTGAAATTATACGGCTATCCGAGACAACTGGGGCAAGATCACGTCGCACTCCGTATGGAGTGCGTGGATTGAAATTTTCATATTTAATTTGTAAGTTTGAAGGTTCTGGGTCGCACTCCGTATGGAGTGCGTGGATTGAAATAATACAGCGGATTTACCGACAACAGTTTATACTTCGTCGCACTCCGTATGGAGTGCGTGGATTGAAATCTTGAGAATAAACTGACGTTCGTCGGACTCGATCCAGTCGCACTCCGTATGGAGTGCGTGGATTGAAATCGTCAAGGTTAACCCGACGTACGAACGCCAGGACGTCGCACTCCGTATGGAGTGCGTGGATTGAAATATAGTGTTACTCATTTATTGCCCTCCTTGCGACTGTCGCACTCCGTATGGAGTGCGTGGATTGAAATGCCTTCAGACACTCGGATGAAATAAACAGCCGAAGTCGCACTCCGTATGGAGTGCGTGGATTGAAATCCTGAACCTGACTTGGAATTACGGTGCGGATCACGTCGCACTCCGTATGGAGTGCGTGGATTGAAATCTTCTTTTTTAGGTGACATATCTTCAACGGTTGACGTCGCACTCCGTATGGAGTGCGTGGATTGAAATATTGATGATAAGGGTGAGACATACAGCTCAGTTGGGTCGCACTCCGTATGGAGTGCGTGGATTGAAATCCATGAATCCATCAAATACTCCCCAATGTCTTTCGTCGCACTCCGTATGGAGTGCGTGGATTGAAATCCTTCCTTGACGTTTAGGATACCCTGAATGATTGATGTCGCACTCCGTATGGAGTGCGTGGATTGAAATAGAAAGGATCGTGAAGCACGTTGATTGAGGCAGCAGTCGCACTCCGTATGGAGTGCGTGGATTGAAATTGATCAATCCGATCAACTACCCCACGCATAACCGTCGCACTCCGTATGGAGTGCGTGGATTAAAATCTCGATCATGGCTGGATCACGGATCGGCTGAACGAGTCGCACTCCGTATGGAGTGCGTGATATGAAACTAGTCTTTCATGTTCGCATATGCAATGGGCACCTTGTCGCACTCTTTATGAGTGCGTGGATTGAAATTGCACTTCGGCCAGATCCGATGCCAGGTTAATGGGTCGCACTCTGTATGGAGTGCGTGGATTGAAATTATGCTGGCATAGGGCTAAATATTATCGCATAAAAGTCGCACTCTGTATGGAGTGCGTGGATTGAAATTCTGAAGTGGCATGCGGTGATCGGATAATTGACGAGTCGCACTCCGTATGGAGTGCGTGGATTGAAATCACTCGGGAATCTCAGGAAAGGTTTGATCGGTTGAGTCGCACTCCGCATGGAGTCCGTAGATTGAAATAGTCGATTACTTTCCATCAGACCCAATCTTCTCATAAATTATACAGCAGAAAGTTTACTGGCGTATGTAGCTGAGCAGGAACGAAAAAAGAATCGACAATGGTAGGCGAAAGATATTGAAGTGGCTAAAACAGCAGGAGTAAAATTTTGTAGACCAAGACAAGAGATCGATGATAGATTTATTCAAGTATACAAGCAATGGAAAGAAGAACATGTAACAACCACCGATGCAATGAAGCAGATCGATATGAAGTAAACTTACTATCGGAAACGTTGGATTCCCTTTTGCTCTTTGTCTTATCCTGCTTGAGACCTTACTTGTTAAATTCAACAAACAAATGGATGGATTAGAGAAGCGCCTGGCTCAACTTGATAAGACGATGAATCTGTTGGTTAGGACGTTTCATCAAAGTACAACCCCAAGAACAGCTATTTGCCAAGATAAAAAGGGAGAGGGTTGATACCTAATTCTCTTCTATGCGTATCTAAACTCCGTGTTAGTTATAACGGGGTTTATACGTAGGGGTATCCCTTTTGTGTTTACTGAAGACCGGCTTTATTTATAACTGTCCCGTTGAATGTTATGTATGTTATGTCACTTTAATGTGCTCAATAGCTGACTTAAAAGATGATGAAACATAAAAAAGATGGATTGATGATCTATGTCATCAATCCATTTTAGCTTTTGAATCAGTAACGAAACTGATAATATATGTTAGTATTTTTGAAACATTTTGTTGTAATCCAACGTTTATCATATATCAAGGAAGGAGTGAGATACTCAAGCCCAAGAGGAAGGCTCAACTGCAACCATACTATAAACAGAGTTAGTTTTACTATTCACTTTGATCACATTAAAGCTAGAATCTTTTGCCTTCATTTGAGACGATGTTCCGGAGTCAAGAAGGATACCGGTATCACAGCCAAGAGCTTTCAATACATTTCTGCAATCCCATGCTGAACCACTTTGCAGATACAACATGACTACTTTTTTAGTTGAGTTTTTATAGCCAATAGCCGTTCGGTTAATTTTAGCACTATCCGTAAAGGAGTTAACAGATTGAGCGTGTTCAACTGCAACACACTTATCAATGTAAGCTTGTCTTCGTTTTTCTTCGGTATCTCCAGAGAAAGTATCATTTAGATATAGACCAATACCGCCAATCGCCCAATTGATACTGGATAATCCATAAGGAAATTCACTGATTCGTTTGAGAAGAGACACACCACAGTTTGCACCGCCATAATTGTAAGAAACCAATGTACTACGATCATAAGTTGCATTTGCATTAGATGCTCCATTAGGTGCAACTTGTACTCCACCTTGCTTTGCAGCAATACCAACAAGAGTAGCACCAGAAAAGAAAGTACCATTAATGCCAGGGTACGCTGAGGCATACACTGATGATTCAATAGAGCGCACCGATACATCGGCTAAATCTGCACTGATATAATGAACACCGCTAACGCCATTAACTGTTGTATTACCACGATATAATGCTTGTCCCATATTTGATTTCCCCTTTTCTAATTGTGGTTATACAAGAAGAGGGAATTATCTTAAATTTCGTCCCTCAACGAAATGAGATAATTTCTTGTACTCTTATTATATTATATAGCGTTACGTTACGCAATATAAAATTGCAAAAGTTATACATTTTATTTATGGAGATGATGTAGATGAGATTTCAAAAAAGCATAATTAGTGTGATGGCCGTTCTATCCATCGCCCTTGCATCCGGATGCGGCCAAGAATCAAAGAATACTAATGTAAGTCAAGAAGAGGTAAGTAATGGATCAGAAAGTACCCAAGATGCAACGGGTTCAACAAATACATCTGCGGATAAAATAGGAAGCAAGACCATTCTATATAACAAAGAATTTAGTCAAAAAGAACCTGATCTTTCAACTTTTAAAGAAGGGGTTTCCATTGACTTATCCGAGCATGTGAAAGATTTCTTCACGCAGGACATAGCCGACAAAGTTCAAAATAATATGAAAGCTATTGTTCAGCATGATGAAACAAAGTTTAAAGAAAACATGCTTGATGAGGATTCCATCAAAGTAAATATGGATTGGTTTAATTATAAGTATGAAGATGGAGTGAAATTTGAATTTAACGAACTAAATGGAATTACTTATGATGAAGATGCAAAACGTATTCAAGTGATTGTTACTTTTTCTAGAAATATAAAAGAACAAATTGAGCAAGGAGTTATGACCTATTCCTTATTGGAGGATAAGGATAGCGGAACATGGCTCATTGCAACAATGGATGGTAATTAAGAATTAAGACGGCTCCCTCTTGTAAACTGTACCCTATGTAAAGAACTATACTGTTCCAAGAAGATGATCTCTGTATTGTACAGGGGTCATTCTTTTTAGGTTCCACTGGTATCTATAGTGGTTGTAGTAGGTACCTCTGCAGCTGTCTCTACCGGATCAGGGGGAAATAATTTCCACCACACTCTGTAAACCTATATGCTTTGAACATGCATTCTCCCCCCTTATAAGCAACCCATGCCAGAAGATAGAATCGTCCGTTTTGAAATATATAGAGTCCGTTTCTATGGAGCTTCGTCGGCCCTAACTTCAGATATTTTACTAATGCCCTTGATTATTTCATACACCTGATCAATTCTTTTAAGATTAGACTTAGACGACTCATTTTCTTCTAGCTACCTGGCTTTACGCCACAGAAACTGGTTGAAAGCATCAGATCCGCGCAATGGCTTTCGATGCCTTGTTTCTCCATCATAGCCCAATAGGATTCTATCTCCCCACCATCCTGCCAATACGCTTCTATGATGGGCATAAATCGTTCTGCAAGTCGTTGCTGTATAAAATCGGTACGTTCTTCTTGTTCGATCCATTAGCGCTCTGTAGAGCGTTTGAATGGCTCTACAAAATCACTTCTACTAGCTTATGGCATGTAAGATACTCAGCATCACTTAAATTACCGATCGGGCTGCGAAATATGAAAACGTCACCTTGCCGGGTAACACCCACTGTTTTCTCTTAATATCCAGGTACGTGATCACTGACCCGCACAATGATTTTTTCATTTAACATAGCTGGCTCACTCCCTCATGGATGTATGTTACCAAATATATACATCCCATTTACCTTTTTTACAAAGGTGTTTGATTGTTTGAAAATTGACCGATAGTTAATTTTGTATATATTTGTAAAAAAATATGTGGTCAAAAAATGCCTGGTCTCACACCTTTGACTCCATGAATATGTGAGATATGGAGAGATTATATTGCAAGAAAATGAAGAGGTTTTCTTACTGTCAGATAACAATGCCGGTTCGTCCCTAAGTGAAGACGGTTTAAGCGCAAGGCAAAGCATGGGCAACAATATGTGGGATTTATTTGTACATCGTCCCTATTTATATATGCAATATGGAACGGATAAGGAAAGTGAGGTAGGAGAAAGTCGGGTTGATGAACTTTTGAGTAAGCCGCCAGGACAAGTGAGGCAGGATTTCGTAGAAAAGAACGAAGTCAAAGAGTCAGGAAATGGAATGATGACTTATGTACAAGTACCGGAGCGTTTGGTTTTCACTGGATTGTACACTGTAGTTAATGGGATTACATCCATTCCGATATTTGCCTTGGCATTACTCATCATCGTGCTTCAGTTTTGGTTTTTGGCCGTGGCTTCACTTGCACCGTTTTACTTACTCATTGCAGCATTTCCGGCGGGTGGAGGTGTGTTCCGCCGATATACGGAGGAACTGGCATTGCCGCTCATTCTTAAATTGGGCGTATCGTTTATAGCGTTGATTGTATTTACGATGTCGGAGGTCGTGTATCAGGAGGGGAATAGCGACAGCATCGGATACATTGCCGTTGCCATCATTGAGTTTGTTATCCTGGTGTTGATCTTCCTGATTCGTAATCGCCTAATCAAAATATTATTTGCCGGCAACCAAGCTGCGCGGCAATTGGCTATGGAAGCATCACAGTTTGACCGTCGCATGAACGCTGCTAGGCATAAGGTGACACGTGGAGCTGCTCAAGCAGCAGGAACCATGGCCGGTGGACCAGCGGCGGGAGCTACGGCGGGAGCAGCAATAGATAGTATGGAGAGCGGCAGAGATACAGGCACCGTAGCAGCATTGGAGAATGAACGCCTGGACGCTTCAGATATTAATGCTACTGCCGGTACTGATACAGATAACGATCTTGACGATAACGCGCCGTTGCAAACTGAAAGTTTAGGAGATCCGCCACCACTATGAGCCAGTGGAAGCGGCGTGAGCGCCAAGGTGTTAGCTGGGGTAATGGCGGGTAGTGCCGGAGCAGAAGTAGCGGCGACAAGCTCCGCGAGTGTGCCACAAACGGTGTCTTTAAACGATACGAAAGGCAGCATTGGCGCTGCGGGAGACTTGGCAATACCAGCCTTCATGCGCCAGAGTCCGCATAACGGCCATTCGTCTGGAAGTGTTCAGGGAATGGGTAATGGTTCTAACGTTACGCCGCTACACGGCGGCGTAGGGGTACCAGGAAATGCAAATTATGATGAATCTGCTAGATCGAGTGATTATTTCACTGGCGGCGGGAATTTACAAAATGAATCTGTGTCCTTATCAGGCGGCCTAGGGGCAGCACCAGGGAACGCGAATTATGATGAACCTACTAGATCGAGTGATTATTTCACTGGCGGTGGGAATTTACGGAATGAACCTGAGTCCTTATCAGGCGGCCAAGGATCTTCAGGGAATGACGCTTCATTATTTGCGTCTTTGCCTAATGAGGATCAAGCAATAGACTCGCGTGTGCCGCATAGCACCACTAATAGTGGACAAGCGCCACAGACGGTACCTCTTAACGTCATTCCTGGCACAAGATGGGAACAAAGCCAAAGCTCAAGTCCAAGAAGACCGCAGCCAGAGAGAATACGAACATCCAGAGGGGTAGAATCTCTTGGGAACAGAAGCGTAGAACGTCAAGCAGCAGATCATGCCGATTCCACACCTATACGTTCTGGACAACAGGAAAACCGGGTGCAGAATATTCCGTTAAATCCTTCTAACAACGAGGGGGGCGACGAGTCATGAAGGGACCAGTGAAAACATGGCTTGGCTCAATTATAGCTTTAGGTATGATAGCCTTACTTATTGGATCGATTTTTGAAGGGAATCGCATTGAAAAAGAACGGGCTGTTGCTGAACAGAAGCAGCAGCCTGTTACTCAGGAGAAGCCGGTTCGCCAGTACACCCCAAATGAGCAAGCCGTATCAGAGAAGGAGGCTGAAGAGGTAGCGGCCCCAACGGAAGAAATGCAAACGGAGATCCAGAAAGTTATTCCGGAATTTCTGAAGGCGTACGTACCGTTCGATGTTGAAAGTCCAACTGATTTTTTGGAACAGTCTAAGCCTTATGTAACTGATAAGCTCTATAAAGCATTAGAACAGGAGCAACGCCGGGCTACACTAACGATCGTCAAAACCAAGCTGATCAATGTAGACCTGGAACCGCAGAAAGAGGGATTGCAGGAACAATGGTGGAATGCAGACATTGAGGTGGAGCATACCGATCAGGACGGCCAAACTCGTGCAAGTACGTTAGCCTATATCATTAAGGTCAAATTGATAGATGGAAAATGGAAGATTGATGATCTTGGTGTACGTTCAAGGGCGTGGAATCCATGAAGAAATTCACTATATTTGGGGGATTGGCCTTAATTCCGATTTTCTTTGTTGGTGTCCTGTTTGTACTTATGTTTATGGTTATGATGTTCAGCAGCTCAGATTCTGGTGATTACGGGGGCGGTGCAGGATGGGGCAGTGGAATCATATCTGAGCTGGGCGAATCTGAGATCCCAGCGGAGTATATCCCAATCTATCAAGCTGCCGCAGAGAAATATGGAGTTCCTTGGAATCTATTGGCGGCGGTACACCGAATTGAAACCCGGTTCTCTACGTTAGATCCCATGATTTCATCCGTTGGGGCAGAAGGGCACATGCAGTTCATGCCATGTACTTTTATCGGATGGGGGCATAGCTCCTGCAGTGGTTCAGGAGCAGGGAATTTCAGTGCCGAAGAAAAAACCAGCTTGGTCGTCATTGACTGATATGGCGGCTATGGCGTAGATGCGAATGGTGATGGAAAAGCAGATATGTGGGATTTAGAGGATGCTGTCTTTTCCGCAGCCAATTACCTCGGGAAAAACGGTGCCGCTTCGGGTAACTTTGAAGCAGCGCTATACCAATACAACCACAGCCAGGAATATATTTCTGAAGTAATGAAGTACGCTACCCTTTACGTAACTGAAGGGTACGATGCTATTACGATACCGCAACCGGGTAAAGCAGGGTTTAGTCGTCCGGTCAACGGCCAGGTTACGTCCGGATTTGGCCCGCGTACACATCCCGTTACTGGCGAAGTAGGAAAACCGCATGAAGGTGTAGACTTTGCTTGTTCCCACGGACAGCCGATACCAGCCTCTAAAGCTGGAAAGGTTATTATGGCGGGCTGGCAAGATGCGAGTAACCCCAGTAAAGGTTACGGCCAGTATGTACGTGTGGATCATGGGGGCGGCTATGTGACTACCTATGCCCATTTGTCTTCGATCAATGCTCGTGTAGGGGATCAAGTAGCTGCGGGAACTGTACTTGGCGGGTGTGGGTCAAACGGCAGCAGCACCGGGAACCATCTACATTTCGAAATCATTATCAATGGCAGAAAAGTAAATCCTTTGCCGTTTGTGGGGGGATAAGAGACGTGCTAAATGAAAAAATCATTGTGCGGGTAAAGGAACACGTCCCTGGATATGAGGGTAAGACCGTTGGGTTGCCAGGCAAGGTGATATTTTTATTTTCCGGAATCCAATAGGTCATTTGAGTGATGCTGAGTATCTTACATGCTATAAGCTTAGTAGAAGTGACTTTGTAGAGCCGTTCAAACGCTCCACAGAGCGCCAATGGATCGAACAGGAAGAACGGTACCGATTATACTTCAACGGGCTTGCAGAACGGTTTATGCCCATTAAAGAAGCCTATTGGCAAGAGGATGGGGCAGATGTAGAACTATATTGGACTGTTATGGAAAATCAAGGTATAGAAAGCCACTGCGCGGATCTGATGCTCTTTAATCAGTATTTATGGCGTAAAGCCAGGGAGTTGGAAGAAAATGAATCGGTGAATCTTAGGCGAATTGATCAAGTCTATGAGATGATCAAGGGCATTAGTAAGATATTTGAGGTTAGAGCCGGAAAAAGCTCAATAGAAACAGACTCTATATATTTCAAAACAGACGATTCTATTTTCTGGCATGGGTGCTTGTAGGGTAAGAATGCATGTTGGAGACATAAACGTAGCAAAAAAGCATCTCCTGAAGGAGATGCTTTTTCTATAATTCCTTAAGGCTGGATTCCGTTTGCAATCTCGATTAACTGATCAAGGTTGTCCGCGCCATTTGAACAAATAGTATACATTACATCGTCTTTAATCAAGTGAACCGTTTTTCTTGTTTCACCATTTTCAATGACAGCAGTAGCGCCATTAATTTCTTGAGTAGAAACATTGTTTGGATCATACCAGGATTTTGCTAATTCCACAGTTGCTTGTTCATTCTCTAAAACATCCTCAGATTGAGAGATGAAAATCTCTTGACCTTCGGCCAATCGATAAGTGGCATAAACCTCTTTTCCATAAATATTCTCGGATGCTTGAACTTCAACAAGCTCTACAATAGGGTTGTTCTCAGTTTCATTTGTAGACATAATACCAGCTACTGAAGAAGTATCCAAATTTAAAGGGATATTCACTTCACCAATATCCTCTAGCTCAAGTTGTTTACGTTCAGCAAGTTGACCTTCAGGAGTTTCTGCTAGCGGTGTTCCCTCTTCAATCGTAGGAGTAGTAATTTGCACTTCAGCTACTGAAGACGATTCATAATTTGTGGTTGGTTGCTCGTCCGAGTTTGAAGCGAATGCTTGGTTATAAGCAAAGCCAGCACCACCCAGTAGAGTAACCGTAGCAAGCACTGCAACAATCGTATTCTTCTTTTTCATTATTAATGCTCCTCTCATTTTTCAATATAATAGTTTGATTCTATTCAGAAAAAACAGTTCCGCTTTTTACTGTGTTTCTATTTGAGCGATACTCTAAAAAATAGTTTAGAATGGTTCTAGATCCATCAGCAAGCATAAGATAGTAGGTTTGGTACGTTGTACTTCCAGAGTTTCGATAAAAACGACTATTAGCGGTATTATACACCATATAATTATCCAGTTTTGACCATGTGCCATTACCAACAACACCATCAGAGGTCAAGCCTTCAGCAGTCTGGAAGGATTTAACGGCAGAGGTGGTTCCGCTACCAAAACTGCCATCAACAGTACCAACTGTGTTCTGGTAACCAGAAGACCAGAGATCAGCCTGTAACGCACTAACAAAGCCACCACTTGAGCCAGCTTTTACAGAAGGCCAAGTTGTTTTGCTAATAGTTGCTGCTGATGCAACCCCTCCCAACACAGTTACGGATAAGAGTGCCATAGCCAATAGAGCTTTTCCTGTTTTCTTCAAAATGATTGTATGTTTCTACTAAAATCTACCATAATGAGAGTTAAAATTCACCATTTTTACCGAAATAGGGAAAAAGGTTCTGTTTGTTTATTTCATGTAACAGATCTGATCATATTGCTGATTAAATTTGTTCAACTAAATAAATAACGTTGTCAGTTTTGAAAAAGTTGGCAAAAATTTAAAATGTTTTTTGAGCCCTCCCTAAAGGTATAATTTTATATCCTTTTTTTCCTGCTGAGTTAAAAAGTCGTATCCAGCTCAAGCCACTGCTACTATTAGAATTAAGAACTAGTCTCATTTATTAATGAAAAAAACGCTTTTGTGGTATCCACAAAAGCGTTTTTAAACATGAACCTCTCTATCCATATTTTTTCAAGAAAAAACTAATTATCCATATACTTCCTAGCGTGTATCGGCGTACCTTTAGTGACTTCACCTGTCGCAGTGTTGATTTCCAATGGCTCTACTAAAACCTTCCATCCAGTTTCGCTTTTGAAAACTTTAAATGGGAGTGGGGGCGACTGTTCATAGCTTTGTCCTGCATACTTTTGAACTACATAAAGTTGAACTTCATTACTGTTGATTTGTTTACTTTCCACAATTTCATACCCAGTAGTAGGATTGGTTTTAAAATCCTTTACATATCCTTCTTTACGACTTTTCTCATCCAAATAGTTTGTATCTTTTGAATAGAACATCATTCCCTCAGCATCCTTAGCAATGTAAGCATCAAAGTACTCAATTGCTGCCTCCATCGGAGTTTGGGCAACAACTCTTTCCGCAGTTGTAGTAGATGCTACTAAAATAGATCCAGCAACAATTCCAGCAAGCAAAAGAGGTACTAATCTTTTTCTCTTCATGGATCGAGGCTCCTTTTCGATAGTTATTTTTAATTTTTCCTTAGGTCTACTTATATAACGTAGTAAATTACTCGGAGGTTGTGAGATTTCTGATAATAAATAGTGGACTAAGAACTGGGAGTTTTCAAGAAGACGCCTTAGGGGGCTCGCCGTCCGTAAAGGTATATCTTTAAGGATAACTTGAAATAGCACGTTCTACCGACCTGAATATCAGTTAATAAAGCGCGTCATGCGTGAGGGAGATACCCTCTATGTAAAATCAATAAATCGTTTTGGCCGCAATAAACAGGAGATATTGAAAGAGTGGCAATGGCTGATCGAAGCGAAAATTCATGTTGTGGTGATCGACATCCCAATTCTCGATACGCGGAAGTACCAGGAGTTGGAGGGGATTGGGCAGCTAATTATGGATCTTGTGCTTCAGATACTTAGCTGGCTCGCTGAAGAGGAACGTAATGGCATTAAGCAAGCACAGGCTGAAGGAATTGCTGAAGCAAAGAAGCAGGGCAAGCACCTGGGACGACCACAGATCAATTTGAATACTCTTAAACCATGGCAAAGGAACATACTAGAATCTGAGTATCCCCAATGGAAGAATGACACACTCTCGGCTGTAGAATTTATGCGAAAGTTGGAATTGAAGAAGAACACCTTCTATAAAATTGTGAAGGAATTCGAAAAAAGGAATGCTCTATAAATTCAATAAAAACAACAGGGCAATCTTATAGCCTGTTGTTTTTTTATTGAAGCAAATTCTCTCTCACTAGGAAAAGATATTTAACTGTTGATCGACGAACGATACTGTGGGAAGACCTGGTTCATAGGCAACTATTATAAGCAACACAAAAATTTATCATCTTTATCTAAAAACTAAACGAAAAAAGTTAGCTTAGTTAAATGAGAGTTTTAGGAATAATTAAAGACTCAGATCCGCAATGCTTTAGCCAATACGAGCTGCCGCCTGTCCTTGCATACCACTACCATTTGTAAAACCTACTTTGTAAATAGTTCCGGTTTATTAAAATTCCTTTTTATTTTACAACCATTACGGGACAAGTGGCTCTCTTTACGACTTTGTGGCTTATACTTCCCAGAACGAATTCCTAGAGCGAATTTAGTCTACGACTGCCAATAATGATGAGATCTACGTCCAGGGGACCTCTCTATAACATCATCAGCCTGTTTTTTATCTAAAAATTTACACGAAACAGGAATTTTATTACATATAAATACAATATATGATAAAATAATTCCAGATAAATGGTCTATATTGTTTTATTTTATATTCTAATCAATAAATTTCATTTATCAAATTCTAAAGTGTAGTGAAAGGACGGATGCTATGTTATAAAATTTATAGCCGAATGTAATCTATCTGTTCTATTTTTGTACCATGCTATATTATCTCTAAGAGAGCTTAATATGGGGGATGTAAATGTTAATCTTAAAAAAAGATGAACTTTCAGGGCACGATGTATTTGAATTTATGCAAGGGCAACTAAATAAAACACATTGGTTAGAGAGTTCAATCTATCTGACAGAAGAAGTAATAGGTAAAACAGGGTTTGTCGAAGTATTGGCCAATAATCTAGTGAATTTTAACTATTTTGGTCCCACAGAAGTTGGAAAAACCGACTGGGGAAATATCAAACGAATTGTACTGTCTTCTGATTCTGTACAAATGAAACAACTTCTAACCGAGATTGATGAGTGGGCAAATGTCTGCTTCAAGAAGTACCCTTGCTTCACTATCTGTGGATTGTAATCCAAACTAAGGAGTGTTCTATGAATGAATAAAAAAATTATTAGCTCTCTTTTGACCCTTATGATGTTATTTTCCATTAGTACATCTGTATTTGCAGAGGATCTTGCTTCTAATACTAATGATCCCTATGCCCCAACGGTTACATATGAACAAAATGAAGCCCTGTTCGTTCCCAATGGAATACCTATTACAGTATCTCCCTCTTATAGTAGCTTGGGAGTGTACGTTGGGAATATCGGCGTAGACGCTTTGGATAATGTAACAGTGAGTGGTACAGTAACTGATTATGGCGCATTAGCTCCTAAATCAGGAAGTGTACCCGCAGTAGTTGGAAAAACATTTGTTTGGAACGTACCTATGACTAAAACTACAATGATATACGATGTTAAAATAAGAGTTATTGACGGTAGCGGTACGAGAAATTTAACAGGAAATGCCCGATTGGAATATTCAGAAGCACAATTAGCTTCTCTAAATTGGCATGCTGGTTCATTCGTCGATCGTAGGAAGTCCTTAGAATACCACTTTAATAGTCATAAAAGTGAAGTAGGTACAACTAATTTATACGCTTATTTGTTAGCTGCTGGCACTACTAGAGATGATGTTTTAGCTAACCCCAATGACTATAATGAAACTATAAGTAGTGGCGCAACTGCTGCACATAAATACAAACACAAAACTAATGGAAAGTTTATAATTTTAGCTGATTCCGGTAAAGGAATCTTAAGCTTCGGTAGATAAGGCCGAAAACTTAGATGATATGCAGTTGAATTTGAAAACCCTAAAATCATCTTCTGAAAGTTGGCCTGATAGCCATAGCACCTAACTACCCCCACGGAGGTCGTTCCCAACTGCCAATTAAATTTTGATGTATACTAAATAGTGGAAAAGCTCATCGTTCCAAATCGGGACGATGAGCTTTTTACTTTTCAAAATATGAATTCATTGTTGCCCACATTCGATTGTACTCGCTTCGTACCGCTGAGAATGCACCGGGCTTTTCAGATTTATTGTTTGAATTTGGCTCAAACGTTAAATATTCATAACGTGATGTGCACTCATAGTTCTTGCTATTTATAAGGAATTCAAGTCTATCTTTAAATGGTCTGTCTAATAATTTTACCACCATAATGTCTCCAGTACTGGTACTTCTAGCAGGAAAATAAATCAAAAAGTAACCTTGTTCAAATCGGTACTCCATAGCACTTACCTCCATTCGAATATCGAATTTATTAGTAGTCAACTAAGTCATCAAAAAGTATCTATACATCAATTATACATACATGAAGAAATTATATCGGCGCGTATATGAATCCAGAAATAACAATTACATATAATATGAGCAAGAGTGCAAATGATTGAGGATTATGAACTTGTTATCAATATATTGACTTATTGGACACTATTCTATATCTTCTAATCTATATCTTCTAATTCAGATATAAAATAGCTTTTCAACGGATAATCAAGAAACATCACTAGTTTGTAAAAATTGTAATAATATCAAAAGGAGCGATTTCCATGGGTTTTAGATCAGTTAAAGAGCAACAAACAAGAATCGATGCAACTAATGTTAGTATGGAGCTACAAACTAAGAGCAATAGAGTTATATCACAACTTGATCCATTTTTGCTTGAAGATTTTACTTTAGCAATTCAGCAAGAGTATCGTCTCGAAGTAATGGGTAATCGTGATGGGAGATCTGCTACATACAGATTGCTTGATGCACTAATTGATATTGATGCTTTCGTTAATAGTAGTAATATGGTGTTACCACTTAAGCTTGAAGTGGAGTTAGATGGCAATACTAGTACACTTGATTTTAATGTATCTATGACAGAACCGAATACGACTTCTGGAATGGAGAACCCTAAGTATTATATATATTGCGATAATTCTAGCGAGATAGGATTTAGATTTTGGTTCAAAAAGAATAAGTAGTTGTGAGCTTTAGAAGCGCCCTTAAAGAGGGTGCTTTTTTATGCTAAATAGTGTAGTCATCCTTTTAACTGTAAAACCAAATATGGATACGCTAGAGTACCCACGAAGACCAGCAGTTAACTGTACTCCGTGACCAAGGAATTCAAGATGATTACATTTTACATTTTTGTATACAAGGCTAACTGGGTCGGACACAAATCAACTTGAGTACCCATACACCTGAGCAAAGGAACATCTTGGATGCTGAGTATTATCGCCGGAAGAATAACGAACTTTCGGCGGTAGAATTTATGAGAAGGTTGGGCCTGAAGAAGAATACTTTTTATAAGATTTTAAAGGAGTATGATTCTACCAGATTTTGACTTCTAATGTGCTATAATTTAGATGAAAACATATATCATCTATGAGAGGATAAGGCTGATGAAATCAGGATTAGAAAAAGAACAGCAACACTCAAATCGCACTAACCTTAAAATAGGGGCAATGTGGTCAAACTTTCGCGATCGTATGAGTTTGATTCACAATCGATTGAATGAGATCCGTCCAACCTACGGTGGAAAGGCTCTTCTTATTGGGGCTGGAAATGGTTATGATCTACCTTTGTCGCAACTGGAAGCTAATTATGAATCAATTGTGGTTGTAGACATCGATACTGATAGTTTTAAAGAACTTCTAAAACAAGTATCTTGCCCTGAAAAATTCAAGTTCGTTCATGTTGACGTTTCGGGAGTTGGATCACAAATTCCTTCTCTCCGGAAGTTGACCGAACTTGAAATCATTCAGATGATTGATAAACTTGAATACAGGGATGAGTGGACAAATAAGTTGGAGGGTTCTTTTGACTTCATCATGACTTGTCATCTAACAACACAATTAGTATCTCCTTTTTTTATGATGGAAATGTTAGCTATGAAGGGTAATATTTCTTGGGAGTATAATATGGCGGTAAACCGTCTTTCTGAGAGGGTAATTAATGGGCTATTCCAGTCTATATCAACGATATTATCTAAAGAGGGGCTATTTTTTCATTCTACGGATACATTTGAACTTAGTTATAATGAAAGTACAGATACCTGGCGAAAGGGATCGGAAGAAATTCTTAAAGCTGCGAATTTTAATATAGATTTTTTACATGAGGTTCCTTCTCTCGTTTATACCGACCTCATATCTAAGGGATATCACATTACAGGTAGTACTTTGCCAGATACTTTATTCGAAACATACGAAAAACTTCCTTATAATTATATTAGTCCCTGGCAGTTTAGTAACGAAGGAAGTTTCCTCAAAACTTATGTTGTTTTCAGTTATCCTTTCATTCTAAAAGCAGAGTCCTGATTAAAACCTGAATCAGCTGTATAAAAAAACGAGCAAAACGATTAATCCGTTCTGCTCGTTTTATTAGTATTAGAGTGAAAAAACGTTGTTAAAAGAAAGTTTTAGAAGGAATTAAAGACTCAGATCTGCAATGCTTTCGCCAATACGAGCTGCCGCCTGCCCTTGCATACCGCTACCATTTGTAAAACCTACTTTGTAAGTACCAGTACCCCAAGCATTATCACTCCAAATATTCCATGTCTCGCCTCCTGGAATGCTGTGAGGACCGTTTTTGTCACCAGCAATACTTAATGTAATAGCCGAAGAACCCGTATTTTTGATCCAAATTTTCCAGTAAACATATGTACCAGACAATACGATAGACTTGTCTAAACTTGTATTACCGGCAAAGTTACTAACAACAAATCCTTCAGTTGAAGCCATAGGAGATGGTCCGTCAGGGACTATTTGAGTATTATCTGGAAGTCTCTCATAGTAGTAAGTGCCATCAAAGAGGATATCACCTACTTCTCCATGGATAGCATTATCATTAACCGAAGTATCTACCGTAATAACATTGCCAGGAATATCTTTTTTAGGTGAAATTTTTGCTGCAGCGTTTGACTGCAGTGTTGGATCTGCAAAAGCAGAAGAAGTTGTTGCGACTGCGGCGCCTAATACAAGCGACCCTAGTGCCTTTGTAACCTTGTTCACTCGATTCTCTCTTTTCTAAATATTGTATTTTATTTGAAAATATTTACATTAAAAATATATCATTCGTTTTATATATATGTCAACATATATGAATGTTTGATGCTGAGTCCAATGTTCACTTTTGATTTATTTTGTAATTCCGGCCAGCTCCTGCAGCTGATCGTTCATACAGCTTTGGATTCGATTCAACCATATCCCAGCTTTGTTGTATTTTAAACTGAATCCATTTGTCTTTTACCGTCCCAAGACATAAAGAGCTGATCCTGCAAACGAATTAGGCACTGCTGCCGCGTGTTCCTATTCGCGGTATTTATTAGCTGACCAGTTGAGCAGTTATTGACGTTTTGTTGTTATTTTTATCAAATATTGTTTTATAATGTTTTATAATCATAAAAAAAGAAATAATAATGAATCCATTTTCTATCAATTCCTTTTTTTTAGAAAAGGTGTTTTTTTATATCATATAATAATGCGTAACGATACGCTACGTTTTAATTTTCAAAATAGCAACTTTTTTCATTTATTTCCGTTTCTATATAAGAACAGGGGATTACCTGGAAATGAAGTGGAGGTGAAAAAGAGAAGGGAAATCGGAATCAAATTATTACGTATTTTTCAACAAAGAAATACATTTTTTAAACTTATTGGATAAATGTATCTGTATAATTTAAGGTGAAATCTATATATGAAAGCGGGAGATTACAATTAATAAACATGCTTTGCTGTTAGCGTCGTCGGTTTTATCATTTAGTTTGCTTGTTGCCTGTAATAATCAACAAAACGCTGGAACGACCACACCTAGTAATACCAAAAAACAAGAAGCGGCCCAAAATTCTAACAATTCATCTACTCAAAAACAAAACCCTTCGGGTGATATAGCTAGTGTATTCCCTAAGTCTGTTCTGACCAATTCAATTACCATTGATTCAGTTAATGAAAACCAATCGATTCGAGCAGAACAAAAAACTGATAAGGGAACACTGCTTATGATTTCTAATGGTAAAGAAGAGCGAGGACACTTGAACGTATCGAGTACGCTGGGGCAAGAGGGTGATCAGACCTTCCAGAGTAATTATTCTATCGTCTACAGATACGATGGCCAAGATAAAGTTTTATTGGAACTACCGGCCTATTTATTTGTCCAACCATCTGACAAAAAAATAACCTTTGAAAAGATGAGTTTTAAAGATGCTGATGTTTATGTCCTTACCCCACAATATAAAACGGGACATGGTTTAGAAGGGTATGTATTCGCGATCGATAAACAAAGTGGTGAGGGATTCCCATTGGAGATTGTTAAAAAGGACCAAGTTTCTAAGACACTTCTCTATTCTGAATCTAAGCCATCATTAAGTGTCGCAAATGATGGTCTAGTTGTTCATCCACCTGTTGGTGCTGGCACGCCCGAGGAAGACATGAAAGACGTGATTTACAAATTAGATTTGAGCAAAAAGCAGTTAATTGCTGAATAAAAAGAAACTCTTCCGCTATAATCGGAAGAGTTTCTTTTTTCTATTTCAGTTATTCAAGGCTTAGTAAATGTCCGACAACCCATATACGTTCGGATCAGTTTTCTGAATATAGTGCAAAGTGTTCAAACAAGTGTTATTAGAGCTTGTAATAGTTGTATCCATTCCATTGTATCCTGCTTCAGCCCAAAGGCGTCTTGTACTTACGCTCTTAACGGCAAACGACGTACTGGAGCAATAAGAGGTAGCAGGGCCCTCATAGTCTGCCCAATAGCCTACACTTAAAGCATTTGCAGCTGCAATTGCTCCTGGGCCATTTCCTCCTTTGCCTGTATATGCATAACGAACATGAATATAACCTTCAATAATCAATCTAGCATAAGAGCGAATACCGTCCAGCATGTTGGTGAATTTCAGTCGTTTACCTGGGGTGGAGTTATTAGGGTCGTATACCCCAGAAGTTGCCCCACAGGTACCGTCTTGGTAAGCGAAATTGTATGAACTCTGCACAGATGTAGTGCTCCAGGAATGCTCAAATCCCCATTGTGCAATGATTAGGGAGACAGGAAGGCCATTTTTGCCACCACTTTTTCTCCAACTTTGATAAGACACCCATTTAGCTAATGGAAGAAGATCGTAACGCGTACCGTTATATGTGACTGAGCCATTGACAAAGTTATTGATATTAGAAGCACAAGGCATAGTAAATTCTCCTTTAATCTTTTATTTTGTTTTGTTACGAATCGTAACGCAATATAACTAAAAGCACTTTTGTAGGGATATGAAAGTAAAGGATTGGATCCCACCAAAGTTTACTTTCTACAAAGGGATGTTTAGTTGAGATTATAATATCATATAGCGTAACGGTACGCAATACTATATTTATATTTTTTGATGAATATAGTAAGGGCTCCCGGATCGGAAGGAAAATTAACTCTTCGCATTCCGCGGCACCGCTGCGGCGGTCAAACGAAGGAAGAAGACCAGGACAGGAAATTAAGTCGTTAGGGCTGATGCTACCAGCTCTAAGGCGGCAAGATCGGCCACCTAAGAGCCGCTACGCACCGCTGCGGGGTTACTTGGCCCGATAACCAGAGCGCCTAAATCGGGGGCAGAGCGCCCCGGCTAAGGCGCTCTAGGTTCCTGTGCCGCGCTTTACACCCCGCACGGAGCCAAGGTCAAGGGCGTTCCGAGGCAGTTCAGGGAGGGCATAGCGGCATCATGTCCGCTCCGCTTCATCATCGTGCGATCCGTGAGCTGATTCCAGAGAAGGAAGGAGAGAACCGGCATACGCCGGTTCTTTTAGATTAGAAGCATTTTTTTCCTTTTGCCTTCCGCATGGTAACCCGTGCAAAGCCTACTAAGTGTCCGGCAGGCCGAGCCTCCGGCTTCGCCCCTCCCCCTCCCGGACACTAAGTAGGCGGCCAGTCGTTCAAGGGGCAACAAAACTTTTTCTTCCCATTGGAAAAGAAAAAGCGGAAGAAAAACTTTTATGTGCTGATCCCTTGACCGCTTGGCATTGCCCGGGTTCCCAAGCATGCGTCAAAAGGGAAAAAAATTCCCCTTTGGGGATGCCAGCCACGCGGCAGGCAACGTCCAAAAAATCTTTTTTGACACCCAAACCCAATTCAATAAGAGAAAGGATGAAGTGCAATGGAATCTCAAGAGCTAAGTTTCACTATTACTATGACGTGGAACTTGGTAAATGGCTGTTACCACAAGAAATGTGCCAGCTTGGGGGATGTGATACTAAAATCTTGGATTTTGATGAAGATGCATCCTACCAAAAGGCTCTGGAACTGACTAAGCAGGGGAAAACGACGAAGGTAGGGGCACCTTGCGCAGAATGTTACGAAGAATACTAAAACGATTGTATGTAAGTGGACAAGCAATAAAAAAAGGCTATAACCGCTCGCAACGGTTATAGCCCCTAACTTATAAATGGTTTCAACCTCTGCTAAAGGTTGGGTAAGAGGTAGATGCTTTCTCAACCCTTACATGTAAAAGTATACCATACTGCGACTGGATATGCCAATGTCTAACCGTTCATATTATCGTTTTTTGTGCCGTTAAAAGATAATGCCATTATCTAACAGTAAACCCTAAAATATCACAAAGGAGATGTGTTCTATGACAAGAAACATGCTCATGCAATTACGTATTGAACGTGCCAGGAATCGCCTTTACGTCCTGACAGAAAAATACGGGGATTTTCAGCATCCTGCTGTAATCAAGCAATCTATGGTGTTGGATGAATTAATTAATCAGTATAATAGAGCAGGAGAGCAAATAAAAAAGCCGATTGTATGACCAATCGACTCTGGGTGAGAAACTTTTGCCGGGTTCACTCGCCCCTTTATTTTAACAGATCAAGCTCGAAAACGGGTTGCAGTCATGTAAATAAATTTTAAATTAAAATGCGAGGAAGGAGTCCAGTTCATGCAGACATGTGCGTATTGCGGAAGCGCAGTTGAACCAGTCAAACGCGATGTATTGCTCGCGTTTTGTGATATGGAAGTCTACCAGGACGATATACAAAATAACGGAATGAGAAGACCGGTACGAGCTGATGAGATGGTTTTGCTTTCAGGCGCTGAACGATCGACACAAGAGCTTTAAGGAGAAAGACAGTTACTATTTGACTGTACTTTTAAGGCTGGTTCGAAATGAACGCAAGCGCGCATACAATCTGCTGAGAGTGGTTAATAAAGGAGCAGCCTTACAACCAGGCAAATCTTCTTTTAAGTCTGGACAAGATGAAGGTGCGCGGAATTATCGCTATTGGACTCGTAAAGCGTGGATTATTGAAAACATTTTACGCGATAGAGGCGGTTACTATCCAGCAAAAATAACTGATAATATGCTCAATGGCATCATTGAGCAAGTCCAGCAAAGTAATGAGAAACCGATGACTTTTTCTACAAAATAATTGTTCGTGATTTGTTTCAAAATAGATCCGGAATCAGCTCCTGCAGCTGTCTTTGTTTAGCTATATCCAGGATTAGACGATACCCTCGCGTCGAGGTAAGTACTTGTCTATGTTACTAAGATCCACTGACTATGAGCGAATATCCAATTAGCTTATGCAATGGACTTTTTAGTACAGGAGAAATCGATAATAACTGAGAATTTCTCAAACAAGGAAATTGATGTATGAAATGGATCAACTGATCAAGAGTAGATACGTGCCTAATTTGGATCCTCTTCCCTATTAGTAAGTTTCCGAACGGAATTTTACTGGGGATCTCTAAATGATCTTGGAGGAAGTATTCCGTCTCTCGTCGTCTTCTCTATACATAACACGACGAAAATGTGATATAATGGAAGAAACGAGACCGCATTGGACCGTTTCATAAGCGCGTTTTTTTTCGTCGTGTTATGTACTAGGTAAGAAAGGGGCCTCATATGTTTGAAGAATTTGTACAGCACCTCAGAGATGAAGCCTTATCACTCAAAACAATAAAGAGCTATGAAGTTACTTGGAAAAGGTTCGACACCTGGCTTCAATCATCAAACCGAGAGGGACAAGAAATTGACCCCGTCTATGCTACTCAGAAAGACATCGCTGATTTCAAACGTCATTTGGATAATGCTGGAGGAAAGGGAGGGAAGCCGGCAGCACCATCAACAAAGAATTTGACCTTTGTTCATCTGAACAGAATTTTTAGATTCTTTGCTAAAGCAGGTTATATTCCCAACAACCCGGTAGGACCGATTAGGAAACCACCCCGGGCACGTCGGGTGCCGAAGTGGTTATCCAGGAATGAGCAAAATGCATTACATCGGGAAGTTCGTTTTCGAGGAGACATAAGAGAGCATGCCATTGTATTAACTTTTCTCCGGATGGGGCTACGTGTGTATGAACTTTGCGATCTGAAGCTCACCGAGCTGACCATGAGTGATCGCAAAGGGATAGCATATATTCGAGGTAAAGGTGACAAAGATAGGGAGATACCGATAAGTTCCGAACTCCGAACCGCGCTTCAGGCGTACTTGGATACTCGGGAGGATAAAAGCCCATATGTGTTTGTATCGAGACGATCGCCAAAATGTACGGAACGCGGAATACAGCACATGATTGAGAAGTACCGCAAATTTACAGGGATTAAGCATTTGAACTGCCACAGTCTTCGGCATACCTTTGGCCACGATTTGCTCGAGGCGACAAA
The DNA here is from genome assembly GCF_900101205.1 of Paenibacillus sp. OK060. Lineage (NCBI taxonomy): Bacteria > Bacillati > Bacillota > Bacilli > Caryophanales > Paenibacillaceae > Paenibacillus > Paenibacillus sp. OK060. Next base: position 150,168 of record NZ_FNFR01000010.1, read on the forward strand.
GGATCTGCAGAAGGTGGCCAACTTGATGGGACACTACAAAGACAATGGTGAGCCGAATATTCAAATGTCCATGATTTACACTACTCCAAGCAGAGAGGATCTGGAGGAAGCTGTGGAGTCGATCAGTTGGACATAAAAGGGCAATTATCATATTTGAGTAAGGAGGAGTAATATGGTATCTTCATCTCAGTTTTTTTTCATTTTTTGTATGGTGATTTCAGTGGTGATCCAATTGTATGGAATGATAGCCACTAAAAAGGGGGGGAACATGGGGGAGATAAATGAATCATTCCACGGACTGGAAACGACAATAAAGTGGATTTCTTGGGTAGCTGGACCTATGGCTATACTATGGCTAGCTTTTAGTGCAACAGGATTAATTCGATGGTTTGCAATTGTATCACTAATAATATTCGTAGTTACTCTCCTTTTCAAGTTTACATACAAACACTCGTTTTCTGAACATGTTATTAATGGAGTAACTATTTTGGGCCTATTATTATCATTCTATAATGTAGAATAATTATTCAAAATGAAGATCTATACGACGACATCAAGCTTTTAGGATCTGGAGGGTGTGGTGGAGTCGATCAGCTGTATGTAAGGGTTGCTTTGAAAGAAGGGGACGAGATCTGTGCAATCTGTTAAAGTAAAAAAGGCTAAAAGTAACGAGTATTGGTATTCTCAACATTTGGGCAAAACCTTTACAGTGACTGGTGTTCAAGGTGATTCTTATCGGGTGATATGGGAAAAAACACCTGGAAACTTAGTAGAGGCACCTATTCTCATCGAAGATTGTTATCAGCCAAGCAAGAAAGAAATGGGTGAGGAGAAGATTCTAAGAAACCAACGTACAAGATCCGAGGAGCGTTCGGCTTTTAACACTAAAAGAGAAATCTCCGAGTTAGAAAAATTAAATGTAGAAGCAAAAGTAAATGTGTATAGGCTTGACGATTTAGGCTGAAGTATGTACTTAGATTAGTTGACATCTAAACGATAAAATACAGTGTCCGATCTGTGATTAACAATTCATGGATATAGATTGGATGAAAGGAATGAAACTGTCTGAATAATAATATAAGTGAGTTTTGTAAGCTCAAACTTGAAATAAGGGATTTCCTACGTCAGACATCTAGTTACATAGAGTCTAATGAATTCCAGATAAAAGACATAGTCAAAAATTCACATTATACAGTGACCCATGAGGGTAAATCTTATGATTTTTATGGTTTGGAAAATGAATCTTACTGGTTCCCGATAACATTAAGAAATTCAGTTTTTGTTACACTTTATGGGTTTTTAGAGCATATTCTTATTAAAATGTGCAAAATTTTAAAAGCAACCAAAAAGATTACTAGAAGTATTAAATCTTTTATAGATGATAAAAACAATTATGGACCTACTATTGAGAAAGCTAGTAATTATATTTTGAGTGTTGTAAATATTCATTTTCCAAATCAGTTGCCTGAATGGACACATATGAAAAATTGCGCTGCTTTGAGAAATTCTATAATCCATAATTTTGCAAATGCCAATGATAAAGTAAATGCTTTACTTCCTATGAATGGAGTAACAACTGAAATTAAAGATGTAGCTAACGAAGTATTAGGATATGACTATCTAGGTGAAATAGTTGGCGTATCACAATTTAACTTTGAGTCAAGTTTTTTTCTACTCTCCGGCTTCAATAAAGAGTTTCTAAGTTCATTTGCAAAAATAATGAATGATTTCTTTATGGTAAATGGCTCGTTACTGAACGGAAAATATGATAAAGAAGTCGCGGATTTTAATTTTTCAGTTTAGTTCTGATGTTCTGAGATTTAACCTCCCCACTGATACTAGGTCTGACTCAGGTAGTGTCTAAGTGCGTGGTAAAGGTTTCAGGGATCGGAAGGTGCCATTAAATGCAGATTCTCGATATACATCTAATGGTACCTGGAGGGAGCCGCAGATTTATAGGGATTAAGCATTTGAACTGCCACAGCCTGCGGCATACCTTTGGGCACGATTTGCTCGAGGCCACGAAGGATCTGCAGAAGGTTGCTAACCTGATGGGGCATTACAAGGAAATTGGCGAACCAAATATCCAAATGACGATGATCTATACCACACCGAGCAAAGAGGATTTAGAGGATGCGGTGTAGTTGATCAGCTGGACATAATAAGAACAATTGAAGAAAGGGAGTGTAAATATGCTCACACCAACAGCTAAAGCCAATATCCTTCATATGGGGGCATGGGACCAAGTAACTGTAGGAGGATATGTTATAGGAGAAAATATCCGGTTTGAAGTAAACAGTACAGATACGAAATTTACGGTTAAAATGTACGATCGCATGGTGCTTTTAGAAGAGGAATCATTTCAATCAGCAGATGAGGTAATCAGATATATCGAAAAGAAATTATAAACAGGAAAGGGTATACCTGTTTTAATGGTCGAATCCGGACATTCGAAAAATGAATACATATTTGTAGACAAAGCTAGTGGTAAAAACTTTGATCGACCGGAGTATCAGTTATTAAAGCGAGTCATGCGTGAGGGGATACGCTTTTTGTAAAATCAATTAATCGTTTTGGCCGCAATAAACAAGAGATTCTCAGAGAGTGGCAATGGCTAATCGATGCAAAAATTCATGTTGTGGTGATCCACATCCCAATTCTCGATACGCGGAGATACCAGGAGTTGGAGGGGATCGGGCAGCTGATTATGGATCTTGTGCTTCAGATACTTGGCTGGCTTGCTGAAGAGGAACGTAATGTCATTAAGGAAGCACAGGCTGAAGGTATTGCTGAAGCCAGGAAAAAAGTAAAGCACCTGGAGCGGACACAAATAAATTTGAATACTCTCACACCGGCGCAGAGGAACACCCTGGAAAAATTCACAAAAAGAGTTGCTTAGAACGCATTGCCCTACATCAACCGCATCTGCTACAAATCTGCTTATACATAGGAGAAAAATGATGAATCAAACCGAAAAATATAAATTTGATACGGCCGTAGATAAAGCAATACAGAGATATATGGTAAAACAAAAGTGAATCTGTATGTATCCTGATTGTGAAGTGGAAGCAATCAAATCCCATTCTATATCCGAAAAACAGTCGCTTGAAACCCTCAATGAACAAGGAGATATACGTAACTTACTTGCACCTAAATCCCGAAAAGCATATCCAAATAAGTCTATGTTAATTGAAGATTGTGGAATACCCCATGCGTCAACTTTTAAGGGGTTCTGTAAGCTTCATGATGAAATGTTTGTTCGGCTAGACAAATCAGGAATTAAATCTAATAAAGATATATTTCGTCAAGTATTTAGATCTTTGAGTTATCACGTTTTTAGGGAAAAGGTAATTGAGGTTATCCGTCCCAAATTTAAAGAGAAACTTGATAACGAGAAAGATGAAGAAACACATGTTGAATTGGATTTAGGTTATTCAAAAGCTGTTAAACAAACTAATAGAAGGATTGAAAAACTTGATAAGCAAAGGTTTGAGGTCAAAAAAATATTAGACATTATGGACGATAAAAGATATGCGTATATTTTAACAGATTTCACACATTCTCTATATCCTGTATATGTAATGTATAAGAGGCTTGGTTTTCAAGTTCCCGTAGCTATTAATGCGAAAGTTAGTTTTACATTTAGGGATGATAGCGAGAGTGTTGATCATTATATCATTTTGAATTGTATGCCAGGTGAATATACGACAGATCTAATTATCATAACAGACAAAGAGTTTCATACTCAGCATTCAGACTATCTAGCTGCTATCATAGATGATGACATTTATATACTAAATCTAATTGAAAGATTCATGGTAATGAGCGATGAATGGTGGATTAAACCAAGTATTTATAACAACTTATCTGAAGAAAGAAAACAAATCCTAATAGAAGATTTGTACTGCTATGGTGAGGGATTTCATATGCTTGATGGGGGGTATGACATGTCAATCTTTGATGAATTGCGGTTACAGCTTATTGATGTTATGGATGACCTTGCAGAGCATCGTAGGTTGTATGAATTAAAAAAAATCAATGAACTGCCAGTAAGAGAATCATTCGAGAAAAGACAAGAAAAAATTCAACCTAAATTCATACAACCCTATTTCATCCCACCAGCTTAAGCACAATCACGCAGCACGCTCTCTCCGATCCGGAAGAGAACAGAATAAAAAAGCAACCCTAGGGGCCTTCGGTGTCAGCAAGGTTACGTACCGCTGTAGACATATTGGTTATTCAGTGTAACGAAGACGTCAATTATTGTGTCGCATACATACTTTAAATCCTCAGCTTCTACCTCCGAATCTCTGAACGCTTTATGATCGCCATGGATATAAGAATTTCTAACTTTAATGATCTTTTGCATTTTTCTATAAAATTCTTCTTGCTCAATTCTTTTGCACACCGTTTTCATGGAGTTTCCTACTTCTAGAGTGAAGCCAAGAGCCTTCCCATTCTTTCCTGTCCTTGGTTCGAGTTTAACAGCAACTCAGAGGCCTTTTCGTTCGTATTCATAGCTTTTAATACATCATTGATCATTGACTCAAGCAGAACCTCGTAAGCGGAACATAAAAAAAGTCCAGATGTTTCAAATCCATTAGAATGAAAGAGTTCAATCCTGTTATCAAGATCTTCCAGGTCATATAGCATACTGTCTGGATGGTTTAAAAAATTTTGGGCGGCTGGTTTAGGAAAGAGAGATGTACACGCTTCATCTCTGTTTAAACATTTATCACATTCAAAGGATTGATCCTTTTCAACTTTAGATATGTAAGAACACAGTAAACATATTTTGTACATAAAAAACGTCCCTCCTGATGGCTGTTTTTCTATTTGGCTGTGCGTTAATTAGGTTCTGGTTATTTTTTCACTATAAATTATAATCCAGTCAATTTACAAACACACCGCGCGATGTATTTGAAGGTTATATTTAAGAAGCTACATCCACAATAGCGCAGGAATCCTATCCATTGGTGGGGTTCTTTTTTTGTTCCAAAGCTAAATATTTTTAAAAATTCAAAAATTATTTGAAAGGCTAGAAAAGTGGCAGTCTTATGGGATTTTGTTTCATCATAAAGTATCAAGTTTACATATACATCAAGAGTGCTATATATTCAAGACTTCCATTTGAATTTATGTAGTGCTATACTTTCACTAATGTTATGGGTAAGGTTATCCATAATAAAAAAGCTACGGTTTTATTAGAACCGTAGCAGCAGCCGAGACACTCTTTTATCTAGGATCTCCGTGGAAAGTTTTCCTAGTAGTGAAGCACTTAATTAAGGAGCGTATAACAGTTGGTAGCTGTTAGCGCTTCTTTTTTTTGTGTCTCTTTTTTTTGCGTCGAGATTTTATCTGCTGTATTCGGGATGCAAAACGTTCCCAAGAGTCTAGAAATGTAGTTCCGAGATTCAGCAGATCAGTGGCAAATCTTGTCGTATTAAAAATAATGATAACCAGAATGATAAGCTTGTCTATATCGTTCACCCCCTTATCATAGAGGGGCGCGGCTGCTACTACATTTAGTCCTATACCTTACTGTAACCCAACATATAGTGTTTGTAAACAGGGTGGGAAGGCAGAAGCGTAATTCCGAGTTTTCAAAAAATGCCGAGATTCCGCAAGGGAAAAGGACTGGAAGATTTGAAGATTTATCAAAAAAAATTTGTTCCAATTCGAATGACGTATTTACGCATATAGTGAAATTTTTATACATCTAAGTTCTATTAGAAGGTAATTGAAGTTAACATGATATCAAATTCAAAGAAGCTAAATCTATCTAACCAAATATGATCTAAATTCATTAGCTCTTGCATTGAAGGCATTCTCCTACGCGCAAGGGAATAGTTGTAGAGGATTTGATAAATCTTACGTTCTAAATCTGTAAGCATTGTAGCAGATCCTAAACTATTCCCTATTATAAGAGAGCGTATGTTCCTTTTCGTGCTTATCCCATTCTACCATAAAGCGTACCGTTTATAAGAGGATTTTTAGTTTATATAGTATAATAAGGAAAAAATAGGAGATGGAGAAGTGATGAGGAAAGATAGAAATACCGGAATGGTACGTAATGTGGATGCCTTGGGGCGTATTGTATTACCGATGGAATTGAGGCGCACACTTGGGATTGATATTGGCGATCCGTTTGAATATTTTGTAGATGATGAAAGTGAACGTCTGACATTGAGGAAATATCGAACCCTGGAATGCATGTTTTGTTCTTCCACGGAAGGGCTGTCTTATTTTAAGGATTATTTCATCTGTGGTTCATGTTTGGAACAGGTTTCCGGAAACGAGAAATTGCCTGAAGGGGAAGCGGCATCCAGTCCGGAAGTGGCTATGTTGGAAGAAGTAAGCAACGGGAAAGAAATAGCGAATAAACCAAAATGGGCACGAAGCAAGGAAACACTCTTCCGGCTGGCTAAGGTCATGGAACAGTACCCGGAGGCACCACAAAAAAAGTGGGCCGAGCTGCTGGGTATATCTCAGGGGCGAGTCAGTCAGTTGGTACAAAAATTGAATAACACTAACTAGAGTGAGATAGGCGCTCCTGGATTCCAAGAGCGTCTTTTTTCAATCCGTTGTTTGAAAAAAACAAATACTATACTGGAAAAATAAGGTTGTAGACTAGGAAAATAAAGTATGATGTTTCGTCAACCCCCCTCCGAACTGAATCAATAAGCCTCCAAGCCACTTGATTGCACATATCAGATATAAAGTGAGGGATACACTTTATGTAGGATATTTCAACAGTTGGGGTACTTGGGTTTCACCTCATATTCGAGTAGTGAAGCCAGGCTACTCGCCAAGCCCAGCTGTATGAAGTGCATGGATTGAAATGTGATGGTGGCCTGTTAGGACTTCAGGTTGTCATAACGTCGTACTCCTTATGGAGTGTGTGGATTGAAATCGTGTCGACATAATCACGTGTACCACCGTAGTTAGTCGCACTCCGTATGGAGTGTGTGGATTGAAATCAAAACCAATAGCAAGGCGGATAAGGAATAGTCGTCGCACTCCGTATGGAGTGTGTGGATTGAAATCGGGGAAAAGTTAAATTTGAGGGGTTGGGGTGTTGTCGCACTCCGTATGGAGTGTGTGGATTGAAATAAAAGTGATAGGTTGAAAACGTAGGTTTTCGGCATGTCGCACTCCGTATGGAGTGTGTGGATTGAAATACAGACGAATCCCTGGGGCTTGTGGGTGACTTGTGTCGCACTTCGCATGGAGTGTGTGTATTTATATATAGAATCGAACCGAAGGAATGTCGCCGTGTTGGATCCTTTTGCATTCATGAGTTATGTTCAAGTCAAATGAGTATGAGGCGCGATATTTGTATCCTTCATCGATACTGCCTGTAGATTCGTAATTCTAGTAACCATCGCAATAGCTGCCTAATCTTCTGCAACAATTAGGCGTTTGATTTTGCTCGGAACGTTTGTGGCCAGGCACGTGTATTACAGAACCTATGCTTATGGCAATTGTCAAAACACAATGTGAAATGGTGTTTCTGATTTTTTGATGTTTCCCCCAGAACAAGACCAACGAACAGGTCGTCGCTCGGAGAGTTAATATAAAAAGGTGATTGGCTTTTTTGGTCTTCATTAAGATTGCCTTCGTCCTCTTTGTTCCATTTGAGGATAGGGAGCATCATTTCTTAACGATAAATTCATCGACAGAATCATTCAGAACAAGGGTATGGTCGTTCAGTTCTTGCTAGTAAATATAATCGCTAAAAACTGATTTAGTAGATATATTTTTAACTGTACTATCTCCTTTAATGTAAGGCTTGTAAGGTGTTTACTATGAATATATTTGATAGCCGGGTAGAAAGTATCGACACTTTTCTAAAGAAATCAAAAAAAGACCAGATGCTTAAACACTTGGTCTTTTCAAAAGAGATATTAAATTGAGCTGTTGCCAGTAGCAGTATTGCCAATAGCTATGCTGTGTCTATACAGACCAAGATTAAAGCAATAATCAAGTCTGCTTGAAACAACAGCCATGATTCTAGCGCCTAAATCAAATTTCTCCTGAAATAGAAGATTCTTATGTATCGTGGTTATACTAGCCATGTCGATGTAACACTCTTTACCTGTTAATCCTTCATCAAGATGAACAAAGAAAGGGTGTGAACCTTCTATAGTCAGATGGTACCAGTCTTCTTCTTTTTCATAGTCTTCAATGCTAATGATTTTTGCAATCATAACAGTGCTATGAATACTACTGTTGTTCAAATCATCGTTAGATAAGACAACAATCTTCCTTGTTTTTGCGGTCATGACAACTTCAAACTCCCCGCCACGAGCAAATCCTCAGAGGTGGCAACACTTGTCCCTTTTCTTGGAGGTTTCACTTTTCGTGTCCCGGTTGTGGTTCCGTGAAAATTGGTCTTCTTATCAGGGATAAAGAAGTCTAATGGTCTTTCACCAACATAGGGAACTATAGCTTCAAAAACCCAGCCATGTTCGATATTAGCCCAATTGGACTTATCCATAAATTTGGAGTTGTATTGACCAGCAGTAGGCATTTAAGCAATCAATCCTCTCGTCTGCGTTTTGCTTCAGTTGATTTCATTTGTTCCTCTGTCAATCTCTTGATAGGCTTAGGAGCCGGATAGTTTTTCAAAGCTTTTTCTCGTCTCTTAGTTGCTAAATCTATGATGGATGTAGGAGACATATTCTTCACTCCTCGTTTTTTACCCATACTAGCATCCCCTTTAGAAACTAATGTTCTAAGGTATGCTGAGGTAATCAAATTAATGTTATTTTATAGTTGCAGTTTTGAAGGATTTCATAAATACTCTTAATATACTTATTTAACTATATACGCGGCTCTAATGCTAGAATTAAAGAGAATAATATTAAAAGATAATATAGTAGAAACAGTTTATAAAATTCAGGGCTTATAGAATAAAGGACTATAAAAAAAGAAGTCCAACAAAGTAAATATGGCTGTTGTCAGTATAGGCAACCATATATTCAGAAGGCTCCAGGATGATCTGCTCAACAAATTAAAGAAATTAATTGTGATTCTTGCAGCTGTATCCGAATGAATTGTATGGTGAACGGAATGAATTACATATTTAAAGAAGATAACAAGACTAAACAAAACTAATATCATTTTGAAAGTTTTAATGCAAACACAAGCTCCGGTAAAAAACAATTTGATATTGCGGATATTCTCTTAGCAAGAAGCGGATTTCGTAGGAGCCAAAGATTCATATGATACGGGTGCTCCGCTGATAAATTAGCAGGTGCGAACTCTAAGCTCACATGATTTCCTTGGGAGATTCACCCCTTGAAAGTTGTCGAAAAAGTCATTTCGTGTCCTTTTGGCAACGATAATCTTGAATGGATGTACTGAATTTCATAATGAATATTGATCTTATTTGATAAGGAAAGTGGAAATACGTAGTAACGGTCTGAAACGAACCCTTGTTGCGTCTTTTTTCGATGTCGCACTCCGTATGGAGTGCGTGGATTGAAATGAACCCATCAGCTCGTCAAGCAGCAGCGCGATACGTCGCACTCCGTATGGAGTGTGTGGATTGAAATCTAAGCAAGATTGGACTGTTACGAAAGACTCACAGTCGCACTCCGTATGGAGTGAGTGGATTAAAATGCCTACATCAGAAGTAGTAGAAGCAGAAGAATTAAAGTCGCACTCCGTATGGAGAGCGTAGATTGAAATAAATCAAGGATCTCACATAATAGCTACGGCATGGTTGTTTAGCACTCTGTTTAAAAATGTGAGATTGAAGCAAGGCCAGTAATTCGACACTGGAGGCTTTTTCTCGGAATTGTCATTGGAATCGCCGAGTATACCGTTTTTTTTAGGGTTTTTCTAACTTCTCGGTTATAGAATCTTACATTCCTTTAATAAAAGTAAACCTTTCCTCAAGCTTTGGCCTGGGGGATTTTTTTCGCCTAATCTGCTACAAAATTTTACAATTTCATATAAAGGAAAACGAATCTTCTTGTCGAAATGTAAAATACAAGTCGAATTTCCTGAATACCGAAGTAAGATTGTGTTGTTTCAAATTAAATGAGGGGGACACTTGTGACCTACATTGCGCATATACGAGTCAAGGATTGGGCAACTCAGACGGTGGTCGAGCATTTGCTGGGGGTAAGCAGAGGCAGTGGACGAGCCGGGGCCAAAATGGACGTGGAACATCTGGCAGCGCTGGCAGGATTACTACATGATATGGGCAAGTTCACCGATGAATTCAAAAACTATATCCAGCTTGCCGTTGCCCAATCGGATCAGGCCCCTCGTAGGGGATCGGTGGATCATTCGACAGCAGGCGGAAGACTGTTGCATCAACGGTATGGTGGACCTGACCAGAAGGTACCAAATCGGATGACAGCAGAATGGCTGGCGAATTGCATCATCTCACACCATCAGGGACTGCGGGATTATGTATCTCCGGATCGGGAATCTCCTTATCTGAAACGTGTCCAGGATAATGCTCTGCCTCATTATGAGCAAGCTAAGCAACAATTTCATCAGCATGTAACAACGGAAGAACTTGACCACTTATTTGCTCAAGCCGTCGAAGAATGGAAGAATTTTTATCGTAAAGCTAAACATCATGGATTGCCGCTGATCACAGCTTCACTCATGACGAAATACATATTTAGTTGTCTGATCGATGCAGACCGAAGTAACACCCGTGAGTTTGAAGAGAACGAGCCTCCGGCTGAGGTGCCGGATTACAAGCCTTTTTTTCAAAAGTGTTACGATGCACTTATGAACCATCTTCATAAGATAAGCTTGAATGCAGACTCGACTAATCCGATTCAGGCGTTGCGTAAGGAGATGTCCGATCAATGCGAACAGTTTGCATTTCGTGAGTCGGGTATTTACTCCTTGTCTATTCCCACAGGTGGAGGCAAGACGCTTGCGAGTATGCGTTATGCGCTAAGACACGCGCTGGAACACGGCAAGCAACGCATTATTTACGTTGTACCGTACACCACCATAATCGAACAAAATGCTGCGGAGATCCGCCGTATTTTGCTGGGGGACGATGATGAGGAAGGCATGATTCTGGAACACCATTCCAATGTGGTAGATAACCAGGATGATGAACGACAAGACGATGAAGATGGCGAACGTTATGATATGAAACGCAAACAATTGAAGCTGGCGCGGGATCATTGGGATCGTCCAATTATTTTCACAACGATGGTACAGTTTTTGAATACGTTTTATGCCAAAGGAACTCGCAATGTGCGCAGATTACATCAGCTATCCAACGCAGTTATTGTCTTTGATGAGGTACAGTCAGTGCCTGTGTATTGTATTTCCCTTTTTAACGAAGCGCTGAATTTTCTGCATATTTTCGGTAAGTCTAGTCTACTGCTATGCACGGCTACCCAGCCTGCGTTACATGAGGTGCCACAGAAACTACGACTGTCGAATGATGCGGAGATCGTAAGTGATATACGCAATGTTGGCGATGCCTTCAGGCGGGTGGATATTCATGATTTGACTTCTCAAGCCCCGACGGGGTGGAGGGCAGAGGAGCTGGCTTCTTTTGTACAAGAACAGATGGATAAGGTGGACAGCGTGCTGGTCATCTTGAACACAAAGTCGGCTGTGAGTAAATTGTATCGGGAGTTGAATGAATTGGCATGGATGGAAGCGGAGAATATTCGACTTGTGCATCTGAGTACCAATATGTGTGCGGCACATCGGAAAGAGATGCTCGCTGGGCTTATTGCCGGACTGAAAGATGGAGAGCGCGTCATTTGCGTCAGTACACAACTCATTGAGGCAGGAGTGGATATCAGCTTCCAGTGCGTGATACGCTCGCTCGCCGGACTGGACTCCATAGCGCAGGCAGCGGGGAGGTGCAACCGCCACCGGGAAGTGCCGCTACGGGATGTATATATTATTCGGTCGGCTGATGAAAATTTGAAGCATTTGCGGGAAATTAAGCTTGGTGCAGAAATGACGGAACGTGTGTTGAGAGAGTTCGGAGATGATCCAGAAGCGTTGGGCGGTAGTTTGTTATCAGCAGAGGCGATGACTTGTTACTTCAGGTATTACTATCATGGCATTGGGGAGAAGGTGCATTATCCAGTGCCCAAATTGGAGCAAAATCTGTTTGATCTGATAAATCGTAATGCATACAACATCGACGGATATAAACAGAAACATGGTCATTTACCTGAACTAGTAAACAAGTCTGCTATTGCAACGGTGGAGAAGTATTTTGAAGTCATCACGTTGAAAGCAACACCAGTCATCGTTCCTTATTATGAGATAGGCCGTGAACTAATTGCAGACCTAAACGGTCAATTAGGCCCGGGCGAGCTCAGCGAACTATTACGCCAAGCACAGCAATATACGGTGAATGTGTACGAGCATGAAATGAAAATACTTAGCAAAAATGATGAGATTATTCCATTGCTGAACGGACAAGCCTTTGCATTACGGGATACGGCATACTCGAAAAAGTTCGGTATGCAACTGGAGGGCAATGGAGAGTGGGAGAGCATGGTATTTTAGAATGTAGGACTCGGTAAAGAGAGAAAACTCGCCAAAGGCGAGTCTCCAATCATCAAACCACACTTTTCAATCCGCGCTTGATAGCGACAATTAGAGTCTGACTTAGTAGCAACAGCTTAGAGTTTAACATAAATAGGTGGAGAGATAAATTTCATATTCAATCTTTTAAAACACACGAAGTTATTAAATTGTATGTTCGAACATAGGATGGGTTATATACGATGGGAGGTGAGTGAAATGATATTTACCAAAAACACCAGTCGTGGGAACCTTTTCTTTAAAACGGAATGTGACACAGGAAACGAGTATCTTAAATCATCAAAAATATCTAACAGCCATGTAGCAAGCGAAATGATGATTCAAGAACTACTCAAGGCTTTATGTGAGGTGCCTGGTAACACAAAAATTGAAGTTAAAATCAACTGGAGTTCTAAACTTTAAAGAAGATTGATATATCGCTTTGGGCAACGGGGAGTATCATGAAATGCTACTCCCCGAAGCTTCACCAACGATTATCCAGAAAGGAGGATTATGCAATGCGGAACCAGATTGAATTCAAAGTATATGGCAACTATGCGTTGTTTACCGATCCGCTGACGAAGCTGGGAGGCGAGAAATTTAGCTATCAGGTACCGACATATCAAGCGCTGAAAGGGATCGTAGAATCCATCTACTGGAAACCAACCATTATCTGGATCGTGGATGAGGTTAGAATCGTGAAGCCAATCCAGACCGAATCCAAAGGGATGCGCCCTATCGAATACAATGGTGGAAATACGCTGGCCTATTATACATATTTGAAAGACGTATGTTATCAGGTCAAAGCCCATTTCAGGTTCAATCCCCATCGGGAAGACTTGGCCTACGACCGAAATGAGCACAAACACCATAATATCGCCAAGCGAGCAGTGAACGTCGGTGGACGCAGAGATATTTTTCTCGGAACTCGCGAATGTCAGGCATATGTGGAGCCTTGTCTATTCGGCGAAGGAGAAGGCGCGTACGACAAGGTGCCAGAGATTGATTTTGGAACGATGGTGCATGGCATGAACTACCCGGATGAGACAGGGCGCAATGAGCGGGAAGTGCGGTTGTGGCGGGCCAAGATGAATAACGGCATTATTCGTTTCGATCGTCCCGAGGATTGCACGTTGGTGCGTAGTATAGGGGAAGGCAAATCCAAAGCATTTCACACAGATAACATGAAATCTGTGGATGAGTTGTATGACGAATGGTTTGAGGGGCGTGATATGGTATGAGCTGGCTGGCGAATCTGGCGCAAACCTACAATGACAACATATTGTCAGTAGGACGATTTGAAACGAAAAAGAATGGGCGCGAATACGCTCTGATCCCGGTTGCTCATACAACCCAGACTGCACATATCGAAGTACATCTGGATGGAAAAGGAAACTTCGTCACCGCCTACGTTCGAGACAAGGTGGAGGGCAGCACGATCATTCCGTGTACCGAAGCTGCGGCCAGCAGAACAAGCGCTCCGGTGCCATATCCGCTTTTTGACAAGTTGGTGTATGTGGCTGGGGATTTTAATCAGTTCTGCGGTGATGTGAAGGGCACGCCTTATGAGGATTATCTGGCTCAATTGAAGGCTTGGTGCGATTCGCCCTACTCCCATGAAAAAGTGAAGAGCGTGTATGACTATGCCCGAAAAGGAACGCTGATTGCTGATCTCGTTGCCGAAGGTATCCTGCATGTTGATGAACAGGGGAAGTTGCGGGATAAGTGGGCTCCGGCCCCAAGTCAGGAAGCGATTGAGAAACCGCCGATCTTCAATGTGCTGGCATCTGATCAGAGCAGCGCGTTTGTGCGGTTCGCTGTCAACATTCCTGGTGAACCGGAGGCGAGACTGTGGCGGGATATTGAGGTACAGCAGTCATTTGTTCAGTTTTATGAGAGTAGTTTGGTGGATATGGATATCTGTTATGTAACTGGGGAGAAGTTGCCTGTTGCGGATAAACATACCTCTCGCATTCGACATTCTGGTGACAAATCCAAGCTGATCTCGGCGAATGATTCTGCTGGATTTACGTATCGTGGACGATTTCGGACAAGCCGTGAGGCAGCATCTGTCAGTTACATGGCATCACAAAAGGGACATAATGCCCTCAAATGGCTGATTGACAGACAGGGCATTACGATTGACGGTAAAGTGTTTGTCGTCTGGGGAAACCAGCGGCTGGAGTTGCCGGAACCGCATCAGGATGCATTGGAACTGAGGGAAGCTGCCCAAGAGTTGCAGGGGTATGATGAAGACTCGGAGTTCGAAGAGGATTTCGATCTGGGTGCCAATGACGATAAATCGTCCAACTCGGGATATGTTGCACCAGCAGGCGATACGACGTCCAAAGCTTTTGCACGAGAGATTAAGAAGGCTATCGGCGGTTACCGTTATGATGGTGAGCATTATGCCCATGTCACAATTATGGTGCTGGATGCGGCGACGCCAGGTCGAATGTCGATCACGTATTACCAAGATTTGAATCATGAAGATTATCTTGACCGATTGCAAGCGTGGCATACCAGTTGTTACTGGCAACATCGATATCGGAAGGACAAGGACAGCCAATGGACGACCTTTACTGGAGCACCTGCCACGAGAGATATTGCGTTTGCAGCTTATGGACCTAGAGCGAGTGACAAACTGGTTAAAGGTCTGATGGAGCGAATCTTGCCATGTATTATAGAAGTAGGGTGTGAGTTGCCGCTTGATATCGTGCGAAGTGCTGTACAGCGTGCATCGAACCCGGTTGGGATGGAACCATGGGAATGGGAGAAGACGCTGAGCATCGCTTGTGCCTTGGTGAATAAGGAGAATAAAAAGGAGGGCTTCGATGTGGGCTTGAACACGGAAACGACGGATCGCAGTTATTTGTTTGGGCGGATGCTGGCGATTGCCGATGTGCTGGAACGAAGAGCGCTGGGACGAGAAGAGAAACGGGCCAGCAATGCGGTTCGTTACATGAATGCTTTTGCCCAACGTCCGGGACGTACCTGGAGTATTATTCAGTCGAACTTACAACCTTATCAAGCTAAAATGGGTACGGATGCAATATACTACAACAGTTTGCTAGATGAGGTAGGTGCGATGCTCAACCTGGAAGATTACACAGACAAACCGCTAACTGGATTGTATTTGCTTGGCTTCTACAGCCAGCGTAACGATCTGTACACCAGTAAAAAAGCGACGGAAGCGACAGGTATATCAGACACATCAGACACACAACAAGGTAAAGATAACGATACACAGGAGGAGAATTGAATGAGCGTATTGGATCGTAAAATAGATTTTGCTGTCGTAGTCTCTGTCCGCAATGCCAATCCGAATGGTGACCCGCTGAACGGGAACCGTCCACGTCAGAATTATGATGGTTACGGAGAGATTTCCGACGTTTGCATCAAGCGCAAGCTGCGTAACCGTCTGCAAGATATGGGCGAGTTGATACTGGTGCAGTCTGATGATCGTCGGGATGATGGACACCGTTCGATCAAGGATCGAGTCGATGCTAATGAAGCCGTACAGGAACACGCTAAGGGTAAAAAAGCGAATAAGGAATTATATGCAGATGCGGCATGCCAGTCTTGGATAGATGTACGCAGCTTTGGGCAGGTTTTTGCTTTTAGCGGAACAGATGTGTCGGTAGGTATTCGTGGTCCGGTATCTATTCATACTGCGGTAAGTCAGGATCGGATCGATATTAGCAGCATGCAAATTACGAAAAGCGTCAACTCTGTTACCTCTCCCAAAGATCCAGACAAACGTGGCTCGGACACCATGGGCATGAAACACCGTGTCGATTTTGGCGTGTACGTGATCTATGGCAGCATCAACACACAGCTTGCAGAGAAGACTGGATTTACATATGAGGATGCGGAAAAGTTGAGGGAGGCGCTTCGCACATTGTTCGCCAACGATACATCTTCTGCTCGTCCTGACGGAAGCATGGAGGTATACAAGCTGTATTGGTGGGAGCACAAATCTAAGCTGGGACAATACTCTTCTGCAAAGGTACATCGTTCATTGATCATAGAAGAGAATCCGGAAGTCAACGAGGCTGAGAAAAACACGTATGCACGTTATACCTACGACATTCAGCCGCTCGACGGGTTGGAAGTACAGGAATATGAAGGACTATAACGAAGAGGACTATCTGCTGCTATCAGGTATTCAGCATTTTAACTTTTGCAGAAGGCAGTGGGCATTGATTCATATTGAACAGCAGTGGGAAGACAACGTGCGTACCATTGAGGGAGATCATTTGCATCGAAAGGCGGATCAACCAGCTCTTCGTGAAAAACGAGGAGATAAGATAGTGGTTCGTGCACTTCCGGTACAATCGAGAGAACTTGGCATCACAGGTATCTGTGACGTAGTTGAATTCATTCGTGATCCGGCTGGAGTTCCGCTTGCAGGGGAGGAAGGGTTATACCTTCCTTGTCCTGTTGAATACAAACGCGGCAAACCCAAACGAAATGATTCCGATCACTCCCAATTGGTAGCACAAGTCATGTGTCTTGAAGAGATGCTCGTATGTGATATTCACAAGGCCTATTTTTATTATGACGAGATCAAGCATCGGGTAGAAGTCATAATTACTGCGGCAGATCGGGAACGTGTGAGGGCCAGTATTGATGAGATGAGACACTACTTTGAACGCAACCATACGCCCAAAGCCAAGGCTGGACCACATTGCCTGAGTTGTTCCTTGAACAATATATGTGTGCCGGATATCTTGAATAAGCGTTCCGTTTCAAGTTACATCGAAAGCAGGTTGAATGAATGAAAAAGCTGCTGAACACCTTATTTGTAACATTACCCGATACATACCTTGGACTGGATGGGGAAAACATTGTGGTGAAGCAGGAGGAAGAAATTCTTGCTCGCTACCCGCTTCATAATTTGGAGGCTGTATGCACCTTTGGCTATGCTGGAGTAAGTCCAGCATTGATGGGGGCTTGCGCGTCTCGCAATGTTAGTTTGACGTTTATGACACGAACAGGGAGATTCCTCGCACGGGTCATTGGTGAAGATCGTGGAAATGTGGTTCTTCGCAAAGAACAGTATCGTATCTCGGACGATGAGGTGCGTAGTGCGAGGGTTGCTCGTAATATGATTACAGGCAAATTGTACAACAACAAGTGGATTTTGGAACGTGCAACACGGGATTATGCCCTACGTATCGACACGGAACGAATGAAGAAGGTTACGGAGTCGCTAGGCGAGACAATGAAGTTGTTACGCGAGGTAGAGCAATTGGACGTATTGCGTGGCTTGGAAGGCTCTGCAGCTGTTCAATATAACGCTGTGTTCGATGATCTGATCCTACAGCAAAAGGAGTCATTTTACTTTTACGGACGCAGTCGGAGACCTCCCTTAGATAAAGTGAATGCGTTATTATCTTTTGCCTATACATTGCTTGCTAATGATATGAAGTCTGCACTTGAATCTGTCGGACTTGATGCATATGTTGGTTTTTTGCATCGGGATCGTCCTGGCAGAGCTTCTCTCGCACTGGATATGATGGAGGAGCTCCGGGGCGTGTATGCCGATCGATTTGTGCTTTCTCTTATTAACAAGAAGGTAGTTAGCGATAAAGGATTTTATGTGAAAGAAAATCTTGCAGTGATTATGGATGATGATACACGAAAGAAAGTGTTAAAAGCGTGGCAAGATCGTAAACAGGACAAGATTATGCACCCGTTTCTGAATGAAAAAATACCTTGGGGGCTAGTACCATACACTCAAGCGTTACTACTGGCAAGATATATACGCGGAGATCTGGATGAATATCCTCCGTTTCTGTGGAAGTAGGTGTAATGATTGCTTATTTTGATTACGTATGATGTAAGCACGATAGATAGTGAGGGCAGAAGACGGCTATCTAAAGTGGCAAAGAAGTGTGTAGATCACGGACAACGTGTGCAGAATTCTGTATTTGAATGTATACTGGACGCTACCCAGTTTAGACGATTACGGTTTGAATTGGAAGAATTGATTGACAAGGATACAGATAGTCTTCGATTCTATAATTTAGGTGATAATTACAAAAGTAAAGTCCAACATGTAGGAGCGAAAGATTCCTATGACATGGGTGATCCATTAATACTGTAGCCGGTGCGAATGCCAAGCTCACATGATTTCCCTGGGGGATTCGCACCTCGAAACTTGTCGAAAAGGTCATTTTTGTGACCTTTTGGCAATGATTTAGGGCTGAAAATTTTTAGTAACAGTTTTGAATTAGTAGAAATATCGAAAATACGTTAATAGCTATTCTTGAAACATAGTTATTACGTCACTTTTCGCTGTCGCACTCCGTATGGAGTGCGTGGATTGAAATTTGTGGTTGATATCCATATTTGCTTTTTTCGCTCGTCGCACTCCGTATGGAGTGCGTGGATTGAAATTGGGAGTGGACCAAGAGCGTGTTCAGTGGTATCGGGTCGCACTCCGTATGGAGTGCGTGGATTGAAATCTTTTCACTGGTGACAAACACCGTGAACATGGAGTCGCACTCCGTATGGAGTGCGTGGATTGAAATTAAACGTAGGCGTTCGATCTCAGCTTCGATTGCAGGTCGCACTCCGTATGGAGTGCGTGGATTGAAATCCAGCTGTTAGCAAAAGGTTAAACCCGCCAAAAAAGTCGCACTCCGTATGGAGTGCGTGGATTGAAATGTTACCAAGGTCGGCTCCGGTGGTCACGTCGGGGTCGCACTCCGTATGGAGTGCGTGGATTGAAATAACCAATCTGTTTCGTACATAAAAGAACCGATATCGTCGCACTCCGTATGGAGTGCGTGGATTGAAATTTACTTGATAATGTGATACCCATATCTTCCGTTCTGTCGCACTCCGTATGGAGTGCGTGGATTGAAATAAGATGATGTTATCATCTCCACAGATGGAACGTAGTCGCACTCCGTATGGAGTGCGTGGATTGAAATACTGTATGAAGTCGTTATCGATTTCGTTAATCGTGTGTCGCACTCCGTATGGAGTGCGTGGATTGAAATTCTGAAACTGACCCGGATACATTGGTGACAATGGGTCGCACTCCGTATGGAGTGCGTGGATTGAAATTAATAAGTGCCAGACATTTACCCAATCCTCCCTTAGTCGCACTCCGTATGGAGTGCGTGGATTGAAATTAAAATCATTATAAAGATAAAATGTCGGTAATACAGTCGCACTCCGTATGGAGTGCGTGGATTGAAATCTGTGATGACTACAGATGTTGATACGGTACCTTGGTGTCGCACTCCGTATGGAGTGCGTGGATTGAAATAATGAGCCCGGTCGTAAGGGTATGTTACCTGTAAGTCGCACTCCGTATGGAGTGCGTGGATTGAAATATAGATATCTCGACTAATTTTGCGAAGCATGAAAGTCGCACTCCGTATGGAGTGCGTGGATTGAAATCTACTAACCCGAATAAGAGAGGACGATCCGTATTAGTCGCACTCCGTATGGAGTGCGTGGATTGAAATTCTCGTAGGCTACCTGAGCTCCCATACTCGATCTGGTCGCACTCCGTATGGAGTGCGTGGATTGAAATAATCAACATGCCATGCGTTGCTTTCGTCGTCGTGTCGCACTCCGTATGGAGTGCGTGGATTGAAATGACTCAGGTCAAACAGGGGATGCAATTTGAAAATGGTCGCACTCCGTATGGAGTGCGTGGATTGAAATAGCCTACATGATCTGACATCGATGGATGATGAAAAGGTCGCACTCCGTATGGAGTGCGTGGATTGAAATATCTTGGCGCTGTTCTCCTGAACCTTGGTGAGCAGTCGCACTCCGTATGGAGTGCGTGGATTGAAATGTTTTTAACTGTCGAACAAATCGCCCACAACTTGCGTCGCACTCCGTATGGAGTGCGTGGATTGAAATTGCTTCCGCGAATCGAATCATCCGATTCAAGTAATCGTCGCACTCCGTATGGAGTGCGTGGATTGAAATTTATAAGCTCTGAAAAAACTATCGCTGGACTGTGGTCGCACTCCGTATGGAGTGCGTGGATTGAAATAAAAAATCGTGGGTATGTACGGCGCGGCACCATGTCGCACTCCGTATGGAGGCGTGGATTGAAATTTTTTCAGGGATTTTGATTTTCCACCGTGCTAACGTCGCACTCCGTATGGAGTGC
Organism: Paenibacillus sp. OK060; assembly: GCF_900101205.1. Taxonomy (NCBI): domain Bacteria; kingdom Bacillati; phylum Bacillota; class Bacilli; order Caryophanales; family Paenibacillaceae; genus Paenibacillus; species Paenibacillus sp. OK060. The sequence goes on from NZ_FNFR01000010.1 coordinate 170,860, forward strand.
GTGGATTGAAATCGTCTGCACCAGTCATCTGCCGGGTGTAACCAAGGAGTCGCACTCCGTATGGAGTGCGTGGATTGAAATCCATAACACAGTGCTTTCATCCGTCGCTTGTACCGTCGCACTCCGTATGGAGTGCGTGGATTGAAATCTTAACTGTGGTCACTAACTTAACGATGTCCAGGGTCGCACTCCGTATGGAGTGCGTGGATTGAAATCGAAATACTTGCCAGAAGAACGTCCAATCCCATAGTCGCACTCCGTATGGAGTGCGTGGATTGAAATCAAAAATCGTCGTAAACTACCCAATCCATCACTTGTCGCACTCCGTATGGAGTGCGTGGATTGAAATTTTTGGCTACGATGATTATGGTGTTTAGTTATATGGTCGCACTCCGTATGGAGTGCGTGGATTGAAATATCCGATGTCCTGATCGATGAGCTAAGTTCTGAAGGTCGCACTCCGTATGGAGTGCGTGGATTGAAATAGCTCAAGAGACTGTAGATGTAGCTATCTATAGTCGTCGCACTCCGTATGGAGTGCGTGGATTGAAATCAGCATGTAAGCCAATCCTTGCATGGTGACGTAGTCGCACTCCGTATGGAGTGCGTGGATTGAAATTCCTAAGATCCTCTCCGATGCAATGGTACCGGAAAAACTCGCTATAAGCATAATGGGGAACTAACAGTAACTGTCACAAGACTATCTACATACCTATTGCAGTTTATAAAGCATATGTCAAAATGGCCTTAACTCTAATGGATAAAGAAGATTTTAAACATTTTTCTAAAACAGTAGATTGGATAATACAAAGTGATCACACAATAAATAGGTAGTATGCGTTTTAACTAAAACGGTACCTGGGCTACATGTATTTTCCTACCCCCAAAAAAACATATTGTTTAGGCTCCCAGATGCGCCTACTGGTATGCCCTATGCTTTATTAATTCTTAGCACAGGGAACCAAGTAATCCAGCTTATACTTCCTCACAGTGATATGGAAGAAGGATTTAAAAGATATGTAACAGAAGTTAAATGACTGTTCCTTATACCTCATCCAGAACTGTTAGGTCCAGGTAAAATAAAAGCTTATAATTGGTCTGGTCATGAAATTGTTCGTGATGAAACGTTTCAGCAAACTATAGCGTCCGATCAAATTAAAGAAGAAGTGATATTAGAGGGATTTAATGAAGTAACAGGAGAATAGGATGTTGTATTTAAATATGATTCATAAATTCAATAGAGTTTAAATGTTGTACAACATTAGGAAGTCTACAGTGTTTGGAGGAACCTCATGTTTTATTTCGGATGGATGGCCATTGGCTTTATGGCCATAGCGGGACTTGCAACAGTAACACATTGGTACAATCGTGTTTGGTATGAAAGCAATTTGTTGAACATCCGTAAAACGTCCTATACCATTATGGCTCTTATTTACTTTGGGATGATTTTAGCCGGTCACATTCTATTAAATGATTGGGTTCAAGCCGTTCAATTCGCTAGTATAGCTATCTTCATTGATCTGGCAATTTTAGAAACGCCAAGCATTCAAAAGATTGGAAATACAGAATTCAAAAAAAATGACCAAATCATTGAAAAAACAATACGGGATAATGAACGAATCATACTCTCCAGTTTTCAAAAAACGGCACAGTTCACTGCAGTTGTTCAATACTCACAACATCATCTAACCGAGCTCACAGATGAGCAGAAGGATCAGTTGCCAGAGTGGGATTTGTACTCGTCTATGTTAAAAGAGTATCTTCGATATTACACGGATACATTCGGCTTACGGATCTCAACTACATCGATTCAATTCGACAGCGATCTAGAAATACGCATGAATAAAATAAGGAACTCTCTTAGTCAAATTGAAAGAAGCAACAGTATCCTAATCCCTGAAGAGAACAAAGAGGAAATGAGTAAAGAATTAGCAGAAGCTGCAGTTTACGTGGTAGAGGAAGGAAATACGATTTGTGTACCGTTCTTTGGAACGTCCAATAGTTTCATTATCACTATCCAAGCAGCGGAATCTGGTGCCATTTTAAATGGGATGGATGCTAATAATATTGTGAATCTAGTACAGATATTTGATTGGTTCATAGATGGATAGTGTGGTATATTAAGTATACGAGGTGATATTTATGACACTTTTTAAACAGTCTAAAGAAAATGATAATGCTACAATTCCTGATAAGGTTGTTGTTCGTCGGCCTAAGACCACAATTGAGAAGAATATGGGCCTAGAGAAGATTTTGAAAGCAAACGATAACGTGCTGAATATCCTTAAAAATAGATAATGGCTGTTTGTATGATCCGAGGTGCTCTATGAAATTTCTTAGAGCACCTTTTTGCGTTACCTTATACACCACTCAGTCCTTCTCTAATAGGTTAAGAGGTTTAAATGTCTCTCATTATGCCAATCCTTTTTAAAAACGAAGGAGGGGCGTATTGCCATGGAAAAGAAACCTCTTAAACCTACATCTAATACTAAACCTAAAACAACCGTGCCGGACTGGGGGATTAAGAAAGTATTGGAACAGAATAAAAAAGTACTGGATTTCTTGAACAAACGAAAATAAGCAAAGGAAGTGCCCCCGAGGGCACACCTAGTTTACATTCCCTTTTAAAATGGTTTGGGTATAGGCGGTATTCTGATCCCCGTAAAACCACCCCCGGGGAACCCAATACGTTTAAAAAACCGTCCGACTTCATTTACTGTATCCGCCGGAAGACGTGCAAGTTTTACTAATTCGTCCATAAATGCCACGTCTAATCGTTTATCATCAATTGGCCATTTTACAATTACCTCTTGGAATAGGGAGCTACCGGGTATTTGGGAAAATCCTTTGGCAAAGCCACTTGCCTCAAGATACTCTTGATCGAGCCCGGGTACTCCAAGTTTGTTCAGTAAATCATTTGTAAAAAAGTTGCAGTTATGACCTGCAACATCATATCGGGTTCCGTTCCAATCATTACTTACCATGTCGAGTACCGACTTTACTGAATCCAAGTTACCTGGTACGTGCCGCACAATTTTCCGATGGTATGGAAGATCCATCCCCTCCGGATCACAACTCTCTACGCGGTTGCTCGTCTGAAAATAATATTCTCGATCCCCGATAACAGTCCCTGTATGCCAGATAGGAGCAGTTATAATTTTATATACATTGACTACTACCTGAGTCTGTTCTTTTATATTCGCATTATCTGGAGATACAATACGAAATCCCTCCCATGATTTAGGCACATCACGATTGGCCGTAAGTATTCCGTCAGATTCTGCACTAAAATATTTACCGTTATATGCAGATATAGCAACGAGCCCACTTTGATCGATGTACATTTTGAAAGTCTCTTTTTCTTTTGCCTCAGGGCTGATTGCTACTACAAGCGATCTACCTTCTTGCTCAGCGCTTAGGAATTGGCCGTTATGAGCCTTCAAAGTAATGTGAACCTCATCCAAGCGACAGAGTTCAAATGATTCCCAAGCCCTAGCTTCTGGTCGATTTACAACACAAAGATTACCGCCCCCATTCTCGGCACAAACATAAGTGCCCATCCAGGTTTGTAAGCATACACGTGATGTCTCTCCAATATTCGGTATCACTGATGTGCTCTTATTCGGAGTACAGAATACCTCTTCATAAAAAGGCATGTTAAGAGCTGAAAGTGGTACCTCATGTAAACCACCAGCCTCACCTTTTATAAGATTCGTACCAAATACTACACCCTCACCATAATCAGCCTGATGAAAATTAGGGAACCCCCCATTGTACAGAAGAGAAATACTGTAGTCATTGACTGCTCTAAAGCGTTCAGCGATACCCGTTGGATTACCAAGATCATTTGCTTTGACATCTTTCCAATCGACATATTCTGGTTTGAAAAAATAAAAGCCATACAAATTGTTTGTTCTATCGTGATGGAGAGAGGGGATTGCTGCAGGGTATCCATCTTCTGAAGCAAGGTTGGCTGCAATTCTGAACATCTCCATCATATTTGTACGATTAGGATTACCTATTCGGTCCCCAGAAATGCTTTTAAAATCTACAGCCGCCTCTTTAATACAGAAAATCGCATTAACTATTCCATTTCCATGGTCAGCTTGATGGAAATTAGGGAACCCTGCAATGTACCCTTCGCCTTTAAATTCTCTCGATACATAATCCATTGAAGCATTGACCCGTGCTGCTTCAATACACATATTCCTTTACCTCCCTCAGGTTTGAAATAACTGAAGCGTACGAGGATTATTATTGTACAATATTGAATTATTATCCCGGGTATAATCATGACTTTGAATCCCCTCATCTCGACGTGAACCCTATATCGTTGTACAATGCAGAGATTATCCTTGAAAGGAAGTCACCTTATGAGACTAAAAAGAGATTCATTAACTCCAGATGAGACCCTTTCCGTAGGAGTATATAAATTATATTTAATCTTGGAAAAGACCTGTTTTGATTACAAGGTGGAGGAACGTTTCTTTTTCAAATATTCTCCGGATACCGTATTCACTGTTTTAGCTGAGTATGCAGATGATTTGGTGTAAGAGGGGGACAGACAGCCAGGTATGAAGAATCTTCCCATTTTTTTCAGTGGGTATGATCACGGAATTTCTAACTGAATTACACCCGTTCATACTGAATTCATTGGGTGATAGGTGGATTCTTTTGTGGAACCTTATACACTTAATTTAATGGAGGAACTGTAATGACTACTTTTGCAAAAAAATTCGAACTTATTGAGTTAAATGATATTGAAGCTCTAATTACTAATAAGGTGAAAGAAGGGGGGAGTATCGAATATAAATCCCAGATGATCCGACCTGAGCAACTTTGTGCAGCAGTCTCTTCTTTTGCAAATGCGTTCGGAGGAGATTTTTACTTAGGGATCGAAGAAGCGGAAGGAGATCCCACTACTACTCCAGGTATCGAAGAGGACGATATTGATGCATGTATATTAAGAATTAGTCACATTCTACAGAATGGTCTTGAGCCTAGACTTGCACGATATGACATCAAACCCTTTGAAGTATCCCCCAAACATTACGTCATTTTAATCCGGGCTTATCGTAGTTGGTCCCGCCCTCACAGAGTAAAACAAAACAATCAATTTTATTCTAGGAAGTCCAATGGAAAGTTCCCTTTAGATGTTCACGAACTACGTGAAATGTTCTTGGGAACAACGGAATTTTCCAAGAGATACGAGCTCTTTAAAGAGGAAAGACTTCTATCAACTTTTAATGAGTATGGTAATGTCCCTTTCTTTATAGCCCATTTGCTACCGTTGTCTTGTTTTGAAAATCAATATTCATTGGACGTAAATCTAATTAACCAAGTGAACATGACTCCACTGGGCACAGCAGGTTCTAATCCAAGGATTAATATACATGGTCTCTACTCTGAATCATGTGATTCAGAATTTAACAACACTGAGTCGAGGATGCAAATATTCAGAAACGGAATTATTGAATTATCAACAGTTCGAATGATGGAATATTCTACGATCATTCCTTACACCATAGAAAGACAACTCATACAAGCTGTAAAACGACAAATTTATAACTACAACGTTCTAGAGATTAATGAACCATTTTACTTTATTTGTTCATTCTATGGAGTACAAGATATTGGTTTCCTTCTTGGTCCAGAATGGTCCTCTTTAGCAACTTGGCCACTAACTGAAGAGAAGATTATTTTACCGGATGTTCTAATTGATCCAAAGAACCTCGTAACTAGAAGCTACGAAGAAATTGGTTTAGCTATTAAGCCTGCTTTAGACGGGCTTTGGAATGCTTTTGGCCTCGCCGAGGCCCATCTAAATTTTAAATAATCGGCTTATCAGTACTTGCTTGCTGGATAGGGTCTATAATTAGACAGTTAATTTTCAAATCGATTTCATTTTGCTAATATAAACATATTACGATTATTAAATAGTTTTCCTTGCTGCCCCAAACTGAGCCAAAGTTCTCCTGTGTGAAGATGTCGCACTCTGTATGGAGTGCGTGGATTGAAATTGTACAGCGAGACGCGAACGGGAAGATTTTTGGCTCGGGTTATTGGTGAGGATCGAGGATGTAGAAACCCAACGTGTGCATCAAGTCCGACTGATTCAAGAGCCGATTTCATATCATTTGCAAGCAAAGTAAAGGCAAAGGATAATAATGCATTCACTTATTGCGAGCCACCTGTGGACTTCACATGATTTTCCTAGGAGATTCGCACCGCGGAAATTTTCGAGACTGTCTGGTTTATGACCTTTTGGCAATGTCTTTTGTTAAAGTGGTTTGAGTAATAAAGAAGCTGTAATAGCTAAAAGACGTATTTATCTTCTCATTAATAGGGAATTCAGGTACTTTTCGCTGTCGCACTCTGTATGAGTGCGTGGATTGAATTAAATGCATATGTCTCTGGGCAAGGTGGAGACGAGTTATACTCACATATAGTATGTGGGTTGAGAAAAAACTACAGTACTCACGAGTCTTCTTACACCTACAATTCACACTTTATAACCAAGATAACAAATAGAGTATTCATGGTAGTGAACCTGCTCCAAGAATACTCTATTTGTTAATTTTGTTTGTAGCAAAACTAAACTCTATTCATAATATATTTTCTAAACAGATTTTCAATGAATACATATACTAGTATTAAAATAAGACCTATTAGAACACCAAGTCCAAGTCCTAAAAATATACGGATAGTTGAGATATAAAGTGGAGTATGAATATGAGCAAAAGTATCTACTAAAGAAAGCTGACCTACCGAACCAATAATTAGAAAAGGAATAGCTAAGCGATAACGTAAAACTAAAAATAATCCAAAAAGGAATAAGGGGTGAGCGAACATAAACTCTTTAAACCTAGGCCTAACTCCAATCGAGTTTTCCAATATTTTTCTAATGAATATCTCAATTGCAGGGGCTTCCCCAGAATTTCCAGTTCGAGATATATAATAAAAACCAACGATTCCTATCACAACAACAGCTATAACCCACCAAACTTTAATGGATTGAATCAGGATGTATCGTAAACGCTTTATTGGAGATTTGTCAATAAACAACAGTATATATAGTGTGACTAATGCGATAGGTGCCAAATGTAAGACGCTAACCCCACGAAATTGATTAATGGAAAGCATGTAACTTACATTATTCAAAAGACTTACTATAAAAGGAACACTAGTTAAAGTGATTACAGTAGTGATTACGAGTAGTTTAAGGGCAGTTAATAAGTTTTTTTTATGATTAACAGGAGTAGTTTGTTTCCTTAGGATCATTTTTAAAACGGTTATTATAGCTAAAGTTGGTGTACTAACACCTACTCCTAAAGCTAAAGCTTGCATAAGGATGTCACTGTTATAGAAGAATAACCCGATGCTGCTTATAATTCCAATTATGAAAGAAGGTATAGTCAATAACATGAAAAAACTTGATATACATAGGGTTATAAGTGATAATGCTCCTAGAATTATCAGAACTTTTAAGGGATTCTCCCATGAGTTTTTGTTAACTTGGAAAGCTTCAGCTTCCCCGGTAGGGAATCCTTGTTTTTCAAGAGTTGGAATAATCCCCACTTGATCATCAAAAGCGATGAATAAATTATCTAAAGAACTTACAAGGCCAGCTTTTCCTGGGTTGTTAAAGATAGCTGCATTCAGATAAAACATTCTGATATTTCGATCTTTTGCTGCAAGTAAAAAACGATCCACTATTGTATCTGCCGTTAGTCGGGTCGCATCTATACCTGATAAGGAATACAATCGTACAACATTAAAATTTGTGATTTTTGCCAAGTAATTAAACCCATATTGGGACTGTGGCAATAGGTTTTCAATTGAAATAATACCTATATGATGTTGATTCAACAAGTTTCCAAACAAGTCAAGACTTTTTAGATCTTCTTGGTCTGTAAATCCTTTTACACTATCACCATCAAATAGAATATGTGTTACTCCCAGTTGTTCAAAAACTTCCATTTGTTGCTTAACTTTCTCATGATCATATGGGAGGGATCTGTCTGAAAAACGAGGAATAATTTCAAATCCATCAGAGCTCAATTTATTAAGCGTAATAGGATCAAAACCAATCGGTTTCATAATAGCCTCTGCTAAAGCAGCCTCTATTACAATCCCCTGCTTTCCATTGAAAGTCCATTCTCTTATGGAAACATTGGAGAAAGCTTCGCGTATAAATGGATCCATTTCAATTCTGGCATCATCATCTGAATAAATGATATATGTGAAATTTTCAGAAGAAGTAGAATCAAGTTTTTGTGCTTTTTCAAGCTCTTCTGTGCTGTAATAGTTGATCCGTTTTAAAAGCTGTAAATCTTTCAATGTGCTTTCATATATCGCCATTGACTTAACACCGGCTGTTTTTAATGTAGCTAACTGCTCATCTAAATATTTTTCTGGTTTGCTTTGATAGTTTGCAATTTCGGTTAAACCCCTGTAATCAAATATAAATTCTACTTGTTTTGCAGAAGATTCAAGTTTTGTACGGTTTGCAAGATACGGTATAGTAGCCACTAAACTGATTACAACTAATACATATAATACCAATTTGAATCGTTCGTTCAAATTACTAAATCGATTATTCATAGAAAAACTTCCGCCTCCATTTAGACAAAAAATAACATTACATCAAAAATATATATCAATCGTGATTGTAATTCTAGAGCAATTGGTTATTTTTCAGAGAGCTCTTGGAAGATCACGAGACTATTTAATTAAAAGGTGAAGTATGTACTAGCTGTACATAATATTGTGAATGGCAGGTATTGATGAAAGAAGATTGGAAAGAAAGTATATATTCTTTGACGTACGCGTCGAAGAAAACGTACTCATTTTTTTCTGATTAGATATGATCTTCTAAGATAGATCAATAGTTATTTTGAAATATAGATAAAATATGTATTTAAAAATAATATCATGCAAAAATAGAATTTTGTTGATGAAAGAAGAAATTAGTTGTATATTGTAGCTATCCAACGGAAAATGGAAAAAGTTATGTCATAATCTTTTAATTACTATAAAGGAAAAAAAGATGAAACTCAAACTTAATTAAGGAGTGTACTATGAAAATTGGATTGATAAGACATTTTAAGGTAGCAAAAGAAAAACCTTCGAGTTACATGTTAACAGGTGCAGAGCTAACAGAGTGGCTTGAACAATATGACCAAGCTGAAATTGAAATTAGCGAAGTGGATATGGGAACTACCAAGTGGCAAAAATGTTTTTGCAGTGATATGGAACGAGCTATTGAGACTGCTAATGAAATATATAATGGGGATCTCATTATCAATGAGAAACTCAAAAAAATACCTCTACCTCGGTACGCTCAAGTTTGGAAGGGGAAGTTACCAATCATCATATGGGGAATTATCACGAAGTTTATCCTTAATTCTAAACATAAGTCGGTTGTGGAAAGTACAAAAGAAACGGATAATAGAGCCGTTTTAGTCATGAATGATATTGAGGCAGCGGCTGCTGGTGTAGATATCCTCATTGTAAGCCATGCAACTTTTATGATGAGACTAAGGAAAGAAATACTTAGACGAGGATATAAAGGCCCTGGCTTTAAACCTTATCCAATCAATGGGAAGATCTATGTGTACGAAAAATAGTTGAGTATATACTTCATAAAACAGGGGGTAAACGCAAATATGATGAACGTAACAATGGAAAACATAACAATGGATTATCTACAAAAAGGTGAAACAAAAATTACTGTACTGGATAGTAAAGGAAATGTAGACGATTTTTACGGTTGGGCGTTACATAACAAAAGTGAAATTGAGAAGCTGGTTTTACAATATGGTGGCGTTCTATTTAGAAATTTTAATGTCAGCTCCATCGACCTCTTTGAAAAATTCTCGACTATCTTTACCCCTGAATTAGAGAAGTATAAAGAACGTTCTACCCCAAGAAGTGAAGTGAAAGGGAACGTCTATACTTCTACGGAGTATCCAGAGGATCAACATATTGCGATGCATAATGAAAATTCATATGCTCACGTATGGGCACAAAAAATATTTTTCCATTGTGTGCAGCCTTCTGAGGTTGGTGGTGAAACACCAATAGCTGACAGTCGGGCAATCTTGAACCAACTGAATCCAGACCTTAAGGATAAATTTGCTACAAAGCAGGTATTATACCAAAGAAATATTGGTGGAAACTTAGATTTACCTTGGGAGGAAGTATTCCAAACGAATTCTAAGCAAGAAGTTGAAGAATATTGTTCAAATGCGGGGATAAATATTGAGTGGTTTTCGGACGGCAGATTAAGAACAAAAGCCATTCGGCCTGCAGTAGCAAAACATCCTCAAACAGAGGAAATGGTTTGGTTTAACCAGGCACATCTATTTCACGTAACTAATCTATCCCCTGCAATTCGTGAGTATTTAGTTCAAACAGTAGGTGAAAGTAACCTACCAAGAAATACATACTACGGAGACGGAGATACCATAAGTGATGAAGATCTGCAAGAAATAAGAAATGTGTACGATGAACATTCTCTCGCGTTCCCATGGGAAAAGGGAGATGTACTTATGTTAGACAATATGTTGATGGCGCATGGAAGAAGACCATATAAAGGCGCACGGAAAATAGTCGTAACCATGGGAGACTTAACTTCTAACTACGGAATTTGAAAATATTGCGCAATAGGGTGGTTGTATGTATTGGTATGTTTTATTTGTCGAAACAGGGAAAGAGGCTTTTGTTCGTGAAATGATTCGAGAGCATTTTTCAGACAAAGTAAAGTGTCTTCTACCTTTGAAACGGGTAAGGGAGAAAAAAAGTGGATGGTTCTATGAAAGAATCATCCCGTTATTTCCAAGCTATCTGTTCATACAGGCAGATATGAAGTTAATGGATCACAATGACTTATTGAAAATCCCAAATACGTACTACATCTTAAAAAATTCATCAAAGGATATGAATATGGATCGTAATTCTTACCTGAAATCAATCAGTGAAGAGGAAATGACTTTTATATTAAAGCTCCTCAATCAAGAAGACACCGTAGATTATTCAGATATCAGAATAACGGACGGGAAAATGGAAGTGATTTCAGGGCCACTGTTAAACCATAAAGATAATATCCAAAAAATAGACATACGAAACAGCAAAGCGAAAATAAAATTGAATCTATCCTATTTAGAACGAACCATTTACGTACCTATTAATGTGATTCGATCAGCAACTTTGGTTGAAGTAATAGATGCTTAGGCACATTACTCTCATATCAGAGGGACATATGATTACAGAAGAATGCAAAATGATTTTGGATGAAGTGCCGAAGGTATAAATAATTTTTTTACAAATTTAACTAAAAAAGTCATTTGCTCACATGAGCGGGTGGCTCTTTTTAATGGAGGCATGTGAAATTGGAGAATCTAAATTTATTCTGTTTTCCATGTGCTGGTGGAATGTCTAGCATGTATTCTGATTGGAAATCACACTTACTACCCCATATAAGTATAGTTTCTATGGAACTCGCTGGACGTGGTTATCGTACAAATGAATCTCTTTATAGCTCTTTTGATGAGCTGATCAATGATATGTTTGAGCGTATCCAACCATATCTCGAAGATCAAGGAGATCCTTACGCACTATTTGGCCATAGTATGGGAGCGAGTATCATATTTGAATTAACTCACAAATTAATACAAGAAGGATACAAGCCACCTGTACATCTGTTCATTTCTTCAAGACGACCACCGCATCATACTAGAGACGCCTTGCTTCATACCTTGCCTGACGATCAGTTTTTGAATGCACTTCAAAAGTTAGGTGGTATAAGCGAAATTTTAGTTTCTGACGAAAGTTTCTTATCCTATTTCTTACCCATTTTGAAATCAGATATAACCAATTTAGAGTCGAATAATGGGGGGGAAGAGAAGCCATTATTGGGTTGCAATATAACGGTTTTAATGGGTGAGGATGAAAGCATTTTAAGCGAAGAGATCCGTGAATGGGAAAGGTACACACAAGGAGAGACATCCCTACATACCTTTCCTGGTGGTCATTTTTACTTGAACAGTCAAAAGCAAAATTTGATAGCAATGATAAATAACACTCTGATGAATGTATACACAGGAGAATATGTATGAATAAAGTAGCCCTATTATTCCCTGGACAAGGTTCACAATATGTTGGAATGGGTCGAGAAATTTGGAATAGGTATGAAGGAAGCCAACGAATTTTCGAAGAAGCAAGCGATGCAATACAAATTGATGTTAAAAAACTATGTTTCGAAGGTGAAGGCAAAGTACTTGCTCAAACGATGAACGCTCAACCTACCATCCTAACCGTATGTGTGAGTATTTATCATGCGTTTAAAGAAGAGTTGGACTTTAAACCTTCTTTTATGGCTGGGCATAGTCTTGGTGAATATACAGCTATGGTATGTAGTGGCGTATTGTCGTTCTCAGATGCAATTCAGTTAGTTAGAAAAAGAGGCATTCTTATGCAAGAAGCTGATCCTGCGAGAGTCGGAAGAATGGCTGCTATTTCTGGCATAAGTGCGGAACTCTTAAGTGGCATTTGTAGAGAAACGGCGAATGAAGACTCCCCCGTGACCATAGCTTGTGTGAATTCAAATAAACAAATTGTAATATCAGGCCATTATATTGCAATAGAGAGCGTTTTAAAAAGCGTTGAAAAAGAAAGAGGCACATATACGCTTTTGAATGTCAGTGCTCCATTTCATAGTCCATTAATGACTACTGCTTCTGACTTATTCTATTCAGAGCTGCAAAAATGTACATTCAATACACCTAAATGTTCGCTTATTTCTAATGTTAGTGGTCAAGCATACTTGGAAAACGATTCCTATAAAGAAAAGCTCAAACAACAATTCGTACTACCCGTTAGATGGTTAGAGTCCATCAACTATATGATAACGCAAGGTGTTACTACTTTTATTGAACTAGGTCCTCGAAAAGTTTTAACCGATTTCATGAAATCGATACCAAATACTTCTAGATCATTATCTATTAGTGATTCCACAGATTTAATGAGAGTTAAGCAACTCTACTCTGAATTACCCAAAGGGAGAGAGTTGGCCAAGCTTAAGAACTACTTAACAGCGGCATTAATTAGTAGAAATCGGAATATGGAATCCACTTATTTAACAAAGCTAAATCCATTGTTAAGTGAGTTAAAGGGGTTAGTAGAGAATACACCTACAGCGCCTTTATTTAATTCAGAGGAAAACGCTAAAAAGCTTTTACAAGAAATATTGAAACTAAAATACACTACAAACCAGGAAGCGAAAGAAATAATGGAACATTTGTAGAATCGCGGGAGGTAGTCATGTTCACCAAAAAATTCAATACACTGATTGAAGTAATTCAAGACCGGAGTAACTCAGCAGATGAAGGAATTCTCTTTATTGATAGTGATAAATCAGAGAGTTTTTTACCATATCGACAATTATACATTGAATCATGCAGATATCTCGCTTATTTGCAAAAAGAAGGCCTTCAACCAGGCCAAGAAGTCATTTTTCAAATTCAAAATAATAAATTATTCGTTATTGCTTTCTGGGCATGTTTATTAGGGGGAATGATCCCCGTTCCAATAAGCATTGGAGAAGATGATGAACATAAATTAAAACTGTTTAAAATTTGGGATATCATGAGCCGTCCTCATTTGATAACTACTGAGAAAGCCTTAAACAGTGTTAAAAAATTTGTGCAAAAGCATTCTTCTTTAAATATTGATGAGATGTTGGAACGTACGAGTTCTATCAACGATACATCTTATCCCGATGGCTTATATACTCTTAACACTCCTTCTCAAGACGATATAGCCTTTATACAATTTTCATCAGGATCAACTGGGGTCCCGAAAGGGGTAACATTAACACATAAAAACTTAATTTATAATATCAGTGGGGTTGTCAATCACACCCAAATTAATGAGAAAGATTCTTTTCTTTCATGGATGCCTCTAACACATGATATGGGTCTGATTGGCTTTCATTTAGTTCCTCTGGTAGTAGGAATTAATCAATACATTATCCCTACAGAAGTATTTATCCGAAAGCCAATCCTCTGGCTAAAAAAAGTGGATGAACATCGAGCAACCATGATTTCATCTCCAAATTTCGGTTACGGATATTTTCTTAAATTCTATAACCCAGAAAAAGACTATAAATGGGATCTATCATGTGTGAGGATTATATATAATGGTGCTGAACCTATCTCAACTGAAGTATGCGGTCAATTTTTAAAGACATTATCCGTATATGGCTTAAAAAGAGAAAGCATGTTTACAGTGTATGGGATGGCTGAAGCTTCCGTAGCGGTTTCTTTTCCGGAATTGTCAAAACCGATAAAAACGATATATGTAGACAGAAACCATTTAAATACAGGCGATTTTGTAAAAGAAGTGGAAGTAACAGATGCTCGTGCAGTTTCTTTTGTTGAAGTAGGCAAAGCCATTGATTATTGCGAATATAGAGTTTGTGGCAATGACAACGAGGAAATAGCTGAGAAGATGATTGGTAATATTCAAATTACAGGGTTAAATGTGACTAGTGGCTATTATAATCATCCAGAAGCTTATAACGATATTATAACCAGAGATGGTTGGCTAAACACAGGAGATTTAGGTTTTATAAATGAAGGTAATCTTGTGGTAACTGGCAGATCGAAAGACATTATATTCATTAATGGAAAAAATATATACCCTCAGGATATTGAGCGAGTTGCTGTTGAGCTAGAAGGTATAGAGCTTGGTAGGATAGCTGCTGTTGGTGTTTATAATAAAACAGAATGTTCGGAAGAAATAATTGTATTTGTTGTTTTCAAAAGAAAGACCGATGAATTCTTATCCTTGTCAAAAACGTTAAAGAGGCATCTATTTCAAAAAGGTGGATGGAATGTCGAGGTAGTTCCAATTCGAAAATTGCCTAAAACAACGAGTGGAAAAATTCAAAGATATCAATTATCAGAACGATATTCAGCAGGTGAGTTTCTAGCAGATATTCAAAAATTGAATGAGCTACAGGTAAGTGATGAAATACTAAAATCAAATTCTTCTCTTCATCATATTAAAGAGAAATTATCAAAGCTTTTAATTGAGGTTTCAGGAAGAAAATCCGTCAATATGGAAGAAAGTTTTTTTGATTTAGGTGTAAATTCCCTAAAACTCGTTCAAATCTTAGAGATTATCGAAAATGAGTTTAAAACGAGTTTGGAGATTTCGGAACTTTTCTCATACCCCTCAATAACGAAACTTGCTCAACATATCTATGAGAGTAAGCAAGAGGATTCGATAGAAGGACACAGCAATGCAGAGGCAAAAGATAAAAAGGATATTGCAATAATAGGTATGGCTTTGAATGTACCGGGTGCAACAGATTTAGATGTATTTTGGGAAATGATTCAAAAAGGAGAACACCAATTAACTGACTTTCCGAGCAATCGAATTGAGGATGCTAGGTACTGTGCCAATTTGATTGATCTTAATCTAGAAGAGACTCCATTAAAAAGAGGAGGGTATCTACATTCAATTGATAAGTTTGATTATGGATTTTTCGGAATTACTCCAAACACAGCTCGATTGATGGATCCAAGTCAGAGGTTATTTCTCCAGACTGTGTGGCATACTCTTGAAAATGCTGGGTATGCAGGTAACAAGATTAAAGCAGGGAAAACTGGTATTTATGTTGGATATTCTAAAGTAGGATTTGATTATGAACGGCTAATTACTTTGAATGACTATAATGAACTCTCAGCGGGAATTGTAGGAAACTTACCATCCGTTTTAGCTAGTAGAATAGCATATTTTCTGGATTTAAAAGGACCAGCAGTTACTATCGATACCGCTTGTTCTTCTTCACTAGTAGCGGTGCATCTGGCTAGCCAAGCAATTATGAATGGCGATTGTGAAATGGCAATTGCAGGTGGAGTTCGAATTAGTTTATTACCTGTTGCGACTGGATTAGATATTGAATCCGCTGATGGATTAACTAAAACTTTTGATGCTCAGTCTGATGGTACCGGAATAAGTGAAGGGGTTGGGGCAGTTCTTTTAAAGCCTTATGACCAAGCGGTTAAGGAGGGAGATCATATTTATGCGGTATTAAAAGGAAGTGCAGTCAACCAGGATGGTAAAACGATTGGAATTACGGCGCCTAATCCGTTATCTCAAACCGAAGTTATTGTAAGTGCATGGAATCAGGCTGGGATAGACCCTGAAAAAATTGATTTTATTGAAGCACACGGTACAGGCACCAAATTAGGTGATCCCGTAGAATTTAAAGCATTATGCAATGCGTTTAACCAATTTACGGATCAAAAACAATTTTGTGCTTTAGGATCTGTTAAGAGCAATATCGGTCATTTATTTGAGGCGGCTGGTATAGTGAGTTTCATTAAATCAGTATTAATGTTGAAAAACAAGAAGGTGCCTCCCCTTGTACATTTTGAAAGCCCTAATCCGCATTTAAAATTAGAGTCTTCTCCGTTTTATATAAGTAAAAATTTAGCGGAATTTGATGTAGAGCAGTCCCCCTTAGTAGGTGGAGTCAGTTCCTTTGGATTCAGCGGTACTAATGCTCATGTAATTTTGCAAGAATACGTATCCCATCCTTTGGAATTGAATGAAAGAAAAGAAGAAAAGAATCCTCACTATTTGTTAGCGTTATCTGCAAATAATGAGGATTCTTTATCTACGCTCATTAAACGTTATTTGAATTATATGGAGCGAGATCACTCATGGAATCTACTAGATATTTGTTACACAACGAATACTGGCAGACCGCATTTGCAGTTTCGTGCAGCAATTACCGCCACCAACAAAGAAGATATGCTTACCAAGTTAAGATTACTTTCTGAGGACATGAAAAATATTGAAGGGATTTATCTGGGAAATGTAAACACTCATACGGATTATTCAAAACTCAAAGAACAAGTCTGGGGCGTCCTTTCAAATGAAGAGCTTGCACAACATCGATCAGAAAAAATAGCGGAGTTATATATTTTAGGAGCCGATATCAGCTGGGAAGGTTTTTTTAAAGGGGAATTTTGTGAAAAAGTTCCTGTTCCATTATATCCATTTGAAGAAAAGCGTAGTTGGTTAGAACCTAAGCTTAACAAAAATTATGGGAATCTTTATAGGAGGAGTAATCAGTTGGGAGATAACATCACCACAATTAAAACCTTTATTTATACTATTATCTCTAAAGTATCAGGCATATCAATTCAGGATTTAGACGAAAACACTCATTTCATCTCTATGGGTTTAGATTCTATTTCACTAGCTCAAGTAAGAAATGAGATTTCAGAAAAGTTTAGTCTAGATATACCAATAGGTAATTTTTTTGATTCCATCACTAATATAAAATATCTAATTGAGTTTATTTCAAATCATAGCCATGCTCAGTTTGAAGTTGAGTCCACTTCACCACAATTAACTTCAAAATCTTCTCAATCTCACATGGAACCGACAATTAAAGAGAAGAAGAAAATGGAGGGTTCACCTGATCTATTGGAACGAATTATTTCTTCACAAAATGAACTACTAAAATCTCAGAATGAAATTATAAGCTCTACATTACATGCACAATTAAAAGTCATTAGCCAATATACAAGTATAGATACCTATGGTATTGAACAATTGAAACAAGAAGTAGCGGCTACAACAGCTTCAGAGTCTAAGGTGAAATCACAAGTGACTGCTCAGCAGGAGACTAAACCTTTTGTACCGTATCAATCGCAAGATTTCCAAACAAAAATAGATCTAACCCCAAAACAAGAACGTTACCTTGAAGACTTTGTGAATAAATATGTAAGGAAAACGAAAAAATCGAAAGAGTATACTGCTCAAAATAGACTTATCCATGCGAATAACAGAAACTTAGCTGCTTTCAGAATGGTTTGGAAAGAAATGGTCTATCCAATCATAGGACATTCTTCGCAAGGATCTAAAATATGGGATGTAGACGGAAATGAATACATCGACATCACAATGGGTTTTGGCGTGAATTTGTTTGGACATAACCCTGACTTTATTACGAACTTAATGGTTAAAGAAAACCTGAATACCCTACCTGCTCTCGGGCCTATGTCAAATATTGCTGGAGATGTGGCTGAAGGAATTGCAGCACTAACTGGTGTAGAACGAGTTGCATTTTACAATTCTGGAACAGAAGCTGTTATGGTCGCTCTCCGTTTAGCTAGAGCGGTAACGGGTCGACGAAAAGTTGTGATATTCTCAGGCTCGTACCATGGTACCTTTGATGGTGTTCTGGGTATAACTAATCTTTCAGATGATACGTTTACTGCTAGACCAATGGCTCCTGGGATTAATCAGAACTTTATGGAAGACCTGATCGTTCTAAACTATAACCAAGAAGAGTCTTTAAAAACAATCAAAAATCTTGGTCATGAAATATCTGCTGTGTTGGTAGAACCTGTTCAAAGTCGACGTCCTGATGTGGCACCTGCAGAATTCTTGCGGAAACTAAGAGAAATTACTGAGACCACAGGTACTGCACTTATTTTTGATGAAGTGATTACGGGGTTTAGAATTGGTCTTGGCGGAGCTCAAGAGTCATTTGGAATTACTGCTGATCTTGTTACTTATGGAAAAGTAATTGGTGGCGGTATGCCCATTGGGGTTGTAGCTGGAAAGTCCAAGTTTATGAATGCGATAGATGGAGGTACATGGAATTTCGGAGATCTGTCTTTGCCGGTCGATGAAGCAAAACGAACCTTTGTTGCAGGCACATTTAATACTCATCCTTTGACAATGCGTGTGACAATGGCTGTTTTGGAAAAGTTTAAGTTTGAGGGTGAAGGACTAATCACAAAACTTAATAATCATACAAATAATTTGGTGAACCAGTTAAATCAGATTTTCACCAAGGAAAAAGTAGCAATACATGTCGTGAATTATGGGTCCTTATTTAGATTTGTTTGCTCTATTGATAGTGATCTGTTTTTCTACCACCTAATGTATAAAGGGATTTATGTATGGGAAGGACGAAATTGTTTTCTCTCCACGGCGCATACTAACGAAGATATGACTAAAATCATCGATGCTGTCCAAGAAACAATAAGTGATCTTCGTAGAGGAGGCTTTTTACCAGAATCACCTAAAATCCCTCCTAATGGGGGAAACAAGGCGAATTACGAAGGGGCCCTAGAAACAGGTGATCTGTCTCAAGAACTTACATTAACAAATGAGCAGAAGCATATTTTATTGGCGTCACTTTCAGACAAGGAAGCTTCTACTGCTCTTAGTGAGTCTATCCTGTTAAAAATGAAAGGGAAATTAGATGTACACTTACTAAATCAAGCTTTTAATCAGGTTGTTCAACGTCACAGTCTTCTGCGAGCAAAGGTTGATATTGAAAAAGAAAAATTAATTATCCAGGAAGAAATATCTGTAAATATAGGTCAGACTAACTTCACACAAATTGCAGCAAGTAAGGAAGAGAAGGTATCTGAGTGGTTAGAGAATGATGCATTGAAAACCTTTAATCTTGAAGGGGATGACCGTCTTTTCAGAATAAATGTGCTACAGTTAGAAATTGACGAGTTTTGGTTTATATTAACCATCCATCATATTATTGCGGATGGCTGGTCTATTGAAGTAATTCTTCAGGAAATGGCTAATTTATATACGGCATTAGTGCATAAAAATCATCTTTTGTTGCCTGAATCAGCCTCTTATGCTGAATATATTGATTGGCAACAATCAATATGTGAGAAAGATGCGTTTAAAGAGGCAACCGCTTTCTGGAACATGGAGCTGGGTAGTGCTATTCCTTCTCTAGTCTTACCGACTCAACCGTTAGAACGGTCAAAATCAGGATATCGTGGCGCGAAACATACCTTGAAAATAGATTCCGCACTAACCCAAGCTTTAAGAACGTTTAGTGCAGAAGTAAGTAATACTCTGTTTGTAACTTTACTAGGTGCATTCAGTCAATTTATGCAGTCTATCACAAATCAAAATCATATAACTATTGGCATACCAACGGCTGGACAACTTCAATTGAAAAATCATTATTTAGTAGGTCCATGTGTAAATGTAATTCCGTTGTCTTTTATGAGCAATAGGAATGATCAATTATCTTCTTATATGGAACATATCAAAACACGGTTAGACAATGTGTTGAAACATCAATATGTACCGATGGCAGCAATTGCTGAAGAGCTCACAACACCTTTTTATCCTGAGATAAATGTAGTATTTAATATGGACAGACCAATAAAGAGTGTTAAATTGGACGATATCTCTACTCAAATAGGGGAGTATCCGACTAAATATGTTGCATATGATTTGTTTCTCAATGTTATAGATTACCGGGATGAATTGTATATTGATTTTCAATACAATACGGAGTTTATTACAGATGAGATAATAAAGATGTGGGTAAATGGATTTTCCGAGCTTTTGAATGAGATGATAAAAAGAGGAGCTTCTGGTAGTAGTGCTATTGATATGTTCACCATTGAACAACATGATAAATTAGACAAACTGTACGAAGAAATGCAATCGCTTCATGTTGGAAAAAGTACTGAAAAAGAAAAAAGTTACTTTGGCAAGCCAGAGAATGTACTGGAAGAAAAAGTGCTAGAAATATGGCAATCAACCGTAGATAGAAATGTAATTAGTCGAAATGATAATTTTTTTGCCATTGGAGGTAACTCCCTTAAAGCAACCATCATGTTGGCAAAGTTAAATAAGGAGTTTGGAAAAAACGCAACAATTGGAGTTTTATTTAAAAACCAAACGATAAAAGAGTTGGCTGAATGGATATCAAATAATGAGGCGGAAATGGGATTGCCAATACCCATCTTAAGCTTAAAGAATGATTATGAAACTTCACCTGGACAGCAAAGAGTTTATTTTTTGCATCAGATGGATCCAACAAGTTTGTCACAAAATATGGTCCAGAGATTCATCCTATCTGGGAAACTAGATGAAAATCATTTTGTTGACTGTCTGGAAAAAGTCATTCGTAGACATGAGGCCTTTTTTACTTCTTTCTATGTAGTAGAAGGTGAAATAAAACAAAAAGTTGATATGAATCTACCATTTAAGGTAATACGAACAGAAATGAGTATTGGTGATTTTGAGGAACATAAAAATCAATTTGTTAAATCATTTGATTTATCCCAAGCGCCTCTTATTGAAGTAGAGCTCGTAAAAATAGAGGAAAGTCATCATGAATTACTCATTAATGTCCATCATATTATTACAGACGGATATTCTCTGGGTATTGTACTCGAAGAGATCAAGCAAGTTTATGAAGGGGCTATACTTCCTGAAGTGGAGATTCATCATAAAGATATCGTAGCATGGCAAAACTCTAAATTCTCTGAACTTGAAACTCATGAAAAATATTGGATAGATGTTTTTCAAGGAGAACTACCAGTTTTGCATTTACCATCTAACTCATCAAATGTGATTTTAAATGACGACAGAAAAGGAAATCGAATGTCTTTTGCCATAGATGAATCATTTTTAGTTCAACTTGAATCATTAGCTCAAGAAACGAACACTACGTTATATATGGTTTTATTATCGGCATACAATATATTACTTTATAAGTACTCAGGGCAAGAAGATATCATTGTAGGAACATCACTTTCAGGTCGAAATCATGAAAGTAGTGAAAGAACAGTAGGCTTATTTATGCAAACATTGGCTCTACGCAGTCAACCAAGTGGAGACAAGACGATAAATGCATATTTAGAGGAGATCAAAACGCATACAATTAATGCTTTCGAACATCAGGATTATCCATTTGACTTAATTGTAGAAAAACTCTCTATCGAAAGAAATGGTACTGGGAAAGTCCTTTTTAATACCATGTTTATATTACAAAATATCGCGTTAGAAGAAGTAAGTTTTGGGGAGCTCATACTGAAGCCAATTGAAATCCATTCAGGAGACCCTTTATATGATCTCTCTTTAATCGTGGACGAATATGATAATTCTTTGATAGCAAATATTGATTTTAATAGTAGTCTATATTCGATTAGTACAATCGAGGGTTTGTTTAGTAACTACTTAAATATTCTGAAGGGCATGGTGTATAACCATAAGATTTATATTAAAGATTTGGATATGCTTACCAGAGAGGAGAAGCAAGCACTTTATGCATTTAATCCTGTACGTACGGATTATCCAAGAGAAAAAACAATTCATGGATTATTTAAAGAACAAGTAGATCGAACACCAAAAGGTATAGCTCTCATTTACAAAGATAAGAAGGTAACTTATCAAGAACTGGACAGAAAAGCAAACAAAGTTGCAGCCTTTTTGCAGGAAAAAGGAATTTCTCGTGGAGATATTGTTCCGCTGATGATGGAGCCCTCGATAGAGATGATTGCTGGTGTACTAGGTGTATTAAAAACGGGGGCAGGATACTTACCTATCGATCATGAATATCCGATGCAACGCGTCAAATTTATGCTTCAAGACAGTGCGAGTACGTTACTCCTAACAGGAAGTAATCATTTAAAGAATAAAGAAGAACTTGGAGTTGAAGTAGTAGAATGGTCCGACATTGAATTAACAAACTATGATTTTTCAGCTACCGAATCATATGGGGGATCACATGATATAGCGTATGTAGTATATACCTCGGGTTCTACCGGAAAACCTAAAGGGGTTATGATTGAACATACGTCCTTAATTAATATGTCTACGTGGTATCAATCGTTTTATGAGATTGAGGACAAGGATTGTATCAGTAAATATGCAGGATTCGGATTTGATGCATCAGCATGGGAAATGTTCCCATGTTTAATTAGTGGTAGTACATTGTGTATTGTTCCACAAGAAATACGTTTAGATGTTGTGCAATTGAACGAATATTTCGAAAATAACAACGTGACTATTTCCTTTTTACCTACGCAAGTATGTGAACAATTTATGCGATTAAATAATACATCTCTACGTGTACTACAAACTGCTGGTGATAAATTGAAGCATGTACAGAAACATCCTAACGTAGCCTATGAATTATTTAATAATTACGGTCCGACAGAGAATACAGTTGTAGCAACAGCATTTAAAGTGGATGGTGCTTATGTAAATATCCCAATTGGGAAACCGATAGCTAACACGAGTATTTTTATCAGGGATAAAGATGGAGCTTTAGCAGCTGTAGGGGTACCAGGGGAGCTTTGCATAGCGGGAGAAAATTTGGCAAGGGGTTACTTAAATCAGCCTGAATTAACAGCAGAAAAGTTTGTTACCAATCCATTTGGATCCGGAAAGATGTATTGTTCAGGAGACTTAGCAAGATGGCTTCCTGATGGAAACATTGAATTTTTAGGTCGGATCGATGATCAGGTGAAGATAAGAGGGGTCCGTGTGGAACCGACGGAGATTGAAAGAATCCTGATCTCGTATGAGGAAATCCAGACTTCAACAGTGCAGACAGTAGAACATAAAGACCAACTATTTTTATGTGCGTATATTGTCGCTAATCAAATGGTAGAATCACAGGTGCTCCGTGAAAGATTAGCCACTGTTCTTCCAATCCATATGGTACCTTCCTACTTTGTGTTTATGGATCAGCTACCCATAACACAAAACGGAAAGCTAGATAAAAAAGCATTGCCTACTCCAAAAATTACGGTTATTGATGATTATGTTATGGCTAGTAGCGAAACTGAGCTTAAATTGGAAAATATTTGGTTATCAGTATTAGGAATTGACAAGATCGGCATCAGATCAAATTTCTTTGAATTAGGGGGGGATTCTCTTAGTGCCATACATCTGGTTTCAGCAATAGAAGAATCACTGTCTGTTCGCGTTACTTTGCAAGATTTCTTTAATGCAGCGACCATTGAAAAGCTAGCAGTATTAATTGACGCTAGTGAGAAGCATAAGATTAAAAATATCATTACAACTACAAAAGATGATAAATATGACGTTTCCTTTTCCCAAAAGAGAATGGTGCTATTGAATGAACTTGAGGGCGGCGGAACGGCATATAACATGCCTGCATTACTAGAGTTAAGAAAGGGGACAGATGTTGAAAAGATTGAGGAGATTCTTAAACACTTAATTAAACGTCATGATATTTTAAGAACCTCATTTTTAATTGAGGATGGCAGGCCGGTTCAAGTTGTACATGATGATGTTCCTTTTACTATGGAAAAACACTTCTGCACTAAATCGACAGGAATGGAGGAGCTACTTTCTCAGTTCGTACATCCATTTGAACTAAATAGTGCTCCTTTGCTTAGAGTTAAATATGTTAAAGATGAACAAGGTAAAGAATTCCTGTTGACAGATATGCATCATATAATCTCTGATGGTTTATCTTTCAGGATATTAATGAGTGAATTAGCTGGATTATATAGAGACAAGAAATTACCTGAGTTGAAGCTACAGTACAAAGATTATACTTCATGGTTACATGAAAAAGTGCATTCAGGAGTGTGGGAGGATCAAGAAAATTACTGGGTAGAATCATTAAAAGGTGATCTTCCTGTACTCAATTTACCAACAGATTTTCAAAGACCAATTCAAAGAAGATATGAAGGAAACACACTGCGTTTAGAAATCAATCAGGATTTGTATAAAGGACTAGACTCATACGCTGCAAATAAAGGCATCACTGTGTATATGGTATTGTTCACAGCTTTGAACACATTGCTCTATAAATACACGGGACAGGAAGATATCATTATTGGAACACCAGTGGCTGGCCGTACAACTCGGGAGCTAGATGGTGTATTAGGTATGTTTGTTAATACACTTGCACTTAGAAATAATATCACGGGGAGTAAAACTTTTGCACAGTTGCTTGAGGAAATTAAAGTCACAGTCTTGAAGGGTCTAGACAATCAAGAATATCCTTTGGAAATGCTTCTTGAAAAAGTAAATGTTCAAAGAAATAACAGTCGCAATCCACTATTCGACGTTATGTTCAGTATGACTTCGGATGTTGATTCAGTAAATGAACCTTTCGAAAGTATAAATCATGTGTCGACAAATGAAAGTAAGTTCGATTTAACTTTTAATGTACTAGCTGAAGAAAAAAGAATGGTATTAGAAGTCGAATATGCGACTTATTTGTTCGAAGAGAAAACAATTCTTCAAATGTGCAAAAACTTTACTAGTATCTTAGAAAAAATAGTTATGGGATATGAGCATGTTTCTTTATGTGATTTAGAAATGCTTAGTCCAGAAGAGAAACAGAAATTATACTCATTAAATCCTACGCGAATTGAATATCCAAACGATAAAACAGTTCATGAGCTGTTTAGAGAACAAGCAGAGCGCACTCCAGATGATATTGCTTTAATCTTTATGGATCAAACCATGACTTATCATGAACTGAACACATTGGCCAATAAAGTAGCATCATTTTTAAGAGAGAGAGGGGTTACTCGAGGGGATATAATTCCGCTAATGTTTGAGCCTTCACTAGAAATGATTGCGAGTGTCTTTGGCGTTTTAAAGACTGGAGCAGCATACTTGCCTATCGATCATGAGTATCCAGTAGAGCGTGTGAAATTTATGCTTGAGGACAGTGGTAGTACCCTGTTTATCACGGGAGACAGATGCATAAGTAATAAAGAATCATTTGGAGTAGAAGTGATAGAATGGTCTGCAATTGATTTCTCTAAATACACTGCTTCAGATTTTGATTCCGTTGGAGAACCTAACGATCTTGCCTACATTATTTATACTTCTGGTTCTACAGGAAAGCCGAAGGGAGTTATGATCGAGCATACTTCCCTAATTAATATGTGTACATGGAACCAAACGTTTTATGAGATTGAACGAAATGATTGCGTCAGTAAGTATGCCGGATTTGGATTTGATGCATCAGTGTGGGAGATATTCCCTTGTTTAATCACTGGTAGCACATTGTGTATTGTTCCACAGGATATACGTTTAGATATTGTGCTATTAAATGAATATTTCGAAAAGAATAAAGTCACTATTTCTTTTTTACCGACACAGGTATGTGAACAATTCATGCAATTAGAAAATAAAACATTACGTATAATGCAAACTGCTGGGGACAAGTTGAAACACTCTCAAAAGCATCCTAACGCAAGGTATGTATTGATTAATGGTTATGGACCTACGGAATATACCGTTGGGGCAACATTATTCAAAATTGATGGAACTTATGCAAATATTCCTATCGGCAAACCTGTAACCAATACAAACATCTATATCCGAGATAAGGATGGAAATTTGGCTCCGCTTGGCGTACCTGGGGAGTTGTGTATTGCAGGAGATAGCCTGGCAAGAGGATATTTAAATCAGTATGAATTGACGAATGAAAAGTTTATTACCAATCCATTTGGACATGGGAGAATGTATTGTACTGGAGACCTAGCACGATGGCTTCCTGACGGAAACATTGAATTTTTAGGTCGGATCGACGATCAGGTCAAAATACGTGGTGTACGCGTAGAACCTGGAGAAATCGAGCGTGTTCTAATATCGTATGAAGAAATTCAAACAGCAATAGTTCAAGCAATTCAACATGATGATCGGTTATTTTTGTGTTCCTATATCGTTGCAAATACAGAACTGGAAACACAGATGCTTCGAGAAAGATTATCCAGCGTCCTTCCGATCCATATGATACCTTCTTATTTTGTGTTTATGGATCAATTACCATTAACACCCAATGGGAAGATTGATAAAAAGGCTCTACCTTTTCCAGATTTCACATCAAGTATTGAATATATAGCGCCTACAATATCAGTGGAATTCAGTTTGGTAAAAGTGTGGGAAGAAGTATTAGGGGTTGAATCGTTGGGTGTTAATCACAATTTCTTTGATATGGGCGGAGATTCAATTAAGGCATTACAAATAGTCTCCCGTCTACGAAATTATGGGTACCATACTGAAGTGAAGGATATTTTTTCCTACCCAACAGTTAAATCTATAAGTAAGCATGTGACATCCATTGTTCGTCATATCGATCAATCACAGGTCGAAGGCGAAGTGGAACTAGCGCCAATTCAACAGCAATTTTTTGAACGTGATTCTTCTACCTACCATCACTTTAATCAGTCAATAATGCTATATAAAGAAGAAGGATTTGACGAAAATAGTGTGAATTTCGCGTTGGAAAAACTAGTCGATCATCACGATGCGTTAAGAATGTCGTACCATTTAGACGAATTGGGGAATGTAAAACAATGGAATCGTAAAAATAGTCTTGAAATGGATTATTTCCAATTTGAGATCTTTAATCTAATCAATGATCCTTCTCAAGAAAAAAGAGTTGAGGAACATGCGAATATGTTACAACGTCGATTTAATATTTTTGGCGGACCTTTATTACAAGTAGGATTATTTAAGACTGAATCTGGAGATCACCTTTTAATTATTGCTCATCATTTGGTAGTAGATGGTTATTCTTGGCGGATAATAGTGGAAGATTTTTTGAGTGTTTATGAACAGTTTCTTAATAACCAAACGCCAACGTTACCTTTAAAAACAGATTCGTACCAAACTTGGGCTAAAGGGTTAATTCATTACGCACAAAGTAAACATCTCGAAGATGATTTGCTTTACTGGACCAAACTTGAAAAACTCCAAGTTAACAAACTTCCTATTAATCAACAATTAGGTACTGACTGCTACAGGGATAGTTATACTCTGGTTCAAAGATTAGATATTGAAACTACAAAGAGATTAACTAAACAGGCCCATTTAGCATATAACACTGATACTAAGGATCTCTTACTCACCGCTTTAGGATTATCTATAAAAGAATGGTTGGGTGTTGAGGAGTTTTTTGTTGATTTAGAAGGTCATGGAAGGGAAGATATTTCTGATCAGATTGATATCTCAAGGACTGTTGGTTGGTTCACTTCAGTGTATCCTTTTATGATTAAGAATCAAGGGAATAATGATTTAAGCTATTTCATTAAAGAAATTAAAGACGGTATTAGAAGGGTTCCTAAAAATGGTTTTGGATTTAACATCTTAAAATATATTAATAATTCACTAACTAGCTCAGCAATTAAATCAGATATCGTATTTAATTATTTAGGAGAATTCGATCAAAATCTATCGAGGTCTTTAACTTCTCAATATCCTATGGGAGATGAAATGGGACCTAATTTAGAGAGAAGCCATAGTATTGAAATCAATTGTATGATTTTAAACGGTGAAACTATTTTACGATTCACATATAACAAAAATCAGTTTGAAGAACAAGAATTCACCAATTTCTCTGAACTATTTATTAAACATCTTCTCCTCCTTATTGATTATTGTTGTAATTTGCAATCTAGAGAAAAGACAGCATCAGATTTTACGTATAAGAAATTATCTCAAAACCAGTTAAGTATGATTATGGATTCGCTCGGGAAAAAATAATCGTTAAACAAATGGAGAAAGGGTTGACATTCTAAATGACGGTATCAATTCAGAATATTTATAGACTTACTCCCTTACAAGAAGGAATACTGTTTCATCACCAATTTGATAGTGATTCTGATGCATATTTCGAGCAGCTATCTTTCACTCTAGCAAGAGAACTAAATCCTCAAATTCTAAACCAGAGTTTAAATACATTAATTGAAAGATATGATGTGCTTAGAACTGCATTTGTTACTAAAAATGTTGAACAGCCTTTACAAGTAGTTATGAGTGAGAGAACAACTCAAGTGCACGTGGAAGATATAACTTCATTAAAGGAGTCAGATCGTTCAGTTTATGTTAATGAATACATGATTAACAACAGACAAATAAAATTTGATCTGGAACAAGATGTTCTAATGAGATTAGCTCTATTTAAGATCAGCGATAAATCCTGGAGGTTTGTGTGGAGTTTCCACCATATTATCCTTGATGGATGGTGCTTAGGTATTTTACTAAAGGATTTATTTCAAATATATGATCTCATATGCCAAGGTGATGAGATTTTACTTAATGATGTCCAGCCGTACAGTTTATACTTTGAATGGTTAGACAATCAGGAGAAAGATACAGCAATGCAATATTGGAAGGAAGTTTTAAGTGGATATACTGAAGCTTCTTCTTTGCAATTTCAAAAAAAGTATAACAAGAACGAGATAGTGGAGCACAAAAGGTATAATTTGTATTTTGAACCCAATCTAACTAAGGGATTGGAGAATCTCTCCAATCAATATCAAGTAACATTAAGTTCTGTTATGCACACAATGTGGGGAATTCTTCTTCAAAAATATAATCAAACTGATGATGCAGTGTTTGGATCAGTTATATCTGGTCGCCCACCTGAGATATCAGGAATAGAATCGATGGTCGGTCTCTTTGTGAACACAGTCCCATTGAGAGTTAGGAGCTTAAGTGATACTACCTTTATAGATCTTACTCAAAATGTCCATCAGTTAATGGTTGATGCTAATAAGAATGGGTTTATTTCCTTAAGTGATATACAGAGCTCCACTACTGGAAATAATCAAATTATTGATCATGTTGTTGCTTTTGAGAATTATCCGATTGAAAGTCTGGGAGAACAGACTTCATTGCTCTCGGATATTGATTATTATGAACACACCAATTATGATTTTAGCCTGACAATATCACCGGGAGTTGAACTTGAGGCGGCTTTCACATATAGCACCTCGGTCTATGATTCGGAGACGATTGTTCAATTAGGTAAGCACTTACTGAAAATAGCCGAACAAGTCGTGAGTAATGCTAGTGTTAACATAAGAGATATTGACCTGAAAACTGAGACTGAAAAAAAATTAATCTTGGAAGATTTTAATGATACAGTTACAGCGTACCCTACCGAAAAAACAATCTCTGAGTTATTTCAGGAGCAAGTTAGAAAAACACCAGATCATATTGCTTTGCAAGTAGAGGGTGCGAAGCTGACATATCGTGAATTAAATGAACAAGCAAATCAGATTGCTGTCAAACTGCAAAGTATGGGCACCGATTCGGATGAGATTGTCGCAGTGAT
>NZ_FNFR01000007.1:0-388501 GCF_900101205.1 Paenibacillus sp. OK060
CTCCTTCAGTACCATTCTGATATCTATGAATGGCTTTCAATTTCTCATCTAAACTGAATTTAGGCAAAAAAACTGCACCTCCATTGTTAGTCGTGTCTAACAAATGGGGTGCAGTTCATTCAGCTTCGGCTGGTTTTTTAACGATTTACTTTTCCAAAATCCAAATCTTACTTCGCACTTACTGACTTGAACCAATCATTCACTTCTTGCGTGATCTGATCTCCGCCGTTGGATTTCCAGTTGGCGACGAATTGGTCAAAGGCATCAACCGGCAGTTGGCCGTAGATGATTTTGTTGAAGGTTTCCATCTCGGACTGGCGGAGCAGGTTCCATTTGGATACCATGGTTGGTGTTGCAGCACCGGTAAAGTAGTTTTGTTTACGAATGTCGATCTGGGACATAACGACTTTACCTGCATACCAGTTTTCCGGTTTACGGAATTCGGCCATTTGTTTCTCGTACGGTGTTTCAGGCTTCTCGCCGTTGGCCAGCTTCACGAGTGTTTTCATGTACAGATCCGGAATACGAGCCGGGCCGGTCAGGAACGGGAATTCGTTGGAGAAGTCTTTGATCTTCTCTTTGTCACTGGTCGGTTTTCCGTCAATGATATCCCAGTCGTAACCTTTGGCGAAACCGTATTCATACTCACTTCCCGCAGCCGGGTTAGCCAGGTTATCGAGCAGGTAGTTGTAGTACAGGAAGATGGCTTCTGGATGCTTCGCATCCTTGTTAATCATGATACTTGCGTTGACACCAGAATTCTGCCACTTCGTACCGATCTTGCCGTCTGGGCCAGCCGGAACAGGGTAAGCTTTATATTTTGATCCAGGTACGTTCTTCAGCAGGTCAGGTGCCGGCCAGTCGGGTACCCAGTTTGCGCCAGGCAGAATGCCCGCTTTGCCAGCGGTCCAGCTCTCAGCGGATTTACCTTCATCCCACAGGGCGGAGTCGGTATGGATATAACCTTTGTTCATCCATTCAGCCAGCTTGGCAAGTGCTTGTTTCGCACCCGGGTTAACGGAGCCGTACTCCAGATTGCCGTTTGCGTCTTTGTTCCATTGCTCCTCGATTGTGCCATATGCACCGAACAACCAGTCGAGTTGACCCATCCAGGTGTTGGTGTTATTTTTCAGCGAGATCGCCAGCGGGAATACTTTGTCTGGAGACAGACCGTCCGGGTTCTCGTTTTTGAATTTGTCCATGATGTTCTCAAGGTCTGCAATGGTTTTCGGAGCTTCCAGGTTCAGCTTCTCCATCCAGTCCTCGCGGAGCCAGAGCAGTGTATCGTCGTTATCCGTATATTCCATGATCGGCATGTTGTATTTCTTGCCGTCCTTAGTGAACGGATACCACAGTTCAGGATGTGCTGCTGCGTGATCTTTCAGGGTCTGACTCGCGTACTTGTCGAACAGTTCATCAATCGCGATGAATTGACCGGAGTCGATCAACTGATTGGTCAATACCGCATTGGTCGGTACGGATACGAAATCAGGCAACTTCTCGCCAGAGGCGATAGCCAGTTGAAGCTTTTGTCTGTATTGATCGTCATTGGCCGGATACCAGGTATCTTTATGCTTCATACCCAGCGTTTCCAGCATCCAGCGATCGTGAACGTTATTTTCTTTGGTATCCCCTTGCACGTATTTCTTCGGCATCAATACCGAACTGAATTCGATGGGTGGGTCGTATTTACCTTTGGCAAAAGCAGCTTCTGCTTCAGCTGAACCGACGGTCGCCGGTGTATCATCTTTGGTACCATTGTCACTGGCTGTATCGCCACTGCCGCACGCAGTGATCGTGATGAGCGCGATAACCATGAGCAGTGACCACCATGTTTTAAATTTGATCATTGTTCAATCCCCCTACGATGTATGATCTTTACAAGTGTAACTGTACCAATTTGGGTGGGAGGGCATCTATATGAGTTTGTTAGTTTTGATAGGACTCTCTTATGCAAATTAATGTTGGTCTCGGTACTCTTGCGGCGTGACGCCGAATTGACGCTTGAACACTTTGATAAAATAAGCCGGGTCCATATATCCAATCTCCATGCTGATTTCATATACTTTTTTGGTGGTCGTAACGAGCTTGTGACAAGCCCGATCCATGCGCAGGCGCGAGATATAATCACTGATGCCTTCACCCGTTTCGATCTTATAGATCTTGGACAAATGGGTCGGATGCAGATTAACATGGTCGGCCAGAACTCGCAAAGATACATCCAAATGCAGGTTTTTATCTGTAAAATCCTGAATCTTCTTCACATACTCGGAACGGATGTCCTTGATCTCGTTGGACGTGCCTTCCTTGAGTTTGCTGAGTACACTAAGCGACCATTTGCGCAGTTTACTGATGGTAGTAAAAGCTTCTCCGCTCTGCAACCACTCGATATCGTCACCCATTAAATTAGCCAAAGTCAGCTTGTTACGGTGTGCGAGATTCGTGAACGAAGCCGTAATTAGAAAACCAGCCTCCATACAATGCTCCCACGATTCCGACCATTTCTCATCCAGCTCCGCACAGACGGCTAGTATTTTTTCTTCTGCCGCATCCCATTGACCACTCTCTAACAGATGAATGAAAGTGGGTGGGGTATACAGGACATCCAGCGGGCCTTGTGCCGACGGAGTCTCCACGTCGCTGACCCGCATCACGAATTCACGTTCGTCTCCGACGATTTGCCGGAAATAAGCGGAGGCCTGCCGAAAACGATCATATAGCTGATCGGGAAACGCGAACCATTCGGTAATGACGATGGAGAGGGACCCTTTCAGAAACTGCTTAACTTTAGACTGAAGCTGTACCGAAAGTTTCTCCAGTATGGTTTCTTTGCCAATGTCGGTGTTGTTCACTTTCAGTTGAAGCAGAAACACCAGATATCCATGCTCCTCCTTCACGCCCCACACTTCCATAAACTCACCCATAATCTCTTCCGCCATATTGATGACCGCATATTCAAGCAAGGTTTGGTCGTTGTTGTCATATTGCCCGAATTCTTCTTCCATACGTACAAGCATTAACGCGCAATCCCCGGCGTGGAAGGGCAGATCGTAATTGGCAAGTTTTCGTGCCCATTCGCTGGAGGCAATTCGATGTCCTTGCAAAGCCTCAAGCAGCAGTCGACCCCGCAAATGCGGTAGGTTCTCTCGAAGGGTGAACTGGGTTCGTTTCAGTGAACTTACGAGTTCCCATTCGGTATTTAATTGATCGATAGCTTTCTGAACGGCACCCATTAATTCATCATCCGTCGGCGGCTTCAGCAAGTAATCGACGGCTTCGAACTGGATGGCTTTTTTGGCGTAATCGAATTCAGAATGTCCGGATAAAAGAATACACTTTATTTTTTTGTCACGGACTCTGATCCGTTCGATCAGTTCAATCCCTGTCATTTCGGGCATCT
Source organism: Paenibacillus sp. OK060 (assembly GCF_900101205.1). Taxonomy (NCBI): domain Bacteria; kingdom Bacillati; phylum Bacillota; class Bacilli; order Caryophanales; family Paenibacillaceae; genus Paenibacillus; species Paenibacillus sp. OK060. Next base: position 3,401 of record NZ_FNFR01000007.1, read on the forward strand.
GAATATCCGAGATTACAATATCTATAGGGTGCGTATCAATCAGCTGAAGTGCTTCGTGCGCCGAGTATGCTTTGTGCACCTGTTCGATCCCCAGCGTATGCCACGGTTTGGTCATGGACAGGTTATCTACCCAGTGTGCTTCATCGTCTACAATGATCATTTGCATGATGTTTGTCTCCCTTGGTGGTTGGTATATAAGGCCAATAATTAAAATCAAAGGATACGTGAATTGAACAAAGTCGCTACGGATTTGAAGGGTTCTTTCGATCGCTGTTCAAGCCCCATTTTCTGAATTAGATGATTATAAGGTTAAAATGGTGCTTGAAAGGCGAACACTTCGTTTCTACAGAATCCCTTCAATCCTTCGCTTGGTTCACATGTACTCTAACCATTTATTTTAAACAAGGCCTTATATAAAGGTGGAATTATAATAATGGCGGAGCCTATGCCCCTATTCATCCTTCTTTCAAAAAAGGCTTTAATGCGGGCACTTCCGAACACTTCGTTTCTTCAGGTTTTTTCTGTCCTCTGCGTTTCACGTGTAAATGGTTCGTTCAAAATTATATAGTCAAATTATCGTTAGTATCGATATCAATTATTATCGGTATTTCCTTTATCGGAATCAGTATCCTCTTTCGGGATCTCCCAGATCATTTCGGTTCTGAATCCGCCGAGAGGGGATGGGCCGAATAGAAGGTAGGATTGATTGCCGAATAGATGCATGATTCGCTGATTCGTGTTCCATAGGCCACAGCCCATTTCCTCCTGTAGCGGCTGCTGCATTTTCAGATTCAACGCTTCCAACTGATCCGGGCTCAAGCCTGGTCCGTCGTCATCGATGTAAATTTTGCAGAACCCGTTCGAGCTCTCGCCAGTAATTCGAATTTCGCCGGATGAATACGACTTCGCCACGCCATGAATGACTGAATTCTCCACAATCGGTTGCAGCATTAATCGTGGAACGGACTGGGCGAGCATATCTTCAGGAATATCGATATGATATTCAATTCGTCCATTACGCAGCTTCTGGATATCCAAATAGTTGACGAGCAGATTGATTTCTTCTTTTAGAGAAGATGTCTCCCGCTCCACTCGTGTCGTATAGCGATAGTAGGCACTGAGGTTATGCGCCATGGAGACGACGGCTTGCTCGTCCTTCATCTGGGCCATGTTGATGATATAGCCAAGACAATTATATAGAAAATGCGGATTGATCTGCGCCTGTAGCTGTTTCAGCGTAGCTTCCTTGGCTCTGATCTTTTCCTGGAACACGTTCTCGATCAGGTCTTGAATCTGATGGGACATATCATTGAATCGATGGAACAAAAACGAGAATTCATTCTGATCCTTGCTATGCAGGCGTACGGAATAATCTCCGCGCTGCACGCGACGTAAGCCCTGGATCAGCTTTTTGATCGGATATTGAATGTTTCGATATAACAGGATCGAAGCGGAAATGCCCACCACAAACAGCAGAATCATAAACAGATAGAACAAGTTCCGACTGAGCGAGATCGGCTGTAGAATCTGATAAAGTGGTACGACGTCGACCAAATGCCAATCCAGATAGGAGGATTTCACCGAGCTAACCAGATACTTTTTCCCGTTCAGCTTGACGACATCCTGTGTGGTATCCTCTGGCGAGTGTTCATCCAGATAACGAATGAGTTCCTCGGATAGCTGCTTGTCGGCACTGCGGTTCAGAATGGGCGAATTTCCTTTGTGATAAAAGAAGGGATCACCTTGCCCACCTGCCTTATACGTATCCAGCATGTTCTGAATGTTCTCATAACTGAAGCTGGCTTCAATCACCAGATTGCTTCCCGTCAACATGCCCGGCTGGGCCAAGGAATCTGTAAAGAACCAGTAGAAGGATTTCATATCCTCTTGGTTCTCAGCACCATCACCGTATGTCCATTGTCCGCTCATATTTCTTTTCAAATAATCCTCATCATAACCGGTTGTTCTATTATAGTTGGCAATGACATCTTGATTCTGCTGTGAATGCACAGCGTATCGGGTAGGCCATATATCGGTAACACCCGATTGAAGCATCAGTTTTTCCTGAATAACATATCGGGTTTGCATCTTGTCATATCGATCATTCCATATGTTCAAGCCATTAAATGCTCTGACATTGGGATCTCTGGAGAGAATAAGACTGAAATCCATCATCTGATTGATTCGTGAATCGATCTGACTGGATAAAAACGTGAGCTGCTTCGTATTGGAGACCTGTAGCTCTTTGCTTACAACATCATAAGTGACGTTGTTCGAGTAGGTATACATGATAATAATGGGGATGAAGAGGACCACAATTAAACAGTTTATTTTGGCAAACAGACTAAACCGGGATCTGGACATTCTTCCAAATGATATAAAGCGCTTCCATGTATTCATAAAAAGTCTCCTTCAAATTCGTGTGTAAACAACCTCTTCAGATGATGTTCCTAACAAAACACTATCAAGCCTAACAATGTTATATAGTCAGACCTGAGAAATGCCTGATACTATTTATAGCAGAGATCCCCATTACACACAAAAACTTTTTTTGGGAACAGGAGCGCGCTATGGAGGCTAATATGGAAGCTAACCGGGTACCTCAGGCGGACATTGGGAGCAAGCCGAACAGAAAAACAAAAAAACGCTACAAACAACCATGGATTCTGCACTTGATGGTGTTGCCGGCGGCCATTATGGTCTTTATTTTTTCATACATTCCGATGTCCGGGATTTTGATGGCATTTCAAGACTATAAACCTGCACTGGGTTTTTTCGATTCGGAATGGGTCGGACTGAAGCATTTCAGATACATGTGGGAAAATGATTATTTCCTGCAAATCACGTGGAATACGCTGTTTTTTGCCTGTTCCAAGATCATTATGAACTTAATTATTCCGTTTGTCTTCGCCTTATTGCTCAATGAGGTACGGAAGATGGCGCTGAAAAGAACGATTCAAACACTCGTATATTTGCCGCACTTTTTGTCTTGGGTTACATTGTCAGGCATTCTGATCGATATTCTGGCGCAGACGGGTATTGTCAATCAGTTCCTTGTCTCCGTATTCGGCATTAAGCCAATATTCTTCCTGGGGGATGGCAGCTGGTTCCGATTCACGATTATTGCGAGTGATGTCTGGAAAGAGTTTGGATTCAACACGATCATCTTCCTTGCGGCACTGTCTGGCATTAACCCTGCACTCTATGAAGCGGCTGAAGTGGATGGGGCAGGACGCTGGAAGCAAACGATGTATATTACTATCCCTGCACTTATTCCAATTGGGATCGTAATCGCCACCCTGGCACTGGGTAATGTACTCAACGCCAACTTTGACCAGATCTTTAACTTATATAGTCCATTGATTTATCAGCAAGGGGATATTATCGATACGTTTGTGTATAGAGAAGGTCTGCTCAGTGGGCAGTTCAGTTTCGCTACCGCCGTGAATCTATTCAAATCGGTCATTAGTTTGATCCTGATTGTGATCTCCTACCGACTGGCTTACCGATTCGCCGGATACCGAATTTTCTAGAAAGGATGACGAACTCATGTATCATAAAACGATGCCTTACCGCATATTCAGCATAATCAACAATGTGTTACTGACCATCCTTTCGCTGCTCTGCTTGCTGCCTTTGTATCACTTACTCATGGTATCACTGAGCGCATCTGCTCCTGCCAATGCTGGACTGGTGACGTTCTGGCCGATTGGTTTTACACTGGAGGCGTATGCTAAGACGTTCGCCAATAGCAATTTCCTCTCCTCCCTGTGGGTGTCTGTGGAGCGGACGGTACTGGGAACAGGGCTCGCGTTAATCGTCAATACGATTGCAGCCTACGCGCTCTCCAAGGAGACGCGGGTGTTCCGTGCACGTAACATCTATCTGTGGTATTTTGTCATCACGATGCTGTTCAGCGGTGGCCTCATTCCGGGGTATATCCTGATTCTGAAGCTGGGACTGATGAATACATTGCTGGCCTTGATCCTGCCGGGATTGGTTGCGGTGTTCAACATTATTCTGCTGCTGAATTTCTTCCGTACCGTTCCCAAGGATCTGGAGGAAGCTGCATTTATTGATGGGGCAGGGCATTTGCAGACGTTTATCAAAATCTATCTGCCCGTCTCCGTACCTGTCATTGCAACCGTTTCTCTCTTCATGATGGTCGGACATTGGAACTCGTACTTTGACGGGATCATCTACATCCGTGATGCAGAAAAGCTGCCACTCGCGACATTCATGCAGACGATCATCGTGCAGGCCGACATGTCGAAGCTTGATCCGGAAGCGGTGAAGAACCTGTCCCAACGGACGATTCGGGCTTCGCAGATCTTTATCAGCGCGCTGCCAATCCTGCTCGTGTATCCGTTCTTGCAACGGTACTTTGTAACCGGGATTGTAGTTGGGGCTGTGAAGGAGTAGTTAAATGTAGGGGTTAGGATAGGGTTGTAAAATGGAGTCACTGAACTGGGGAAGGCCAGGGAGGTGGCTTCTTTTTTGCGTGGAGAAAGACATTGCACGTATGTAGTGTATTACCTTTATTTGAATAAAATGGTACGATGGGGCTGATCAAAAGTTATCCTTATTATTCATATCGAAGGGTGTGTACGAAGTGAAGAAGAAGATGATAATCGTTACCTTGGTTTTGTCGTTAATAAGCGCTTCTCTTGCTTTTGCAGCTACAAGTGCACCACAGAAGATAAGTATAGTTTTGAATGGAAAAGAACTAAAGACCAGAACAGGGACAGAAGTCAAAATAATTGACAATCATGCTTATATCCCGGCCAGTGTTCTTCGTGATGCAAGATTTGCGGTAGAGTATAAAAACTCCAAGCTTAATTTAGTGAATAACTATTCTCCTTACAACAAAAATTTAATAGAAATGCACCTTTCCAATCATGAATTTACAAGCCAATTCAACAAGATCGAGCAAGAAGTAATTGATGTTCTTAGTAAAGTGATATTAGAAAGAGCAAGTTGACATCTCCAGATTACAACAGTTAATAAAGGAAGCCGAATCTAATGTCGTGATCCGTCCAGAGGTATTTACTCCAGTACAAGACTCTGATTTATCTGATGCGTTTTATAGTTTGGAGGCATATAAAAAAGCAAGTATTGAGCTAATAGCCTATGTTCATACCGGGGACAAGGAAAGATTAAAGTCTTTCCACGAAGAGAGAAAAAAGGCGCTTGAGTATTACGATTCTTACACATATATGTATGATCGTATTTTTAAATTGAGCTATATTAGTGCAACAAAATAGGAAAAAGAATATCTCTCAAATCGCTTGATCAACGTTAAATTTATGCATTTTGGGTGAAAGGAGAAATGTCAATGATTCAAAACCATAACTCATGGTCTGTTTGTATATCCAGTGATTTTGAATTGAACTTTTTGATCTATGTAGCGAGTACGTATGGCCTTCTTAAAGAGGACATCAATGAGAATATTCTATGGCCATCCCGGCAAATGGTAGAATCAGATGAACTTCATCAAAAACTTGAAATACAATGGAAATGGTTCTGGGATCGCAGCATTAACCAAAAGGCACATAAAAATAATAATCATGTATCATTTGTGCTAGGACTGCCCGACTTTGAGTTAGTTGAAAAACATGAATTAAGGGAGGTATTGGTTCATTTATGGCCATCCTTTAGGCAGTGGTGGTACATGCCTGCGGGAGGGCAAGCTGCAATGAATTACTGGGAAGGGATACCTGACCTTATACGTTATGTTCAAGAATTTGAAGATGAAGTAGGTAGAAAAATTAAACCGTTTCACTTGAATATGGATTTAATCTATAACGGTCCCAATGAGCCGATTGAAGTAACGGAAGAATACATTATTATGCCAATCAAAATTGAATATTTAATGAAGAGGGATTGGTGGATCAGTAGATTTAAAGAACGATATTAAGAACGTAAACATAACTCTGGAGTTGATGGATTACGCACATACAACCTATCTGAGTAACCATGGCATCATCGATCTTAGCATGCTGGTGAAGTTTCTTCTTTCGACAGTAAAATAATGATTGACACAAATGTAGGGTCGCTCTTCGGAGCGACCCTACATTTGTGTTTTAAAGGGTAGTTGTTCTTAAACTCGAGAGATTAGCGTGATGGTTAACGTGATTTATTTTCACAAAAAAGGCTTCAAGCCACCGAACTTACAACAAAACTTCAGACCTCATATAGGGGAGTAATACCGTTATGGAGTCGGGATCGCGTTATCATAATTTAGTCCCAACTGATACGCCTGTTTCAGAAGTGCCTCATAATGCTCAGGCTGCGCATCAAACGTTTCATATAAAAATTCAACGCTCGACTGGGGCACGCCGCAGTAATTGGCAATACCCACATTGAGCAGATTCGTGATTGATTCATCATAGTTTCGCTTCTGCATCTGTTCTTCCGTCACGCCCGCAAGAGCAATCCATAACATCTGCTGATGATGAAGCTTGTTCGAGCCGTAGGCAAACCCGTTGTTCATGACACGATCCACATACCCTTTCAGCATGGCTGGCAGATGCCACCACCAGAGAGGAAACACAAAAGCGACAGCGTCGTGCTTCTTCAATCGCTCTATCTCCGCTTCTATCTCAGGGGAGAAAACCTGATGTTCCTTGGTAAAGTCAGGTTCATCTATGCCTTGGAGAACAGGGTTGAAGCCAATGCCATGCAAATCCAATATCTCAAAATCGTGACCAGCCTCGGCAAGGCCCTGCACGAAATGCTCGGTAACCTGGAAGGTCAGGGAATCTTTTCTCGAATGCGACACAACGACTAATACATTCATCTTATCTTTCACTACCTTTCTGCATTGCTGTCTTGTAGCCATGAATCGCTGGCTGATGCTATTATAAACAGGTATGAAAACATCTGGAAGTACGCACTTTGATGTTCTATAGGAAGAATGAAGTGCCATAGGAACATCAAAGTACCCTGAATCACTACCTCGAAATGGAGTTCAAATAACGAAACGAAGAGAAATAAGAAGGTTATGATTTTACCTCGGCAACAGCTTGATGAAGGAGGGATAAAAGTTGACGGAACATGGAAAAACGAACACTCCAAAGAAATATAAAGTCGGCGTGGAGGCGGCCTTGGAAGTGATGGGCGGGAAGTGGAAGCCTTTGATTATTTATCATTTGATGACAGGGCGAAAACGTACATCGGAGCTGCGTCGGTTGATACCGGACATCACGCAGAAAGTACTGACAACGCAGCTCAGAGGTTTGGAAAAGGACGAGATCGTGCAGCGAAAGGTGTATTCGGAGGTACCTCCCAAAGTGGAATATGAGTTAACGAGTTACGGTTGGGGACTCAAACCTGCTTTGGACTTTTTGTGCTATTGGGGAGAGGAGCACCTTGAAAAGGTTCACGGGGATAAGTTCAAGGTGTTGGAGGAGTTTGACTCTCCAGAGTGTTGAAGAGGCGAACCTGGTCCAGTTAAGTAAAGGATCATCGCGTAATCGCAAATGTTGGTGATTTGTGATTGAAATGAGCCGGAGAAAAAAGGGGGTGAGAAGTTGAATGTATTAAAAGTAATATAAAAAATTAGAAATTCGTAGATTCTTTAATGGAGAGGTGTGAGTAGTATGATTAACAAAGAATATTATGTAAAGCTTAATCAAGATGCACAAAAACATTATCAGTTCTACAAACAACAAGCAGAAGCACTGGTAGATAGAAGAGAATATACGACCAGTAAACGTTATGACATTTCGCCGTATTGGTATGCGCGCCAAGGTGAAATTCCTGGAGATATCTCAGATGAAGAGACGGATACATATTATGAGTTTGATGAAGAAGGCAGAATACGAATTTTGGCCTGCGACGATTTAATTGATGGCTACACCTACGTTACATATGCAGATGGTGTAATAACGACAAGAACGTATGTCGATTGCGAATTAGACTCAGTCAAAGAATATCTGATACAAGACGGGTTAGTCTGTCGGTCAGTGGAGTATTTTACTCGATTCAATAAATTAGAGTATGAAGACTATATCTATGAAGGCAACAGACTTGTGGAAGTATACCAACCTCAATACGAAAATAATGATTATTTTGTTCACCTTCTTCGAACGTATTTCGAATATGATGAGCAAGGTGCTCTCCTGCGCGTGTTAGATGGGACCCAAGGTGTGATCTACGTGATGATGTCATCCGAAGAAGTCTTCGTGCTCCGGGAAACTGTGAAAAAAGGACTCATTCTGGCCTTGAAAGAAATTGTTGGTGATCTTTGTAAGAAACAATCTAACAAAACATATTGTTTTCTCTCAATTTACTTACATGATGAAGTTCATACGGTTTATTCACCTATTTTTCACCCAGGCTGGCAAGAGGTAAGGGAAGAGCAAATAGAAGAAAAAGATGAGGACGAAGATTATTATTACAGGATCTGGAGTTCAGGTGAGCATCCTGTGAACGATCAACAAGAACTTATGGATCATGATTTAATTCAGAAGCTTAGAACTCTTATTATGTATTGGCGTAGCATCGGTGATTGGTGGGAGGAAGGCATGAGCTTGTGGAAGGAAGTCGCGTATGACCTCAATGAAACGACGAATTGGTCTGCTTACTCAGGACTTACGGAAAACTTTGTTGTGTTCGTCGAATGGGAGGCAATGGATGTGATGAATGGAGATTTGCAAGAAAGCATCCCTTCAGCCAAGTTAGAAGTTTTACAATCAGAAGGCATAGCGCCACGAATTTAAGATATCAATAAGTGATTTGGGAGGGATAGCTTATCAAATATAAGACTACATATCCACGGGCCAAGTGGAATTTAATCGTTATGCTGATTCTTGAATGTTTTTTTTTCAGGAATTATTCCGTTAGTCAAGGCGGTATTTCCAGGTTCATAATAATATTTTTGATGATCTATACTTTCATCTATATCATCATCCTTATCAAACGTTTATTTTTCACCAAACCAAGCATTACTCTGGGAAGCGATTATGTGATATCTACGAAAAACCAGAAATATGAAGCATCTCAAATTGACTGCATCTATATGAATTACAAGCGGATTGGTTTCAAACTTCATGGTCGGCGATTAGTTCCTATGGATTTATGTTTTTACTTTGATAGTAGCCAAGAGATAGAGGGTTTAAAGCACTTAAATGAATGGGCAGAACATAATAAAAAACAAGTGAAACAGAAGTTCTTTCAAACATTAATGTAGTCTTCTACGTTGGTTAGAGCATCTAGAAGGATTCGTCGAGATAGGAGACACTCATGAAATTCCGAACAAAAGAATGGTATGAGACGTGTCAGCGTACTGGACTTCATTTTGGGATGAGGATACATAGGGGAGCTAACGAACTGGACGAAGCTCTTTTTCTGAGGCTGTACAAAAGAAAAGAAAAAGCGCATGTAAATGTGGAACGTGAGATATATAACATCGATCCTCGTTCTATGCTGAAGCATGATGGTACGGTTCTTGTACGTGCTGACCAGTTTTTTAGTGAGGAAGCGGTAGCTGAAGAGGATAAGATGATTTATCATATGCCGCCAGAACAAAGAGCGCATATTGAGAAGCTTATTGCGGAGTATGATGTCCGCCCACCTTTTGACGAGAAAAAATGCAAAGAAGAGTATAAAGAAATGATGGAATGGAGTGTCCAAAGCCAGAAAGAGCGTTTACCCCAAAACATCGTTGAGCAAATTGCAGATATCCGTTTGTTTACGCTTGGGTATTGCACAAGAGAAATATTGCTTCAGTTAAAGAAACAGAGTGCGGAAAATACGAGAGAGATGGACCGCGTATCGAAAGAATACAGGGAGGCCATTTTAGCGCAGGATATTTCAGATGAACTTCGTAGCCGGGTTCAATTTCATGATTGTACAGTGACGGAACTGCTAACGGGAGAGGAAGTTGTCATTCGTTTTGATACCAGTGGAGGCTTCACTAATATGAATAAACTTACGCTGATTGCACCCGAAATTATCAAGCAAGAAGGAGAGATTGTAGGCAGTTACTGGCTGTATCAGGAATTGTACCGGAATGATAACGGATATGAACTTCATGTTTTATTTTATGGAGAAAATATGCCTGAACTGATTGTTCGCTGTGCTGACATTATTGTAGAGGAAGAGTGAGACAGAGGCGGCGGTAGAGAAACTAAAGCTTCTCGCAACAATAACGTTACACAAGGTGATTTTATGGTAAAAGAAATCAGAAAAAAGAGATAATACCACTGATTAAACAGGTATCATCTCTTTTTTTATATGAAACGTAATGTCGATACTGGATAAGTTATTTTAATCCCAATTCCATATCTCTACTCGATTCAAATGGAAATGTTGGAATTCCGGGACCTTTGTAAGTTTCTCTAACTCTCGTACGGGACCAGTAACAACCGCGCCATATACTTGAACGCCATTCTTTTTTAAATAGGCAAGACGTTGTTTATCCAGTTCAGCACCACTGTACTCAATATGGTTTGACATCCATTCTAGATCAGACATCATGGCTTGAACCTGTTCTTTCATCTGTCCTGCATCGTCAGATACAAAGTAATTAAACCATCTTGCACCATTGTCATTGAATTCATAAAGAGGCTTAAGGCTAAGATGAGGAATATTATAGTCAAACATTCCTGCGCGTGAATAGGAAACACCAGGCTCGGTGAATTCGCCTGAATAGATCGGCATGGCGGTCACTGCAACATCGTAATCTGAGAGAAGCTGCATCAGTTGGTCGGGAGACGCTAGATTTTTCAAGGATAATGACATCTCTGCGACATGTCCATCATCAATTTTACCTAGCCGCTTAAGGCTACTACTTTCCTCAGAATCATTATGATCAGATTTACCACCCACTAGTGAATAAGGGAGATAGAAAGGGCCTGGGTTATTGCCATTCATATACGCTCCTGTATTAGTAATCGTATAGGTGAATTTACCGGTTATACTGAGTTCAGCTTGAATTTCACCTGTGATTACCTCCCATGAACCTACGTGTCGATATATTTTCAAATTAGCTTTTTGAGTTAAAAACGGGGTTACTTCAAAAGGTTGAACATTTATTTTTTTTTCTACACGAAGTCCGTCACCATGCATTTCAACAACAGATATAATGGACCGCATGAAATTGTTACGTACCGCTGATTGATCAAAATAGATATGGAGTGACGATACATAGATGTGATATACCATAAATACTAGAAAAAGAGCTCCTCCTGCATTTAGGAAAAACTTCCATCTCGTTTTCCAAACCATTCGTTTAAACTGCTTATGACCCCATTCAGGACGCTGATACTCAAAATCCTCTTCCTGAAATACACGTTCCTCATCATGTGGTGTTTTAGACATTCTCAAACGTCTCCTTTCATTTGAAGCATCTCTGCTTTGAATCGTTCTCTGGCGCGAAAAAGAGTGACCTTAACCTTGTTCATGTTCATATCCAGAATCTCGCAAAGTTCTTTATAAGATAACTCGTTCATTTCTCGTAGCACCAAAATGGTCCTATACTGTTCGGGAAGTTTCTTCATCACTTGTTGAATACGAAGGGTACGTTCACGAGCTGTGAGCACTTCCTCAGGGGAACGATATGTATTTTCTGTCGCTTGTTGCTCCATCTCTCGATTCATTTGAATTTCTCCACGATATTTACGATACCAATCAATAAATAAATGCCGAGCTACTTTGTATAGCCAGGCTCTGGCGTAACTTGCATGCTCTGCTTTCATGGATACCATGGCTCTGTAAAAGGTTTCTTGAACTAACTCCTCAGCTGTCTCCTGAGATCCACACATACGGTATAGATAGAGATGCAGGGAGGATTGGTACTGCTTGAATAGTTCGGCATATAAATCACTCCTCATTTCAAGTTTCCTCCTCCTTCTCTTTAGACAACGGGTCAAGTCAAATAATGTTACAGTAAAATTGAAAAAATTTAGGAGGTTTCTTTAGGAACTAAAATAAGAAAAAGGAGTAACCATAAGTAAGAGAACAAAAAACATAGTGTAGCTTAACAATGTAAAATTCTCTTGGAAAGGGACAGACCATGACCAAATCAAATTTGGATGTACAAGCTGTTTTTATGGATAGAGATGGAACAATCGGTGGGACAGGTCACTTTATTCATCCTAGAGATTTTGAATTATATCCGAATGCGAAGGAAGCAATCATGCTTTTAAAAACAAGCGGAATTAAGGTCTTTGCTTTTACAAATCAATACAGAATTTCTCGTGGAGAAGTAACTGTTCAAGATTTTGAAGAACAATTTCGTGAATATGGATTTGATCAGTCCTATATATGTCCACATGAACAAGAATGCAACTGCAGAAAGCCGAAACCTGCTATGTTGTTACATGCTTCAGAGCAACACGATCTGGATTTATCAAAATGCGTAGTTATTGGTGACGTGGGGGATACCGACATGCTTGCTGCCCATGCAGTAGGAGCGACAAAGATCATGGTGAAGACAGGTTGGGGAGAATCCTCATTAACAAAATTTAGAGACAGATGGTCAGAGACAGAACCTGATTATGTCGCAGAACAGATTTTAGATGCAGTGCAATGGATCATTAGAGGACCGGAGTGAGGTAAGCCGAATGGCATCGAACTTTAATAATAAGGTGATAGGAAGGTATTCAATTATGGGCATGTCTGATTATTATAAAAACCTTAGGGAAAAGATCGGAAACGAGTTGATTTTTATGCCAGGTGTGGCTGGGGTTATCCGAAATGAACAAGGAGAGATCTTGTTCGGTCGTAAACATAATGAAACCAACTGGGGCTTAATTGCTGGGGCAATCGAGCTCGGTGAGACACCTGCTCAAGCGATGATAAGAGAAGCATGGGAAGAGACAGGACTTATCATAGAACCGGAGAAAGTGATAGGGATTTATGGTGGTGAAGAGCAGCGGTTTACATACAGTAATTGTCACCAAGTTGAATATTTAACGATCGTATTTGAATGCAGTATCAAGTCTGGACAACTGGCATCCGATAATGAAGAGATAATGGATCTGCAATTTTTCCCCGAGAATGAGCTTCCACCTATTGCAAACAAGTATCCAGATTATATTTTTAGTTCTAACCAAGAGGAAAGGGCGCATTTTAAATAATTCTATGAATCTATATGGGAAGAAACCAAATGGTATTGATATTGAGTGGACGACCAGCACATTTGGTTATTTATCCATTCCGGTGTTTGTCTTGGGGATTGTATTTTATTTCTTTCCTAATATTTTATATAAATGCTTTGTTCTGATGAGATATAGGGGAATCAAACCAAATTGGGAATTTGAGGACAACCCTCCAAACAGAGATATTCCAAAATTGATAGAAGTGATATTAAAAGCATTAGGCTGCATCATGATGATATTAGGAATCATATGGTTTTGGTTTTCGGAAGAGTTTTATCATTTTTGGTTTGTTTAGCAATAGTACGCATCTTATAAGCAGGAGTGAAATGAATGAAAGCATGGTTGTTAGATTACTATCCACCGAATAATACGATTGAATTTAGCGATTTGGAGGAATTAGATCAAGTTTATGAGGCTTTAGGCAGTGATAAGCCGATTATTCAGGAATGGTCTGCACCTAACGTAGAATTTAATGATGTGGGCAAACCAGCCGATATTTTAAACAGATACACGGGGGCGCTTGTCATTAGTAGGAAAGTGAAAGAACTATTGGAACAGAATCACATTGAACATATCGAGTTCTTGCCACTTTCAACGGCCACTGAAGAGGAATACTATATTTTACACGTGCTGTGTGTTATCGATTGTATAGACCCGGAAAACTCTAAAGTAAGGACTTATTATGACGACGTTCCTCAGTTTGATGAGTATTCACTTGTTTTAGTTCAAAAAGCTTTACAAGGACAACACATATTCAGAATTAAACTACCAAGCGAGGATAGAGAGTTATCTTACATATATGTTTCAGATTTTTTGCAAGAAATATTAAGTCAATCCATCGTGGGTTATCAATTGGTGGAGATCTGGGATTCGGAGTTTTCCTGGAAAGCCAAAGAAGAAAAGCATGAGCGGATGGGTCAGGAAATTGATAGCTCCTTGCTAGAAGTGTTTGATTTTGATAAAGCCAAGAAGTTCGCTCGTAAAAATAAAGGCCATATGGTGTACTCCGGTGAGTGGGCGATCAAGGCAGATAAGGAAAAGCAAATTTGGTTAGGGAACCTTCAATTGGATGGGAGCTACTCATGGATCAATCCCATCTATTATCCTCCCATTTTGTTGGAACTTCAGTGGGGAATTCCAGAAAGAAGTAAAACGATGTTTAGCCGTTTGAAAGAGAGTGTTGGCTTTAAATAACAAAATATTCAGCTAAGAATTACCTGGAAGGAGGAGTGGGCGTGAGAAGCTCCAGGTTTACACCGTATTTAAGTTTCATTGGTTTAGGATTAATTATTATGACTTTGGCCATAAATCTTATTTTTCATTATGGAAGGGGATTGGATGAAGGTTCCCTTATGCTTTTGTCGGTTGCCAATGCCGTGTCATTGTTTTTCACTTTAGTATGGGGATTGTTTGGGCTTATTGAGTTGTATTTATTATTGATATCGAATAAGAAACTTAAATCCGGATTGGATACTGGAAATATTAGTAAAGAAGAGTACATGAATAAAGCCAAAAATCTTAAATTCTGTTATGTTGTAAATATAAGTTATCTGGTTATGCTTTTAATTCAACTTGCATATGTCATTATGAATTGGGACGAGGTCGATGTTTAGGAGGAACTATAATTGAAAGCATTGTCGATCATTGGTATTGTGTTATTTACATTAACGTTTTTAATGATATTCGGGCTAGTGCCAGAAGATCCCGATAGCGCAGCAATCTTGGGACTTTTAAGCATGCTGTACGCCATACCCTTCTCAATTATTGCTTTGGTTGTATCTTCTCGGAGGAAAAAACAACCTGTAAATGTCCATGAACAACTTTTGCAGCTAGGTGAGTTGAGAGAAAAAAATATCATTACTGAGTTTGAGTTTGAACAAAAGAAAGAGAAGCTGTTCTCTAAAATTAAGTAGTTCAGAGACAACTACATACCATAATGGAGGCCCACCTAAGATAATAGTTATCGGGGGAGGCCTCCATTATTAATAATATCTCCCTTAATTAAAGGATTTAAATCAACCTTACTCATTCGTAATCTTTATCGTTTCATCGGTAATGGTGTTACCATCACTTCCCAATGCTTGAATAGTCATGTGGTGATGCACAGACTTACCCGCAATATCCCACGTTATCTTCCACCCATCGTCCTCGTTAGTATCATACCCAATAAGTTCTCGTTCTCCCCAAGTCTCAGTTCCTGTTGGAACGGCCCAGAAAAGAAGTGTTTCCGCGTTGGTCGCCTCTACTGTGACATTTAACTCTGTGCTATCTGTAGGAATTATAATCCAACCTTCTTTTTCGGGAAAGTTAGTCTCAACATTTGCAATCATGGGCATAGCCTCATTTCTTGGGATAACCTCAGTGTCATGATTTTCAGTAGGAACTTCTGAAGCGCAGGCTGTGAGAAGAAGGAAGAGCAGAAGAATCGGGAAAAATGCTATATTTGTCATGATGATTACCTCTTTCTATATAGTGGTATTCACAAATCCTCCAGAGTAATTCCCTCGCACTTGGTTTGACAATACGTTATATGCATGTAAACATAACAGTTAATCAATTACAGTTTAATATAAGTAAGGAGTTGTGAATCAGGATGGAACTCTTTGGAGCTTTTATAGCGTTGATCCTATGTTTTATTGTGTTTCTTATCGTTGCTGCAGTTATACGTTATGCGATAGATTCTTCAAAAACATCGAAAAGACTTGAGGATCTAATAAAAGAAGTACACTATTTGAGAACTGAAATTAAAAAACAAAATAACAATAAACAAGGCGATAATAAATATATTATTGACGAGAAAGTATAGTATAGGTGCCTATTCAAGAAGCAATACCTTGCATCATGCAGGTCGTTTTATGGAAGGAGGGTTAAGGTGCGAAGTGATTTTATTGAGCTCGTGGAAGAGAGTGATGAGAGGTACAAATGTTATGTTTTGAAAAATACAGTCCAAATATTTAAGCAATCCATAAAGGATGAGGATTTAAATGATGTCCGACTCTATATATCGACGACTATTCAGTTAGATGCAATTGCTGATGTAGTAGAGTCATATCTGCATTGGTTTACGGAGTGTGAGGCCGTATTTCGAAATTATTATGAGAATGAACTTCGTGAACAAGTACATAAGGATTGGTTTAATGAAATTGAAGTTTATCAAGTAGATATCACATTTAATAGTAAAGAGGACTACGGAGCAACGATAGCCTGCGGAGACAATGTGTTACAAGGTCACATTATGATTATTGATTTTGATCGAGAACATATCCAGGCTATCCACTTAAATGGATAAGCTAATTATATATACCATCTATGATGATGTTTTGTAGTCTATTGTTTTCTCTTAGCTCCAGGTAGTTAAGAAATAGGAGCAGCGTTATCAGTACAAGAATCACTGACATGAACTTTTGGAATTTCCCCATGGTAGATATAACCTCCTCATTATATTAAGTAAATTACGGTGTACAACAAATTAATTTGATAATGCCATTTGTATTACAGAACGCCTGAATGGAATTAAAGTTACGTGCAAAATGAAAAACAGGACTATTCCTCTAACGGGAATAAGTCCTGTTTCTATTTAAAACTATTAATCTCAATGATGATGATGCCCATGAGCATCCGGTGCGTCACCTTTGACAGTGCATAAAACCGAGGTGTCGTGAAGATGTTTTTCAGATTCGACTTGCAAGGTCACATGCTTGATTTCTTTATGCTCCAGCATATGTTCAATCTTCTGAACCAGGATCTCGGATGCATAGACATCCATCGTTCCATCCACCACGATATGAGCGGTCAGTGCATTCAGGTTGCTGGTAATGGACCAGACATGCACGTCGTGCACGCCTTTGACGCCATCGACTTGTTTGATGGTCTGAACAAGGTCATTTACATCCACATTCGCTGGCGTTCCCTCCATCAAGATATGCAAGGATGATTTGGTGACAAAGAATCCACTGCGTAGAACCAGTACAGCTACAATGACACTTGCGAGTGGATCGGCCCAGCCCCAACCGAAGAACATCATAAGCAAAGCAGCAGCAATGGCGCCAACCGATCCGAGCATATCACTAATGACATGCAGGTATGCTCCGCGCATATTCAAGTTTTTCTCCGTATCGCTACCGCGCATCATGATCCATGCCACCAGGATATTAATGAGCAAGCCGATGATACTGATGATCAGCATGCCGACTGTTGCGACTTCTGGTGGGTTGATGAAGCGACCAATTGCTTCGTAAAAGATGTAAAGTGAGATGGCGATTAAGGTGACCCCATTTAACGTGGCTGCCAAAATCTCAAAGCGTCTGTACCCGTACGTTTTGCCTGTATTCACCGCTTTTTCGCCAAAGGTGAACGCCAGCAAGGCAATCCCCAAAGCTATGGAATCAGACAACATATGACCTGCATCGGAGATGAGGGCCAAGCTGTTGGTGATGAATCCGCCAACGGCTTCAACAATCATATAAACGGTAATAATAATGAAGGAAAATAACAGTACTTTCTTGTTATTGGTACTACCATGATTTTGTCCATGGTCGTGGTTGTGATGATGTCCGGACATATGAGATCCTCTCCTTTGGAGCCGTGCTCCGTTATGTAATTGATTTCTTTTGTGACTACAAGTGATCTTCGGAAATGATAAAGTGCATATAAATAAATATATGAGCAACCATTCATATGTTATGGTTTTATTATAGGTGCGCCTAATAATAGTGTCAACCAGATTTGAGAAAATATAAACATGCCCGCAGGGCTCTCTTACTTGTTCGCTGGCGATTTACGTTGCTTTTGTGCTACCATCTGTGCAGGATCAATGTCGCGGAACCTATATTATTTCAACTTACAGAAAAGGGGCGGACAACAATATGAAGAATCTGCTTCTGGCGGACGACGACGCCAATATTAGAGCACTCCTCCGGCATGTCATGACCAAGGAAGGGTATCGGGTACATGAAGCACAGGATGGAGTGGAAGCGGTTAAGGTTATGCAAGCAACGCCAATCGATCTGGCGATTTTGGATGTGATGATGCCAGGTATGGACGGGCTGGAGTTATGTGATTTTATTCGGCAACATTATGACATTCCGATTATGCTGCTGACAGCACGGGATCAACTATCCGACAAGCGGGATGGGTACTTGAGAGGCACAGATGAATATGTGACGAAGCCATTTGAACCCGAGGAACTGGTCTACCGGGTTAAAGCATTATTTCGTCGGTACCATCGTACGTCCAGTGATATCATTCGTATGAATCGCATCGTGATTGACCGGAATAATGTCGAGGTCTCCGATGGGCAATCGATTCTCTTTTTGCCAATGAAGGAGTTCGAGCTACTCTCTCAACTTGCTCAGTTTCCGGGGCGATTATTCTCGCGTGATGAACTAATTCGGTTGGTCTGGGGAGCGGATTATGAAGGCGATGACCGCACCGTGGATGTACATATCAAGCGGCTGCGTGATCGTTTTGCCGATTATGGGGATGATTTTGTCATTCAGACGGTACGGGGGATTGGTTATAAGATTGAGGTGAAAGCGCATTGAGATCACTGTACTTTCGCGTGTTTATGATTACAATCGCTGTGATTCTGGTGAGTGCCATGCTGGGTTTTCTTTTATCGAATATTTATTATCATGCGAAGCTGAAGTCTTTCAATGACGAGAAGTTAGTTGGCATCGCGACGCAAATGAAGCAGTTTGTGGAGCAGGAACCCGCTACGGTAGAGCATTACCTGGACAATGCCGCAGCGCTCGGTTACGAAATTTATGTGACGGATGGAAAAGGGAATGACCAATTCTATGGCCGCGAATTCCGCCAGAAAGATCTGGACAAGCAGGCTGTAGATCGGGTATTAGGTGGTGAGATATACCACGGCGTTGCCGAGTTTCCCAGCAAACCTTTCATTACGGGTTTCTTCGATAATCAATTGAGCAATACCGTTGGTGTTCATCTACAGATGGGCAATGCAAGTTATGCGTTGTTTATGCGCCCTGATGTTATTTTGCAGTTCGGTGAGCTGCGTATCTTTTTTGCGTTGATTGGAGCGTTTACGGTGGGCATTAGTATTCTGCTCTTTATAATCAGTACCCGCTATCTGGTGAATCCGATTGAACGTCTGTCCGAGGCGACCAAGCGCATTGCCCAAGGAAACTATAATCTGAAATTGTCCACGACTAGGCGTGATGAAATTGGACAGCTGGCCCAGCATTTCATGACCATGAGTCGTGAATTGGAGCGGGTGGATCAGGCCCGTCAGCAGTTTGTATCGAACGTATCTCATGAGATTCAATCACCGCTGACCTCGATTCAGGGTTTTGCCCAACTGGTAGCGGATCGAGATCTGCCTGAACAAGAACGGGAGCACTATGCTTCCATTATTGAAGAGGAGAGCCGCCATCTCTCATTGCTCAGTAAACAATTGCTGCTGTTGTCCTCTCTGGAACAAGGTCATGAGGATTTGACCAAAGTGAGATTTTCTCTACGAGATCAATTCCGCCAATCGGTTCAGGTGCTGCAATGGCAGTTGGAAGAAAAAGAACTGTTGCTAAGGATCTCGGTACCCGAATCCATCCAGTTATATGGCAATGAAGTGCTGCTCATGCAAGTATGGATGAATCTGCTGGGTAATGCCGTGAATCATCTTCCACAGGGGAGAAGCATCGAGATTCGTGCAGAAGAGACCAATGCCCAGTGCGTAATCTATATTCGGGATACAGGAGATGGGATTGCGGCAGAGCATTTGCCTTTCCTGTTTGATCGTTTCTACCGAGTAGACCGTGCGAGAGAACGTTCTTCCGGCCGAACCGGGCTTGGGCTTGCCATTGTGCAGAAAATTATCCGCATCCATGACGGCACGATTGAGGTCTCCAGTTCGTCAGAAGGAACGGTCTTTACCGTGACGCTCCCGCAGATGTAATCTGTTATTCATTTGCCGTTCATTTTCGCCTCCTATACTTGGGTTATCAAGAGGAGGTCAGAGAATATGTACTTGGCTATTAGAGAGATGAGGTTTGCCAAAGGGCGATATGCATTAATTGCTACAATTATGGTGCTTGTATCATTTCTGGTTTTGTTTGTCACAGGTCTGGCACAGGGGCTTGCGTATGATAACGCGGCATCCATCAAAAATATGGCAGCAACCCATTTTGTTCTGGAACAGGATTCGAATCATCGGTTTACCCGCTCCCAGGTGAATCAGGACCAGCTGGAGCAGACACGCTCCGTTGTGGGGCAAGAGAATGCTGAACCGCTGGGTGTGAAAATGACAACAGTCAGTCCAGCTGGCGACACAAAGAAGATTGATGTAACGCTATTCATGGTGAACCCGGAAGGCTGGCTGGCTCCAACCGTAACGGAAGGCTCTCCAATCACGGATCTGAAAGACGGGCAGGTTGTAGTGGATCAAAAGCTGTCTGAATCTGGCGTGAGGATTGGAACGGAACTGGTCGATCAAGCCTCGGGAACGAAGTGGACCGTGGGTGGATTTGTGGAAAAAGAGTCCTTCAGTCACTCACCGGTTGTGTTTCTGAACGAGCAGGAATGGCTCGCTATTCAAGAAGGTTCTCGTACTTCGCAAGGAACAGCAAACTCTAATGCTCCGGTATACAATGCGATTGCCGTTAAAGATGCAGGTGAGAAGGTAGACAGCCTCAGTACTGCTTTGCCGAATACAGAAGTAATAACGAAGTCAGATGCGGTATCCGCTATTCCTGGGTACAAGGAAGAGCAGGGCTCACTGCTCATGATGATTGCCTTTTTATTTGTCATCTCGGCGTTTGTGCTTGCGGTATTCTTCTACGTCATCACGATTCAGAAAACGAGTCAATTTGGTATTTTGAAAGCCATTGGGACGCGAAATTCATATCTGGCGGGCAGTGTTTCGTTGCAAGTATTGCTTCTGTCCATCGGCAGTCTGGTGATCAGTGTGCTGTTGGTTCAGCTGTTTGAATCGATCTTGCCAGCTTCGATGCCGTTTCAATTAGGCTTGTCCACCCTGGCACTAACGTGTGTGTTATTCGTGGTGATGTCTATGGCGGGTTCGCTATTCTCGGTGTGGAAGGTTACCAAAATTGATGCGCTTGATGCGATTGGGAGGACAGCAGCATGAGAAACCGACTGGTATTGCAGGGAATTACACAGACTTTTGAAGATGGTGGAGTCAAACGGACGATATTGGATAAGTTGGATCTTAAGGTGGCCGAAGGAGAGCTCGTCGCGGTCATGGGGCCTTCTGGCTCAGGCAAAAGTACATTTCTGTCCATCGCAGGTGCACTACTTGAACCGACGGAGGGACAGGTTATGCTGGATGGCGCATCGATTATGGGCAAAAACAAACAGGACATATCCGATGTACGGCTCCAGCAGCTCGGGTTTATTTTTCAAAGTGCCAACCTCATTCCGTATCTGAAAGTGGAAGAACAACTGATGGTGGTCGCCAAGCTCGCTGGAACGGACAAAAACAAGGCAGAGAAGCGGGTCGATGAGTTGCTGGATACGGTAGGCTTATCGCATCGACGTAAGGCATATTCCGAGAAGCTTTCTGGCGGAGAACGCCAGCGGGTTGCCATTGCCAGAGCCTTGATGAATGATCCGGCCGTCCTGCTGGCGGATGAACCGACAGCCAGTCTGGATGCGGAACGTGGACTGGATATTGTGAGCATGATTGCACGGCTCGTGAAGGAGCAGGGCAAGAGTGCAGTCATGGTTACGCATGATGAGCGGATTTTGCCGCTATGTGATCGGGTTCTCTTTTTGGAAAACGGGAAACTGGTACACCATTAGTGGTCAGAGTGGAAAGTGTAAACTTTCTTTAGTTCAACTGAAATAACATTAGAAGGTCCATGAATTCCCGATGGGAAAAGTGGCCTTCTTTTTTCTTTTTTGATCTATAATGAGAGATAGAACTTATAATGGAAGATTTATTTTACATAGAGAGGATCGGATAGAAAAATGAAGACTTTGGATCGGGAACAGTTCCCGGCGCTCAGCACATCGATTCATTGGGGAATTGTTAAAGCGGAGTTTAGATTGAATGACATCGTGGATGAAACGCTGGTAAGCAATGTGAGCATTATCCCGTTTGTGGGGGAACGAGTGGTTGTTTTTCAGATCGATAACGGAAAATGGGAGCTGCCCGGAGGAACGTTGGAGGTAGGAGAGAAGTATATGGATGGTCTGCAACGTGAAGTGATGGAGGAGCTCGGAGCCAAGTTGGTCACGTATCGGGCGTTTGGACAATTTCATTGCATGTCGAGTGCACCTGAGCCGTATAGACCGCATATTCCTCATCCTCATTTTGTAAGAATTATTGGCTACGGAGAGGTTGAACTCGTGGGCCAACCGCTGAATCCGGTGGATGGGGAACAGGTAATTGCTGTAGAGGTTGTGGAGATCGGTGAAGCGATCAGGAGATTTGAAGAACAGAATAGATATGACATCGCGGAAATGTACCGATTGGCCTATTTGCTGCGAGAAGAAGCAAACGGTGAGTAACTGGAATGCTAGTTTATTCTTAAATCTTAAATCTTAAATCCTACAAACTTCGGAGGTTATGATGATTAGAGATGAAATTAATGAGTTGCTGGATGCTCTACCGGACCATGAACTGAATTTGGTGTACTCGCGAATCGAGCTTGTGCACCGCAAATATATGTATAACAAAAATTTGGAGGACAAGGGGGTCCTTGTGACTGAATTGTGCGAGGAATCCGAAGAAATTATACAGAAATGGGATAACACATTTGCCAAGAACATCAGTGAAGAGGTAAAAGAGGCCATCTATTATAGCCAGTACAAGTGGCATATGTTCAGTTATGAGAAACAGGATTGCCTAACAGACAATGCAGCACGAGATGCTTTTAATGCCGAAAATAATAACGAGTTGTATGTCATGTATCAACATACACCATTCATACAGGTATTTCAGAATGCGAATAAGGTCATCGCAGAAGATTTTGATTCGGAACAGGACATTTATATTTTTGACCAAGAATTCACGTGGACGTATGTACATACCCATGAATCCAGGTGCGGACCGTATTTTTATAAAGTGAAGTAACAAGGAGCAGTAAGGAGTCACGAGTGAGGAGTTTTGGTTCAGCTTTTTAAACACACGAATATCTGCCGGAGGAGCCATCTGATGCGTAAGAGGTCGATTAAAATATTCAGACGCGCCATCCTTAGTATTCTTTTACTCGTAATAATCGCTCTGATCTTTCCCACATGGACCCCTGGGATCAAGGGAGAGAATAGTATCAGCACGTTAGGACAGGTCGAGATCAATGGTGCAGGTCATGAGGTTATGATTCGCGGGACGAATCGGAACAATCCTATCCTTCTTTTCGTACACAGTGGCCCTGGTTGCTCCGAGATTCCTTATGTAAGAAAGTATCAGCAGGAGCTTGAACAGCATTTTACCATTGTGCATTATGATCAACGTGGAAGTGGAAAGTCATATCATTTGTTGGAGGATTATTCGGATGTGACTTCAGATGTGCTTGTAGATGATTTACTAGCTTTAACGGATTACGTTACTGCCGAACTGGGGCAAAGAAAGGTTACGCTGGTCGGTCATTCATTTGGTACATACATAGGGACAAAAGCGGCGGCCAAAGCACCAGAAAAATTCATTGCTTATATAGGTATTGGGCAAATGGCTGATACTGTGCGGAGCGAGTTGGATAGTTTGGAATATACGATCGCACAAGCGAAACAAGCCGACAACACAGCGGATGCGGAAAGTCTGGAACGTCTTCGTGGTCCGATTGAGCGAGGCGAGCAGTATACACCAAGAAAGTTGGTTCGCAAATACGGCGGTGCAGCCAGACTTATTGATGACAACAGAGATTATACGCTCGGCTTCCTTCTGGGAACTGAATATAATGCACTGGATGTGATTCAGTATTCCATGGGAGTGCAGGCTACACAGGAAATCCTCCTGAAGGAGGGGTCCAGCAACCATTTGCCAGACATTGTAGATCAGCTGGAGATACCGACTTTTTTTGTTATGGGAAAGTATGATTATATGACGTCTGTGGATGCGGCAAGGGATTATTTCGATGAGCTTGGAGCACCCGAAAAAGATTTTGTTGTATTTGAAGAATCGGCTCATTACCCACAGTTCGAGGAGAAAGAACGATTTGCAGCGTGGTTAATGGGGGTATTAAACTTTTGAATAAGCGAGGGATCTTGATGGAGCAAATTAATACTAAACTCATAACTAGACTTGCATTACCGGAGGAAGCTTCCATTGTGTTGAACCTATGGCAGGAGTCTGCCCGATGGCTGAACTCCAAAGAGATATATCAATGGCGTCCTGAGTATTTCAATTTGGAACAAGTAAATGAATTCATGACGGATGGATCTGACGTATATCTTGCTGAAATAAATCACGAAATCGTAGGGACGTATACCTTAACGTGGTCAGACCCCCTGATCTGGGAAGAACTCGACAACACCAATTCCGGGTACATACACCGATTCGCAGTGAATAGAGATTTTAAAGGGCAAAATATAGGCCTACTCCTTCTAAAATCAGCTGAAGAGAACATTAGGCAAAAAGGTAAGACCTTGATCCGGCTGGATTGCATGGCAGATAACCTGAGACTTAATCAATACTATAAGGATTATGGATTCCAATACATCCGCAGAATGAAACAGGGGAACTGGAGTGCCAGTCTGTATGAAAAACAATGATGGTATCTCTATCGACTTCATTAAGCTCGTAAGTGTATAAAAAGGGGGACTATTCATGCTTTTATCCTATCATCCAATGAAAATAGCTGATGCAGAAAAAATCGTTACCTGGAAATATGAAGAGGAATACGCGATGTACAGTTTCTCTGAATCCAATGAAGATATTCAAGAATTGATGAATGGGGAGTACTTTTCAGTCCTGGATGAACTGGAGAGGGTAGTAGGATTTATTTGTTGTGGGGAATCAGCACGTGTACCGGGAGGAACCTCAATCGGACTGTATCAAGAAGAAGGATATCTGGATATAGGTCTTGGATTAGATCCAGATCTAACAGGACAAAAGATAGGGTCTGTGTTCCTTAAACAAAGTTTAGTATTCTTGCAAAACCATTTCAAAAGTTCTCAGTTTCGGCTGGTTGTTGCCACATTCAACGAACGAGCAATTAAAGTATATGAGCGGACAGGCTTCAAAAGAGATAAGGAGTTTTATAGCAAAGTGCATGACGAGGACATGTTATTTATCAGTATGAAAATGGAAATGCCCATATACTCTTTTGAAGAAATAACGGAGCAGGATTTGACTGAAGTCAGAGAAATATATAACTACTATGTCTCCAACACGACTATCTCATTTCATACTGAAGAATTGACTCTGGAAGAAATCAAGGCTTCTGTCATGAACATAAATCCGCGCTTTAAATCATTTGTCATTAAAGAAGAGAACGAAATTCAAGGTTATGTGCTAATTACTCAATACAAGAGCAAACAAGCCTACGACTTCTCGGGAGAAGTAACCATTTATTTGAAACCGGATATCGTAGGGAAGGGTATTGGTGGAACGGCACTGCGATTTATAGAGAATGTTGCGCGCGAGCAAGGGTTCTACACCTTGATTGCTACGGTATGCATGGAAAACACACGCAGCAAGTCCCTGTTCGAAAAGCATGGGTATGAGCAATGTGCGATGTTTAAAGGCGTGGGATATAAATTTGATCGCAGATTGGATATTGGTAGTTTCCAAAAGGTGTTGTAACGTATGAATAATATTCAATATAATCTAAATTCGAAAAACTCGTCGCTGAATTAGAACTTGGTGAGTTGATCAGTACACCCAAGGCAATCTCGGGTGGGCTTTTACATCGCATGTATGCCATTGAAACTACACATGCCAAATATGCTGTGAAAGCACTGAATCCTCAAATTATGAGTAGACCTACAGCTATGCAAAATTATATTCAATCCGAAAAAATAGCAAACGTGGCAGCAAATTTTATCGATGCTCAACCTGCCAAAGTAATAAATAGTTCTTCGATGCAGATCTTAGATCATCAATGTTATCTTATATTTGACTGGATCGATGGTAAAAGTCTGGAGCTTCATGAAGTAACCGAAACCCATTGTGAGCATATGGGCATGATTCTTGCGGATATTCATAAAACTGATTTTTCACAGCTTCATATTCCTGACCTTCAGTTAAATCATTCCAAAGAAATCGATTGGAATGATTATTTAACCAAAGGGCAGAAAGAAAATTCGGATTGGACGATCTTATTAGCTGATAACATTCAAAAGCTCTATGAGTGGAGTGCTCAGGCAAAAAAAGCATCAGTAATACTGGCCTCAAATACAGTTATTAGCCATAGAGATCTTGAGCCTAAGAACGTGATGTGGCAGCAGGAAAACCCCATCATTATTGATTGGGAATCAGCGGGTTATATCAATCCGATGCATGATCTGGTGGAAACAGCGATGTATTGGTCTGTGGATCAGACCGGAAACGTGGGCAAAGAAAGGTTCTTGGCTTTTATAAATGGATATCGGTCTCGAGTGGGGAATTTAAACGCCAATTGGAGAAGGGTTCTCGATAATGGTTTTTCCGGAAAATTGGATTGGCTCGAATACAGTCTAAAACGCTCTTTGTGGATTGAATGCACAGACGATGAAGAACAACAAATGGGAACATCACAAGTTACATGGACTATAGAGGCTTTAAAACAATATGAGGATATGATCTCAGATGTTGAGAACTGGTTGAGTAGCTAAATCCGAGATAATTGTTATCCGATACAGGAAGGGGTGACTAACATGGCAAACACTAAAGGAACACTAAGAACATGCGAACAAGGGCATTCCTATTACAAAAGTAGCGATTGTCCAACCTGTCCGGTATGTGAGAAGGAACGGAAACCGAAAGAAGGATTTCTTTCATTGCTGTCTGCACCCGCTAGACGTGCGCTGGAGAATCAGGGAATTACGACATTACAGCTACTCTCGCAATACACAGAAAAAGAGATTTTGAAGCTGCACGGGATCGGGCCTTCTGCGATGCCAAAACTTCGACAAGCACTTGAAGAAGAGGGATTATCTTTTAAAGAGTAACCCTCTTTTTTTGGTCAATGGCTTTAATTGGAGAAATTGGTATCGTATCTCTTCCTCGCATTGTATAATAATACAGTTGTGTAAAAGTTTACACGAGAAAGAGGAGTCATCTCAGAATAACAAAACAGAATAGGAGGTGTTATTTAGTGGAACCACAAATTGAAGAAAAGAAGGTTGATTATCGACCTTTGGGTATATCAGGACTTGGGGGATGGTTGATTCTTGTCCATATTGGACTTTATCTCACCATCATTATGCTTGTTGTGCAATTATTTCAATACCTTGTACCTTCAATGACGAGAGAGACTTGGGAGCTCTTAACTTCCAAACAATCTGACTATTATCACGCATGGTGGGGCCCGGTTCTCATTTTTGAAACGGTATATAATGTGCTATTTTTAGTATTTGGCGTATATACGCTGATTACGTTTTATAGAAAGAAATCGATATTCCCTCGTCTTATGATTATGTTTTACAGTGTGAGTCTAGCCGTGGGCATCATTGATTATCTATTGTTACTTCAGATTCCTATGGCGGTAGAACTTGAGGATGGAAGTTCGTTAAAAGGGATAGGTAGGACGGTACTCACCTGTGCCGTATGGATTCCTTATTTTATAAAATCAGTTCGAGTTCACAATACGTTTGTGAAATAAAAACATAAGCCCCGACCTAAGATGGAAGATCTAGGGCCGGGGTTTATTATAAGAGGATTCAAATAGAGGAGGAGATATCTTGAAGATTTTCTTAGTAAGGCACGGCATGGATGAGGAGGGTTACAGAGGTGGTTGGAGTCAGCGAGGGCTCATTGAAGAAGGTGTTACTCAATCATCGAGGCTCGGAGATTACCTGTACCATCATTCAGAGCAATATAAGATAAACACGGTGATTAGCAGTGATCTTCCGCGTGCAGTACAGACTGCCAAAGAGCTTGAAAAAAGACTGAACATAAAGGGGCTTTATCTGAAAGACTGGAGAGAAATGAACAACGGAGATTTGGCTGGAATGCCAAATGAGGAAGCAGAAGTGAAATATGCAGGAGTTTATTTTAACACTCTTGGAATGGATAACCCGTTTCCAGGAGGAGAAAGTCCTCGGAATTTTTATAACAGAATCTGTACATCCTTTCGGGATTTATGCCGAAGTATAGAGGAGCAACAGATCAAATCGAATGTTCTACTGGTCACGCACGGCGGAGTAATCAACATCCTTTATTATCTCTTAGGAGACCAGAATTGGACCAATACATCGGAGTTTCATTCTATAGGGAATACCAGTGTTCATACGGTTGAAAAAGGAGTAAATGGTTGGGAGTTTAGCAGCATGAATATGATGAGTCATCTAGGTTAGAAAAGGGAGTATATAAAAGCAGCAATTTTCACAACAATTAATTCTTTTTCAGTCATAATAAAGACTGCCGACAGGTGCCGTCAGTCTTTATATATATTATTTAGTTTATCTGAAGCAGACGTACTATTTCACCATCTATTACTTCTTCACTAGTTTTTATAAACCCTAAAGATTCATACAACTTTTCCGCAATTAGATTGTCTGGTCGGTGTCCAATCATGATTCTTGTGTAATTTGAAATACGCATAAGTTGAATCAAAGTTTTCATTGCTGCCTTGCCATAACCTTTTCCTTGATGCTTCTCGTCAATCATTATGGCAGGAATCCAGTAGTTATCATCCTTGTCTGGGTTCGCACAGAATACGAGAAAACCGACTAAAACCTCTTCCGAGTAAATAGCACGTAATTCAAAATCATTAACATATTTAGATTCAGCAATCCAATAAACGACAGGTGCAGGAAAGATATTAAGCTGTTCTGGCTTAACTTTAAGCTGGGTACATTCATACCAATTTTCATTAGACACTGGCTTTAATACAACTACCATTCGGAGTTCCTCCCAAATTTTACTTTGCAGAGGAATTTATCCTCTGCACTTACTTCGTATCCTTCCTAAAAATCATTGCAACATGGTTATTCTTCATACCACATCACTCCTTTCGAAATGAAAAAACTCTAATGTAGGTTATTTGCTATTTTGTTTAATATATCCTTCTTTTATCAGTGAAAATAGATTGAACATATCAATCATTTCAAAACAAATAGTTGAGAAAATGGCCTACTACGCTACAATGGAATGAAATGGAAGTCTAAGGAGGTTGCCGATATGAGTGATAAACCAAGTGATTTGTTGCGTGGGTTGAAGTCCTTGTCTGGACCTTTTCCAGCTTGGAATACCGAGCTTTTACCGGATCGACCAGGGGATCTTTTTCTGGAATGGCTGAGACTGGCTATAGATTACGGGGTGAAAGAACCTCATGCGATGACGATTTCGACAGTGGATTCGAATGGTTTTCCAGATGCACGAGTATTGATAATGAAAGACGTAGTTGACGAAGCTTTTTATTTTGCATCTGGCTCGGAGAGTCGAAAAGGACAGCAGCTGGAGAACAATCCGTATGTGGCACTGACCTTTTACTGGCCTGCATTGGGCAGACAGATCCGCATAAGGGGAGAAGCCGTGGATATGGGCGAGGAAGCAGGTGCAGCGGATTTTCGGAAAAGATCGGCAGGTGCGCGCGCAGTTGCGATGACAGGACGACAGAGTCAGGAGCTGGAGAGTGAGGAAGAATTGGAACGCGCCATTGCCGCTCAGAAAGAGCGGATCAGCCGGGATTCTGATGTCAGTACACCGAATTGGAGACTGTACGCCGTAAACGCAAAGGAAGTTGAGTTCTGGCAGGGAGACTCGGAACGAAAGCATGTGCGAATTCAATATATTCTGCATCAAGGGCAATGGAAGCATCAGAAGTTATGGCCGTGATTTTATAAAGGGGGGAATTGTGTGAGTCGTAGAACTACAGGGACACTGCTGCTGGTCATAGCGGCATTTCTGTACAGTGTTCGATATTTGAGTGCTGCCATTTTTGGTTCTGGTGTGGCTTCGTGGAATTCGGAATTGTTTCAGGAGATGCTGAATTATGTTGGAACAGCTCCGCGAAATTGGAGTATAGCTGCTTTAATCCTGGGTTTGTTCTATTTAGTATGGGCGGAATATGAAGCAACCAGCTCCAAAACCAAAGAAAGTCTCAAGCGTTTTGTGAGTTATGAATCTGTAGATCAAGAAGCGGGAAGCCAGAACAAAACAGATTAACTGGATAGTGTGATTCCTTATCAGCAACAGTTGCTAAATTAATTTGTATAAGCCGGGGAGGCATACATATGAAGTCCATTGAAAGTTATTTTGACCCATTTCCGATAGTGGAAACTGAACGCTTGCTCCTTAGGCCCATTACCTATGCTGATCTGGATGAGATGTACCGTTATTGTGCGGTTCCTGCTGTATCGGAGTACACAACTTGGGACGCACATCAGAGCAAGGAGGATACCAAAGCCTTTATTGATTTTGTCATGAGTCGATATGAGGTGGATAAGCTGGGGCCATGGGGGATTGAGTATAAACAAACGAAAAAGTTGATTGGCAGCTGCAATTATCTGGGGTGCGACAGCAACAGTATGAGGGTGGAATTAGGTTATGTGTTATCCAATGAGTACTGGGATCGAGGAATTATGACGGAAGCGGTTAGCCGAATCATTCAATTTGGATTTGAAGACATCGGGTTGGAACGAATTCAGGCTAAATGTCTGGTGGGTAACATCGGTTCCGCAAAGGTCATGGAAAAGACAGGCATGAAATTCGAAGGGCTTTTACGGAGTTATATGAAAATTAAAAACGAAATGCAGGATTTGAATTTGTATGCGATGACCAGAGAAGATTTTCAATCGTTATAACCTGCTGAACATGTTTGAGAGGAATGTTAATGTTGACCAAAGGAATACTATTTGTTGTCCTTTTTATGACTCTTTTAAGTACCTCTGAAGTATCCGATAGTCTGTTCGAAGTCTCTAATCTGTCTCATGCGCCTACGATATTTACAGAAGAAGAATTTAAAGTTCAGAATAAAGCAAAGAATATCACCGTTAAAATCTGAGATACTCGAGCAGAGGTTGAGCAGCAGTTGGGGAAACACGTGGATTATTATTATCATACGAATGTTTACCAGTATAAAGGGATGTGGATTCATTACAAAGAAGGAATTGTGGATGGAATCGTGATCGATGATGCGGCAGCAAAATCAAAAAAATATAAAACGCCAAGTGGCATAGGTTATGGAAGTACAATTCAAGAAGTAATCCAGCAATACGGAAAGAAAGCCTTTATTGATTCTAATCAAAGAAAAGTACGCTCAATTACGTATCTCATGGAGAGAGATAAACAAGGAAACTACAGTGTAATAACGTCATTTGATAAATTCGTACTTGAAGGTGGCTATGAAAATTTGATGATTTTATCCATGGTGATCGATCAGCAAAGTCGTGTGTCATTCTTGATGATTGCAGACTATGAATTTGCATATCATCCTGAGCATAGATGGACTGAAACTCAATAAAATGGCTGGGGTTTACTCGGTTTTTTACATCCCAACGTACATAATGTCATATCGGGCATCGACCGAGATCCGCTATAATCTCCAAGTTGAAAAAACATGGATAAGGAACTGGGAGGTACATCGAATTGACAGCGAAAAACAAATATAAATCACTTGAACTTGAAACACCCGGCGTATATGAACTGGAAGGACTGGAGGTCGGCGTGACCTCCAATTGCAATTACAAATGCGACTATTGCTGCGCCTACAATCGGGACGATGGGCAATGCATCAGCGGTCAAGAAGTGATTCGAATTATTCGTGAGCTTCCGCGGCTCAAGCGGGTGCGTTTGTCCGGGGGAGAGGTGACTCTGAAATATCAGGATTGCCTGGAGATTGTGACCTATTGTGGGAAACATGGCATCGACACGCAATTAAATACCAATGCCAGCCTGCTAACGGAAGAACGAATTCATGCTTTGCGGGATGCAGGCTTGTCCAATATTCATATATCTTTTAACTATACAGACCGGGAAGCTTATGCAGCATATTACCGTGTACATCCCCGCATGTATGAGCGCTTGGAGCAAAACATCCGTCTTTGTGCTGAAGCGGGGCTGGAAACCGTGCTAGAAACGCTGTTATTCGAAGGAACCCAAGCGAACATGCAAGCTATTAGCGATAAAGTCTATGAACTGGGTGTGCGCATCCATGAGATTCAGAACAGCATCGTGATGCCACACAGTAAATGGAGCAAGATTGCCTCCAAGGAGTCCCTCATCCAGTCCGTAAATGATCTGATCAATCACAAGAAAGAAGATACGACATTATATTTTACCTGTATGGATCGTTTCGCGGAGCAATTGGGGTTACGAGAACAACCGGGTGTGTATTTCTCCAATTGTGTGGATGGGACGAAGCAGCTGCATTTACACGGTAATGGGGATATTCTCATCTGTGAGTTATGCCACCCAGTCGTGATCGGCAATATCTACGAGGGTACGTCTTTGAAGGATATTTATACCAAGCAACCACAAGCGTTAATGGATTATCTAGAAAAGCAGCCCTGCCCTGCATACGATGCTCTTTTTGCTGGTGAACAGTCACGTTTATAGAAAGTTGTTTAGCATCGTACTTGTCCCTATTTGGGTACATATATAGATTGAGATCCATCATTATCACTTATATGGAAGGTTGTCTGATTTCCTCTCGGGGGAAAGGATGACCTTCTTTTTTTGCGTTCAGCCTGTTTCAGATTCATTTAAGCTAGCCCGCCTATGATGAGCCTTAAGAACTTAGATGAAGAGGTGAACTTCACATGATGAAGATCTATCCAAAAACCAACGAGAACGACCCATATAAAAATGCAAAACCAAGGCGCAAATGGCTGATGATCACCCTTGTTATTGTTCTAGGCCTTGGTACCGTGATATACAGCCTGGCAGATCGCTACTTAATCCGGCATGTACAGGTTGTTGTAGCGGATGACAATACATCAGCAACCAGCACCTCCAGCGATACTTCAACCCCGGCGACTGAAGTGAATGCAACGTCAGATGACTGGAACTATTCCAGCAATGATATGCAGGTCAAAATCGACAAGGTGCAGACGGGGTCCGGCTCAGATCAGATCACGTATTACGTCGCAGATGTACAGCTGACAGATGCGAGCAGCCTGCGCTCGGCTCTGGCAGATAACAGCTTTGGCACGAATATTACCGAAAACACCTCAGAGATAGCATTGGCCAACAATGCCATCTTTGCCATCAATGGTGACTATTACGGCTTCCGTGATGATGGCGTAATTATCCGCAATGGTACGGTATATCGGGATGATCCGGTGCGTGATGCGATGGCATTGTTCAGTGATGGCACGATGAAGACATATAACGAGACAGAAGAATCCTCATCGGAATTGCTGGCGGAAGGTGCGACCAATACGCTATCTTTTGGACCGATTCTGATTCAGGACGGTGAGATTGTAAGTGACTTCAGCAGTGTGAAAATCGATAACAACTTTGGCAACCGGTCGATCCAGGATGCCAATCCGAGAACTGCAATCGGCATGATCGCCCCGAATCATTATGTATTTGTTGTAGTTGACGGCCGGCAGGATGACAGCCGTGGCATGACGTTGGCAGAGCTTGCCGATGTCATGAAAGGTCTTGGAGCAACGGAAGCCTACAATCTGGACGGCGGCGGTTCATCCACAATGTATTTCATGGGTCGGGTTGTTAATAATCCGCTGGGGAGAAACCAGGAACGCGGCGTAAGTGACATCCTTTATCTGAAAGAGGGACAATGATCATGACTATATTAATTCCATCATACGAACCGGATGTTCGTTTATTGAATCTCGTGTTGCAGTTGCAGACGTTTCAGTTAGGACCCATTGTCATTGTAGATGATGGTAGCGGACCAGGTTACAGGGGGATTTTCGAGACGGCAGAAGCCTATGGGTGTACAGTCCTGACACATACAGTTAATCTGGGCAAGGGACGTGCACTCAAGACAGGATTTCAATATATTAAGGAACATGGCCCACAGGGCGGTATTGTGTGCGCAGACAGTGACGGCCAACATCTGCCGCATGATATCAAACGCATCTTTGATGTACTATTGGAGCAAACGAATCCGGGGATTGTACTGGGTAGCCGTCGGTTCAGTGGAACCATTCCAGTGCGTAGTCGTTTTGGCAACACGGTCACACGAGGTGTCTTTTCTCTCACGACAGGTACGAAAGTATACGATACACAGACAGGCCTGCGAGGTTTTCCGTACTCGATGCTGGACTGGCTGTGCCAGATACCGGGGGAAAGATTTGAATATGAAATGAACATGCTGCTAACAGCACATAAAGAAGGGTATGAGATTACAGAGGAGTTTATTGATACGGTCTATCTGGATCATAACAAATCTTCTCATTTTCGCCCATTGATAGATTCATTCCGCATTTATATGCCGATTCTGATATTCAGTACGTCTTCGGTGTTATCGGCCTTGATCGATTTTGGCTTACTGTTCGTGATCCAGTATTTCACGCATAATCTGTTCCTATCGGTCGTTGCAGCGAGACTGTGCAGCTCCATCTTCAACTATACGATCAATCGGAAATATGTATTTTCAGCTGGGAAAACGTCCAGAGTCCGTCAGTCTTTACCGAAGTACTTCTCACTGGTCATTCTGGTGCTGTTATTAAATTACGGATTGTTGTACTTCTACAATGAAAAATTGATTATCCCGCTGATTGCAGCCAAGCTGTTAACAGAGGTATCGATCTTTGTGTTCAGCTATTGGGCGCAGCGCAGATTTGTATATTAACTTTGTATATTAAAACTCATAGACCAAAAGAAGACACGGCCACTCAAAAGAATATCATGCGCTTCTTGGTAATAAAAAAGGTCGAGAACAGGGTAAAGCATACCCCTGTTCTCGACCTTTTGAACTCAAAGGAGGACGAGCGTTACATCAGTTTCTTAATCTCATCCTTCAGAATTTCGGACTGGGTGCCGAAGATGACCTGTACAGCTCCGCCACCAAGCCTCATGATGCCGGAAGCGCCAAGCTGTTTGAGGGCCTGGTCGTTGATGGCTTTGTCGTCTTTAACAACAAGACGGAGGCGAGTGATGCAAGCATCGATGCTCTCGATATTATCTGTTCCACCGATCTCGGCGAGCACTTTGCCAGCCTTGGTGTCGCCAGACGCCGCTGCCACGGCGGAAGCATGAGTGGGGCCATCGGCATCATAAGCGTCATCCTCGCGTCCCGGCGTTTTCAGGTTGAACTTGAGAATCATGAACCGGAACAGGAAATAATAGACGACCGCAAATGCGAGTCCGACTGGAATCATGAGCAGCGGATTGGTCGATAGCTTCATGTTCACGAGGTAATCAATCAGACCTGCGGAGAAGGCGAAGCCCAGCTTAACATCCAGCAGGTACATGATCAGTGCCGCTACACCGGTAAGAATAGCGTGCACCACATACAGCAGAGGCGCCGCGAACATGAAGGAGAACTCGAGCGGTTCGGTAATACCCGTTAAGAACGAAGCCACCGCTGCGCCGATAAAGATCGAAGCGACCATTTTGCGCTTTTCAGGCCTGGCTGTATGAATCAAGGCAAGCGCCGCCGCCGGAAGAGCGAACATCATAATCGGGAAGAATCCAGACATGAACATGCCTGCCGTAGGGTCTCCGTTGAAGAAGCGGGTCAGGTCCCCGTGCACGACTTCCCCGGCTGCATTGGTATAATCCCCGATCTGGAACCAGGCGATGGAGTTCAGAACATGATGCAGACCGAGCGGGATGAGCAGGCGGTTGGCGATCATGAACACCATGGAGCCAAAGCCGCCAAAGCCTACAATCCAGGCGCCGAAAGCGCCGATGGCATCCTGAATCGGGCTCCAGATCATGCCGATCAGGATGGCCAACACCAGCATGGAGCCGGCGGTGACCATCGGCACAAAGCGTTTGCCGGAGAAGAAGCCGAGCCAGTCAGGAAGCTTGATATTGTGGTATTTATTATACATATAGGCTGCAAGCAGTCCGGCAAATATCCCGCCCAAAACGCCCGTATCCAGCTTGACATCGTCAGGAATATAACCGAATACACCTGGAACGGCTCCCAGAATCCGTATCAGCACCATATAAGCGATCAGGGCGGAAAGAGCGGCGACCGCATCCCCCGCCAGTCCGATTGCCACCCCGATGGCGAAGATGAGCGCAAGGTTGCCGAAGATCGCCCCCGCTCCCTCATTCATGAATGGAACGACATACTGATTGAGAAATCCCCCTATCACGGGTCCAAGCGGAATGTCCTTTTCATAATTAAGAAGACCCAAGCCTTGAAGAATACCTGCTGCAGGCAGGGTTGCTACAGGAAGCATCAGGGATTTCCCTAGCTTTTGCAATGCTTTCAGCATATTGTTCTTCCTTTCTTTTTTAGATTCATGTTATTTGGGCAAGCTGACTTTCATGATAGTTCCCAAGCCCGCTTCTACGTTGCCATACGTCGGGTGTGACTCCCACGGCTGTTCTGCCGCATTCGCAACGATGACAGGGGTGATGACCGGATAACCAGCCGAAACGATAGCATTCAGGTCAAATTCGATCAGGGTCTGACCGACAGCGACCTGATCCCCGGTCTGCACTTGGGGTGTGAAGCCCTGTCCTTTCAGACTGACAGTATTCATACCGATATGCAGCAGCAGCTGTAGCCCAGAAGCATGCTCAATCATTACGGCATGATGCGATTTAATCAGGTGCACCACAGTGCCGTCGATAGGTGCGACCAGCCTGCCCTCCTGGGGAATCACTGCAACTCCTGGACCCATTAGTCCTTGCGCGAACGCTTCGTCAGGCACTTCTTCCAAACTGACGCAGGTTCCGGTGAGTGGGGAGACGACGGATATTGTCTCAGATGTTTTGGCAGATTTATTGTTTTTCCATTTCCAGATCATTGTGTGTTATCCTCTCTGTTGTTGGTTTTGGCTTGGGTTTGAAAAAGCCGGTATAAATGCATGGCGAGAAAAGCCGTTTCTTCCTCGGGTACCTCTGTACCCAAATCCTCGGCCATTACAGCACTTAGCTTTCTGGCCAGCTGGTATTCGGACGGATATTCATTTTTCACATATTGTGCGAAGGTGGGGGCCGTCATCGGCTCCTGATACAGGCGTTCCATGGAGAAGCGCAGGTGTATCAGGAGTCTTGCCTGGCTAAGGCTGCCCTGCTCAAAGCGAACGCCACCCTGCTCTTCAATAATGGACTGAAGCTTGCTGATCACATTGGATACCTTAACCAACTGTCCGACAGGGACGTGATTCACGGAGGAGTACACATGGTATGTCAGGAACCCGGCCTCATCCTCCGGTACCTCTACGCCAAATGCCTCTCCGATCATGGCCGCCGCTTCCGAGGCGATTTCGAATTCTTTCGGAAAACTGAGCTTTGTCTCCGTGAGGAAAGGATTCAGAATCTCCATCCCGTTGCGGATACGATATAAGGTGAACTGAATATGACTTGGAAGAGCAAGGTAGATCTTGTCATTCAGCTTGCCAGGAAACTGATCAGCGATGAGACGGATAATCTGATCAGAGATGTCGATGACATTGGGGTCCAAGTCCTTCATCAACTCCTGCGCCTGCCCCCACTCCTCCCGGTCCTCCAGCCGGAACCTTTTCTCAATCCGCGGATCATCGGACTGAATGGTGCTTTCCACCTTGAACGCAAATCCCAACCCTTTGCCGATCAGTACGTACTCCTTGGTATTCTGGTGCGACCGGGCCAGAACAATATTGCTGCCGACGACCCGCTCCACCTGCAGCATCATTCCTTTACTCACGGTTCACCGCCTCCTCGTTTCTAAAGTTAACGCTTCCAGGTCTCCGGAACGCAAAAAGAGCCAAGAAGCGAGTATAGTCTCATGTTCGCTTCTTGGCTCATGCCCTCTGGGGTGGTAACACGCCAATTCATTTTATGTTTTTATGCAGAACGTTCTTCCTACATAATATAGAAGCTGATCTGCCGCCGTCAACCATAATTTTGTCATCCTTCTGTTCGTCGTTTAATATAGGGAATGTGTAAGAAGCTTGGCTGGAGTGAGACAGCAATCAGTTCAGATCAGTACAGTGTCTTTGAAACGACTGGTGTATTGTTATCGTTATATCCCATTCAGGAGCTTGAGAAAGATACAGGTATGACATTCAGTGCATCTGACGGGTTGAAGGGAACGTCGCTGGCAATCAATGTGGATAAAGCGGAAGATGTTGATGATACCATTGCTAAAATTCGCGCAGCCGGAGGTAATGTAATCAAAGAGCCCTACGACGCTGCCTGGGACGGAAGAATCGCCTATTTTCTGGACCCGGAGAATAACTGCTGGGAAGTCACTTGGAATCCAACTGCCGTATTTGATGAAAAAGGAGCCATGATCACATTTTAGGGTGAAATGAGTGTGACCGGATGTTGAATCGTGTTCGCAAAGATTTGCGTTATTATCTTCAGGAACATCAGGATCGGAACAACCTCATCTTGCATTATTTCGCATTTTTATCGGCGTTTGTGGCTTGGATTTTCTTGTTTATTAATTTTAAAGTCATGCTGGTTCTGGCACTTATCCATTACGCCCTTTCCTGGATTGGGCACTTCTATTTCGAAGGCAACAAACCGGCGGCATTCCGATATCCGCATATCGGTTTTTATGCCGGGTTCACCTGGTTTTTTATCAGGACCATTGAGATCATCACCCGCAAAGAAATCATCCATCCGTGGATCAATAAACAGGACTGAAACCAACAGGAGTCCAACGTTATAAAAATAGGAGTGTGTCTATGTATCTTCGAAGTGTGGAGTTACTGTCTGCTAAAGTCGAAAATCCGGATCAATATCCGTTTCATATACCATCCATACAGTCATTGGAGCGTTTGGAATTCAAAAATAACATTACTTTCTTTGTTGGCGAAAATGGATCGGGCAAGTCCACACTGCTCGAAGGTATCGCTCATCAATGTGGATTTAACACAGCAGGGGGCGGGAAAAATAATGCATTTGAGATTGATGCTGCTGAATCATCATTGGGTGACTATTTGCGTCTATCCTGGTTGCCCAAAATCACGAATGGTTTCTTCATGCGCTCGGAGTCCTTTTATCAATTTGCATCGCATGTAGATGAATTGGGGCCGGAGTCGCTCAAGTATTATGGTGGGCGTTCGTTGCATGAACAATCCCACGGGGAGTCTTTTCTCAATCTGTTCGTGAACCGATTCAATTCCAAAGGCATTTATCTGCTCGATGAGCCCGAAGCCGCCTTATCGCCAGCCCGTCAACTCTCCTTGTTGCGCATTCTGCATGATCTATCAGGCACTTCCCAATTTATTATCGCGACGCATTCGCCGATTCTACTGGGATATCCGGGAGCATGCATTCTGAGCTTCGACGATGGGATTC
The DNA here is from genome assembly GCF_900101205.1 of Paenibacillus sp. OK060. NCBI lineage: Bacteria > Bacillati > Bacillota > Bacilli > Caryophanales > Paenibacillaceae > Paenibacillus > Paenibacillus sp. OK060. Next base: position 42,959 of record NZ_FNFR01000007.1, read on the forward strand.
AGGAAGTGGAATATGAGGATACAGAACATTATCAGATCACCCGCAGTTTCCTGGAAAATCGCGACCGGATGCTGAATGAGTTGTTCAAGGACTAATAGTTTTTATTTTTAAAGGAGACAGGAGCCGAACATGAGTATCAAATTGGTGCTGTTGGACCAACTCGCTGCCTGTCATTATGCCGCTGGATGAGATGTTACATGATCTAACCGCTGCGCAGGCCTTATGGCTGAATGATGAGGGACAATCGATCTGGAGGTTGGTGAATCATCTGACTTTCTGGAATGAAACTTGGTTGGAGCGGTTTATCAAGGGTGATGTGGGTTCGGACAATAGCATAAATAATGATGAGACATTCATTGTTAACCCATCACATGTAAGTGAAAAAGATTGGCAGAAAAGCATTGCACAGATTGGTGCAACATTTAGTCGCTGGATACAGGCTGTAGAGGAAATTGATGATGCAAAATTAGGGATGACCATTCCATCGTACTTCAATGCCCCATGGTGGAATGTCATATCCAATCTGTGTATTCATAATGCGTATCATATTGGGCAGATCATGATGCTGAGAAAGAAAGTAAGAGGAGAGATGATATGAAAATAGGTTTTCTGATCGTGGATATGCAAGAAAGTATTGTACGGGATAAATTAGATCAAAAAGCAATAGACCGCGCTTGTGAATATATCAATCATGTTGCAGACGTGCTTCGTTCGAGCGACCATGTGGTAGTTCATGTCCAAGACGTGGAAGGGATGGAGGATTCAAATTCTGAGGCGTATCGTATTATTTCTGAGGTTGATGTGAATGAGAAGGATCTTAAGGTTACGAAGGAGAGCTCCAATGCATTCTGGCAGACAGACTTGGAGCAGATTCTGAAGAGTAACGGTGTAGAGCTGTTGATCATATCGGGATTTGCCGCCGAGGAATGTGTTCTGTTTACTTATAATGGCGCGATGGAGCGAGGATTTAGACCTGTCATGTTGCAAAATGGGATTCTAAGTACGCATTCCGAAGCAGTGATCTCAACCTATAGAGACCGGAACGTGATTTCTTATCCTGTAGTTAATTATCTAATCAAATAAGTGAGATTACTCATGGACGCGACGATGTCGTGTCCGTTTTTGGTTACACATAACCTTTTATGATGGAAAGGATTCTTCATCGTTTAAATTAAACTTTACCTATATTTACTGGAGTTGAAGCGATACGTTTAAGTGGTAAGCAGGGGCGTGATATGCAACTAAAGATGGGGAATTGTGGTTTATTAATAAAGTGAGGTGTAATGACATGAATGTACAGATCACCAGAATCGATAAAAGTCAGAAAGAATTATTTTTAAACTTGTACAACCTTTATCTGTATGATCTTTCTGAATTCTCGGGTGAGGATTTGCTAAAAGAGGGTAAATTCGATCCAACGAATACCTATCTCTATCTGGAACGGGCGGAATTACATCCGTTTTTTATTCTAGATGAAGGAAAGGTAATCGGATTTGTGCTGGTTTGCTCTCCTCCTTATGTAGATGAGGATATCGACTTTACAGTTCAAGAACTGTTTCTGGTCAAAAAGTATCGTGGACAAGGATTGGCGGCTCAAGCGGTTGATTTGGTGTTTGCACAATTTCAGGGCAGATTCAAAGTGGAGCAATTGGCTAATAACCGATCAGCTGTTTCATTCTGGAAAAAATACTATGAACAACATCACATTGAATATGTAGAGTCTGAGTATAGCATTGAAATTGAAAACATCGCTGGCAGCCATCGGATTCTGTCTCAAACCTTTGTACGTGCAAGAACGAACTAGATTTATGTAATTTTAGCTAGGAAGGATGATTAATTTGTTTGTTATAGTAGCTTCAAAAGGCAGGTTCAAGTGGATATCAGGAATATTTCAAGCAGAAGAGGTAGCGATACATTACATGGAACAAATCCCCGAAGAGTTGAAAGAATACCAAAATTTAATTCAGACAGAGGACATGAAATATCCTTTTTATATTATGGAGAGACAAGGGGATTTTCAGTTTCTAAATAAAGATGAAGTGATTGTACTTTTCAATCATACGGACGTGTCAGAAGACGAAGATGAGGTGCACTTCAATATCTATACAGTTGATTCCGATTACAGACCGAAGAAGCCGGGCACAGACTATATGGGCATACTTCATCATGATCATGTGACCAATGAATTTATTGCGAAGTACAAAGAAGAAGGAACTGAGATTCTGGTCAAAAAAAAGATCTTTTAGCATTTACCAATACATGGGTTATGATGAATCCAAAGGGTTACTAGTCGGGGCGTAAGCCATTAGAGAGGAGCATGACTAATGACAAGCCGAATTGTCGTTACTGGTGGAGCTATTATTCGTGATCATATGGGTAGAATACTGCTGCAAAAAAGATCAGATTATGGCGGTTGGGGATTACCTGGTGGTGGTATGGAGCCCGGTGAGAGTATTGAAGAAACTATGATTAGAGAAGTAAAAGAAGAAACGGGGCTTGACGTAAGTTCATATGAACTGGCATCCATCTACACAGGTGAGAAAATGAAATATACATATCCGGATGGCAACGAGGTTGTATTTGTAATGTTCCTGTTCAACGTCACCGCGGAGTTGGGTGAGAAACTTGATGATGATCAAACAACCCTTTTATTTAAAGATGAACAGAATGAATCGTTAGAGCTTGTTTTTAAAAGTTTAGATGAAATTGATATTTCCACAATCAACAAGGTACAGAAGCCTGTATTGGTAGATTTGATACAAGGGGAACTCACAATTCTGCGTTAAGCCCTAGAGGATATAAAGAAGATTTTGAGAGGGAATAGGGAAAATATAGTTTGTGAGTAAACTAAAATCCCCGATTTTAATAGAGATAGGAGCATTTATTATGCCTTGGCCCATGGTTCATTTTGCAATCGCATCTGAATTATTATTTGATCCAACCCCTGAATTTATAGTGGGCAGTCTTGCTCCTGACTCCATTCATGTGAGAACGAATGAAAGAGCCGAAAAGGCAAAAACTCATCTCATGCCAGAGACAGCACGATTTGCAACAGACGAAGAGCTCGGGGCATTTTTTAATTCCAACAAAGAACGCTCGCATAGTGATCCTAAGTTTATGCAATATTTGTGCGGCTACATTGCTCATGTATATACGGATCGGGTATGGACTTTCGAGATTTATCCTGCATATGAAGAACACCCTGATGGAAGAAGTATTTATACGGAGGATGTTACGAAGCTGGAATTTATGATTTTGAGAAAAGGGTCTGATGGCCATGATCTATTGAATAAGCTGCAAGCAGGTAAAGCTTTTGATTTAGGTGGATTGCTGGAGCAAGAAATGTACCAGTATAGAAAAGAAAAAGTAGACTTTTTGAATAACCTTGAAAATGAGCCCTTAGATGATTTGAACATTTTATCTATGGAAGCTATAGAAGAGTTTATACAAACAACGGCCCAGAGACTTAGACAATTGTTTGCAAAGTGGGAGGTATTCTAAATGAAAAAACGGATTAGCCTCGCTCCATATAATGAAAAGTACAGTCAAGACTTGGCTAATTTTTCATTAAGTGATGAACAGGTTCAATTTACTGCTATGCCTGCGGAAGTGATGGAGGAGGCATTCCAAAATCCGAACAAATATCCGGTAGTGATTTTAAATGATGAGACTCCAGTTGGTTTCTTCATACTACATAAAAATTCTGAATACGTAGAGGAAAGAGATGCTTCCCGTAAGATACTGGTACGTGCGTTATCCATTACGTTAGAACATCAGGGGAACGGGTATGCACTCACTGCCATGAGGGAACTGCCTACACTGGTTAAGCAGCTTGATCCGAAGGTCGATGAAATTATTTTAGCTGTGAATGAGGGGAATATTGCAGCACAAAAGCTGTATCTAAAAGCAGGTTTTCTGGATATGGGCGAGCGGAAAATGGGCATCAGTGGTCTTCAACTAATTTTGCAATATAGAATGGTGTAGGGGATGAAGTACGGCAAACAAGATGAAAAGGAGGAGTAATGTGGCAAACATACACAAGGGAAGATATTCAGCTGAGATCGAAGGCGAGTTTGTTGTTTTTATTATTGGAATGAGAGTTAATCGCCTGTGGGCCATACATAAGTGGTTGCCTGTTTTTAAATCCATGGGCCCGATGATTAAAGAACTGTACATGAACCCAGATACCGGGTTTCTGGGGACGGAATTTTTTATGAGCTGGCGTGGAGTGACTCTGCTGCAATATTGGAGATCTTATGATGAATTGGAGAAATACGCACGCGGTGGCCTGCACTTGGAGGCCTGGAAACGATTTAACCAATCCATTGGATCGGATGGAAGCGTGGGGATTTATCATGAAACGTACAAAGCTCAATCCGGTTCATATGAGACCATATATGCGAATATGCCCAAATTCGGATTGGCTAAAGTGTCTAACCATGTTCCAGCGACAGGCAGGAAAGAAACGTCCAGACGTAGAATGGGTGGAGAGAGTGATCCCGCAGTAGAAACACCAAAGAATCCTTAACAAATGACTAGTGTAGTTCGAATGTACAATCATCGCAAGTAGAGAGGAGCATGTTATTGAAAGTTAATGTCAAACCAGAAGATTTGGGTTCTGAGCAGCTTAGCTGGCTATGTGTCCAACCGATGTTGATCTCCGTTCGTGGTAAGGATGTTGCAGCAAAGGTAGAGGTATATCGGCAATTACATGAAGGACAACAAGCGATATTTTTGTTCTATTCCTATCATAACCATACCAAGAGCTTGGCGGAGTTTTATTGGTTTTCGGCGTACAACATTATCGACATGAAGAGCTGGAATGGAATTAAAAACGGGATGCGCTATTTTAATCAAAATGAAATGGTAACTCTGTTGGACGACATTGAGCGTTTGATTACAGATAAAAATAAAGATGGAGACACGTGGCGTGAGGTTCTGCCCACGGATTTGGAGAAAGACCCGAACCTGCTGCAAAGAACGGAAGAACTATACGTTAAATATCGAGCCGCGGCTCAGGAAGCAATTTTACACATGAATGAAATAATTCGGCAGAATCAGGAGATGTATCTGGAGATTACGGAGATCAACGCCTAAAGTAATCTCAAAATATAAGGAGTGATCATTTCATGAAATCTCCAGGTGGATCTATTTTTCCTTATTATTATAAAGGTGGAGAAATCCATTGTCTGAAATATGGCAGCAAGCATAAGGACCAAAATAAGCTTTTCGATGTGATGAGACAAGAAGAGGCTTTCATCTTAGGGATCAATAAAAAGCTCAAGGTTTGGGTGGATATGTATGAGACGAAGATTGCCAAAGAAGTCTTGGATCAGTTAATCTGCAACATAAATAATCTCAAAGATCATGTGGATAAGCTCTCATTTGTAGGACTATCAGGGATGGGCCAATCTGTATCATTTTATGCTGATCCTGAAGAGGCAAAGACATGGCTGATAACGGATCGATGATTTGATCTTTAGCAGCAGGTATGGGTAAAGGTCAATAGGAGAGCTACTCTTCATGGAGTAGTTCTTTTTTCATACTTTTTGAAGGCGAAACTAGTCTGTGTTAATTCGAAATTCTTCTAACATAACAAGTACTTCACACAATTCAATTCTATTTCTATGCTAGAATGGATAGCAGGAAAAAAGCGGAAGAATTAAACAATATTCTGAAGTAGGCAAGGGGTACTAAAATGAACGAAGAAGAGATCTTGGAGTTGTACGGTTTAGATCCAGATACCAGACATAGGAAGCAAATCAGAGAGTTGTTGCAGCAAGAGATTGAGAATCAAGAAGCAGTGGATCATGAGTATCTCAAAACCTTATGTATTATGTTATTCTGCATAGGAAATGTAGAGGACACTGGGCTGATCTGGCAGGCAAAACGCAAGAATCAGGATACGGGCAGTTATATTAATGTGCAGCTTCTGTGTGGTGCCGGTTATGAGAAGACAGTGACTTATCTGGAGCAGAATCTCGAGGACTCAGCGGGAGAGCAGTTGAATTATCTTAGACAGTGTGAGCCATATGATTTTGTTGATTTTTCCAAAGAGGAGTGGGTCTCTACCTATAAAAAATATTATGAAATACCTTAGCTATATCCAACATGTGAGAAATGAGATGATCAATGATGACAAATGCTGCATCCATCCAGGAACAGATTCAGATGTGCCAGAAATATAGCGCAGACTATGTACCCAGTGAACTGCACCATAAGATCGGAATCGCCTGGAACGTCAAAGAGAAGTTGGAACCGATCCATGGAATGCGTATTAAGCCCGATGGAGATACAACCGGATGGTATATTTGGGCAGAAAATTACTCGGATGCAGATGATTTTTTTGTACCTTTACATGTAACACACATCGATGACTGGGACCCAAAAATTAAGAAGTACCTCGGACTTGCGCCGGGATGGCGGTTTGTGATTGCAGAAGATTATGAGGATGTATGGTTTGATGGGCAGTTGCTTAACAGATTATAAGCAGAGCAACCAATGAGTTAAAATGGAACTTTGAAAGGGGTCATAAAATGCCAAGTGTGCATGATAACATCATATTAAGTTACGAAGTCGATTTGGAGAATGAGAAGATTAGGATGCGTACCCGTTCGCATCATCCTGAATTGCATGATGATACGGATATCCTTTTCTCGGATGTATTGGCACATTCGTTTGATACACCGTTGCAAGGCAGCATTATCTTCGATATTGACGACGTTGGTTTGGATTGTTTTATTAGTTACAATCGCGATTTGTTGGAGAAAGGGAAAGGTCAGGGCTGGCCTATCATGTATGAAACTGATGAAGAACTGGAAACCAAGTTGATCGAGGGGGAATATTTGTACTTTGTCATTACATCATCATATGGATTAAGTGGCTGGGTATTGGCTAAAAAGCTTGAAATGATAACAAAGATACGGAATGAAAAAGATGAAGAATAGATTTGGTTATGAACCGAACTTGATCCGTAAAATACTAGTTATGAGTCTTGTCATTTTAGTTGTCATTATGATTATTACCAATCCATCCAGAACAGATTTCTATACATGGCTGGAAAGCGAGTATGGTATACATGTCTCCTACGACATCAATGAAACGACGTATACACAGATCACGAACGGCCAGGAAAGAAGTCTTAATTTCAGAAGCGGACATATACAGCATGTGGGAATCTTTACTACGTATAATGAGACTTTTATGGATGCTGAGGGTAATGAGATCAACATTAAAGCCATTGGTGTAATGAACATGTTCTTTAAAAGATAGTTGGTTTCTGTTCTATGATGTTGGAAGTTGTAAAGGCTTTATCGATATACCACGCTTCTTTGTATGATGAAAACATGCAGAGCATCGTGGTTTTTGTGTTGAGCAAAATCCGTAAGGAGGGGGAGGATTACGTTATTTGGTTCATTCGCAAATTCCACATTATGGGTTATGATGTACCTACAGAGAAAATTTAACATACATAGGAAGTTTTTTGGGAATTGAGATTATTCCAGTGGGAGGAATAGAATGAAAGCCATTTTCCTTGATTTCTATGGGACAGTTGTTCATGAAGATGATGACATTCTTCCTGTGATTTATAAACAAGTTCAAGCGACAGCGCAGGTGGAATGTACAACGGATGAGATCGGTGCTTACTGGTGGAAGGCTTTTTCAACGTTGTTTTATGCAAGCCATGGCAGCCAGTTCACCACGCAAAGAATGCTGAATGTGCAATCTCTGGCAGAAACGCTTCTCCATTTCAAATCGGAGCTACAAGCTGAGTCGCTTAATCAGGAACAGTTGGCACATTGGCGTAACCCTGGCATATTTGCTGATTCAATTCCCTTCCTTCATTCTCTTAAAATTCCAGTATATATCCTGTCCAATATCGATACTGATGACGTGAAAGCTGCAATGAAGGCACATAACATTGAAGTGGCCGGAGTGATTACCAGTGAGGATGTTCGTTCTTATAAACCAAGGTCAGAGATGTTTGATGAAGCGATCAACAGGTATGGTTTGCAGCGAGATGAGGTGATCCATATAGGCGATTCTCTGGTAAGTGATGTACAAGGAGCGCAAAATGCGGGAATTAAGGCTATCTGGTTGAATCGAAAAGGAAAACTCAAACCGCAACAGATTACACCGGATTATGAGTGCAAAGATCTTGGCGAAGTTGTGCATATGTTGGAGGCTTGGATATGAAAAAGTTAACCGTGTTGTCGTTATTATTTCTGTTCTTAATCGCCTGTCAGGATAAAACAACCCATGAAGCTGTACAGAAACCAACGATTCCTGTGACGGAAAGCGTTACTGATGAAGCAATCGAGCAGAAGGACGATGAAGCAGAAGCACCCAAAAAAGACAAAGGCATCCCTCCTGTTTACCTTGATGAAACGAAGTACACAGGTGATGAACTGGAAATCGTCAAACTGATGAACGATCGCATGCGTTATATGTGGGAAGAGGATGAGAAGGGCTATATGAGCCTTTTTGATCCACAATCGCCAGTCTCGGGCATGCCAGTCTCAGGATTTTCAGGTTTTAAAGTTCGCAAGATCATCTCTATGAGTGATATCAACATTCGAGAGCAAAAGAAGCTTTATGAAGCACTTGTGATGGTTACTGAATTAAGAGAGAACGAGGAGGAGGCCAGCTCTAGCATGGTGTTTAGGAAAAAGAAAGCGGATGGCGATGCTGCGAAGTGGATCTTTGCAGACATCGATTAACAACGACTGAATGAAAAGAAGTTAAGGGTGATGAAATCATGACAAAACAATTGATACTTATTGAGGGATTACCGGGTTCAGGAAAGTCGACGATTGCCAAGATGGTTTCCGAGATTCTGACTGAGCAAGGCAAAAAGGTGCAACTCATCCAGCAAGGGAATCTGGATCACCCTGCTGATTATGATGGTGTGGCCTTTTATTCTGTTGAAGAGTTCAGATCTTTGGTGGATGCTCAGGAGACGTGTAAACATATATTGGAGAGCAGAGCAACAGCCTATCAAGGGGGTTTTCTGATTCCTTATCGCAAAATGAAAGAGGAATTCGGAGTGGATTTCCCCGATCATGTGGTGCAGGAGATATTTAGCAAAGATATTTACGAACTGCCTTTTGATCAAAATGTGAAGCTGATCACCGAAAAATGGCGGAGTTTTACCGAAAGCGTGATAAGTGCGGATGATGATTCCATCACCATATTCGAATGTTGTTTCATTCAAAATCCACTGACCATAGGTATGGTGAAATACAATCAATCCAGAGAAGAAAACGTGCAATATGTTTTGGAATTGGAGCGCATCGTTCAACTATTAAATCCGCTATTAATTTATGTACATCAACAGGATCTTGCGCACACCTTTGACAAGGCAATCCAGGAAAGACCCAAGGAATGGTCAGATGGATTCATACAATACTACACAAATCAAGGATGGGGACTCGCGAAAGGATATCACGGTGTTGAGGGCACGGTGAAGGTTCTTCAGGCAAGAAAAGAGTTGGAGACCGAGATTTATCAGTTACTGAAGATGGACAAACACTGGCTGGACAATTCGGAATATAACCGCGCTGCTTGTCAGGAGGAACTGGAGAAGATCCTGAAAGTTTCACTTTGAGATACTAAAGTACAAGTACAAGATTTCTTAGCACGGCAATACAATACATAACGGAGGTTTATTTTTATGTTATTTCTTGAGGCAACGAAATAGGAGGAGCTTATGGATCTCACATTTATTCGTCATGGTCACGCTGAACATTTGCTTCATTATCCTCATCAGCTAAACCAGTTGCATCCGGGACTTACTGAACAAGGAAAGAGGCAGGCCACTGAATTACGAAATCAGATTAAAATCTTACCAGAAGACATAGTGTTGGTGAGTCCTACGAAACGAACAATAGAAACGGCATCCCTCTTAACATCAAGAGCTAAACTGACAGTCTGTCCTCTCGTTGGCCCTAGAATGTTTCCTCAAAATCCGGAGTTCCCCGTTCTGCGCTGTGATCAAATCTATTCGAAAGACGAATTAAATGCTCAGTATACGGGGCTGCGAATTCTTGATTTTGAACTTGATTGCTGGTTGGATGGGATTAATCGAACGGAAGAACATCTATTTGAGGCTTATGCTGGACAGCTAATTCAATGGTGCAGAGAGCAGAGCGGAAGAACTTTTATCATTTCACATGATGGTACGATAACAAATTATAGAGCTTTTCTTGGAGAGCAGGGGTTAACCCGAAGTGATTTTCTCGGTGAGTCGGGTCATTACACGATTAGAGATCTGTAATAGAGAAGAGGGGACATTGGACATGAACCCTTTTCTCGGAATAGTTTGAAGAACCAAGACTTTATTTTGTAAGCGGTCAATACTACACTAAGGGGGATTTTCCGTGAGATTATCGGATTATGAATATTTAGTTTTGGCTCTGGAAGAGGCAGATCAGGCGCTAATAGAAGGAACCTATCCGATTGGAGCGATAATTGTGGATATGGATGGGGATGTAGTGAGTAAAGGAAGAAACCGAGTCTTCTCTGAATGTGATCCCACCGCACACGCTGAAGTCGATGCTATCCGTCAGGCAGGGCAACATTTGCTGGATGTAAGTAAGAAGCGATACACGAAGAATGACCTGACCCTCTACTCCACCTGTGAACCTTGTCCCATGTGTTCAGGCACTATATTAATGTCGGGAATTAAGAAGATTGTATGGGCAGCGGATGATGAAGGGTATGGCGGGCTTAGACGTTTTAAGGAGGGCCCTCATTTTATCCATCTGTTCGACACACTATCCTGTGTTGCAGCGCCATATCTTGATTTGGAAAATAGACAGCGGGCATTGCTTGCCCAATGGAATATTGGTAGAGGATTGCTTAATACAGAGTGGGAGACTCCCAAACAATGAAATCCATTCCGAACTCTATTTTACTAGCCAGTGTTATTCTGGGAATATCGTTCATAGTTGGCTGCCTGTTGCTATCAAATCAGTGGAGAGCTAGTGAATCGGCTCAGGTAGTGGAACAGGATGTGCCGAACAATAATAAAACATTAATGACGATCCAAGAAACGGCGGAGTATCTGAGTATGACTAAAGAACAGGTGATGGACATTATTAAGGCTGAACAAGGAAGTTTCTCGGCATCGGGTTTCTTTGAAGGGAAAATGTTTCCTTTCATCAAGGTTCAAGATCAATTTTTGGTTAGTAGAATCGAGTTGGAATTGTGGGCTCAGGACGCATCTTCAAGTCATAGAAGGTATATTAATGGGCAGATGTATTAAGTAATCTGGAGATTAAGAAAGGGAGAAATTCAAATGACCAAGCTGGTTTTGTTAAGTGACTTATATTTCGAATCTAACCACGAACTAAATCAGAGGATATTGAGTTTGTTCAACTCTGACCAGCCTTCCATCGGTTATGTGCCTTCGTGTTCCGACCCGGGACGGAACTATTTCGAGCATACGAGACGTTACTATAATCAACTGGGAATCAAATCAATTGATTATTATGATCTAGACCTAGAATATGAGGAAAACAGATTCAATACGATTTTTGAAACCGACGCGATTCATTTATCTGGAGGGAATACATTTTATTTTCTAAGTTTATTGCAGAAGAGAAATGCAATGGGATTGTTGCGTTCCTATGTGCTTAAAGGTGGCATTCTGATTGGTGTTAGCGCAGGCAGTATTCTAACTACACCAACGATTGAAATGGCCGGATATGGTAAAGATGCAGACGAGAACCATGTTGGATTAATGGACAAGCAGGCTCTGGCGCTCGTTGATTTTGAATTTTCACCACATTGGGATGGAACGGAAGAAGCTCTGGAATCATTACGAGATTACGCGCGTGCCAACTCTACAACAATCTATGCTTGCAAAGATGGTAGCGGGATTATTATCAATGGTGAAGTGGTAGAGTCATATGGCGATGCATATCGTATAAACTGAAAATAAGGTGGGTCTACAATGAGTGAAATCACTGTATATCATTATGATGCTTTTTCGACGGTTCCTGGTAAAGGAAATCCGGCTGGAGTCGTCTTTCATGCCGATTCGCTCAGTGAAGAAGCGATGCAGCAGATTGCGCATAAAGTCGGCTTTAATGAAACGGTCTTCGTGATGAGTTCAGTAGTTGCAGACGTTAGATTACGGTATTTCACACCGGGTCATGAGATTAATCTGTGTGGCCATGCAACAATGGCATCCATGTATGGGTTAAAGACTAGAGGGCTACTGGAGGATAAACAGTCGATCACCATTGAGACTAATGTAGGCATATTGCCGATTCAGTTCCAGCAGGATGGCGATACGATCAACATTGAGATGAAGCAGGATCAACCCCGTTTCATGCCATTCCAAGGTGACATAGAGAAGCTGGCAAATTCCATAAATCTAACCACGGATGATATTGATCTATCCACACCCATCGTCTATGGAAGTACAGGCGCCTGGACTTTGTTGATACCGATTCGTAAACTGACTTCTTTCCAACAAATGAAACCGGATTCTTCTCTATTCCCTGAGATATTAGTTGAAAATTCGAAAGCTTCTTTGCATCCCTTTACTCAGGAAACCCGCGATTCAGATGCGCTAATGCATGCCAGACATTTTTCCTCGCCCTTTTCGGGAACTACGGAGGATCCGGTTACGGGAACAGCATCCGGTGTGATGGGTGCCTATTATTTGGAGTATATGAATTCTGGAATGGATCAGACTCATTTTGTTGTGGAGCAAGGGCATGAGATTGGCAGAGATGGGAAAGTTCATGTCAGTGTGGTCAGAAATGGACAGGACATGGATGTCAGAATACGAGGCACGGCTGTTTTTGTGGAAGAAATGAAAGTGGAGTTGAATACGTAACAACGTAAATGAAGGAGAGGGTTTAGGTGGATGAACAGGCGGTATTACATACAGTTTCTCATTTGTTACAAGAAGAATGTTCGGACTCTTTGGTAGGAATTTATTTGCACGGGTCCATGGCTATGGGGTGCTTCCTTCCTAATCAAAGCGATATCGATATTATGGTGGTATGCCGGGAGCAGCTGTCTGCTGATACCTATCGAAGGATTGCGAAGAGATTGATGCAGACCGAAGATGAAATGCATATTGTCACAGGATTTGAACTTAGTATTGTTTTGGAGTCTACGGTTGCTAAACTGACGTTTCCGACTCCATTTGAGTTTCATTACTCGGGGTATCACCGGGAAAAGTATAGAACTGATGATCAATATCTTTGCGGTGGATACGAAGATCCGGATCTGGTAGCACACCTGGCCGTTATTGTTGACCGTGGAATTGTGCTTGTCGGCAAACCGATTAAGGAGTTATTCCAGCCCGTAAAACGTGAATATATGTTGGCCTCTATTACATCTGACGTTGGTTCAGCTATGGAAGAAATAACGGAGAATCCTGTCTACTATGTTTTGAACCTATCACGTGTTCTATTGTATGTGAAAGAGTCGGTTATATACTCCAAGCGAGAAGCAGGCGAGTGGGCACTCATTCATATTTTACCGAAGTACAAAGAAGTCATCTCACAATGTCTAGCAAAATATAACGGAGAGCTGGAGAGCGTGAATCTAAGTGATGATTTACTTCTGGATTATGCGAAGTACATGTTGGATGAAATAAAAGGTTTGGCGGAGTCTGGTTTGGAGCATGACGTGGAAAGCGATGAAGGACAAGGTTGAGTAGAACAAAGCAAAGCAAAGCAAAGCAAAGCTTAAAGGGTAGGTGCGATACCGCACAATAAAGGATCTATTAATAAAGGAGACATCATGATGACTATAACGACAGAGGATCTGGAACTGATTGAAGCAGCAAAGAACGTAATTTTGCGTTTGTATCAGGAGGGCAAGCATCACGTTGGGGCAGCAGTACGAACTCGATCTGGAAAAATATTTACGGCGGTACATCTGGAAGCCTATATCGGTCGTGTCTCAGTATGCGCGGAAGCGATTGCTATAGGTAAAGCCATTTCGGAAGGGGAACATGAATTCGAAACGATCGTGGCCGTAAGACATCCCGAAGTTGATCCTAATGATGCACCGAACGGAGCGGAAATCCAGTTAGATGTGGTATCTCCTTGCGGTATTTGCAGAGAACTGATTAGTGATTATGGGAAGGACACACAGGTCATCTTGCAGGGAGAAGAGGGTTATTCTAAAACAACGATTGGGCAGCTATTACCACAAAAATATACAAGAACATAATAAGGAAGGTAGACTGTGATGTTTGAGATAGTTGATATTCGGCAAAAGCCGGACATGCTGCAGACAGCTGTACAATACTTTTGGAAGCAGTGGGGCTCGGAATCAAGTTATCATTTTTACCGGGATTGCATTGAGCGTTCCGTGGAAACCGAGAGTGATGTACCCCGATTTTATGTACTGTTGGATGGGGACAGGATTGTTGGAGGATATGCTCTGTTAAGGAGTGATTTGAATAGCCGCCAGGATCTGTTCCCGTGGTTTGCGTGCCTTCATGTTGATCCAGAATACCGAGGCAAGAACCTTGGTGGGCAACTACAGAATCATGCGATCAATGAGGTGAAGACGAAGGGTTACGACAAGCTGTATTTATGTACGGATTTGACGGACTATTATGAAAAAAATAACTGGGCGTATATCGGTAAAGGATATTTGCTCGATGATGAAGAGACTCGGATCTATGAAATATGCATATAAAGAAAAGCTTTAATAACAAAAGAAAAAGGGAAATACGGAAAGACTATCAAGTAACCGAACGGAGTGATGGTCATCGAACAAACCATTCGTTTAGCTCAAGACCTTGCGGAGAGAGTCATTCGAAAAGCAGGAGAGGTTGCTAAAGAGCATTTTGATCAGATCACCTGTGCAGTGGAGAAGGGCATCTTTGGTGATGTTGTTACGGAAGTAGATCATGAAGCAGAGCGGATAATATGTGATGAAATTAGCATTCGTTTTCCCGATCATGAGATCCATAGTGAAGAGCGGGGCCATAACGGACAGAAGAGTGACTGGCTGTGGATGATTGATCCGTTAGACGGAACAAACAACTTTGCCATTGGCCTACCGATATTTTCCGTTTCCATTACATTATTGTATCGTTTAGAACCCGTCCTCGGAGTTATTTACGAACCTCTGGTGGATCGTTTGTTTGTGGCATCACGTGGGAATGGGGCGAGTTGTAATCAGAACCCCATGAAAGTTCAAAAGAAAGAGCAGATTCATAAAGGGACCATTGGCTGGATCCAGGGGCATCAGGTGCAAAATGAGGAGAAGGCTGTACGGCTACGTCAACATCTGGATGTTCGTTTCAAACGAATGATGCGATTATGGGCTCCAACCATACAGTGGTGCATGTTAGCAAAGGGGGATATTGACGGTATTGTGCTCTACAATTCGGAAGGAGACGATTTGTATTCAGGTATATTAATGGCGAAAGAAGCAGGTGCCATTGTTATGGATTTTGAAGGTATTCCCTTTGAAGGCATGAATTCAGAGCCATATCTGATTGCCTGTCATCCGGATCATCGTGAGTATTTCCTGAGTGTCGTTCTGGAGGGAATGAACTGATGATTAGCGAGCTTAATAAGCATGAATTCTGTAAGTTGAGGCACTTCACGGACTTATACAGAAATATTGAGGTGAAGGCCGTGGTATCTGGGTTGAATCCTGGCCGAATCTACGTTGATGATGCAGCAAATATCACAGCAGCGTTAATTTGGGTGAAGGGACAAAACGGTTTTCAGTTGGTCGGAGACGCTCGAAGTGAACCCTTCCTGAATGAATTGGAAGATTTCATGAAAGAACACATAGAACCTGAGTTATCAAGATTAAATATCCACACAGTCGAGGTAGGTGTGGCGGATGAAAGCTGGGAAGATGTGCTTCATCATATGGCCGTGAATAAAGAGCTCCATAGCGATATTCAGCATGTATTCACATTGGATTCAGACCAAGGTATGACTGAACATCTAAGTCATCCGGGTATTCATGAAGGGTATGTTTCTCAGAATGAGGTTGTCAGGCTTCTCAAATTAGACGAGGCATTACTGAAAGCTGGGAAGTTCAACAATCTATCTTTTCTAAAGGACAAAGTCTCACGCTTTTGGGATAACATGGATGAGTTCTTGGAACATGGCTTTGGATACATTGCAGTACAAGGCGAGGATATCGCGAGTGTTTGCTTTTCGGCGTTTATATCAGATCAGTGGCATGCAATTGATATTGAAACTATCGAAGCATACAAGAGAAGGAATTACGGTGCACGGGTAGCGCAAGCATTTGTAGAAGAATGCAGGATTAAAGGTATTCATCCGTATTGGGACTGTTCCCCAGATAATGCAGGTTCAATACGTTTGGCAGAGGGTGTGGGTATGTCTCTGAACTTTGATTACAGAGTTTACTGGTACAATCTCTCTTGAGGGGTTTGGAAAAAAAATGCTGAAAGGAGACTTAAATGAACGAATCATTACAGGAGCAGATTCAATTTCTTATTGAGATTGATAAACTGAAAACGATTGAACGAAAAACGAGAATCATCCATGGTGACAGACTTGAAAATGATGCGGAGCATTCATGGCATCTGGCGATGATGGCCTTGATTTTGCAGAGTCATTCCAACAAGGAGGTGGATATTCTCAAAGTCATTAAGATGCTTCTTGTTCATGACCTCGTTGAGATCGATGCCGGAGATACATTTGCCTACGATACGGTAGGACATGCGGATAAATATGACCGAGAGATCAAGGCTGCGCATCGACTATTTGGGATTTTACCTGAGGAACAAGCCGAAGAACTGTTGAACCTATGGCTGGAGTTTGAGGCAAAGGAGACCAATGAAGCGCAGTTTGCCTCGTCGATGGATCGGTTGCAGCCGTTGATCCACAATCATCAGAATGAGGGAGATACGTGGCAGAAATACAATATAACAAGTGAACAGGTGTTAAATAGAAATCGTGAGATTGAGAACGGTTCCAAAACATTGTGGACGTACGCACAGCAGATTATCCAAAATTCCGTAGACAAGGGAATCTTGACTAAATCCAAGTCTTAGAGACACGTTGTTGAACTTATCTGATTACAGACGGGGGAAAATCTTTATGGGATATATCATGGAGTTGAGAAAGCTGGTGGGTTCACGCCCTCTAATCATGGCTGGTTCATGTGTGTTGGTCTTCAATGAGCAGGGCCATCTGCTGTTGCAAAGACGTACAGATAGCCTGGATTGGGGAACCCTTGGCGGATCATTGGAACCGGGAGAATCTTTGGAGGAAGCTGCTGCCCGTGAATTATATGAGGAAGCCGGACTGAGAGCGGGTGCCTATAAACTCATTACCGTTTTCTCTGGTCAGGACATGTATTACAAGTATCCGCATGGAGATGAAGTGTATAATGTCATGGCAGTCTATGAAGCTACAGAAATTCAGGGCAAACCAACGGTCATGGATGATGAAGGACTGGAACTGCGTTATTTTGATCTGAGTATGCCCATCCTAGAGATTAATCCGTTCACGGAATATGTGCTGAAAAAAGCGGGATATATTAACTAAGTAGTGAAAGGAGATCGTATATGACACAGGATTTTTATTGTGATGAAGTGCTTAGTGGTAATACCAAAGTAAATATCGTCATGGAAACAGACAAGGTGCTGGCTTATCATCATACCCGACCATACTACAAGCATCATATTGTTGTTATTCCAAAGATCCATATCCAATCGTTCATTTCACAGGAAGAAGCTAATAATGATGAACTATTACTGGAGATCATGCGCGTTATCAAAAAGGTTGCTGCGGACATGGTTGTCCAGACGGGTTCTTCCAAAATCGTAACCAACCTGGGCACTTACCAGGATTCGAAGCATCAACACTGGCATGTGGTAAGCGGTGAACGTATCCAATAAAATAAGTCTTAAGTAGAGTCTTCCTGCCGGATGTTCGGGGGAAGACTTTTTGAATTTAATGATTAGAATTCACTCTATCAAGAATGAGGAATTTGATTGGAGAAAGTAAATGGAGGTAAAATATGCTAAAATAGTTTGGTGAATTAATAAATTGAACTATTTATCAATCATGATGATCATATGAATTATGAATTCAGTACGTTGATAAAAAAGGAGGAATTTTGAAGAGCTTTTCATTCATTTCAACATTCGCAGTTTTATTTAACTTGGTGTTATTCGGTTTGGGTGTATATGCCCTCATTTTATTTATCAATCTTGCTAAACGCGGAATTCAGGCGTTGGACATTTATCTATATGAGAAACGAGGAGAACGGTTCTAAGCTGTAGAAATATCACTCAACAATAGAATTATCATTTTTCTCTCAGTGTTTTATTGTTGTTCTATTGATATGATTAACTCATCATTCAACTAAAGAGAGGGTAAATGACATGGATACTTTTTTAGAGCAAATCAACGAATTGCAGGAGCTTCAAAAAGATTTGGTCAGTATACATCCCTTATTCGCAGAGTATTATCCCGTTGTTGTGGCATTTGAATCTTTGTTATATATGTATGATTATTCGTCCAAAACGCAGCAATATGAATGGGTAAAAACTGTTCCGGATGACCTGAACATTCCCGATGAGTGCCTTGCAGCGTTCCCGGTGCATCATATGGGTGGGCGGATGTGCGCAGTGGTGACGGATGCGGCATTCCAAAATTTTGAGCAGAAAGTCTACCTCTTTCATGAGTTTGTCCATTGTTACGTTTATGAGCAGTATACCGACATTGGTGACCGTCTTGAGATCAAACGTAAGATGGAGCAAATCAAACGTGTAACATGGGAACTAGATTATGAGTTTCCTTATGACAATGAGACGGTTGTCCAGCGGATCACTTCGTTGCTATCAGCCTTGAAGAGTAAGGATCTCTTGCAAGTGAAAGAGGCGAGAGTGGCCCTGTTCAGTTCTTTGAGTGAAGAACAAGGTGAGTACTTCAACTGGCTGGAATGGAACGAAGGTTACGCGCGCTATCTGGAGAATCGAATTCGGGAGAAATTGGGACTGGAAATCAATCATATGGGGGATTCAGCTCCGTTTAATCGTCTTGTTTTCTATGAATGCGGGTCGGAATACATAAGCCTGCTCGTTAACGAACAGCCGGATCTTCATACGGATTTGGAGCAGTTATTTGACAGGATACAAACAGAGCGAGTGCAGGGTTGAACACCGGGTATAGTCCCCAAATTCATTACGGACGTAAAGATAAGTGCTTTCGTGGCCGATACTGCACAGCGTTTAAAAGTCCTGCTCCAAGGATGGGACACCGAGCTGCAGCATGCGAGCATAAGCATCTAGAGCTAGATACAGATGATTGCTTAGAGAGTGAGTACTATGTGTTTAGTTGAGCCGGGAGGTATATATGCTAATGAATAAAGCAGGGATTCTCTTAGTTCTCTTCGCGGTACTCCTTGCAGGCTGCAATCCTACCAATGGAAATAATTCTAATCCGAAAGAAGCTCTGCCTTCGCTCATTACATTAACCTGCAACCCCAACTTCACGATTGAAGCGTGTGAGGATGTGGAATTCAAAGATCCGGTTGAGATTGGAATCGTAATCGAGGCTATAAACAAAGCGGAGCGCATAGCGGGAAGTCTTGATTATAGCGCGGAGTACAAGATGATCTTAACAGATGCCGATGGGTCCTTAACCCAGTATGATTTTTCCATAGGCAAAGATCCCAAGCAGTCAGCCCTTCTGGTTAACCACGAGGATACCCACGTAGGATACAGCATACCCATAGAGGATGCAAACCGAGTGAGGAAACTGATTCAAAGTCATACGGACTGACACAGAAGATTACAGATTACCATCGGTAAGTCAGTTTACTATATAGGTTCAACAAAAAATTACACGATAACGGAGAGGACAGAAAAAACCTAAAGAAGCGAAGCTAAAAGCTTTCTGAAAGAAAGCTGCATCGGAAGCATCAGCTTCGCCTTTATCCCTGGATTTTATCCTTTGAAAATAGGAATCATAAAAATCTGGGGATAACAGCGATCGGAAGGTTGTTCTGTCATCGGAGTGGCAAGTGTAAATATTCTTTGGTTTAATTTATATATCTATTGAAACGGAGAGACGGTCATATGAGTCACCTGATTACCATTCAACCTTTAACAGCATCGGATATGGCGGGTGCCTGGCGGGTATTCGAGACATCCATAACGAATGCATTTACACAGGAAGGGCTGGGTTCCCTGCACAAAGACATACGCGATGAAATTGAACACAAAAAAGCGTTGCTTTACTCAGCTTTGCATCCTGACAACAAACAGGAATCGAATGTTTTCTTCTTGCTGGCCAAAAGGGAAGATACCGTCGTAGGCACTATTTCGTATGGACCTTGCGGCGAGGAGATTCAAGAATGCACCGACCACCAACTGAACTACGTAGGGGAATTGGGTAGTCTGTACGTTCTGCCAGAGGATCAGGGCCGGGGAATTGGCTCTGTTCTCATTCACGCCTTGGCTACTGAACTTCAGAGACGTGAGATTACGCAATTTTGCCTGGATAGTGGATACCGGATGGCCCAGAAGAAATGGCAGCGGAAGTTTGGAGAACCCTATGCTGTGGCAAAGAACTACTGGGGTGAAGGCACGGACCATATGGTGTGGTTATGTAATGTGAAGGATTTTGCTGCAATAAATGACTAAGAGATGACGACCTGTACTGAACAGGGGTCATCTCTTTTACTAAGTCAATCTTTCTGCATCGATAGAGGACTATTCTTCGTACAGTAAGAAAAAGGAGTGAAGATATGCAGTACATACAGAGTACACCCGAGCAACGTTTATCGCCGGATGCCATAACCACATGGAGAATCAGTGCGATTATATCGAACGGAATAGGGTTGATTGTGCTTGCAGCACTGCTGATTCTGGATTCCGTCTTTGGATGGAGGGCGTGGATTGGTTGGTTGCTGTGGGGAGTGACTGCCATATCAGTGCTGTATGCGGTGTGGGAGGTTTTTATCCGGCCTTCATTGTTATACAAGCACTGGTATTACGATGCGAATGAGGAGTTCTTGCAATTGAAACATGGGGCTTTGAAAAAGGTACATCAGATCGTTCCCATGGCCAAAGTACAATCCGTCACGACGAACCAAGGTCCTCTTTTGAGAAAATATGGACTATATTCTGTATCGGTTGGCACGATGGGTTCATCTCATACGATCCCGGCGCTGCCAGAGGAAGTGGCGCTTGAACTGCGTAATCAGATTGCGTCCTATGCAAGGATTAATGAGGTGGATGAATGAACGAGATGAAAAGACAACACCCGTTAGCCATGCTCTGGAGTTTGTGGAAACTGGTGAAAAATTCTTTTGCATTTATCGTTTTTTTATTTATTCTCCGTCATGGCTCGGCGTCCACGTGGATTATGTATGGCAGAATCGTCTTTTATGTGGCTATCGCGTTTAGTGTGATAAGCATCATCTGGAGTTGGTTTACACTACGTTATACCGCAGATGATAAGGCTTTTCAGATCTACAGTGGGGTGTTCAATCGCACAAGAAGAACGATTCCCTATACCAAAATTCAGAACGTGAACCGGCATACGTCGCTGTTTCATCGTTTGTTCCGAGTCACATCCATTCGTTTTGAGACGGGTATCAAGGGAGACGATGCTACTTTTCAGCTGCAAGTCGTTTCACTTTCAGAATCGGATCGGCTTGAAAAGGTTGTAGCAGGGCATATGTCGGAAGCGAATATCGTCAGTGATGCTGTAGAACCAAATGGAGAAACAGTGACACCACCTGAACACGTAACACTGGAAGAAGATATCCCATCGCCTGTAAAAGAGGAACTTGAACGGATTGTTCATTACCAGTCCACCCGAAAGGATATACTCAAAGCTTCATTTACCTCGCTCAGCTTTCTGGTACTTATTCCGATTCTGGGATCGCTCTATTCGTCGGTGAAAGATTTCTTTCCCGATGAAAAAGTGACGGAGAGCATCCTATTAACGTGGCTGGATACATGGTGGATTACCGCATTGATCATTACAGGACTTATTGCTGTTTCCATTATGTTAGGTATTGTCAGAACCTTTGTGAAGTATGGTGATTTCCAAATCTCCTCTGATCGCAAACGTATCTACATTACGAAGGGTATGTTGGAACAGACCGCATTTTCGATCCTGAAAGAACGAGTACAGGCGGTGAAAATCACACAGTCTCCGATGAAAAGACTGCTAGGATTGGCAGAAGTGGAACTTACGACAGCAGGTGGTGTGGGAGAATCCGACCAGGAAGTTAACTCACTCTATCCTTTTCTGCCTGTGAAGCAAGCTTACGATATGATCTCGGAGATTTTGCCATCCTATCAGGTTACGCAAGAGATGCAGAAGCTTCCACGAAAATCATTATGGCTGCGCATGCTGACACCAAGCTGGGTGTGGATCATTGCAACAGGGTTACTGTTTTATTTCAAACCGCCGATTCTGGGACAGAATCAGGCATGGTGGATGATTTCCGCTATTCTGTTACTGTGGATTGTCATATGCAGAATAATTGATTTTCTCCATACACGATACGTCCTGAATCAGAACTTTATCCAATTGCGAACGGGTGCATTAACCTCAACACTATACATCTCCAAGCGAGAAAAAGTCATTGAGGTACAGATCACCCGGAATCTGCTGCAACGCTGGTTTGGAGTTGCTTCGATTCAAACCGTGAATCGTGCCAAACCTGTTCTGCATCATACGCTAAACGATATACCGCTTGAAGCCGTAGAGTCGTTTCAGCTGTGGTATATGGAGCGGAGCCAGAACGTCCAGACCCGTTAATGTAAAGGCAAGTGCAGGAAGACTACTAAGTTAACTGTGCACTTGCCTTTTGTATTGAAATTTTTAATTTCTATATCAATTGAACTAAACAGTTACAAGAGAACGGAGAGGACAGAAAAAACCTGAAGAAGCGAAGCGTTCGCCTTTATCCCCGTATTTTCCCCTTTGAAAATAGAAATCAAAAAATCTGGGGATAACAGCGATCGGAAGGTTGTTCTGTCATCGGAGTGGCAGGTGTAAATATGCTTTAGTTCAATTGATATAGCTAAGGAGGTATCCTTTTGATTAAAATCGTATTTATGGACGTGGACGGTACGCTACTCAGTGAGAAGGATCGAAGTCTCTCTCCAAGTACAGAGGATTCCATTCGAAAATTGGTTCATAGGGGCATAGAGGTCGTGCTGGTCACTGGCAGACCGTACAATTTATGCCGAGATTTCAGAAAACTCGGGATTGATACCATGATTTCGGCTAACGGGGCATTGATCAAGTGCGGTGAAGAAGTGATACATAAATCGGTGCTTTCTGCACGAATGGTTAAAGAATTCAGTGAATTTGCCGAGCTGAACGGCAGCAGTATTTCTTATTTTACAGAGTCATTCGAAATGAATGGTTTATGCCCAACGGATGTACGTGTCACCGATGCATTGAGAGATACGCTCGGTCTGATGGAGTACCCATTGAGCATCAGTTCTTTGGACCAGGAAGTGTATTGCATTTGTTTATATGCCGATCAAGCCGAAGCGGAGAAATTCCAATCCAGATTCCCTGCATTAAAATTCGTGAGGTTTCATCCTTACGTGTCTAACGTACTGGAAGAGAACGAAGTATCCAAATCGATAGCGGCAGGAAAAGTGCTCGCCCACCTGAAAATATCGAAAGAGGAAGCAATGGCTTTTGGCGATGGTGAAAATGATATTGATTTGCTAGAGTATGTGGGACTTGGCATTGCGATGGGAAACGGAGGAGAACGCGTCAAACAAAGTGCCGACTATGTCACACTGCGAGCAAGTGAGGATGGCATCACACATGCGTTGAGGAAGTTTAAAATTATAGAATAAGCAAATTTTGGAGTAATAAGGATATCCTAATTATGGGTTTTAATGTAGAATGATGGAGGATGAATTAAGCCCTAAAGCATAGGGTGTGATCGAAGGGTGACTTATGAAAAAGGTTGTCATTGTAATCTTGTCTTTTGTCGTACTTATTGGTGTATCTTCTTCAGCTTATGCCCATCCAGGCAGACTGGACAAAAATGGTGGACATAATTGTTCCGCGAAATCCAAACAAAAGGGCCTTTGCACAGGCTACCATTATCACAAAAAGAAGAAATGAAATTGAGTTTTACAAGCTAAACCCAGCCCTGGTCTAATCTATGGTTGGGTTTGCATGTTTATAATTCATGGTAGTCGCAGCTAACAGAATACAATAAACATTACGTTAGAGGTGAGTAGTATTATGGGGTTTATTGGGATCATTTGTGTAATTATTATGACGGTCACACTCATCAGCATAGAAAGTAATACGAAACGGTTAATTCAAGAGCAGGCCGAAACCAATCGGAAACTGGAGCAACTATTAAGGAAAGAACGTTTTTAAGACCAGACAGGAGGAGTATGACGATGGATCATATTAAAGCGATTATTTTTGATCTAGACAATACGATTCTCAACAGAACAAGTACCTTTGAAGGCTTCAGCCAGAGCTTGATCAACACTTATTTTGCTCATCTTGAGACTACGGATGATATTCTTAAACGAATTATTGAGCTGGATGAGGATGGTTACAAGGACAAGGATGTCTTGTTCAACGAGTTGCTCCATGAATTACCATGGGCTGAGAATCCACCTCACGCGGAGCTTATGGAGTTCTATGGCAGAGAGTATGTGAAAAGTGCTGTTCTGATGGAGCAGGCGCGAGAAGTGGTTCAGCATCTAAGAGGAAAATATAAAACAGGTTTAATCACCAATGGTAAAACCGAGATTCAGTACGGCAAAATCGATCAACTTGGCATCCGAGATGATTTTGATCATATTATCGTTTCGGAAGAGGCTGGAGTCAAAAAGCCCGATCCTCGTATTTTCAAATTGGCATTGGATCATTTCAACCTCTCTGCCGAGCAGTGTATCTACATTGGAGATCATCCCGTCAATGATGTTGAAGGAGCGGCAAAAGTAGGCATGAGCACGATCTGGATGAAGGTCAATCAGCCTTGGCAGGACAGCATTACAACCAAACCATTACATGCTATTGAGCATCTTGGTGAATTAAAAGGCCTGCTCTAAGGGGAGATCTTCAGATTAGATTCAAGCAACACAACATTACATAACAGAACAGTGAGGTAGGTGCACATGGAGATCAGACAAATGGCTACCGCATTTTTGAGTAATGGCAACGACATGTTAATGATGAAGAAGGCAGGCAGCAGGCTGTTCGATTTTGAGTTCTGGGGTGGTATTGGCGGGCATCTGGAGCACGGCGAGCTTAATTCACCAATGACCGCCAGTTACCGGGAGATTGAAGAAGAGACGGGGTTCAAGCAAGCGGAAATTGATAATTTCCGTCTTCGATATGTTTTGTTGCAGTATAGTGACGGTGAAGTTCGGCAGCAGTTTGTATATTTTGGTGAGACGGCACATCGAGCCTTTATTCCATCAGATGAAGGGGATTTATTTTGGATACCTTTGGATGAGCTGCTGGATTTACATACATCCATTCTGATTAAAGCAGCGATCCGGCACTTTTTGCAGAATCAGGAGACCGACGAGATATGGATCGGTAATGTCCTAAAGGGGGAAGGGGCAGCGGCTAGACCGAGGGTAGAATGGAGTATTATGCAAGATACGATATCCTTTGAACCCGTTGTGTAATGTTAGACGTCTTGACCGGGAAAGGGACCTATCTCTGATCGAAAAAGTAAACGTCTGTAGGCGACTGTTATAAAGAGCGAGGATATTAACCATCCCCGCTCTTTTTTAATACCTCGTATTGAATATAAATTTCCTCATTGGAAGGAGGAAGGATATGAATATCCAAACTTCCATAGGCGGGTCTTGAAACAGCAGTGATCATCCATTATTCAATTCGGTTTATTTAATGAAAATCAAGCTGTGATGATTCGATCTTTCGTGCGTCTTCTCCGATTTTCAATGGCTTCCTCATAATCTCCGACCAACCTGTCAAAAATGTGATCCCACGAACGCTGTTCAGCAAGTTTTCGGCCTTCAAGACCCATATTCCTCAGTTGATCCATATGATCTCCCCAGAGGCATATCTCCCGAATCAATGCATCCGCATGGCCTGGCTTGAACAGAACACCGCTTCGATGATGTGTGACCAAGTCTTTTACACCGCCACCATTCGCAGCGAGAACCGGCAATCCCGAAGCCATCGCTTCCAGCACCACATTGCCAAATGTTTCTGTTGAGGAAGGAAACACAAAGATATCTGCCGAAGCATACATAGCAGCAAGCTCTTCACCATGCAGATACCCTGTAAAGGTGACATTGGGTGGGGATTGCATACGCATTTTGGGGAGCAATGGCCCATCGCCTACAATGATCCAGTGTACACGGGCTTGCATATGTTCTGGCAACTGCTGCATGGCAAGGGTGAGGGTAGCGATATCTTTTTCCGGGGCAATTCGTCCAACGTAGAGTAGAATTAGAGGAGCGGTTATATTGTAGCGAGTACGGATATCGGAACTTCGTTTATCAGGTGAATACAGGCTGCAATCGATCCCGCGGGACCATAACTTCAGACGTTGAATACCTTTTGATTGCAATGAGTTTAAGGTCTCCTGAGACGGTGTCAATGTTGCATCACAGGCCCGGTGGAACCATTGGATATACTTCCAGTAAAGAGGAATGACACTTTTCAACTTGTAGTATTCGAGGTACCGATCGAAGTGAGTATGGTAGGAGATGACATGTGGAAGCTGATACTTGAGCGCATATCTGAGACCGAAAAGACCCATATTGAACGGAGTGGCGATATGCAGCAGATCTGGCTGAAAGGTCTTTAGCTCCCGATGGATGGATGCTCGATTAGGTAAGGCGATACGACATTCCGGGTAGAGGAAAAAGGGGATGTTGGTAACCGAACGGACTGGAGCGGCATCGTTGCCTTCAATAACAGACTGCGGTGTGAATAACAGATGCTCAATTCCTTTGCGGTTCAAGTGATTACTCAAGCGGTGCAGCGTACCGGCAACACCATTGGTTTCCGGAACATAGGTGTCGGTGAACAAGGCCAGGCGCATCATAACCCCTCCCAAGACTCTTGATGAGAAGATCATAACAGCGGATCATTTTCCAAAGGTCAAGTGAAGGTTAACTTTATCCATATTCCGTGTAAAGTGTGCGGGGAAGTGATCTGGTGCAAACTTACATCGGATAAACTTATATAACATATTCTGCTATGATGTATAGGCGTTTCGTTTTAGTGGACCTGTGTGAAATCATTCGTCCAACTTATATAGATAGAGAGATACAGGAGGCAGAGAGATGAACAAATTACAGGAAGAATTGCAGCAATTATTACCCTTGGATCAGTTTGACAGCATGTCAGGTGAGGAAGTGGTGGGGAGTGTTGCGATGGATCTGTATCGCGCGGAATTTGCGACCATTCGGGAGTGTGGACCTGAACTTCCACAGGTATTGCGAGATACCATCCTGATCATAGATCTGGATACAGAGCTATCCATGAGCGGCATTACTGGTTTTCTTGAAAATTTGAGTGGGCGTTTTCTTGGTGAAACGACGGAAGCGATGCAGCGCATAGGCAATGATGCTGATGCAGAGATTCTGAAGAACATCCAGCATATGTTATCCGAAAGTGGTGTAACGCCTGAGCAGTTAAGAGAAAATGTGAACGCACTCTCCGAGCAGGATGTAACGACGACCCTGAATACGCATGGACAACAGATCCATGAAGTTTTGCAACGGGTTGAGCTGGAAGCGGGTAATTTAAGCATGCAATCGGATAATGAAGAGGTATTTGAACTCCTTTATCAATATGTGGATACGAACAAAGATCGCCTGAAACAGGAGTTGGAGCACCTCTTGTCTAATTCAATCTGACACGCAGGAGGACTTCACTATGATTGTGATGATTAATGGGGCATTTGGCTCGGGTAAAACCTCTGCTGCAACCAAGCTGCAGCCGTTAATTCCGAACAGCATGATCTACGATCCAGAAGAGATTGGATACATGTTAAGAAACGTGATTGTGGATGACGTCCGAATGGATGTGGAGAAAACGGACGATTTTCAGGATATGGAGCTGTGGAAAGTCCTTACCGTGAAAGTCGCCCGTGAAATCAGGCAGAAGTATAACAAACATCTGATTGTTCCAATGACCATCTACAAGTCAGAGCAGTTCAGTTACATCCATCGAGGTCTGAAAGAGATAGATACTGACCTTTTTCATTTTACCCTAATGACATCCATGGAAACATTACATGAGAGATTGTTGAAGCGCTGGGATAAGCCTGATGGATGGACTTTTCAACAAGCGGTTAAGTGTGTCGAAGCATTCCATGGATCACGCTTTGAAGAGTACATTCAGACGGATGGGCAAACGACAGATGATGTAGTGAATTTTATAACTTCCAAAGTGTTGTCAAACCGTAAATGAGGAGGCAAAATGATGACTATCAACAAACGATTAGGTATGGAGTCCCTGTTGGTAACTTTGCTATTCACACTGGGTTTTATGGCTTGGAATGTCATTCAAGGCATGTTAATGACGCTGAATCATACACCTGAAATGATGAACACTGATTCATCTACCAGCACGTTGCAGTCCAGAGTTGCTTTTGGTTCCATTGCCCGTTGGGATATGACTTCCATTCTGATCGCTGCTGTTGGATTTCTCTTGCTTGCTGCCGCATACTATGGACTTCGATCGGGGATACAGCGCTGGACACAGCGTTCCTGATTGTTTATTAATAAAAGAAAAGCATAGCCAAAAAACAGTTCTATACCAATGAAGTTGGTAGGAGAACTGTTTTTTGTTTTTGTATCTATTATTAATAGATTATAAATGCTTGGAAATGACTTCTTCCAGACCTTGGGCAACCGACTGCGCACCCCGTGCAAGGTGTCTCTCGTAGAGATGCAGTCGGACAAAGCTCTCATCCGTCCCCATCGCCTCCGAGAAAATGCCACCAAGTCCACGTGCGCGGCGGTCGATCTGAAGCAACAGTTCAAGTGAATCTCCCATCGGGTAGAACAGTACTTCCAGCTCATCCAAATAACCACGGAACTTGCTCGTTGGCACGAATTCAAATTCCTGTACAAATGGAAGATTGCCACCAAGCTTTGGAGCATAGTCATTGGTCACTTCACGCAGCTTGAAACCAAGGAGATCAATCGCATCAAGCACAGTATTCATATCTTTTGTAGGAACTACATGGAGTCTGTCCCGGTCTGAGGGGTCCATGGCGCTTGAGATATCGAGGCCCGTTTCAACCCATACCTCTGCACGATGCAGTGTAATTGGGAGATTTTCAGGTAGATCAAAGGAGAAGGATTTCTCCAGTTTGGCGCCAGGCTGTAAAATAAAACCTTCTGTAAGCAAGTATTTGGCTACAACGGCAGTTTCATTTACTTTTCGATCATTGTGCTCCCGTATGTAATGGGTTTTGATCGTAAGGTAGATTCGGTCTACATTCTGTTCCACGTCTCCACCCTCGATGTAGACGATCCCAGAGATGATTCCTCCAGGCGTAACCTCAGGTGTATGTAATTCTGTATTTACTTTGGCTGCTCCAACACCTACACTGGCTAACATTTTCTTAAAAAAAGACATTCATTCAACCTCCACATCCTATTGGTTTATCCAAGTGGCAAAATACGACTTCGAGCATAATACGGCGCCTACGAGAGAAGCGTTTCAAATTTTAACAAGCACAAGATGAGGATAGATAAAACTCTTAAGTGAGAAAAAAGTTAACCTATGGACAGGAAAATCGACTTGTCTGTGTCGAATGTTGTTTAATATGGGATTTTCTTCTGGGGGGATATCTATTGGGGATGGAATGGTATGACATGATCGGACAACGTAACGGAGGATACAAGGGCAGATCGGTATTTACATGGGAGGGCAATTCCGCAGAAGATGTATATGAAGCGCGCTTAATGCAGTTGCTGCCTCAGTATAAATCTGTGCTTGATGCAGGTTGTGGTCATGGGGAATTCACATTAAAAATGTCGGCCTATACCGATCATATTACGGGTTTTGACAACTCGAAGGAGCTACTGCGTATCGCTCAGGCTGGGCTTGTGGCCAGTGACGTTGGCAATGTTGAATTTGTCTTCGCTACAACCAAAACAGAGTTGCCCTTCCAAGACGAACAGTTCGACCTGATCTATGACCGCAGAGGACCTACGTCGATAATTGAACATAGGAGATTGTTGCGAAAGGGTGGCGTTATCTTTGGCATTCATACCGATGTAATCAAGGTACGAGAAAGGCTGCATACAAATCAGTATGAAAACATTGAAATTGAGGAATTCAATGAGGCCCTAATGGTCTTCCCTGATGAAAAAGAGTTCGCTATTTTTCTTTCCGATATCCCTGGCAACCCGGATTACACACAGCCTGAGTACCATGAGCAGCTTCAAGTTAAGCTGAAGGGAATTCAGATTGAGGGGAGACTTGCTGTGCGTGAGCACAAATATATCTGGAAGGCCGTAAGGCGTTAAAGAAAGATTATAAAATATGAATGCCTGACTTCGTATTTCAGATCTGGAGGTTGTGTTTTGAATAGAGAAACTTTAGAACAAAATTTAGGACCAGATAATGTGAATACCAGCTTCGAGCAGATGGCTAACGGGGAACGGAAATACAAGATGGTTTCAGAAGATGGCAGTTATTATTGCAGAACGGTAGCTTCATCTCAGGGAGCATGGCAAAATAGCCATTTCCATAACCATATAACCGAGTTCTATGTTGTGCAGTCTGGTTGGATCGCTTATGCAAATTTCACGAATGATCAGACGCTTGAAATCAGAGTTATGGGCGAAGGAAATCACATCATTGTGCAACCAGGAGTACACCATAATTTATATATGTCAGCTAATAGCGTTATCCATACGATTAAATATGGTTTGAATACAGATAGTGATTGGTCTGCTTCTCCGGAACTGGACAGCGTTACACAGAAGCTAATGGAGAGTGAATTAATTCAGACTTACGCTTAACCAGCTTGGGGGTTAAAAACATGCGAAAAAGTACGATATTTTGGCTAACTGGTATTGCAATTATTATTGTAGCAGTGTTTCTTGTATATAATAATCTGGCTCCAAGCATTACAGCGCAGGATGTTAACATGAAGGGCACGATTCGGCAGACAGCTACGGATGAATACGAGGTGCAATTAACCATTACACGTACAAAAGAAGATAAGGGTCAGCACACCATATATCCCCTTGTAGCTGGCTGGGGTTCAATATCTTTTGATGACAAACAGGACAACCGATTTATTCGACCTACTTCCGTCGGCAGCACAGGTGCAATGGAAGAGATTCTTCGTCAAGTGTTACAGAGGCAATCATCAACAGCGAATTCTGAATTTGCAGGGTTCTCCATACCTGATGCGGTGGGCACGTACAAGGTGCGTTTTACCATTCATCCTTTGGGTGATGAGGCAGAACTGATTCGGCAACCGATGATCTATTATGTTCATCAGGAAAAATTACTGGGCAAAGACCTGAGCTGGGTCTCAGGAGAGCCTCTGGAAATCATTAAGGAGTACGCAGAGTGATGCTAATCTATCAATGGAATGAGATTACGGTACGTTTACTGGATGAAAAAGATGAGCAGTTCCTTGTTCAATGGTTGTCTGACCCAGTAGTGCTTCAATATTACGAAGGCCGTGATCAGCCACATGATCTGAATTTGGTCAGAGATCACTTTTATAGACAAGAGGATACGGCAAATCGTTGTATGGTTGAACACGAAGGTAAACCGATCGGCTATATCCAGTTCTATGAACTGGAGGAGGAAGAACGGAATGAGTATGGTTATGGAGACACCGATGAAATCATCTATGGAACAGATCAGTTTATTGGAGAAGCTGATTATTGGAACCGCGGTATTGGCACACAACTAGTACAATCCATGATGACCTATCTGGTCAATGATAAGCAAGCTCGGAAAGTGGTCATGGACCCGCAATCATGGAACGAACGAGCCATATCCTGTTACGAGAAGTGTGGCTTCAGGAAGGTCAGACTGTTACCAGAACATGAGCTGCACGAAGGGAAAATGAGAGACTGCTGGCTGATGGAGTATGCCCCATAGGAGTGCAATGTGTATATTTAAACCATTTAACCAAGGAGGAAAGATTGATGGATTTGAGGTACCCGATTGGAACATTTGAACATACAGGCGAGGTTACATCAGAGCAGCGGAAGCAGTGGATTCAGGATATTGCGGAGTTGCCGGAGCGCGCCCGCGAAGCGGTTAACGGATTGAGTGAAGAACAATTGAGGTTACCCTACCGGGAAGGTGGCTGGATGCTCAAACAGGTCATACACCATATGGCAGATAGCCATATGAATAGCTTGGTTCGTTTCAAGCTGGCACTGACGGAGGATAACCCTACGATAAGACCATATTACGAGGAACGATGGGCTGAACTGAGTGATTCACGGGAACTGGATGTCGAGTTTTCTCTGCAAATCCTAGATGCGATGCATCGACGTTGGGTAGCGCTATTAAACACATTAACGGATGCAGACTATGCCAAAACCTTTTATCACCCTGCATCCAAAGAAACGACCAGACTGGACTATAATTTGGGCGTATATGCATGGCATGGCAGACACCACGTTGCCCATATTACCTCGCTTAGAAGCAGATTGGGAATCTAGTGGTGAAATATGTGAGGTGTAATTTCTGATGATAGAGAAACAGTGGCTAGATCTCAGTGAATATGATGAATTGGAACAAGAGATTCAGTATGTCATCATGGTTACTCAGTTTCAGGAGAAATACGTCATTATCCATAACCTTAAACGCCAAGGCTGGGAATTCCCAGGAGGTAATCGTGAACCTGACGAGTCAGTTCTTAGGGCTGCAGAAAGAGAACTGTTCGAAGAGACAGGAGCATTGAGGTTCATGCTAGAACCTTTCGGAATTTACCAAATGAATGGAACGTTTGGTATGGTTTATTATGCGAATATTACAAAATTCCGTGCTCTATCGCTGGAACCTAACTCCGAAATAGGTGCAATGAAAATGGTAGATACACTACCAGAGGGCATGAATTTTGGTGATATGTTTTATTCTTTTTTGCATCAGTGGAAGGTATATTCTGCCAAAGGGACACACGAACACTTTGTGGATCTGACTTTTTGTGAAAATAACATTTAAATATCTAATAATATTAAGGAGATTACATCGATGAATATACATATCAGACTTTTGGATGAGAGTGATCCGGTCGTAATTTCGCAGGCGTTTCAGGAACAGGGTTGGGCGAAATCGGCGGAGCAGTACATTCAATATCTTGCAGAGCAGCAGAATGGTGAGCGAGTGACTTTGATAGCGGAATTGGATGGAGCTTTTGCCGGTTACGTGAATGTATTGTGGAATTCGTATTACCCTTCGTTCAGGGAACAGGGTATTCCGGAAATTAATGATTTCAATGTGCTGATCAAGTATCAGCGTCAGGGAATTGGATCACGTTTGATGGACCGGGCAGAAGAAGTCATTCATGAGCGAACCGAAACTGCCGGGATTGGTGTCGGGGTGTTCTCCGATTATGGCAAAGCTCAAATTCTGTATGCCCGTCGTGGATATATACCAGATGGACAGGGCATTCACAAGCATGATCGTTATCTAAAATGGGGCGATGAAACGATCATCGACGACGATGTAGTGCTCTATTTAACGAAGAAGTTAAGCTGATCGAATCCTGAATAAAAAGGATTATAACGCTGTTGAGAGGACAGGGAATTACTTTCTTCTAAACAGCGTTTTTTTACATATAATCAGACTGTTTTCGGCTCGAATCTTACAAGAAAAATAGAGTTGGATTGGGTGAAAATGTTATAATAGAGGGTAGTTGATTTAGCGTATAAACCGTGATAAAGCGGGCAAATGGTGAGCACAGAGATCGAAACATAAGAGGGAATATGAAGGATAATTTATATGGATTTGAGGAGGAATGTGGTTATGGAGAAGACGATTAAAAATGTCCAGGATCTATATGACATGCTTGACTCAGAATTCAGATCAGCGAAGCAATTTTGGGAACCTTTTTACGAGGATCGAGCCCGGCCGATTCCCTTTTTTCCAAACAAACCGGATGAAAATCTGGTAGCACATGTGAACTCAGGAATATTACCTGGGGGAAAAGCATTGGAGCTCGGTTGTGGCCCGGGAAGAAATGCAATATATCTAACACGTCAGGGTTATAAAGTAGATGCTTATGATCTTTCAGAGACAGCCATTGCCTGGGCCAAGGAAAGAGCTGTGGAGGAACAGCTTGAAGTGAATTTCGAATGCAAATCAGCATTTGAACTCACGCCACATGAAGAGTACGATCTCGTCTATGATTCGGGCTGTCTTCACCATCTGCTGCCACATCAGCGAATTCCCTACATACAGAAGATTCAGAACGGACTTAAACCTGGAGGGTATTTTGGAATGACCTGCTTTGCTCCAGGATTTGGCGGTCAGGGTGGACCGGAGAGCGTTATGGACGATTGGGAGGTATACCGTGAGAAGTCGATGAAAGGTGGTCTGGCTTTTACGGAAGAAAAGCTTCGCTATTTGCTGGAAGATCCTTTTGAATGCGTGGAGCTGCGACCGATGAAGGCGATGGATCAGGATGAAGATTGTTTTGGCTTGCCCATCCTATGGGTGACATTGTGGAGAAAACCAAACGTGTAGTCATAGAGGAAGGGTCATAGATTTGACGTGTTTAACCAATATTGCACAGAGCGAGAGAAAGGCGGGGAGAATATGGGACAAAGGTATTTTATCATTACAGGTACATCCAAAGGAATCGGCAAACAGCTTGCGGAATTGTTATTGGAAAAGGGAGGTCACGTCTACGGTATTGCACGCGGAACGTCTGACTTGGAGGAAGCCTACGAGCGTTACCAGCATGTTCAGTTTGATCTGGCAGATATTCATAGCATCGACGATCTTGTCTCAGGCATATTGGAACAGATTCCACCGCAAGAAGTTGAATTCATCGGGCTCATTAACAATGCAGCGATGCTGGAACCGTTGAAATCGATAGATCGGTGCAGTGCAGAGGAGATCAGTCTTAATCTGAACATCAGTTTGGCAGCGCCTATGATTCTGACTTCATCTTTTATACAACATACCAACCACCTGACCACACGCAGAAAAATAGTCAATGTATCTTCCGGGTCAGGAAGTTATCCGGCACCTTCAATGGCATCTTACTGTACCTCCAAAGCTGGAATAAACATGTTCACCCAGTGCGTAGCGATGGAACAATCCGGGCAACCCAATTCCGTTGAAGTGATTGCATTCGATCCAGGGATGGTAGATACTGAGCTACAGGTTGTGGCAAGAGGCAAAAGTGCAGAGGAATTTGCACTGTCTGAGGTATTCGGTCAGGTCTATGAAGCAGGCCAATTAAGATCGCCACAAGATGTCGCAAAGCAATTAATCGAACGGATGGAAGAAATCAGTGATCCAAGCAAGGTCCTCCATACTATGGAGGGATAACAGATTAAAAGTTATAAACGTTTAGATTCATCTAAATTGGTAAGAGACTATGGATTTTACTTTGCCTCGACAATTTGTATTGTTCTATGTAATAGCGGCAGGAGTGGAAGAGACGGAATCGATTCTGAAGAAGCGGTAGCGTTCGCCTTTGTCACCTAATTTCTACATTTAATAAATTTAATAAAGGAAATTTGGGGACAACAGCGATCGGAAGAACGATCCGTATCTGAAACGGTCCCCCGTAGATTGTCAAACAATATGCTTCGGGCAATACCCAAGAAGAACAGAAACGTGGTGAAAATATGTTTAAAATTATGCTCATTGAAGACGATGACTCGTTGTTCAGTGAAATCAAAGAACGGTTATCCCAGTGGTCATATGAGGTGTATGGCGTGCGTGATTTTGGCAAAGTGATGCAGGAGTACAGTGCCATTCAACCACAGCTAGTGATTATTGATATTCAGCTTCCCCAGTATGACGGATTTCATTGGTGTCGCATGATTCGAGCCCATTCCAATGTACCGATTATCTTTCTGTCCTCACGTGATCATCCTACGGATATGGTCATGTCGATGCATCTGGGCGCAGATGATTTTATCCAGAAGCCCTTCCATTTCGATGTGCTGATTGCCAAGATCCAGGCGACCCTGCGTAGGGTGTATAACTACAATACAGAGCGGATTGAGCTGCGCACATGGCGTGGGGCTACCATTGAATATGTGAAAAATACACTTACCCATAACAATGAATCTGTCCTTTTGACCAAAAATGAAATGTTCATTCTCAAAGTGCTAGTGGAGCACAAAAATCAGATTGTGACCCGGGAAGACCTGATTCGCAGCTTATGGGATCATGAACATTTTGTGAGTGACAACACACTCACGGTCAACGTGAATCGCCTTCGCAAGAAGTTGGAGCCGCTAAATCTGGATGGCTATATCGAAACGAAAGTAGGTCAGGGCTACATGGCAACAGAAGAGGCGGAAACATGATTGGTAAGTACATACGGGAAAAGCTAAGCTGGTTAGTGTTGCTTATAAGCATGCAGCTCATCTTTTTATTTGTAGCCTATATCGACACGTCCATTCCATTCCGATCCGTATCCTATATCGTCGTGCTGAATGTGGTGGTATGCATCGTTTTTATCTGGGCGAGATATCCAAGAGAGACTCGTTTCTACAAAAGATTAACTGCCTGGGATCATACCTATGATCCAGGGGATTTGGATATCGCTGAAAGCCCTTATGAACGGATTGTGCACGATGCCGTGACTTCCCAGACCGAACGTTATCGGAAGGAGTCCTCATCTCATTTTATTTTGCTGGAGCAAGAAAAGGATGAGATGCTGTCCTGGATTCATGAGGTGAAGACGCCCTTAACCGCGCTACAATTAATGATTGAGCGAATGCCGGATGACAAGCTGCAGGGTCAGATGACGTATGAATGGCTGCGAATTCACCAACTTCTCGATCAGCAGCTTCACCAGAAGCGTATTCCATTTATGCATAATGATTTGTTTGTGGAAGAAACAGAGCTTGAACCGATTTTGAATGGCGAGATTAGAGCTTTGAAGTCGTGGTGTATATCCAAACGGATTGGGTTCGACGTGTCATTACAGGTGACCAAGGTGCTGACCGACAGCAAATGGTTAGGTTTTATCATACGACAGCTGCTCAGCAATGCGGTGAAATATAGTCATTCCTCTGACATTATCATTGAAAGCAAGGAACAGGATGGGCACATCATACTGACCATTCAGGATTATGGAAGAGGGATCGAAGCGCAGGATTTACCACGTATCTTTGATAAAGGCTTCACTTCAACTCAGGGTAGACTGGAAGGAACGGCAACGGGAATGGGCTTGTATTTGACCCGACAGGTGGCACAAGCACTTCGTATAGACGTTAAGGTACAGTCTGCTCCCGGAGAGGGCACTAGCGTCAAGCTAACCTTCCCGCGAAAAAATGACATGATCCACCTTGCAGGCGTGTGACAACATTGTCACATGCTTTTTGGTTTTGTTCGGTGAATCGCACGATTAATTGGAGCATCCCGCCTATGATAAAGATATACCAAAGAGGAGTGAGTGGGATATGTGGATACTGGAAGCCAAAAAAATTCATAAAGTCTATGGCAACAAATTAAATAAACAGGAAGTCCTCAAGGGGATTGATCTCGGGGTAAGTAAAGGCGAATTTGTTGGGATTATGGGGCCCTCTGGTTCGGGGAAAACGACGCTGTTGAATGTTCTTTCTTCGATCGATCGGGTAAGTCAGGGCACGATTGACATTGAGGGTAAGGAGTTCACCGGCATGAAGGAAAAACAGCTGGCTGAATTCCGCAAACACCATCTCGGCTTTATTTTTCAGGACTATAATCTGCTGGATACCCTCACGGTGAAGGAAAATGTATTGCTGCCGCTCTCGATTACGAGTATTCCGAAGCATGAGGCACACCTGAAGTTCGAACAAATCGCTCGTGAACTGGGCATATACGAGTTGAAAGACAAATATCCGTCCGAAATTTCGGGTGGACAAAAGCAGCGGACGTCGGCCGCGCGTGCGTTTGTGCATGATCCAAGCATTATTTTCGCTGACGAGCCGACAGGTGCGCTCGATTCCAAATCGGCTTCGGATCTGCTTGGCAAATTAAGTGATATGAACAGCAAACATCAGGCCACCATTATTATGGTCACCCATGATCCGTTTGCCGCGAGTTATTGCAGCAGGGTGATTTTCATTCGGGACGGTCAGATCTACACCCAATTAAATAAAGGAGACGAGTCCCGGCAATCCTTCTTCAACGATATTATCAAAACTCAGGGCGTGTTGGGTGGTGTGCAGCCATGAGCCTGAACTACATCATTTTTCGCAATCTGAGGAAAAACCTGAAGAATTATTATCTTTACGTCTTTGCCCTGATTTTTAGTGTGGCTCTGTATTTTTCCTTTGTGACATTACAGTATGATCCCTCCATGGATGAGGTTGCTGAATCAACGAAAGGGGCTGCCGCGATAGGGGCCTCGTCCGTGTTACTGATTGTCATTGTGGGCATTTTTCTGCTCTATGCCAATACAATCTTTATCAAGCGACGCAGTAAGGAGATCGGCTTGTTTCAACTGATCGGACTGACGAAAGGGAGAATATTTGGCATCTTGAGTGCGGAAAATTGCATTCTCTACTTTGGTTCTATGGTAATCGGTATTCTAATCGGGTTTCTGGGTTCCAAGCTGATATTGATGATTTTGTTCAAAATTATTGGCGTTGATGCGATAACAAAACTATATTTCTCACCGATGGCGCTGTTGCAAACGCTGATTGTCTTTGCTGTCATGTATTTGCTCATCATGCTGATGAATTACACGTTTATCCGAGCTCAAAGCATTCTTTCGCTCTTCCGAGTATCTTCTACAACGGAGCACCAGGTACAGAAGTTATCTGTGGGGCAGATTCTGATGGGTATCTTGGGTATTGCTCTGATCGTGTTCGGTTACATCCTGTCTGCACGGCTGTTCAGCGTCGAGAAATTGGATATGCAGCAGTTAATGTACACCATGATTTTGATTTTGTTCTCGGTTATTCTGGGGACATATCTGTTCTATAAAGGTTCCGTCAGTTTTCTCTTTAATCTGATTCGCAAAAGTAAAAAAGGCTATCTCTCCATTAATGAGGTATTGTCGTTATCCTCCATCATGTTTCGCATGAGGTCGAATGCCTTGCTGCTGACCATTATTACTACCGTATCTGCACTCGCCATAGGTTTGTTGTCGCTCAGTTACATTTCCTATTATTCGGCAGAGGCACAAGCCAAGGAAAGCCTGCCGGAAGATTTTTCATTTGCTCAGGCTGAGGTAAAGGATCGTTTTGTTGCTGAGCTGGATAACAAACAAATTCCGTATGAAGAAAAGCACAGACAACCTTTATATATTGAGATTGATGCATCGAAGGTCATGAATGACTCCCTGTCGGAAGATCGATTGTTCAGCAGTGTGTTAAGTGACAGCATGGTGGATAACATCGACCTGAAACCAGGCGAAGTTATTTTCATGGGATATGGCAATGTGATTCAGCAATTCTTTTCTATTAAGGATGAAGGTCCCATTGTTCTTCACGGGTTGAAGAAAACGATTGACCAGCAGCTAATCGGAACCACGAAACAGGGCGTGCTTCCCGTATACTATAACCAAGGCACGCCCGTGACGGTTGTGGATGAATCGATTTATGCAGAGCTTGCGCAGGATCTTGATCCAAAACTTCAAAAAGGGCAAGCGACCGATTATTACGGTGTGCAAATTACAGATTCGAGGCAAGACGAGAATGCATATGCTATTTTTGCAGATCTGCAATTGAAGGCCCCAAGCTTCTCCCAGATCGAGTTCAGAAATAATCAACGTACCAGTATGGGCCTGATTATGTTCATTGTTGGTTTCCTGGGACTCACCTTCTTGATTACATCCGGGTGTATCCTCTATTTCAAACAAATGAATGAGAGCGAAGAAGAGAAATCAAACTATACGATTCTGCGCAAACTCGGGTTTACGCAAAGCAATCTGTTACGCGGAATTCAGTTCAAGCAGTTGTTTAATTTCGGCATTCCCCTTGTTGTGGGACTGAGCCATAGTTATTTTGCCGTGAAATCAGGCTGGTTTTTCTTCGGTACAGAACTTGCCACACCGACTGTAATCGTCATGATAGTGTATACGTTGTTGTATTCCATCTTCGGCCTGTTGTCCATATGGTATTACAAACGAGTGATTAAGGAATCATTGTAGACCAGAGGAGGAGGAACAGAGGAATACATTAAAAAATTCCGAAGAAGGGCAACTGTATGATATACAGTCTGCCCTTTCTTTTTTTGTGAAAAAAAGGAGGATGGCGCAAGGGTGGAGAAATCACAACATATTGGAGTGAAGTAGAGGGAGGTTTTCCATGAACCTGGCTAACAAGATTACCCTGGCAAGAATGACATTGATTCCTTTATTTATGTTGTGCTTCATCCCGTTGCCATCATGGATACTGGAGTCGAGTGAACTTATTCGTTTTTTGGATCAGCATGGTCTGGTGATTGGCGTTATTATTTTTACACTGGCTGCGGGTACGGATAAGCTGGATGGGTATGTGGCCCGAAAATATAATCAGATCACCAATCTGGGGAAATTGCTTGATCCACTGGCAGACAAACTCTTGATTTCGGTTGCACTGATTATGATGGTTCAGGAGAATCTGATCGGTTCATGGATTGCTGTGATCATCATTGGACGTGAAATTGTCATTACAGCACTGCGTATGATTGCGAGTGAACAGGGAATTGCCTTGGCTGCTGATCGATATGGCAAAATCAAAATGGTGCTGCAGGTGGCAGCCATCATCGCTGTATTATTGAATAATTTTCCGTTCAGTTTGCTGACAGATGTGCGGGTTGATATGATTTTATTATGGCTGGCGGCAGGAGTTACGCTGTTCTCAGGATTGAACTATATCTTAGTAAATTATAGACTACTGAAATAAAGAACCCCTGCGAAACCTAACGGAAAGAAGGAAATAATCTCATGTTATCGATTCATAAGGCGGATTACCAACATAAATCAACTTTGCGTAATCTGATGGAGTTGTACAAATACGATTTTAGTGAGTATGACCCGGAAGATGTTAACGAAAACGGGTTATATGAGTATGTGTACCTGGACCATTATTGGACAGAAGCGGGCAGATATCCTTTTTTGTTTCGGGTAGAAGGACAATTGGCGGGATTCGCACTGATTCGTGAAATCGAGAGTGAACAGGGAACGAGTATATACGCTATGGCAGAGTTTTTTGTAATGAAAAAATACAGAAAGCTGGGAATGGGTGCGCAAGCTGCCATCCATGTGTTCAACCTTTTCCCTGGGACATGGAAAGTAGCGGAGATGGAGACGAATGAGCCTGCTCAGATTTTCTGGCGTAAGGTCATCGCACGCTATACCGATAATAAATACCAAGAGGTTAGAGAGCCTGACTGGGAAGGTCCTATTCAGATGTTTACCACGAAGTAATGACGAGAAGGAGGAGAAGAGGATGTCCCAAATAAACATCAATCCAAGTACTTCAGAGGATTCAGAGTATGTTCGCCAGCAACTTATCGCATTTAATGCTGCGCATGTGA
This sequence comes from Paenibacillus sp. OK060, assembly GCF_900101205.1. NCBI lineage: Bacteria > Bacillati > Bacillota > Bacilli > Caryophanales > Paenibacillaceae > Paenibacillus > Paenibacillus sp. OK060. The sequence goes on from NZ_FNFR01000007.1 coordinate 84,586, forward strand.
GCGAGGAATTAAGGCATCGTTACGAAGAACTGAATTTCAATATCAAAAATGAGACCGGCGAGATAGTTGCAGGTGTGCTTAGTACACTTTGTTGGAACTGGCTGGAGGTTGATATTCTTTGGGTGGATGCAAATCAGCGGCAACAAGGTTATGGTTCCCAGTTGCTACGTGAGGTTGAACGTATTGCGCGCGAGAAATCCTGTGACTTCATCCAATTGAACACATTCTCATATCAAGCACCTGAATTTTACAAGAAGCATGGCTACCAATTGATCACAACGATCGAGAATGCACCGACCGGACACAGTCATTGTTATTTTAAGAAGGACCTAACGTAAGACAGCGTATGTGAAATAGGGCAAAATCAGGAGGATTATTATGGTTACCATTAAAGCAATCGAACTTGAGGATCTACCGGCGCTAAGTCAGTTATACAACGAATTGATGGGTACACCGACTAATGAACAACAGATGCAGAAGATGTTTCACTATATCCAGCAAAATGGACACTACCATGTACTCGGTGCATTTTACAACGGCGAACTGGCCGGATCAGTTATGGGTATTGAATGTATGGATCTGGCAGGGCAGTGCAATCCCTTCATGGTTGTGGAGAATGTGATTGTATCCGATCAGGTACGCAGACAGGGAATTGGTCAGAAGCTTATGCTTCAGATTGAGCACATTGCGAGAGATCTTGGATGTGAATACATGATTCTGGTGTCTGGTGATCAGCGTAAAGAGGCTCATATTTTTTATGAAAAGCTGGGCTTTAAAGATGAGAAAGTTCAGGGTTATCGGAAGCATTTTAATTAATCAATATAGCACGGAAAATGTCTAATCGGTAGAAGGACTACTTAAGGAGCAGGGCGAATAAGGCATAGTCTCGAAATAAATGAACTGATATGAGGGAGGCACTCTCGTGTTCAAAAAATGGGCTAATGTCTTGATGATTCTGAGTTTGGTATTCGCTGTATGTTCCCCAACATCCTATGCCGCTGCCAAGACGGTTAAAGTAACCGTGACGCTTGTCAGTGCAGAACTGGTGGAAAACAATTCCGTTGGTAATGAATGGGCCATTGGGGCAAGTGTGAACGGCAAGAGCCTGGAGGAGGGTTCGTCGGTTACGTTGAACCTGAAACCTACAGATACGCTTAAATTACAAGCGAATGCCGAAGAGCAGGACAAAATTCCTGATCTGGGAAGCAAAAGTATGAACGTTAAGGTTTCCTCCATTACCAAATCAATCAACAAGACTCTATCGGTTGTCGTGACGGAGAACAGGGGCCGTTATTCGGGTAACACAGCGATGTGGGAGTTCAAGTTTAAGATCAGTAAGAAATAAAATTGGGACTGATCATGTAAAAGAGAGCCTAGCTCTCTTTTTTTACTTTATACGGATATCTTTGAGCTGAAGGAATGTATAGTTTCGGGAAGGGTCCCTCTTTGGTAAAATAAAGAAAGTTGTGGGCGGGGACTTATATGTTTCAATGTACATATTTAATTGTAAGTTTTAATGAAGACAAAAGGAGGTTAACCAGATCATGCGTATCGTAGATAACATTAAAGTCTGGGGGGAGCCGCTGGAGAATGCGGTAAGTCAGGCGGTGACTTGCTCGCAGTATGGAGATGTACTGGGCGTGGCTCTAATGGCAGACCATCACAAAGGATATTCACAGCCCATCGGGGGCGTAGTTGCCTACCGGAACATGATCAGTCCGTCAGGGGTTGGATATGATATTGCCTGCGGTAACAAGGCAGTGCGCACCAACCTGATGTGGGATGATATCCGGGATCAGATTGCTTTGATTATGGATGATATTAATGCGACCATATCCTTCGGTGTAGGACGCAACAATCCAAATCCTGTGGAGCATGAGCTGTTCGACGATGCCAGCTGGAAGCTGTTTGATTCCATTGAGCCTGGACTACAACACAAGTTGAAGACACTCGCGCGCAACCAGCTCGGGACTGTGGGCAGTGGTAATCATTTTGTTGATATTTTTGTGGAAGAGGCGACGGGTAAAGTATGGATTGCAAACCATTTTGGCAGTCGTGGCTTTGGGCATAAGGTCGCCAGTGGTTTTCTGAATCTGGTTGCCGGACGTGCGTTTAGTGGCAAAGCGCCGGGAGAATCGATGGACCAACCACCAACACTGTTTGACCTCAAGAGTGAAATGGGTGATATGTATTGGGACGGGATGACATTGGCAGGCCGTTATGCGTATGCAGGGCGCGATTATGTGATTGAGCAGGTTCTCGGCATCCTCGGAGCGAGCGCAGAATATTCGGTTCATAACCATCATAACTTTGCCTGGAAAGAACAGCATATGGGCGAAGACGTGGTGGTGGTCCGCAAAGGAGCAACGCCGCTGGCACCGGGCCAGCTCGGTTTTGTGGGCGGAAGCATGGGAGATATCTCGGTGATTGTGGAAGGAATCCACAGCGAAGAGAATACCGAGTCTTTCCGCAGCACCGTTCATGGTGCAGGACGCACTATGAGCCGAACCCAGGCGGCTGGCAAAATGAATTACAAGCTGCGTACACGCATGGGCGGCGAGATCAGCGAGGAACAGATGCAAGCGGCGATTCGTGCCTATGGTGTGGAGCTTCGGGGTGCAGGAACGGATGAAAGTCCATTTGTGTACAAGAAGCTGCAGGACGTGCTGAATGCGCATGCGCATACCTTGAAAATCAACCATATCCTGCGTCCCGTAGGTGTCGCGATGGCCGGAGGTAATGAATTCGACCCGTATAAGGACTAGTTAGATATGTTCAACTCAACATTTACACAACAACGGAGAGGACAGAAATAACCTGAAGAAGCGAAGTGTTCGCCTTTATCCCCGGATTTTTCCCTTTGGAGAAGGGAATCAACAAAATCTGGGGATAACAGCGATCGGAAGGTTGTTCTGTCATCGGAGTGCCAGTGTAAATATTTATTAGTTGAACTTATATAGAAAGAAGAAGGTGAACCTCATGAGAAATTGTGCAATATACAGCTCCCAGTTTGACCTGGATCAGCTGTTTGAAATGATTCAATCCATATACCCTCAGGATACAATTGAGCGTAAGGAAGACAAAACCCATATTCAAGTTACACGTAAGAAGTTATTTAGTAAGAAGACAAAGGGCTTCAATATCATGACGAGCCAGACCCACCCTGAAGAATTTACTGCAATGATTCAGGGGATGCTGGGATTTCTAAGTCAGATTGAGGGAAAGAATGCTGCGCTACAGGAAAAGGTACTTATTAAATGCTCTACACTGAATATGGTTGTTGGGATCGAGACAGAAGAAGACATTTCCGAAGAATTCTTTAATGAATTATTGCATCTGGCCGATGCCCTGGATGCAGTCATCTTCTGGGGAGGTGGCTCCTTGCTGAATGCGCAAGGTCAGCTGCTGTTGGATGTCAACGGAGAATCCGAAGTAGAGGATTACAAAGTGACAGCGCACACCAGTTTTCTGGATGATGCCAGACCCCCGTCGGAATCTGCAATGCAGCGTAAAGAGCGCTCCGAGCAGCTTCTAACGGAGCAAGGAATCCCATTCAATGTTCATTTACCTGCAAGAGCGGGGGATGAGCATACAACGATCCGCAGTGTAGAACAAGTCGCAGATCGCGCGGTAGCCCTCTGTATTGCAGCTCTCAAGGGTGAATGCCTGGGGGCGGGGGAGAGCGCAGAAGATACAGCAGCGCTGGTCCAGGAAGTGATCGACAAGTATGATGCAGCTTCATTCTTTTCACCTGTGGAGAGAAGATTTGTGGAGCAGCATGGGGCAGAGCATCAGGAGGTTATCTCCTTTTCATGGGGATATGAGGCTTATCATGTGATGTTATGGGCGCTTGGCTACGTCAAGGAACTTGGAGCTCCGGTAAATCTTTGTAACGTAGGACAAGATGTAGGGTATTTGCAGCAATGTGACGATGTTGAAGCCTTTGTAGCCGGGGCACAGCTTCGCTCCAAAAGTGAGATTTTGGATGCAGCGGATCTAATCTACCGGTACAACTGGGTGTGTGTAGACAGTCGTGTGAAGGAGCAAACACCTCCCGGGGGTCTGAATGGGGGAGTGGCCTACGAACGTCACCGTGCGCTCAATTGGCTGATCTGTTATCTGGATCAAGATTGGGATGATGTCCGGACAGATACGTAGAATGGACTTTTAACATCAACTATTTTTTATTTGACATTCAAATTCAAATACCCCCAAGCCAGCCGAACACTGGATATGGGGGTGTTTTGGTGTCTATGGTTACCTTGCCGTTTTATCCGCTATGTCTTCCGTACTGTTCCCGAATCATCACATCAGCAAGAATCAGCTTTTTCTCCACACTGCTCTCAGGGTTTACAATTCGCCATAACATCTGGTCAACCGCACGCGCACCAAGCAATTCCTTGTTCACATTAACTGTGGCGAGTACAGGGATATTATCATACACATTATCGAAACCGGTGACTACGCACTGGTTGGGTACACTAATCCCAATACTCTCCAGAGCTTCGATGGTGTATAGCGCATAGAAGTCATTGGCACAGACAAAAACCTCAGGCAAATTCCCCTCATGAATGACCGAAGTGAACGTCTTTCGAAAATCATCCACATCCGGGCTGCTTAGTTCGGGGATCTGATTCATTTCCAATCCATGACCCATTAATACCGAAGTATAGGCGACCCATCGTTCATAGAAGCTGTGCGCATCACTGGTATTTCCAACAAACTGAAACCGTTTGAATCCCTTGCGCAGCAAATAGAGCATAATGTCACGCATGGAAGCAAAGTTGTCTGTGAAAATACTGTCACTGTGAAAGACGGGGTCCAGATGATCCACCATGACAACAGGAATGCCCAGACGCTTAATTTCAAGTAGAATGGGTGTGGAGATAGAACCAACCGTAATAATGCCCCGAATGGCATCCGGATTCAGCAACGTGAACAGTTGATCCGCAGAAGGCTCTGTCAGAGTAAGAATATTGATGCCTTTCTGGTTCAGTCTGGAGGATATCCCGTTAAAGACAGGCCCCCAATATACGGATTCCTGATTCTGATAACGAACATTAGGAAACAAAATCAAAATGGTGCCACTCCACCGCGTGTTTTGCGGGTCCTGAAGTTCATTGCTGCTATACATATCACCAGACAACATGCTGTTATCTTTGAAATATCCAAGTTTGCCAGCGGCCTTAAGAATAACGTCCCGTGTCTGCTCACTAACACCTGATTTTCCGGACAGTGCTCGTGAGACCGCAAATTTCGACAGACCTGTAAAATGTGCAATTTCCTGAATTGTTACCTTCGTCTTCATCATACCATCCTTACACTCGTAGTTCTGCCGTATTCCTTACATTGTGCAATAAAGCTGTTTCTAGTATATCATGATGTATTTCTCTTAATCTAATAACGGCTGTAGAAGTGAAAATGTTAGTGTTCCATACATGTAACGACGAAAATAGACCTTGGCTAATGGACATGTTGCAAGAGAAAAAGACGAATTTTGAATAGGTTATTATCTTTTTGTTATTTTATAAAATAACAAAATAATCAAAAATGATTTTCGTTTTGGATATGGAAGTACTCAGAATGGTATTCGGATAATATGCTATATCATAAGGTATTAAAGCGATATAACAGCATTTTATCAGAATAATTAGAAAATGTTAACAATAAAAATGTTGACGCTTACATTATGCTATGTTAAATTTTGTTTGTCAAAACCAAACGGTAAAATAACAAATGGTGGTGGTCGTCGAATTTCATTAGGGTAAATGAAAGTCAGGGAGTTATGCCGGACCATGATTTGTATACACATTCGGGGAGGTTGTTAAAATCGTGACTAGAAAATGGAACGTTTTGCCGCTCATGTTATTGGTCGTAATGCTTTTTGTATCCGCTTGCAGTGGTGGGGGGGCGGCTCAGCCAGCTGATGATGCACCAGCGAATTCGGGCAATAGCACTGGAACCGTCGAAACAGACAAAGAAGGCGGAAAAGAAGAAGTGGCCGTAAATGTACCTGATTTGGGTGGACGTGTCATCAAGGTTGCGGCCTGGTGGGATCTAAAGCCAGCGGGGGAGACCGCATCGGATAAGGCTAGACTGGATAAAATCGCTGAAGTCGAGAAGAAATACAACGTGAAAATTGAGTTTGTAAACGTGCCATTCGAAGAATACATGAACAAATTTACCACGACAGCGCTGGCTGGCGAACCGTTCGCAGACATCGTTCAGATGGAGTACAAATCCGCATTACCCGCCATCCTCAAAGGGCAACTGCTTCCGATCTCCGAATTCACCACAGCTGAGAATAACATCAACCAAGAGGCAAACCTGATCACGAAATTCCCTGCCATCGCAGGCAACTACTACGCATTTGAATCTCCAACCAGCATCGGTCTGGGACTTCACTATAACCGTGACTTATTCAAGAAGTTGTCGCTGCCTGATCCTCAGGAGCTATACAACAAAGGCGAATGGAATTGGGATAAATTCATGGAACTGGCGAAACAGGCGACCAAAGATACGGATAACGACGGAAAAATTGACGTATACGGGTTCTCTGGCTGGGCCATCGACGTACTTCGTCACTTTACTGCAGCCAATGGCGGCACGATCGTAGACGACGAACATTCAAAAGAAGGATTATCCGATCCGAAAACGATTGAAGCTGCCGAATTCGTCAAACGCCTGTATAACGTCGAGAATGTTGTGAAAGTCAAAACAGGCGACAAAACGAACTGGGAGGAAAGCAACACATTCAAGGATGGAGATGTGGCTTTGTTCACTGCTGCGGAATGGCAGTTGGGCGATATCACCTTTGCTGCTGGAGTCGTACCAATTCCGAACGGTCCTCAGGGTAACAAGGATGTAACATACGCCAACAACGCTGCCTCAGCAAAATTCATTCCCAAAGGTGTGGAAGATCCTAAAATTGTATACCAAATCTATGAAGAAACCTTCGACATTCCGCAGATTGAAGAGTACCCAGGTCAGGATTACCTGGAAAGCCGTTATACCGACGAGAAGGACATCGCTATGATTCGCGAGCATATCGCGGGAACGGGCCGCATCCTGCTGGATGACGCCTACGCGGGTTATCCAATCGGTGACTATGTAAACGACATTATCAAAAACAATGCTTCCGTTACAGCAACAGCTGAGAAGTATAAAGCACAGGCACAAGCGGCAGTCGATAAACTTGGCAAACAGTAATACCAGCATGATTCAGACAGGGGTGCCTCGTGTCCGGGCTCACGCACGGGTACCTCTTTTCCTGTATCACCATTTAAGCATTGCTGGCATCAGCCTTGATGAGGAGGGCTCGTAGGATGGCTGGAATTCTACAACGAAAGAAATGGATCCTGCCCATAGTCATTGCAGCAGCGGCAGTCTGCATTATACTTTTGCTTACTTCCGGTGCAGGTGTAAAGAGTGCAGTTGTGCCTTCTGGCAGTTTGCCTGCCATTAAGGTGGATGCCATCTTGCAGCAGACGAGGCAGAAGAACGGATATGAACAATATCTGTCCCAAGCAGGCGAGGCCTCACGTCCGAATGTGGATATGACCATCGAAGCAGGAGACTACATACGGGCAGAGGGTGAAGAGGTACGCAAGCTGAATAATTATGAGGGCAGGCCGGGTGTATCGCTTCATACTGGGGAGACAGGCGAGATCGACTGGGTAGTTGAAGTACCGGAAACCGGGCTGTACAACCTCTCTGCTGTCTATTTTCCCGTAGAAGGCAAGAGTTCGGCCATTGAGCGTGCATTGTACATTGACGGTGAACTTCCGTTTGCGGAAGCCGCCTATTTGCAGTTTGACCGGGTATGGGGCAATGAGAAACAAGCTGTTGAACAGGATAATCAGGGCAATGATCTTCGTCCAAAACAAGTGGAGAAGCCCCGCTGGATGGAGGAAACATTTCAGGACTCGGACGGGTATGAACAGGCTCCATTCAAATTCTATCTGGAAAAAGGGAAGCACACGTTAACGCTGAAATCCTCTCGCGAACCCATGGTAATTCGATCCATACGACTATTCAACGAGAAGCCAGCCGTTGCTTATGCGGAAACCGCGGGGGCCAAGCAGATGGGTCCTTCCGGTCAGCCTAAGGATGTGCTCATCCGAATTGAAGGGGAAGCGGCTGTTGCCAAATCTTCACCTACGTTATATCCAACCAGTGAAAGATCAAGTTCAGCCGTATCTCCGTACAGTGCTTCCCAAGTGCGTATTAATACGATTGGTGGCTTTAACTGGCGTCTGCCAGGACAGTGGATCGAATGGGAAGTGGATGTGCCGGAGAGTGGACTTTATCATATTGGTTTTACCGCTCAGCAAAATTTTGTCAAAGGCATCTATTCCACACGCAAGCTGACCATCGATGGCAAGATTCCGTTTGCGGAGATGACGAAAGCCCCGTTCCGTTACCAAAGCGACTATCGCATTGATGTGCTGGGCGGTGAGGATGCTTACAAGTTCCAGTTGGATAAAGGCAAACATGTCATTCGGCTGGAGAACAGCCTGGGCGACTTCGCACCACTTATTCGCAATGTGGAGGACAGCCTGTACAACCTGAACTCCATGTACCGGAGAATCCTAATGATTACAGGCACCAAGCCGGATGAATTCCGGGATTATCGGGTGGAGAAGCAGATCCCAAATCTGCTGGAGGTGTTTAGCGGAGAAAGCAAACGTCTGAAGGAAGTTGCAAGGCAACTTCGTCTTCTGTCAGGCCAGTCCAGCGATCAGGAAGCGTTGATCAAAACGATGGCCCAACAGCTGGATGAGATGATCGATAAGCCGGATACCATTCCAAGAAGACTTGCCGCTTACAAAACGAACACAGGCGGACTGGGGACATGGGTGCAGCAGGCTCGCGAGCAACCGCTTGAGATTGATGCTCTCTATGTAGCTTCATTAGACAGCAGCATTCCCGGAACGGGTACGGGTCCACTGGCGAAGCTTGGTCATGAAGCGAAGACATTCTATCACTCGTTCTTCATTGATTATAACCAGATCGGGAACGTAGCCACATCAGAGGATCAGCGCACGGTGACGGTCTGGATCGGCAGTGGCCGTGATCAGGCGAACACGATGAAAGCGATGATTGATGAGACATTCACACCGGAGAGCGGCATCAACGTCAATTTGAAGCTGGTCAACATGGGTACGCTGTTGCCAGCCACCTTGTCGGGTGAAGGACCTGATGTAGCGATGCAGATCGGCAATGATCTGCCGGTGAACTTTGCGATGCGGAACTCGGCGGTGGATCTCACCCAGTTCAGTGACTATACCACGGTAGAACAGGAGTTTAGAGACAGTGCCATCGTACCGTACGCCTATGATTCAGGCGTGTACGCCCTGCCGGAGACACAGACCTTTAATATGTTGTTTTATCGAAAAGATGTGCTTGCAGAGCTGGGGCTTGAAGTTCCTCAAACGTGGGATGATGTCGAGAGCCTGCTGGCGATTCTGAGTAAAAATCATATGGAATTTGGCATGCCGGTGGTGGCCCAAGCCAACATTCAGGGGGTCAATATCCCGCCTAACTCGCAGTATGCCACAATGCTGCTGCAGAACGGAGGCTCCTTCTATCGGAATGACGGCAAGGAATCGGATCTGGACTCGCGCATCGGTATTGAGACCTTTAAGAAGTGGACAGAGTTTTATACCGATTACAAGCTGGAGCGGGAGTATGACTTTGCCAACCGTTTCCGGACCGGACAGATGCCGATTGGTCTGACGGATTACACGATGTATAACCAGTTGTCTGTATTTGCACCGGAGATCCGTGGATTATGGGGATTTGTTCCGGTTCCGGGGACTGTGCAGCCGGATGGAACATTGAATCGGGACGTTCCGGGTGGCGGCAGCGCGGTCATGATGCTGGAGAGCGCCAAGGACCAAGAGGCCGCGTGGGAGTTCATGAAATGGTGGACCAGTACAACGGTTCAGGCTGAGTTTGGCCGCGAGATGGAAGGGCTGATGGGTGCGGCTGCGCGTTATCCGACAGCCAACATCAAGGCACTCGATTCACTTCCGTGGCCTGCTGAGGATTATGCGAATCTGAAAGCACAATTCGAGACGGTAAAGGGCATTCCCGAGGTGCCTGGCGGTTATTTTACCGGACGCCATCTGTTCAATGCATTTTACAAGACGGTTGTTGGCCAAGTGGAAGCCAGGGAATCCATCATGGATTACACCCAGTATATTCAGGACGAGATTCGAGTCAAGCGTAATGAATTTGGTCTTCCGTAAGTAGAGGGAGGGTTAACAGTGTCACAAATATCACTCCGAGACGGACAAAACAGTCCTCCTGAGAAAACACCAGGCATGGGCATGAAATCATGGTGGTCCTGGAAGCTCAAGGAAATGAAGGCCAGCAAACATTCCTATGTACTGCTAGCTCCTTATATGATCCTATTCATCATGTTCACTGTGATTCCGGTGGTCATCTCCATCATACTCAGCTTCACTTATTTCAACATGTTGGAGTTTCCGCGTTTTATTGGCTGGCAGAACTATACCCGGCTGTTTCTGGAGGATGACGTATTTCTGATTGCTATCAAAAATACGTTGCTGTTTGCCATTATTACCGGACCCATCAGCTATATTGCCTGTTTCGTATTTGCGTGGATCATTAATGAATTAACACCCAAATGGAGAGCGTTCATGACGCTGATTTTCTATGCGCCATCCATATCGGGGAACGTCTATTTTATCTGGCTGATGATTTTCTCGGGGGATCGCTACGGTATAGCCAATGGACTGCTGATCAAATGGGGATTTCTGCTGGAGCCAATCCAGTGGTTGAAAACGGAAGCCTACATTATGCCAATCCTCATTCTGGTGCAATTGTGGCTAAGTCTTGGCACAGGCTTTCTGGCGTTTATCGCCGGTTTGCAGACCGTAGACCGGACGTTATATGAAGCAGGTGCGGTAGATGGAATCAAAAATCGCTGGCAGGAACTCTGGTATATTACCCTGCCTTCGATGCGCCCGCAATTGATGTTCGGTGCGGTCATTCAACTTACGACCTCATTCGCGGTGGCGGATGTGTCCATTGCGCTGGCGGGGTTCCCAAGTGTGAACTATGCGGCGGAGACGGTGGTGACCCATTTGATCGACTTTGGTACAACGCGGTTTGAGATGGGATACGCCTCGGCGATTGCAACCGTGCTGTTCATGATTATGGTGGGCACCAACCTGCTGGTACAGAAACTGCTTCGAAGGGTGGGAGAATAGCAATGGCTGCAATTGCGACAGGCAAAAAGCGGGTCAACCGCTCTTTATCAGGAAGCATCTCCCTGTTTGCCCTTCTGCTCGTATTTGGTGCTTTCATGGTGCTGCCGCTGATCTATGCGATCAATAATGCGTTCAAACCGCTGGATGAGATTTTTACTTTTCCACCCACACTATTTGTCAAAAATCCAACGTTCAGCAACTTTACGGATCTGCTGAATCTGCTGAGTGACTCGTGGGTTCCGTTCTCACGATATATATTCAACACGGTATTTATTACGGGCATTGGCATCGTGGGCCATGTACTGCTCGCTTCGGCAGCGGCGTACCCACTCGCCAAGCACAAATTTCCGGGCAAAGTGTTCATGTTCCAGGTTGTTGTGCTTTCCCTGATGTTCACACCTGCCGTGACGGCCATTCCCAACTATATGATCATGTCATGGCTGGGTTGGATTGATACGTATTGGGCCGTCATTATTCCGGCATTTGCCTATTCATTGGGTCTGTATCTGATGAAGCAGTTCATGGAGCAGATCCCGGATGCGTTGCTGGAAGCAGCCAAAATTGACGGTGCTAGTGAATACCGGATTTTCTGGTCCATTGTCATGCCCAATGTAAAGCCAGCTTGGCTCACCTTGATCATTCTGCTGTTCCAGATGCTGTGGGGCAGTGATGGCAATGGATACATCTACAGTGAACAGCTCAAGACCTTGCACTATGCGGCGGGTCAGATCATTCAGGGCGGGATATCCCGGGCCGGGGCAGGAGCTGCGGTAGCACTTATTTTGATGAGTGTGCCCATTACGCTGTTCATTTTCTCGCAGAGCCGCATCATTGAGACGATGGCGAGTTCGGGCATGAAGGAATAAGGGGGAACGATATGGCACGCACAGTGAAAAGATGGCTTGTTCTCCTGGCGGCAGTATCGCTGCTGCTGGTGAATGCCGTGCCTGCGGCGGCCTCCCCGGCGCCGTATGAGAGTTATAACTACAACTACTGGAAAGAGGCCGTTCCTTCACCGGATGCCTATCTGCCCAAGCAAACCATCTCGGGCAGTGACCTGGGCATTGGCGAATTCAAAGACCCCGGTGATGTAAACGTTTCTCCCTCCGGGCAGATTTATATTTTGGACAGTGGCAACAGCCGAATTGTTGTCCTGGACGCGGATTATAAGCTGCTGCGGGTGATCGAAGGATTTATGATGGACGGCAGCAAGGAGAGTTTTAATACGCCAGGTGGATTATTCGTGGATGAAGAGGATCGAGTATACATCGCTGATACGGGGAACAGCCGTGTAGTTGTCCTGGATGCGGAAGGTCAGCTGGTCCATACGATTACGAAGCCGGAGTCCGATATCCTCGCGACCAATTTTCAGTTCCAACCGCTGAAATTGACTGTGGACCGGGTAGGCCGCGTGTATGTGGTGGCTCAGGGTGTTTACGAAGGAATTATGCAGTTTGACGAGCGCGGCCAGTTCATTGGTTACGTTGGTACGAACAAGGTGGAACGCGACTACGGCGAATACATTTGGCGGATGCTCTCAACCAAAGCCCAGCGGGCGCAGATGGTTTTGTTTGTACCGACCGAGTTTTCCAATGTCGATATCGACACCAAAGGGTTCGTATATGCGACCAATATCGACCCGGGTTCCAGCGAACCGATTAAACGTCTCAATCCATCCGGCGAGGATGTGCTGAAGAGATTTGGTTATTTTGAAGTCAAAGGAGATATCAGATTCCGCAATAACCCGGGTCCGTCCAAACTGATTGATGTGAAGGTACTGGGCAACGGTATGTACAGTGTGCTGGATGCGACGCAGAACCGGGTGTTTACTTACGATGATGAAGGTCATCTGCTCTACGTATATGGAGGCAAAGGAAATCAGGTGGGAACGCTCAAAACACCAGTCGCCATGGAACAATCCGGGGATCATCAATTGGTACTGGATCGGGGGAAAAGCAATCTGGTTATCTATGAGCCAACACGGTTTGGAGCCAGCGTGAATGAGGCGGTTGCCCTTCATTATCAGGGTGAGGATACGGAGGCTGTTCATATTTGGAAAGAAGTGCTGAAGTTGAACGCCAACTATGATATCGCCTATATCGGTATCGGAAAATCCTTGCTGATGGAGAAGAAAAACGAGGAAGCTCTGGGTTATTTCGAACTGGGTATGGATCGCAAAAGTTATTCTGTCGCGTTCAAAAGATATCGGCGAGAGATGATGAAGGAACATTTCGGCACCTTTCTGACGCTTGCCATCGCACTGATTTTCATTCTGATCCTGGTCCGAGTGGCGGTTAAATGGAGACGGAGGAGGCAGATTGACCGTGAAGCAGGATTACATTAAGTTTCCGCTGCATCTCATTTTTCACCCCATTGATGCATTCTGGGATATCAAGTCGGATCAGCGGGGCAGGTTGACCGTTGCTTTTGGAGCACTGGCGCTTACCATTATCCTGATGATTTTGCAAAAACAATACGCCGGGTTTCTAGTGAATTACATCGATCCTCGTACAATCAACAGCATAGGAGAGATCGCAACGGTTGCAGTGCCGTTCTTTCTTTGGTGCATAGCCAATTGGGCTGTAACCACCCTGATGGAAGGTGAAGGGAAGTTCAAGGAGATTTTTCTGGCAACAGGATACTCACTTATTCCGATTATTTTGATCTATGTCCCGATGATTATCATCAGCCGGTTTATGGTACAGGAAGAGACGGCGTTTTATTATTTGTTTAATAGCATCGCGTTCTTCTGGTTCGTGCTGCTGCTCTTCATTGGCACGATGACGGTACACCAGTACACCGTGATCAAAACGATCCTGACGATGCTGCTGACGTTAATTGTCATGGGCATAATCGTGTTCCTCGGAGCATTGGTGTTCAGCATGTTGCAGCAGTTATATGAATTCGGTTACAACATCTACCGCGAGTTGATTTTTCGGACCTAAAGGAGGCGGCATCCGTGAACAAAAGGCAACGAATATATACGGTGCTGGCCAGTGGTGTTGCTGTGATCCTGCTTACAGCCGGACTGCTGTATATCAATAACAGGGGAGTTCCAGCCGTGGAGGCAACGACTTATCTTGAAGCAACAACAGAGGCTATGCCAACCGAGACGGAATCATTGCAATTCCTTACCGATTTCTCGCAGGGGGTGCCGGGTATGCAACTGGTCGCCGAGGATCAGGGCCTGGCTCTTTATTACAACGAGGAGACGACGGAAATTGCCGTTCGTGATGGAGCGAGTGGACAGATCTGGTACAGCAATCCGAACGAACGTAATCAGGATGGCCTGGCTTCTGCTTATGAAAAGGAAGTGTTGTCCTCCCAGCTGAACGTGTCATTTCGGGATGCGATCGGTACACTGGAGAACTTTCCGAACTTTAGCTCCAGCATCAGCAACAAACAGTTCGCAGCTGCCAATGTGGATCAGGGCATTCGTGTTACATACACGCTTGGGGATACCTCGCTAGGCATTGATGCTCTGCCCAAACTGATCAGCAAACAGCGTCTGGAGGAGAAGGTCCTTTCGAAACTGGATGCCACAGTCGCAAGATATACATCTGCCCGCTACTATCCAACCAAGAACAATCCGGATGTGCTGGAACGGTTGGATGGACAGATATCAAAGCAGCTTGTACTGAACAAGATGCTGGATGCCTTTGAGACGGCGGGTTACACCGCTGAAGATCTTGCTTTTGACAATGAGGAGAATGGAGTCGAAGGCGGGGGCACATCGGATAAACCAAGCTTCGTCATTCCGGTGGAATATCGGCTGGATCAAGGTTCGCTGGTTGTAACCGTGCCGCTAAGTCAGGTGAAAGAGAGCGGTCAATACCGTATTCGTAATATCGATCTGCTCGCTTACTTTGGTGCCGCCGATACGAAAGGTGAAGGTTATATGTTTGTACCTGACGGTTCAGGCAGTCTGATCCATCTGAATAACGGAAAGGTCAATGAGGAGCAGTACGTACAGCGTGTGTACGGTGCAGATCCGAATGACAATTCACTCAGTCGCCCGCAGGTTAGTGAATCTGTGCATATGCCTGTCTTTGGTTTGAAGAACGGTGAACATGCCTGGTTTGCCGTGATTGAAAAAGGGGATGGCATGGCCAGTATCTCTGCGGACATTGGAGGCAGGCAAAATAGCTATAACCACGTCTACGGCACGTTCTCCCTGCGGGGTGAGGATGAGTTGGAGATGTATACCTCGCAAAAGATGCAGGAGATTCAGCTACTAAGCGAGGAACCATTCCGCGGGGATATTCAGGTGCGATACCATTTCCTTAATGGTAAGGATGCCAGCTATTCCGGTATGGCCCGTTTGTATCAGCAGCAATTGGTTGGGCAGAACGTACTGAAACCGCTGGAGGACGAATCAGCCTTGCCTTTTTACGTGGATGTGTTAGGTGCAGTGGACAAAAAAGCTTCATTCCTGGGTGTACCTTATCGGACCACATTGGCTATGACGACATATGAACAAGCGGCTGAAATGGCTGCGAGGCTGCAGCAGGAAGGTGTGAACCGCGTGCAGATGCGGTATCAGGGATGGTTTGGCGGAGGTTTCAGTCACCATACACCGACCCAGGTCAAGCTGGACAGTGAAGTGGGCAGTCGTTCCGAGTTGCATGATCTGTCTGAACAACTGAAGCAGTCCGGTGGAGCGTTATTCCCTGATGTGGCGTTTCAGCGTATTTATCACGACGATTGGAACTTTGCCCCTTCCTCAGATGCAGCGCGATTTGTCACCAAGGAGACAGCTGAACTGTATCCATACAGTCCTGCCCTCAACCGGATGGATCAGAGCAAAGACAGTTATTATCTGTTGTCGGCCGCCAAGCTGCCGTATGTGGTGAGCGAGTTTGCCGGGAAAATCAACAAATTGGAACTCAGCGCATTATCGCTGCGTGATCTCGGGCAGGTATTGAGCTCGGATTATCGGGATAGTCGTGTCATCCACCGGGAGACCGCGAAGAACATCGTGAAGGAGCAGCTGGGCAAGCTGCAGCAGGAATATCCAAACATGATGTTATCATCCGCTAATGCGTATGCGTGGGGATATACGCAGCATATTGTTAATGCTCCCTCAGGCTCCAGTCGGTTCAACATTACCGATGAGGAAGTTCCTTTTTATGAGATGGTCATTCATGGATATATGGACTACGCTGCTTCCGCAATGAATACGTCAGGGGATCAGGATCTGCGCAAACAGCTGCTCCGCAGTCTGGAGCTGGGATCAGCTCCGCAGTTTCAATGGACGTATGAACCATCGTCCAAGCTGAAGCTGACCAGTTATGATTCGGCTTATGCCACTGACTTTGCCTATTGGGTAGATGACGCAGCAGCCTTATACAAGGAAGCGAATGAGGTATTAGGTCATTTGCGGAACCAGCCAATAACCGAGCATGAACGAGTTCAGGATGGCGTGGTGCGTGTCACATATAGTGGCGATGCAACGATTTTGGTGAATTACACGGCTGATCCGGTAACGATTGATGGAATTACCGTTGGCGGGGCGGACTATGCAGTGGAAGGAGTGAACCGATGAGAACCCTTCGTTTATCCTTGAAATCACGGAGAGCGCTGCTTGGCCTTGCGTTTATTTCGCCCTGGTTGATTGGTTTCATCTTCTTGTTCGCTACGCCGCTGCTGCAATCGATCCGGTTCAGTTTCAGCAATCTGTCGGTTGCCCCAGGAGGCTATGTACTGGATTTTGTCGGTTTGAAAAATTTCAAAGATGCCATCCTGGTCGATGCAACATTTAACCGGATCTTGGTGGATTCGGTCGGAGCGATGCTGCTGAATGTGCCGATGATTCTATTCTTCAGTTTATTTACGGCGACACTGCTTAACCAGAAATTCAAGGGCAGAACGATGGCACGTGCGATCTTCTTCCTGCCGGTCATTCTGGCCTCCAGTGCTGTGGCGGCGGCCGAGTCCGCAGGTCTGATCAATCTGATGGGAGACATCAGTGCAGTGGATACGTCGGCGGAGGGGGGAGCTTCGTTCAACGTCGTTTCAATCGTGCGAATGCTGAATGATGTGGGGCTGCCAATGGCATATGTCGATTACATCGTTGAAGCCATCATGCGCATTTACGATATTGTCAGCAGCTCTGGCGTACAGATTCTGATCTTCCTCGCTGCGCTGCAATCGGTACCCGGCTCGATGTATGAAGTGGCCAAAATTGAAGGTGCAACGGCCTATGAATCCTTCTGGAAAATTACGTTTCCGATGGTGAGTCCATTGATCCTGACGAATGTCATCTATACGATTATTGATTCCTTTGCAGGCAGCCCGGTGACGGAGGCCATCTACCAGACGGCATTTAAAACCCAGAACTTCGGCCTGAGTTCAGCCATGTCCTGGCTGTATACGCTGGTCATCGGTCTGGTATTGGTTGTTGTGGGATGGGTACTGTCACGACGGGTTCATTACAACTGAAAGCTAACGAACGTTGAAGGAGGCATGAGACTATGGCTGTGTCGGGAACGGATCGCATGGTGGTGGTTCCGAAAGAGAACTACCGCATGCAGAGGGTACGAAACAAGACATCGGACCTCCTGTATTCCATCTTCAGATATGCATTGATTATTGGTATTTCATTTATTATTTTGTATCCATTGTTTCTTAAAATCTCGGTTGCGTTCAAAGATAAACAGGATATCTATAATCCGACCATCTATATGATTCCCCAGCATTTTACGCTGGATAATATCAAGCTTGCGGCGCAGGTGATGGATTATTTACCTTTGCTGGCGAATACGTTGTTGTTCGTCACGATTACAACGCTGCTCACAGCGATATCCTGTGCGTTAGCCGGGTACGGCTTCGCCCGCTTTTCTTTTCCCGGCAGCAATGTGCTGTTTGTATTAGTCATCCTCACTATTTTAGTACCGACAAGCACCCTGATGGTGCCGATGTATCTGCATTTCCGCAACTTTGATTTTCTCGGCATGATTCGGCTGTTCACGGGGCGAGAAGGGATCAACCTGCTGAATACATACTGGCCGTCGATGATTACTGCGGCTACGGCTGGTGGGCTGAAGGCGGGGCTGTTCATTTATATTTTCCGCCAGTTCTTCAAGGGCATGCCCAAGGAAATTGAAGAAGCTGCGTTGATTGATGGAGCAGGCGGATTTCGGACATTTGCTCGAATTATGCTGCCGAACGCCATTTCACCGCTGATCACAGTCATTCTGTTCTCGTTTGTCTGGCAGTACAACGATACATTCTATTCCGCGCTATTCATGAGTGAAAGCCCGCTTATCTCGCTGAAGGTGGCTTCATTGCCTGCCCAGGCGAACCAGTTAATTCCCCAATTGATGGGTTTTGGCTCGAACTCGGGCATGAAGGCAGACCCCAATTATGTTGCCATGATCGTGGATACAGGAATTCTGCTGGCGATTGCACCGCTCATTATTTTGTATTTATTTGTACAGCGCTATTTCGTGGAAAGTATTGAACGTTCAGGTGTAGTTGGTTAACCGGGCTTGGCGTAGTCGTGTAGGATGCGTAATTCGGGTGTTTTTGATATTTGGGTCTCTATGTATCCTACCTTGGAATGGGGGATTATCAATGACGGAACAAAAGATAAGCAGTAATTTAGTGAATAAAGATGCGACTTCCGAGGCTAGAGAACTGATGAAGTACTTGGCGGAGCGTTATGGAAAAGGGGTACTGTCCGGTCAGCAGGATTACGGCAATCTGAACTGGATTAATGAGAATACAGGCCGCAAGCCGGCGGTAATTGGATTCGATCTCATGGATTATTCTCCATCAAGGACAGAACGCGGCGCGATCTCTCAGGAGATTCGGGATGCGATTGCATGGCATCAGCAAGGCGGAATTGTGACATTGTGTTGGCACTGGAATGCACCTACTCATCTGATAGATGAACCAGGCAAAGAATGGTGGCGCGGTTTCTATACGGATGCCACCACCTACGATCTCGATCCAGCATTGGCTCATCCTGAATCGCAAGAGTATACCTTATTGATCCGGGATATCGATGCAATTGCAGTACATCTGCAAGAACTCAAGGAGGCTGGGGTGCCTGTGTTATTCCGGCCGCTTCATGAAGCGGAAGGAGGCTGGTTCTGGTGGGGAGCCCAAGGACCTGAACCTGCCAAAAAGTTATACCGCCTAATGTATGATCAATTGGTCAACACGTATGAGCTGGGTAATCTGATCTGGGTGTGGAACTCGGAAAAGCCGGATTGGTATCCGGGTGACGATGTGGTGGACATTGTGAGTGTGGATGTGTATCCAGAAGCAGGGGATCACAGCCCATTAGCTAAGCGTTATGAAAATCTGCGTGAATTAGTGAATGACAGCAAAATCATTGCTTTAGCCGAGAATGGCTCCATTCCTGATCCAAAGCAGATGAAAGAGCAAGGTGTACATTGGAGCTGGTTCTGTACCTGGACAGGGGAATTCCTAAAGGGTGGCAATCATAATACCGTGGCGTATTTGAAGGAAGTATATAATAGTGAAGAAGTCATTACGCTGGATCAATTACCGAAGTGGAGTTGGAGATAGGGGTATTATCTGAACTTCTACCGACGTGAAAAAAAGGGGGCTGTTCCATAAGTCATGAACATGACGGTGGACGCCTCTTGTTCGCGTTAATTTGGCCTGCCTTGAGAATCGGACCTTTAAGGTGCGCTAGATTCGTTAGCACGTTGCAAGTTTGACGCATTCCGCTCACCTGAATTATTGGATAGCATGGCACTGATTTTTGGATACAATGCCTCATTGGAAGTAAACAAGATGTAGGATTGATTGGTTGTACGGATCAGGATTGTTTCGGAAGCGCCATACGCTGCGCCGATTCGAATGGCTGAAGGCTCACTTCCACCATATGTATCATCAAGGGTAAATGCTTTAATATCTGAGATGGGAATTTCTACTTTGGAAAGCTGCCAACGGATGATGAGTTTATTCTCTACTTGCTGTACTTTAATGCCTAACATACACACAACCTCCTTTTAAGCCTGTTGAAGATAAATGCCTTTTCATTAGTTTATCACTTATTGGATAGAGAGGTGCTGAATCATTCTGGAGTAGCGAAGCAGCGATCCGAAGATGGTACTGTAATTGAAATGGCATAGTGCACCAGAGGAAATGGTTTACTACAGTTATTTCCATACATGTTGGCATGATGTACACTATGACTAACGAAACAGGGGACGAAGAGATGTACATGAAGGTGGTGCCATATGACAGACCTGAACGCGTATCATTATTTTGAAAAAAGTGTTGGACCATTCCGCAATCTCTCCAGTCTGTCCGAGCAGGATGCAGAAGCCGTTGCGCAGCATATCCGGCAGGAAGGCCGGAATTTTGCCAGTCAGCGATCAGCAGATTACATGATGATTCGCAGAGAACTTGAGCGGAAAGCGTACGAGCAGTTTATCACCAAAGGTGGGAAACCGAGCAACCATTATCCTCATTACTTGACCCTGGGTGCATGCGCGTGGTTGGAATCATGGTATACCGAACCGGATTGGGTCATGATCTCATGGAAGGATCTGCCTGCTGATTCCGTAAGTTTTACCTACGGTGATTTGTTTCCAACGATGCGTTATATGGATGATAAACCCTACCGTAAGCAGGTGTACACCAAAGATGAAATTCTGGACATTATTCATTCCTATGGATGGCCTCAAGAATGGAATCAACAGGGTGATCTCGGACCGGAGCGTTATATCGAAGTACAGGTGTGGAACGAGGGCATCATCGGACCATATAGTCACCTTGATTGATATGCGAAACGGATGAAGAAATTCAGATGAATGAACTTTTCAAAAAAGTAGGAACAGGAATGACAACACCACCGTATCCGAATATTCGCCCTGCCGTGTACAATAGGGAGAACGAGTCTTAAACCTAACCATAGAAGGGGATGCTTGAGATGCATGATCGGCTGCCAAAGAAACCTTCTTCCTGCTGCTGCGCTGCAAGTCGGAGCGGCAAGCTCGAGGAAAAGAGTCTGCCAGAAGAAACGGCTGCATCGGTAGAGGCTGTTGAGGACAAGCCATCAAGTCATACCAGTTATTCAGCTGACTTCACAATAGCTCTAACCAATAGAGCAGAGAAGAAAGAAAGCATTCGTATTGAAGGTGGACGTTTCCTGATGGGCACGAATGACCCTGAAGCTTTTGCAGCGGATGGAGAAGGCCCCGTCAGAGAAGTTCAGGTGAACTCCTTTTATCTGGATGCCTGTACGGTAACCAATGCGGAATTTGCACAGTTTGTTCGTAAGACGGGGTATAGGACTGAGGCGGAGCGGTTTGGCTGGTCTTTTGTTTTTCATCTGTTCGTTTCTCCGCAAACGGCGACTCAAGTTCGAACCGTGGTACAACAGACACCCTGGTGGTGGGTTGTTGAAGGCACAGACTGGGCTCATCCTGAAGGACCCGATTCTAATATAAAAGATCGCTCTGATCATCCCGTTCTTCATATCTCATGGAATGATGCCAATGCCTATTGCCGCTGGGCGGGTAAACGTCTGCCTACAGAAACCGAATGGGAATATGCAGCCCGGGGTGGCCTAATTCAGAAAAAATATCCTTGGGGCGATACGTTAAGGCCGGATGGACAGCACTATTGCAACATTTGGCAGGGGGTATTTCCAACGAAAAATAATGCAGCCGACGGTTATGCAGGCACCGCTCCATCTCAATCGTTTCCTCCCAATGCATACGGACTTTATAATATGTCAGGCAATGTATGGGAGTGGTGCGCAGACAACTACGTTACGGATCACGAGAAGGCTGCGGATGCTGCCACGGAATTATCTCCTCATGAAGACCGCAAGGTGTTAAAAGGCGGTTCCTACCTATGCCACCGTTCCTACTGCAATCGCTATAGAGTGGCGGCCAGAATCCCCAACACGCCTGATACATCTACTGGGCATATTGGTTTCAGATGCGCAGCGGATGTATAGTCTGTTGGTTTGCTTGTTTGTAGGATAAGGGTCTGGCTATTTCACCCGAATAAGTAATCCGAACAGACCCAGCACAGCAAAGGCCAGAAATGCTGTCGTGTTGGAGAACATCTCAATGGTGTACCCCGCTATCGATGATCCAATGAACTGCCCCGCACCGAGCGCGAGAAAAGCAAGGCTGATTCCGATGGACGTATTTGGACGAAATAACCTGGTCGCCCACACGATGAATACACTGGTCAGAAATATATAGGTACTGCCAAACATAACAGCTGAGACCAGGCTGGCGGCCATCGATGGAAGAAGGATAACGCCAAGTGAAACAGACAAGAGCAGAAGGCCTATCCGATAGGACCATCCAATTCCGATGCGTTCAATAATCCGACCAGCACACCCGCCGAGAATCCCCATAATCCCCATCACAATCCAGAACAGTACGGCTTCCGAATCAGAGGCCCCTTTTTCGTCGGTGAGGAAGTTTCGGGCAAAGGTCCAATAGATCGCAGAACTGATACCTGTCAGAAGGGAAGCCATGAGCAGAGCCACACCGGGTCTGGTCGGCTTCATGCATGCCCAGAGGGACTTGGTACAAGGCTCTGTTTTGCGTGGGGAAAGAACACGTCTATTCCATAACACTACTACAACACCCAGAACAGCAAAGAAGATGTAGGTAAAACGCCAATACTCGGTGAACAGCCAGTAGATCGGACCGGATACGATAATGCCAAAGCTGGTACCTGTGTTAATCCAGCTATTCCCCCTGGCTTGCTGCTCAGGTGCAAGCTCAGCGTAGACGGTGTTACCCAATGCAGGAGAGGCCAAGCCTGTACTTAATCCGGCAAGAAATACACCTAGTGTGAGAACAAACGCGTTTGGAGACAAGGCTATGCCCAATAAACCAAGCACAGCACTAACGCCCGCTATTTGAATGACATGATAGTGCCCAATGCGATTAATTAACAGTGGGGCACTAAGTAGAGACAGACAGTACGCAATGTAGGTTGCGGAATTGATTGCTCCGGATTGGGCATCGTCCAGTTGGAGTGCTTCCGAGATTTCCGGCATAAACAGCCCATAGCTGAATCTCCCGAATGCATAACATACAGCGATAAGGGCAATCCCTGGGAAAATAATTTTTTTCATCAAATCCACCGCCTTTTAGATAGAACGATCATTATATTTTCTTTGAAATAAAAAAGTGAGTTGAACTACTAACTCACCCGGTGTGGGACTACTTGAAACTATTCTGCGTCATGTCAATGAGTTCCCGGCAGACGATATTTACATTTTCTGTCTCAGCGAGTGCAGTAGAACCCTCCAGCAACAGGTTAAATTGAAACACTGCACGGTCACTTGCGGCAGGATCAAGATTTTTAATCAAGGTCATCACATGTTTCTTATGTGCGTTGACAGTTTGTACAATGACGTTGTCTGGATCTCCGCCAAATTCCTCCTTGGCACGCAAAAACAAGCATCCTCTCGACTCATGCTCCATCAACCAGCGTGCATGTCCTTCCGCCAGATTGAGGAATACGGGTTGCGCTTTGTTGTCGGCATACTGCCGCAACTGTTCCAGATAGCGCTGTTCGCGCCGCCGAAGTACTTCAACAATGAGATCATCCTTGGAGTTGAAGTGATTATATAACGTCATGATGGCAATCCCGGCATCTGTGATGATTCGCTTCAAGCCGATAGAATGAAAGCCGTGCAGGTAGAATAATTCCTCAGCCACGTTCAACAGCATTTCCTTTTTGCTGCTCATAAGAAGTGATACGCTCCTTTCAGAATAAGATAGAACGATCATTATACTTCTAAAATATAGAAAATGGCTCACATTGTCAAATGCTGTGAACCATTTCGATTTCCATTTGGTGAAGAGCATCTATCCATTCTGTGGGACATCCAGAATCTGTGATCACCATGGATATTTGATTTATAGGTGCAATCTGGGCGAAGGTTGAACGTCCAAACTTGGTATGATCTGCTACCAAAATGGCTTCCTCCGCACGCTCCATCATTTTGCGGGAGATGAGTGCCTCTTCCAGCACATAATCTGTGATCCCATCCGTTAATGACACGCCACCTGCTGAGATGAATGCCTTATTGACTTTGAATTGACTGAGCAATTCATGAGCAATGGGTCCAGTAGAGGCTTGTACGACCGGGGTGACTTCTCCTCCTGCGAAAATGATTTTGCCTGCAAACTCCTCTAGCGCACAGGTAAGAATGGGGACGGAGTTGGTTATGACGGTCACCTGAGACCGATGTCGCAGCTGCCGCATAATCTCCAGCGTTGTTGTACCATTGTCCAGCATTATGGTCTCTCCATCCTCAATCAGAGAGGCGGCTGCCACGCCAATGGCCTGCTTTTCGTTCAGTTGAAGCTGCGCACGCTTTTGAAAAGGGGCTTCGATCATGCCTGAGCGTACACGTACAGCGCCTCCGTATACTTTGCGCAATTCGCCTTCCTTTTCAAGTCGGTCCAGATCCCGCCGAATCGTCTCCGTAGACACCTGAAACAGATCCGCCAGAACCTGTACCTGAACCTTGCCCTGTGTAGCAAGCTGGTTAAGAATGGTGTGTCTGCGTTCTTCATACGTTAAAGACATGTTTGTGCCTCCTGAAGTTTCGATCTAAGTTCTATTTATTTTAGAGTTGTGAGATAGTGTGGATTGTTGTTGTTTTAATAGTTTAAGTTGGAGAGAAGACCTTGTCAATTTTGAAATGTAATGAGGAGTATAATGAGAAGTAAATTCTGTTCTTAATATGTATTGACAGCAATATGATGTGACGATAAGATCATATAAAACAACGTAAAACCACAACAAACAACATTGAAAACTTCAATCCATAGTACATGGATCATCAGGGAGGAAAAAGGGTGAAACGTCAGCTTGCTTTTCAAGCAAATGGAGCATTCAAAATCGTGCAGTTTACAGATCTACACTGGAAAGATGGGCGACCTGAAGATCTTCGGACCAGGCAATTAATGAAAACGGTCATTGAAGCGGAACAGCCCGATCTGGTTGTCTTTACAGGCGATGTCATCTACACGGGACCAGTCGATCCTGGCAATAAGGAATGTGAACACCCGGAGCAGGCATTGCGTGATGCTGTGTCTGTAGTGGAAGAGCGTGGTATTCCGTGGGCTTTTGTGTATGGAAACCATGATACAGAGAATCGGATTACCCCCGATGCATTAATGGATGTGATTCAGGAGCATGCGCATACCGTGACAGAACCTGGACCGCGTGAGATTGCGGGACTAGGCAATTACACATTGGAGATTGCCGGAGCGGATGGCCGTCCGGGGGCAGTGTTGTATTTACTCGATTCGGGGAACTATTCCCAGTTCGAGTCCATTCCCGGTTATGGCTGGATTCAGCCTAATCAGATCCAGTGGCTGATGTCTGAATCCACACGCGTTAATCCCGGCCGCAGCCGCGGGGAGAAGCTCCCAGCCTTGGCGTTTTTCCATATCCCGATTCCTGAATATCAGTCCATGTGGGACACACAGATCTGTTACGGCAGCAAATATGAACCTGTCTGCTCTGCCCAAGTGAACTCGGGTCTGTTCTCTGCACTGCTGGAGATGGGCGATGTGATGGGGACCTTTTGCGGACATGATCATGTGAATGATTTTCAGGGGACTTACCACGGCATTCGTCTCTGCTACGGGCGTTCGAGTGGACACAGTACATATGGAAGGGAAGGCATGCTGCGCGGAGGACGGGTCATTCAATTGCAGGCGGGACAACGCAGCTTTGATACCTGGATTCGTCTGGAAGACGGATCGGTCGTGAAGGAACAGCCAGAACATCAACCTGAGAGCACTTTGGCACATTAGAGAATATAGAAGAGCAAGGCATTAGAGAGGAACGTTTTGATTATGATTTTACCTATAGTTCTGGTGCTCGCTTCCGGGATGGCTCACGCTGTCTGGAGTATGTTCACCAAACGCAGTTTAAACAAAAGTGTGTTTTTATGGTCTATCATGATGATTCCAACCGTAATACTGCTGCCTGTGCTTATTGTGGAATTGGTACGGGAACCTTTATCCATGCCAGCCTATGCACTACTCGTGTTATCAATGGCGCTGCAAGCCTTGTATTCCTGGCTGCTATCGCAGACGTATGAATTGGGCGATTTGTCGCAGATTTATCCGATTATGCGGGGAACGAGCACCTTGTTAGTGCCATTGATCGGTGTTGCTTTTCTGGGGGAAACGTTGTCCATGTTCGGCTGGGTCGGTATTGCCTGCATGATTGTAGGATTTACGGTGCTGAGTGGTGTGGGAAGCAGAGTTGGCAAATCTGGCTCAAGTGTAACAGGATCAAAGCCGGTTCTGATGGCCTTATGTGTCGGGTTATGTACAACGAGTTATGTGTTCGTGGACAAATTAAATCTAGAGCATATTTCACCCCTGTCGTTACTTGAAGTGACGAACATTGGCTTTGTTGCCGGCTTGACTCCGGCGCTGCTCGCTTCCCGCCAACTGCGTCAGGAGTGGAAGAAGAACCGATCAACCATTATGCTGGGAGCGCTGCTGAATCCGGGCTCGTACTTGTTGTTTCTGTTTGCATTGCAGCAGGCGCCAATGGCTAGACTGGGCCCGCTTCGGGAAGTAGGAACGGTATTTGCGGCCTTCCTCGGTATTTTGTTATTGAAAGAACAGCAGGGGAAGAAGCGCATTCTCTGTTCCATCGTTATTTTTGGCGGCATATTGCTGATTGGTATGTGGGGTTAATGGAATTCCAGTATTTGGAGATATGGTGTATACTCATGGTTAATGAACCGCTCTCATGAGGAGGATGAACCATTGAACGTGCACCGTTTGGAAGATATTCATTTTCGTGATCCCTACATATTGGCTATACCATCGCGCAAGAAATATTATTTATATGGCTCTATCGGGCAAAATGTGTGGAACGGCCCAGCCATCGGTTTTGATGTCTATGAGAGTGAAGACCTGATCCATTGGAGTGGTCCTTCCCCATGCTTCCGTGCACCAGCGAACTTCTGGTCCGATCACCACTATTGGGCCCCGGAAGTCTATGAATGGGAAGGTCGCTTTTATATGTTTGCCAGCTTCAAGGCGGAAGGTGTTCCGCGGGTAACAGGTGTGTTGGTGGCTGATCAGCCAGAAGGGCCTTTTGAATTGTGGTGTCGCTCCCTGACGCCACCAGATTGGGAATGCCTGGACGGTACATTGTATGTGGACGATCAGGGTGATCCGTGGATGATCTTTTGCAAGGAATGGGTGCAGGTGGAGGATGGGGAGATGTACGCGGTACGTCTGAAACCGGATCTGAAAGGAACGATAGGCAAACCTGATCTGTTATTCAAAGCTTCCGAAGCGCCATGGTCTGTCGGAGGTGGAGAACAGCGAAACCGTTATGTCACGGACGGTCCGTTTCTGTATCGTATGCAAAATGATGAACTCGTCATGATGTGGTCCACATCCGGTCAAGACGGTTATACACTGGGGCTGGCCCGCTCGGTGTCCGGTAAACCGCAAGGTCCATGGAAGCAGGATGACAAGCCGTTGTTCGCCAATAATGGAGGACATGGGATGCTGTTTCGAACGTTCGAAGGACAACTGTGTCTCACCATTCATGCTCCGAACAATCATCCGAAGGAACGACCCGTTATTTTCCGCATGCAGGAGAAGCAAGGACAACTGACGCTATTGGATAATCCAACGTAAAATGTAGAAAATGCAGATCACGTATTCGGAAAAGCCACTGGCCTAATCGCTTTTTCAATCTTCTTCAATTCATCCCCTCAGGGTAAATGATCTTAAGGAACATCTGTTCAGATGAGCCTAGGATGACTGCCTGAGGGGATTTGTTTATTTTATCGCAGGTACTCAAACATGATATATTGGAAGGAGCAGCGTGTCGGTAATGTAAAAGCGAGCAATGATAGCTCTATAATGAAATGGACAGAGTGACGGGGAGAGACGTTATATGTTGCATAAGGAAAAGTTGATCCAGGCGATTACGGAGCATGAACAATTAATGCACGACCTGCGGCGGATTCGCAGTCTGGATCTGCCTCAGTGTTACATAGGTGCGGGGTATATTCGCAATTATATCTGGGATGTGCTTCATGGCTATCCTCTTCGCGAACTTCACAGCGATATTGATGTTATTTACTACGATACGGAAGATATGCGTGAGGAGCGGGACCTGCTGCTGGAACAAGGGCTTCGCGAGCAGACAGGCAATTCCAAATGGTCGGTGAAAAATCAGGCGAGGATGCATCTGCGCAATGGAAACAAGCCCTATCAATCCACAAAAGATGCCCTTCGGTATTGGCCAGAAATCGTCACAGCCATAGGTGTGCGGTTAGATGAACAAGGTCAGGTGCGTATCTGTGCCCCGCATGGGCTGGAGGATCTGTATGCGTTAATCGTACGCCAAAGTCCGTTTTTCACGGATGCAGACTACTATAATC
Source organism: Paenibacillus sp. OK060 (assembly GCF_900101205.1). Taxonomy (NCBI): domain Bacteria; kingdom Bacillati; phylum Bacillota; class Bacilli; order Caryophanales; family Paenibacillaceae; genus Paenibacillus; species Paenibacillus sp. OK060. Next base: position 113,233 of record NZ_FNFR01000007.1, read on the forward strand.
ATCGTGTAGAGAAGAAATGCTGGCAACAACAGTGGCCCAAGCTCACGATCATAAAATCCTGAATCAAGGGCATATGACGGAAGTGAAGGCCCGAGAAGGAGTGTTACTGGATTTATGAAAAAGTTTATACGAGAAAAAGGCCTAATCCTTGATCTTATTTTCATTGCATGTTTTGTGTTCTTCCTTGTTTTCTGGGGCTGGAACTTCGCGGTGAAGTTTTTTGGCATGATCACTATAGCTTTTATCGTGTTGAGGCGGATTGATTATCAAAAGTATATCCTGCTAAAACGCATTCTGCTTACTGGCTTCGGGATCGCTGCGGTTTCATTTGTAATTATCGAAGCACTTGTGTTTACTCAGCTTAACGCGAATGATCCGGAAGAAGCGGACTATGTCATTATTCTCGGCTCGGGCATCAAGGGAACTGAATTGTCATTGACCTTGAAACAAAGGCTGGATGCCAGTTTGGACTATATCCGCAGTCATCCTCAGACGCCAGTGATTGTATCCGGCGGGCAGGGGCCGGGAGAATCGATTCCGGAAGCACTCGCCATGAAAAACTACCTTGTTGATCAGGGGATCAGCCCCACACAAGTCATTATGGAAGATCGATCGACGAGCACCCAGGAGAATATGGCTTTTTCCAAAAAAATCATTGATGCATCCGGGCTGGAGCATCCCAAGATCATGATTGTCACAAGTGATTACCATATGTTCAGATCCAAGTATTTGGCCGCCAAGAACGGTTACGCTGCCGAATACGGCATTTCCGCTCCTTCACCGGGTTATCTGAAACCGATCAATATGATCCGGGAGTATTTTGCAGCGGTTAAAGCGTTTATCTAATGGATAATGCGCGAATTCAGAAATGGATTACAATCTTCAAGATATCACATCCAAAAAAGGCAACGATCAACTCTTAATCGAGTGAACGTTGCCTTTTTGTTATTTCTTATCATACGTTTTGAAAATTTCAGTGATCACATTGAGAGCCATAGCTATTTCATGTGGTTCATGGGTTCTCAGGATGGTAATTAGTTTCTGAATGTTATTATCTTCATAGGAGAGTGCCTCGTTTTCATTCACATATGTAAATAATTGATTAACGCCGACATCAAGAGCATCCGCGATTCTATCCAAATTTTTCAAAGAGATGTTACGCTCCGCGCGTTCAATGAATCCGATATAGCTTGTATTAAATCCTGCCTTTTCAGCTAAAGCCTCTTGAGATAGATCCTTGGATTTCCGAAGATCTCTTATTCTTGCACCAACTAACTCCAAAAGTTCTGACATGGGTACACCTCTCTTTAATTAGAAGTGTAGAGAAAGAATAGAGGTTGATTAACCAATACTTAATAAGTAATTTGATTAAAAAACTACTATATAGTAATATTTTATCTATATCTTGCCCAAAACTTAAAAAATACACACCAGTTTTTTGTACAGAGAGTAAAACGGATAAAGGGGTTGTTGGACTTGAATGAAATGCACTCCTTCATGAATCGGCAGATCGATAAACCTTTATTGTACTTAACTGATGAGATTTCCAATGTGAAAAGAGATGTGTTCGATTATCAAAAACTTGCTGGATATCATATGAAATTGGCTTTTATGATGCATAAGCATAGCCAAAGGAAAGTTTGCCTGATTCTCTGTGACTGGGCTTTGACTGCCATGATCAAGGCTTTGTACATTCATGAGCACCAAACAACGATCTTACCTGACAAATGGACGATGAACGAAATTCTTTCTTTTGTGCATACAGATAAGAATCCCGGATTGGATATTGTCTTATTCATCAGCACGATACAATATATATCTTCAATAGAAAACGGCCCAGACTCTTTTCTTGCAGAGCCAACCAACATTGACAAACTGCTTGAACGAACAGAACAAGTGTTGAGTGAACTATCCGCCCGAATTCTTAGTGAACCAAACACTCCACTTTTTTAATTGCTGAAAATATATAAAAAGTTTTGTTTGACTGCGACAGCTTCCGTATTCCAAATCGGCCTACACGGGGCTGTTTTTTTGTTGGAACACGCCATCAATCGAAAGAATTTTGTACAATGAGGTAGTTGGAAAATTGAAACATAAATAGGGGATAAACATGAGAGGATGCATTAGTTATCAAGATCATTTTATGTGAAATAGAAGAGCAGGATTAAAAGCATTTTATCCAGCTGCGGGATTCAAATGATGCTCACAACTAATTTTTGAGAATGGCCCATGATCATCTGATCAGAAATAATCATCAGTATGCTTTAAAAATGTTTGCAGACTAATATGTATCGAGGGTAGAAGGACAAAAAGAAGGGGGCAGCTGATTTGAAAACATACATATTATTATTTGAAGGATACGTATCATTTGAGATTATGTTAGCCAGCTATTTTATGAAAACCCAAGGAGACATCATAACGGTAGCGTTGGAAAAAGGACCTTTACAGTCATATGAGGGATTTTCGGTTAATCCCTCTGTTCTACTAAATGAGATTGATCCGTCAGAAGTGGAACTTTTGATAATTCCCGGAGGAGATGTTACGGCAATGCTGCAACGTCCGGACTTGATGTACTTCATCAAAGCACTTAATGCGCGCAAGACGCCCATTGCAGCCATCTGTGCAGGAATATTATTGTTCGGTCAAGCGCAAATATTGGAGAGCAGATCATTTACGACTAATGCTGAATCCGAGATGAGAGCTATCACAGCCCAAGGGAAATATGTAAATGAAGGTGTTGTTGTTGATGGACATATCATTACAGCCAAGGCGAGTGCTTATGTGGATTTTGGAATCGAAATCGGTAAAGTTATGAATATCTATTCAGGTCCTGAAGATCTGGAAGAAACGATTCAAGTGTTCAAATATTTCAACGCCAAATCATGATATAATATACGTCATTAATAGAAGAACGATGTAGGAGTGAAGGATCATTACAGCATATATGTTACCTGCTCTCTATGAGCAAAAGAAAGTTTCAGCGCATGACATGGAAGAGATTGTGCGTTTGTTGGCACACGCACCATTACTATATGATGACGGGCTGTCAATTCAAGTTCAGGACTTCATGGAAGGGTTGGAAATCGAGCTTGAGCATGAGGTGCGGCGCGCAGTAATCGAGTTGTATGAATTGGCTGTGCAAGCTTGTCGTCCCTTCTCCGAGCCATCTGCTTATGAGCAGTTTCAGGATGCACTTGGATTACAGGCCGAACTATGGCAGGTAGAAGTGCTGACGCTTGTCGAATGGATGGAATGGTTGAAGCAGATCGGTAAAGGACAAAGAAAACTGCCTGAATACAATTTTACAGCCATGCTGGGGAATTTGCCTGAAGGGTTCATGATTCATGATTTCCATGATGAGCTTATGTATCAGTTGGAGCAAAACTCAGCGAACGCATGGGCGATTGAAGAACGCAATCGTTTATACGCAGCCTTGGGCATAAATTAAAATCAAACAAAACCGTCGCAGACAGTGTTAGTCCATATATAGCGTAGTTGCTTTACCCAGTATGGGGAAATGAGGGGATACCGTGAAAAAGGTTGTGTTGGCGGGTGGAACAGGGTTTGTTGGTCAGGATTTTGCCCAAAGATTCAAGGAGCTTGGTTATGAGGTGCTCATCATCTCACGTCAGCCCGGTCATATTGCCTGGGAGAACCAGGCTGGAATCATAGAGGCACTTGAAGGTGCAGAATTGCTGATTAACCTGGCCGGAAAATCCGTAAACTGCCGTTACACGGACGAGAACCGCAAAGTCATTTTGGAATCCAGAACACGCACAACCCGCATTTTGGGCGAGTCTGTTCTGGCTTGTAGCAACCCTCCTGAATTATGGATTAATTCGAGCACGGCCACCATATACAGACATGCAGAAGATCGTCCCATGACGGAGAAAGAGGGCGAGATTGGCTCCGGATTCTCGGTGGATGTCGCCAAGGCGTGGGAAAAGGCTTTTTTTGAATTCAGTCTGCCGTCTACACGTCAGATTGCATTACGGATTGCCATTGTGCTGGGAGAAGGCGGCGTCATGGAGCCACTCACCAATCTGGTCCGCTTTGGGCTGGGTGGATCACAAGGACCTGGAACCCAGCAGTTTAGCTGGATTCATATAGAAGATTTGTTCCGCATGGTGATCTATGTTCAGCAGCATCCGCAATTGGAGGGTGTATTTAATGCATCCTCTCCCCATCCTGTCACGAACCGCCAGCTTATGGAGAGTCTGCGGCGGCAGATGGGAGTTCGTATTGGACTTCCTTCACCTCGCTGGATGCTGGAACTGGGGGCACGATTCATCCGGACCGAAACAGAGCTGGTTCTCAAAAGTCGCTGGGTTATTCCCGAGAGGCTGGAAAGAGAAGGATTTACATTCAAGTATGATACGCTCGATCTTGCACTGGCCGAGATTTTGAAGTAAGGAAATGAATCAACATGACTGAATAAAAAAATAACACAACGGGAGGGGCAGAGATATCTGCCCTTCTGCTGTATTTTCTGCACTTCGTCATGGCGTTTAGCCAGGCGGGGTGAAGTGTAATTTTCATTTAGATATGTTCGACTAAACATTTACACGATAACTGCGATAACAAGGTTGTTCTGTCATTGGAGTGTTAGTGTACATATTTATTAGTTGAACTTATATTCAGTCAGAAGAAGAGAAAGAGGTAGGTCATATGCAGCTTAGAAGAGTGAGAATTGTTGGAACAGGCAAGTATTTGCCTGAACAGGAAGTAACCGACGAGGAGTTGGATCGCCGTTTGCAGGTGCCTGCGGGCTGGGTCAGCAAAGCAACAGGTGTAGGTGTGCGTCATTACGCTTCTGGTGCAGAGACCTCTTCCTTCATGGGAGCGAGGGCTGCCGAAGCCGCACTTGTTGATGCGGGATTGACGTTCGCAGATATAGACTGTCTGGTGTGTACGAGCGGTACGAAGGAACAACCTTTACCCAGTACGGCGGTATTCATTCAGCAGGCGATGGGACAGCAGGATTCAGGTGTACCGGCTTTTGACATGGATGCGACCTGTTTAAGTTTCCTAAACGGGTTGGATGTTATCTCCTATATGGTGGATGCCGGGCGTTATAAAAGGGTGCTGCTTGTAGCTACGGAGATCGCCTCAAAGGGGTTAAATTGGTCGAACAAGGAGAGTGCTGCCCTGCTGCTGTCATTATTGAACGCTCTGCTGAAGGAGAGTCTTCGCAGATTGTGCATGCCTCGCTGAAAACGTACAGCCGCGGCGCGCGGTTTTCGGAAATTGCCGGTGGGGGTACTCGTCTGCATGCCTCGAATTATGTGGCAGAGCAGCCGGACCCCTATCTTTTTCATATGGATGGACAGGCCATCTTCCGTATGGCTTCCAGGTTGCTGCCAGCATTTATTGACGATATGTTGCAAGCAACCGGTAATCAGATGAAGGATTTCCAATTGGTAATTCCGCATCAGGGAAGTGCCATGGCGATGAGGCTGATCCGCAAGAAGCTAGGAATCGAAGAGGACCGTTTTATGGACATTACACGAAATCACGGCAATACCATTGCCGCTTCCATTCCGATGGGGTTGCATGAAGCGATCAAGCAGCAGCGCATTCAGAGGGGAGATCGGGTGCTAATGATCGGAACAGCCGCCGGATTATCACTGGGAGGACTTATTTTTGACTACTAGATTCACGAAGAATGGACATCAAACATCAGAATCCTTAAATGTGCTGCTCACAGGCGGGCGGGCTCCGGTAACGCTCGATCTGGCGCGTATGCTTCATCGTGCGGGTCACCGGGTTTACGTCGCGGAGAGCGTGGTGCGTCATTTGTGCAGATTGACCAGTGCGGTGGAGCAGTGTTTCATGGTTCCATCTCCACGTCATGAAACAGAGGATTACTTGTTAGAGATGGAGAGTCTGGTTCAAACCTGGCAGATCGACTTGTTGATTCCGATGTGTGAAGAAGTTTTTTATATTGCCCAAGGGACAGATCGACTGCGTAATCACTGCCGTGTACTTGTTTCGCCTATAGAGCAGCTGCATGAATTGCATCATAAATATCGCTTTATTCAGCTTGCAGAGTCGTTTGGCCTTTCGGTGCCGGATACCCGTCTAATCAACAGTCGGCAGGAATGGATGGAAGCGCAGGCTGATCTGGATATAGAAGGGGAATGGGTATGGAAGCCCGTATACTCCCGCTTTGCTGCCAGAGTTCGTATGCCGATATCCTCCACAGCAGACTTTGATAGAGGCGCACCTGATCAGAAGATATACGAAGGTAAAATGAAGCAGCACCGTTTGAATGATCCTCCTGGTGACACGGAAATATCCTCGGCTTCCCCTTGGGTTGCACAGGCTTTTGTTGCCGGGCAAATGTTATGTACATACAGCGTAGCTTATGAAGGGAAAATCGTTGCACATACAACCTACGACAGTCGCTATCGAACGGGCAGCGTAGGGGCGAGTGTTTTTTTTGAACATGTGGAGCATGAAGGAATTTACGAGTGGGTAAGGCAATTTGTACAGGCGACAGGGTTTAGCGGGCAGATTGGGTTTGATTTTATCGAAACAGAGGACGGACAAGTGTATGCCATTGAGTGTAATCCGAGGGCGACCAGTGGCATCCATTTGTTTCACCCTGGTGATGGCTTGGTACGTGCTTTAATTGCACCTGAAGAGCTGGTGAAAGCAGCAAAGGTGATCATCCCCAAGCAAGGAAGCAAAGCGATGTTGATGCTTCCGATGTTGGGAAGTGGATTGCAGCAACTCTGGGGGAAGGGCGGCCTGCGGACATGGATGACAGCCTGGCGGGGAACGAGGGATGTGGTGTATCTGAGATACGATATGAAACCTTTGTTTGAGCAATTTGCAATTGTACTCTCCGCCTGGCGGCTTGCAAGGAAACATAAGTTCTCGCTGACTGAAGCTTTGACTCACGACATAGAATGGAACGGTGAACAACGATGAATAGAGCATTGGTTACAGGAGCAACCGGATGTCTGGGCAGGCATCTGGCGATACGGCTTGCAGAGCAAGGCTGGGAAGTTACGGGTATGGGACGCCAGCCAAAGCACGGTGCACAGCTTGAGGCAGCAGGCATTCGATTTTATAACGGAGATATACGGGATCAGGCGGCGGTGAATGAGGTCTGTTCGGGTCAGGATGTTGTGTTTCACTGTGCGGCGTTATCGTCGCCATGGGGCAAATACCGGGATTTTTACAGCATCAATGTGGAGGGGACACAGCATTTGGTGGACCGTTGTATGAAAGTTGGCATAAAGCGCTTCATTCATGTATCAACGCCGAGCCTATATTTTAACTACAGTCCGCGATATGACATACATGAGAATGACCCCTTGCCATCCAAGCCAGCTAATCATTATGCAGCCACCAAGCGGCTCGCTGAGCAGGTGGTTTTGCAGGCTCATGCTAAGGGACTTCCATCGATCATGATTCGTCCGAGAGCTATTTTTGGCCCGTATGACCAGACCCTTTTTCCCAGAATCGTTGCAGCAAATGCCAAATCGGGTGTACCTATGATCGGAGGCGGACAGGCACTCATTGACCTGACTTGTGTGGATAACGTGGTGGATGCGCTTTTGTTATGCAGGGATGCTAAGACAGAAGTGCTGGGTCGTGCCTACAATATTTCCAATGGAGATCCGAGACCGTTTCAGGATTTGGTGAGCACGTTGTTTGGAAAGCTGGAAATGTCTTTACACCGTCGAAATATTCCCTACGGAGCAGCATACGGAGCAGCCGCAGTGCTGGAACGTGTACACCGCTTGATTCCTGCGTTAGGTGAACCTCAATTGACGCGGTATACGGTTGGTTCATTATCTATCCCGCAGACGCTGGATATTACGGATGCCCGTGAGAAGCTGGGATATGTGCCTCGGTTGTCCATTGATGAGGGGTTACAACAATTTGCAGACTGGTGGAGGGCTGAATCATGCTGACAACAACTTCGGTAAAGCTTCATCTTGGAGCAGCGGGTTATTGCACACATCCGGAGTTTCTGACGCTGCGTGGTGGAAGTTTGCTTCCGGTGGCCTTTCCGGCAGGCTTTGCGTGCATCATTCATCCTGTACATGGTCCGATTCTGCTGGACACGGGATATAGCTCCCGTTTTTTCAAGGAAACCGCCCGCTTGCCAAACGCGCTGTATCGTCATATTACACCTGTGGTCTATCGTGAAGAAGACAGTGCGGTACATTTTCTGGCTCGTTTAGGACTGGAAGCTTCGGATATTCGGTACATCATCCTCTCGCACTTTCATGGGGATCATATTGCAGGTGTGCGGGATTTCCCACAGGCGCAATTGATCTATCTGCCAAGAGCCTATGACGCCGTGCGTTCACTTGGCCCCATTGCGGCTGTAAAGGCAGGGTTTCTGTCCGGGCTGCTGCCAGAGGACTTTGATGCCCGATCATTGCCTGTTACGAAGCAGCCGGAGAGATGGGTAAGAGCGGGTGAGGATTTTCCTTTTCCCGAGGTATACGATATTTTCGGTGATGGCAGTCTGCTGGGTGTTGACGTATCGGGTCATGCGGAAGGCATGATGGGAATTTTGCTTAGTACGGAGTCACATGACTATTTTCTGTGCGCGGACACAGTGTGGTCGAGTCGTGCTTTTCAGGAACAACGCAGACCTCATGCACTCGCTGGAATCATTATGTCGGATCGTCAGGCGTATCGAAGGAATTTTGACAGACTCGTTCAGTTGCATCAGCAGTTTCCAGCGATTCGGATTGTGCCCAGTCATTGCCATGAAGCGCTGAATGCTTGGGGTACAGAGGGTGAGCACATATGAGCAGTACACTGCGTATTGTCTACCATTATGCACTTGCACGGGGATTGAGAAAATGGAAAACACGAGCGCAGCTTGAACGCTGGCAGGAACGCCAGATCATTCGGCAAGTGGAACGGGTTCGTAAAAAGTCCGCTTTTTACCGGGAGTGGTGGGGTGATGTTGATGCATCCAACTGGAGAAGCTTTCCGCTGATTGACAAAACGATCATGATGCAGCATTTCGATCGGCTCAACACGGTGGGCATTTCCAAGGGCGAAGCGATGGCTCTCGCCGGGGAAAGTGAGGAAACGCGTGATTTCAAGCCATCCGTTCAGGGCGTGACGGTAGGCTTGTCCTCAGGCACATCGGGCAACCGGGGGTTGTTTCTGGTGAGTGATCGTGAGCAGGATGCGTGGACAGGGACTGTGTTGGCCAAGCTCCTGCCTGGCGGACTGTGGAAGCCTGCCAAGATCGCCTTTTTCCTCCGGGCCAACAGTAATCTGTATGAATCGGTGCAGCGGGGTAAGCTGCAATTTCAATATTTTGATCTGCTGGAGCGTGTCGATACCTTGGTTGAACGTATGGAAACATACCGACCCACCGTATGGGTAGCGCCGCCCTCCATGCTGAGAATGTTGGCTGAGGCTTATACGTCAGGCACATTGACCACTGTACCGGACAAAATCATTTCGGTTGCTGAAGTGCTGGACCCCCTGGATCGCAAGGTGCTGGAGAGTGTTTTTGGGCAAACCATTCATCAGGTTTACCAGTGTACTGAAGGATTTCTGGGCGCAACCTGTGGCTTCGGTACGTTGCATTTGAATGAAGATATCGTTCATATTGAAAAAGAGTTCATTGACCCCACGACCCGGAGGTTCGTGCCTGTAATCACGGATTTCTCCAGAACCTCACAGCCGATTATCCGGTATCGACTGAACGACATTTTGACCGAGGGAGCGGTTCCTTGTGCCTGTGGGTCTCCATTCACTGCCATTGAGCGGATCGAAGGCCGCTGTGATGACACGCTTTATTTTCCACATCGACAAACGGGCGAAGCCGTACCTGTATTCCCGGATTTTGTTACGCGTGCGGTGATTGCAGCCTCTCCGGTTATTGAGCATTATCGCGTCGTGCAGCGAGGTAATGGGATGTTGGAAGTATCGCTTCGGCTTGGAGGAGGAGAAGGGATGCAGCAGGTGGAAGTTGGTGTGAAGCGGGAGTTGATGAAGCTGGGAGAGCGGCTGGAATGCATCGTACCTGATATCATATTTGTCCCTTATACGTTTGAACCGGGAATAACGAAGCTGCGCCGAGTGGAGAGACAGCACACTTGTAGTGAAGCGTTTGGATGATAAGGTAACGTGATAAATCGACTAAATCCATCGAGGGAAGAGGTGAAGCAGATGACAGAACAGAAGATACAGACAGAGGATGATCATATACAGGGCGAAACAGGTTTAACCGTGGGGAAATCGAAAGAGTTCAACCCAAACGCCCCTGTGGCGTTAATTACGGGTACATCGAGTGGGTTCGGTATGCTTACGGCGGTTACGCTGGCTAAACAAGGATATCGTGTTATAGCAACGATGCGAGATTTGAGTCGGAATGTAGAATTGGCAAGGCTGGCGGAGCAGGCGGGTATCTCAGATCGGTTACAGGTTATTCGCCTGGATGTAACGGATGCTGATTCAGTGCAGGGGGCTGTTCGGACGGTACTTCAAAACAATGGGCGGATCGATATGCTGGTGAACAATGCAGGATTTGCGCTTGGCGGATTTATTGAGGAAGTATCCATGGATGATTGGCGTCGGCAAATGGAAACGAATCTGTTTGGCTTAATTGCCGTTACACGTGCGGTCCTGCCTGTCATGCGTGAGCAAAAGCAGGGATTGATCATCAACTTGTCTAGCGTCAGTGGATTGTCCGGTTTTCCAGGTTATGCGCCGTATGCTGCATCCAAATTCGCCGTGGAAGGTTTCACGGAAAGTTTGCGTCATGAGATGTCTTCGTTAGGCGTCCGGGTTGTGCTAGTAGAGCCGGGTGCTTATCGTACACCCATATGGAGTAAAGGTTTGGGCGAAATTCACAGGAGTGATCATTCTCCCTATAAAGATAAGCTGGATGCGGTTCTTCGTTACTCCCAGCATGCTGGAGAGACTGCACCTGATCCGCAGGAAGTGGCCGATCTGATTGCTCGCATTGCACGGATGCGTGCACCAAGACTTCGTTATGCGCTGGGCAAAGGCTCGCGTTTGCTTATCATCGGCAAGCTGCTGCTTCCCTGGAAATGGCTGGAGTGGATTATTGCGCGTGGACTGAAGTAGGGTAAAACGCATTCAACTAATATGCTGGGGGTAAAGAGCTATGTTCGAAATCATCGTCATTATTTTACTGCTGTCCATTGTTGGCCTGCTCTTCCGTATCAATAGCAAACTACCCGAACGTGATTGGGTGAAAGAAGCCATGGAGCGGGATGCGTCGAAATAAAAAACACTGGAGGGCTTCATATGAAAATTGCTTTTGTTTTGTTTGATGGTTTGACTTTCCTTGATTTTGCAGGATTTTATGATGTGATCAATCGGTTGAATTTCTTTGAACAAACCAAAGGCACGACGTGGGAAACATGTGCGATGACAGATCAGGTTACGGACGAATCAGGCCTTACGTTGAAGGTGGACCGGGTGAAGCCTAATTTAGCGGAATATGATCTCATTTTTGTGCCTGGTGGCATGGGAACACGCAAGCTTCGATTCGATGAGGCTTTTGTAGGCTGGCTGAAACAGGCCGGGAATGTTCCACTAAAGGTATCTGTGTGCACAGGCTCTCTGCTAATGGGGGCAGCTGGGTTTTTAACAGGTAAAAAAGCAACGACGCATCCTAATGTCTATGAATTGCTTGAGCCATACGTTGCCGAGGTGATCCAAACCCGGATTGTGAAAGACGGAAATGTGATTACGGCCGGAGGGGTAGCGACGTCCATTGATCTTGGGGTCTATGTTGTAGGTTTGCTTGCAGGCCAGGAAGCCGCAGCGAATGTAAAGCTACAAATTGATTATCCTTATGACATGCAGGGAGTGGTTGAAGAATGAATGAAGGTCAGAAGGAGAACGTGTTCATCCTTCGCAATATACGCAGAGATGAGGCAGAGAAATATTGGCCTTTGCGGCTGGAAGCACTGAAAAATCATCCGGAAGCCTTCGGGGCTTCATTTGAAATGTCCATTCAGCTTCCCATGAGTGAAGTGCAGGAACGTATACATACCGAACCCGATAATTACATTCTGGGTGCATATACAGAAGAAGGCATCCTCACAGGGACAATGGGGTTCAAAAGAGAACAGGGACTAAAGCTGAGGCACAAAGGATACATCTGGGGAGTTTATGTCTCACCGTCTTATCGTGGATGTGGACTTGCTTCCCGATTGCTCCGCGAAGTGTTGGATCGGGGCAGGGAATTGGAAGGCATAGAGCAAATCAATCTCAGTGTGGTTACCACAAACGGGTCAGCAAGGCGATTGTATGAGCAGCATGGATTTGAAACCTATGGCATTGAGCGCAATGCACTGGTCGTCCAGGGAAAGGGTTACGATGAAGCGCATATGACGTACTTTTATGCTGAGCGTTTGAATGTGAGCGATGAGCATGTTGAAGAAGGTGGTGACTTATGACGGACACGGTTCAGCTTGAACTTGACGGCATTTCTTTTGAGTTAAAAGAACCTCATTCATTCGAGTGGATCGCGCGCCTGGGTACTGTATTCCGTGTGTTTGATCAGCAGGATTCTGGCAATTTGTCCTTTGGTATTCTGGGTCTGGACGGAAAGCGGATATTCGTGAAATATGCTGGAGCATGCACGATACATGCGAACAGTTTAAGTACACCTGCCGAAGCGATTCATTATTTGAAATCATCCGTTTCCATATACGAAGATTTGGCACATGACACATTGATTCATTTAAAAGACCATTTTGCAACGGAACATGGCTACGTCTGTGTATTCGATTGGGTGGAAGGAGAATGTCTGCATTCCCATTGGGATTTTCCACCACCAGCCAAGTATGAGGACCCTCGTTCCCCCTATTATCGATTCAGACAGCTTCCGGTAAAGACGCGTATTCAGGCGATGAAGCAGATTTTGGATTTTCACATCGAAGTGCAACGGAGAGGGTATGTGGCTGTTGATTTTTACGATGGCAGTCTGATCTATGATTTTGACAAACAATCGATGAAAATATGTGATATTGATTTGTATCGAAAGGGCTCTTTCACGAATACGATGGGACGGATGTGGGGATCATCCCGGTTTATGTCTCCTGAGGAATTTGAGTTGGGTGCACCAATGGATGGAGTCACGAATGTGTTCAACATGGGAGCGATGGCTTTCTCCCTGCTGGGTGGAGAGTTGGATCGTTCATATGCCAGATGGGATGCGGGAGAAGCGTTGTACCAGGTGGTTATTCGTGCGATAGACCCTGAGCGAGCGAGTCGCTATGCGTCGGTTGCTGAATTAGGTGAAGCATGGAAAAAAGCCGTACTGCAGGATCAATAAGCGATATTGAATCCTTGTTTAGATCTTAAAATTATCTAATATATTTCTCATACGTAATTGTGCACATTGGATTCGTATCTGCACGGGATATACCGTATAATGGAAATTAATGAGGGGGTATAGCCAATGTGCAAATATACGATATCAGGATTAATAACTGATTTTCTGAAGCAGCATGACGCTGGAATAAGAAGTGTAGGCGAACCGTTATTGCAGAGGTTCATTCCGTAATTATGAATCCCATATTAAATCCTTCACCCATGGATATGATGAAAATTCAGGCAAATACATTGTATACGATGGACAATCAGAAGCGTCTGTTAAATATTAACGAGCCGGATGGTGGGCAGGCTCCAGCCTTATTTATTGGAATAACTTCTGTCGGGCAATGTTCCTACTATCATGAGCAGTTGCCGTTCACTCTGATTGAGGAGCTAGGCTGTGATGCTGAGCTTCCGCTCGATATTGCGAAGCTGATTCGGAGAGTGGAGACGTTTAAGCCAGTGAAGAGTGCATGGATGGGCCCGGCTTATACATTTCCCGAGAAGTGCGGCGAATGGCATCCGAATGTTCAGCTTATAGAGAGTCATGGTGCTTTTTTGCTGGAAGAGCATTTTCCTGATTTAATAGAACGACTGCAAGAGAAAATGCCCATTGCCGCTTATGTAATGGAGAATTCGGCTGTCGCTGTATGTTGTTCGGCCCGTGTATCCCAACAGGGTGCTGAGGCTAGTCTGTATACGGCGCCTAATTTCAGAGGACAGGGTTATGCAGCAGAGGCTGTAAAGTGCTGGAAGTATCATGTTAAAGAGAGCGGGCGCATTCCAATCTATAGCACATCATGGGATAATATAGCTTCGCAGACTGTTGCCCGGAAGTTGGGACTAATCCAGTTTGGTGTGGATTTCAGCATCACGACCTCGTCATAAAAGATGCAATCATTTGTGTTAAATGAAGGGCATCAATCCGCAGGGTTGAAACTCTGGATCAAAAGTTGTTGTTGCAGCAATAATTAGGACTTTTGTACAAAAGAACCTGCAATAAGTCATTGTAGCGCATATCCGTATCTATCGGGATGAGTATAATTATGATCATAGCTTTGTCGAGTTTATTGAGAGTGCCGTTCATAAGTTTGAGCAGGGACAGGAGTGATTCCATGATTCGCAAACGTATTGCAAGCGGCACGGTGATGCTGTGTGCAGCATGGATGTTGGTAGCATGCTCGAATCAGGTGGAAAGTCATGACGTGAGCTGGAAAATTGATAGCAATCTTCAGCAAATCGTGAACGAAACTGAGATTCTGACCAGCAGTAATCCAGGTGATTATATTGCTGCTAATACAGAGGCGTATGCTCAGATTCTGGATACGGGTGAAGAGGGACTGAACGTCCTGATTCAGCAGCTGGAGTCCAGTTCGAATGATGGCCTTAAGGAATGGCTTATGGCTCAGACTAGTACTGAACTGCTCGGAGAGCGTAACCCCGTGGAACGCTGGCAAAGTGGCAAAGACTGGCTCAGACAGTATAAAATGAAGTTAGAATAATGGCTCTTCATTAGTGCATGACTTACAGCGAAGGTAGTGGAGGGAACGGAATCGATTCTGAAGAAGCGGTAGCGTTCGCCTTTGTCTCCAAATTTGGACATTTATAAAATATATCAAGAAAATTTGGAGACAACAGCGATCGAAAGAACGATCCGTAACCGAAACGATCACCGCAGGTCGTCAAACGTTAACGTCTGTGATGATCCGGAATAACATAACTCACCTCCCAGTCATCATGAGCAGGAATGAGAGGTTCCAGGAACCTGAAAGAATACGTTATAGAGGTGAAACCCTTGAAGAAGAAAATTGCATTTTTTGACTCGGGAATCGGTGGTTTAACCGTCTTGCATAAAGCTTTGCATCAATTCCCTGAAGAAGCGTTTCTGTATTATGCCGATACATTGCATGTTCCTTATGGGACCAAGTCCGCCGATGAGGTTAGAGGACATATCTTCCATTGTGTGGAGGCTATTGTTCAGGAAAATGTGCAAGCGATTGTGATTGCCTGCAATACAGCGACCAGTCTGACCGTGAAGGATTTACGTGCCAAGTATGATATCCCCGTTATCGGGATGGAGCCTGCTGTGAAACCAGCTGTGGAAATGAATCGAAGAAGCGGCAAAAGAGTGCTTGTATTTGCTACAGCCCTAACCTTGAGTCAAACGAAATATCATGAATTGGTATCCCGAGTGGATGATCACCACAGTGTCGATTCCATTCCATTACCTGAACTTGTGGAGTGGTGTGAGCAGTTGGACTTTGATCCACAGAAGATTGCGGCGTATTTCCGCCTCAAACTGGCTGACCTTGATATGAACTCATACGGTACAGTTGTGCTTGGCTGCACGCATTACCCGTTTTATACATCGATTCTTCGTACGGTTCTACCAGATCATATTCAGATTATTGATGGCAGTACGGGAACGGTTAACCGCTTGAAGCAGCTTCTTGGGTTGGCAGACCAAAAGGGCGTGTGGACAGAGGATAATGTTACTTTTCTTAGTTCATCTGGCCGTTCGGAAGACCGGGAGAACATGCGAATTGCACTCGAATATCTGGAGAAGCATTGAATGTAATTTGAATCAACAGGAGTTGAAGGGCGATGCAGTCTATTTATCTCATTCGTCATGCCAAAGCTACAGGGCAAGAACTGGATGCCGAGCTTACGGATGAAGGACTTCGTCAGGCAGAAGAACTTGCTGAGATGTTGGCGGAGCACCCAATCCAATACATTGTGTCGAGTCCGTGGAAAAGAGCACTTCAAACCGCTGCCCCACTGGGCAAAACCGTCCTGCAACATATACATACGGATGAACGTCTTCAAGAAAGGGTGCTTAGTACCCTTCATCTGGATAACTGGATGGATGTGCTTGAACGTACATACACGGACGAAGACTGGACGGAAGAAGGTGGTGAATCTTCTCGTTTCGCGACAGCCAGGGGCCTTGAGGTGCTGGACGAGCTGTGGAGCCGGCCTGAGCATAGCGGGGCTGTGATTACACACGGTAATCTGTTATCTCTGCTCATTCGCAGCCATGATGAATCCTTTGGATTCGAGGAGTGGAAAAATCTATCTAATCCTGATGTATATGTCCTGGAAAAACAGCAGGGAGATAAAGTCACACACAGCATTCGCCGTATATGGCGAAGTTAAACATAAAGAGAGTGCTCCAGCGATTTTTTGAGATCGGCTAGAACACTCTTTTCAGTTTACGATGTTGGTTTTACAAAGCGGCGACTAATAACATTACCCAACCAACCAAAAATGCTACTCCGCCAAGGGGTGTGATCGCCCCCAGTTTTCGAACGCCAGTTACGCTTAGGACATACAGACTGCCCGAGAACAAGAGGATGCCGGCGAATAGCAGCCATCCAGCCAGCAACACAAGAGAAGGCTGCTCCAGTCGATCAGCGAACAGTCCGAGAAGGATGATTCCGAGTCCGTGAACAAGGTGATATTGAACGCCAGTCTCGTATATTTTGATCATGTCAGCAGACAATCTGCGTTTGAGCGCATGTGCACCGAATGCTCCAAGGGCAACAGCAAGAAACATCATGATACTTCCAAGTACAATCAAGGTCTGCATGTAGTCTTGTCTCCTTTTTAATGAGTATTAAGCAGAATGTTTCTGCTCATTATGATACTTACAGCTTACGCAATTGAATGCGCTGAATCGAATGGTCCGCTTCCTTTTTCAGAATCAGTCTGGCTCGTCCTTTAGTTGGCAGGATGTTTTCGTGCAGATTTTTGGCATTGATATCTTTCCATATCTGACTTGCCGTAAGAACAGCCTCATTTTCTTCCAGATTGGCAAAACGGCTGTGGAAGAAGGAATTCTCATTCTGAAACGCTGTATTGCGTAGCAACTTGAAACGCTCAATGTACCAGTGGCGAATATGCTCCTCTTCTGCATCGATATAGATGGAGAAGTCAAAAAAATCACTGACCAACAGTGGGGTTTCCTTTTTGACCTGGAGCACGTTAATTCCTTCAATAATGAGGATATCCGGCTGACATATGGCATTCTCTTCACCTGCAATGACGTCGTAGGCAAGATGGGAGTATACGGGAGCCATCACTTCGGGTTTGCCCGATTTGACATCACCCATGAACTGAATCAGTGACTTGATATCATAACTTTCCGGGAATCCCTTTCGGTTCATGATGCCTTTTTCTTGCAGCACGGCATTGGGATACAGGAAACCATCCGTAGTGACCAGATCCACCTTTGGATTTCCTTTGCCTCTGGCCAGCATAGCCTGAAGCAGGCGGGCAGTTGTACTTTTGCCCACGGCAACACTGCCCCCAATACCGATAATGTAGGGAGCGTGATGTGCTTCTTTTTTTAAAAAAGATGCCGTTAAGCGATTCAGCTCTCGTGAAGCTCCTGCATATAAGTCAATAAAGTGGGTAAGAGGTAGATAAATATCCTCAACTTCTTGAATGGATACCTCTTCATTTAATCCCTTTAGCTGTTCCAATTCCGCTGTCGTTAGTGGAAGAGTGGTCTGATATTTCTTCAAGTCAGCCCATTCCTTGCGGTTAAACTCGGTGTAAGGAGAGTATAAATTCATGAGATCCCGCTTTCTGTATGTAATGTTATGTTGGCACAATCATTAGTGTACCAAATTTCAGGGAACTGACAACACCTTTACATTGATGGTCCCTTAGTATATTCCCTGAAAGTTGAATGAAAAGCAACTTATAGGAAATTGTAAACCAAATTATGTTAAAGTCAACGTATACCATGCGGGAGGGTGACAGCAAATGATCGTATATGAGAGAGAGCATGATTTTGTTTTGACCGCACAGCATGAGCATGGATTAGTAGCCGGAGAAATGGCTTCCCATTGGAAAACGGAATTATTAACTGATGAAGCGCATCGAGAAGATCTGATTTTTGCCGCAAAAGAGCATGATCGGGGATGGATTGAACTGGATTCTGCTCCATTCTGGAATGATTATAGTCAGATACCGTATTCGTTTCGTGATTTTCCGCTACGTCCACGATTTGTATTTTACCGTAAAGGTATTGAAGAGGTTCGGGAGAAAAACCTGTACGCCGGGTTGTTGTGCAGCATGATGTATACAGATTTGTTTCAAAAAAACCTGGGTGCTAACGCCAATGATGATGAAGATATCAGGGAGTATCTAAACGATGAACGGGAGCATCAGTTACGTTGGGAACAGCAGCTTGGTGCTGGTGAAGCGTTGAAGCTTAGGCTGAAACATGATTTAGAAATTATGCTATTTTGTGATCAGCTCAGCCTTTTTCTCTGTATGGAGGAACCCGGAACACCTGCTGCACGTTATGATTTTTTCGCTGATGGACTGGGCTCTACCTTCGATGCCTGTTCAAGGCAGCCCATTCAGGCCGAGTGGCTTTCCAATGAGAAAGTCGGATTGTCTTTTGTGCCGTTTGATGAGGACTTTACAGTCGTTATGCCTTACAAATCGGTACCGAAAGCAAGTATCCGCAAATTTGGTCTGCTGCAGGCTTATCGCCGTGCCGAGTGGAAAGAACGCCGGGTATTAATTACAGGCATGAGCTGAGTATCGCCTATTCGATATTCGGTTCAAAAACAAAACATTGCATACATCATAAAGAGGCGGGCCTCCGAAATTTCCGGTGTCCGTCTTTCGTATGCGTTTATATCAAAATTGACTTTGCAGATAATCAGGAAAGTGAAGAGGGATTCTGAATAGAGATTGAAGCAGGAGAATCTATCTATGTACCAGAAGTGTTAGAGTACAACGAAGTATATAAGCTTAATTCTATGTATGAATTGCAAGGGATTAAGTTTTGTATAAGGCAACTGGGAGGATAAACATGGACACTAGAACTGAGATTTTAACGATGTGTATGGTATGGGACAAACGGAATGATCAGGTGCTATTAATGAATCGTCCGAACCAAAAAGGATTTCCGGGATACATTGCTCCTGGAGGGAAAGTTGATTTTCCAGAAAGTATTGTGGATGGTGCCGTGCGAGAAGTTAAAGAGGAAACAGGACTTGTTGTGAAAGAGATTACATACAAAGGTCTTGATGAATTTTGTGATCCGGAGCAAGGATTGCGTTATATGGTCTTCAACTACGTGGCTACTTCTTATGAGGGAGAGCTATTGAACGAGCCGCCGGAAGGCGAACTGTTGTGGGTGTCTCTAGGACAGGCGCTTGAGCTGCCCATGCAGGATTGGTTTGCAGAACGTTTCCCGCGATTTTTTCAAGCAGGTACGTTTGAGCGGAGTGTGATCTGGGAGAAATCAACCGGACGTACACTGAAAGAGACGTTTATGGTGTATAGCGATTCGGTTCTTGAATAGAGTGAAGTTAAATAATTCAAAACGCTCAGGAGGAGGAAGCATTTATGGGATACCAGCATGCACTGGAAGGATACATTGCAGCAACCAATACACATGAGTTTGATGAGGTAAGCAAATGGTTATCACCGGCTGCCGTATATTGGTTTACGGGAACGTCTTGTACTACCCTTAACGAAATTCGGGCTTATTTTGAAAACGCTTGGGAGACAGTCAAGGATGAGGTATATCGTGCAGAAGATGTCACGTGGATTACGACTGGCGAAGAACAGGCGGTCTGTATTTATACGTATCACTGGAAAGGAATGTATCAAGGGGAGCCGGCTGCTGGAAAAGGTCGAGCTACCAATGTTTTTGTTGCAGGCATCAACGGAGAATGGAAATTAATCCACGAACATTTAAGTACGGGTGTATAACGTGAGGAATAGAACGTTGCGTTGTTATAACAGTCTACATGAATAAAGCTAATAATTAAGGCTTCTATTTGAAGCATGTCTCTTATTTTATCAGCCAATTCTATATATTTATATCCAGATATTATGATATAATGAAGTTTACTTTTTTAAAAGGAGAGGACTTGCTATTATGGATATTACATTTCGTGAATCGCTGGAGGGAATATGTATCGACCAACTTAGCGGGGCTTTTTTCGAAGGTTGGCCAAACCCTCCATCTACGCCTACATTTCTGAAGTTGCTGGAACAATCCTATGCTGTCGAACTGGCTATTGATGAAGAAACCGGAAATGTGGTGGGTTTTATTCAAGCGATTTCAGATGGAGTTCTTAGTGCATATATTCCATTACTGGAAGTGCTTCCGGAGTATCAGGGTAAAGGGATCGGAACAGATCTCATCAAGCGTATGTTTAATCGTCTGGGTGATCTCTATATGATTGATCTTTTGTGCGATAACGAACTCCAGGAGTTCTATGAGAAACAGGGCATGCAAAAAGCATCTGGCATGGTGATTCGTCATTATCAAAATCAGGCTGGAGCGGTAAGTAGCTAATAGATTTGGTGAACTAGATGGTTGAAATAAAGTATAAAAATCGTTCCGTAGTAACCCGAAGTTATAAAAAGAGAAAAATATGAATTCAGACTAAAACATTTATATACGGAAGGTTGTTATATATTTGGTGACTAGCCATACATAGGCTTCTGCAAACGGGACGTAAATGAATATGTACGAGGAAAAGGTGGAGATTGGTGTGAAATTGTCGTTCCGGATTTTGGACTGGGAAGAAGAAAAACCTTATCAACTTTTATTGATGGCTGATCCGTCCAAAGCCATAGTTGACGAATATCTGAGTCGCGGTGTTTGTTTTATCGCTGAATATGAAGGGGAAATGGTAGGAGAGTTTGTCTTGCTGAAGACGCGTCCAGAGACGGTTGAGATTGTTAATATTGCCGTACAGGAAGAATTACAGGGACAGGGCGTTGGCAAACACATGATCAAGGAAGCGATAGAAGCAGCACGCAGGCTCGGTGGTCGAACGGTAGAAATTGGGACAGGCAACTCAAGTTTTCATCAGTTGAAGCTATATCAACGCTGTGGTTTTCGCATTGTAGGGGTTGATCGGGATTTCTTTGTGAAACATTATGAAGAAGAGATTATAGAAGATGGTATTCGCTGCGTCGATATGATTCGTTTGTCTCTGGATCTGGATACCGTGGCAGAGGAGAATAAGAAGTGAAGATATATCGTCTCAAACCAGAGGACCGACGTACCATCACCGCTTATGGCAGTGAGGGAGCAGAGATTACGCCGATACTCCGAAGCACAACAGCTGGTCACATAGCACAATTGAAACTGTCAGCTGGGGGAAGTGTAGGCTTGCATCCAGCAGTGGGTGAGCAGGTGTTTCTGGTGCTTGAAGGCGAAGGTTGGGTGGAAGGCGAGACAGGCGAACGGGTAGCGATACGATCAGGAGAAGCTGCGTATTGGACCAACGGAGAGAATCACCAATCTGGCTCGGATAAAGGGTTAACCGCATTGTTGATTGAGGGTGAAGAACTGATTGTTCGGTTATCGCTAGAGTCGGGAGATTCTTAAGATAGGGGCTGATGATTTGAGTGTTTGGGTCATTGTTATTATTATTGGAGTGATATTTACTCCATCGTTCTATCAGTTGAATAAGCGTATTCGTAGATTGGAAGAGCAAGTTAGGCATCTTTCAGACGAGAGGAAGAACCTTTAAGTGCATCGGTACACACACATGGGGGTATACGGTTTAGTCACTTGGGAGCAAAAAGTCCTGTTAATACATAAGGCTAGAGGAGCCTATATAGGGAAATGGGATTTGCCTGGAGGAAGGTTGGAGTTTGGTGAGCAACCGGAGACCGCCCTACACCGTGAGATCGAGGAAGAGACGGGTCTTTCCAATCTACAATTGGTGATTCGTTCTGCGGAATCGAACGTATTGGAGTGGGTTCACGAAGGCGAGCCGGAAGAGCTGCACCATATTGGAATTCTATACGATGTATATTTGACAAGCGAAAGTCGGCCTTATGAGATCAAAAGGGAACCAGATGGCGAAGATTCGCTGGGCGCACAATGGTTTACTGTGGAAGAGGTCGGAGCGTTGTCGTTGACGCCATTTGCAAAGTATATGATTAACAAAACTACTTGATTTGAATTTTAGGACTGGTCAAATGGAACAGAATCGTTTATTCTGTGATAGATAGATTATAATTTTTTCAATTGAAAAGGACTGACACCTTAAAGCATAAGGCTATGAATCTGCGGATTCGTGGCCTTTTTTTGTGTTTTTAGGGGTGAATTGGGTCTTTGGAAGGGGAGGTTGCAGGCCTTGTGGTGATGGGGATTGCTGAAAAATAATACCAATAGCCTAGATTTGCATGGTAGAATATTGATGATTATGACAAATTTAGGTTTTGGCTTGAAGAGTAGTACGAGTGCTGAAGAAGCAGAAGTTTGCCCCATACTAAGGTACATAGGAGAGTGAGTAGATTTGAAGAAGCAGATGAGATTAAACGGTAGTAAATCAAAAAGGAATGTGTTAATAGTCGGATTGTTGACGACGGCTTTGCTGGCAGGAACGCTGCTGACTACTGGAACCGTGGGTCTGGTGTCTACTGTGGATGCTGCTACAAGCACGAATGGAGCGGGCACAACTGCCTCTGCGCTTACGAAGTTCAAAGATATCAAAGGGCACTGGGCGCAAGCCACAATTGTCAAAGCCTATGATAAAAATCTGATCTCCGGCTATCAGGATGGTACGTTCCGCCCCAATGCCAAAATCACACGTGGTGAGTATGCCACACTTCTCAGCCGTGCAACCAGCTCGGAAAAGGTACAAAGCGAGAATCCTTTTGCTGATCTCAAGGGGCACTGGTCTGAATCCGCTGTGACACAGTTGGTGGGCCAAGGCTTTATTAACGCTAATGATTATCCGAAAGGATTCAACCCCAATGCCGAGCTCACACGCTACGAGATGATGAAATGGATTGCAAACGGACTGATCAAGTCGGGAACCAGTTTCCAGGATGCTTTTGACGATAGCAAAAATACACTGCTACCTACCCCTGAAGTAAATCGCGGAACGATTCGTGCAGAGCAAATTCCTTATCTTGCACTTGTTCGCGGCACTGGCATTATGGGTGGATTTGAGGATGGTTCCTTGAAGCCTGCTGATCCAACAACGCGAGCTGAAGTGTCTGCCATTTTGCTGCGTTATATGGATGTCGAGGGTACGGATGCAGGGAAGTACAGTGATCTGAATGAAATGCGTGAGGTAGGTACAACAGGAACGAATTTAACGACTGTTTCAAACTATAAATATATCAAAGGTAGCTTTGCAGATATCGTTAACACCGATTACACATTGAAAAACAATGTTGGTGTTGTAAAGTACCATAGATTTATTGTAGTGGATACAAGAGGAAGTAAGCCTAAAGGTCTTTACGCTTCGCTGTTTGTAGATGAAAAGAACTTAACCCGTGCACAAAAGGGACAATTTTCTACCTATGCCGAGATTACGTTCACATCAAAGGTTGAAAAGTCAAATCTCTTAACTTTTGCTAGAGCGAATGATAACATTGCTATTCCAATTCAACGACTATTTAACATAGATTATTTGAAGGCTAAAGGGTTTATTACTTTACCAGATGATTCAAATGGAATGCTTAAAAAGGAAAGGCCAGCAAAGTTTTGGACGTCACATACTTTAGACCCTGTAAAAGGGGGTTATATGTTGAAGAATGATGCTGGAAAAGAGGTTCAGATCTATCAATAGAATTTTTGGTGGTGTTTAATTTCAATATTAAATTTTTTGGACGAGGTTACTTCCGAACTTCATTCAGAGCGGTTATGGTTCTGTTTATGATCACAATAATCTATAACTTTACCCCTCATACCCTTTCTACAGTTAGTGCTGTAGAACAGCCTTATGGGCCTAAATCTATGAAAGGACCTTCAGTGACTGTAGATGCAAATGCAACGGAAGGAATCCCTGGAGTTTACTGGTACCAACTTGATTCAGGAGAATTTAGAGCCGACTTTCAGGGAACGTACAAAATTGTAGATAATGGAGGTTCCGATGATGATGCATATCCAGTAAAAACGGAAATACCGGATAATGTTGATATGAGTAGGTGGCCGCCACTAAGCTGGAAACCATACAAAGGAATAACAGTTAATAATTCAGTTGTTGTTACTGATATTAAACTAAAAGATAACCCTGAAGGTGTAAAATATAAGCAGGTTAACAGTTATGAAGGAATAGGGACTCCGAGAGTTACAAGTGAAAAAAATGCTGACTTAAGAACATACACGGGAAAAGGTTTTGATTTCTTTGAAAGAGAACGTTATGGAACCAGACCTGGTAATAAACCAAAATTCAAGATGGTATATCATACTCCAGTTAGTATTTTCTGGGAAGGTAAGATCCATGAAGAAAAGCAAATCGATGTAAACCCAGATTCCACTTTAACTGTTGGACAAACCAAACAAATGGTAGCCAAAGTTAAGACTAAGAATTACGGTGCCATAGATTGGAATGTAGAAGGCATCGACGTAAGTCGGCGCGAAGCTGAAACCACCTGGTGGTCATCCGATCCTAGTATTGTGAGTATTGAACCCAAAACCGGAATGGTGAAGGCTGAAAAGCCGGGTACTGCTTTTGTGCGTGCAATCTGGAACAACGGTACATACCTCATCTCGGATACGGCTGACATTACGGTAACGTCCGAACCAGGACTCATTGTGAACCTGCCAAACGCTTGTAAAGCAGACACAGCCACACCGCTGCAAGCTAAAGCTATCCTGACCAAGTCAGATCTTTCTGTTCATGAGCTTACCGCTCATCCCAAATTGACCTGGCAAAGCTCCAATCCAGCAGTAGCGACCATAGGTGCAGATGGGAAAATGACGATCAAAGGTTTCGTCGGAAGCACCACCATCACTGCCCGATTTGTGGACACTGCCCAGCAGTTGGATGAGCGAGGAACACAGGTGTTAGAGGTAAAGGACTGCACAGGCAACGGAGGAGACGGGGGAACTGATCCAGGTAACGGCGGTGTTGTGGGTTGCCCCGTGACCATCAGTCCTCCTAATAAAGGAGCGTTGATCGAATCGGCTGTCATGGACCCCTCCGTTTCGGGCGTGCTGAAAGCTGATGATCGGGGGTCTGAGAAGTTTGATGTCACCCGTGGCATCCCGACTTCTGAAGATCTCTATGCAAATGTCATGGCTAGAGGATACTTGTTCCAGCACCGTTGGGTGAACATGACGGGAACAGTGACTTATACGGTCAACGTAAAAAAGAAGTATCACAAAACATGGACGATTCCGGGCAGAGCCTCGACAGGGCCTAATGATCCAGGAACACCTCCACAACCTAAGGAACTAGACGTTCCTGTGGAAAAACCAATGCAGGTTACACGACAATATAGTTATTGGCAGATTGATAATTTGGAAGTCTATCAGCTAAATCAAGCTACGATATCCAATTATGCACTTGGTGGCTACGGTGGTACAGTAACGTTGACTCCAAACGGATATACACCCCCGACCTTACAATCGGCTAATGATGATGCGGTTACCGCACATGTGAAACCTGCACCTTGCAAGGAAATCGACCTTGGCACTGAAACAAAGTCAGGCGGTGACAGCGAGCCGCCTACACCTGATGAGACGTCATTATTCCAATCCAAAGCAGAAGCCGAGGTTAAAGAGAACACTGTAAATAATGACAAGGTAGTGTTTAACGGTACCACTGTGATGGATTCTGCTTCGATGGATAAGACTGCTCCGCGACCTGGGACAATTCCACAGCCTGGTATGATCGGCGACAACGTGCTGTACCAGAATCGTTTAACTATTCAGAATACACTGGTCAACAAGGCGGACCAACCGACAACGGGCGAGATCGCATATGGCTTGATTCCTGGCAACATTAAAGGCGGTCAGGATCAGAAGTTTTCTATTCAAGGAATCAATTCTGTCACGGTGCACACGCCTGTCGTTAACTACGCCTGGGTGTCTGATGATAAGCCCCATAACCAGAAAACAGTGCCTGATCCGACCAGTTCGGCGCTTATTCTGGAACGACCGTTTATCGTGCGCATCCCGACCTCAGGGCAGCATCTGGACGCAACCAGTTACCCGGGTTATGGCAATAGGGACTATGCTAAGTATTTTCGCATCAAGCAGATTCGTTTCCCATTTGACGTCTATAACGCCGATAGAAGTCAGTTCATTCCAGCCAAGACCTGGGTAGACATTCCGGTCAACCAACTGGACACCATTTTCTATCTTCCAGTATGGGTGGATGAAGGGCATTACCGAATTGAATTTCGCAATATTGCGGAAAATGCTCCTTCGACATTCACCGATCAGCAGGATGCCAACACAAATCTGACCCATCATGTCGCGGCAGATACGGTCCCGGTGGAGGTTGTTGGGCGATTGTATGATTTTCATGTTACGGATATCGCCGATTATAATTGGGAGAACGTGTTCCGCAAGCAACTCGGGAGTTCGGAGCCGACAGGAGTGAGCTACTGGACAGGACTTAACAGTATTGATGGTGATCCGCGAGGGAATCTGGCACCATTCGTGTTACCTGTTCGCCCAGGCAGTCACCCTGTGCAGGGTTTTAGTAATATTGCGGTGAAAACGGGTTACCATATCAAGTTCGACCTGAAAACAAAAGGAAATATGTTTGGCAAACAGGATGGTGTTCGAATTACTCCAACATTCTACTTTGTGAGCAAAGACGGCTCTTCCAGACAAGAAGTCGATCTTTACTACCACCGCGGTCAAGAGCGACTTATCAGAATAGGATCGGCGCAGGATTTGGAGAAACGGTTTGTTGTCCTGAACTCGAGATTGCGTAATGTACCCGGTACGGAATTGGGGGATACGGCGCGTTATCAGTATACGTATGAACTGACAGCCGATGAACGTAACCAGAGATCGCTCGCCGATTATATGGTTACGCTTGTAGATCAAACCTCTCACCAGAAAACATGGGTAGGCCGCTATGACTGGATGATCCTACCCGCTTCCATTCGTACACTGATTGGACCCAAGACAGACATTCCTTCGGGTGTTAGTGTGGACCGAGCGAATGCGGCGATCCAGCGTTGGTACGGAGAATACAGCTTGCCTGCAGATGTATACGCCGTGCCAAAGGGAACCAATCTCGAATCGCTTGCCAGACAAAATCAACTGGATGAAAAGGCTTCTGTATTTCTGAAGGACGGATATATCGTGGTCAACTTTAATATCGAGACACTTCGAGATGGGAATACAGAGGCTCCACACCTGCAATACATTTATGCTCCGCTGATGAATCAGTGGAAGATGGAAGGTTTCAACAACAGTCCAGTAGACAGTCAAGGCAGAACTTGGCTCTTAAAGGATGGCGATGTGGTCTTTTACCATGCAGATCAGTCCAGCCGGAGCGATTTTCAGTCTCAGGTGCCACATTAAAAAAATAAAATGTCTGTCAGTTTAAATAAACTAAGTCCAAAAGAGCCGCCCGGATGCTTTTACGCATTACAGGCGGCTTTTGGTTTATACATTGAATTTCAAGCAACACCCATTTTTTTGTTGAATACCAAGCCAAATGGTTAATATTTATCTTGACGGTTTGTTTTTGAACATTATGGACCACAATTCTAAATAAGGGGGCTGCAAATCGGGCGAAATCTGAAATTGTGTATAAACCATCGCAGGATAAGCGTTTATCAACAAAACGGCATACAATCAGAGCACATTTGTGGGTCGGAAATGTTCGAATTATTCGATTCATCTAATTTATGCATCAATTGAACTAAAAATAGGAAATGCTCCTGAGCGTAAAAGTTTATAGAATAGATATTAGAACACGGACTTCACTTGAAAAAGTTGAGGAAGGTGTAACCCTCGAACGGATCAGGACAGTATTCGACATCTGTGCGACGGTATATACAATCATCAGTTTACTATGATTTTGAAAACGCAGACAAACCTTGACGGGAGCGTCGGAACAACGTTACTACCACCAACAGCACGATTATTGGACTTCATGAAAAATTTAGCTTAAAATGTTGAACGAACGCAAATTACGGCTTAGTCAATGATTTCCGTCAAAAACTTATGACTAAATCAAGACGGAGGGAACGTCGATGACGATCGAGGAAGGCAACAAGAAACCCTGGGAAAGTTACTATGGCCCGAATATGGGATACGTACAGGAACAATATGAATTATACTCCCAAGACCCGGGTGCAGTTACACCGGCTTATCGGGAATTATTTGAACAATGGGGTGCACCGCCGATGTCTGGCAGGGATGCACATACAGTCTCGTATTCTGGCAACGCCCAAAAGGCTTCCGGAAGCGTGGATATTCAACTATTACAGAAAGCGGTTACAGCAGGGAAACTGGTAATGAATATTCGTACCTATGGTCACCTTGCGGCCGATATTGATCCCCTTGGAATCAGTGAAGATTCAGATACTTCTTTGCTTGAACCGAAGCATTTTGAATTGAATGAAGAAGATTTGAAAGCTCTGCCAGCTTCCCTGATCTGGGAAGGTGCAGATGGACAGACGGTAACAGGATTGGATGCCATCCAGCGCCTGCGGCAAATATATACTGGTCCTATCGCTTATGAATTCAGCCATGTGCATGAGGTTCATGAGCGGGAATGGCTGAACCGCCGTGCAGAATCTCGTACTTCGCCGGCACCGCTTAATCCAGAGGAGCGTAAAGCTTTACTGGAACGTTTGGTTGAAGTGGAGCAATTTGAAGATTTCCTCCACAAAACATTTGTTGGGCAAAAACGTTTTTCCATTGAAGGTAACGACGTGTTAGTCCCTATGCTGGATGAAGCAGTCCGAATTATGGCACACGCTGGTTCCAGCCATATTCTGATGGGGATGGCTCACCGTGGTCGATTGAACGTACTTGCTCATGTACTGGGCAAGCCGTATAGCAAAATTTTCTCTGAATTCCATCATTCTCCGAACAAGGATTTGGTTCCTTCCGAAGGGTCAACAGGAATCAATTACGGTTGGACGGGGGATGTCAAATATCATCTGGGCGCAAACCGTTATGTAAAAGACGGTGAAACAGTACAAGCGCGTCTTACGCTAGCCAATAACCCGAGTCACCTGGAATATGTAAATCCGGTTGTACAGGGCTTTGCACGTGCAGCACAGGATGATCGCCGTGATCCGGGATATCCGAAGCAGGATGTAACCAAAGCGGCAACTATTCTGATGCATGGTGATGCGGCTTTCCCTGGGGAAGGTATTGTAGCAGAAACGCTCAATTTCAAAGCATTGCCTGGTTACCAAAATGGCGGAACAATTCATATTATCGTGAACAACCGTCTTGGATTCACAACAGACAGTAGCGATTCACGCTCAACGTATTATGCGAGTGACCTTGCCAAAGGATATGAGATTCCGATTGTGCATGTCAATGCAGACAATCCGGATGCGTGTATCGCAGCTATTCGTATGGCAGCAGAATACCGTAACCTGTTCAAAAAGGACTTCCTGATTGACCTGATCGGTTACCGTCGTTATGGTCATAACGAAACGGATGATCCAGAAACAACACAGCCGACGGTGTATGACAAAGTAAAAGCTCATCCAACGGTTAGTCACTTGTATCAGGATCATCTGAAAGAGGAATCGGTTATCGACGATGCCTCCATCAACAGCATTCGTGAAGCTGTGACGAACCGCTTAAAAGAAGCATACGAGCAGATGAAGAACAATGAAGTACATGAATATTATCAACGTCAAATTAGCGAGCCAGAAGCCGTTTCGATTATTCCAACTGCGGTACCATTGGAAAATCTGCGGACAATTAACGCCGATTTGCTGAAATGGCCAGAGAATTTTAATGTGTATCCGAAGTTGCAGCGTATTTTGCAGCGCAGAAGCACATCTCTGAACGAAGGCGAGAAAGTAGACTGGAGTCTTGCAGAGACGCTTGCGTTTGCTACCATTCTTGCGGATGGCAAACCAATCCGGATCAGTGGACAGGATGCAGAGCGTGCAACGTTTGCCCATCGGAACTTGGTGTTGCATGACTCCGAGAATGGTGCGAAATTCTGCCCACTGCATCATCTGCCACAGGCAAGAGCATCTTTTGCCATCTACAACAGTCCGTTGTCTGAGGAGTCCGTTGTTGGTTTCGAATACGGATATAACGTCTATTCACCAGATACGCTTGTAATCTGGGAAGCACAATTCGGAGACTTTGCCAACTGTGCACAGGTTATTTTTGACCAATTCGTATCTGCCGGCCGTGCCAAATGGTCACAAAAATCCAGTCTGGTCATGCTGCTCCCGCATGCGAACGAAGGTCAGGGACCTGAGCATACAAGTGCTCGTCTGGAACGTTTCCTGCAGCTTTGTGCAGAAGACAATATGACCGTTGCGAATTTGACAAGTGCATCGCAATATTTCCATCTGTTGCGTCGTCAGGCTTCGTTGACTGAAACGGAAGATGCTCGTCCGCTCGTTATGATGTCGCCGAAAAGTCTCATTCGTAATCCTCGTGTCGCTTCACCTGCAGCAGAGTTCAGCGAAGGCAAGTTTGAGCCTGTGCTTGAGCAAGCAGGATTGGGCACGAAACCGGATCGCGTAGAGCGCATTGTTTTGTGCAGTGGTAAAATCGCCATCGATCTGGAAGATGCTTTTGAGAAAGATAAAGCAGATTGGTCTTGGCTTCACATTATTCGTGTCGAACAGCTGTATCCGTTCCCGGCGGAAGAAATCAAGCGTGTACTTGCACGTTTCAGCAAGCTGAAAGAGCTGGTGTGGGTACAGGAAGAAAACAAAAACATGGGTGCCTGGACATACATGGAGCCTCGTCTTCGTGAAATCGCGCCAGAAGGAACAACCGTTAAATACGAAGGTCGCCCGGAACATGCGAGTCCTTCCAGCGGTTATCAACTTGTGCATGGCATGGAACAGCAACAGATCATTACATCCGCATTGAAGCAAACGACGAAGAATAATATTCCACTGGGGAGGTAACAGCTGTGAGTGAAATTAAAGTACCTGCAATGGGTGAGTCGATAACGGAAGGAACCGTATCCAGATGGCTGGTCAAAGAAGGCGAAACCGTTAATCAGGGTGATGTTCTTCTGGAACTGGAAACGGATAAAGTAAATATTGAGATCAGTGCTGAAGAGAGCGGTGTTCTTGAGAAAATTGTTCGCCAGGAAGGCGAGACTGTAGAAATTGGTGAAACGATTGGAACACTTTCAGCTGGAACTGGAGGAGGAAGCGGCGCGTCCGCTTCCCAACCAGCAGCAACAGAGCAGAAACAATCAGCTCCTGCACCGGAAGCTCCAACTCCGCCACCAGCACCCGTTGCTGCAGCACCGGAATCTTCGGATAGCAGCTCGAAGACAGCTTCACCATCTGCTCGTAAACTTGCACGTGAGCGTGGTATTGAGCTCGATCAGGTACAGAGCAAGGATCCGATTGGCCGTGTTTATCAGGATGATGTGAAAACTCACAACACGCAGGCTGCCGCTCCTACAGCGCCTCCTGCTAAAGCTCCCGCTGCAGCACCTAGTGCTCCGGCAGCAGGTGGTTCCACGTATACCAAACCAGTGGAGCGTCAACGTATGTCCCGCCGTCGTGCTACCATTGCGAAACGCCTGGTAGAAGCACAGCAGACTGCAGCGATGTTGACTACGTTTAACGAAGTGGATATGACGGCAATCATGGATGTTCGTAAACGTCGTAAGGACAAGTTCAAAGAGAAACATGAAATCAATCTCGGCTTCATGTCCTTCTTCACCAAAGCAGTTGTAGGCGCACTGAAAAAGTTCCCAACCATTAACGCGGAGATTGATGGCGAAGATGTAGTTCTCAAAAAGTACTATGATATCGGTATTGCGGTATCTGCCAAAGAAGGTCTTGTCGTACCGGTTGTACGTGATGCAGATCGTCTTGGCTTTGCTGAGATCGAGAAAAGCATTGCTGACCTGGCATCCAAAGCCCGTTCCAACACGCTGGCTTTGTCTGATCTGCAAGGAGGAACCTTCACCATTACCAATGGCGGAACGTTTGGCTCCTTGTTGTCCACACCAATTTTGAATACACCTCAAGTAGGTATTCTGGGTATGCACAAAATCCAGCTTCGTCCGGTAGCGATTGATGCAGAGCGGATGGAGAACCGTCCGATGATGTATATCGCCCTGTCGTACGATCACCGTATCATTGATGGTAGCGAAGCCGTACGTTTCCTCGTGACGGTAAAAGAATTGCTTGAAGATCCAGAGTCTTTGCTGATCGAAGGGTAATCCATAACGATTAACATTAAATTGCCATCTTATAAATAAAAAAAGTAAAGCCCCTGAACGCGGAGCACAGTGTATGCTGTGCACCCGTTCAGGGGCTTTCGTCATTGTATAGGTAATTTGTGTCGCATTATATGGAATCGGCGGTTTCTGCATGTGCTGTGGAATGATAGGCACTGTAGTCGGACGTATGCCTCTCCAGCCACTCCACGACATGCCCGGCAACCTCAGTCCGATTCGTTTCATGCAGCATTTCGTGGCGCCCCCCCGGATAGAGGCGGTATTCAATATCCTCAAGCTCAAGCTCTCGATATTGGGAGACCAGGTTAAGCACTCCTTTGCCATGAAGTCCCACCGGATCTTGTTCACCCGAGAACAGATATACAGATTTATCCTTAGGAATACGTTTCATGTTGCGCGGCAAGTGAATGTCCAACAGCAGTTTGAAAAAGTCACGGAAAAAACCTGCAGAGCAGACGGCTCCACACAAAGGGTCATCCATAAACCGCTTGACCTCTTCGGAGTCCCGGGACAGCCAATCAAACGGCGTTGTTGCCGGACGGAAAGAACGGTTGAATCCGCCAAATACGAGCGCATTGAGCAGCATACTTGGATGACCCTTCCCCTGAATGCCACACTGCAAGAAAGCCAGTTTCTCTCCAATCCGAAGCAGACCGCGCTTGCCATTGGTGCCGGACAAAATAAATGCATGGTAACGCTCGTGGCCAGCATACATTAGATGCTGTACCAAAAACGACCCCATGCTATGCCCCATCAGAAAGAGGGGCACATCAGGGTTTTCTTTGGCGGCAACTTCGCCCAGATTCATCATGTCACTCGCCATCCAGCGGAAAGCATCGACGCCGGCATTGCCCAACAAATTCGAGTTTTCGACTGTTTTACCATGACCACGATGATCATTTGCGTAGACCGCGTAGCCGTGCGTGGTGAGATGTTGGGCAAATTCAGCATATCGGGCAGCAGTCTCGCTCATGCCATGTGCAATCTGGACCACACCTTTGATGTTGCACTCCGGATCGGGAAGCCAGCGGTACACATGAATACGGGTACCTTCATTGCCAACCAGGCTAAAGGTAGATTCCTGCATCTCGTGTAAATCCTCCTTCACAGGTCACATTAAAGCCAGTTCAAATCAGGGAATTCACCCTTGAATAGATAGTTGATTATTCAATTAAGGCAAATAAGAGCGAAGAACAGTAGTGTTGCCATCCAGCGTATAGGAGCCCAGGTTGGCAGGCAGTAAGTAACATTGTCCAGCTTTCAATTCAATTTTATCCGATTCCGCGTTATCCCACTCCAGCGTTCCGCTACCTTCACAGACCACAAGAATAGTGAAGCTTTCAGCACTTGTAGAGAGCTCCCAACGTCCTGTAACAATTCCTTTTTCCACTACAAAGTATGGACATTCCGCAAGCTTCAGCCACTCACCTGGAGTTGCGTTGTTGGTTTTCATCGTCGTGGCGCCAGCACCCTCATAAGCCGTTACATTCAATGAATCCTCAACATGCAGCTCACGTGGTTTGCCATCCAGGCCTGGACGATTATAATCATAAATCCGGTATGTTGTATCCGAGTTTTGCTGAATCTCAGCCACAACGACACCTGCACATAAAGCGTGTACCGTTCCCGCAGGAATAAAGAACGTATCTCCAGCCTCTACAGGTACTTGGCGAAGGGTATCCATGACCGTACCATTTTCCAGCGCTTCCTTCAGTACTTCACGATCAACGCCTTCATTCAAGCCGTAAATGATATGAGCTCCTGGTTTGGCATCAAGCACATACCACATTTCCGTTTTGCCAAGCTCGCCAGGAGGGAGCGCTTCGTAATCATCTGTTGGATGAACTTGTACGGACAGATCATCGTTACAGTCAAGCAGTTTGATCAGAAGCGGGAATCGTCCGCCCTTTTCCGAAACTCCTTTGGTTCCAAGCCAAGCTGTGCCCAGTTGTTCACGGACTTCATCGAGGCCTTTTCCGGCAAGTGCTCCATTTAATACCTTGGTTGTACCATTGGGATGATCCGCAATCATCCAGCCTTCTCCTATATGTCCTTCAGGCGGCGTCAGGCCGAATTGCTCCAGCGCGCGACCTCCCCATACACGTTCTTTAAACTCTGGTTGAAATTGCATTGGGTATGGCGTAGGCATTCCTAATCTCTCCTCTAGTATATGAAATGGTGGATCGCTTTAATCAATCATGACCGCGTAGTTGGCATGAATGTAACAGTGAATACGGTTGCACGTCTTTATGTAGTACACAAATCGCATAAATTAAACCCAAAGAGTGCTTTGTTGCGATTGTGTCTAGTTTATTGCATTTGTGGGACAAAGGAAATTATTTTTTCTCGATGCCAATCAGAAAAGGAGAGGCATCACGCTGCAATTGGCGATAAATCACCACTTGTGCCTGCTCTACAGGTAGAGCAGAGGACCACTCCAATACCGCATCCGCTTCCTGTGATCCTCCATCATGACCTGGATACAGCACAACGGTAATAATGCCGCGCGGCTTGAGCAATGCCAGTGCCGCCTGGAGAGCAGCAATAGTACTGTCTGTTTCCGTAATTATGGTGGAGTCCGCATCTTCCGAAGGCAGGTACCCCAGGTTGAACATTACAGCACCGACATTACCCTGCCATGTTTCAGGAACGGCCTCAGCCATTCGATCATGGCTTAATTGAAGCATGGAGATGGAGCCTAATTTTGCGCTATCCTCTTGTTTGCGAATACGGGCTTGTGCCAAGGTAAGTGCCTCGCTCTGAATATCGAAACCAATGACTTGACCACGTTTACCAACTTTTTGTGCCAGAAACAGAGTATCCGCCCCCGTTCCAACCGTTGCATCAATAGCTAAATCTCCAGGCTGTAGCCGGGAAGAAATCCATTGATGGGCACAACTTAAAACCGAAAGAAAGCCCATCTTAAGCACCCCTCCAGTATTTACCTTGCCAGGAATCCCGCTCACGCAGCTCACGATCAATCGAATTCAAAACTTCCCATTTGTTCATGGACCACATTGGCCCAATCAGCAAATCACGCGGTGCATCACCTGTAAGACGGTGTACAATCATTTCCGGTGGAAGCATCTCCAGCGTATCGACGATGAGTTTAATGTACTCGTCTTGTTCCAGGAAACGAAGGAGCCCGGCTTCATACTGCTTCACCATTGGCGTTTTGCGCATCAGATGAAGTAGATGAATTTTGATTCCCTGCACATCCATGTTGGCAACAGCCCGTCCGGTATCCAGCATCATTTCATGGGTTTCCTGAGGCAGTCCGTAAATAATATGTGTACACACCCGAATATTCCGTTTGCGTAACTTCGCAACGGCTTCCTCATAACACTGCGTATCATGCGCACGGTTAATTAGGGTTGACGTGGACTCGTGAATGGTTTGCAGACCCATCTCAACCCATAGGTAGGTGCGTTCATTCAATTCAGCCAAGTAATCAACGACGTCATCCGGTAAACAGTCAGGGCGAGTGGCGATGGACAGTCCCACGACACCGGGCTGCTTCAAAATTTCTTCAAAGTATTCACGCAGTTCTTCAACGGGTGCGTATGTGTTGGTATAGGCTTGGAAATAGCCAATGTAGTGAGCTGACGGCCATTTCAGATGCTGTTTATCCCGAATGGTATTAAATTGGGTGACCAAATCATCGCGTCTGCTACCGGCGAAATCACCCGATCCACGAGCGCTGCAAAATGTACAGCCTCCTTTGGCGATAGATCCATCTCGGTTCGGGCAGGTGAAACCTGCATCCAGCATCACTTTGAAAACCTTATTGTTAAATTCGTCTCTCATTTCGTAATTCCAGGTATGGAATCGTTTATCTCCCCACAGAAGAGGAGGTTGTATTGAAGGTGCATTCATCTTCAGGGTACTCCTTTGGCTTACCTAATGGCTTGCTTATTCTATTACCGAATTCGACTCTTTTTGAACTTTTACCATTGTATCAAAAAACTCAAAAAAAGGGGAATCTAGTCGCAAAAATAGGCCGTAGAAACGAGGTTTTATCCTTGCTATAGTTTACACATTATGTTATATTTAAACCAGCGTCAGACACCATCTAATGGGTACTATTCATCATAGCATTTGAATCAATGTTGACGTCATGGACCATACTATACCGTGAGGTGATATGAATGAATTCCCAAGTTAAAAATAATGATCTTCATCATGTTTCTGTAGAACTGACGGCAGAAGAAGCTCTGGCTTTGACAGGTGTTCGTTTCAATGGCAATCCGAAAGTGAAAGCGGCTGCAAGACAAAAAGTTCGCGATGCTTTCGAAAAGACATTTGATTTTTCACACCAAGATAAGGTAGACTATGAACTATTAAAGTAGTTGGACCCCAATTCCAAATAAATCGAAGAGGGAATCTTTGAGATTTGCCCCAAAGTGGCAGATCCGAAGATTCCTTTTTCATTGCTCTTTACAATTAGCCAGTTCTTCGGCAAAATGATTCTGAGACAAGTATGGATAAACGGAGGAATAAGATGCGTTTACGTGGCAGAAAAGGGATTCGTGAAAATTTGGAGCAACAAGTTGACCTCGTTGTTCTTGATCCCAAACAGTACAAAGGAAAATGGTCTGAACTGTTTGGCAATGACCATCCAATCTTTGTGGAATTTGGCATGGGTAAAGGTCAATTTATCAGCCAAATGAGTTATAAATATCCGGAATTTAATTTTATCGGTATTGATATGTATGATGAATTGGTGCGTCGTGCCAGCGAGAAGGCTCGGAAAGCATGGAGTCAGGCAGAAGTGGAGACACCACCCAACCTGAAGCTGGCGCTGGCTAATATCGAACAGATTGAGGAAGTATTTGAACAGGAAGAACTGGAACGGATTTATCTGAACTTCAGCGATCCTTGGCCGAAAGCCAAGCATGCACGTCGTCGTTTGACACATCCACGTTTCCTGAAGAAATATACGGAACTGCTTAACACCAAAGGACAGATTCATTTCAAAACAGATTCGGAAACATTGTTTGATTTCTCTCTCAATGCAATTGCCGACTTTGGTCTGCAAATGACCAATTTGTCTCTGAACCTGCACCGTGATGGATTGAATGAAGAGCATGTCATGACAGAGTATGAGCAGAAATTCATGGGCAAAGGCATGAACATTCACCGGGTTGAAGTTATCGTTGGTGAAGAGGCCTTGCGCGAGTATCAACAAATCCGCTTGGACAAGTATAAAGTTCGGGAAGCTACGGACGAGTCTGGCGAAGATCAAGAGTGATATTATAAAAAAAGCGTGATATGCATCTGGCTACCAGACTCTCATATCACGCTTTTTTTGCTAATTTCGATGAACTAAACCTCATGAAGTCACTTGTGGAAATTCGTTTTACTTCTGCTAAAGCTCCGAATGAAGCTCCTTACGTCGATAATCGTTGGGAGTAACCCCGTTGAATTTCTTAAACATCCGATAGAAATAAGAACTGTTGGTGAACCCGGTTTGCTCAGCAATATCAGCTACAGAGTTTTCCGTCTCAATGAGCAGGAATTGCGCTTTGGCTATGCGGGTCTCGTTAATAACATCGGTTAGACCTTTTAACGTTAGTTGTTTATAGAGTCTGCTGACATAGATGGGTGACATGGCTAGTTCATCTGCAATCGAGGTCAGACAAAGATTGGTATCTGCGTAATCTCGTTCAATAATGCAGTTAATTTTGCGAATGAGTTCTTCATGTTTAAGCGTTCTTTTCTCCTCAACTTTGGATCCAAGCTCATCAAACATGCGATAGAAGTGGGCGTGAACTTCACTGAGATCCTCGGCATCATGAATCGGCAGCATCGAACGGTCGGAGATGGATTCAAGTGTAAGCTGGTTGTTCTTTTTGAGTGTGTTTCT
Organism: Paenibacillus sp. OK060; assembly: GCF_900101205.1. Lineage (NCBI taxonomy): Bacteria > Bacillati > Bacillota > Bacilli > Caryophanales > Paenibacillaceae > Paenibacillus > Paenibacillus sp. OK060. The sequence goes on from NZ_FNFR01000007.1 coordinate 151,579, forward strand.
CACATGATTCAGAGTCATGGTCAGATGGGACAGAGCCAGTTGAAATACGGTAAATGGATATGTTGCCGTTTCGCTCACGATGTCTGCATAGACCTGTTTGGCTTCGCCTGTCTTGCCTGTCATCAGGTAATCAATCAACTGTCTCTCTTTTCCAACAGGGAAAGCATATTCTTTGGAATGGTACGCCATGATGTCCGAGGTGTAAATCAGGCATCCAGGACCCATGAACAAACGATGAAGAGAAGCTTCTGCTGATCGAGTATAAGAAGCAATACTGTTTTCCAGTGAATCTTCCACTGGCCCGATGGTAAATGAAATGGAACATCTTAGATGTGTCATCACGGCAGCCTGCATCATGCGCAGCAGGTCCTCAATGGGGCAATACTCATCATCAGCTTCATCCTGAACTTTATCATTAAAGATAAGTGTAATCAGATCGCTGCCCAAATCCACAGCTTCGGTGTGGTAGTAAAGGTCAGCCGTTTCCATGCAAATGTTCATCATCGCGTATTTTATAAGTTGGACTTCATCCCTGTAGGTATCGCTGAAATCGGTAAAATGATCAATACGAAGCAGTACCAGTCTTGTTAGACGATGAACATCAACAGAAGAGCCGTAGAACTTCATTCTGTCCTCCAGCATGCCTCCCGTTACCGTTTCACGTCCTTGCAAAGCCCCACGCAGAAAATCCTGTCGTAATAGATGCAGACTGCCACGACGCTCCGCTTCCATCACACGCATACGGACAAGCACTTTATCAATGGGATGATATAGCTTCCGGGACACGAGGTAGGATAAGAGCACTCCCGCAATTAATAGCCCAATACAAAACAGAACGGTGTGAGTTCGCATATTACGAATATCTGAGGTGATTAGGTCATAAGGCGTTATTCTTACATAGCGCCACCCGAGGTTATCAGGAGCAGTGTAGGTAATGAGTGACTTTATTCCATCAACCTCTGCCGTAAAGTAGGCGGACTGCTCCGTGTTTTCTAGGATTGGCTGCATAAACGTTTCATTGGACAAATCTTTCATTAGCGCACGATTGCTGAAATCGGACAATAACTGTCCCTGTTCATTGATAATAAACGTTTTCCCTGGCTGATCAGCTGAGTTCATATTGGGACTGAGCCAGTCGTCCTTAATATTTACGACAACAGCATAATTCAGTGTAGCATTGTCATTGATCGTGTCGTAACAGAGGTACGTATAACTGCTGACTTGGGTTTCCTCGGTGGAGCCAACTTGGTAAGTACGCGGAATGGGTACAAAAGGTTTGTAATCATGGAAACGGTTGAGGATACTTGTAATCCCTTGATCGTCTATTTCAGAGATGGATTGTTGTCCATTACGAACCTCATTGGAGCTGATAAAGAACTCATCATTTTTGGAGTTATATACATAGATGGATTCGATAAAAGGGAGGGACATGCGATAGTTGTCGAGTTGTTCCATCGCTGACGTAATTTCATAGATGCTCGGATTTGAATAGAGCAGCAGGGCAGAGATCGTGTAATCCTGATAAATCTGATAAGACAGTGATTTGGCGGTCTCGGTCATCTTGGAGACTTCCCGACTGGTCTGGGTAAGACCGTTCATATCGGTTCGGTAGACCTGACGAAGGGCAATACGATTATAGTTGACGTACAAAATGGTAGAAGCCACAAGCAAGGTGGCAACAGTACTAACAATAATGCCGATGAGAATCCGTGCAAACACTTTCTGGCTGTCCTCTGAACGTTTGCGCATGACCTTCCCTCCCGTGGACCTCCTGTTTTGGATGAACAAAGTTAGACTTCATAGCGAAGGATGAGAATTCATAATATGGGTGTGGTGAATCACAGATGTATTTCGAATTATATAGTATGTATGCGTTTACATCAACGGTGGACAGCATGCTATGGCCGATTTCCGTAGCTAAAGTTCAACTTTCGCTTTATTGTTCACTAGGTTCAACCTATGCACGATATCAACTTTTGTGAACGCTCAGGCATTCATTTCAGTGTTCGTTCATATTGTTCATATTCTGTTTCGCAGAATCGTTCATGATCCGGCCGAATGATTCAGTATCCGGTAGCACTTAGGGCAACTACAATAAAACAGAGCTCCACTGCGCGCCGCGCCGTAAGAAATTCGGGAGGGATCGAGCCATGCTCAAAGAATTGAACAAAAACAAAATCATGTTTCTCATGCTGCTGCCTACACTGATCTTTTTTCTGATTAACTCGTATTTTCCGATGGTCGGCATCTATTATGCGTTTACCCGCTATGATTTTGAAGGTGGATTGTTCGGCAGCCCATTTGTGGGCCTGGAGAACTTCAAGTTTCTGTGGCAATCCGGAATGCTGCTGAAGCTGACAACCAACACGGTGGGGTACAATCTGGCCTTCATTATATTAGGAAACGGGCTAGCGATCTTCTGTGCGATTTTGCTCAGTGAAATTAGGGGAAAAGTGTTTAAGAAAATTACGCAGTCGGTCATGTTTTTACCGTATTTCATCTCGTTTGTACTATTAAGTGTAATCGCTTACAACATGTTCAACTATGAATCCGGTTTTGTGAACACGGTACTCAAACGTTTCGAGGCGGGGCCTGTTGATATTTACAATACACCCTGGATCTGGGTGTTCCTGATCATCATTTTTTATCTGTGGAAAAATCTCGGGTACAGCATGGTCATCTACCTTGCAGCTATTACAGGGATCAGCGATGAGTATTACGAGGCAGCCCGGATTGACGGGGCCAATATCTTTCAGCGCATTTGGTACATCACCGTACCGATGCTAAAACCGACCTTTGTCATCCTGTTGTTATTCTCACTCGGGAGCATTATGAAGGGACAGTTTGATCTCTTTTACCAACTCATTGGAAATAACGGTGTCTTATATAACGCTACAGATATCATCGATACGTATGTGTATCGTTCCCTGAAAGTGACGTTTGATATCGGAATGGCTACTGCGGCTGGTCTGTATCAATCGCTGTTCGGTTTTATCCTGATCATGACCGTCAACTATATCATCCGTAAAGTGAATGAGGACTACGCCTTGTTCTAAAACGCCTATAGGCAGAAGGGAGACCTACTATGCACACGCGTACCCGAGATACGGAATTCACCTTGTTGTTTCAAATCATCGCTTACAGCATGATCCTGATTCTTTCCTTAATCTGTATCATTCCATTTCTTTTGATTTTATCCGGCTCATTCAGCAGCAACGAATCGATTGTAAGAGACGGGTATCACCTCTTTCCCACCGATTTCTCCTTGGAAGGTTATAAGATGGTGTTCAAATTTCCGACCCAGGTGCTCAAAGCTTATGGCGTGACGGTATTTACAACCGTTGTGGGTACGGCCCTTGGACTATTTCTTATTACGATGGCGGGATTTGTACTGCAACGCAAAGATTTCAAGTACCGGAACGCTTTCTCATTTTTCATCTACTTTACAACCCTCTTTGGTGGGGGATTGGTTCCTTGGTACATCATGCTGGCAAATTATTTCAATCTTACGGACACGTATACGGTGTTGATTTTTCCGGGATTGATGACGCCTTTTCTCATTATCCTGATGAAAAACTTCATTCGTTCAGCCGTTCCGGATGAGCTGATTGAGTCAGCCAAAATCGATGGTGCGAATGATTTCCGCATTTACTTTAGCGTAGTACTGAAACTGGCGATGCCCGGCATTGCCACTGTAGGGTTATTTCTGGCACTGGGATATTGGAATGACTGGTTCACATCATCCTTGTTCATTAACAACCCGGATATGTACCAGCTGCAATTCTATTTGTATAACACCATGAACACGATTACCTTCATTGACCAGATGGCGATTGGTACCGGCATAACTCTTAGCCAGGATGTACCTACCGAATCGACCAAAATGGCGATGGCTATTGTGGTTACTGGACCCATTTTGTTCCTGTATCCATTTGTGCAGCGGTACTTTGTCAAGGGTCTTACCATTGGTGCGGTGAAAGGTTAGAACGTGCACGCGCTGTGGGTGCAGATGGCGGGATAGCTGTCTATCCGTCTGCGTCTGAATCATGGCGAGTCTGCGCTAACATATAAGGTTGACCACAAAAAGGGAGGATGCGTATGCGTAACAAAACAATTCGGCACCTGTCTATGGTACTTGCCCTGATGTTGTTTGCCGGGGTGCTTGCCGCATGTAATAACGGTTCGGGGGGATCTGCGCAAGGAAGTGAGCAGGGAGGTTCTTCTGAGAACAAAGGGGAGAAGGTAACACTGCAATTCTACATGCTTGGTGATGCCCCCAAGGATCTGCCTGTGATTGAGTCGGAAATCAACAAGCTGGCTGAGGCTGATCTGAACGTCAATGTGAAATTTAACTATACCTCCTGGACAGACTGGGACCAAAAATACAAATTGCTGCTGTCTTCCGGTCAACCGATTGATCTGATTTTTACCGCGGATTGGACGTTCTATCAGTCCTATGCGAAAAAAGGAGCGTTCCTGCCTCTGGATGAATTACTGCCTAAGGCAGCACCAACGCTCAAAGCTTATGTACCTGATGACATGTGGAACGCGGTAAAAGTCAATGACAAGATCTATACTGTACCATCGACATGGACTGAATATGTTACTGAGGGTATTGCGTACCGTGAGGATTTGCGTGAGAAGTACAATCTGCCCAAACCGGAATCTCTGGAGACACTCGAAGCCTATCTGGAGGGTATCAAAGCCAATGAACCGAATATGATTCCAATCGCGGATAGCAATGCGAACCATACCCATGGTATTCGACAATTGACATCCAAGCTGGTGAATACGGCAGGTCAGCTCCCTTATGGTCTGGACATCATGTATGACACACCATCCAATATCACTTCCTATTGGGGGTCTGCACAGCATCTGGAGGACCTGAAAACGTACAAACGCTGGATGGACAAAGGCTTTTTTCCGAAAAACGTGCTGAATGTAAAGGATACGTCCAACTCATTGCTGCAAAATGGCAAATCGGCTGTTGTACTGTCGGGTGAGAACCCGAACAAATTTAATGCGGATGTGATCAAGGTCCAGTCCACTCACCCGGATTGGAAGCTCGGTTATTTCCCTTACCCGAATGCCAAAGGATTTGCACAACCAGTTCACCCGATTCACAATGGTTTTGCAATTCCACGCAGCAGCAAAAACCCGGAGAAAGCACTTGCATTCTATGAAAAACTGGTTACCGACAAACGTTACAACTGGCTTACCGAATATGGTGTGGAAGGCAAGAACTTTGAAGTTCAAGACGGTTATTATAAAATGGTGGGCGATGCCCAGACCAATGGATTTCCGCGCGAAGGCATGAATGGTTGGGCTTGGCGTAATCCGGAATTCATGCTCTATGATAAGAGCTTTGATGACGTACTGGCTATTTTCAAAGAGCTGGACAAAATGAAAAAGCCGGATATCTTTACTGGATTTGCTGAGGATTGGACGCCATACCAAGCTGAGAAAGCTGCACTGGAGCAGGTAGAGAAGCAGTATCTCTATCCGTTAAATGTGGGATTGGTGGAGGATGTAGAAGCGGGTCTGAATACATTTATGGAAAAAGCCAAACAGGCAGGCCTTGAGAAGATTCAGACCGAGTATACCAAGCAGTGGCAGGATTACTTGAAGTCGGCTGGTATTCAATAGTTTGTACTATTCTTCATATTAAAAAAAGGTGCCTTCGATTCGAAGGCACCTTTGCTGTGTACATGCAGGCTTGTTTGAAGCCGTTACAGTCTGGCTTGGTCTGCCGAGTAGGGACGCAGATCCAGAAGGTCGATAATACTTTGTGCGCTTTGCATTGGGTGATACTTGGCAATCTGCGCCATGTGGCGTTTGCGTTTGCGAACAATGTCAGGGTAGTTATGAAGCAGTTTATTCATCCATTTCACAACAACATCAAGGGAAGTAATGGGCTCCCCCAAACCTCGTGCGGTGAAATACTGAACATTTTCTTCTTCCTGACCCGGTATGGGATTATGGAACAGCATGGGGATTCCCTTTGCCAACCCTTCACTGCATGTCATTCCACCCGGCTTGGTGATCAGGAGATCAGATACTTCCATTAATTTGTCCACTTCATTGGTGTACCCGATGATATGGATATTATCTTTTTTATACAACGGATTTTGTTCCATGCTGATTCGGCTTTTGTCATTGCGGCCAAGGCAGAAAATAATCTGAACATCCTCATGCCAGCGTGTCAATAATTGGTTAACTACTTCATCACTAAGCATTCCCCAACCACCGCCCATCACAAGCACAGTAGGCATGTTCTTCAAATTGAATTTTCCTCGGATCTCGTCCCGCCCGGGATGTTCCCAGAAGTTGGGGTGGATCGGAATGCCGGTAACGCGAATTTTGTCTAAAGATACACCCCGCAGCATTAATTTGGACTTTACCTCATCTGTAGAAACAAGATACAGATCCACTTCAGGGCTAATCCACGTCCCGTGCGCGTCATAATCGGTAATGACTGTGCAAAGTGGAACCTGCACACCCAGACGTTTCAGTCTGGATATGACAGCACTGGGAATAGGGTGGGTGCATACAATAACATTCGGACGAAGCTGACGGACAATACTGCGTGTATGGGTATAAAACAGTTTATGCAACGCGAGTGTAGTCAGCCGGTTCAAGGATTTTTTATATTGGTGCCTGTATACATACCCGATGAGCTTGGGCTGGTTAATGACCGTTTTTTTGTACGCTGTAATGATGAGTGGCGCAACTCTGGGGTTCAGAAAACTCCCCAACTCAAGCACTTTGGTTTGCACATTCGGCGAAAGTTTTCGCAAACTGCTGGACAGCGCATAAGCGGCTTGAGTATGACCAGCGCCAAAGCCTTCAGATAATAGTAATACTCTTTTTTTCTCCACGCTTGCTTCACCTGTTCCTGCTAGGTTTTCCTTAGTCTAACATATTCACATTATGTCCATAAAGCAACAGTTGCAAGTGCGACTAAAGTACCGATCGTAGCACCTGCGAGAACATCTGAGGGATAGTGTAATCCCAGGTAAATTCGTGAAAATCCGACAATTAATGCAACAGGGAGTAACAACAGCAACAGGAACGGCTCCATCGTCATAAAAGGGACTGTAACCGAGAATACGGCAGTAGTATGCCCTGAAGGGAACGAATGGTCCGTCAGGGGATTGCGGAACGTAATCGTATCCGGTAAGGCCAGGTAAGGCCGAATGCGCGGATACAGTTTTTTGGCGATTGCTACGGGAATGTGGCTAACCGCTAGAGCGATGCATGCCTGAAGTCCTGTTGTACTCCAAGGAGCGGGAGCCAGCAGCCAGATTAGTAAGGATACTGCAATAGAAGATGTTGCTCCGCCCAGATGGGTGAAATAATACAGCCAAAAGTTCATAAATCGATTATGAAGTCGACCATTAATCCACATAAATACATTTCGATCATACTCTTGAAACTTTACGAATAAACGGCTCATATTGGCCTCCTGCCAGTCAGGCCCCATGTTGGCGGCAGTATTTCCGGTAAATTGCTGTGTCCGGTTTCGTCCTGAATAGTATATAACCGTTTTTTCGTGAACTTGAGGTTATTTCAGGTATATGTTTATCATATTTTTAAATGTTGTCCTTTTCAAGAAGAACACATGTGAAGAAGGTAAAATTCATGTTAAAGAGTGGATATACACCCAACTTAACTTTTTGACTCGGACTATCTAAAAAAGATACAATGATTCAACATGGCTGAAATGCGGTTAAAAAAATGTAAGTTTAAGACTGAACTTTTTGAGGTCTGTTTACGTTATTTGATATAGAGCCTCTGTCGATATGTATCAGCCTGATGAAAAAAGCAGGGACTTTAGAAATAAAAATTAAGTAAACGGCTGAAAATAAGATATAACAGGCATGAATGCGAGGTTGGAGTATCACGAGGTGCCTATTCAGCGTTTAAAGTTCACATTTCTGCTTCAGGAAGTGGAATTGCGGTTTTGACAAATGGCTGAAAAGAATACAAAATCGATAAAGCAGCCAACTGGCATCAACCATGCTTGAAACATTGTCTGAAATATTTACGTAGTAAACAAAAGAACAGGGTCATATTCTGCGCATCACAAAAAAATAAAAGTGCAGAATCCAGGAAGAGAAACATTTAAAGTAATCTGGTTTTGAAAAAAAGGGGGTAACAGAGAACGATGTTGGACGCTATATTCGTCACGATGCAGGTCCTTCTGGCACTGCTAGCCGTGTACCAATTCACGTTTTCGCTGTTCGGTCTGATTAAGAAAAAGAAAAAGAAACATTATCCGGCGACAAAATCATTCGCTGTACTCGTCGCAGCACACAATGAGGAACAAGTTATTGGTGCTTTGATGGAGAACTTGAAACAACTGGATTACCCGGAAGATCTGTACGATGTGTTTGTCATTTGTGACAACTGTACGGATGGAACGGCTCAAATTGTAAGACAGCATGGATTAAATGCTTGTGTACGTACGAATGCTGATCTCAGAGGTAAAGGGTATGCCATTGAATGGATGCTTAAATACTTGTGGAAATTGCCACGTCAGTATGACGCAGTTGTCATGTTTGACGCGGATAACCTGGTTGACCGTAACTTCTTGCTTGAGATGAATGACGACTTGTGCAATGGTTCGCGTGTAATTCAAGGATACATTGATACCAAGAATCCGGAGGATTCCTGGATCACTGCAGCATATGGTGTATCTTACTGGTACATCAACCGTCTGTGGCAGTTGTCCCGTCATAATTTGAATATGGCGAATTTCCTCGGAGGTACTGGAATGTGCTTCGAGACCAACCTGCTCAAGGAAATTGGCTGGGGCGCTACAAGTCTGGTTGAGGATTTGGAGTTTACGATGCGCAGTGTTCAGCGTAATGTATATCCTGTCTTTAACTATGATGCCAAAGTATTTGATGAGAAGCCGTTAACCTTTAAAGCTTCAGCAAGACAACGTCTTCGCTGGATGCAAGGTCACTTTACGGTTGCGCGCAGATATTTCTTCCCGCTGCTGTGGCAGAGTATCAAGGAAAGAAGCTTGGTGAAGTTTGACCTTGCTGTGTATGGAGCAAACGTGTACGTTGTTTTGCTTACGTTCCTGATGACTGCTGTCCTGTGGGTGGATACAGCGATATTCAGTGGTCCACATATCGCAAACATATACGGATACTTCCCGCTTTGGGTAGGGTTCGTAGCGATTGGTCTGAATGTCCTGACATTCTTGTTGTCCATGGCGCTGGAAAAGGTTACTTTTGCCAAAGTGTATCTGTACCTGATCTTGTTCCCGATTTACCTTCTTTCATGGTATCCAATTACGTTCTACGCGTTCTTCACGCAGAACAACAAACAATGGAGCCATACTCAACATACACGTGTTGTACGTTTGGATGAGGTGCAGAGTAAGCAGGGATAATGAATGATTGACTTGGATGAAAGCATGTCTATAAAAATAAATATTGTAGAGACGTTGACAATAGTTTTGCAGGATGTTATAGTATTCAAGTGCGTTAAATGAATAGCTATGGAATCACAAGTAGAAGTCCGACTTCTCACCTGATCAACAAACATGTTGGCTGGTCAACGATCCCAATAATTTATGAAGTGTTTACTCATGAAGAATTGTGTTGATTACAGGGATGTCGGTAGCTTAACCGGCATCCCTTTTATTTTTGTGTAACAGGATATTCAAAATGACCTGGAGGTGGACGGTTATTAGTAAAGATCACATGATTAATGATGAGATTCGGGCGAAGGAAGTACGCCTTGTCGGAGCTGAAGGAGAACAAATTGGGATCACGCCGATTCGGGAAGCACTGCAAATGGCGATTGACCTGAACTTGGACCTGGTCAATGTGGCACCACAGGCTAAACCGCCGGTATGCCGCATCATGGACTATGGCAAATTCCGCTATGAGCAACAAAAGAAAGACAAAGAAGCCCGTAAGAACCAGAAAATTGTTGACATTAAAGAAGTATGGTTCCGTTCCAATATTGAGGAGCATGATTATCAAACGAAGCTTCGTAATGTAGTTAAGTTCTTGAAAGAAGGCGACAAGGTAAAATGTTCCGTTCGTTACCGCGGACGTGAAATTGCGCATGCCGCCATTGGTCAACGGATTTTGGAACGCGTTAAGGTGGAGGTTGCAGAACTTTGCACCATCGAACGTCAACCAAAATTGGAAGGCCGCAGTATGATCATGATTCTGGCTCCTAAAGCCTGATAACATTGGAGGAGGAAACACAAAATGCCTAAAATGAAAACACACAGCAGTTTGAAAGGACGCTTCAAAATTACCGGTTCCGGTAAAGTCCTGCGTTACAAAGCTCACAAAAACCACTTGCTTTCCCACAAATCAAAACGTGCTAAGCGCGTTCTGAACGGCAACCCAGTAATGGCTGCCGGGGACGTAAGACGTTTGAAACAAGGTCTGGCTAACTTGAAATAGTAAATCCGTATGGGGGATCGGCTTAGGCCGTACACATACCACGGATACATTTAATATTTATTGGGAGGTTCTTTTAATATGGCAAGAGTAAAAGGCGGTTTTGTAGTACGTCGTCGTCATAAAAAGGTTTTGAAACTGGCAAGAGGTTATTTCGGTTCCAAACACCGTATTTTTAAAACAGCTAACGAGCAAGTAATGAAATCCCTGGTATACGCATACCGTGACCGTCGCAACACAAAACGTAACTTCCGCAGACTGTGGATCGTTCGTATCAATGCTGCAGCACGTATGAATGGTTTGTCTTACAACAAACTGATCCATGGATTGAAACTTGCTGGTGTAGACATGAACCGCAAAATGTTGGCTGATCTGGCCGTTAACGACATCAATGCGTTCAACTCTTTGGCTACTGTAGCTAAAGGCAAAATCAACGCTTAAAATTGTTTATGCAAGCCGCCGTACCTATGGCGGCTTTTTTTACGGCTTAAAGATTGATCTACTCCAAAGAGTCTGGTTATGCGCGACGAATATGCTGCAATCTGTAAGGGCACAATGAAAGCATATAACGGGTGAATAACAGGCTGTGATAATACATAAAATACGAACGGTGAAATAATGCAAACAAAAACAGGTGAATTCCACATCCTTCTAGGGAGTGTGATACGTTTTTGTTATATAACATCACATCGTTGTAACGTTAGTGTGTTAAATCGTTAAATTATTAAGCGCTTTCAATAAAAAAAGAGCAAAAATAAGTGAGATTTGGTGATGAAACATCTGGATTTTACCACGGGTTGAATGTATAATCACCTCTAGTAGGCTAGTCCTAAAATTTTCTCTTCAAGTCATAATGTTCGGTTTTTCGACAGGTGACACAATTGTTTAGTGGTAAGAATGCGCTTTTAATGTCGAAGAAACCATACATTCTGCATAAAAGCCATATTATCGATCTGTTGATCCGTTCCATTTTGGCCTGGACAGGAATTAGGTATATATCATTAAGGGGGAACAGAGAAATGAAAAAGATGCTCAGCTTGTCTTTGGTCATGTTGCTGGCAGTATCGGTTATGCTCGCAGGTTGCGGTAGCAAACCGAAAGAGGAAACAAATGCCGGAGGAACTACAGGTGGCGAAAACACTGAAGCTAAATCCGATTTGAAAATCGGTATGGTTACTGACGTAGGTGGAGTTAACGACAAATCGTTTAACCAATCCGCTTGGGAAGCTCTGCAAGCAACTGAAACTGAAACAGGTGTAGCTGTTAAATACCTGCAAAGTAAATCCGATGAAGAGTACATTCCAAACCTGAACGAGTTCGTTAAAGGTGGATATGATCTGACTTGGGGTATCGGTTTCCAATTGGCTGATGCGATCAAGACTGTAGCTGAACAAAATCCTGATTCCAAACTCGCGATCATCGACAGTGTTGTTGATGCTCCTAACGTTAAATCGGTAACATTTGCTGAAGAAGAAGGTTCTTACTTGGTAGGTGTTGTAGCTGGTCTGACAACTAAATCGAACAAAATTGGTTTTGTTGGCGGTATGGAAAGCCCACTGATCAAAAAGTTTGAAGTAGGTTTCAGAGAAGGCGTTAAAGCGGTTAATCCTAATGCTGAATTCATTTCCAACTACACAGGTGCATTTGATAAGCCTGACCTTGGTAAAGCAGCAGCAGCTACACTTTACAACAAAGGCGTAGATATCATTTTCCACGCTTCCGGTGCTACAGGTAATGGTGTGTTCAACGAAGCAATCGCTCGTAAGAAACAAGGTCAAGACGTTTGGGTTATCGGTGTAGATAAAGACCAATCCCTGGAGTTTGGTGATGAAGTAACACTGACTTCCATGATCAAAAAAGTTGACGAAGCTGTTAAGCGCGTAAACCAAGAAATCATCGATGGAACATTCAAAGGCGGAGCTGAGAACCTGACTTTGAAAGAAAACGGTGTAGGTATCGCTGATACTTCTACGAAAAATGTTTCTGCTGATACACTTGCAAAAGTGGACGAGTACAAAGAAAAAATCATCAACGGCGAAATCAAAGTTCCTACAGAGTAATCTGATTCTGCTGTGAAAATGAATAATCATCGAGGCCGGTCTTGACCGGCCTTATGATTGTCAGAGTAGGAAAATTTGCTCAGGTCATCATAACAATTGTACAAGCTATGTAGTATGTGCTTGGGCATTAGCCACGGCAAAAGAAAGAAGTCTTCGTATCAACGCTCCGGTAGGAGCTTTTCTTAAGATTATGGAATGCAGAAGTTTCGCTGAAACTGAAGGATTCGATAATCCCAAGAAAAAGTACCGCTGAAATGCGGTCATCTTCCTTGAATAAACGTCGTTAGACGTTTTTCTTACGTTTGCGGAACCACACTATATCAGGTATAAGGGTGATTACATGGGTGCAGCAACCCCCGTCGTTGAGTTGAAACAAATCACGAAGCGTTTCCCAGGCATTGTTGCCAACGACGCCATCAGCCTTCAGCTTCGTAAAGGCGAGATCCATGCTCTACTGGGCGAAAACGGCGCTGGTAAATCAACGTTGATGAATATTGTCTTTGGTCTCTATCAGCCGGATGAAGGTTCCATTGAAGTGAATGGCAAGCCTGTCATCATCGATAGCCCTAACAAAGCAATCGATCTTGGCATCGGCATGGTGCATCAGCACTTTAAGCTTGTACAGCCGTTCACGGTAACAGAGAACATTATTTTGGGATCTGAACCAAGGAAAGGTCTCAACATTAATTATAAAAAAGCTGCTGCTGAAGTGCAGCGTCTGTCTGAACAGTATGGACTCAAAGTGAATCCGCATGCCAAAATTCATGATATTTCTGTCGGAATGCAGCAACGTGTTGAAATTGTAAAAACGTTGTATCGTGGTGCAGACATTCTTATTTTTGACGAGCCTACTGCTGTATTAACACCTCAGGAAATCAAAGAACTGATGGTAATCATGAAAAAATTAGTGGCCGAAGGCAAGTCCATTATTCTGATTACACACAAACTGAAAGAAATCATGGAAATCTCCGATACGGTGACAATTATTCGCCGTGGTAAAGTGATTGATTCAGTTATAACATCAGAAACGAATCCAAATGAGTTGGCAGAAAAGATGGTTGGTCGCAATGTCACATTTAAAGTGGACAAAAAGCCGGCTACACCAGGAAACAATGTGCTTGAAGTTAGCAAATTGACCGCCAAAAACAAAGAAGGCATTTCGGTTCTGAACGAACTCAACCTGAATGTACGTGCAGGAGAGATTGTAGGAATCGCAGGTGTCGATGGTAATGGACAGAGCGAACTGATTGAGGCTCTTACCGGACTGCGTAAAGTAGATAGCGGTTCGATTCGCCTTGAGGGTAAAGAACTGTCTAATCATTCTCCGCGCCATATTTCGGAGTCGGGTGTAGCCCACATTCCGGAAGACCGGCACAAGCATGGACTTGTCCTTGATTTTTCTGTGAGTGAAAATATTGTTCTGGAATCGTATTATAAGTCTCCTTATACGCGTAAAGGATTCCTTAACTTCGATGCGATCAAGAAGCAAGCGAAGCGTCTTGTCGAGGCATTTGATGTGCGTACACCAAGCATTGAAACAAAGGCCCGCTCCTTATCGGGAGGGAACCAACAGAAAGCCATTATCGCACGTGAGGTTGATAAAAATCCTGAACTGCTTATTGCTGCCCAGCCAACTCGTGGTCTGGACGTAGGTGCTATTGAGTTTGTTCAAAAACAATTGATTGCACAACGTGATCAGGGCAAAGCGGTATTGCTGATCTCATTCGAGCTGGATGAAATTATCAACGTATCCGACCGAATTGCTGTCATCTATGAAGGACAGATCGTGGGCGAGGTGCTGCCGGAAGAAACCAATGACAGGGAGCTCGGCTTGATGATGGCGGGCAGCACCCAAAAGAGAGGTACTGTGCATGAATAACGTATTAAAATGGTTTACCCGTGATTCATTTATATTACCTATTGTAGCCATCATTATGGGTCTCATCCTGGGTGGTATTGTCATGCTGATCGGCGGATACAACCCGATTGAAGCGTACAGTGCATTGTTTACGAAGGTTTTCGGAGACATGTACAACTTTGGTGAAGCAGTCCGGGAAATGACACCACTGATTATGACAGGACTTGCATTTGCATTTGCGGCACGTGCAGGACTGTTTAATATCGGGGGCGAAGGACAATTTCTCGTCGGTATGACTGCGGCGACTTTTGTAGGCGTGAAGTTTGCAGGTCTGCCAATCTACATTCATGCTCCACTGGCTTTGATTGCTGGTGCAGTATTTGGTGGTCTGTGGGCAGCTATTGCCGGTTATCTGAAAGCAGCGCGTGGGGTTAACGAAGTTATCAGTAGTATCATGCTGAACTGGATTGGTCTGTATCTGGCCAACCTGATCGTGCGCCAATTCCTGCTGTTAAAAGGTGAAAATCGTTCGGTGGATATCAGTGATAGCGCATCGATTAGTCTGACATGGCTTTCTGAGCTGATGGGCAACTCCCGTGTTCACATGGGAACATTGATTGCTCTTGTCATGGCTGTACTCTTTTATATTTACATGTGGAAAACCAAACAAGGGTACGAGATTCGTGCCGTAGGATATAACCCGAATGCGGCAGAGTATGCGGGTATGCATGTCAATCGCAATATCGTTAAAGCTATGTTTATCAGTGGTATGCTTGCAGGTCTTGGCGGTGCATTCCAGGTACTCGGGGTGTTCCAATATCAGACCGTTATGTCGGGCTCGCCAGGTACAGGTTTTGACGGAATCGCGGTTGCACTGATTGGTTTGAATCATCCGTTTGGTGTGTTGCTGGGTGCTTTGTTATTCGGTACGCTCACTTATGGATCTGCGGGAATGAGCTTTGCTGCGGATGTACCGCCCGAGATTATTCGGATTGTTATCGGTTCGATTATCTTCTTCATTGCGGCACAAGGCATCGTGCGCTGGGTACTTAAACCGTTCTATTCCAAGCGCAAGAAAGAGAAGGTGTTGTAGATGGACTTGTTGACAATTGGGCAAATTATCAATACGACGCTTGTCTTTGCCACGGCATTGATTTTTGCATCCCTGGGCGGGATTTTCTCGGAAAAATCCGGTGTGACCAACCTTGGACTTGAAGGTTTCATGGTATTTGGTGCGTTTGCTGCAGGGATTGCTGCGCATTATGCACAAGAAGCTGGCATGGGAGGAACGACGTCTGCCTGGATGGGGATTTTGTTCGCGGTTGTGTTGGGTGTAGTGGTTTCACTGATCCACGCGGTTGCCTCCATTACGTTTAAGGCTGACCAAATTATCAGCGGTATCGTCATTAACTTTCTGGCAGCAGGAAGCACACTTTATCTGGTAAAGCTGCTGTTTGAAGGATCAGGCGATTCACCATTGGTACAAGGATTCAGCAAGTTTGATGTGCCACTGTTAAAGGATATTCCTTTGCTTGGGGAAGCTTTCTTCAAGAATGTGTACCCGACAACATATCTGGCTATTCTGTTCGTCTTCCTGACGTATTACATTATGTACAAAACTCCATTCGGTCTTCGTCTTCGCTCGGTTGGTGAACATCCAAGTGCTGCGGATACCGTGGGTGTTAAAGTGCGTCGTTATCGTTATGTTGCGGTAATGATCAGTGGTGCGCTGGCTGCTATTGGTGGAGCTGCAATCACGCTGACTACGACAGGCACATTCTCTCATAATACCGTTTCCGGCCAAGGTTACATTGCGATTGCAGCGATGATCTTTGGTAAGTGGAATCCGATTGGTGCCTTTGGGGCGGCTGTGTTCTTTGGTTTCTCGCAAGCTATCCGGAACTATGTACAGTTGTTCGAATGGTCTCAAAGTATTCCCCAGGAAATTATTTATATGCTTCCTTACTTGCTCACCATCATCGTGCTCGTTGCGGCTGTTGGACGCTCTTCTGCTCCGTCTGCACTCGGGGAACCGTATGATCCGGGGAAAAGGTAACAACCGAAATTATGTTTCCCACATAATGCTTTACTAGAAAAGGTTCGCCTCGTGCGAACCTTTTTTTTGTTTCACAAAGAACAGGTCATCAGCTTTCTTAACTGTTATAGAGAAAGACACCCATATTTTCATTTAGGGACAAAGAAACAGGCGAAGCCGGCCCTGGACGAATACACTGTTTTGAACGATCCGAGGAGGAGGGGATAGTATGAAACAACATGTTACGCGTGATGAAGCGATGAAATTAATAGGCAAAAATATTGTCGCGATCAAAAAAGACGGTACTCGGGTGACCGGAAGACTGTTGAAAGTATCGGGCAATAAATTAGTGCTGAAACGTGCAGTTGGCAAAAAAGTACACACCAAAGCTATTTTGCCATTGGTATTATTTGATTTACTCGCTGTCGCAACGCTGCCTTATGCTTACGGCTCTGGCCCTGGATTCGGTTATGGTCCAGGTGGTGGACCAGGATTTGGCCCGGGACCAAAACCAGGCCCAGGGTATGGACCTGGTTTTGGTGGTGGATATGGACCAGGGCCAGGACCGGGATATGGACCCTATGGACCACGGCCACCAGGCTTTTTCTAGACCGATTTATAATGTTTTTTCCAACTCGTAACAGCGGCTTAACATAATGTATCGAATGGTGATATATCCATTTTTCTGGTAAAATCGAAGACCTTTTGTGTTGCCTTCGTCAACCATCACTTTGGATCTTTTGCAACCACGAGATGCTGCAAAATTCTCGGCTTTGAGCAGCAAGGTCTGACCGTATTTCTTTCGCTGTTCTTTTGTAGCAACAGCCATCATATCCACATACAGCAGTTCGCCGTGCATGAGAAAATGGATGAATGCGACAGCTTCGTTGTCAGGATTCGATGAGACAACAAAGGTCATGCCCCTGTTCATTCGCAGGGGTATTTCTTTGCGTATTTTATTAATTTCAATTTCACTCATATGAGATAGAGGAACAAGTTGAGAGTCAATCAGCCTCATTATGGCGGCATCATCCAGCTTGGATTTACGTTGCCGAATCACCATCGGAAGCCTCCTTTCAGGACCAGTCGTGCTGCTCGTATATCCTATGCCTGAGGCAAGTTGAAAGGTGACTGAATGAAGCATTGGGATTGGGGTAACGTTAAAGATGGAGAATGAAGGATTAGGGACGTTCTGAATTTTTATACAAAAGGGGTATTGACTTATCGGTTAGAGGAATCATATAATGTTCCTAACATTTAACGAGAATATTTCATCGGCTATGAAGAGGACGAAGTTTTAAGGGCTCTTTTGCTCAGAGAGTGGCTGGAATTGCTGAAACCACCACCATTACCCCTTATATACGAGCTCACCTCGGAGCTGTTTTCCTGAAAAGCATTGGATGTCACTCCATTGGGTATTAGGGAAAATCGTATGTCTGCGTTACAGACAACAGGTATGGAGAACGGGTATATCCGTTTGATCTATCGTTTTTTGTACCTGGTAAGGTCCGTTATTGCGAAATTTCGGACAAAGTTGGGTGGTACCACGGAAGCAACAACCTTTCGTCCCTCGCAAGCATAAACTTGTTTGCAGGGATGGAAGGTTTTTTTTGTAACTTTAAATGTCAGAATGATGTAAATTCCGAGAGGAGGATGACTGATGGGAGCTCAAATTCCAGAAGTACGATCGACAGATGAATTACGTGAAAAATGGATGAAGCCGGAGGTCATTAGCGGTTCCGAAATTCTGCTGAGAAGCTTGTTGCTGGAAGGTGTAGAGTGTGTTTTTGGTTACCCGGGCGGCGCAGTGTTGTACATTTACGATGCGATGTATGGTTTCGAGGATTTCAAGCACGTGTTAACCCGTCACGAACAAGGCGCCATTCATGCAGCTGACGGATATGCACGGGCGAGCGGAAAAGTGGGTGTCTGTATCGCTACCTCCGGACCTGGAGCAACGAATCTAGTTACGGGTATTGCAACAGCGTATATGGATTCCGTACCACTCGTAGTCATTACGGGGAATGTAATTTCCAGCCTGATCGGCTCAGATGCTTTCCAGGAAGCGGACATCACCGGAATCACAATGCCAATCACCAAACATAGTTACCTGGTAAAAGACGTAGAAGATCTGCCACGTGTCATTCATGAGGCATTCCATATTGCGAATACAGGTCGTAAAGGTCCCGTATTGATCGACATTCCGAAGGATGTATCGGCAAACAAAACGTTGTTTGAACCGGTGACTGAACCTGTTACATTGAGAGGTTACAACCCACGGACAGTACCGAACAAACTTCAGGTTGATCGTCTGGCTCAGGCGATTCAGGAAGCAGAACGTCCGATGATTCTGGCAGGCGGCGGTGTAGTTTACTCCGGTGGACACGAAGCACTGTTCGAATTTGTGGAGAAGACAGGCATTCCAATCACGACAACACTTCTCGGACTTGGAGCATTCCCGAGTGGTCACGAATTGTGGACCGGGATGCCGGGTATGCACGGAACATACACTTCCAATCAGGCGATTCAAAAATCGGATTTGCTCATCAACATCGGCGCACGCTTCGATGACAGGGTAACAGGCAAGCTGGACGGATTCGCTCCACATGCCAAAATTGTGCACATTGATATTGATCCGGCTGAAATCGGCAAAAACATTGCAACCGACATTCCAATCGTTGGTGATGTGAAAACGGTTCTCGAAATAGCGAACAAAGAGGTTCAACGTGCTGAACGTGCGGATGCTTGGAGAGATCAGATCAAACAATGGAAACAAGAGAAACCTTACAGCTACACAGATTCAGATGAAGTATTAAAACCGCAATGGGTTGTGGAAATGCTCAATGATACAACCAAAGGTGAAGCAATCGTGACTACGGACGTTGGACAGCATCAAATGTGGGCAGCCCAATATTACAAATTCAACCAACCGCGTTCATGGGTAACCTCTGGTGGACTAGGAACGATGGGTTTTGGATTCCCTTCTGCAATTGGCGCTCAAATGGCCAATCCAGACAGACTCGTAATTTCCATCAATGGTGACGGCGGCATGCAGATGTGTTCTCAAGAACTCGCGATTTGTGCCATTAACAACATCCCGGTGAAAATTGTTATTATCAACAATCAGGTCCTTGGAATGGTACGTCAGTGGCAAGAGATCATCTATGAGAACCGTTACAGTCATATCGATCTGGCAGGTAGCCCTGATTTTGTAAAACTTGCTGAAGCTTATGGCGTAAAAGGATTGCGTGCAACCAACAAGGAAGAAGCCGAGCGTGCTTGGCAAGAAGCCCTGGATACACCAGGACCGGTCGTTGTTGAATTCGTAGTACGCAAGGAAGAAAATGTATATCCAATGGTTCCGCAAGGAGCGACAATCGATCAAATGCTGATGGGGGATGCTGAGGAATGATAAGACATACGATTTCGATTTTGGTCAACGATCAGCCTGGCGTCCTGCAGCGGGTATCAGGGTTGTTCGGTCGACGGGGATTCAACATTGAGAGCATCACGGTAGGTCAATCCGAGGAACCGGGTTTGTCCCGGATGGTCATTGTGACGATCGGTGATGACAAAACGTTGGAACAGATTGAAAAGCAACTCTACAAAATCATCGATGTCATCAAAGTGGTTGATTTCAGTCTGAAACCGATGGTTGCCCGTGAACTTGCATTGATCAAGGTAAAGGCAGAGCCATCTGAACGACCAGAAATTCTGGGTGTGGTGGAGACATTCCGCGCATCTGTTGTAGATGTTGGTCCAGGCAGCCTGATTGTACAGGTGGTCGGGGATACAGATAAAATTGATGCGATGATTGAACTGCTTAAGCCATACGGCATTCGCGAACTCTCACGTACAGGCATAACTGCATTGGTACGAGGCAACGTTTAAGCAATTATATTGAGAAAAAAAGCATGGTCTGATGCTTATCGACGGAACGACAATGATGTGTTAGCAGCATTAAGCTGAGAAATACCGTTCATCTTAGATGAGGTGCCAGTCCCGTACAAGTTGCAATTTAACATTTTAGTGATGTAACGCTTGACTATATAGCCACACACCCGCATTAATGGGCGGGTGTCTGAACGGATCGGATCAGACCAGAGACGCTAAAGCAGGAAAAGCGTGCCGGTCCCTTGAGACACCCGCTCATTAATGAAGGGTTCTTTACAATACAAAGGAGGACTTATAAACATGCCAGTAACTACTTATTATGAACAGGATGCAGAGCTTAACGTATTGAAAGGAAAAACGATTGCGGTCATCGGTTACGGTAGCCAGGGCCATGCCCAAGCTCAAAACCTGCGTGACAGTGGATTGAACGTAGTCATCGGACTTCGTGAAGGTAAATCTTTTGACACTGCAAAAAATGACGGATTTGAAGTTCTGTCCCCGGCTGAAGCTACTAGCCGTGCAGACGTAGTTCAAATTTTGCTGCCTGACGAAACACAAGCTTCTGTATACAAAAACGAAATCGAACCAAACCTGAAAAAAGGCGCTGCATTGCTCTTCTCCCACGGTTTCAATGTTCATTTCGGTCAAATCGTTGCTCCAAAAGACAGCGATGTATTGCTGGTAGCTCCTAAGTCCCCTGGTCACATGGTACGTCGTACCTACGTGGAAGGATTCGGTGTACCGGGCCTGATCGCAATTGAGCAAGATGCAACAGGTAAAGCAAAAGATATCGGTTTGGCTTATGCGAAAGGTATCGGTTGCACGCGTGCAGGGGTTATCGAAACTTCCTTCCGTGAAGAAACAGAAACAGACCTGTTCGGTGAGCAAGCTGTTCTGTGTGGCGGTGTAAGCGCCCTGGTAAAAGCTGGATTTGAAACATTGACAGAAGCGGGTTACGCTCCTGAAATGGCATACTTCGAGTGTCTGCACGAATTGAAATTGATCGTTGACCTTATGTATGAAGGTGGACTTGCAAGCATGCGTGATTCCATCAGTAACACAGCTGAGTACGGTGACTATGTAACTGGACCTCGCGTAGTAACTGAAGATACGAAGAAAGCAATGAAAGAAGTTCTGACAGATATCCAACAAGGTAAATTTGCACGTGACTTCATCCTGGAAAACCAATCCGGTCGTGCATTCCTGACAGCAACTCGTCGCAATGAAGCTGAACACCCAATCGAAGTGGTTGGCGGACAATTGCGTGAGATGATGCACTGGATCAAGAAGTAAGCATTCGTTTTAAGGTAATCTAGTAAACTTACAGCTTCAACCGGGAATAGCGGCCGTGCATATGCGTGTGCCGCTATTACTGGTTTAGAGGAACATAAAATACAAGTCTAGGAGGTGCGAGGCGTGCGTAAAATCTATGTATTTGACACAACGCTGCGTGATGGAGAACAATCCCCGGGGGTCAATCTGAATACTCGTGAAAAGGTGGAAATTGCGCACCAGCTCGAGCGGCTTGGTATTGACCGGATGGAAGCCGGTTTCCCCGCGGCCTCTCCAGGCGATTTGGCGGCAGTTAATGCAGTAGCCAAAGCGGTCAAAAACGTTACCGTCATTGGCTTGTCCCGCTCCAGAGAGCAGGATATCGATGCGGTGAAAGAGGCATTGAAGGGCGCTCAAGACCCGTGTATCCATATCTTTTTGGCAACTTCACCTATTCACCGTCAGCATAAATTGCGGATGGACAGAGCTCAGGTTCTCGATACAGCTCGTTCCGCAATTCGTTATGCGAAGAAAACTTTTTCGAAGCTTGAATTCTCGTTGGAGGACGCAGGTCGTACCGAGTATGATTTCCTCGTTGAGATGGTAAATATGGCAGTGGAAGAAGGGGCAGCTGTTGTAAATATCCCGGATACGGTGGGCTATCTGAGCCCATATGAGTACGGTAATATTTTCAAACATCTTAAGGAAAACGTACACAACATTGATAAGGTGCAGCTGAGTGCACACTGTCATAACGACCTGGGGATGGCAACTGCCAACACACTTGCAGCCATTCTGAATGGAGCCGATCAAATTGAGGGCACCATTAACGGCATTGGTGAACGTGCAGGTAATACCGCGATTGAAGAGATTGCTATGGCACTGGAGACACGTCAGGAATTTTTCCAGGCGAGAACTTCGCTGCAACTTTCTGAAATTGCTCGGACCAGCCGCCTCGTGAGTCGTTTGACGGGTATGGTTGTGCCTGGAAATAAAGCGATTGTTGGTGCGAATGCGTTTGCACACGAATCCGGAATTCACCAAGATGGCATGCTGAAAGAGAAAACAACATACGAAATTATGACGCCAGAGACCATCGGTCTGAAGGAAAGTAAGCTTGTACTGGGTAAACACTCGGGACGTCATGCCTTCCGTGAGCGCTTGATTGAGTTGGGTTATGAACTGGAAGATGAAGCATTGAACCGTGCTTTTGCCCAATTCAAAGATCTGGCTGATAAGAAAAAAGAAGTGACAGATGAGGATTTGCTGGCGGTCATCGAAGAGAAATTGCAGGATGCACCTGAGGTGTTTAAACTGGAATCCATCTTTGTGACGTATGGTGATGAATCTACTCCAACGGCTAAAGTTCGTATTGCTACACTTGATGGTGATACGGTGGAACAACAAGCAGAAGGAAATGGTTCGGTAGATGCCATCTATAATGCAATTGATCAAGTGAGCGGGGAAGAGGTAACTTTATCCGACTACTCGATCAAATCGGTTACACATGGTAAGGACGCATTGGGTGAGGTACACGTCGTACTTACTCAAAACCAAATATCTGTACAAGGACGTGGCGTAAGCACCGATATTCTGGGTGCCAGTGCACGTGCTTATGTCGATGGATTGAACAAGTTGATCGAAAAACGCAAGACTTACACGAATCGCGTTAATGTGAACCTTTAACACATCATTTGCAGCAAGCAAAGCTCTTCATTGGACTGGAATTCGTCTGGCTGGAGAAGCTGAGATGGAGTCCCCAGCCCTAAGTATTGTAGTTCAGTGAGGTACATAAAAAGTCTGACCCTCAACATTTGAAGGTCAGACTTTTTTGTTGTTACGTATAGGATAATTGCATTATTATTTAGAGCATTTTTATTGAAAAGACGTACTCAGTTAAGCTGATAAGCTTTTACCAAGCATAAGCGTTTGGAGCTTGTCCTCCCGGACCTGGGAAGATTTCATCCAAACGTTTGAGGACCGCTTCTTCCAAAGGTACATCCAAACATTTAAGCGCAGTTTCAAACTGCTCCAGCGTACGAGGCCCAATAATGGGTGCGGTAACTGCTGGATTGGCGGCAACCCAAGCCAAAGCTATGGTATCCTGTGGTTCGCCGAGTTCGCGGCAAAGTGCTGCGAATTGTTCCAACTGAGTTTGATGGGATTCAATCCGTTCAGCAATGCCTCCACTGCGTGTACCTTCCAGCTTCTGGAGGGCATTGCGTCCAAGTAAACCACCATCAAGCGGACTCCATGGAATAACGCCAAGGCCCAGTTCTTTCGCTGCGGGCAGCACTTCGAGCTCAGGCAAACGGCAGTTAAGACTGTATTTATGCTGCTCGGATACAAGACCGAGGAAATGGCGATTTTTGGCCTCGCTTTGGGCAACGGCAATCTGCCAACCAGCAAAGTTACTTGAACCTACATAACCAATTTTGCCTTGATGAACAGCGTTCTCAAATGCGCCCCAAAGCTCGTCCCACGAGATGGCGGGATCAACATGGTGCATCTGGTACAATTCAACATGATCGGTTTGCAGGCGGCGGAGGGAACCTTCCAGATGCCGTCTGATTTTGTAAGCGGAGAGACCTGCATCGTTGTTTGGACCGTCTGTATCGTCGTGCATAGAGCCATAGACTTTGGTCGCAAGTACAACTTTTTCACGTCTGCCGCCGCCCTGTTTAAACCAGCGTCCAATGATCTCCTCGGTGAGACCTGAATTTTCGCCCCAGCCGTAAATGTTAGCGGTATCAAAAAAGTTCACACCAGCATCGAGTGCCGCATCCATGATACGGAATGCCTCTTTTTCGTCTGTAGCAGGACCAAAGTTCATCGTGCCGAGACAGATCCGGCTGACTTTAAGACCTGATTTTCCCAAGTACGTGTATTGCATGATTGCAATCCCTCCTGAGTTACCTGAATTTGTCTTCAGGCTTTATTTTAACTCAGTCAGAGGTACAGAACAACCAATCTTAAACCACTTATAGGTAAAAACTATTAAAGTCATAGATTGTATATCTTGGTCAAATGACCTCTGAATATGATACAAAGGAGAGAGTTAAAAATGACACGTTAATTATTGAAGTGAATAACCGAATGAATGGATATAAGGAGTGGACAACCCATGGCAGACGTGAAAAAAATTGCAGTTATCGCAGGTGACGGAATTGGTCCTGAAGTTGTAGCAGAGGCAGAGAAAGTTCTCAAACGTACGGAGGAAGTGTTCGGATACCGTTTTGAGACAGAGCATGCGTTGTTTGGTGGAATCGCTATTGATGAGAAAGGTACGCCGCTTCCTGAAGAAACACTGACAGTATGTAAGAGTGCAGATGCTGTGCTGCTCGGAGCCGTTGGTGGCCCAAAATGGGACAACAACAGCAAGGAATTGCGTCCGGAAACAGGCTTGCTCGGCATTCGCAAAGCGCTCGGATTGTTCTCAAATCTGCGTCCGGCAGTGGTATTTGATTGCTTGAAGGATGCTTCCACCTTGAAACCGGAAGTGCTGGAAGGTACGGATCTGATGGTCGTGCGTGAGTTGACCGGGGGAATCTACTTTGGTGAAAAGTTCAGACGTGAAGGTGCACAAGGCGAAGAAGCAGTGGATACATGCGTATATAATGTAACTGAAGTGGAGCGCATCGTTCGTCAGGCTTTTGTAATTGCCCAAGGACGTAGCAAAAGATTGGCTTCGGTAGATAAAGCTAACGTGCTGGAAACTTCCCGTCTTTGGAGAGAAGTCGTTAACCGTGTAGCACCGGAATATCCGGATGTTGAAGTGGAACATGTGCTTGTAGACAACTGTGCAATGCAGTTGCTGCGTCGTCCATCCAGCTTTGACGTTATTGTGACTGAAAATATGTTCGGAGATATCCTTAGTGATGAAGCAGCGATGCTGACAGGTTCGATCGGCATGCTGGCATCTGCATCGCTGGGTGAAGGCAGCTTTGGTCTGTATGAGCCAGTACACGGTTCAGCACCGGATATCGCAGGTCAAGGACTGGCGAACCCGATCGCAACGATCCTTTCGCTGGCATTGATGTTCCGTACAACCTTTGGTTATGCAGAAGGTGCTGATGCAATTGAAGCAGCTGTGTCTGATGTGCTGAATGCGGGACATCGTACAAGCGATATCGCTGTAGACAAGAGCAAAGCGATCAGCACGACGGAAATGGGCGATCTGATCGTCGCGGCAATTCAGAAACAGGCTTAATAATAGTACGAACAGTACAGCCCTTTGCTCCGATCCGGAATTGCAGAGGGCTGTATCTTTATGATTTTTGCCACGAAAAATCCTTATTTATAATTATTATAATAAAACAACGATTATAATCTTGACTTTGAGAAGTCCGGATGATAACATTTTACTTGTACTTGTTATCAAGTAACAAACCCATTTTAATTACAGGAAAAGCGTTCTCGTTTTTCTTGATGATGAGCATTCAACTTGAGTGCTTACATAATCCCAAAGGAGGAATTGTTAGTTATGGCAGAACGTTTGGTTGGTAGACCCGCACCGGATTTTGCAATGGAAACAGTATCGGGAGATGGACAAGACTTTGGTTCCGTAAAACTGTCCGATTATCGTGGCAAATGGCTCGTATTTTTCTTTTATCCTTTGGATTTCACTTTTGTGTGCCCAACTGAAATTACAGCTTTGAGTGATGCTGCTGAGCAATTCAAAGCTTTGGATACTGAAGTTCTTGGCGTGAGCGTTGACTCCGTACACAGCCACAAAGCTTGGATCAACACACCTAAAGACAGCAATGGTCTTGGTCAATTGAACTTCCCACTTGCTTCCGACATCACGAAACAAGTTGCTAAAGATTATGGCATTCTGATCGAAGAAGAAGGCGTTGCACTGCGCGGCTTGTTCATCATCGATCCAGAAGGCGAATTGAAATACCAAGTCGTTAACCACAATGATGTAGGCCGTAGTGTTGAAGAAACACTTCGTGTACTGCAAGCTCTGCAATCCGGTGGATTGTGTGCAATGAACTGGAAACCAGGCGACAACAACCTGTAAGCCTGATTGAACTTGAACGTTTATTGTTCAAGCCCTCATCCCTCATGGGATTGAGGGCTTTTTGCACCCTTTTGCGAGAATATAAAGCCTAAAGGAAGAAAAGTGTTTAAACAGGGACGTAAACGTGGTAATGATGTAATAGAAGAAAGCCTTCATTTTATCTCTGGAAAGAGGAATCGAAGGGCCTTAAGGCGAATAGGGTATGGAAACCCGGTAAATATTCCGGTGCTCTGCATTTATAATTTGTACATGAATGTGATACACTGATGGAACTATTCCTTTTTCGGAAGTGCTTGAAGTGTACGGGACTGCTATCCATTAAAAAGTCTCGGCACGTTATAAGGAGGGTGAACAAAAATGAGTTACTGTTGTGGGGCAAGTATGGTGGGAACAAAGGGCACGCTGAAGCATTACCGCACCCAGGTTCATAATGTTCCCCTGCTGTTTTGTCCGGTGTGTCACCGGGTAGAAGTGCATTATAAAGTGGAAAATGAATATGAAATTTTGGCTGAATATGCGCATGGAGATGGTGCGTCGGAGATTGATTTTCAAGATTACGTGACGGAAGACGAAGATGCGATTTTTGAAAATTGCGTGAATCGTGAAAGCGAGGATGCTATGGTCATTGTGCAGCGTCAGATCGACATGTCTCTGGATCTACTTCGTCTTGCCAAGGAAATGAAGGATGAGAAGTGGGAAAGTGAACTAAAGCGTCGCTTAGCCGTCATGAGTCAGCGCAGACTCAAAATTCAGCATAACAAGAGTGGACTATAGATTGAATTTAATTATTTAAAATTTAAACTATACAAACGGAGCTTATTCGCTAATCGAGCGAATAAGCTTCGTTTTTGTTGTATATAGAAACTAATTCACGGTTTTTCTTAAAATAATTTCCATTCGACACTTTCTCCGATTGACTCCCTTCTATAAACTTGTCTATGATAAAAACAGACTTGCAAAAGAGGCGGAGCAAAAAATGTTCGTGTTTGGGAATAGGAGAAGGTTAGAATGGAACAGACGTATAATGTTTTCCGGATCGACTCTTGGTTACCCGGAATAGACCAGCTTGGGTTCCGGACATGCCATCCATATTTTCGGCTCAGCCCCCTAATGAAAGGGCACCGGTAATGAAAAATAAAATCGGCCCTTCCTGTTTCTGTGATGATATGATGTCCGAATGGCAAGTTTATCATTTACGTGAAAAGGAGGAACCTGACATGATTAGTGAATTTCAGGATACAGTGCCTCGACCAACGAATGGATTCCCGCCTGTACATCTGGATAACAACAAGTATGAGAATGTCCTGGAACATCTGGATAGCGGTATAATGTTGTTTGACAGTAACGGTGTATTGACGTTTATTAACGTTCAAATGGCAAAATTGTTGGAGCTTCCTAGGAGTCTATTGAGCGGCTGCACCCTGATGCAAATGCTGCATCATCCACAGATGAGCCGATTCAAGAAAAAGAAAATTTTACGCATCTATCGGGAAACTATCTTTCATCGTAAGCGCTATCATGAATTGATTGACGAGTATGGCAGGCATTGGCTGGTTACAGTAACGTACGGGGATCAGATGGATGGGGACTTCCTCTTCAGTGTGAAGGATGTTTCCGATTATAAACAGATTGAGCAGACCGCTTATCAGAATGACAAACTTGCAATGTTGGGGCGGATTTCGGCATCGATTGCCCATGAGATTCGCAATCCTTTGACGGCTATCCGCGGATTTATCCAGTTGCTTCGTCCTCATTTGTTGCAATTGGGGAAAGACGAGTACGCTCGAATCATTCTAACGGAGATTGACAGGGCGAACGACATTATCTACGAATTTCTGAATTCCTCGAAACCGTCAGCTCCTCAGAAGACCATTATTTCTGTTAACTCTTTGCTCAAAGAGGTGGTCTTGCTGACAGAAAGCGAAGGATTGATGAAGGGGTGCGAGATCACCCTGGATGAAGCAGAAGTGCCGTTAAATGTGTCCATTGATGTCAAACAGATTAAGCAGGTAATTTTGAATATGGTTAAAAACGCAATGGATGCCATCGAGGATGTGGGCGAAGAGCATACTGGCTTGATTCAGATCTCTACGGGAACCGAGAACAAGTATGTGCAGATCTCCATTGCTGATAATGGACAGGGGATGGACCACAACACCCTTGTGCGCCTATTTGACCCGTTTTTCACCACCAAGGAGAGCGGAACAGGGCTGGGACTTTCCGTGAGTTACCGCATTATCAAAAATCACGGAGGCAATATTTCTGTGGATAGCAAAAAAGGGGAAGGCACCCGGTTCATCATTATGCTTCCCTTGGTGTAGAGGCAAGAGTTATGAAAACAGGAATTGGCCTACCCGCCGATTCCTGTTGTTTTTTGTTGGGACGATTAGGGTTATAGTTAGAATGAATGCGAATACATAGCTCAATTTACGGGAGGAAGAACCAATTATGAATATCCAGGGAATGGAACAAATGAACAAACAGCTAATGGACCATGTAGGGAAGATCATTGTGGGCAAAGACCATACGATTGAGCTTGTAATGACAGCCATCATTGCCTCAGGGCATGTTCTGTTGGAGGACGTACCCGGTACGGGGAAAACCATGTTGGCCAAATCTGTAGCCTCTTCACTGGATTGTACCTTCCAGCGTATTCAGTTCACACCGGATCTGTTGCCATCCGATTTAACAGGTATTCATTTTTTCAACCAAAAAGAAGGTGACTTTGAATTCAGACCTGGCCCCCTGTTTGCCAACTTGGTGCTGGCAGATGAGATTAACCGGGCTACACCGCGTACCCAATCCAGTTTGCTGGAGTGTATGGAGGAACGGCAGATCAGTATTGATGGTTCAACCAGACAGCTGGAACGACCATTTATCGTCATTGCCACACAAAACCCGGTAGATAACCAGGGAACTTTTCCATTACCCGAGGCACAGATGGATCGTTTCATGATGAAGATCCGAATGGGCTATCCAAGCAGTGAAGAAAGTGTAGAAATTCTGAGACGTACGGTAGCGAGCCTTTCTGTTGCCGATCTGTCCGCTATCATTAGTCGCGAGCAGCTGCTTGAGGCACAGAGCACTTATACATCGGTCCAAATCGACGAAGATCTATTACGATATATTATCCGTCTGACAGAAGCGACTAGGCAGCATCCCGAGCTTTCACTGGGCGTAAGCCCACGAGGAGCTCAGGCGTTGCTCAAGGCAAGTCAGGCCTGGGCTGCTTTACATGGCAGAGACTTCGTTCTCCCTGATGATATTAAATTATTGGCGGAGCCCGTGTTAGCCCATCGGCTTGTATTCCGTAACCGGGTGAGACAACAAGAGGGCTTGGCGGAGCGTATTATTCAGGAACTTCTGAGCCAGATTGAAGTGCCGACGGAGAATCTTGCTACAGGCAGCGGGCGATAACATATGGCATTACTATGGCTTGTCGTTGTTGGAGGCATTGTTATTGGAGTACACGGCATATGGTTCGGCCGTCCGGCTTTACGCAAGCTGAAGTATACCAGACAGTTCAGCAAAATGCGTTGTTACGCCGGGGATGAGCTGGAGATGGTTGAGACGATTGCGAATGAAAAACGAATATCGGTTCCATGGCTCAGACTTGAAGCTATGATGCCAGTTTCATTTGTATTCCGTTCCGGCTCAGGCATGGATATCAGTCAGGGAGATATTTATCAGAATCATAAAAGTATCTTTACTTTGAAACCGTTTACCCGTATTACGCGCAAGCATCCTTTTGTATGCAGTAGACGTGGGATCTACACGTTAAACACCGTAACCATGACCGGAGGGGACTTGTTCGGCCTTTGGCGTACCTCGAAGCCTATTCCCGTTCATCTGTCCATGGTCGTCTATCCTTCACTTGTTCATGCGGAGGATCTGCCTGCGATTTATCAGGTATGGCAGGGTGAGGTTGAAGTATCCCGTTGGATTGTTGAAGATCCCTTTCTGATTCTCGGGGTACGACCGTATGGTGCGGGTGATCCGATGAACCGTATTCATTGGAAAGCGAGTGCACGCACAGGAGAATTGCAGGTTTATAAGCAGGGATGGACTGCGGACCCTCAATCCTGGATTGTGGTTAACATTCAGGAGTCAGCAGACATGTGGAGTGTCGTTACCCGCCCCGAGATGATCGAACGGGCACTCCGTTATGCGGCAACAGCCGCGGTAGATGCGATTGGAAGAGGGTTACCCGCAGGATTTGCTCATAATGGCTACCGTGTAAGTGGAGGGCGTGATCCATTACGGATTGAGCCAGATTACGGCAGTCCTCATCTGGAAATGTTACTGGAAGCTATGGCAGAGACGGAGCTGAAATGCATGGTTCCCATGGAGCAGTTCCTGAGTGATGAGTTCGAACGGAATGAAGAGGCTCAGCAGGTTCGCAGTTATCTCTTAATTACGTCCTATGTATCTCCAGCTATGGAACATGAAATTGCGCGTTTGCATGAGCAAGGCCACCGTGTGACCATACTCCCCGTAGAGGGCGGGAAAAGCGATTCCAAGGCGGTGAGTGCATGAATGAGTCCAACAGCAACAATACCAAGGAAAAAGTACTTTTATCCTTGTCGGCCGTTCTGTTGATTGGAGTATATTTCTATCCGCTATTAACGCTTACTTCTCTCTATGCAACGGGACATTTTCCATACACATTAATGGCTATCTTTGTTATTGCTGGCTGGTTAGGTCAGTGGGTACAACACAGGTTACCAACCATCAGTGAAAAAAACACGTTTATTCGATGGGGTGCAGCGTTGCTTATGGGGATGTTGGTCTCATTGGTTATCGCACTAGTGTGGGCTTTTCCTTTACCTGATTTGCTGACGGCAGTGGTATGGGGTATTATTTCAGCCTATATTGGGTTGAATTTTCAACCTGTCTTCCGTTCGATTTTGATTTGGCGCTTGCAGATTTGGGGTGTAGTCAGTGCAATTGTGCTTAGTGGGGCGGCCAATGGAATTGAATTCATGCAACCTCTTCGGGCTTACACCGGAACCATATATGCAGCGGGAGTAATCAGTTTTGTTGGCTGGTTGGTAGGCCAATACAGTATGCAGCTGGATCGGGCGATATTAAATGATGGCTCAAAAAGGATCGTGTTACGTGAGTTTGCCCGGGCGAATCATCAGCGTCTGTTATGGATGCTGATTGTGATCGCAGGAATTGGTGCTTTTCCCAGTCTTGTTGCCTGGCTAGGACCACTGCGTGACCGTCTGCTTGCTTGGATCAGAGGTTTAATAGGTTCGAGTTCCAATCAGGAGCCACCTATTACGCCTACAGCTCCAAATGAACCGCCAATGATACCTGAAGGGATGGAATCGGCAGGGGAGCCCTCTATTTTCTGGGATATCCTGGGTTGGGTAGTCATGGGGGCTGTCGCAGTTGTGATCTTGTGGCTTATCCTACGTTTGGGACAGAAGGCGATAAACAAACTTATGGAGCGTTTCAAAGGGCTACTGCAGCCCGGTCAGAAGAAGGTAGAACCCCGGACGGAGTATGTGGACATTAGCGAAACGTTAGAGGCGCCTGCAAAAACGCGAAAATCCTGGTTCCGCAAGAAGGAGTCGCTGCCCTCACAGGAAGCTGAACGTGTTCGATATTATTATCGAAAGTGGATTGACAGGGCTGCACACCGGGGCGTGGATATACAGGGTGCACATACGCCACTGGAGGCTGCGGAGACGATTGTTCAGCATGGGGTCAGAGAAGATGATCAGAAGCTCTCTGTAATGCTACCAGATACCTATAACGCTGTACGCTATGGGAAGAAATCTCCAGATGATTCCGAGATGAGTGAGATTGATCGGATATGGAAATCTTATCGAAGTAAATAAGTCGGGAATCCCTTTACTTTTCTTGTTACGTTCAAGTATCATGAGAGGAATACACAAGTTGGTCAGAAAAGGAGCAGACATTAATGAAGACAAATCATTGCAAAATAGTAGATTGTACAATCCGTGATGGCGGATTGGTAAATAACTGGGACTTTAGCGTGGACTTTGTTCAACAG
This sequence comes from Paenibacillus sp. OK060, assembly GCF_900101205.1. Classification (NCBI taxonomy): domain Bacteria; kingdom Bacillati; phylum Bacillota; class Bacilli; order Caryophanales; family Paenibacillaceae; genus Paenibacillus; species Paenibacillus sp. OK060. Next base: position 184,182 of record NZ_FNFR01000007.1, read on the forward strand.
CTCTATGCTGGATTGAATGAAGCCGGCGTTGATTATATGGAAATTGGATACAAAAACTCACCTAAGCTCTTGAAAGGTGCAGAAGAAGCAGGACCATGGCGTTTTCTGAATGATGATTTCCTGCGTAAAGTAATTCCGCAAAAAGGCAATACCAAATTGTCTGCACTCGTTGACGTTGGACGTGTGGACGAAAATGACATTCTGCCGCGCAGCGAAAGCATGCTGGATCTGATCCGTGTAGCTTGTTACAGCAAAGATGTAGACAAGGCACTTGCTCTGGTTCAAACATTCCACGATCGTGGATATGAAACCACGCTGAACATTATGGCATTGTCTAATGTTATGGAAAATGAACTGCTGGAAGCTTTTGAACTGATCAAGGAAAGTTCTGTGGATGTTGTATACATAGTAGACTCCTATGGAAGCCTGGATCATAACGATGTGAAATATCTGGTGGAGAAGTTCAAAACTCATCTGCCGAACAAACGTCTTGGCGTTCACACACACAATAACATGCAACTGGCGTTCTCAAACTCGTTGGTAGCAGCTGAGCTTGGCGTTGAACTGCTGGATGCTTCCGTATACGGTATGGGACGTGCTGCAGGAAACTGTCCTACTGAACTGCTCGTTGCTCATTTGAAAGGCACAAAATACAACCTGCGTCCAGTACTGGGTGTATTGGAGCAATTGATGGTCCCTCTCCGTGAAAAAGAAGAATGGGGTTACATTTTGCCTTATATGATTACAGGTACATTGGACGAGCATCCTCGCTCGGCGATGGCACTGCGTTCGTCGGAAGACAAAGATAAGGTTGTTGATTTCTATGATAAATTGACAACACCAGAAGTGAATTTTGACAAATAAGCTTGTTGCATAATTCTTGAGATTGACTTCAAGTCAACAAGAGATGGATCTAATACGACTATAACTTTAGCGCATTAGCGTTTTAAGTCGAATGATGCACATGTGGCGAAAATTAGTCTAAAATACAGTTGCAAATCAAAAAAACATGGACTCCAATGAGGAGTTCATGTTTTTTTAGTTCTTATTGCCTTGTTTTTCTACATATCTATGAATAAATATTCCTAGGAGTGCTTATTTTTTTGTTCACGTCTGCGGAAATAAATGTTATTATGTACCAGATAGCATGTATTCGCATGTGAATTGAACGTTGGTAGATGTAAAAATGTCGAATATTGTAACAATGTAAATTTATATCGTTAAAGTTATTTCAGGATAGGTGATCCCGGGAAGGAAAACACGGCATGAAGGCTAATCAGCAAGATCAGAGAAAAATAGGTTGGGTCGCGATAGGCGGCTTATTGTGTTTCCTCGCAAGTCAATGGTTTCGTTCCTCTGCAAGCTCTGATCTGATCATATCGGGTTACCCGGTTTTGACACTCTTGGGTGGCTTCGCTGCAGCAGCGGCCTGTATCGGCATTTATAATCAAAGCTGGTTATTTCAGACTCAAAGACTGACCCTCCGAAGGGTCCTTATGACTACACTGTTTTTATTAATTGGTTTATTTGAACTGGTTCACATCGTTTCTTTTGCCGAAGAAATGCCGAATGGCGCAATGGTGGAATCAGAATTCTCGCTGAAGATGATGTCGTTGGGATCTCTTGTTTGTGCGGCAGGTTTGCTGTTCATATATGCAGTTAGCGAGAGGGAAATTGCGTTACCACGCAAATTTTTACTCTTCAGCGGAACACTCGGCATTTTTGTTGTTTTGTATACAGTGGCTATTCAGGAATGGGCTGTACTGCCGAACTTGCTGGAGGGCAATGTACTTGGAGGCATGTTTACCCGAATTCATTTTCTGATCGGAATCCTGTATGGCGTGACTGCTGTTGTGTTATTCGTTCAATGGAAAAAAGGCAAAGATGGTGATCTGCCTACCATCCTTTGTGCAATTCTCTGTTTCTTCTTTGGAGAATGTTACTTTGTCTCTGCTACGAAGATTAATGATCTCAATCTGTTGCTAGGTCTGTTAAGCGATTGTTTGGGTTATTTCTTCATCCAGAAGGGACTGTATTCGTCTGTGGTGGATACGCCTTTCCTCAAACAACAGGTGGCTGAAGCTAAAATGAACTTTATTGCTCACCATGATGATGTGACAGGGCTGCCGAATCGCCGTCGTCTTTCTCAGCGACTGAAAGTGATGATGAATGCAGCTATGGTAGAGGAGCAGCTTGTTGGAGTCTTGGTATTGAATATTAATCGGTTCAAAACGATTAATGATTCGTTGGGCCAACAAGCGGCAAACCGTGTACTTCGTCAGGTTGGACAGCGTTTGAATCATTCTTCGCTCCCGGGAGAGGAAGTATTCGGACTGGGAAGAGATGAATTCGTACTGACAATGACAGACTTCTGCACAACAGATACGGCGTTGCGACGGACAAGATCGATCTTGCAACTGTTCGAAAAACCTGTAACGGTGGATGGGAACGAGTACCATCTCACGTTGGGTATTGGTATGGCGATATTTCCGCATGACGGAGACTCACCGGAAGAGATCATCCAAAATGCGGATACGGCGCTGCATAATGCCAAAGAGCAGGGAATAGAGCTAAACCGATATGCTCATGCGATGCAGATGAAAGCCCAAGAACGTTTGCAGCTTGAGAATGATTTGCGCAAAGCGTTGGATCGAGGGCAGTTCTATCTTGTGTATCAGCCGCAGGTTAATCTAGCTAGTGGTTTGATTGTGGGTATGGAGGCTTTGGTACGTTGGCAGCATCCGCTGAGAGGGTCAGTATCCCCTGGGGAATTTATTCCTCTTGCGGAGGAGAGTGGGCTGATCGTGCCACTTGGAGAATGGGTATTGCGTGAGGCCTGTGCACAGAACAAGCGCTGGCAAGAAGCAGGTTACCGCAAGCTGTGTGTATCGGTTAACCTGTCCATGAGACAATTCAGACATTCCCATCTGCTGGACAACATCAGCGGCATTCTCAAGGAAACAGGCTTGGAACCTGTGTGGCTTGAGCTCGAGATTACGGAGAGCATGACGTTTGACAAGGATCGTGCGTTTGAGCAGTTGCGCAAAATCAAGGAAATTGGTGTGCACATCAGTATTGATGATTTTGGTACAGGGTACAGTTCACTGCACTATTTGAAAGATTTGCCGATTGACCGCCTCAAGATTGACCGTTCCTTTGTCAATGAAGTGATGGAGGACAGCAATAACGCGGCAATTGTGTCGACCATTACGTCGATGGCTCATCACCTGCAGTTGAAAGTGACGGCTGAGGGCGTTGAAAATGAGGACCAGCTTTCATTTCTTCGTGATCAGCATTGTCATGAGGCTCAAGGGTACTTTTTCAGCAAACCCATTGTGGCAGCCGATTTTGAAAAAAAGTTTTTGAGAGATGTGGATAAACCCACGGGGTAAGGATAGACAGGGGCGTGGACACGCTTCTGTCTTGTTTTGTTTCGAAAGGTTAGAGGAAAAATGGTAAAAAGAAGTTGCAAGCATTGGATGATCATGGTATATTAATTTTGTAAAATTCATGTTAATGTTCCTCGGAACTTGACGGGACGTAGCTCAGCTTGGTAGAGCACCTGGTTTGGGACCAGGGGGTCGCATGTTCAAATCGTGTCGTCCCGATCGTCATTCGCGCGGGTGTAGTTCAATGGTAGAACTTTAGCCTTCCAAGCTAATAGCGTGGGTTCGATTCCCATCACCCGCTTAACTAATGCAACACCTGAAATCCTTGTGAAAACAAGGGTTTTTTCTTTTTCTAGAAGTTAGTTAGCGTATTTTAAGTCATGTTTGAATGGAGAATATCACTGACTCCAAATTCAAAAACTTTGCTTTTCCCCCATCATCTGGTACAATAACGGAGAAATCGATACTACACATGAATGAGAGGTAACCATACGTCCCATGAAGTAAAACACATGAATTGAACCCCAGTAACTGCAGAGAGTTTATGACGCAGTCAGCCAAAAAGCGGCTGAGCAATGAGGGGATTCGTGTGTCCAAATTCAGCTATGGGATCAGGTATGGAAACAGGCAGGCTGTTCTGGCTTAGCTTGTGTGTACCCTTTTAAGGGTTCTTTGTTCATACCGTGGGGTATCTTATGCTTGTTTTTTGACGCTTTATCCAATCCTGAATTGCCTACCGCCGGCTGATGCCAGCGGTTTTTTTATTTTGAATTGCAGGAAGGATGAGGCCTCATGATGACAATGGTACGCCTACATGAAGTATCGAAAGAGTGGAACGGGAATGAGTTGTTTGCAGGTTTGAATCTCGAAATAAATGAAGGTGAGCGGCTCGCCATTCTGGGTCGCAACGGATGTGGCAAGACCACCTTATTACGCATCATTCTTGGAGAAGAAGAGGGTGGTGGACGCATTGAACGTCACATTCCGCAGCAGGAGTGGGGTTTCATGCGCCAGCGCTCATTGATCAAGCCTGAGATGAATGTGCTTGATGCTGTCCGGCAGGAAAGTGGACGGATTTACGAAGTAAAGCGTGACCTGGAAATACTGGAACAACGGATGAGCAACAGTGGAGCGGCAGATGAGCAGCGGCTGCTCGAAGCTTATACGATAGCGATGGAGCAATATGAGCAATTGAACGGGTATATGTGGGAGACTGAGGTAGAGAAGGTACTGACTCGTCTGGGGTTATCGTCGGAACATTGGAGTCGGCCATATCATTCTTTGAGTGGTGGGCAAAAAACGAAGGCTCGTCTCGCAGGACTATTGGTCAGTAAACCCAAATTTCTGATTTTGGATGAACCGACGAATCATCTGGATGAAGAGAGCATGTGCTGGCTTGAAGAATGGCTTTCTGCCTATGCCGGAACATTGTTGTTTGTTTCTCATGACCGGACCTTTATTGATGAGGTTGCAACGGGTGTTATTGAGTTTAGTCCGGATGCACTGACCAAATATAAAGGTGGTTACACTGATTACAAAGGCCATAAGAAACGCGAATTACGTGAGCAGGAAGCAACCTATCGCAAGCAGGAGCTGGAACGGAAAGCGCTAGAAGAGACGATCCGCAATTATCAGCAGTGGTTTCATCAGGCTCATAATTCAGCAAGCGATGTGGAAGTGAAAATAACTCAGAGCTTTTACAAAGCGAAAGCCAACAAGAACATTTCCCGCTACCATGCCAAGCAAAAGCAACTGGAGCGCCTGGAGAAGGAACGCGTGGATAAACCCCGCGAAGCTGCAAAATTGAACATGGAGCTGCAGGTGAAAACGCTGGCTGCCCGCCAACTCCTTGCACTGGAAGACGTTAGCTTTGCTTATCCGGGGAGCCCGACATTGCTTCACAATCTCCGGATTGCAGTCGAACGTGGAGATCGTCTTGCCGTACGTGGTCCGAATGGCACAGGCAAGACGACACTGCTCAAACTGATGATTGGAGATCTGGAACCATCCCAGGGCAAAGTGACACGTCATCCACAACTGAAGATCGGTTATTTTTCGCAAGAGCTTGAGGGGTTACCGGAAAGAGAGACACTTCTGGACAGTTTGCTCAGTCTTCCATCCATGACACAAAGTGCTGCACGTACCATTCTCGGATGCTTTTTATTCTCAAGAGATGATGTGTTCAAGCGTATTGGGGATTTGAGTATGGGAGAGAAGTGCAGAGTTGCATTCCTGCGGTTGTACTTCGGGGGATCTAATGTACTGGTGTTAGATGAACCGACCAATTATCTGGATATTGACACACAGGAAGTGATGGAGAATATATTGAAGCAGGCATCCGGAGCACTGGTACTCGTATCCCATGACCGTATGTTGACCAAAGTACTCGCCAGCCGCTTGCTTGATCTAGAACCCGGTGGGAAGGCTACACTGTATGAAGGCGGAGTGGAGGACTGGGAGCAATCCATCAAACTGCGAGAGTCTGCCCTTGAGGTTCGGGAGTCAGATGATGAACGGCTGCGGCTTGAAATGCGTTTATCCGAATTGTTATCTCCCATGAACAGTGGGGGCAATGATGTGTTGACTAAGCCTGATGATGTAATTGAACGGGCGGCTGAAGTTGCCGAGGTTCGCGAAATTCAGCGTCGTTTGAAACAGTTGCACGAGCTGCGAAAACAGAAGTAATCGATTGACGAAGCTTATGCCGTTTTACTTTTTGGCTTAACGTTTGATCATGCGGCTTTACGGCTTGCTATTTCGAGCGATTTTGCATATAATAATGGACGATCATCAGTAAATTTGAAGGTTTATCTGACATGCAAACGTGATGATGGAGACAAGTAAGCAGTGCCTCTGTACAGGGAGGAAGCGCCGTAGATTGAGAGCGTTTCTGTAGAACAAGGCTGCTGAAATTCACTCCGGAGCGGTTCCCTGAACCATATCTTGCGATTCATCGCAGGAGTCAGTAGGGGATAACGGTTAACGGTCGTTATTCCGTATAGAGTGAGGCAAACATGTTGCAGGCCGGAAGGGCCGGGCAGCACTGAATGTCTAACAAGGGTGGTACCACGGTCTTTTCGTCCCTTCAGGGGAGAGAAGGCCTTTTTTTGTTGCATTAAACCACATAAAGGGGGCATTTACACATGAAAGAACGTTTGGAGGCATTAAAGATCGAAGCGTTGGAGCAACTGTCTGGCGTGAACGATCCACAGACGCTGAGTGATCTGCGTGTAAAGTATTTGGGGAAAAAGGGTGCATTGACCGAGATTTTGCGCGGTATGGGTGCGCTTAGTGCAGAGGAACGTCCGGTGATTGGTCAGGTTGCCAATGATGTTCGCGGGGCGATTGAAGAAGTCATTGACAGCAAGCAGGAGCAGTTCCAGAAGGAAGAGACGGCGAAACGTCTGCAATCCGAAAAAATTGATGTGACCCTGCCAGGACGTCGCGGACGTCAAGGCGGACTGCATCCACTGACCAAAGTGGTACAGGAAATCGAAGATATTTTCATCGGTATGGGATACCGCGTAGCGGAAGGTCCTGAGGTTGAAATGGATTATTACAACTTCGAAGCACTGAATCTGCCGAAGAACCACCCGGCGCGTGATATGCAGGATTCTTTCTATGTAACAGAAGATCTGTTGATGCGTACGCATACGTCTCCGGTTCAGGTTCGTACGATGCAAAGCATGAAAGGTGAAGTTCCTGTTAAAGTCATCTGTCCGGGTAAAGTATACCGTCGTGACGATGACGATGCGACGCATTCGTTCCAGTTCAATCAGGTAGAAGGTTTGGTTATTAGCGAGAACATTCGCATGAGTGACCTGAAAGGTACCTTGCTGCAATTCGTACGCGAAATGTTCGGTTCACACACCGAAATTCGTCTCCGTCCAAGCTTCTTCCCGTTCACAGAGCCAAGTGCTGAAGTGGATGTGACTTGTGTGCAATGTGGTGGCAGTGGCTGTCGGGTATGTAAACAGACCGGTTGGCTTGAGATTTTGGGCGGCGGTATGGTTCACCCGAAAGTGCTCGAGATGGGCGGTTATGATCCGGAGAAATACAGTGGGTTTGCATTCGGAATGGGCGTAGAGCGTATCGCCATGCTGAAATATGGCATTGATGATATTCGTCATTTCTACAACAGTGATATGGCGTTCCTGAAACAATTCGGACGACTGTAATTACCGAAGTAGCATACAGGGCGAACGCCCTTCATTTGCAACACCAATTCATAGATTAGGAAGTGAACGTCCATGAGAGTATCGACAGATTGGCTGTCTGATTATATCGCGCTGGAAGGCGTGGCACCGCAGGAGTTGGCAGAGAAATTCACCCGTGCGGGGATTGAGATTGATGTAGTGGAGAACCGGAACCAGGGCGTGAACAAAGTGGTTGTTGGTTACGTGAAGAGTAAGGAGAAACACCCTGACGCTGATAAGCTGAATGTATGTGTGATTGATGCCGGACAGGAAGAAGATCTGCAGATCGTGTGTGGTGCGAAAAATGTGGATGCCGGTCAAAAGGTAGTCGTTGCCCTGGTAGGAGCGAAGCTCCCTGGTGGACTCGATATCAAAAAAGCCAAGCTGCGCGGCGTTGTTTCCCTTGGCATGATCTGCTCTGCGAAAGAACTAGGCATGAACGACAAGTTGCTGCCGAAGGACCAACAAGAAGGCATTCTCGTATTGCCGGCACAAACGGAAATTGGCACACCAATCAGCCAAGTGCTTGGTCTTGACGATCATGTTCTTGAACTGGACCTGACACCGAACCGCTCCGACTGTTTGAGCATGCTGGGTGCAGCTTATGAAGTGGGTGCAATTCTTGGTCGTGAAGTGAAACTGGCTGATCCAACTCAAAAGTTGGTGGAAATCGGTGATGCGGCTGCGAATCATATCTCGGTTGAGATTAAGGCTGGCGAACAATGCAGTCATTATGCAGCCCGCTATGTAACTGGAATCAAGCTGGGAGCTTCCCCGCAGTGGATGCAAAACCGTTTGATGGCCGCTGGCATCCGTCCGATCAATAATATCGTTGACATCACGAACTATGTCATGCTGGAATACGGACAGCCGCTGCATGCTTTTGATGCAGATAAGCTGGAGAAGGGCCATATTGAAGTGCGGATGGCCAAAGAAGGCGAAACGATCGTGACGTTGGATAGCCAGGAGCGCAAGCTGGAGCCGCATATGCTGCTCATTACCGATGGCGTGAAACCGGTAGCCATTGCGGGTGTTATGGGTGGCGAAAATTCCGAGGTAACGGAAACCACAGTGAATCTGTTACTGGAATCCGCCAAGTTCGACGGCGGAACCGTTCGGAAAACGTCGCGCCAACTGGGGCTGCGTTCCGAAGCAAGCATGCGTTTTGAGAAAGAAGTCGATCCGGCTGCTGTCATTACGGCATTGAACCGTGCGGCTGAATTGATTCAGCGTTATGCGGAAGGCGAAGTTTATCAGGGGATCGTGGAAGCTGGAACAGCCGCAGCGGATAAACATATTGTGCAGCTGTCGCTGGATAAACTGAATCGCTATCTGGGAACCGAGTTGTCCCTGCTTGAAGTGAAAACCATCTTCGCTCGTTTGCACTTTGCATGTGGTGATGCGCAGCAGGGTCTGCTTGATGTTGAAGTGCCTAGCCGCAGAGGGGATATTACACTTGATGTGGATCTGTTTGAAGAGATTGCCCGTCTGTATGGATACGACAATATTCCAACCACGTTGATCGAAGGACCAACAACACCGGGTGCTTACACGCGTTCACAAGCAATGCGCCGTACCATTCGTGGTTTGTTTGCAGGTAGTGGCTGGCAGGAAATGATCAGCTATTCATTCGTACACCCGGATAAAGTATCCTTGTTCCCTTCTCTAACAGAAGGCAGTAAAGCCGTGAAGCTGGCTATGCCAATGAGTGAGGACCGCAGCGTGCTTCGTAAGAGCATCTTGCCGCAAATGCTGGATGCCACGGTGTATAACATGAACCGCAAACATGATTCACTGGCTGTATTCGAAGTAGGTAGTGTGTTCTTCACTGAAGAAGAAAAGCTGACGAAGCAACCGCATGAAATTCCGGTCCTGAGCTTGTTGCTCACTGGAAATCGTGCATCTCAGCAGTGGAATGTGGGAGTAGAGAAAGTGGACTTCTTCGATCTGAAAGGTGCACTTGAGAACCTGTTCGCCTATGTGGGCCTGGAGCAGCGCATTCGCCTGGTAGCAAACAGTCCAGAAGGCTTCCACCCTGGTCGTTCCGCGTCGGTATACCTTGAAGCAAAAGATGGCGGAGAGGGCAAACTGATTGGTACGATGGGTCAATTGCATCCTGAACTGCAACAGCAATATGATTTGAACGATGTATATCTCGCAGAGATCGGGCTTGAAGCTATCTATAGTGAAGCGGATGCGGATATCCGTTATCGTGAGCTTCCACGATTCCCGGCAGTTGAGCGGGATATCGCAGTTGTTGTGAGTAAAGAAATCGAAGCTGGGGATATGCTGCGCTCAATTCGTGAATCTGCTGGCGAACTGTTGCAAACCGTACAGGTATTCGACGTGTTTACAGGCAGCAAGTTGGGTGAAGACAAGAAGAGCGTAGCGATGGCTCTCGTTTATCGCAACCGTGAACGCACATTGACAGATGAGGAAATTACCGAGGTTCATGCTCGTGTTGTTGCTCGTCTGGAGGAGCAATTTGGAGCCGAATTGCGTAAATAGAACATAAGTCAATTTTTTGAACAAAGATTAGCAGGAATTGCTTGAAGTCACATCGAATCCTTAGCATTAGAGGATCGATGTGACTTTTTTTGTTTTACAGCTTAGAATCAACATACAGACTTTAAGGAGGGCACAACTGTGACTATACCTGATCGTACACGCGTCACCGTAGAGATCTACGGGACTTCCTATAAACTGGTTGGCAGCAGTGCCGACTATATGAAACAAGTAGCTAACCTGGTGGATGAGCGAATGAGCGCCATCTCCAAACATAATTCCCGACTGGATACCCCGCGTATTGCAGTTCTGGCAGCTGTACATATGGCTGAGCAGTCTCTTCAGACTCAGGAAATTCGGAATGAGCTGAAAATGCTGACCGGTGAACGTACCGAAATGAGAAATGAACTCAATCGGCTGAATGCCATACAAAATGAACATCAGCAGGAACTGGAACGCCGTGACCAAGAACTCGCTGAAGCAATGAAGCTTAAATCTGAGGCGGAACAGGCCATCGCGAAGCTCCAGAAGGATCAGCAGGCAGAAGTAGCCAAGCTGAATACATTACTGGAGCAGGAACGCGCTCAGGCAGCAGGTCGCGAGCAAAAGCTTCAGGCTCAAACTGCGTCGCAACTGAAAGCGGCTGAGGAGAAGGCACAGGCGCGTCTCAAAGAAGCAGAAGAAAAAGCAGCGAATCAACTCAAGAATGCACAGACTCAGGCGGCAGCTCAGCTGAAAGAAGCACAGACACGTTCAGCAAATGAGTTGCAGCAAGCCCAAGCCAAAGCGGCTGCACAATACAAGGAGCTTCAGGATAAGACGGCAGCTCAACTGAAAGAAGCCGAAGCTCGGGCCGTGGCAGAACGTCAAAAAATTGAGGTGCAGGCTGCACAGCAAGTACAAACGGCGAAGGAGCAAGCAGAAGCGGCAATTTTGTCTGAATTGGAACAAGCCGAGTCTCAGTTGCAAAAGGTTCAGGAAGAAGCCCAGCTTCAATACCGTGAACTTCAGTCCGAGATGAAGCAGCGTATACAGCAGGCAGAGCAAGCTGCCGTCAATCAAGCTCGAGAACTGACTGAGAAGGCAAAAGAAGAACAAACCGCACTGCAGCAACAAGCAGAGCAGAAGCGACTGGCTGAGATTGAACAGCTGAATGCAACGTTCAAGGAGTCATCCGAACTGGCGGAATTGGAATGGATGGAAAAAGAAGCATCTTATGAAGAACAGCTTCAGCAAATCCATGAAGCAGCCCAGACTCAGGCGAACGAAGCTGCGGCAACTGCTGAAGCTTTGCTACAAGAAGAGCAAGGCAAGCTGAAGCAGCAGTTGGAAGAAGAACGTAAACAGGCCAAATCGCGCTTAATCGATGTTGAAGGCCAATTAGCCGAGGTACGCAAGCAGCTCAAGAATGCTCAAGAGGTTGTTGTGGATCAGGAGCAACAGCTCCAACACGAGCGTAATCAAACTGAAATGTTGCGCAGTGAACAAGCCGTATACAAACAGGAGCAAGATGTTCAGCTTCGTCGAATTACGGAATTGGAGCAGCAGCTGGAACAACTAAAAGCGGATAGTGCTCTGCTGACTGAACAACTCCGCAACACAGAAGCTGAGGCCGAACATTTCCGGGAAGCGGAACAGCAATGGAAACAGCAGTATAACGAGACCGTTGAACGTGAATCTTCTCTGACAGCACAACTGCGAAAAGTACAGGATCAGCACGGTCAGCTTGAACAGGAAATCAAAAAACTCCGTGAAGCCGAAGTGAAGTCCGAGGATGAGCAGCGCAGGCTGCAAAAAGTGCTTGAGCAGGCCCATGCGGCAGTACGCACATTGCAACATGAACTTGGTGCACTGACGCAGAGCGAGCAGTCTTGGAAAGAGCAGGCTGAACAACGTCTGATCGAGATCGGCGAATTGGAGACTCAGGTACTTGAAGCTGCAGAACAGAATGAGACGTTAGAGTCTGGTGTACAGTCCCTTCATGATGAATTATCCGTTGTTAAAGAAGAAGCTCGTCACGCCAGCGAAGAAGCAGAACGTTATCTTGCGCAAGCTGGTCGTCTGGAGCTACAACATAAAGAGCTTGATGGTGAATTGAATGAAGCTCGTGAAGAACTGAACAAGCTGCAGGAAAATTATAAACAAATCCGTAAGGATTATGGTGATGCACTGCAGCGTGAAGAAGACTATACTCACAAGCTGAATGAGATGAGCGAAGAAAAGAAAGAAATCGTGCGTGCGCTTGAAGAATCAAGACAGAATGCTAATCAGCTATCTGAGCGTATCGATGAACAAGCTAGCTTACTGACTCAGACAGAAGAAGAAGCACTTGAGTGGCAGATTAAGCATGAAGAATTGGCTGCCAAACAGGCAGAGCTCTCCTCTCGCTTGAAAGAGCTGACTGATCGGGAAGTTGAGCTAAGCTCAAGAGTAGAACAAGCAGAACAACAAGCGGAACAACAAGCGGAACAACAAGATCAGGTTTGGCAACGTCGTGCAGATGAATGGGCGGCTCAGGAACAGTCCTGGCAAGATCGATGGACTACACTGGAGAATGAATTGAATCTCTGGCAGAAAGAAAGTGCTGCCAGTGTGGAGAAGGTAGAAGAGCTGGAACACGAGCGGCAGCAGCTTGCCCAGCAGCGTGCGGAAGCAATCGAAGAAAAGCAGACGATGGAAAATGAACTGCTGGATATCGGTGAGCGGTATGAACTTGCGGCCAATCAGTTACGTTTGCTGCAGGTTGAACGTGAGATGGAGCAGGAGAAGGCGGAGCAACTGAATACAGATTACCGCCAATTGCGGGATGAATATACGAAATTGCAGACGGAATATAACGAATGGATTGAATTGATTGAGCAGGATCAGACCTAGCTGATGATTATGTCATAACTGGAATCCTGGACAGCGCACTCTTGTACAATTTGTTATAATGAAGAAAGAGCTCCCGTCGCTACGGGGGCTCCTTGTCTTGAACACTATTCTTCAACAATAATTTTGGAGATCATACTGCCGTGACCGCTTCCGCAATAGACGGAACAGGACATTTCAAATTCCCCTGCTGTGTCGGGAGTAATCACTTTGGAATTGTTCCTGGTATCCAGCCGAAGGTTCAGCTCAGGCACGAGAACACCATGGTTTCCGTTTGTATTTTCATAAACAATCTTAACCGGGACACCTTTTTTTAAATGGTATTCAGGTTGGTCAAATTCATAGTTGCTTGCTTTGATCACCAGTTCTTCGCTTGCAGTTGCACCCGAGTCGGACTCGCCGTTTGATTCTGCGGATTGTCCAGTTCCACCACATGCAGCAAGGACCAGAATCAACATACAGGCCGCAAGCCATGCCATGCCTTTCTTCATCATTTGCCTCCTCAAAAAGCGTGATATGGATAAAATTTGAATGATTTCTCCAGTCATCATACCGCAAATTGACGATGCCTGTACATGCTGCCTATGTCGTTTTTTTGAACATCAGCATGCGCACAACCTAAAAAATAAACCTCATCAGGCGTTTAAGCCATCAGAGGTTTAGGGGAAGCCTATGGGGAGTAGGTACGTTGGAGCCTATGCGTGATCTTTGGATCTTCTTCCGGCATCAAAAGGGGTGGAAACCGGGATGAACAGATCAATGATCCCAATGACCAATGCAGCCAGAACAGCACCAAGCAGACTGACATGTACATGATCTACGACATATTGACCAATCCAGATCACCAGTGCGCTGACGATGAAGCCGACTATACCGCGGCCAAAAGGATTAACCCTTTTACCGAAGATGCCTTCAACAACCCAGCCAAGCAGAGCAATAACCAGAGCAAGCATCAGTGCGCTCCAGAAACCACCGACGGCGAATCCGGGTACGATCCAGCTGACGACCATCAATACAATTGCGGCGATGATAAATCGCACGACATGTCCCAGAAAATTCATGGTGTTATACCTCCTTTATTCAGATCGGATTGAGCATTGTACATCCTGTTCAATGGTGAGGTTGCACAATCCTGACACCTGTAGTTTGCGGCGCTATGTCCCAAGTTATGTGTGGAAGGATTCGTTAAATAGCGCTAGAAAGTTTCTTTCGTTATAATACAGTTATAGTTTGGAAGGAGTTGTACACTTGGACACGAAAATTTTGAAAACATTGGAATATCGCAAAATTTTAAATACATTGCAAAGCTTTGCCCAGACTACGATGGGAAAAAAGAAAGCGGAACAATTAGAGCCGATCAGTGAACTGGAAGAAGTGAAGAGACTGCTCCAGCAAACCGATGAAGCTTTTATGTTTGATCGTCTGAAAGGCTCTCCATCTTTTGGGGGAATTGTGGATATTACTGCTTCGATCAAACGCGCCGAAATAGGGGGCACGTTGAACCCGCATGAGTTACTGGGAATTTCCAACACCACTTTTGCAGCACGTCGATTGAAACGTCAGATCGCTGCACTCCACGATGATGAAAAGGTGGAATCGATTTTCTACATCAGTGATCAGTTATCTGAGCAAAAAACGCTTGAAGATGCAATTCGTATCTGTATTGACGACAATGCCGAAGTCTCAGATAGCGCGAGTGTAACACTGGCGCAGATTCGTCGTGAGCTGCGCGGCGGTGAAGCTCGCATCCGTGAGAAACTGGATTCGATGATCCGTTCTTCTACAGTATCCAAAATGCTGCAGGACCAGCTGATAACCATTCGGGGAGACCGTTTCGTGATTCCCGTGAAATCGGAATATCGCTCTTACTTTGGCGGGATTGTCCATGATCAATCCGGTTCAGGAGCAACGCTGTTTATTGAGCCAGAATCCATCGTTGCGATGAATAACAAATTGCGCGAGACCCGAATCCGGGAAGAACGCGAAATTGAAGTGATTTTGCAGAAATTAACGGCACTTGTCAGTGAACAGGCAGAGTGGTTATTGGTTGATGTTGACCTGCTGGGATCGCTGGATTTCATATTTGCCAAAGCACGTCTTGCCCGTGAATTGAAAGCCACATTGCCACGCATGAACGATCGCGGATTCATCAAGCTCAAAAAGGGACGCCATCCGCTGATCTCGATTGAAAATGTGGTGCCAACCGACATTGAACTCGGCAACGATTATACGTCCATTATCGTAACGGGTCCAAATACGGGTGGTAAGACAGTAACACTCAAAACGATTGGTTTACTGAGCCTCATGGCAATGTCAGGTTTGTTCGTTCCAGCGGAAGATGGCAGCCAGTTATGTGTTTTTGATGCGATTTACGCGGACATTGGTGACGAACAGAGCATTGAACAGAACCTGAGTACATTCTCCAGTCATATGACGAACATCATTCGGATACTGAAGAACATGACAACCAAAAGTCTGGTGTTGCTTGACGAACTTGGGGCAGGTACCGACCCGGCAGAAGGTTCTGCACTGGCGATCTCCATTCTGGAGCATATGCATCAGACCGGATGCCGCATGGTAGCAACAACGCATTACAGTGAGCTGAAAGCTTACGCTTATGAGCGAAAAGGTGTTATTAATGCCAGCATGGAATTCGACGTTAATACACTGAGCCCTACCTACCGACTACTCGTCGGTGTGCCGGGACGGAGTAACGCGTTTGCAATTGCGGAGCGGCTAGGTCTGCCAGGATACATTCTGGATTACGCGCGTGGCGAAGTGAAAGAAGAAGACCAGCGTGTAGAGCATATGATCGCTTCCCTGGAAGAGAACCGGCTTACTGCGGAGCAAGAACGTGAGAGTGCGGAACGTCTGCGCCAGGACATGGAGAAATTGCGCAGCCGTCATCAAGCCGAACTGGAGAAGCTGGAACAGCAGCGTGACCGACGCATTGAAAAAGCGGAAGAAGATGCCCGCAACATTGTGGACAAGGCCAGAGCGGAAGCTGAGAAGATTATAACTGATCTTCGTCAGCTCGCTATGGAAGAAGGCGCATCCGTGAAGGAGCACAAACTTATTGCTGCTCGCAAACAACTGGATGAAGCTGAACCTGAGAAACGCAAGAAGACGGCTAAGCGCACTTCAACGGCAACGAAGTCTCGGGCCATCGGACCGGGCGATGAAGTTCTTGTCTACAGTTTGAATCAAAAAGGTCATGTGGTGGAGATGTCAGGCACCAAGGATGCCATGGTTCAATTGGGGATCATGAAAATGAAAGTATCCCTGAATGACCTGGAATTACAGCAGTCTGCACCAGCAGAAGCCAAACCGAAGCAGAAACCGGTAACCGGCGTGAAACGAACTCGCGATGACAATGTGAAAAGTGAACTGGATTTGCGGGGGACGAATCTGGAAGAAGCCTTGATGGAGACAGATCGTTTTATCGACGAAGCTTTCCTTGCTAATCTGGGTCAGGTGTATATTATTCACGGTAAAGGAACAGGAATTTTGCGTTCCGGTATTCAGGATTACCTGCGTAAGCATAGACATATAAAAAGTTACCGGCTGGGCAATTACGGAGAAGGCGGAAACGGTGTGACCGTCGCAGAATTGGAATAGCCCGACCAGGAATCAAAGAAGTTCTGCCGCCTGAGTGAGTTCAGGCGGCAGAATGGGGAAGGGGAACGATGAGTGAAAGGGACGATTGACGAATTGCTGTCTCATCCCTTGGGGATGGTGCTCGGATTTTTCTCCGTAGCGATTATGGAGCTGCTTGTATTTCTTGCTTGCTTTGAACTGGTGACCAAGTACAAATGCTGGCATGAAATCAAGAAGGGCAATGTGGCGGTTGCGATGGCTACAGGAGGCAAGATCTTTGGAATCTGCAACGTGCTTCATTTCTGCATTCAGGCCAAATCATCGGTGTATGAAGCTATGACGTGGTCATTTGTAGGATTTGTCCTTCTGCTCATTGCCTATTTTCTATTCGAGTTTCTGACACCGGTGTTCTCCATTGATAAGGAGATTGAAGCGGATAACCGGGCCGTTGGATTGATATCCATGATTATTTCCGTCTCGTTGTCATTTGTTATTGGCGCGAGCATCATGTAGGGGGACCGTTCATGAAGATATTGATACGGATTCTGTTTGCTGCATCGATTGTATTTTTTGCCATAGGCATCATATATGTGTTAAACACATGATTATCTGAAAGAGAAAGGTTGATTTAATATGGAACCAACAGTATGTCCATGGTGCCACACCGAGATTGTATGGGATGAGGAGCTAGGTCCAGAAGAAGAATGCCCTTACTGTCATAATGAATTAAAGGGATATCGTACTCTAAACATCAATATCGGTGATGAAGAGAACAATGAAGCCGAGGAAGACATCTATGATATGGATGATGTTGAGGACGGTGAACAAACTACGGATCTCGCCAATTTGTGGGGAGATGAAGTAGAGCTGAAATTGCCGGAGCTTCGTACATTGACGAAATATGCGGATGAGGGCAATGATCTGATTCAATACGAAGAAGGCGTGGAGAAGCAGCTTGATTTGCAAGAAGAGGTTCCGGAATGCCCACACTGCCGTGAATTCATGATCCTCACGGGTACACAGAAGGCAACCAAGGATACGTTCAACCCTGTTGCCAACGCTGTCTCTGGTACGGATTCGTTGCTGGATGCGCCGTTCTCTGTACAAATGTATGTATGCTCAGGTTGCTTCCAGGTTCAATATAACCTGTCCGAAGATGACCGTCTGCGTCTGATCCAGAATTTGAGTGCACGGAAATAAGAGAGTAAGACGCTTCTGAAAATATAATAATCCGGGAAATTCATCATGTTTTCCTTCTGCTTGGGGTACGTTAACCCTTAGACCTTGCCTGTGAAGTGCTGACTTCAGGTGGAATAAGGAGGGAGCAGATGAAGATTTCTCTGGGCCGACAATCCATTCTGCTACTAGGCGTGAATGGATTGTTTGTGTTAGCCGGAGCTTTGTCGGGAACGTTTCTGAATGTGTATCTGTGGAAAAGTCGTCCCGACTACGCTATGCTGGGATGGTTTACGATCAGCCAGCAAATTGCACTTGGACTCACGTTTTGGCTTGCGGGAAAGTGGGTCAAGGAACATAACAAAATGAGTGCTTTGCGATTAGGAACGGCCTTGTCAGGTATTTTTTACATGCTTGTTTTATGGGCGGGACCAAAAGCGGTTGACTGGATATGGCCTCTGGGGATTTTGTTTGGATGTGCACTTGGATTGTTCTGGATTGCGTTCAATGTGGTTTATTTTGAGGTGACTGACCGGGAGAATAGGGACCTGTTCAATGGCTGGGTGGGTCTGCTGGGTTCCATGACAGGCATCATCGGCCCGTGGTTCTCAGGTCTTATTATTTCACGAATGGTTGATAATTCGGGTTATCGCCTTATTTTTACGGTGTCATTGGTCATATATGTGATTGCCGTTGTGTTCAGTTTTTTTCTGAAAAAAAGGGAGGTCAGCGGCACATACCGCTGGTCTGAACCGTGGCGACAGTTGTCTGTCAAAGATAGCGCATGGAGACCGCTTGGCATGGGACTGTTTGCACAAGGCGTGAGGGAAGGCGTATTTGCCTTTCTGATTGCATTGCTCGTCTATGTGGCAACTAAGCAGGAATATAAACTAGGGCAGTTCTCGCTATTTACTTCAGCCGTAGCACTGGTGAGTTACTGGGCCGCAGGAAAATGGTTTAAGCCGCAATACAGGTCCAGAGGGATGTTAGCCGGTGCGATATTGTTATTCATCGTGTTAATTCCGCTATTATGGAAGGTCAGCTATGGTACGCTTTTAATTATGGGAATTGGATCTGCCTTGTCGATGCCGTTGTATATTTTGCCAATGATTTCGGCAGGATTCGACCTGATGGGAGCGAGCGGCGAAAATGTAGAGAAAAGGGTTGAACTTGTCGTATTAAGGGAGCTTTGTTTGATGGTCGGTCGTTTATTTGGCCTTGCTGTATTTATTCTGACGGTCATGAATGGCCCTTCTTTACAAACATTAACCTGGCTTATTGTGGCGCTTGGGGCTTTCCCGCTTATTGGCTGGATATTCATGCGCAACTTGTTAGTACATCCGGATCAGCAAGAACCCTCAGCATAGGGAAAAGGGTACAGTCCAGGGAATAATCCTGAGCTGTACCCTTATTTATTTGAGGCGTTGCTTACACAGGAGAAGGTTTACTCGTTCTCGTTAATGAGAAAAGTTCCATATCGCCATTCTCAACTCCTGTAACAGCATCGGCCAAAATAGAAGCACCGAACATGCTGTACACTGTACCGTTACCGCCATAACCCTCAAGAAAATAAGAATGCGGGTATTCAGGATGTGGGCCGATAAACGGAAGTCCGTCATTCGTATTGCCAAATACGGCACCCCAGGCATAATCAACTTCAAGACCCTCCAGTGGGAAATAAGAGCGAACTTCTTCCAGGAGTGTATCTCCCCGGTGTCTTGCCCGAATCTCACGCTGATCTTCCCTCGGTGTCTCTTCATCCAGACCGCCAGCAATGATCCGTCCGTCTGGTGTGGTTCTCATATACAGGTAAGGGCGTGCCGTCTCCCAGATCAGACTGTGCTCATACCATTCCTTAAGGTCAGGCAACGGTTTAGTAGCGATAGCATAGGTGGTTTGTAGGTAGGCTCCTTGATCCTTTTTGATGGCCTGCGTCTCATAACCGGCAGCAAAAATAACCTTGCTGGCGCGGATTTTCCCACCTGAAGTATGACACAGCACACCATCATCATCGAATTCACAATGAATCATCTCAGTCTGTCCATAGATTCGTGCTCCTCGCTTGCTTGCCGATTCAAACAAGGCATGAACAAAACGATACGGGTTCACTTCAGCATCCCCCAACGTATATAATGCGGCAGGTTTGCTGAAGGGAAAATGGGTGCTGATTTTGTCGGAATTCCACAGTTCAGCTTCAAAGCCATAATGCTTCAACGTTTGATATTCTTCCTCCAGCATGGCTACATCATCAATGCTGCTGGCAAAACAGAGACTGGTCCGTGGAATAAACCAGGGATCGGTATCCAGCCTGTCCGCAATTTGTGTGAGTTTCTGCATGGCTTCACGACATAGTTCATAGAAGCGCACGCCTGTCTTTTCACCAAAGGTATTGATACAGGAGGTCAGTGTTTTGTCGTTTGTGTACTGCAAAAGTCCTGTATTGGCTGAACTACTGCCATGCGCAATCTTTCTCTTATCAATAACAACCGTATTAACTCCACGCTCCGTAAGCAATTCGGAAGTCAGTGCCCCCCCCATACCACCACCTATGATCAAGCAGTCACAGGAGATGTCGGTTTGTAGCGAGGGATAGTTAGAATTTGGGTTGAAAGTGGAAGGCCAGAACGGTGTACCATAGACCAGATCCAATAGAAACATCTCCTTCATGATTACGTTTGTATACTTTTGAGTGACCGGGTTAACAATAATTGCGCATAAACTTTATGCCGAGGAGGTCAACGAAACATGCAGAATCAATCCATGCAAGCGCTGAGTCCGAAAGAATTGAATTATATTGCGGATTCAATAACCAATGAAGAACTGCTGATCAAGCAGTGCGCGGCTACAGCTTCTATCTCACATAATCCGCAAATTCAGCAGGCACTGAATCACTATGTTCGTTCCCATGAACAGCATCTGAACACACTCGTTAATGCTTTGCAACAACATCAATCTATTGCTCCAACACAAGCACAGTAATAGAAGCCGAATCTAACCGTATAGGAGGAAATCGTGTGTATTCTCAATCTTTATCATCTAGTGGATCTTTTATGCAGGAACAGGATTTGTTGAAGTCGATTCTTGCGGATTTAAGACGAACCGCGCGCGAATATACGACAGCAACAACCGAAGCTTCCTGTCCCATTACACGTCGGATGTTCACAGATTTGACCAATGATACACTCCGTTTGCAAGGTGAGCTGTTTAATGTGATGCAGCAGAACAACATGTATTCGGTAGGCTCGAAGGCATTGCGCCAGGATGTGGACAAGCAGATTCAATCGGCCCACCAGACCCAACAGAAATGCCAGCAGTTCATTCAGGAAAAGAATACGCAGGCCAGTGCTTACAACCAGGCGCCTAATGTACCCCAGCATCAACCGAATTACGGTAACCCTTATTACATGTAACCTTTGTAATTATGGTTTGAAGCAGGTACTGTTACAGACCATACCACCGCTTGCCCGAATTCAGGGCGGGCGGTTTTTGTCTTTGCATGATCGTTGAATTCATGTAATATAAGTATTAATTCATTTTCAGGAAGCTGGATGACGCTGGAGGGAAAGACATGAAGGATCTGAACGATCTGCAATTAAAAGTTCTGGATTTGTTGAAGGAAGACGCGAGAAGGACTCCCGCACTGCTGTCGACGCTGCTGGGGGAGTCGGAAGATAAGATCAAGAACGCCGTGGCCCAGCTTGAACAGGACCACGTGATTGTGAAATACGCAACCGTTGTGAACTGGAGCAAGATTGATGATGAGAAAGTAACGGCCTTGATTGAAGTACAGATTACGCCTGAGCGTGGTCGTGGCTTCGAAGGGATCGCTGAACGCATTTATCTGTATCCGCAAGTGAAATCGGTATATCTCATGTCAGGTGCATATGATCTGCTCGTAGAAGTAGAAGGTGGCAACCTGCGTGAAGTCGCTAATTTTGTATCGGAGAAATTGTCTCCGATTGACTCTGTACTTTCAACCAAAACGAATTTTATTCTTAAAAAATATAAGCAGGACGGGATTATTTTTGAAGACCATCAGGAAGACAACCGTCTCATGATCTCGCCGTAAAGGAAGATGCGTCATGATAGTGAATGAACAGACAACAGGAAACAACAAGAAAATGACTTCGTATTTGGCACCTTTGGTTCAACAGATACCGCCATCCGGTATACGCAAATTTTTTGATCTGGTTGGCGATAACAAGGATATCATCACACTGGGTGTAGGTGAACCGGACTTTGTAACACCGTGGCATATGCGTGAAGCTTGTGTATATTCACTCGAAAGAGGCATGACCAGTTACACTTCCAATGCGGGTATGCCGAAACTGAGGGAAGCCATCAGCGAGTATCTGGATACTCAATTTGATACCAAGTATGATCCAAAGGACGAAATTATCGTTACCGTTGGTGGCAGTGAAGCCATTGATCTGGCATTGCGTGCATTGATTGTACCCGGAGACGAAATTCTGATTCCAGAACCTTCGTATGTGGCATATTCTCCAATCGCTTCGATTGGTGGAGGTATACCGGTTGGTGTAGAAACGTATGCGAAGGATCAATTTAAACTGACTGCCGAGGCGCTGGAAGCGGGAATTACGCCGAAGTCGAAGGTTCTTATCCTCTGTTATCCGAGCAATCCGACAGGTGCCATCATGACCTATGAAGAATGGCTGCCTATTGCTGAAGTGATCAAAAAGCATGATCTGATCGTCATTGCGGATGAGATTTATGCTGAGCTGACGTATACGCAAAAACATGTTAGTTTCGCTACGATTCCGGATATGAAGGAACGTACCATTTTGGTTAGTGGGTTTTCCAAGGCTTTTGCGATGACCGGCTGGCGAATTGGGTATATGTGCGGACATCCCGAACTGATTGCAGCCATGCTCAAAATTCATCAGTACACGGTGATGTGTGCACCTGCTATGGGACAGGTGGCCGCGCTTGAGGCATTGACGAACGGTTTGGGTGAGAAGGATAGAATGGTTGAATCCTATAATCAGCGCAGACGCCTTATCGTGCAGGGTTTTAGAGATATTGGACTGGACTGCCATGAACCCCAGGGAGCATTTTATGCATTTCCTAGTATCCAGAAGACGGGGCTGAGTTCGGATCTTTTTGCTGAGCGTTTGCTAACGGAAAATAAAGTGGCGGCTGTACCGGGGAATGTATTTGGTCCACAAGGTGAAGGATTTCTTCGTTGTTCCTATGCAACATCTGTGACCCAATTGAATGAAGCCTTGGAACGAATCGGAAACTTTGTTTACAAACTGCAAAAAGAGGGTTAATAGGGATTAGAAGCTTCTGATCGACATAAACTTTCTTCAAACTAGAAAAAAATAACTTTCTTTTACAAAATATTGTGATATAATTTCAATTTGAAATAAGTTTTTCTTGTATTTGGAAACTAATTTTTCCAAGGAGGGGTTGGCTTTGTTTTGTGTTGAATATGATTTACCGACTAATCGTGGGCATTATTTGGCAGAAGGCGATCATGGCGACCGATGGTCGGTGAAACCGGATCACGCATCTTTGCATAACGTTTCCTTGGAAGATGAGATCCATATGCTACGCCGCAAGATGGAACAGATATTCCTTGAAGAGAAATCATTCACATCCGATATTGTAATTGAAATTAGCAGTTTGCTAGATTTGAAGATTAATGAATACATGAAGGCTAATCCGATTAAAG
Source organism: Paenibacillus sp. OK060 (assembly GCF_900101205.1). Taxonomy (NCBI): domain Bacteria; kingdom Bacillati; phylum Bacillota; class Bacilli; order Caryophanales; family Paenibacillaceae; genus Paenibacillus; species Paenibacillus sp. OK060. Next base: position 207,611 of record NZ_FNFR01000007.1, read on the forward strand.
GAAAGTAATTTTTCGTTGTATCGAAACGTTACGCATATTCGATTCGAAGAAGACCCGGAAAGGGTCTTTTTTTTTGATCTATGAACAGATTGCTTTGGATAGGTAGGGTTATTTTTTTGCGTGGAACAATTGTGATATATTGTACATAGGAGACTAAAGGGGGAACTGGAATGAAGAGATTTTGGGGGCTTACCGCAATTATTTCTATGATTTTTCTGCTTGCTGGCTGTGGCGGTAAGGACGGTTTTACAATTTTTATCATTGACAACCAAGGAAATCCATCCGTGATCTCGGAGCAGTTGCAAGCTAATTTGCAGCAGAAGCTGGGCGAGGAGCCCAAGGTGGAGGTTATCACCAGTGCGATGTATGATGTTCAGAAAATTATGGTAGAATATGCGGCTGGCGGTCATGATATTTTCATTTTGCCTGAGGCTGATATGAAGCAGTACGGAAGTAACGGCTCCAATATTCCGCTGGATGATACATTTGATGCGGAGAAGTATAAGCGCGGTGTATTTGAAGGCGGGGTCCTGGTTGAAAAGGGTGAAGGAGATGACGGTTCAGATATCAAGACAGAATCACATCTCTATGGCATTCCGCTGGAAGATATGCAAATGTTCAAAGATGTAGATTATGCTGCGCAAAATCTGTTTGCTACCATTCCAGTGTCGGCGTCTAATGTCGAAGAATCCAAGAAAGTGCTGAAGGCGCTGACAGAGTAAATGCAATCTAGTATGGCTACTGAAGGAGGGGAGCGGATTGCTAATTACGGTCACAGGCGGCATAGGCAGTGGTAAAACCCGATTTGCGCTTGGATACGCAGCCCGGATTAGCCGGGAGGGCATCTATTTATCCACTGGTGATCATGATCCCGTGATTCCCGAATTGCCATCCGCTCATTATCGTGCCATCCAGGCTGGGAACGGCCAGCACCTGACGGAGGTGCTTCACCAGATTAATCGGGAATCCAATCTCTTCCTGGCAGATCAGCGGATTGTCATTGTGGATAGTCTGACCGCATGGATGGCAGCCGGGTTCAGGGCAAGTGATGATCTGGATCAGCAGCGTTCAGAGACACAGCTGTTGCTGGACGCCCTTCTGTCTTACCAGGGAAAGCTGCTCGTGATTACCAATGAAATGCACGGTTCTTTATATCCTTCAGAGGAAGAACGAATTTTTGCAGCAAGAATGGCGTCAGTTAACCGGGCGTTGCAGGCGCATTCGGAACAGATGTATCTGTTGATATCTGGCTTGCCTGTTGATCTCAAAGATCGAGGGCTGCGATATGAAGATTAGTATTTCATAGTGTTAAACGATGGACGAGCCTAAAGAAGCCTCCGTTACCACAAATTGTGGTGCGGAGGCTTTATTTTATGACAAAAGCTATGCGTGTAAATTTCTTTATTTCCGAGTTTTATTGCGTCTGATCCACCAGATTATACAGCCAACAACAATAATCGCCAGAAGTACATATACGACCAGGGAGTACACGTCCATAAAGTGCAGGATACTCTCCCATGACGCACCGAGAGCTGCACCAACCGAGACGAGAATAATATTCCAGGCCAGTGTTCCAATGGTTGTGAAGAGCAGGAATAAACCAAATTTCATGTTGGACATGCCAGCAGGAATCGAAATCAGGCTGCGAACAAGGGGGACCATGCGACAGAATAGTACGGTCCACATTCCATATTTGTCAAACCATGCATCGACACGGTGGATATCTTCTTTTTTGATCCGCAGAATATGACCCCAACGTTCTACAATCTTCTCCAGCCGATTGACATCAATCAGCAGTCCGATCCCATAGAGAATGACTGCCCCAAGCACAGAACCAATGGTAGCAGCAATAATAACACCGGGAAGAGTCAAGCTGGTATAGGTGGTCATGAAGCCGCCAAAAGGTAATATGATTTCGGAGGGGATGGGGGGGAATACGTTTTCAAGCGCAATAATGAGTGCAATGCCTATGTAGCCGTATTGTTCCATGAAATCGGTTATCCAGTTTTGCATAATCGTCTCCTCTACTTTTGGTTTGCAAGGATTTGGCGTATACTCGGCAGAGTACACCAACTCATATATACGTGTGAAGGATCTCACTGGTTTCTGAAAATAATAGCATTCCCGTATTCATAGTAGGTCAAGTATACTGATTAAGTTAAACTCTAGAAGGGCATGCATTTATGTTTAACCCCAGCGTTCTACCATGCGAATGATATTAACAATAGGAGGGATTACAATGGGCATATATACACGAACAGGTGACGAGGGACAGACCTCAGTCATTGGTGGACGGGTTATCAAGGACGATGACCGGGTTGAAGCTTATGGGACAATTGATGAGCTGAATTGTTTTGTTGGGCAGGCCATCAGTTTTATTGATCAAGCTAACGGGAAATTTGAGGATTTGCGTGAACACTTGCTCGAAATTCAGCAAGAATTGTTTGATTGCGGGTCCGATCTCGCCTTTGTAAAAATTAGCGAAACCAAATATAAAGTACGTGATGAGATGGTCACCCGGCTTGAGCAATGGATTGATCTGTATGATGCGGAAAATCCGAAGGTGGAACGGTTTATTTTGCCAGGGGGCAGTTTGCTCTCTTCCACATTACATGTCTGCCGTACAGTATGTCGTCGCGCTGAACGCCGTGCCGTAACACTCGGACAGCACACGGATATCAACCCTTCTGTACGACGTTATTTGAATCGTCTGTCTGATTATTTCTTCGTTGTAGCTCGGACTGCTAATGCGAGACAACAGGTAGCTGACATTGAGTATGTGCGGAGCAAAAAAGTATTCCGCCGCAAAGACAAAGAATGAGCGATTATTATTCACCACTTATTTACACGGTTCCGGAAAATGAAGATGGCTGGCTGCTGAAGACCGTGCTTCAGCGGCGCCTACAGGTTTCGCGCAAGCTCCTGTCGAGAATCAAACTTACAGAGCAGGGAATTATGTTGAATGGCGAGCGGGTATACATCAGCGTCAAAGTTAGCGCAGGTGACGTCCTGGAAGTCCGAATGGAACAGGAAGAGTCGGATGATATTTTACCTGAGCCGATTCCCTTTACGATACTGTATGAAGATGAGCACTTGCTTATCGTGAACAAAGATTCCGGTGTCATCGTACATCCAACACATGGGCATTACACAGGTACTTTGGCAAACGGGGTTGTCCATTATTGGAAGTCCAAAGGCGAGCGATTCCGCTTCAGGCCGATTCATCGACTGGATCAGGAAACATCGGGTGTGCTGGCAATCGCAAAAAATCCATATGTGCACCAGCATGTGTCTGAACAGATGATCGCAGGAACGGTGGATAAACAATATATTGCCTTAGTGCACGGTAGTCCTGCCCAAGAAGAGGGGGCCATCGATGGCCCGATTGATCGTGATCCCGAAGAGCCGCATCGTCGAATCGTTACACCTGACGGGTATGCGGCAAGAACGTTATACACGACCGTTGTCCGATGGGCGGGCGGAAGTGCCAGTGCGGTGAATCTGAAGTTGGAGAGCGGCAGAACCCATCAAATAAGGGTACATATGACATCGATTGGCTGCCCGTTAATTGGGGATCGGATGTACAAGACCCTTCCTGTGCATGAGATCGATGGGCAGACCATGGCTGTTCGGGAGGAACGAGATACTTGGATTGCCCGTCAGGCATTGCACGCATGTGAGCTGGCGTTTGACCATCCCATTTTGCAAAGCCGTATGACGTTCCAAGCCCCGTTGCCCGCTGATATGGCTGCCCTGGAGGCTCGCCTGGATACGGAGGCATCACCTAGAGAAGTATTGTGAAATGCTGTCAAACGGCCTGTGATTTGCGCTGTGTGCGGACTTCAGTGCATGGTGCGTCCGCATATCAACTGGATGTAAGATAACCCATGTGAGGGATGCGATGTATCCGAACAATATGCCGTAGGCTAAGGTCTTGCGATTATAAGCTCTTTGGTTCTAGAGCTCTTAGGTCATAGTGTCTTGATCCTAAAATGATATAACCGAATGTATATTTTTCTCATTCGAAAAGAGGTTTAAAATTACAGTGCGATGGTATCGGTTTGAAGCGACTTTTGGATTTGCAAAGCAAACCAAGGGAAGCGAGAAGTCGAAACCGGAGCACCACCGGAGCACACATAGGAGGACAAGTAACGATGAGTAATCTAAAAGTATATCAATACGCCAAATGTGGCACGTGCCGCAAAGCCGTAAAATGGCTGGAAGCTCAGGGGCATGAGCTGGAATTAATCCCTATTTTCGACACACCTCCATCCGAAGCAGAATTAACGGAGTTGATTCAGAAGAGCGGAGTTGAAGTGAAGAAGTTCTTTAATACGAGTGGGGAAGTGTACAAGGAGCAGCAATTGAAGGACAAGCTGCCAGGGTTGTCCACAGAAGAGCAGATTCGTTTGCTGGCTTCCAATGGTCGTCTGATTAAACGTCCAATCGTTACGGATGGTCACAAAGTGACCGTAGGATTCAAAGAAGACACGTATGAGCAGGAATGGAACAACGCGTAATTTATAGATGAATGATTTCATTGATTGTTAAATGAACCAAGGTGAAAAAGGCTCTGAATGTTCAAATTTCAGGGCTTTTTTGGCTGGTCGATCCTTGGCGGAACTATGCTATAATGATAGAATTAGTTCGATATTTTATTTGCTAGATACAGGACAGGAGAGAACAAATTCAAGTGAATCAACGTAATGAACCTACTTTGTTGCTGGTAGATGGTATGGCGGTGTTGTTCCGTGCATTCTATGCAACATCTGCAAGCGGATATATCAGACGTACAAAGGCAGGCGTGCCAACCAACGCAGTATACGGATTTATCCGTTATTTTTGGGATGCGGTTCAGACCTTTGGGCCAAGTCATGTCGTATGCTGTTGGGATATGGGGGGCAAGACGTTTCGCGGTGAAGAGTATGCAGCGTACAAGGGGAACCGTCCGGAAGCTCCGGATGATCTGATTCCTCAATTTGCTCTGATTCGTGAAGTGATGGATAGTTTGAACATTCCGAATATTGGCGCTCAAGGATATGAGGCTGATGATTGCATCGGTACACTTGCCAAGTACTACACCGAGCAGACGGATATGAACGTGATGGTACTTACGGGTGACCATGATATGCTGCAACTGATTGATGACCGCACAAGCATTATTATTATGAAAAAAGGTCATGGCAATTACATGGTGTATACGCCTGAATCTCTAATGACGGAGAAACAACTGACACCTCGTCAAGTGATTGACATGAAAGGTCTGATGGGCGATGCCAGTGACAATTATCCTGGGGTACGGGGCATTGGGGAGAAGACGGCTTTGAAACTTGTGCAGGAGTTTGGCTCCATAGAAGGCATTTTGGACAATATGGATAAACTTACCCCTTCGGTACGTAACAAGATTGAGAATGATCTCGATATGCTTCATCTGTCTCGTAAACTGGCAGAGATTCACTGTGCTGTTCCGGTAGCTTGTGCACTGGATGTATGTGAATTGCGTCTTGATCCGGATACGGTGATGGACAAGTTCGAACAACTTGAGATGAAGAGCCTGGGCTCTTGGATGGGAGTGGCAATAGGGTGAGTAGTATGCAGACAAAAAGGACGGGCAAAAAGTGGTGGACAGGGGCTATGGCCCTCGTCCTTGCTTTGCCGGTAATCCTTTCAGGAGCGGTGAGTGCTCCACAGACAGCGGATGCCAAAGCGGCAATTAGCACCAAGGTACAGAAAGTAAAAGCAGCAGGACGCAGTTTTACCGTGCAGACGGTTAGTATTCCCAAGGGTACACCAGTTACCGTAGGATTGGCGAAGAAGCAGGTCGGTCAGACCGCAACATTACCTTCGATTGTTAAGGCATATGGCGCACAAGCGGCCATTAACGGAGCATTTTTTGAAGCTTATAACGGAGCTCCAGATCCATACGGCATGTTAATAGCAAATGGCAAGGTTATACATATTGGAAGATACGGAACAACGATTGGGTTTAAGGAAGATGGTTCAGCCATCATGGATTCGCTTCAAGTGAGTCTGACGGGTAAAGTAACAGATAAAGAAGGGAAATCACGCAGTTGGTATGCGACCTTTATTAACCGAACACCTTCCGCGAATGCGAGTATTACGATGTTATACACGCCAGAGCGGGGATCTACAGTCGGGTTCAAAGGAGGTACGGCGGTTGTGATGGAGAAAGGGATTGTCACCAAGAAAGTACCGAATACCGATGTAGCCATTCCGAAGAATGGCTCGGTGCTGGTCTTCACGGGAAATCAGAAATCTTCGTCGGATCGCTTCACCGTTGGATCAACTGTAGAGATGAATTATAAATACACCAATGCAGCAGGCAAAGAGATCCCTTGGCAAGATGTAGTTACCGCTGTGGGCGCAGGTCCGCGTCTGGTGAAAGACGGCAAAGTTGCCGTAAATCCAACGAGTGAGGGCTTCAAGGATACCAAAATTCTCAATGCCTCCGGCGCAAGAAGCGGTATAGCCATAATGGCCGACGGTTCGGTTATGTTGGCTACCGTCTCAGGAGCGACGATCAAAGAATGGGCTGCTGTCATGCAGAAGCTTGGTGCCAAGGAGGCAATGAACCTGGATGGTGGTGCATCTTCTGGCATGTATGCTGGTGGCAAAATGCTTACTTCCCCGGGCCGCTTGTTAAGTAATACACTTGTTTTTGGTGGCTCTGTTCGTTAAAAGAAAGCTAATATGGGAGGTAGGATCAGATGACACTCACACATAACCGGAAGCCAGATGAAAGCAAAACGGCGGTATTAGCTGTAAACGTAGGGCAACTTCAGGCCTTGCCTGGCCAGAAGCGCGAAGTGATGAGCGGCATTGTGAAAAATCCCATATCCAGCCCGGTCTTCCTGTCATTCACCGGAATGACAGGGGATGCCCAGGCGGATCTCGAGCATCATGGTGGGCCTGATAAGGCAGTTTGTGTATACGATTACAGTCGTTATGCGGCGCTTGAACAACTGATGGATCGCAAGCTGGATTGGGGAGCTTGTGGAGAAAATCTGACAGTTGAAGGCTGTATGGAGGAAGAAGTCCGGATCGGTGATGTGTATGAATTGGGGGAAGCTACGGTACAGGTCAGCCAGCCAAGACAGCCTTGCTTCAAGCTTGGTGCACGGTATGATTACAAAGAGCTGCCTGTTTATTTTCAGGATAGCGGGCATACCGGATTTTATTTTCGGGTGTTGCAAGAGGGCGAGGTAACTCCTTCTGCAATATTCAGACGAATAAGCACGAACCCTGCATCAATGACCATTCTGGAAGCCAATCGAATTATGCATCAGGGGAAGCAGGATGCCGTTGCTATGCGTGCTTTGCTGGCCATTCCAACGTTAGCCGACAGCTGGAAGCAGACCTTATTGAAGCGATTGGCCAAGCTCGAAACTGCTGAACAGGATTAATTCATGCCCTCGTTTAGAGAACAGATTCGAAGATCCATTTTAATTTTAAACTACTTGGGAGAGTGACTAACATGACGATTTTAGGCGCAATTGAAGCTGGAGGAACCAAATTTGTATGTGGTATCGGTACGGAAGAAGGAGAAGTTCTTGAGCGCGTAAGCTTTCCAACGACGACACCGGAAGAGACGATGGCTCTAGTAATCGCTTTTTTTGAAGGTAAAGGTATTGAAGCTTTGGGTGTAGGTTCATTTGGTCCAATTGATCCGATTGAAGGAAGCCCGACCTATGGTTACATCACAACAACACCCAAACCGCATTGGGGTCAGTATAACCTGATTGGTAAGCTCAAGGAGCACTTTGATGTACCGATGACGTTCGACACGGATGTGAACGGTGCTGCGCTTGGGGAAGCAACCTGGGGGGCTGCACAAGGCCTGGATAGCTGTCTGTATATTACTGTCGGAACGGGTATTGGTGCAGGCGCAGTTGTAGGTGGCAAAATGGTCCATGGATTGTCACATCCAGAGATGGGACACATCATTGTACGCAGACATCCTGAAGATACGTATGAAGGGTTCTGTCCGTATCATGGAGACTGTCTGGAAGGGCTTGCCGCAGGTCCTGCTATCAATAAACGTTGGGAGCAACCAGCTTACGATCTGCCAGCCGATCACAAGGCCTGGGAGATTGAAGCACATTACCTGGCGCATGCTCTGATGAATTATGTATTGATCCTCACACCTCAGAAAATTGTAATGGGTGGCGGTGTGATGAAGCAGGAGCATCTGTTCCCAATGGTTCGCAGCAAACTGCAGGAATTGCTCGCTGGATACGTTCAGCATCCTGCACTTCAGTCCGAAATTGACAAGTATGTCGTTTCACCGGGACTTGGCGATAACGCAGGACTGTGTGGTTCGCTTGCGTTGGCCAAATTGGCTTTGAACAAGTAAATAGCTTTACAAACAAGCAGTTGACGAATTTTTCCATTGTGGTAATATTATGAGCAACAGCATAGCACGGTTTATGAGGAAGCACCTCTCTTGCATGGATTTTGCAGGAGAGGTGTTTTTTTTGTTGCTTAATTTAGCACAAAACAGACTGTGTCGAGCTGAACTATTGAAGGAGGGACAAGAAATGGAAGTCATTTTCATGAACAGATTATCCAGAATGTCAGGTCAGAATGAAGAGCATGCGCAGTTGTGGATCGGTGAAGAAGAAGGAGCGTGGCATCTGGGATGGAGCCGATATGAAGAAGGAGATCGAACGGATGACATCTGGTATGCTGGCAGTTCGTGGGACGAGCTGTTACATGTTTATCGTCATCAGTTAGCCATACAGATGGGCGAAGGATATCGTCCGTTGCTGCAGGGTATGTTTCACGAAAATGATGATTTGAAGTCGCGCAGTTATGGCGGTCAACGTCTTCATTGTTACAGTGAATTATATGGCAATGAGGGGCTGTATATGGACCTATGCATATGGCGCAGGAAGAGAGCAGCGTCTGACCGGAAGGCCCCCTATTTTATTGCAACGAACCGGTTGTTACGCATGATCAGTGCATTTGTTCCACAAACCATCGATGAATTGATGCAACTGCCTGGCGTAGGAGAGAGCAAGGCTTCCGAGTACGGAGCTGAATGGTTGGAGCTTACGAATGGACTGGAACGTTCCACATCTTTTCCGCTAGAGTGGGTGTACTCGGTTCTGAAGGAACAAGAATATGAGAGCTGGTTGTACAAACAGAGAGAGCAGAAATACAAGCAGGAGCTAGACAGATTTACCACACGGAAGCAGGTACTTGAAGGGATGAAAGAAGGATATACGTTAGAGGAGATCGTGAATCGTTCCGGATTGTCCCGTCGGGAGCTAATTGAACTGTTAGAGGCACTGGATTTGGAGGGGTATGACACAGATTGTCTACTCGATGCGGAGCTTGCTGTCATGCCCGAAGAGGAGCAAGAGGCGGTATGGAGCGCCTACGAGGAGCTGGGAGATACGTTTCTGAAGCCCGTGTTACATAAGGTGTATGGAGAAGAGAAGCCTGGCGGGAGCAATCTGGAGCAGGTCTACGAAAGACTGCGCATGATTCGCATCCGGTTTCGTCGTCACACAGAGACGGAGCAGAATGCAGGCTAGATTGGAAATAGGACGTTAGTTGTCATACAATAAACTAATTATAAAAAAAGACGAAGCGTCTCCAAAAGTGGAGCGCTTCGTCTTTTGCTATTTCAAACCCAATCCTTTTTGCGGAAAATAAAGAACATGCTTAGGCCCAGCGTAACCATTAGGCCAATAACCACGAAATAACCATATTTCCAGTCCAACTCAGGCATGTTCGTGAAGTTCATCCCATAGATGCCAGTGATAACGGTCAGCGGCATGAACACCGTGGTAATGGCGGTGAACACACGCATGATTTCATTCGCCCGGTTGGCGATACTGGATTGGTAAGCTTCTCGTAAGTTCCCCATCAGGTCGCGATAAGTCTCAAAGGTTTCGGATATTTTCACAGCATTCTCATAAATGTCACTGAAATACTTTTGCAGTTGATCATCAATAAGACGCAGATCTTTTTTATTGAGTGTGTTAATGACCTCTTTCTGAGGTCCAAGCACTTTCTTCAGCCACAGAATCTCACTGCGCAACCCGATAATCTCATTCAGATGAGACTTCTTGGTGTGCATCAGAATGTCTTCTTCTAGCTTCTCGATACGCGCTTCAATTCGGTCACCGACGGTAAAGTAATTATCAACAATTAAGTCAACCAACAGGTACAGTAGCTTATCCGGCGTACTGATTTCCTGTTCCCATAGGATCGGTTTCAATGTCCGCAATTCGCTGACTTTCTGTTTGGTCACACTGATAATAAAGTGTCTGCCAAGGAACAAGTTGACGGCACGTAAAAAAATCTCTTCATCATCAAAACGAATGCTATTAATAACAATAAAATAATGGCTCTCATAAATTTCAATCTTCGGACGTTGTTCTTCGTCACTCAAACAGTCTTCCACGGCCAGATCATGCATCATGAACAGCGGTTGAAGTACCGCCAAATCGTCTACGTCCGCATCAATCCAGTAAAACCCCTCCGCTGGTGGAGTCAGCGCCTGCTGAATGTCGTCCACCGGAATAAATACACCGTTATTTACCAACCGGATTTTCATTATTCATCTACTCCTTCTGCACCCGCCAAATGGGCGGATTTCATCAATATGGGCGCAAAAAGAACAGATCAGCCGGTCGGCAGCGGAGCCTGGAAGTCAGGACTGCGTTCGCTCTATAATCAAAGGGAAGTAACGTCCCGCTGCCGGCATGCTGATATCAATTCTCTATGCAGTTTGTCGGAATTCGGCTGCCAGTCAGGCCTCGGGTCGCCATCCATTGAATATGTCACCTCTCACATAAGGGTTTATAACACTTGTCTAGTATACCGCTGGTACAGGGTCCTTTCAAGCGCAAAAATGTGTCGATTTCGCGCCCTGGAGCAGTGTATGACAACGGATGATGAACGGTTCCGATCCTGAGGAACAGACATTGAACTACACCTTGACGTGAGGGGATTAATGTCTTAAAGTAAAAGGTGAACCACACTAGTATTTACAATTGAATAAAGCGAAATCTTATCAAGAGTAGGTGGAGGGACTGGCCCGATGAAACCCGGCAACCGGCGGTATACCGCACGGTGCTAATTCTTGCAGCGACCAAGTGTCCAAGTGACACTGTTGTAACTGAGAGATGAGAGAGGCGCATATCTATTTACATATGACCTTTCTCGGAATCCGAGGAAGGTCTTTGTTATATGCACCGACTTCTCAGCAGTGATTTTCGCTAAGGAACTTGAGCTTGCCGCCAGCAATGTGGTTGCAATTCAGCGCCTGCAGGCAAGCTCATGGCAGCCTATAACTGTACGGATGCGAATCGTATCGATTCCGCAGTGGCTGCATCTATTTATGCACAAGGAGGAGTTAGAAACACCATGCCAATCAAAATTCCAGACACACTGCCTGCCAAGGAAGTACTTGCAGGAGAGAACATCTTTGTCATGGACGAGACATCTGCTTACCAGCAGGACATTCGTCCACTACGTATCGCTATATTAAACCTGATGCCCACAAAGGAAACGACAGAAACACAATTGCTTCGTCTGGTGGGTAACACACCAATTCAGGTAGATATCGTTCTGGTTCATCCGAAGTCTCATACGTCCAAGAATACTTCCCAGGAATATTTGGACTTGTTCTACAAAACCTTTGATGAGATTGAACACCGCCGTTTTGACGGCATGATCATTACAGGCGCTCCTGTAGAGCAAATGGACTTTGAAGACGTGAACTATTGGAAAGAAATCCAGGAGATCTTCGAATGGACCAAAACCAATGTGACTTCGACCATGCATATATGTTGGGCTTCCCAAGCGGGTTTATACCATCATTTTGGAGTTCCCAAAGTTCCGCTGGATGAAAAATGTTTTGGCGTATTCTCACATACGATCAACAGATCCAATGTGCAGTTGCTGCGCGGATTTGATGAAGTATTCAACGTCCCGCATTCCCGCCATACGGAAGTGCGACGTGAAGATATTGAAAAAAACGAAAACCTTGAGATATTGGCTGAATCTGAGGAAGCGGGTATTTTCCTGGTTGCTACCAAAGACGGCAAACAGATTTTTGCAACCGGACATGCTGAGTATGACCCTCTTTCATTGAAATGGGAATATGACCGTGATGCAGCTAAAGGCATGGACATTGCGCTGCCTAGACATTATTTCCCGAATGACGATCCTTCCCGTGTTCCCCCGGCCACTTGGCGGGCACATGCAAACTTATTATTCTCTAATTGGCTCAATTACTATGTGTATCAAGAGACACCTTACGATATTGGTCCGCAAATCTAATCGACATTACAGGAGGATGCTGCAATGGAAGACAATAAGTTGAAAATCGAAAGTCGATTGGCCCAAATTGGGTCTATCAATGAACCGGTAACGGGCGCCATTAATTTTCCGATCTATCAATCCACTGCGTTTCGCCACCCAAAGCTTGGACAAAGCACGGGATTTGATTATATTCGTACGACCAATCCAACCCGTAAAGTGTTGGAAGAAGCAGCGGCAGCGTTGGAATCCGGTGATGCAGGTTTTGCTTGTAGCTCCGGCATGGCTGCTTTGCAAACGATTTTCGCTTTATTTGGACAAGGGGATCATCTGATTGTATCGCTGGATCTGTACGGCGGAACGTATCGTTTGCTTGAACGCATCCTGTCTCGATTTGGTGTGACGGCAAGTTACGTAGATACCAATGACCTGGCAGCTCTGGAAAGTATTCGTCAGCCGAATACAAAAGCGGTATTTATTGAGACACCAACCAATCCACTAATGATGATTACGGATGTGGAAGCGGTATGCTCCTGGGCCAAGAGCCATAACTTGCTGACCATTGTGGATAATACACTACTGACTCCATTCTTCCAGCGTCCAATTGAACTCGGTGCTGATATCATCATCCATAGTGCCACGAAGTATCTGGGTGGTCATAATGATGTACTTGCCGGATTAATTATTACCAAAGGGGAAGAATTGTCGGCCGAAATGGCATTCCTGCACAATTCTATTGGAGCAGTGTTGTCTCCAAGCGACTCCTATCAGCTGATGAAAGGCATGAAGACACTCGCTCTTCGTATGGAGCGGCATGAGTATAATGCTTTGACGATTGCCAAGTACCTTTTGGAGCACCCAGCCGTTAATGAAGTGTATCATCCTGGTTTGTCGGATCATCCCGGATTTGAAATACAGAATAAACAATCCAGTGGAAATACAGGCATTTTCTCTTTCAAAGTAAAGGATGCTCGTTATGTTGAACCGTTGCTTCGTCACATCAAACTGATTGCTTTTGCGGAAAGCCTCGGGGGTGTAGAGTCATTGATGACTTATCCTGCGGTACAGACCCATGCGGATATTCCGATTGAAATTCGTGACGCGGTAGGTGTAGATGACCGTCTGTTGCGCTTCTCTGTAGGGATCGAGCACGCCGAAGATCTGATTGCCGATCTGGGCAATGCACTCACAGCTGCACAGCAGGAGATAGAAGGGGGAACGCATCATGAGTGAGCAAAACAATAATGCCAACAATCATGAACGGAATGTTCATTCCGACCTGAAGTTCGATACCAAGCTGCTGCATTTCGGTGATGAAATCGATAAAACCACCGGGGCTTCCAGTGTGCCAATTTACCAGGCCTCCACATTCCATCATTTTGATATTTTTAATCCACCTCAACATGATTATAGTCGTTCCGGTAACCCGACTCGTCAGGCATTGGAGGATTACATTACATTATTGGAGGGTGGGGCACGCGGATTTGCCTATTCCTCAGGCATGGCTGCCATCTCCAGTGTGTTCATGATGTTCTCGGCAGGCGATCACATGATTGTGACGGAAGATGTATATGGAGGAACGTATCGACTGCTTACTTCCATTCTGAGCCGGATGCAGATTGAGACTACCTTTGTGGATATGACCAATATTGATGAAGTGAAGGCAGCGCTCAAACCGAATACGAAGGCAGTCTATATGGAAACACCATCCAACCCGACACTTCGGATCACGGATATTGCTGCAGTCACCTCCTGGGCACAGGAACATGAGTTAATCTCCATTCTTGATAACACCTTCATGACGCCTTATTACCAACGTCCGATTGAGCTCGGGGTGGATATTGTCGTACATAGTGCGACCAAGTTTCTTGGCGGACACAGTGATGTGCTGGCAGGTTTAGCCGTTGCTAGTACGGATTCATTGGGTACACAGCTAAAACAATTGCAGAATGGACTTGGAACCGTGCTCGGGGCTCAGGAATCCTGGCTGCTGATGCGTGGTATGAAAACCTTGGGTGCGCGTATGGCACACAGTGAACAGAGCACAGCGAAGCTGGCTGCATGGCTTAGTGGACGCAGTGATATTACGGCTGTATTTTATCCGGGGCTGCTGGATCATCCCGGCCGTGAAGCTCATGAACGTCAGTCAAGCGGATACGGGGCAGTCGTGTCATTTGACGTTGGTTCAGGCGATCGGGCCAAGGCAGTACTTAATCGTGTGAAATTGCCAATTGTTGCCGTGAGTTTGGGTGCGGTTGAAAGTATCTTGTCTTATCCTGCGATGATGTCTCATGCGGCTATGCCGGCTGAGGTTCGCCGTGATCGGGGTATAACTGACGGATTACTGCGCTTCTCTGTAGGTCTGGAAGACATCGATGACCTGATTGCAGATCTGGATCAGGCACTTCAGGACTCGTAGGATCGAACCGTATTGAAACACGGGTGTTAGAGCCCGCTGAAAAAGAAATGAAATTAGATAGCATATGTAAACATTTTTATTAATTTTTAAAGCACCTTCTCATAAGGTGCTTTTTTTCACATGTAACCTGTGTTACGATATGTGGAGTACAGAAATGCGATGTTGCCACCAAAACTTTCATCTATATGAGCAAGTTGGGACGGATCGTGATTATATTTTCTCTTCATGAGGGAGGCTTTTTTACGATGAGTACGGTAGACCGTATCTTAGATAAAGCCCTTCGGGGCGAACGTTTGGACTTGGAAGACACGATTCAGCTGTTTGAATCAAATGAAGTAGACAAAATCGGGGCCGCCGCCAATGTGATTGTAAAACGCATGCACCCCGAACCATACAGAACATTTGTAATTGGGCGTAACGTCAACTACACGAACGTGTGTGATGTGTACTGCCGTTTTTGTGCTTTCTACCGCAGACCTGGCTCTGACGAAGGATATGTACTTCCCGATGAAGTCATTTTCCAGAAGATTCAAGAAACCGAAGACGTAAATGGTACCGAGATTTTGATGCAAGGCGGAACGAATCCGAATCTGCCGTTTAGCTATTACACTGACCTGCTCAAAGCGATCAAGGAGCGTTTCCCTAATATTACGATGCACTCCTTCTCGCCAGCTGAAATTATGAAAATGGTTGAAGTGTCCGACGGTCTTACTTTGGAAGAGGTTGTACGTGCAATTCACGAAGCGGGACTCGATTCTCTGCCTGGTGGTGGTGCGGAAATCCTGGATGACCGTACACGCCGCAAAATCAGCCGTTTGAAAGGTTCATGGCGCGATTGGATGGACGTTATGCAGACAGCTCACCGTATCGGTATGAACACAACGGCAACGATGGTTATCGGCCTTGGTGAAACGATGGAAGAGCGCGCACTGCACCTGCTTCGTGTACGTGAAGCTCAGGATGAGTGCATTGCGAACAAGTATGATTCCGAAGGATTCCTGGCGTTCATTCCTTGGACATTCCAACCAGATAATACAAACCTGAAGCTGGAGCGTCAGACGCCAGAAGAGTACCTGAAGACGGTAGCGATCAGTCGACTGGTGTTGGACAACATCAAAAACATTCAATCCTCATGGGTAACGATGGGACCTGAAGTCGGCAAAAAATCACTCGAATTTGGCTGCAATGACTTTGGTAGCACCATGATTGAAGAGAACGTGGTATCTGCTGCAGGCGCAACGTACAAAGTCAACATTGGTTCCATTACGCAACTGATTCGGGAGTCCGGTTATATTCCGGCACAGCGTAACACAAGATATGACATCCTGCGGACGTTTGATGAGAATAATGCCATTCAACAAGATTTTGTAATGCAGAACTAATATTTATTTTATAGTACATCACGCTGATGAATTGAATGGATAAGAATCATTCAGTCAGTTTGGATATGAAGTCCGTTGATTACTCTTTAAGGGGGAATCGGCGGACTTTTTAATTTCACTTCACACCAAGCGATTATTCACAGATCATCAAACAGTACATATTACGCATTTGGCGATATTTTAGTTTGAAATTCAACTGTTACAATGAAAGGACACGTGAGTAAGCAGACATGCTGGGAAGGGGCAGGCCGATGAAAACAAGAAGACTTGGGAAGACGGAATTGGAAGTACCTGTACTGAGCTTTGGAGCATCCTCTCTAGGTTCAGTATTTCGTGATATTGACCGAGGTGAGGGTGTCCGTACGGTTCACGCCGCTGTAGATGCAGGGATGAACTATATAGATGTTTCGCCCTATTATGGATTAACGAAGGCTGAATCGGTCCTTGGAGAAGCCATCCGTAGTTTGCCACGTAGCTCGTTTACGTTGTCGACCAAGGCTGGACGTTATGGGGAGAATGCATTTGATTTTTCGCGTAAGCGGATACATGATAGTGTACAAGAGAGTCTGGATCGACTGCATACCGATTATATCGACATCCTGTTCTTGCATGACATCGAGTTTGTCCCGGCCGATATTATTATTGAAGAAGCTTTCCCAACCTTACTCCGCCTAAAGGAGCAGGGAGTCATTCGCCATGCAGGGATTTGTGGCTTACCGCTGCCGTTATTCGAAACAGTGTTGCCACAGATTGATGCTGACGCTATCATTTCCTACTGTCATTATGCATTAAATGATACTTCACTACTGTCCTTGCTGCCCCTTTTGGAAAATAAAGAAGTTGGCCTTGTGAATGCTTCGCCTCTTTCTATGGGCTTATTAAGCACAAGAGGAGCTCCTGCCTGGCACCCGGCAGATGATCGCGTGAAGCAGGTCTGCCTGCAAGCGGCGCGGTTCTGCGCGGAACAGGGCAGCGATATTGCGAAGCTTGCCGTGCAGTTTGCAACAGCCAATGAACGGATTCCAACGACACTGGTCAGCAGTGCAAGTGAACATAATATCCGCAACAATGCAGCCTGGATTGAGGAACCATTAGACCAGGAACTGTTATCGGAGGTGCTCCGAATCCTGGCTCCGGTTCATAATGAGAGCTGGGCCAGCGGCCGTCCTGAATATAACATGAAGTCACAAGCATCATCGAAGGGGGAACAGGAATGAGAGCAGTTATATGTGAAGAAATAAATCGTTTGGCGTTGCGAGACATAGCTGAACCCGAAAGAACCGAGAATCAGGCGTTGGTTACTATCCGACGAATTGGTATCTGCGGCACAGATCTGCATGCATACAGAGGCAATCAGCCATTCTTTACCTATCCTCGTGTTCTGGGTCATGAACTGGCGGCTGTTATTGAAGAAATCGGTCCGAACGAGGCAGGATTACAGCCTGGGGATCAGGTAAGTATTATTCCGTATCTGCACTGCGGTCTCTGTATTGCATGTCGCAGTGGAAAAACCAATTGTTGTGCGTCCATGCAAGTCATGGGTGTGCACGTAGACGGAGGCATGAGAGAAAAAATCAGCGTGCCTGTCTCACATCTGCTCTCAGCAGAAGGTTTGACGCTGGATGAGACGGCAATGGTAGAACCATTAAGCATTGGAGCCCATGCCGTCAGAAGAGCGGGAATCAAGTATGGTGAGCATGTGGTTGTGATTGGAGCTGGCCCCATTGGATTGGGTGTGATGGCATTTGCCAGACAGGCGGGGGCGCGTGTTATTGCCGTTGATCGTAATCTGGACAGGCTGGAGCTTAGCCGGACTTGGGCTGGAGCGGATGACCTGGTACAGGCCAATGAACATTCTGTACAACAAGTGGCTGAAATTACGGGAGGCGACTATGCTACAGCTGTCTTCGATGCAACAGGTAACGTGAATTCGATGAATGAGGCGCTTCAATATGTTGCTCATAGTGGTCAACTTATTTTCGTGGGACTGGTGAAAGCGGATGTTACCTTTCATGACCCCGAATTTCACAAGCGGGAGATGAGTATCTTGGGCAGTCGAAACGCAACCCGTGAAGATTTTGAACAAGTCCTGTCGACCTTGCGTCAAAAGAAATTAAGCATGGATGGGTATATCACACACCGAGTGGAATTTGATGAGTTACCTATTGCAATAGATCAATGGTTATTGCCAGATTCACATGTAGTCAAAGCCATCGTTGAGCTATAATAACAAGTAAGTCTGATAACAAAAAAAACGCTCTCTGACCTTACTGGACAATACTGTCCATCCATAAGGGAAGAGAGCGTTTTTTGTAAGTTGAATTAAAATTACACGATAACGAAGAGGACAGAAAAAACCTGAAAAAGCGAAGCGTTCGCCTTTATCCCCGGATTTTTCCCTTCAGAAAAGGGAATCGAAAAAATCTGGGGATAACAGCGATTGGAAGGTTGTTCTGTCATCGTAGTGTCAGTGTAAATATCTTTAGTTCAACTTACATGAGCTATTATTTTTCCGGATTTGTCACAATACCTGCATGTGGATCAATATGACGCACAATGGATTTGAGCCAGATCATTTCGAGGAAATGAATCTCATAGTAGAGCGCTCCCGGAACGTGTTGGATCCAACCTTCAGCGACAGCTGGATGCCCTGGATCCGTTGAAGCAGCCAATGTTCCAGGTTCACGGCGCAGCCGTTTACGGATGGCTTTTTCAACTTGAGCGCTTTGTGTAGTTAAAATACATATTTTGCGCTTAGCTGTGAATCCGCGGAATGCAATATACACCATTTCATATGCAATGAGATAAGCAATTACCGAGTACATCGCTTGATCCCAACCGAAGACAACACCAGCGGCGGTTAGAATCAACAAGTTGAGCAGCATGATTATTTTTTCGATAAGCATCCGTTTCCCGCTAAATACACGTTCAGGTGGACGGGAGGACGGATCACCGATTTCCAGCGTATCCAGTGTCCCACCATACCGCACGACTAGACCGATTCCTAGACCGAGACATAATCCGCCAAACATGGCGGCAGCCAGCGGGTGCTCGACAAGCGGCGGCATGGGATGAAGCACAATGGCACCAATCGAAAAGACAACCAAACCCAGAACAGTGACCAGTACGAATTTCTTTTGCACGAGTCTATAGGACAGAAAGATAAACGGAACGTTGAACAAAAACAGGAACAAACCAATCCTCATTTCGGTCCAGTGGGCGAACAACGAAGAGATACCTGTAATGCCTCCAATAATGATCTTATTGGGATGTAGAAACAATTCAAGTCCCACGGAGGCCAGAATTCCACCCGCGATTACAAACAATAAATTCAACATGCGACGGGCAGATGATAATCTGGTCTTGGCGGTTTGTGGCACCGGATTAGCCGATATCAGAGGTGCTTTCATAGGTCATCCTCCTTAGTGCGGCTTTCGAGCCATTCTCCCTGGGTTAGTCACAGAAAGATCGGCATAAGAGCCGCGAAGTACGTTAGTGTGTCTGTTCTGTACAGACATAAGGAATTATCCTTCTTTCTGCAGAACCTTTGGTTCTTCTTTCTTTTTCCGAGGATCCTTGAACTTGAATATTTTATCCAATAAACGGAATACATGTTTGGACTCTTTGGTTAATAAAGGACCCAGAATGGCCAGAATTAGGACATAGAGCGCGGCAAACGGTTGAATCATTGGCAACAGTCCTCCGGCTTTACCCATGTTGGCCAAGATGATGGAAAATTCACCCCGTGACACAATGGTTAATCCAATATTCGCCGATGCTTTGGGCGATAGTCCTGCACTGCGTCCGGCCATCATACCTGCCAGGAAGTTACCGAACAATGTAATAACAACTGCAATCAGAGCTAACCATACGGCTTCGCCACCCAAGGACAACGGATCAATGGACAATCCAAAGCTGAAGAAGAAGATTGCTCCGAAGAAGTCACGGAACGGTAGAATCAAGTGCTCAATCCGTTTCGCGTGTTCTGTTTCAGCAAGCACCAGACCAACCAGTAATGCACCAATCGCTTCGGCAACATGAATGGTTTCAGAGAAGCCGGCTACCAGGAACAAGGCTCCGAATACAACGAGAGAGAATAGCTCATTCGATCGAATTTTAAGCAATTTGTTTAGTAGCGGTGTTGCTTTGCGTCCAAGGATAATCACGATAAGCATGAATCCGAGAGCAATAAGTGCGGACATGATGACGCCTCCGATGGAGGATGAATCACTAAGCACAAGTCCGGACAAGATCGAGATATATACAGCGAGGAATACATCTTCGAACATAATAATACCCAATATCATCTCTGTTTCAGGATTGGCCGTTCGTTTCAAATCCACGAGTACCTTGGCCACGATGGCACTGGAAGAGATGGTAGTTATACCTGCGATAATAAGTGCTTCTGCAACTGGGAAACCGGACATAAAACCGAATATTAATCCCAGCGTGAAGTTAATCCCAATATAGATAGACCCGCCGACTGCAATGGATTTACCCGATTTGATCAAACGACCAACCGAGAATTCCAGCCCTAGATAGAAGAGCAGGAAGAGAATACCAATGCGGCCCATAAACTCAATAAACGGCTGACTTTCAATGAAACGGAAGTCCAGATGCCAGATTTTCATAGCATGTGGCCCAACAGCCATCCCGATCAGAATATAAAACGGAACGACCGAAAATCTTAGTTTTGCCGATAAAAGGCCGGCTGCCGCAATGAGCACAAGGGCCAGACCTACTTCGAATATCAAATGATCCATCTATTTACCCCCTTCCAGTCAGGAGGAGGGATTTAAACAGTTTCTGCTGATTGCGTTCGCCAACGGCTACTACCGTGGACTCTGCACTAATCACGACCTCCGGACCGGGGCTGATATGTTTTTTGTGATTCTTCTCTACAACGGCAATAACCGTTGCCCCTGAGTTTTGACGTACGTCCAGTTCACCAATAGATTTACCGATACATCCGTAGGATGGCTCGATTTTGTACCATTCAATAATCAGATCGTCAAACGTTACTTCAATATTTTCAAGCTGCTTTGGTTTATAGGTCAATCCACCAACGATGGCAGCAATCTGTCTTGCTTCATAGTCATCAAGTGTAATCATGGAGATGCTTTGGTCTGGATCATCGTACTCAAAATGGTACATTTCCCGGCGACCGTCATCGTGAATAATGACAATAATTTTATCTCCACTGCTCGTTTCAATCTGAAATTTCTTGCCGATTCCCGGCAAATCTGTTTCGCGTACATCCATGGATAGTATGCCTCCTTAAATTGAGGGCTGGCCACAGAAGACAGGCTTATTTCCCGAAAATAGAATGAACAGCTGAACTTAGGAACATTAAATGATGCGGGTAAACAGAGCCAGGGACTCCTGACACACAGCCTTGTGTTGTGAATTTTTAATGAAAATGGGGATAACAAAATAGATGCTAACAAATAGGTGTTGCCAATGAGGCTGATCGATATCTAACATTTGCTAAAAGGGTTAAAAGTTATGCACAAGCACACCGTCTATCAGACAGAGGTGTCTCCATGCAAAGCAACCTAAAATACGGTGTAAAGGCTAGTTAAGAGCGTTCACGTATTTTGGTGCTATAGGGGTGGGAGATACATACATACTGGTGAATTTGATGGGTAGCAGAAATAATCTGCGTTTAAACAGACAAATCAACGGTTTAAAGGGTAGACGCGGTGTAGGAATTCGCAGCATTAGCAACAAAGCGAGCACAAGAAAGACAGGTTTGTTATGCGTGACCGCAATCAACTTCGACATGACTTGTGGGTATTTGCGAATGGCAGGTTTCTGCTGAGACTCCAATGTGTGGACAAGCACTTCCTTGTTGGAAGTCGTCTCAACGGTTACCTCGACAGCGGATTCCGACTGCATCGGAATAGGGAAGGACAACGCTTGGAATACGCACAAAATGATAATAAAAGCGTAACGGAGTATTCTTGGTTGTTGTCTCATTTTGGCTTCCCCCCTTTTCCGTGAAACATACTGTTATAAAAATAATAACACATTTTTGTCTTAACTCCAAACAGATTGATAATATACTGAGAAATCATGACACGCTTTCCATCAATCCGCTTCGTATATCCCTATCAGCCTTGCCATATACTTTGAACAGGAAGGAAAGGAGTGATTCTTATGGAACTGTTCGCCGTATGGACCGATGTATCAGGGCAGGAGGAAGCGGATCAATTTTATCGTTGTGTGAAGGAAAAAACCAAAGGTTTACATATAAGCAAAAGAGGATTTCGGCTCACCTTCAAACATAATGACGGAAGAGCGGCCTGGGTATGCAGAGGCAATGAGAATCACGCTGACTTCCAGCAGTGGCTGCCTCAGATCAGTGATTTGCTTGCCACTGGACTTGCAGATTACATCATGGATACACGTGAACGTATTATGGTGGAAGAGATGATCTCAAAGGCCTGCTCAGTCATGGATGAACATGAGGTGGAGAAGGTAAATCGGATTTGCATGCCTTTATTATTCAATGGTGACTTGGATCAGCCAGGCCTGCGCGAGCGTCGCCGTACCACTTTGGCCAATGGTTTGAAGCAAGATTTGGAAGAGGTGCATTTTTTTCATCTTGAAGGCATTCTTAATTTCCGGATTCGGCCATATAAGCAGGAACTTCATGAGCTGGTAGAATATGCGCTGGATGAATTCTGGATGGATCGTCAATATGAAGAGTTTATGGGGCTACTCAAATATTTTGTGTTCTTTCAGGAGGCGAAAGTACCTCTTGTACATTTGATACACAAAGGTTTGCATGAATTTCAAGTATTGGATGCTGCGCTTAATGTGCTGCCCGTACAAAAGGATGAACAGGTCGTTGTAGAGATGCCTGGACTTGAATTGGAAATGGATATCGAAGACATGATCGTGAGTACGCTGATCTCCATCTCGCCTGAAAAGGTCATGCTGCATACACGCACTCCAGATCTGCCTATCATCTCTACGATCCGTCAGATCTTTGAAGACAAGGTGCAATTATGCCATCATTGCCCTGAGTGTGAAGTGCTGCGCTCCGGATTGTTGATAGGTCTTGACGCAAGTGATATCGGCAATTATAATAACTGTTGATCCATGATATTTATTTGAGGTTGTTATGGAACAATAAACAAAAGCGTTGACAAAGACAAGAACCATACGCACGGTCAGTGCAGAGAGAGGGAACTAGGCTGAAATTTCCTCCGGATGCCACGTTTGGTTTACCCCTTTGTAGCTGCAGTTTTGAAAATGGATATAAATATTGCCTCTATAATACAGGTAGTCATCCATGAGTAAGGATATGCCGGGTCATGCCCGTTACCGTCATGCCAATGAGGGCTGTACTTCCAATACGGATGAAGCAGCTGAATTAGGGTGGAACCACGAGAGTATACAACACTCGTCCCTTTGCCGGGACGGGTGTTTTTTGCGTTCCTTTGCAAAAATTGCAGGAACAGCAATAGATTATCCATCCATGATCATGTATGGACAGAGGTTGAATTTACAGGAGGAATGAGACAAATGGCAGTTAACATTAAACTACCCGATGGTTCGGTTCGTGAGTATGCCGACGGAAGCAGCATTGAAGATGTGGCCGCTTCGATCAGCAGCGGACTTCGCAAAAATGCCGTAGCCGGCAAACTGGATGGAATCGTGGTGGACTTGTCCACAACACTTCAAGAGGGAGCATTGGTGGAGATCGTAACACTGGATTCACCAGAAGGCCTGGAAGTGATGCGTCATAGTACAGCTCACTTGCTCGCTCAAGCTGTGAAGCGTTTATATGGAAACAAAGAGGTACATCTCGGCGTTGGTCCTGTCATTGAAGATGGTTTCTACTATGATATGGATCTGGAACAACCTCTCAATCCCGAAGATCTGCAAAAGATCGAGAAGGAAATGGAACGTATTGTTAATGAGAACTTGCCGATTGTACGTAAGGAAGTTAGCCGCGAGGAAGCGATCAAAATCTTCGGAGAAGTGGGCGATCCTTACAAGCTCGAATTGATTCGTGACTTACCAGAAGACAGTGTTATCACTATTTATGAGCAAGGTGAATTCTTCGACTTGTGTCGTGGACCACACGTACCATCCACCAGCAAAATCAAAGTATTCAAACTGATGAATGTTGCCGGTGCTTACTGGCGTGGAGACAGCAAAAACAAAATGCTGCAACGTATTTACGGTACAGCTTTTGTGAAAAAAGCACAGCTTGATGAGCATTTGCACTTCCTGGAAGAAGCTCGTAAACGGGATCACCGTAAACTGGGTAAGGAACTCGAAATCTTCACATTCTCCCAACTGGTTGGACAAGGTCTGCCAATCTGGTTGCCTAATGGTGCCAAGCTGCGCCGGACGTTGGAGCGTTATATCGTGGATTTGGAAGAGAGCCTCGGATATCAGCATGTGTACACACCGGTGCTGGGTAATGTTGAATTGTACAAAACATCAGGTCACTGGGAGCACTATCAGGATGACATGTTCCCGAAAATGGTTATGGACAATGAAGAACTCGTTCTTCGTCCAATGAACTGTCCTCACCACATGATGGTGTACAAGTCCAGCATGCACAGCTACCGTGATCTGCCGATCCGGATTGCCGAGCTTGGCATGATGCATCGTTACGAAATGTCGGGCGCGTTGACAGGTCTGCATCGTGTACGTGCGATGACGCTGAACGACTCTCACATATTCGCACGCCCGGATCAGATCAAGGAAGAGTTCGCTCGTGTTATTGAGCTAATTCAAACGGTTTATAAAGATTTCGGCATTCACGAATATCGTTTCCGTCTGTCCTATCGCGATCCTCAGGATACCGAGAAATACTTCCAGAATGACGAGATGTGGGAGATGTCCCAACGCATGCTCCGTGAAGTTGTGGAAGAACTCAACCTTCCATTCTATGAAGCAGAAGGCGAAGCGGCATTCTATGGTCCAAAACTGGATGTTCAGATCAAGACAGCACTGGGCAAAGAAGAGACATTGTCTACCGTTCAATTGGACTTCCTCTTACCAGAGCGGTTTGAGCTTGAATATGTGGGAGATGATGGGCAGAAACATCGTCCGGTCGTTATCCACCGCGGTGTAATCAGTACGATGGAGCGTTTCACTGCATTCTTGCTGGAGAACTTTGCAGGGGCTCTGCCACTGTGGTTGTCTCCTGTACAGGCGAAGGTTATTCCTGTATCCGGCAACTTCGACGACTACGCACGTGAAGTGGAAGCGAAACTGAAACGTGCAGGCATCTCTGCTGAAGCGGATCTGCGTAACGAGAAGCTTGGTTATAAAATTCGTGAAGCACAGCTTGAGAAAATGCCTTACATGTTCGTCGTTGGTGAAAATGAACGTAATGCAGAGGGTGTATCTGTGCGGAAACGTGGAGAAGGCGACCTCGGCATGAAACCTGTGGACGAAATTGTAGCCCAGCTCAAAGAAGAGATTGCAACAAGACTGGTGTAATCCTGAATTGTGGGTTCTATAATAGAAAACCGTTTGAATCATATTGGAGTAAATCCAAGGGTTCAGACGGTTTTTTTTTTGTTTTCTGGTTTTCTGACATCCGGTTTAAAAGCCTTAATAGGTGAAAAGTATAGAATTTTTTCATTTTGGAAAACCTTTGCAGTAAGGGGGAGGTTCTATAATGAAAAAGCAATTCTTAATTCAAAAGAAAAACATAAGGTTAATCATCTCTTGTTGTGTAATGTTCGCCGGAGTAGTCTTGGGCTGGAATCAGGTAGAAGCATATACCTTCGAAGAGGAAAATGAAGTCATGTATGTGGAGAATCAGCACAGCGAAACTTCAGGAGAGCTTGAAGGCGTACATTCTGAAACGGCAGTTTATGAATACAGCGATCAGGCTCAACTCACAACCTTGGTCTATATGGGGTTTTTATGGTCTCCACAGCCTATTGTTATTCCACGGCCGGAAGTTCCGGAGAAGCAGACTGGAGTTGACCCATCCATGCCGGTGCTCGCTCCGCGTACAGAACAGGTGTTGGACACGCATAAAGTGACTGCTACCGGATACACTGCAGGTGTGGAATCAACCGGAAAAGGCCCAAAACATCCTCAATACGGAATCACGTATTCAGGTGTAAAGGTGCGCCGTGATAAAGAAACGGTCTCAACGATTGCAGCTGATCCGAAGCTGTTCCCACTGGGTTCTATTTTATATATTCCCGGTTACGGTTACGGCATCGTTGCAGATACGGGCTCGGCGATCAAGGGCAATAAAATTGATCTTTATTTCCCTACAACAAAGCAAGTGTATAAAGAATGGGGCAAAAAGGACGTCGAAGTACAGGTGATCAAACAAGGTGCTGGAAAATGCACTGAAAAAATGCTGGAAGAATTATCGGAAGCCATTGATGTGTACAAATCCGTACCCGATTCATGGCTGGACAAGGCCGTATAATGATGATGAATTTTAATACATGAATAACGCACGCGCACTCTTCACATAATACTCTCTGGGGACGAACCCCGCGTTGCAGACATGCAATGTAAATATGAAGAGAGAGGTGATCGTCGTGGCTAAGAAATCTCAAGGTTCACAAACGCCAAACGAGAAGTACAATGCAGAGTTTGGAGAAGAGAATGCAGCAAGCAAAGTGAAACAATCGCACCAAAACAAAGTGAAGGATAACTTCCAAACACCTGATGAAAAATACAATGCTGAGTTCGGTACTGAGAACACAGGCAAATCACAAAAGTAAATCAATGCACAGACACCTTGGAGAATTTCTCCAGGGTGTTTTTAATATTTTACATAAATACCCTTCCGTCTCGGTCTGGAGACTGAGATCAATTCCATCTGCCGCCGCTGTTAACCAATCCTTGTCTGATGTAAACTGGATACAGAATACAGACAAAGGAGACATGAGCGATGAAACGATCTACGCGGGACCGCTGGTGGGTTGGCATTCCTCTTATTGCGATTGGCGCAATAATATTGTTCAGGCAATTGGGATATGACATAGATATCGGATACATGTTCAGAACATATTGGCCGTTATTTTTGATTTGGTGGGGTGTAAAAGGTATAACCGAAATTCGGCGCAACGGGAGTCATGCATTGATTGGGCCTGCCATTGTACTGGCGATTGGTGGTTACTTCTTGGCACGCAATCTGGGATGGATCGATTACTCCATGGGTGAGTTCATTCGCTACTTAATTCCAGTGATGCTGATTGGTGGGGGATTGTTCGTTCTGATCGGACCTCGTCGTCGTGACCGGAAACATCATGACCAAGTGCAACCGCCTCCACCGCCGGAGCCACCTTATAAGCCATTGTCCCCTGAGGACCTGGAAATGCCATCTTCGTTTGACGAACAGTTCGAGAAAACATTTGGCAAACCGAAACAGGAACAAAAAAATGATTCGCATGGCTCTTTTTATACAGATAAGGCGGACGATAAATCACACGGACATCAACACCATCATAAACATCAACATCATCATAAACATCAACATCATCATCACAAGCATAAAGGTTACGGTTCAAATAAAAAGGCATATGGAACATTTGATGATGACCACTATGATGATGATTCGAATTATTATGATGACCACGGGAATACGATTAACAAATCGGCATTTATCGGTGATATGTATATGGGACAGGAAGTGTTCTCCCTGAAACCGATGAACATTTCGGCATTTATTGGCGATACGGTGATTGATTTGACGAAGGCACAGATACCTTACGGTGAGACGAAGATTAACATTTCCTCTTTTATCGGGGATGTGAAGGTATTTGTACCGGAAGATATGGATCTGGGTGTGACCGTGACGACGAACTCGTTTATTGGGGACATGTCGCTGTTAAATCAAAAACGGGGTGGATTCCTAAGCAGTGCTCAGGCTGAAACGGCGCATTATCGCGAAGCTGGAAAAAAAGTACGGATTGTTGTTAGTGTGTTTATTGGAGATGTCAAAGTGAACAAGGTGGGTTAACGCATGATTCGAACGATTCTCAAAGCAAATAAGTGGGAACTGATGATGTATTTTGCGCTGACCGGACTCATTACTTTGGGCGGGTTTTACTTGCTATACGGGGAAGTGCTGATGGGAACAGGGCGTCAGCGTGCGTGGACCTATGTTGCAGTTGTTCTCCTGGCTACCATAATCACGGGATATATTGCCGCTCTGCGGCTTCAACGCAAGATTGATCTTCTGGATCTCAACATGCTGAAAGTGTCCAAGGGCAATCTTGCCGTTCGTATGCCTGAGGCAGATGATGCCTCCTTCGGACGGGTATATCAGGAATTCAATGTCATGATGGATTCGATTGAGAAAAAAATGAGATTGCTTCAGCGGCTTGGTGAGCAGGAAGTCATTGAAAAGGAACAGGCATCCGAACGCGCTGTGATTGAAGAACGCAAACGGATGGCAAGAGATTTGCATGATACGGTCAGCCAGCAGCTTTTTGCCATGCATATGTCGGCTTCTTCCTTACCACGTTTGCTGGAGATGAATCCAGAGCATGGCAGCAAAGTGCTGGATCAACTTATTCAGATGTCCCATATCGCACAGCGGCAGATGCGCGGGCTTATCGCTCAGCTTCGCCCAGTGGAGTTGGAGGGAAGGAATCTTGGCGAAGCGCTGGATAGCTGGTTCCCGGATTATTGCAGGCAGAATGGTTTAAAAGGAGTGAAAGAGCTGGAACTGGATGGCGGAATTTCCGATGCCATCGAGCACCAGCTGTTTCTTGTTATTCAGGAAGCGGTCGCTAATGTGGTCAAACATGCGGAAGCGGGTCTGGTCAGCCTGTCCATACGAGAGAGTGAACATCAGATCAGCATGAGCATTAGCGATGATGGTCAAGGGTTTTTACAGCAAGCAGAACGTCCTGGTTCATACGGGTTATCAACGATGCGTGAACGGGCAGAGAAGCTTGGGGGTCAGGTTCAGATTATATCGAAGCCGGGAGCGGGGACGACGGTGCGGGTATTCATCCCGAAATTCCCGAAAGAACCAGAGGGGGAAACGGAATGAGCGGAATAATAAATGTAATGATTGTGGATGATCATGATATGGTGCGGATGGGGTTAAAAACGTATCTTATGCTGGAGCCTACATTTCATGTGATGGGGGAAGCGGGTAACGGACAGGATGCATTGAATCAGCTGCGCAAGCTGGGAGAAAACGAACTGCCTGACCTGATCCTGATGGACTTGATGATGCCGGTAATGAATGGCGCGGAAGCGACACAAGCGATTATGACCGAATTTCCGGGGATGAAAATTGTGATGCTGACCAGTTTTCTGGAGGATGACCTTGTGGTACAAGCGATTGAAGCCGGTGCGGTCAGTTATGTGCTGAAGACAGTATCTGCTGAAGAGTTGATCTACGCTCTGCAAGGAGCATACCGAGGTATGCCTGTAATGACAGGCGACGTATCACAGGCATTGACCCGTGGCATCAGGCAGCGCACAGCAAGAGAGAACGAATCCGGCCTGACGGAACGGGAAAAGGAAGTGCTTTTGCTGATTGCAGAGGGCAAGACCAATAAGGACATCGGGGAAGAACTACATATTAGTATCAAAACCGTCAAAACTCATGTGAGCAATCTGCTGATGAAATGTGAAATGGACGATCGGACACAGCTGGCAATCTACGCTCATCGTCAGGGCTGGGTGAAGAATAAGGGTTAGAATGCAGATTTGGCGGGAAAAATGTTCTATAACAGCGTGCTTTTATCTCCTTTTTAATTGTTTTTAAGGTACGGTTAAGGTTTAAAGTACAAAATAAGGACAGTTAAAGAATATCTCTTGCGAAGAAGAGATTGGGAGGTAGAGAGGCATGGACGAACGTAATTACAGAGCGAACCGTCAAGACGAGGAAAATGAAACTAAACAAGCGGAGAATCGCAATTCATCAGGGACGGACGATTCCTCCTATTATTATTCTTACGGACCTTTTCAGTCCGTGAATCAGGAAGATACAGCAAGTCATAATGGGGAACATAATCAACGTGAAGAAGGAAATGTAGAGATTACAAGACCTGAACCCGTGAAGCCCGTACCTACTTACTACAGTAATTACAATAACGAATCATCTGATCAAGCTAATACGTCCTCCAGAGGGGGCGGCGGCAATGGTTCAGGCAACGGAGGAGATCAGGGGAACGGCGGCAAGAACAATGGGAATTGGAATTATAATAACCGTCGGCCACGTTCTTCCGTAAGATCGCTCCTGTTCTCTTTCATCGCCGGGATGCTGGTCATTACAGTGCTGATGTATACAGCGGACAGAACAAACATGTTTACACCACAGGAAGCGCTGACAAGTGCAGACAATGAAAGCTCCAGTCAGTCATCTTCTCCTACTAACTCAGGCAGCAGCAATAACGTGACAGCGTCATTACTGCCAACGGGCAAAGAGGATGTATCCTCTGTAGTAACCAGTACAAGTCCGGCTGTCGTCAAAATCGAAACACTTGCCAAGCAGTCTACACGCAGCAGCAGCCAGGGTGGTTCTACGATGAGCGATCCATTGTACCAATACTTCTTTGGTAACGGAAGTAATGGTGGAACAGATAGCTACCAAGGCCAAAATAATCAGCAGCAACAGCAACAAAGCAGCAATCAGTTGGTTCCACTCGGCATTGGTTCCGGATTTATTTTTGACAAAGAAGGCTACATCCTGACGAACCAACACGTGGTTCAGGGTGCAGATGTGATTCAGGTAACGCTGGAGAACAACAGCAAACCGTATGAAGCAAAATTGCTGGGAAGCAGCTTCGACCTTGACCTTGCCGTATTGAAAATTGAGAAAAACAGTGGCGATGATGCTTTCCCTGTCGCTCCACTGGGCGATTCTAACAGTACTCAAGTTGGTGAATGGCTTGTAGCTATTGGTAACCCGGAAGGATTTGAACATACAGTTACTGCAGGTGTGTTGAGTGCGAAAGAACGTACCATCAGCATTCCGGACGAAGAAACCGGCAAAACTCGTGAGTACAGCCACTTGTTACAAACGGATGCTTCCATCAATCCTGGTAACTCCGGTGGACCATTGCTTAACCTGAATGGTGAAGTCATTGGTATGAACGTTGCGGTTAGCGCGGATGCCCAGGGTATTGGGTTTGCCATTCCTTCGAGTGTAATCTCGGATGCGGTTAAATATTTGAAAGAAAATAAAGAAGTTCCCAAAGAGCCCGTACCGTTCATTGGTGCATCTCTGATGGCCCTTACGCCTGAAGTGGCTAAACAGATGGGAACGGATATCACTGAAGGTTCAGTTGTAGCCAGCACGATCTATCAATCCCCTGCTTACCAAGCAGACCTGCGTGCTTATGACATCATCACAGGTGCCAATGGTACAGCGTACAGCACAAGTCAGGATTTGATTGATTTCATCAAGAAACAGGAAATTGGCAGTGAAGTGACACTGAATGTTGTTCGGGACGGCAAAAAAATGGATGTGAAACTCAAAATCGGCAACAAAAATGATTACGATACTACACAAACAACGGATCAACAACAGCAACAACAACCATAATGCTTAATTATGGGTTATAGAATAAGGTTTAGAAGAGCGGAAGGGTTCGAGGGCCCTTTCGCTTTTTTTGCACTATATTCGTTTGTACTCCATCAAGGTCTGACTCGCAAAGCAACAAGGTGTTTGGAAAGATGCAGATTGCGCTTTTGGCTGTTACAATAAGATTAAAACGTTAAGGGATAAAGGAGAAAGACCATGCGCTCAACTATTCTGATTGTTGATGATGATGAAAAAATCGTTTCCATGCTTCGGCGGGGACTTGCTTTTGAAGGATATGAGGTACAGACAGCTTCGAATGGGGCGGAGGGCCTCAGTAAGCTGATGGATAAAGAGCCGGATATCGTGGTTCTTGATGTCATGATGCCGCAAATTGACGGGTTTGAAGTATGCCGCAGACTCAGAGAAGCGGGGAGCAAAGTGCCCGTGCTAATGCTCACTGCCAAAGATGAAGTACAGAGCCGGGTAATTGGGCTCGATACAGGTGCAGATGATTATCTCGTGAAGCCGTTTGCGCTTGAAGAACTGTTGGCTCGTGTCCGTGCCTTATTGCGTCGTAAAGCGGATATAGCAGACACGCCTGATAATCGACTTATGTATGAGGATATTATTCTGGATAATGATTCTCGTGAGGTGTTGCGTGACGGTCAGCGTCTGGAACTGACTGCCAAGGAGTTCGAATTGCTGAATCTGTTCATGCAAAATCCGAAACGTGTGCTGTCCCGTGATCTGATTATGGATAAAATCTGGGGTTATGATTACAGTGGTGAATCCAATGTGCTCGAAGTGTATATTGCCATGCTCAGACAAAAAACCGAAGAATACGGCGGCAAACGTTTGATCCAGACGATCCGGGGAGCCGGCTATATTTTGAGGGGTGACTCCTGACATGTCCATTCGGTTAAGATTAACCGCGTGGTATTCAGGCATCTTGGCAGCCGTGCTCATTTTTTGGGGAGTTGTGATCTACGCTTTTGTTTATTTTAATACGTATCAAGAAGTGGAACAGCAACTGAAAGATAAAAGTGAACGAATAACGAATCAGATCGGTGTCAATCCGCTCTCACAGTCGCTGGACCTGGACCCTTTTACGGAAAGTCAGCTTCAGGAAGCTCAGATATACATCCAGTTGTGGGACTACCAGAGCAGATCTGGTAAAATCTCAGGCAATATGGAGAAGCTTCAGATTCAATTTCCCGTTGTGAAATCCAATGAGATCCAGAAAAAGCGTGGGATATCCAAGATCTATGTCAATGGGACCCCTTTCTTGGTGAATCAACAGCCCTTGTCTCTTCAGGGGACCAATGAAATAAGGGGGCTCCTTCAAGTCGGTGCCAATGTTAGTTCCCAGGAACGATTGCTGGAGGCTCTGCGAAATATTCTGGTCTTTGGCTGGCTTGTAGCGATGGCGCTTGCCATTACTTCGGGTCTGATTCTGGCTCGTAAATCGATGCGTCCACTCGTCAATGTGATTGATGCCGCTAATCAGATTCAGTCCGGGGATGACCTTAGTGTGCGTATTCAATACACGGGTCCTAAGGATGAGATTGGACGTCTGATTGAAACAGTTAATAATATGCTTGAACGAACAGAGCTGTCATTCCGCGGGCTCGAGGAGACGAATAAAGCTCAGCGCAGATTTGTATCTGATGCTTCACATGAGCTGCGTACACCGCTGACCACGATCCGTGGCAATGTGGACTTCCTTAAGAAGCTGTGGGATCAGGAGAGCACGGACCGACCGAATCTGGACGAAGAAACGGTTAAACAAATGTCGCTTGAAGCGATAGAGGACATGGCGGATGAAGGCAAACGCATGAGCAGACTGATCAGTGACATGTTGTCTTTGGCCAGAGCCGATACAGGACAGAAAATCGAACTGAATCCGATCCCGTTGCAGATTCTGGTGCAGGAAGTGGCTCGCAGATCGCAATTCCTTGATCACCAGGCTGACTGGCGTCCAGGTGAACTATCGATTTTGAATGGCATTTATGTGAACGGCAGCAAGGACTATTTGCAGCAAATGTTGTTTATTTTTATCGAGAATGCTTTCAAGTACACTCCAGATGGCTCGGTTACGCTTGATGCAATACTTTATAAAGGTCAGGTAGGACTGCGCATCAGTGATACGGGCATCGGAATGGATCGGGATGAAGTTCCATTTATCTTTGACCGGTTCTATCGGGCAGATGAGTCGCGCGGTGCCACACCAGGCATAGGTCTGGGACTGTCGATCGCCAAGTGGATCATTGAGGAACACCAAGGATCTGTCGAGGTTGTAACCAGACGTGGAGAAGGAACGACCTTTATCATTTGGTTGCCGGTTGTCTTTGCTCCGCCTATCGAATAAGGTTATAATAGACAGGACTGCAATTACATCGGCTATCTTTGCCGAGAAAGAAAGCGGGTGGCAACCAAGTGGAAGTACTGCGAATTTCGCCGCGGGGATATTGTTATGGAGTTGTGGATGCGATGGTGCTCGCGCGCCAGGCGGCACGCAATCTGGACCTACCACGGCCTATTTATATATTGGGTATGATTGTGCATAACCAACATGTGACGGACTCTTTTGAAGATGAGGGCATTATTACACTGGACGGACCGAACCGGATTGATATTTTGAGCCAAGTAGAGAGCGGAACAGTGATCTTTACTGCCCATGGTGTATCTCCGGAAGTGCGCAAGATGGCACGTGATAAAGGTTTGACTACAGTGGATGCAACTTGTCCGGATGTAACCAAAACCCATGACCTTATTCGAGAGAAGACGGCTGAAGGATATGACATTATCTATATCGGGAAAAAGAGCCATCCAGAGCCTGAAGGTGCGGTTGGTGTTGCACCCAATCATGTTCATCTGATCGAGAAGGAAGAGGAGATTGACGGACTGAACGTACCTCCCGGCAAAATCCTTATTACGAATCAGACAACGATGAGCCAATGGGACATTAAACACATTATGAGCCGTCTTCTGGAGAAGTATCCAGGCGCAGAAATTCATAATGAGATATGCTTGGCTACCCAAGTACGTCAGGAAGCTGTTGCTGAACAGGCAGGGCAAGCCGATCTGGTCATTGTTGTCGGTGATCCTCGCAGTAATAACTCCAACCGACTTGCACAAGTATCGGAGGAAATTGCGGGTGTAACGGCATATCGTGTATCAGATGTGGCTGAGATTCAGCAGGAATGGCTGAAAGGTGTGAATAAGGTGGCGGTTACTTCGGGCGCATCTACACCAACACCGATCACGAAGGAAGTCATCCTGTATCTGGAGCAATATGAACATGACAAGCCGGAAACATGGGAAATCAAGCGTACGGTGAATATGAGCAAGCTATTACCTCCTGTAAGGGAAAAGACTCGTACAACGTAAACAAACATTATTATAAGAATCCTGCAGTACAGAGCCGAAATCCGGTGACTGACTGCAGGATTCTTTTTTTT
This sequence comes from Paenibacillus sp. OK060, assembly GCF_900101205.1. Classification (NCBI taxonomy): domain Bacteria; kingdom Bacillati; phylum Bacillota; class Bacilli; order Caryophanales; family Paenibacillaceae; genus Paenibacillus; species Paenibacillus sp. OK060. The sequence continues at coordinate 242,666 of NZ_FNFR01000007.1, forward strand.
AAGGGGATAAGAGTCGGCTTGACTGAAAAGGGTGAATATGTTATATTTACTTTAGTGGATAAAAGCTTAAAAGCGAACAAGCGTTTAAGTGAAGAAGAGTTTTGGAGATTAAATCAGACGCGCTTAGGCGCTCTCATACAAGGAAGGATGGGATTTATAATGATCGTTATCGCAGGTAAAGCTACTCCGGAGGAACATATTCAGGATATCGTCGCTACAATTGAAAAGGAAGGACTTCAGGTCCATATCTCGCGTGGAGAGGACCGCACCATCATTGGCCTTATTGGTAAAGTAGAACCGAAAATGGCTGAGCATCTCCGTCAAATGAAAGGTGTAGAGAATGTCGTCAAGATTTCGAAGTCCTACAAATTGGCAAGCCGTGATTTCCATCCTCAAGATACTGTTATCTCCATCAAAGGTGTAGATATTGGCGGGAAAGAACTCGTCGTTATGGGCGGACCGTGTGCGGTTGAATCAGCTGCACAGATTGATGAGATTGCCGGACTGGTTAAGGCTGCCGGTGGACAGGTGCTTCGCGGTGGTGCATTTAAGCCACGTACAGGTCCGTACAGCTTCCAAGGAACGGGTGTTGAAGGTCTGATCATGATGGCAGAAGCAGGTAAGAAACATGACCTGTTGACGATTACAGAAGTTATGACGCCTGAATATGTGGATATCTGTGCCGAGTACGCAGACATTCTGCAAGTAGGTACACGGAACATGCAGAACTTCGATTTGCTGCGCAAATTGGGTGAGTGTGGCAAACCGGTACTGCTGAAACGTGGTTTCAGTGCAACTTATGATGAGCTGTTGAATGCGGCTGAATACATTCTTGCGGGTGGCAACCCGAATGTAATGTTGTGTGAGCGTGGTATTCGTACATTCGAATCCTACACACGCAATACGCTCGACTTGTCGGCCATCCCTGTTCTGCAGTCTCTCAGTCATCTGCCAGTCATTTCGGACCCAAGTCATGGTACGGGTCGCCGTGAGCTGGTTGAACCGATGACGAAGGCTTCTGTTGCTGCTGGTGCTAACGGCCTAATTATCGAAATGCATACGGACCCGGATAATTCCATGACGGGTGACGGCGTGCAATCTTTGTTCCCTGACCAATTTGCCAACCTGCTTCAGGATCTGGAGAAATTGGCACCAATCGTGGGTAAAACATTCAACACAGCCAAACAACCGGCGGAGTTCTTTCCAGCACGAGTAGGCGTATAACTGATCTTCATAGCATAGGTAATATATATCATCCGGGCATCTGCCCTGGCTCCGTTCGATGAGAATGAGGCTAGGACAAAATGTCCGGTTTTTATGTTATTTGGAGCCTTGAACGCATTTATTAATCATAGGTGATAAGAAACATTTATGATGTAATGTTATTTCCATAATTTAGGCTAAATATACCCCTGCTTTACCGCATTAAACCAGTTAAATATAGTGTATTTACGTTGTTAAGTGAAATCAATAGGTTTATAAAATGTTAGCATAGCTTACATAGTTGCAAAAAATACCTTACATAAGTATTGACGATGTCACATTTGAGATTTTATAATGACGACAGAAAAAAATTCGAATATGGACATTTTCTTAGCGGGGTTGTTTAATGTTCGGAATATTTGGGAGGACGAATACATGTCGGTTGAAAACGTATTGAAATCAATTCAAGAGAACAACATCGAGTGGGTAGATTTTCGTTTTGTAGATTTATCCGGTCGTGCGCACCACATCTCGTTACCAGCTTCGGCAGTTGACGCAGACACTTTTGTAAATGGAGTAGCCTTTGATGGTTCTTCTATTCAAGGTTTCCGCGGAATTGAAGAGTCCGATATGGTTATGATTCCAGATCCTGAAGCGACTTTTGTCGATCCGTTCACAGCACACCCTACATTGAATGTTATGTGTGATATCTTCACTCCGGATGGGGAGCGTTATGAGCGTGACCCACGCGGTATCGCAGTCAAAGCCGAAGAGTTCCTGAAAGAAAGTGGAGTAGGTACAGCAGCATTTTTCGCACCTGAATCCGAATTCTTCATCTTCGACGATGTACGTTATGAGAGCGGCACGAACAGCTCTTCCTATTTCGTAGATTCCGAAGAAGCTTCTTGGAACACCAACCGTAAGGAAGATGGCGGTAACCTGGGCTTCAAAGTTCGCACTAAAGGCGGATACGTTCCTGTAGCTCCAGTGGATACACAACAAGATATTCGTAGTGAAATGTGTCGCATTTTGGAAGAAGCGGGCCTGTCGATCGAGCGTCATCACCACGAAGTGGCGACAGCTGGTCAAGCCGAAATCAACTTCCGTTTTGATACGTTGAAGAAAACAGCAGATAACTTGCTTGTATACAAATACATCGTGCATAACACTGCACGTCAATATGGTAAAGTAGCAACATTCATGCCAAAACCACTGTTTGGTGACAATGGTAGCGGAATGCACGTTCACCAATCCATCTTCGATGGCGATTCCCCATTGTTCTATGACAAAGCGGGATATGCAAACCTGAGCGAAATGGCTCTGCACTACATCGGAGGCATTTTGTACCACGCACCAGCTCTGATTGCTTTGACTAACCCTAGTACGAACTCATTCAAACGTCTCGTACCTGGTTATGAAGCACCGGTTAACCTGGTTTACTCCAAAGGTAACCGTTCGGCAGCAGTACGTATTCCGGTTGCAGCTGTGACACCAAAAGGTTGTCGTATCGAGTTCCGTACACCGGACTCCACAGCTAACCCTTATCTGGCTTTCGCTGCAATGCTGATGGCGGGTCTGGATGGAATCAAACGCAAAATCAACCCAACTGAGCTTGGATATGGTCCACTCGACAAAAACATCTATGATTTGTCTGATGCAGACAAAGAAAATATCCGCAGTGTGCCAGCTTCCCTGGAAGAAGCGCTTGACGCTCTGGCAGCGGACAACGAATTCTTGACTGAAGGCGGCGTCTTCACGAAAGAATTCATCGAAAACTATATCAACCTCAAACGTGACGAAGCAAAAGCAGTGGCAATTCGCATTCATCCGCATGAGTACAGCCTCTACTTCGACTGCTAATCCAGTCGGAACAGAAACTGTTCCCAATGTAAAGCCTCCGGGACTCGCTCTCGGAGGCTTTTCCTTGAATTGAACGATGTAGTGCATTAACTTTGCAGGGTGATAAAGGAATTTGATAACCCTGATTCGCAGCTTCGGTGCTTATTGCCCTTGAAGCAGATAGGGAATACTGATATCATAGCGATAATATTCACTTCATATGTCAGCTACGGATGGAAAGGGCGGGGGATTTTGTGACAAAGAGAGCGTATAATTTTAATGCAGGACCTGCGGCGTTGCCACTTGAGGTTCTGGAGCGTGCTCAGGCAGAATTTGTTGATTTTCGGAATACAGGGATGTCGATTATGGAGATGTCTCACCGTGGAGCGGTGTACGAATCTGTACATAATGAAGCTCAGGAGCGTTTGTTGTCTCTGCTAGGCAACCCCAAGGGATACAAGGTCCTCTTCCTTCAGGGCGGAGCCAGCACTCAGTTCGCCATGCTGCCGATGAACCTGCTCGGGGAAGGGCAGACAGCCAGTTACGTCATGACAGGCAGCTGGGCCAAGAAGGCACTGTCTGAGGCGAAACTGATTGGGGAGACGCAGGTCGCTGCATCTTCCGAAGCGGATAAATATATGAAATTGCCGGATGTGTCGAATCTTAGCTTCCCGGATCGCACAGCTTATGTTCATTTGACGTCTAACGAAACAATTGAGGGAACTCAATTCAAGTCATTCCCGGATACCGGTTCAGTTCCACTTATTGCCGACATGTCGAGTGACATTTTCTGCAAACCGTTTGACCTTAATCAATTCGGCATGATCTATGCGGGTGCACAGAAAAACCTGGGCCCATCAGGGATTACGGTTGTTATTGCTCGCGAAGAACTGGTTAGTGAATCTCCTAAAACGATTCCGACGATGCTTCGTTATAGTACACATGTGGACAACAATTCTCTCTATAATACACCACCGTCCTTCTCCGTATACATGGTGAACGAGGTTCTGAAATGGATCGAGGAACAAGGCGGATTGGCTGGAATTGAACAGAAGAACGTGAAGAAAGCGGATTTGCTCTATAATGCGATCGATTCCTCCGGAGACTTCTACCGTGGCTGTGTAAATCCGGCAGATCGTTCCCTGATGAATGTGACCTTCCGCTTAGCTAACGAGGACTTGGAGAAACAGTTTATCAAGGCTTCGGAGCAAGAAGGATTTGTTGGTCTGAAAGGGCATCGGAGTGTTGGCGGCCTGCGTGCTTCCATTTACAATGCTGCTCCATATGAAAGTGTTAAAGCACTTACGGACTTCATGTCCCACTTCCAGAAGACTAATGGATAAATAACCTGGCAGCGAGTTGTGAATTCAAGCATTACACTTGTGTTTTACCAGAGCCTTCCACATTGACGTGTGGAGGGCTTTTCTTTAAGATTAGAGAATTGTCGTTTACATGAAATGAAAAGGAGATTGAACACATATGGCTTTACATATCGTTCTGGTTGAACCGGAGATTCCGGCAAATACGGGCAATATTTCTCGTACATGTGCGGCTACCGGCACACATTTGCATCTCGTGCGTCCACTTGGATTCCGTACGGATGATGCCACACTGAAACGCGCGGGTCTGGATTACTGGCATGCCGTTCATATTGAATATCATGATTCGTTTGCCGAGGTTCAGGAACAGTATCCTGAAGGGCGTTTCTTCTACGCAACCACGAAGGCAAAGAACCGTTATAGCGATTTTAAGTTTCAGGATGGAGATTTTCTGGTGTTCGGTAAAGAGACCAAAGGCCTTCCTCCAGAGTTAATTGCTGCTAATCCAGAAACTTGTATGAAGATGCCGATGACAGGTGATGTTAGATCATTGAACTTGTCAAACTCAGCAGCAATCATTGTGTATGAGGCATTGCGTCAACTTAATTTCCCGGGTCTTGATTAATCCAATTCGCGTATAAGTGACGGTTAGAATTCGCTAAAAAAACATTTTTCAAAAAAAAGGACAAAAAATGTTTTTTTCCAGCAGGATTCGACAAAATCTTGGCGAATTAATAAACATAGTACAAATGTACCTAGAAATTTAGAGTAAGATAGGAGAGGTGTGCCGTAGCTATGAAGCCAGCTGGAGTCGTTCGCAAAGTTGACCAATTGGGTAGGATCGTATTGCCTAAATCTTTGCGTAAAAGGTATCAAATGAATGAGGGAGATCCTGTAGAGATCTTAGTACAAGGGGACCATATCATTCTAGAGAGATACCGTCCAAAATGTATTTTTTGTGGATCGATGGAAGAAGTCAATGAGTTCAAAGAGCGTTACATATGCGCACAATGTTTAGATGAAATGACCCAGCTTCCACAGCACGGGTAAAATAAAAAGTATCATGGCCTCTAAAGGTCATGATACTTTTTTTGTGTGGAAAAATCATGTCCACTTCCAATTTACCGGGATCAAACGAATGGATTCAGCTATTCGTGTTGTATTCCATCACCCAATATTTCTCGCCGGGTGTACCTTCTTCAATGACTTTTTTCCAACCCTGTCGTTCGTAAAAGCCAATTGCTTTATGATTATCAGATACACATTTCAATCGAACAGGCTGCTGCATAAGTGAAATTGACGCATCAAGTAAGCGTGAACCTGTACCCCCGCCGATAAAACCGGGATGGATAAACAGAAGGTGAATAAAGTTCTCGGGAAGATATAGCGAAGCGAAGCCGAGAAGCTGTCCTTCTTCATTTTCAGCCACGAGGATATATTCTTCAACGGTGTCTGTATCAAAATCCTGTAGGGACAGCTCTTCCGGCTTAGCCCAGTGGAACCGGGCACGTCGCGACTCGAGATAGATGATTCTCAACTCCGCATAATCTGCCTGAGTGGCTGCTCGTATAATCAAATGATCCCCTCCAGAATAGGCAATATATCTGACCATACATGATCAAGAATGGCTTGCATATTTTGTTCATCACTATTGATGGCAACGACGGACTCCAGCTCCGGTAGGACAACACATAGTTGACCATTGGCGCCATCAGCACGGTAAGCGTTATGGGAACATCTCCAGAATTGATATCCATAACCTTGTCCCCAGTCGCCGTCTCCTGGTGTAGGGATCTGTTGTGTTGTCGCTAATCGGATCCATTCCGCAGGAATGAGCTGCTCGCCGTTCCAGTGGCCCTCCTGAAGCAACAGTTGACCGAACCTGCCTAATTCCTCATTGGTGAGTTGCAGGCCCGCACAGCCCAATGTAATGCCTAAGGGAGAAGTCTCCCACTCTACATTCGTAATGCCCAGTGGCTCGAATAGCCGGGGAGTCAGATAGTCCTTAACGGTTTGACCAGAGGCAGCCTGGAACATGGCGGAGATCATAAACGTATCTGCACTGCTGTATGTAAACGTTTCACCAGGAACTCTGTTCAAAGGAAGGGACATGTAATATTTCGCCCAATCTTTCTCAGGAAGGGTGGCTCGCTCTTCTGCCCATAACACAGGTACGTCATGCCCCGATGACATTCGCAGCAAATCGTACAGGGTGAGGTCCGCAGGAGGGAAGGCTGTTAAATGGGAAGCAGGTGTTGGTGATGTGAAATAGTCTCCTAGTCTGGATTCAAGTGTAAGTGTGCCCGCATCCAAAGCAAGTCCAATCGCCATGCAGGTGAACGATTTGCTGACAGAATGCTGTAAGCGGCGCATATCGCTGGTGCGATCCCACGCTCCGATTGTAACCCCTCTCTGCAATACCCGAACAGAATGAACGTTTAACTGCTGCTCATCTATGTGATGAACAAAAGAATTAATAATACTAGACATCTTAACATCCTTTCTAAAAAAGAAGAATTTTAACTGTTGGTGAAACGTTTCCGCAATCTGGATCAAAAATTAGAACTTATGTTAGTACAAACGAAGTTCAATGTCAATGAATAGGTGCAAACGGTTACTTAAAGGAAATTGTTTCAAATTAAAAGTGCCTTTTGACGCAAATTTTATCACGGAAAATCAGTTTTTTGAGAAAAAAGCGCGAAATTTGTAAAAAGGTTATTGACAGGGTTTGTACTTCGGGATTATGATTTATTCGAAACGATTCGAAGAAATCGCTTCCACGTAAAATGTGTTGTAATCAAGTCCAAGTAAATCAACGTTGGCTATGTTTTGAAACGATTCGAGAAAATCGTTTCGATAACCGAGCGAAATACGGGGGAATCACTGGAAGTTGCAACAAAAAGGCAGAGAAACAGAAGTTTACAGACAGCAGCCGACGATGAGAGGGGTTACATATGGCGCATATAACGATCGAAACCGGATCGCCTACGTTATGCATGAATACAAGCATACATGTAGTGTCCAGTGACTCCGGAGACACTTCAGGCGGTACGCTATATTTGCTGCATGGGGCAGGCGATAACGCAAGTACATGGCAACGTTTGACTACAATTGAAATGTATGCGCAACAATATGGCTGTACCATCATTATGCCGGAAGCGAACCGAAGCTATTACACCGATATGGAATACGGCCTGAATTACTTCCATTACATCACTCAGGAGCTGCCTGAATTCTGCAGGCGTCAGCTCAATCTCAATACAGACCCGGCAAAGACTTTCGTAGCCGGTCTATCCATGGGTGGGTACGGTGCATTGAAATGTGCACTGACATATCCCGAGAGGTACCGCAAAGCGGTGTCCTTATCAGGTGTAACTGATATTCAGACCCGGCTTCACGATCTGGAGATGCCATCAGGCATGATCAAGGAAATGAAAGCGGTTTTTGGAGAACGGTTACAGGTAAAACCTGATCAGGACCTGTACGCACTGTCTGCCAAGCTGTTGAAGCAAGGTGGAGATTTACCGGATATTCTGAGTTGTTGTGGTGACATTGATCCGTTTGTGGATATGAATCGCAAATTCGCGGAATACATGCAGGAAACGGATTTTGAGTTTCGGTATGTGGAGACACCGGGTACCCATGAATGGAGATTCTGGGAGCAACACCTGAGAACAATGTTTGATTTTCTGTATAACGACAAGACCAAAGTAGAGTGAGGAGATGCAATTTGAAACCTGCAGCCGAAGGACCTAGCAAAAAGCTGAAGGGAAACTTGAAAGGCAATTCGCTCTGGAGTGAAATCTGGAAGCACAGAATGACGTACACCCTGCTTATTCCAGGGCTCGTCTGGCTGATCCTGTTTGCCTACATGCCAATGGGTGGCCTGTCTCTTGCGTTTAAAGACTACAAGGCAAACCTGGGGATCTGGGGAAGCCCATGGAGCGGATTTGAGAATTTCAAATACGTTTTCCGGGATCCAACCTTTATTGACGCGGTATGGCGGACGCTGTACATCAACATTCTAAAACTGATTATTCAGTTCCCGTTCCCGATTATTCTTGCCCTGTTGTTGAATGAATTGCGGATGCGCAGAGGGAAAAAGTGGTTCCAGACGGTTCTTACGTTCCCTCACTTCCTTTCATGGATCATCGTATCCGGGGTAGTCATCAACGTCTTGGCTTATGACGGACTGGTAAACAGCGCACTTGGTTTGCTTGGATTGCCAACCATTAACTTCCTTGGTTCCGAGTCTAACTTTGTACCGATGCTGCTGTTGACGGATATTTGGAAATCAAGCGGATGGGGTGCGATTATCTTCCTGGCAGCCATTTCCGGTATCGATCAGGATCAGTATGAATCGGCGCAGATTGACGGTGCTTCCCGTATGCAGCAAATGTTCAAGATTACATTGCCAAACATTCTTCCAACAATCACCGTCATGTTCATTCTGTCGGTTGGTGGATTGATGTCTTCCGGTTTCGACCAGATCTTCAACTTGGCAAATGCCGCAACTAAAAATGTATCGGAAGTATTGGATGTATATATCTATCGGATTACGTTCCAGTCCTCAACGGACTTCTCATTCTCGACAGCGGTCAGCTTGTTCCGTTCCCTCGTGAATATGGTCTTGCTGCTTCTCGCAGACAGATTTGCCAAGTGGCTTGGCGGAGACGGTTTGTTCCGATAAGAGAGGAGGAAAAATGAAATGAGTAAGAAGTCTAACAAAAAACCGAGAATTGGTACAGAAAAAATGACATTTCTCGATTACATTATTTTCGCCATTTTACTTGTGCTTGCTCTGATGATTCTGATTCCGTTCTGGAATGTCATTATGATCTCGTTCGCAACACAAAAAGAATATGCTGACAATCCATTTTTGATGTTCCCTAAAGAATGGACATTGGATTCCTATAAGGCGTTGTTCGCTGACGGAACGATTCTGTCGGGGTACAAAAATACAATTATTTTGCTAGTCATCGGTTTGCCACTCAGCTTGTTCCTGACAACAAGCATGGCATATGGCCTTAGTCGCAACAAATTTCCGTTCAAGAAATTTCTCTTTTTCTTAGTACTGTTCACCATGATCTTTAATGGTGGTATTGTACCGCTGTACCTGATCATGAAATCACTTCACCTTACAGGTACGCTGTGGTCCGTTATCCTGGCGGGAAGCTTCAGTGCTTTCAACATGATTCTGATGATGAACTACTTCTATACCTTGCCTGAATCGCTGATGGAATCGGCGAGATTGGATGGAGCAGGAGAGTGGAGAATTCTGTTCTCAGTTGTTCTTCCGCTGGCTACACCAATTATGGCTACAATCACGTTGTTCTACGGTGTGGCGTACTGGAACAGTTGGTATGATGCGATGATATTCCTTCGAAAAGCGGATCAGTTACCGCTCCAGAATGTACTCAGAAACATTATCGTCACATCCCAGACGAACGCATCCAATGCATCCAGTGTGGATGCTGCCCAAGCAAGCAATTTCTCAATGGGTATGAAGATGGCGGCAGTATTTGTCACCATGGTACCAATTATGTGTTTCTTCCCAATGCTGCAAAAACACTTTGCCAAAGGGGTATTAACAGGGGCTATCAAGACCTGATTATACGTATAGGATTTTGCATTAAAATTCTACTAAAAAACATGGGGGTAAAACATGAAAACGAACAAAAAGTTGTCAGTAAGAGCTCTCTTTGCCATCACGCTTAGTGTAGTTATGCTGATGGTGACCGCTTGTTCCAGCCAAGGAGCTTCAGGTGGTAACGAAAAAGATGCAGAGGGAAATTACAAAGACAACCTGACCATCTCAGTAGCTAACCTGACAGAAATTAAAAACGGGAACTTGGATAATGACTTCCACAAGTTCTGGACAGACAAGTTCAATGTAACATGGGATTACAACTATATCGATTGGGATTCATGGGGCGAGAAGCTTCGTCTGTGGATCAACTCTGGCGATTTGCCGGATGTAGCAGTATGGAACTACGTGCATGGCGATGCCATGAACAGTATTGATCAAGGCCTGTTCTACAAATTCCCGGATGACTGGAAAGAACGCTGGCCTAACGTGGCAGCAGCCTACAAGTTGACCGGTCTTGGAGACAAGCTGGAAGAACTGACGGGTGGAACATACGTCCTGCCAAGACCAATCTATTTCGAGAACAAACCTGCTGACCCATTGACGAACCAAATTGGTGTTATTGCGCTTCGCAAAGACTGGGCTGAAGCGGTTGGTTTCGAACTGAAAGATGCATATACAACTACTGAATTGAATGAATACGCTGAGCTTGTGAAAGAAAAAGATCCAGGCAAAGTGGGCAACAAACTTGTACCTCTGTCCTACAATGCGGCAGATGCCATGACGAATATCATTATGCCGAACAGTGTGCATGCCATGACTGACTCTCCGTTCTATAAAGGAGAAGATGGACAGTTCCACTGGGGACCATCAGATCCTGAAACTCTGACAGGACTTAAATTGATGCAAAAAGCCTACAAAGATGGCTTGCTCAATCCTGAGTTCTACACATGGAAAAACAATGAAGGTCAAAACAACTTCAAAGTAACAGGTACAGCTGCAGTAACAAGTCTGGGCGGACTGGCTTCGTACAGACAAGGTCTGGATTCCGATATGAGAAAGAATCTGGGTGTAGATAGTGATGACCTGGTACACACAGCAATCGTATTGGGTGATGATGGGAAATACCGCAACATGGAGCAAGCGAACTTCTGGTCTGCATTGATCTTCAATCCGAACATCAGTGACGAGAAATTCGAACGGATCATGGATCTGATCGACTACTCGACTACCAAAGAAGGACAACTGCTCATCAACATGGGCTTCGAAGGTAAAGATTGGAAATATGATGAAAACAAAGAACTGGTTAGCTTGCTGCCAGAAGGAACTGTTCTGGAAGACAAATACCCAGCACGTTTCGAAGGTCTGTACCTGCTGGGTGACGACTTTAGTGTTGTAAACCCTGCAATTAAAAAGGATTACCGTGATAGAGCTGTGAAGCTGTTCGAGGAAAAAGCAAAACTCGGTACAGAAGGTCAGTCACTCGCAACATACGACTGGGATATCAACCTGTACGATTCCAAAGCTAAAAGTCAGGCTTCATTCGACTACCAGAATGAATATGCCAACTTGATCCTCAAAAATGGAGATCTTGAAGCGAACTGGAAAGAATGGGTAAACAGTAAAATGTCCCTGGTTCAACCTTATCTGGATGAACTGAACAAAGAATTCAAGTAATCATTCAGTAATTAGCAAGATGGGATATGACAGGTGTGTTCTGTCTGTCCCATCCAATCGAACCCGGTGCGCGGTCTCTCCCCGAACGCAGCCGGGTTCTTTATTTCAACAACATGTAGTGGAGGATAATGTCTATGAATAACGAGCAGTTGCTAGACCTTGTAAACCAAATGACCCTGGAAGAAAAAACGGCCCAGCTGCTTCAGCTGACCGCTAACTTTTATGAAGGAACCAATGTTGAAGGTCAGATCACAGGTCCAATGGAAGAGATGGGAATCACGGAGCAGTCCGTGGATGCCAGTGGCTCCATTCTGGGATTGTCTGGTGCACAGGCCATTATAGATGTACAGCAAGCTTACCTGAAAAAAAGCCGTCTCGGCATTCCGCTCTTGTTCATGGCGGACGTCGTGCATGGTTTTAAGACCATTTTCCCCATCCCGCTAGCCATTGGCTGTTCATGGGACACCGAACTGGCTGAGAAAAGTGCTGAGATTTCAGCACGTGAATCCGCCGTATCTGGCCTCCATGTCACTTTTGCACCGATGGTCGATCTTGTTCGTGATCCGCGTTGGGGTCGAGTAATGGAGACGACAGGCGAAGATACTTATTTGAACAGTCTGTTCTCTGCGGCATTTGTACGTGGATATCAGGGCGACAGTTTGAAGGATGAGCCGGATCGTCTGGCGGCTTGTGTAAAACACTTTGCAGCATATGGGGCAGCAGAAGGTGGTCGTGATTACAACACGGTCGACATGTCTGAACGCAACTTGCGTGAGTACTATTTACCGGCTTACAAGGCAGCACTGGATGCAGGCGTCGAAATGGTTATGGCTTCATTCAATACTGTAGAGGGTATTCCAGCGAGCGGAAATGAGAAGCTCATGCGTGACATCTTGCGTGACGAGTGGGGCTTTGATGGTGTATTGATCTCGGATTGGGCTTCCATTCGCGAGATGATTGCTCATGGCGCAGCTGAAGATGATCGTGAAGCTGCATACCGCGCCATTCGTGCAGGAGTGGACATCGAGATGATGACACCTTGTTATGTTCATCATCTGCCAGAGTTGATCAAGAACGGAGAAGTGGAAGAAAAGCTTATTGATGAAGCGGTGCTGCGTATTCTGCAACTGAAAGAAAAGCTGGGATTGTTCGATAATCCACTGCGTGCAGCGGATCCGGAGCGTGAGCGCGAGATCGTGTTCTCGAAAGAACATCGTCAGGTATCGTATGAGCTTGCAACCAAATCTGCTGTATTGTTGAAAAATGATAATGACGTTCTTCCACTCAAGCCAGAAGCCAATGTAGCGTTAATTGGACCTTTTGCCCAAAGTGAAGACATTCTCGGATGGTGGTCCTGTGAAGGTGTCAAAGAAGATGCCGTTAAACTCGGAACTGCTTTGCAGGAACGTCTTACTGCCGGGAAAGTTCATATTGCTCAAGGCAGCAACGTTCACACGATCACCGCTGAACAGATTGCTGAAGCGCTTGAAGTAGCAAGCAAAGCCGATCTGATCGTGCTTGCACTTGGTGAAGATTCCGAAATGAGTGGTGAAGGTGGATCGCGTACGGATATTCGTTTGCCAGCAGCTCAACTGGAATTGGTTAAACAGCTCAAAGCAGCCGGCAAACCAATCGCCAGCGTTATTTTCAACGGTCGCCCTCTGGACTTACATGGTGTATTTGAAGAATCCGATGCTGTGCTTGAAGCGTGGTTCCCGGGCAGTGAGGGTGGAGCGGCCATTGCCGATGTATTGACAGGTGTGGTGAATCCATGTGCGCGTCTGACGATGTCCTTCCCGCAATCTGTAGGTCAGATACCGGTATATTACAATCATTTTAATACAGGACGTCCACTCAATCCGCAAAAGACGGAAGAGCGTTATGTTTCCAAATATATTGATAGTCCGAATGATCCGCTGCTTCCGTTTGGCTACGGCTTGTCATACACCTCGTTTGAGTATGGTGACCTGGAAGTTTCAAGCAATGAAATGACTGCTGATCAACCTCTGACAATCCAAGTGCGTGTAACCAATGCTGGCGAACGTGCTGGCGTAGAGACGGTTCAGTTGTACGTACGTGATGTCACTGGTGAAGTTGTACGTCCAATGCGTGAGCTGAAAGGGTATGTCAAGCTGTCACTCGCACCGGGTGAAAGTGGTACGGCTGCATTTACATTAAACGAAGAACAGCTTCGTTATCATCATTCCGATTTGAGTCATCGCAGTGATAAGGGAACATTCCACATTTTCGTAGGGCCGAATAGCCGCGATACATTGGAGAGCACGTTCAAGCTGGTGTAATGGGATACACCTCATATCGATGAATGATTGAACTCATCATACAAAAGCAGCAAATCTGCACTGCCTTCTTCTCTTCTGTTCAGCAGCAGGGAACAAGGCAGGATAGGAGGATATGAATAGATATATGAAGACCATGAATAAATCTCAAATCAACGTACAATCCGGCGACCTGTGCTTTACGTTCTGGGAAAGCGGTGATTTGTTCAAGGCTGTAAGTGGAACAACGATGATTAATCAGTGGATGGCTAGTCCGGTGGACGGCTCCATGAACAATCTATACTTGCGTTTTCACAGTGAATCTGGCATTCGTTTTGTGCCAATGCTTGGCATTCACTCCGACAGCCAGGTGAGCACCGACAGCAGTCGTATGGTATGGACAGGTACCGCTGAGGGTGTAGGCTATCAGGTTGTATTTGCTCCAACAACAAAAGGTGTATGGTTCTGGGATGTAACCGTAAACGGTAATGGAGAAGAGGTCGACGTGGTCTATGGCCAGGATGTCGGCAATGCCGATCCAGGTGCGGTACGCAGCAATGAGGCTTACTTGTCGCAATATATTGACCATGCCGTATTTGAGGATGCGAAACTTGGATATATCGTAGCTTCACGGCAGAATCAACCGCAGGGCGGGGCTTTTCCTTATCTTCAACAGGGTTCATTAACCCGTGCAGCAGGTTACTCCACAGATGGATTTCAGTTCTTTGGCTTGAGTTACAAGGAGACGAATGTCCCTGAAAGTCTGGGTAAGCCAACACTTGCGAATGAAGTGTACCAGTATGAATTTGCATATACAGCCCTGCAGTCCGAAAAAGTGGTGTTGAGTGGCGAAGCTCGCTTTGTGTTCTATGGACTCTTTCAGTCTAACCACGCTGAAGCGGTGAAGGAACTCGAATACCAGGATGTTCTCCAACAGGCTTGGGACGAGTATGAAGCGAAGCGTCAAGAGAATGCAAGCACGGTACAAGCAGTATCCAACGTATTCCCAAAAGTATCTCTCCATCCGGTAGTGGGTGAACCCTTGCCTACTTTATCGATGACCGAAGAAGAAGTGAATTCCCGTTTCCCGGCTTCGAAGAGACATCAAGAAGAGCGCGCGGATGGTAAATTGCTGGCGTTCTTTACAGATACGTATGAGCATATTGTGCTCAAGGAAAAGGAAATGCGTGTGGAACGTCCGCATGGACATATTCTGATGAGTGGTAACAATGTGAAGCTGGGTCAGAACGTAATCACAACGTCTTCCTATATGTATGGTATCTTCAATTCCCATGTGGTTGTGGGAAATACGAACTTCAATAAAATGATGAGCAATGCACGTAGCGCACTCAACATACCCAAATCATCCGGTCAGCGGATCTACGTCGAGGTTGAAGGAATCTTCCACCTACTCACGATGCCTTCCCTGTTTGAAATGGGCTTCAACTATGTTCGCTGGTATTACAAAACAGCTGAGGATACGCTGATTATCACGAATTATACAACTTTGGATACTCCTGAAGTACATCTTCATGTGAAGTCGGAAAAAGGAATAGCTTATCGATACTTGATTACCAATCAGATTACGATGAATGTGAATGAATATGAACTTCCTGTTCATGTTTCGGAGCAGAATGGTGAATTGATCTTCAAGGCAGATCACAGCTCCCTCAGTGCCGAAGTATATCCTAATCTGGAGTACCGCATGCGGGTAAGCGGAGCAGGAGTGACGGTTGGCGATGAGACTGAACTGGCTAGTGGAGTAAACGCAGGCGACGACTCACTGACGACTTTACGACTGGACAGCAGTGCTGAATGGACATTGACCATTCAAGGGCTGTTGGAAGGAGGACAGATTGCATCCTCGACACGCAGCTTCGAAGAGGAAGTGGCAGCTTATCGTACCTTCTATGCAGAAGTGATGAATGGGTTCCATTTGTCTCAACCTCAGAAGCAAGGAGCAGATGAGTTGTTCAAAGTGAATGCTCTTGCATGGTGGTACACCCACAATATGCTGGTGCATTACTCTGTTCCTCACGGATTGGAGCAATATGGCGGTGCAGCTTGGGGTACACGGGATGTCTGCCAGGGTCCGGTCGAATACTTTATGGCTACACAAAAGTATGAGCAGGTTCGCGACATTCTGAAGACGGTATATTCGCATCAGTATGAGGATGACGGTAACTGGCCGCAATGGTTTATGTTCGATCGTTATTTCAAAGTTCAGCAGGAAGAAAGCCATGGTGACATTATTGTTTGGCCTCTCAAAGTGCTAAGTGATTATCTGATTGCCACCAAGGATTATTCGATTCTGAATGAGGAAGTACCTTATACCGTAAAACATGGTTTTGACTTTACTGATCAGACAGCCAGCGTGCTGGAGCATGCCCAGAAAGAACTGGAGTATATCCGCAGTCATTTCCTGCATGATACATTCCTCTCTTCATATGGTGACGGGGACTGGGACGATACATTACAGCCTGCCAATGCTCAATTGAAGCAATATATGGTCAGCAGCTGGACTGTGGCGCTCACCTATCAAACGTTGAAGCAGCTATCCAGAGCGCTTGCGCCTGTGAAACCGGAGCTTTCTTCGGAATTAAGCGATATGGCAGCGGGTGTGAAAAGGGACTTCAGCAAGTATATGTTGGATACCGATGTGATTCCGGGCTTTGTATATATGGAAGATCCGGCACAAGCGAAGCGCATGCTGCATCCGGATGACAGCGAGACAGGTATTCAGTACCGTTTGCTGCCGATGACACGCAGCATGATTGCCGAGTTGCTGGAACCTGAGCAAGCGCAATCCCATTATGAACTGATCAAGGACAAGCTGTACTGCCCGGATGGTGTCAGATTGATGAATCGTCCAGCACAATATGATGGCGGCGTCAGCACTCATTTCAAACGTGCAGAGCAGGCATCCAACTTCGGACGTGAAGTGGGCTTGCAATATGTTCATGCTCACATCCGTTATATTGAAGCCATGGCGAAGCTGGGCAACCCGGATGAGGTCTGGAATGGGCTGGGCATTATCAATCCAGTGGGTATTCAGGAAGCTGTTCCTAACGCAGATCTACGCCAGAGTAATGCCTACTTCAGCAGTTCTGACGGGAAATTCAACAACCGTTATGCAGCGCAGGAGCAGTTCGATAAGCTTCGCACCGGAGATGTGCAGGTGAAGGGCGGCTGGAGAATCTACTCCAGTGGACCGGGAATCTACATGAATCAGCTCATTTCGAACGCCCTGGGTATTCGCCAGGAGGAAGAAGATCTGGTTCTGGACCCTGTGTTACCTGTCAGCTTGGATGGCTTGCATTTTGATTTCCAATTTGCCGGCAAAAAGGTAACCTTCGTCTATCATCTCAGCGGAGAGGCCGTACAACGTATTGTGCTGAATGGCAAGGAACTGGATGCGACTAGGTTGCAACAACCTTATCGTCTTGGTGGACTGCGTATTTCACGTAAGGAGCTTGAACAGAGCCTGAGCGAGAATAACGTGATTGAGATTTACAGTTAATCGTGTAAACGTTAGTCCATTTTATCAAGTATAAATATTTTAGATGTCAGGTCCTTCGATTTCGAAGGGCCTGATGAACATAACAGGGGAGCGAAGAATGTGGTCAGTATCAAGGATATCGCCAAACAGGCGGGAGTTTCGATCTCTACCGTGTCATACGCTCTGAATGGTAGCAACAAAGTGACAGATGAGACCCGTTCCAAAATTTTGGCTATCGCCAAAGAGCTGAACTATGTTCCCAATGCTGCTGCCAGAACATTGAAGAAGAGAGAATCCAAAATTCTGGGTGTATTTCTGACGGATTTTAGCGGGGATGTATATGGAGACTTACTTAGTGGTATGAAATCTGTATGTAACGCGCAAGGGTACGACCTGATTGTGTGCAGCGGGAAACAATCTCATCGAATGCTTCCGGAGCGAATGATTGATGGTGCTGTCATTCTGGATCATACATTTGCGAGCAAGGAACTAATGCAATATGCAGACATAGGACACAAGATTGTCGTTCTTGACCGGGAACTGGATCACCCCAATATTAATCAGGTTCTACTGGATAACAAGGCAGGAGCAACCCTTGCGATGGAGCATTTGATCGAACAGGGACACACGAAGATCTATGTCGTGACAGGTCCTGAAGGTTCATTTGACTCGGCTCAGCGGTTGAAGGCTGTGAGGCAAGTATCGGAGCGGGAAGCGAATGTGGAATGGATCGAAATTACCGGAGATTTCGAGAAGAGTGGCGGAGAACGGGCAGCCGAACGTATTATTCAGGAATATACTCAACCAGTTGGGGTGTTTTGTCTCAATGACGAGATGGCGATTGGGATGTGTGACCGGCTCGCTGATAGCGAGTTAAACATTGGTCAGGAGATTGATATTATCGGATTTGATAATATTGAACTTAGCAAATATGTGCAGCCAAGACTGGTCACGATTGATTATTCCAAACGAAAATGGGGCGCACTGGCAGCCGAACAATTAATCAAGATTATTGCCGGAGAGCCTGTTGATCATGAACGCATCTACGTGACACTGGTGGAGGGCGGGTCGGTAAACAGCAAGGTACAGTCAGCATATCTTGCACAAGCCCAAGGTGAAAAGGCGGTTAGCTATTGACGACGCTGCCCCCTCTTCATTCCATGGATGTTGTGTTAAACGACGACTGTACAGCAAGAGACAAGGCTTAGAAGAATTGAAGCATTCTTTTAAGCCTTGTCTCTTGTTTAGCTTGTTTATTTGACCCATTATAAAATGAAAAAACCTCTCACCAGGAGAGGCTTGGCCCTTAAAGGCCCTTAGTTTTGTCATTGTTGTAGGATGAAGTGAGAATGCCTGTAAGGAAGAGAGCCAATACAATTGCAATAATCCAAAATGTCAGTGAAAATGACATACCATAGCACCTCCTGCAAAATCTTTACTTCTATTATAACCATTATAGGAAGAAAAGAAATGCTTCACTCCATCATTTGTAAAATAAAAAGTGAGTAGGTACCGGTCGGAGGCTCCCATCCGAAGGGTTATTCACAACCCGGTTGTTCACGATGAGTGAGGACGATCCGCCGCCATCCAGATTATAGGCGTCCATGACGCCAAGTTTGTACAAACGTCCTTGCAGCTCTTCCAGGGTGGCTCCTGAGCTGCCCCCTTCGTTATACCCGTCAACAACGATAATCAACAATTGATCGTCCTTGTAGTTGCCGATCACGGTGCGTGGAGCCCGCTTGGGTGAGACTTTCCATTTGGCGGGAATGACCGTTTTTTGTCCATTCTGCAAGAGCACGGGTACAAATGTGGCACCAAATTGGGGTTGTAGGCGATCCAGGGAACTTTTGTCGAAAAATTTACCGCCTACCAGCTTACCGGCATCATCAAGACCTACAAAAAACAGATCCTTAAAGCTGGCCTGAAAACCATTCACATACTTGCCGTCCATAACGGTAGTACTCAGCGGATACCGTTTTCCGCCGCTGTCGGCGAATCCTCCGGCATTAATTCCGGCAATGGCACCACTGCGCTTGACCGCCTGCATAGTTGTCTCAGATCGGCCTGGCTCGCTGTCCAGAGCCATCTTCATGGCCGTGGGGTCTTTTAGCTTGATTTTCATCGCATAGCCCTTATAGGCGCCTGGATTGACCCTATAGAGTTCAATCGTAACTCGATCACTGTCTATCCGTTCAAACGGAACGCCCAGCTTGGATGAGATCCGTTGATTGTAGATCGTTTCCGGGCGAGCGGCTTGAACCGTAGCCTTCTGTACAAGCGTCGACATCGTACTCGTTGTCTGATTGTACAGCTGTGTTGTTCTTTTAATAGAAGAAGAAGTCTGAACAGCAGCTTCTTTTGCCCCTGCAAGCTCTTGGCTAATTGCCTGGGTCCGGGGTGTAACATTCTCTTCAGCCAGACCGGAATGAATGAAGTCTCCCGGTTCAAGCGGAGGACGAATCAGCAGCATGCATAACATCAATCCAACAAAAGGAGCAAGTGCAAGCATAAATAAACGATTAACCTTTTTTACGGGTGTAATCATTTGAGCAGGTCCATCTTTTTCTGGAGTGTCTCCAGTTGTTTTTTGACTTCGCTCAGTTGGGTATACAATTTGTTGCTGTTGTCGGTTTTATCGTTTGCATTATCCTTGGTGAAAGTCAGTAATTCATTAAAGGACTGCACCTGGCCCTGCAGGTCCGCTACTTCCTTGGATATCGTTGTTAGCTGCTTTTCGTAGTCGGCTTTGAGCGCTGCAATCTGCTGTTGATTATGGGTCTGAAGCTGATTAATCATCTGTTGCTGGAGGTGGTTACTATAATAGTAGGTTCCGAGTACTCCAAGTGCAATGAGAACAATCCACATGACCAGAAACAGCTTGACTGAAGATCCGGCCTTACCTTTGGCGCTCCGGGTGTGATGGATGTCAGAGGGTTGGACAGAAGGTTTCATATCATCACTCCTGGTTATTTATAGGTACAAAAAATTTTCCAGTCCTCATTCTATCATGCCACTATTGATTACGCAAAAATGAAATTCTTTGAGTAATAGGATAAAAAGAGATTGCATCGGAAGGAAGTCCTAGGATACAATTTCTTATAGATGCAATAAGTAGGAACTTTGGGCAAGTTTTTCGACTTTTTTAGATAGAAATGCAGGAAATTTATACTATATTTTGATCTTTCTTCGCTTGGGAAGACAAAAGTCCTGATGTGACGACAGCAAAATACAGTAGAAATAGAGCTGTTCTTACAGCTGTATCAATTGTTTTTCTATTTTTCGACATCATCCGACTTTTACTTCTTCTATACACGGACTGTCGCAAGGATAGAGGCATTATCATGGCTGATGGTAGAAAAGGAATTTGTCCAATACATAACAGGGGGAACAACAATGAAAAAAGTATGGCAGGTGGTCATCGTAGATATCCACCCCACCAGCATGCTGGGAACAAAATTGATTTTGGAAGAACAGCAGGATCTGTTGGTACGGGGGATGACTTCGACCGGGTCCGAAGGTCTTGACCTGGTGAACATTCACCAGCCCGATCTGATTTTGATGGATTACCGGCTTCCTGAGGGCCAGGCAGATCAGTATATATCCCAAATGAAAAATCTGTCGGCTCATAGTCACATCATTATTCTAACGGACGAGGACAATGTAAAATTATTTCGTCATCTGATCAGTCTTGGTGCTAGTGGTATGCTGTCCAAACAGGCTTCCCCTAGCCAGCTGATTCATCTGATTTCCGGGCTGCGTGAGGGATGTGTATCCATTCCTTTATCATGGTTAGCCAGTTCGGAGTGGGCTCAGCCCGTCGAATCTCCTGCAGAAGAACTTATTGTTGAATTAACAGAAACCGAAACTTTTATCATGGAAAGAATTGTTCAGGGCGTAACCTATGATAAAATAGCCAGTGAGATTAACGTTAGCAGACGTTCGATTGATAATTACCTGCGTAAAATATACGTGAAACTGGATGTAAGCAGCAGGGCACAGGCGATTGAACGTTACGCTTTATATGCGAGGCAGACCAAAACCGTATCCTGACGAGCATGGTTCCATGAATCCCTATATACGATGACTCGTCAAGTTTCCGGTCTGGTCATATTCAGTGTCCAACAGGAATAGGTTGTAGGGGCTACGGACTGCGAGCACAGTTCGGATTAGGGATGAAAGGGGAACGGACCGATGAAGTATTTCTTCGCCTCCCGTACAAACAGGCTTTTGACATCACCGCTGAGGGACATACGTGAGATGTCTGGTCGGGATTATTTCATTTCTCTGGCAGAAGAACTGCCTGCGGAGGAGCTGTTTCCATTCAAACTGCTGGAAGAAGCAGCGGTGTCTGTATTTAGTTCCGGACCCTCCGCATTGCAGTATGGCGAGCCGGCAGGGTACAGACCGTTGAGAGAATGGCTGGACAACGATTGGAATGCTCGCAAGGGCATACGGACAGTCCCAGAGCAGATTTTATTGACCACAGGGACTCAGCAGGCCATCGATCTTGTGATGCGTTTGCTGCTTGAGCCTGGAGATTCCGTACTGGTCGAGCATCCTACCTCTCCAGGCTGTCTCGAGGTTCTGGAGATGCAAGGTGCCAAAATCGTGCCCGTCACAGGCGATGGGGATGGCATTTTGCCTGACCTTTTGGAGCATCACATGCAGCAGGTGAGACCGAAGCTGCTTTTTGCTGCACCCAGTTTTTCCAATCCAACTGGCGTGCTGTGGAGTATGGAGCGGCGTGAGGCTGTTCTTGATCTGTGTTCACGTTATGGCGTACTGCTCGTGGAAGATGATTCCTATGGTGAACTTCATTTCGATGGATTGGAACCAGCAGACTTCTACCGGAAATATCCTTCCCTCTTTGCGCTGGATACAGCGGATCAGGGTGGACATGTTCTCTACATTGGTTCGTTTAGCAAAACTGTAGCACCTGCCCTGCGTACAGGTTGGGCTGCCGGACATCCGGCCTTGATCCAGGCTATGGCCTCCGTGAAACGGATAGCAGACGGACAGTCCAGTCCCATGAATCAGCGGTTATTGTATCAACTGCTTGCCCATTCTCCTTTTAAGTGGAGTGATCATCTCTCCATGCTGAACAGGGAGTATAAGACCAGACTCAAGCTTATGCTCGAATTGTTGAAGCGCCCGGGTTGGAAAGGCAGTCAGTATAGCATTCCTGAAGGGGGGATGTATCTGTGGGTACAGTTACCGGATGGATTGGACAGCGGAGCTCTGCTCAAAGCAGCGCTGTTAAAAGGGGTGTCCTTCCTTCCCGGTTCCCTCTGCTCCACGGGTGAACAGGATCATCGGTACATCCGGTTGAACTTCAGTCATCCCGGCCGGGATGAGTTGCTGCTTGGCATGAATCTGATCAGTGAGTCCATAACAGAGTTTACAGCCCGGAGCTAAACCGGATTTAGAAAAGAAAGAATGTAGGGTCAAATTCATGCCTGGAACTTGGGACAGCAGAAGTTCCAGGCATTGGATTTGGAAGCAAATAGGTTACCCCCAAAGTAATTACGTTATTGCATCCACTAACATTTTTATATATAATATGTATTAATGAGTTGTTGTTTTCTTTATATAAGCTGCAATCATTGCAAGTTCAGGAGAAGCACTCATATATTTTAACTAACGGGGGAACGAACATGTCTAACATTTTATTTGTCAAAGCAAACGACCGTCCTGCAGAACAAGCAGTCAGCGTACAATTGTACGATGCATTTTTGAGCGCATACAAAGAATCCCACCCAGGTGACACAGTTACCGAACTGGATCTCTACAATACAGATATTCCTTACTACGGCAACACTGTAATTACAGGTGGATACAAAGCCGCTAATGGTATCGAAGCAACTGCTGAAGAGCAAAAAGCAGCTGCACTGGCAGCACAATTGCAAGATCAATTCTTGGCAGCAGACAAAGTAGTATTTGCATTCCCACTGTGGAACTTCACTGTTCCAGCACCACTGGTGAACTACATTTCCTACCTGAGCCAAGCTGGCAAAATGTTCAAATACACTGCTGAAGGCCCTGTAGGTCTGGTAGGCGACAAAAAAGTGGCATTGTTGAACGCACGTGGCGGAGTTTACTCCGTAGAGCCTATGGCATCCGCTGAAATGTCCGTTAAATATGTAACAAATGTACTGAACTTCTGGGGTATCCAAAACCCTGAACTGGTTATCGTTGAAGGCCACAATGCTTCACCTGACCGTTCCCAAGAGATCGTAGCAGCAGGTCTGAAATTGGCTTCCGAAGTAGCAGCAAGCTTCTAATAGCCTAATATATAGAAACCGAAAAAGCCCATCATCTCCATTGGAGATGATGGGCTTTTTTGCATCTTCATTTTGCATGAAGCTACGTTACCTGTTGCCTCAGTCATTCTTTCCATGGATCAGGTAAGGCTCCGCTACTTCCGCAATAATCTCTAGCTCACTGTCGTCATGTTGATTCAAGGAAAAATCCATTTCTAGTTCATTTATACTCCGTTCAATCATATCATTATCCTCAAGCATGTGAGCATGCTCAGTTAGTGCCTGCACACCCTTAACCGTCAGCACATATCGTCCACGGGATAGCCGCTCGAACCAGCCATAATAGTTTTTTTGCAAAATGGCCGCAGCGGAACCCACACTAGTCTGTTTACTGATCAAGGCGGGGGAGGCTTCTCCCTGAGCGCGAAGGGCGGAAGCCACACGTATTGCTTTTTCCCTGTAAGCGGTGACCAGCTGCCTGCGTGTGCTTCCTCCCGTGTTGTAGTCACCACTGCGCTCGTCGAATTCCTTCAGCAGTCGTTGCCGCCGGATACCGCCTTTACGGACACTGGTGCTGCCGCTACCAGACATAGGAGCTTGGGCAGCAGGTTCGCACAGCACATCTATCAGAGGTGATTTAGTTTTGTAGAACGTAACGGTGATAAGCCCTAGCCCAAGTTGTCTGCACAGTGCGGTCAATTCGCCCCAGCGCTGGTTCACGGCACCACGCTTGCTGCGGTTCCGCTCAACAGCCAGATACACGAAGGGGCTGAGCTTCAGGCGCTGCATTCCCTGTAACAGCAGAGACAGATTAAATGTTTTTTTCATCTCCACAATGAGTGGTTCATTTTGATCCGATTTGACCCCAACCAGGTCACAATGTTTGACTTCAGCCTTCACGTCGTAGCCGCGTCGTTCGAAAAAAGCCTTTACAGGCGAATATAACTCGGTTTCGTACTTTACTGCCATCGTTTCTGCTCCTTTCCTGAAGTGGCTCGTCTCTGGCCATCTATTGTTCCGTTTTCTGAATTTAGAACCTTCATTATATCATATCCGTTCTTTTTTTTCTGAGCGCACAAGATGTCTGATAGAACAGGGAAAGCCTCAAATTAAGACCCGCAGATTGAAAAAAAAGAGGTCAACTTATCGGATTTGCCGCATAGGTATGTAATACACTTTTCACAACAATACACGATGTTTGGACAGAGGGTGGCGGGACTAATCCGGACCGCAAGATTGGTATTCAAGCACAAGCCGTAATTCTATTGATTTCTTCATACCATTCGGAATGGTTGACAATCACACTAAAGGAGCCATGGGAGGTACCAAGCATGAATATTTTTGAACGCGTTGCGGAACATCGGGCAGAGAGTGACCGTTTATCATGGAACGGGACATTTGAAGATTATATTGCACTGCTGAGAGAGGACCCGACTCCGGCAATGACGGCTCACGCACGAGTGTACCAGATGATTGAATCATTTGGCGTGGAAGAAGTTGGGGGGCACAAACGGTACAAGTTTTTTGAACAGGAGATTTTTGGGCTGGATCGGTCCATTGAAAAGCTGGTGGAAGAATATTTCCACTCGGCAGCACGCCGTCTGGATGTTCGCAAACGGATTCTGCTGCTTATGGGTCCGGTCAGCGGAGGTAAGTCAACACTGGTAACGCTGCTGAAACGTGGCCTTGAACAATTCTCCCGCACAGAGAAGGGTGCTATATACGCCATTGACGGATGCCCAATGCATGAGGAGCCCTTGCATCTGATTCCGCTGGAGCTTCGTCCCGAAGTGGAAAAGGAGATCGGTGTCCGCATTGAGGGCAATCTCTGCCCATCCTGCCAGATGCGTCTTCGGACCGAATATGGCGGTGATATCAGCAAGGTGCGAGTGGAACGGGTCACCATTTCCGAGGATAACCGGGTGGGAATCGGAACATTCAGTCCATCCGATCCCAAATCCCAGGATATTGCCGATCTGACGGGAAGTATCGACTTCTCAACCATTACTGAATTCGGCTCCGAGTCCGATCCACGCGCCTATCGTTTTGACGGTGAATTGAACAAGGCCAACCGTGGATTGATGGAATTTCAGGAAATGCTGAAATGTGATGAGAAGTTTCTGTGGAACCTGTTATCGCTGACGCAGGAGGGAAATTTTAAAGCAGGCCGATTTGCCTTGATCAGTGCGGATGAAATGATTGTGGCGCATACGAATGAATCCGAGTACAAATCATTTATTTCCAACAAAAAGAATGAAGCCTTGCAATCCCGGATGATCGTCATGCCAATTCCCTACAACCTGAAGGTCTCCGAGGAAGAGAAGATTTACGGCAAGCTCATTCAGCAAAGTGATATGAAGCATGTCCATATTGCACCGCATGCTCTGCGGACTGCAGCCATTTTCTCCATACTTACCCGCTTGAAAGAAACGAAGAAACAAGGCATGGATCTGGTCAAAAAAATGCGGATGTATGACGGTGAAGAAGTCGAAGGGTACAAAGAAGCTGATCTGCGTGAGATGCAAAATGAATATTTGGATGAAGGCATGTCGGGCATTGACCCGCGTTATGTCATCAACCGGATATCCAGTGCTTTGATTAAGCAAAACCTTCAGTGCATTAACGCGCTGGATATTCTCCGGGCGATCAAGGATGGTCTGGATCAGCATGCTTCGATTTCAAAAGAGGAACGTGAGCGTTATCTGAACTTTATTGCCCTGGCTCGGAAAGAATATGATGAGCTGGCGAAGAAGGAAGTGCAGAAAGCGTTTGTATACTCGTTCGAAGAGTCGGCCAGAACGCTGTTCGAAAATTACCTCGATAATATCGAGGCATTCTGCAACTGGGCCAAAATTCGTGATCCACTGACGGATGAGGAGATGGACCCGGATGAGCGCTTGATGCGTTCGATAGAGGAGCAGATCGGTATTTCTGAAAATGCCAAAAAGGCTTTCAGGGAAGAGATATTGATCCGCATCTCGGCTTATTCCCGCAAGGAACGGAAGTTCGAATACAGCAGTCATGATCGTTTGCGTGAAGCGATTGAAAAGAAACTGTTCACTGACTTGAAGGATATTGTGAAGATTACAACTTCAACTAAGACACCAGATGCGACGCAACTGAAACGAATGAATGAAGTGATTAAACGTTTGATTGAAGAACATGGATATACCGCAGCCAGCGCGAATGAACTGCTCCGTTATGTGGGCAGCCTGTTGAATCGCTAATCTGCAACGAACCATTCCGGATCAGGCTCCTGACGCCTGCTGTGAGGCTCCTTCACAGCAGGGTCAGGGGTCTTTTTATATGGGGGAGATGTACAATTAAGACTAATAAACTGACAAAGAAGGTCAATTCCATGACAAATTAGTTCTTATGGTATATGTTAAATTAGGTCATTTAGTCTATAATCGATACAGATATTTACAATTTAATATTTTTTGTGGTTATTAAGGAGCTGACAGAACTAGTTATGAGTATTGCTATAGCAAGACAACAACAACTTGATTATATTGGATTGACCGCCGGAGATCTGCAATTGCTTGCTGATCATCGACCTGCTTTTGAGAAAGTCGTGGACGAAGTGGTGGACCACTTCTACAATCATGTGGGCAATTATCCGAATTTGGTCGATCTGATTGCCCGCTTCTCTTCCATTGATCGTTTGAAGGAAACACAAAAGCTATACTGGTTATCCATGACCGATGGTGTAGTTGATGATGCATACATTGAACAGCGCATTGCAATCGGACTAGTCCATTCCCGCATTGGTTTGTCCGAAGATTATTACTTGGGCACGTATATGGTTTATCTCGATATTGCAACAAGCATATTCCAGCAAGTCATTCCTGAACGCTGGCATGTGGTCATTCAGGCCCTTAGTAAAATGTTCAACCTCGACTCACAGCTTGTATTGGAGGCTTACGAGAAGAAGGAAAAGGAAAAATTAAATCAACTCGCTGAAGATCAGCAGCATACGTTGCTGGCGATCACGCAGATTACCCAGCAGTTGACGGGCATGATTAGTGAATTGAACGAAAATGCTCAGGCGATCTCTGATGTGGCCAGAGAAACGGCTGCCTCTCAGGATCAGGCCAATGGACTGTTGGAAGAGCTGACTAAGGAAATTCATCAGATTGGCAAAATGGGTGAGATCATTCGTGAAATATCGGATCAGAGTCATCTAGTGGGTTTGAATGCCGCCATTGAAGCTGCACATGCAGGAGAATTTGGACGGGGATTCGAGGTGGTTGCCAGTGAGGTTCGCAAGCTTGCGGCTAGTTCCCGAGAAGCTCAAGGAAAAATTCAGTCGAACCTGGCACAGATCATGAAGAAGCTGGGCAGTGTTCAACAGGAGTCAGAGCACACTGCTTCGGGAGCAAGGCGTCAGGCATCCCGTTCAGAAGAGCTTGCGGTTTTTGCTACCACTATGGAGAAACTGGCACTTGATCTCAGGAAATTAGATCAACAGGAATAGGCGGTAATACTGGCTGGAAGCTGAGATACCGTTTCTGGCTGTTTTAAGCTATAATGGGTAGACAAACCTGCCGATGTTATAGTGAATGCAGCCGGAGACAGGGGATTTGAAAGAGGTTGAGGTGATCAGGTGGCTTCTATCCATGATGTGGCCAAAGAGGCGGGCGTATCTGTTGCAACCGTTTCCAAAGTGCTGAACGATTATCCCGATGTAAGTGACAAAACTCGCAAAAAAGTCAATATAGCCATCGAACTATTGAAATATCAACCGAATGTGGTTGCACGTGGACTTGTAAAACGCCGTTCTTGGACGGTAGGTGTATTGTTGACGGTTCCTTTTACCAATCCGTTTGTATCGGAGTTGCTTGAAGGAATCAAAACAGCGCTGGAAAACAGCGGATACGATCTTGTTCGCTTATCTACACGTTTTGATGATCCGACATACTCCTTTATTAAACATTGCCGCAGCCGAAATGTGGATGGCGTTGTTGTATTCGGGGAAGGAAGAGACAACGAGAGTATTCAGGAATTGGTTACTGCTGAGATTCCGACGATGTTCGTTGATACCGACTTGTTTGGCAAGCGGGCAGGATACATAACGACGGATAATGCAAATGCCATAGCTATGAGTGTGAAGCATTTGCATGAACTGGGTCACCAGAAAATTGCCTATATTTCAGGTACACTTGGGCCTGCCGTAGCGAATCTTCGACTGGATGGATATCGGGAAGGTTTGCGAGTCTGCGGCATTCCATATTCAACGGTGTATCTGGAGGTCTGTGACTATTCTTTCGATGGTGGCAGTAAGGCAGCTCGCCGATTGCTTGCATTGAAGGACCAGCCTACGGGGATTGTCTGTGCTTCAGATATGTCTGCTTTTGGTGCGATCCACGAAATTGAGAAGCATGGTTTACGGGTGCCTGAGGATGTATCTGTTGTCGGATTTGATAACACATACTATGCGGAAGTGTTCAAACCAGGGTTGACCACGATTAATCAAAATATTCATTCCATTGGAATCAAATCCATCGAATATCTGATCGCCATGATTGAGAATCCTGCATATACTCCTCCAGTCGTTACGGAGCCATCCAATCTGGTGATTCGCCAAACGACTGCACCTGTGCAAGCGTAAAGGTCTTCGAACCAGCACAGCCTATGGGCTGTGCTTTTTTGGTATGCCATTTCTTTTTGGGAAATAACGGAGATCAGAAGTTGTTGTGCAATGCTTGCAGGAAAAGCTGTTGACTTTTTACCACACAGACCTTAACAATAAAAGGCAGAATAATACAAAATTTATGTAATCGCTTTCTTTTTACTGATGAATATAGGGACACTGCAATTGTCATTCAAAGGGAAGGGTGATGGGCATGCATCGGGTACTGCTGGTTGATGATGAAGTATACGCACGAAAAGGACTTAGAAAACTGATCCGCTGGGAAGCATGCGGGTTCGAAGTGGCTGGAGAGGCGAATGATGGGGATGAGGCTAGTACCCAGATCGAAGAGCTACAGCCTGACGTTGTCATTACGGACATACGTATGCCGGAGACGGATGGACTGGAATTGATCCGGCGCACGGTTGAGCGTAATGAGCAGGTTCTAAATAAGTGCAAACAGCCCTATTTTATCATCGTGAGTGGATATAATGATTTTGCTTATGCCCAGCAGGCCGTGAGGTACGGGGTACAGGATTATATTTTGAAGCCAATTGATGAGATTGAACTGGAAGAGACTTTACGCAAGCTGGCGGAGGAGTTGAATCGGCGCAAGCATGCTGAACAAACCCGATGGGAGCAGGAATACGTCAGATTACTTAATCAGTTTATTTATGGCGAATCGGATTTGGAAACGGTTGAACAATGGATTGAACTGACGGGTACAAGTGCTAACGATCCGCTGGCATATCTGCTGTTTGAGAATAACACGCCACATTTCCAGGTTTCGGATACTGTTCAAGAGGAGGGGACGGGGGCCAGGAACGGAGAAAATTTTGGCCGGATTGTGCAGTCTGTTCTTGGAAAGATGTATGCAAATCGCTCATATCTGCATGTAAAAGAGCACGGCGAACGTATCGGAGTTCTGTTAACTGCGGAACATCTACGCCCTTATTCAATGAATCTACATGCGGTTGCCGGGCAAATGCAATCCTGCTTCGCCGAAATGGGTCATGACTCTGTATGCATATATATCGGGAAGGTTTGTTATGAACCTTTACTCATTGGACATGCCTATCAAACCGCACTGAAGGCGATTTCCTATAAATTTATTTCAGAGAAGAGTGGGATCGTTCTGTATGATAACATGCTGCATGAGTCTGTACAGTGGGTGCATATCGATCATGAAAAGGAGCAGGAGCTCCTGACACTTATGGAGGAACAACGGATTCAGGCGTTAGAGTATGCAATGGGTGAATGGTTCACCGATATGAGAACGGCCAATTACGCTCCTGTTGCAGTGACGTCTGCAATCCACCAACTGATCTCAGCGGTACTATCGATTCTGAAATCGGCTGAGGCGAATGTGAAAGAGATACCTTCGTTCAAGCTAATTTTGGCATGGCAAGCAGATCGGGGAACATTGGCTGAGGCCAGACAGTTGTTGACGGTTTTCATGTTAGATTCAGCGCGGAAGCTGGCGGAACAGCGTCAGTACAATCACAGGGGTGCCATGACAAAAATCAAACATTATATTGAAGCCAACTACAGCAGCAATATTAGTTTGAGAAGTATTGCCTCCATATTTTACATGAATCCGGTCTATTTGGGTCAACGCTTCCGCAAGGTGTATGGCATGTATTTCAACGACTTCCTGCTTCAACTTCGGATGGAGGAAGCCAAGAAGCTGCTGCGTCAGACGGATATGCGAGTATATGAAATCGCCGAGAGGGTTGGGTTCGGAAGCAGTGATTATTTCGCAACTCAATTTGAGAAAACGGAATCATGCGCTCCTACGGAATATCGAAATCGCATTCTGGATGAAGGGTAGGGAGATGACACTGTGAAGCTCAACTTTTTTAATAATATCCGCCTACGGGATAAAATGCTGATTTTGTATCTTTTCTTTGTACTCGTACCCGTTATCCTGACGAATGTTATTTTCTATCAGGTGACCATAGCGAACGTAAAATCCCAGCGAATGGCTGACCTCTCCAAAGGAATGGAACAGATTCGAAGTCAATTTATGGGGGAAATTCGCAATGCGGCCGATTTTTCCTCAAGCTTTTATACGGACAGTATACTGAATGACATGCTGGATGTGAATTACACCAATCCGGTTCAGTATATCGAAGCCTACGATTCTTATCTTCGCAAAATCCTGAATACCTATTACTCCGGTTACCGCTCCCTCCAAGGTTTGACGATATATGTGGATAACAAAAGTGTACTGCCTTCCGGGGGAGTTGAGTTTCTAACCGAAGAGGTTCGACAGTCCGAGCCATACAGGCTGCTGGCAAACAGTAAACATTCCGCACCCATTCTGATGAGATCCGGTCCTGAAGGGAATCGGCAGACGTTCAGCATTTTACGCAAACTCAATTATTATGAAGCTCTGCCCGGGTGGAAGGAAAAGTTCGTACGACTGGATCTGAAGCCATCGACGATTCGCCAGATTTTCACCAACCTTAACGTACAGGGCAACCTGTATCTGATTAATCCGGCTGGACAAATAGACTACTCGACGGATTCTGGTATCCCATGGTCCAGTCAACTCGTGAATTATAGTGATGTCATGGATCAACAAAGTAAGAAAGAGTTCGAAATGGCCTATCCATTGTCCGGTGAAATGGAGGGATGGAAAATCAACGGAATGTTCGATGAATCCGAGATTTACAAGGAACTGGGCAAACCCAGTCACCTTGTCGTTGTGCTGGCCTGTATCAATCTGATCCTGCCGACCTGGATTATTATCTGGATGACACGCACAATCCACGTGAGGCTGGCTCGAATACTGAAACACATGGAAAAAGTGAAGCATCAGCGATTTGAACCGATCAGACAGCCGGAATCGTCGGACGAGATTGGGCAGCTGACAGCCGAATTCAATCGCATGACGATGACGATCCATCGTTTGATTAACGACGTCTATGTAGCAGACATTCAACATAAAAATTTGGAGTTACAGCGGCGGCATGCCCAATTAAACGCATTGCAGAGCCAGATTAATCCACACTTTTTGTTTAATGCGCTGGAGACCATCCGCATGCGCAGCCTCATGAAAGATGAGGATGAGACGGCACGAATTATTTATCATATGGCTAAAATTTTTCGGAATGCCCTCACCTGGAATCGGGATAAAGTCAGCATACGGGAGGAATTGGAGTATGTGACCTGTTTTCTTGAAATCCAGAAATATCGTTTTGGTCACAAGCTGGATTATACGATTGATCTGGACCCAGAGGCTGCGGATTGTTCCATTCCCAAGATGACATTGTTGCCTTTTGTTGAAAATGCCAGCATTCATGGGATCGAACCACTGAAGGAAGGCGGGGAAATTCGGCTTTGTATTCGACGAACAGGCACAGAACTGATCTGTGTGGTGGAGGATTCCGGGGCAGGTATGACAGAGGACAAAAGAAAGCAGCTACTCTCTTACGTGGAAACGGAAGATTCAATGGGTGATCGCGTAGGTGTACAGAATGTCATCTATCGTCTGAAGCTGATCTACGATAGCCGGTTCCATATTCAGATCGATAGCGCTCCTAGGACAGGCACACGTGTGGAAATTGGTTTACCCCTTGAAGATTCATCCAATCCACCAAAGCATTAAACATTCTAAGGCATAAACCTATAGTTTATCCGGTAAACAAAGTTTGTCATCAACCTTATAATGAGAGTGCTTACATTAGAGGGGGGAAAGAGGGTGCGTTCATATTGGTTAATCACATGCTGAAGCGCTGGCTGCCGGCAGTATTAGCTTTAACCATGGTGACGGCTTGTTCCTGGGGAGGAAGTGAGATTAAACCGGAAGCTGGAGCAGGGGGAGACGGCAAAGTAAGCACAGAGAAAGTGACATTCTCGTATTTTAAAGCGGGTTCAGGCAAGGACATCAATACAAATGAAACCACAATCGGCAAAAAGCTGGAGGAACAAACCGGGGTTAATTTCAAAATTGAATACCTGGTTGGTGATATTAATACCAAAATTGGAACGATGATTGCAAGCAACAAGTACCCGGATGTGATGGTCCCGGACGGGGCTATTGACAAAATCGTGGATGCCGGTGCATTTATTCCTCTCAACAATCTGATTGATCAGTATGGACCCAACATTAAACGGGTGTATGAGTCGTACTACAACCTGATGAAAGAGGAAGATGGCAACATTTATTTTCTGCCCATGAGCGCAGTGGTTGGAAACTATCTGCCTAATCCGAATGTGGATCAAGGTGCCTTCTGGATACAGCGTCGTGTATTGAAGGAGGCTGGATATCCAAAGATCACCACGCTGGATGAATACATGGATCTGATTAAACAATACGCTGACAAACATAAGGTTGAAGGATTGACTGGATTCCTGTCGTTGACGTATGATGATAAATTTTTTACGATCACTAATCCGGCCATGCACCTTGCAGGTTATCCGAATGATGGAGCCATTATGGTGGATATGCAGACACAGGAAGCCAAGGACTATGGGCTTACGGAAGAGACCAAACGCTGGATGCAGAAGTTGAATGAAATGAATTCATTAGAGCTGTTTGATAAGTCCTCCTTTGTCGATAACTATGACCAGTATCTTGCGAAAGTGACCAGTGGGAAAGTGCTTGGATTCTTTGATTATGCCTGGCAGGTAGGGCAGGAAATGAACAATCTGAAGGAAGCCGGTAATGACGATTTGCGTTATATGGCACTGCCGATTGTGTACGACGCAAACACCAAGGATCAGTATACTGATCCGCCGAGCTTTGTTAATAACCGGGGGATTGGCATTACCGTAAGTGCAGAAGATCCGGTCCGTATCATCCAATTCTTCGATAACCTATTAACGGATGAGAATCAGATTCTGTCCAACTGGGGGATCGAAGGAGAAACCTACGAAGTGGATGACAAGGGGCGGTTTACGCGCTCTGCGGAAATGATCCGGAAAACAGATTCAGATGAGTTCCGTCAATCGTTCGGATTCAAATATTTTGAGTACAGCTGGCCACGTTACGGTAATGGATCGACTCTGCCTGACGGTAATTCTGTCGGTGTAGAACGACAACCCGAAGTTGCCCAATTCTCCTATACGGATGGAGATAAGCTCATTCTGGAGAAGTATGGCGTGGAGACGTTCTCTCAACTGTTCGCTGCGCCGGATGAACGTCCATGGTACCCGGCTTGGAGCATTGCTTTTGATCAAGGTTCCCCAGCCCATATCTATGGACAGAAACGTACAGATTTGCAAAAGAAATATGTGCCCAAACTAGTCCTCTCCAGTCCGGCTGACTTTAACAAGGTCTGGGATGAATATGTGAAGGAATTCAACAAGCTCGATGTGAAGGGCTATGAACAGACGATGACCGAAGAAGTTCGCAAGAAGGCAAAACTGGTCCAAGGTGAATAAGGTGGTGAGGAAAGGATGGCATGGAGGGATAAGCGCCTGCAAGGCGCGTGGTGAATGGGAATTCGACAATATTAAACATTCGTTTTATCTGGAAAAAAGTGTTGATTTTCACGTCTGGGACGTTTAGACTATATACATCAATATTAACGGGTTAGAGATGTATGACTTTGGCTTTATAATAAGTCGGTGGTCTCCAGACAAATGATGTGGAGGGAGTGCCTGTCATCCAGACAGCGCACTCGCTTTTTTTTACATTTTGCATACATACAAGGCATTTCCCGGTTGAAAGGACAAAGTGAGTGGAGCACCTACATGGAACGTACAACTTAGAACTGGTTATTTTATCTTACATTATTGCAGCGTTGGCTTCTTATGCAGCGCTTGACCTTGCGGGCCGAGTAAGTCTGGCTAAGGGCATGTCCCGAAATGTCTGGCTTACCTGCGGCGCAGTCTCTATGGGTTTGGGAATTTGGTCCATGCATTTTGTGGGCATGCTGGCTTTTGTTCTTCCCATGCATGTGTCGTATTCCACAGGTGAGGTCTTTCTATCCGTTCTGCTTGCAATCATTGCATCTGGTGTTGCGTTAAATATTGCAGGTCAGCAGTCAGGTAAAATAAGCAAGCTCCTGATCGCAGGGGTGCTCATGACCGCAGGCATTAGCAGCATGCATTACATCGGAATGGCTGCCATGTCGGTTACCATCACATATGAACCAGGCATAGTGTTGTTATCCATCCTGATCGCAGCTTTAGCTTCATTTGCTGCCTTGTGGCTCATGTTTTTCTTCCGGCAGCATCAGTCACATTATACATGGGTGTACAAGATGGGTAGCGGACTCATTATGGGGCTGGGCATCTCGGGAATGCATTATACAGGGATGTCAGCTGCACAATTTCATCATGCACATGATGCAATGGCTGGTTCGGGGATGCAGATTGAACCTTCACTTCTCGCATATCTGATCGCTGCGGGCACTTTTATTGCATTGGGGTTAACCTTATTCGGCATCTTCATTAATCAGCGTCTAACTCAGAAGGATCGCCGGATTCATGAAAATGAACAGTGGTATCAAGCCTTGTACGAAAACCATTCAGATGCCATTATTTCGGTGGATAAGCAAGGGGCTATCAAGGGGATTAATGCTGCAGTCACACGAATTACTGGGTACCAAGAAAGAGAGATTATTCATCATTCTATTGATGAGATTTCAAAGCATGTTGATATTCATTGGGCAAGTGAAATGCAGCATGTGGTGTGGGATGATGATAGCCGTGAACAGCAGCATTTCATGGGCAAAATGAAAAACGTTCAGGGAAATCTTCTTGATCTAAGTATCGCTGTAGTACCTGTACTGATTGATGGTAAACATCAGGGAAGCCATATCCTGATTAAAGACGTCACCGAGGAGAAACAGGCTCAGGAAAGCATCCGCCATCAGGCTCTGCATGATCCGCTGACCGGGCTCCCTAATCGACGCAAGCTGGATGATGTGCTGGAGAGCACGATCGCGACTTCGGGGGCAGCAGGAAGTTCATTTGCGGTTATGGTGATGGATATTGACCGTTTCAAAATGATTAATGACTCTCTGGGACATTCCATTGGAGATATGTTTCTTCGAGAAGTGAGCAGCAGAATTATGAGTGCAATCCAAGATTCAGACCCGAACGCGACGGATAATGTCATGCTTGCTCGTATGGGGGGCGATGAATTCACACTGGTTGTTACAAATGAGCAGGGGAATGAAGAACGGGTGGCCGAACTGGCCGAACGGATTGTTCGAGCGATTCAGCTACCTTATCGATTAAAGGAAAATGACTTTTACGTTACAGCCAGCATCGGGATCGCAATGTATCCGTATCATGGAACAGGAGCGGATGCGTTGTTGAAGCATGCAGACTCTGCCATGTATGAAGTCAAGAAAAACGGCAAGAACGGTTTTCAGTTTTACACGGCCCAACTGGATTCGGAGCTGTATGAACGAATTGA
This sequence comes from Paenibacillus sp. OK060, assembly GCF_900101205.1. Taxonomy (NCBI): domain Bacteria; kingdom Bacillati; phylum Bacillota; class Bacilli; order Caryophanales; family Paenibacillaceae; genus Paenibacillus; species Paenibacillus sp. OK060. The sequence continues at coordinate 279,339 of NZ_FNFR01000007.1, forward strand.
ACTGGAAGGGTATTTGCGCAAGGCACTGGAACGAGATGAGCTGGTCTTGTATTATCAACCCCAGATACGTACAGAAGACAGCCGTATGATCGGCGTGGAGGCTTTGATTCGCTGGAATCATCCAGACAAAGGCGTTCTGTCTCCGAATGTGTTCATTCCACTAGCTGAGGAGACAGGCCTGATCTATGAGATCGGGAACTGGACATTGCGCGAAGCGTGCAGACAGATGAAACTTTGGCATGCCAGTGGCGGTCCACTCATTCCGGTATCCGTTAACTTGTCTAGTCAGCAGTTTCATCAATCCAACCTAGTGGAGCAGGTCAAAAATGCACTCACGGAGACGGGCCTCGATGCCCGCTATCTTGAATTGGAAATTACAGAGAGCATGATGATGGATGCATCCGTATCCACAGGTATTCTGAATGAACTTACAGCGCTTGGAGTCAAAATCAGCCTGGATGATTTCGGGACAGGATATAGCTCGCTGAGTTATTTGAAGCATTTTCCAATTCATAAGTTAAAGATTGACCGTTCCTTCGTGACGGATATTACGGAGAGCCGGAGTGATCAGGCGATTGTGGCCACAATCATATCGATGGCTCAAAATCTGAAGATGGAAGTGATCGCGGAAGGGATCGAGACGAAAGGACAGCTGGATATTCTGATGCAAAATGATTGCCGCGAAATTCAGGGATATTATTTCAGTCGTCCATTGCCGGCAAGCGAAGTGGAGCATGACTTTTTTGTGCCACTGCGGCTGCATGGAACTCCATCGATTCTCTAAGTTCACTGAAATGCCAAGCGGCAAGTCCCCGCCTTATGCCAGGGACTTGCCGCTTTTTTGAGTTCTTATGATAAAAACTTGCGGTGGTGCTTCTTGCCATCATATGTGAACCAGATCGGTTTATCTTCCACCCGTGTTTCCACATGGACGGTACGCCCCCAAAGCCGGTACAGATAAGGCAGGGTCCGTTCCATATACTTCAGATCCAGCTCGATGCCCTCGTATTGATGCTTGAGCACGAGTTCTCCGGTGCGCAGGTAATCGGCGTCCTGAACGACGAGATACGGAGAACCACCGTTGATGCGTGAAAATACAAGCTGATCCCGTATGTTTTGCCAGGACTTGTCGGTAATTTTCCAGTCCGGGCCCTTTTTCTCGAATACGTAGAGGTCGAGGTCTTCGGTTAATTGCTTGGTCATGTAGTTGCGGATAAATGAGGTATCGGAATCGAATTCGCGTACCTCAAACATTTTGGCACGACCCTGCCCTGGTTGACGCCCAAAACGTTCTCTTTCTTCGCGGGACGGGTTATCCCAGCGACGTTCAATATCTTCGAATATTTTCAGCCCTAAATAGTAGGGATTCAAACTTTGCTTGGATGGCTGCACGACGGAAGAGTTCAGTTTGGCAAATTCAATCGTATCCTCACTGTTCAGGTCCAGCTCCCGTATAATACGTTGATGCCAGTAGGAGGCCCAGCCTTCATTCATAATTTTCGTTTCCATCTGCGGCCAGAAATAGAGCATTTCCTCACGCATCATACTCATAATATCCCGCTGCCAATCGGTCAACACTTCGGAAAATTCCTGGATAAACCACATGACATCCTTTTCCGGTTCTGGTGGGAAGTGATGCACTTGTATTCCCTCCGCAGGTGTTTCCTCGGGCTGGGTATCATCAAGGGACCACAAGTCATCATAGCGACCTTCCGGCTTTGGCGTTTTCTCCCCACGCTGCTCCCGCATTTTCATCTCCATATAACGTTGTTTGTCCAAATGGCGGGGTTTGATCAACTGTGGATCAACATGTTCCTGAATCGCAATAACGGCATCGATGAACGCTTCAACAGCCTCTGTACCATATTCCATCTCATAGTTGCTGATCCGATCAGCCGTCGCGGCCATGCTCTCCACCATATTACGATTCGACTTGGAGAAGCGAGCATTGTTTTTGAAAAAATCGCAGTGAGCCAGCACGTGTGCGACAATCAGCTTGTTCTGGATCAGCGAGTTGCCATCCAGCAGGAAGGCGTAACAAGGGTTGGAATTGATTACGAGCTCATAAATTTTACTGAGTCCAAAATCATATTGCATCTTCATTTTATGAAAAGTCTTCCCGAAGCTCCAGTGACTGAACCGGGTCGGCATACCATACGCTCCAAAGGTATAGATGATATCGGCAGGGCATATTTCATAACGCATCGGATAATAATCCAGGCCGAATCCATCGGCAATCTCCATAATCTCGGCAATGGCGTATTCAAGGTCGCGGATTTCATCTGTCATCTTACGCTACCTCCTTCCCGTTTCTGGAAAAAGCTGCGCAAAGCTTTATACACTTCGCCTTTTTCTTTGATCACATAATACATGAACTGGTCGATCTTGATATGACGATAGGCGGACATCAGTGTGCTGCTGCGATTGTATTGGTTCACCTCGCCATAACCAAACATGTTGCTGCGCTTCATCAGCTCACCAATCAGTTTGACACACCGCTCATTATCCGAGGTCAGGTTATCTCCGTCCGAGAAATGGAAAGGGTAGATGTTGTAGCTGGAAGGCGGATAACGACTATCAATAATTTCCAGTGCCTTCATATATACAGAGGAGCAAATGGTGCCTCCACTTTCGCCGCGGGTGAAAAATTCTTCCTCGGTCACTTCCTTGGCTTCGGTATGATGGGCTAGGAAAACAATCTCAACCTTCTCATACTGACGGCGGAGGAAACGGGTCATCCAGAAGAAAAAGCTGCGTGCGCAATATTTCTCAAAGGAGCCCATGGACCCGGAAGTGTCCATCATGGCGATAATGACTGCATTGGACTGTGGAATGATTTTGTCTTCCCACGTCTTGTAACGCAGATCATCCGGACTGATATGGTGAATACCCGGATTGCCGGTAGTGGCGTTGCGGCGCAAGTTCTCCAATATGGTGCGTTTCTTGTCAATATTGGACTGCATGCCTTTTTTTCGAATATCGTTGAATACCACTGTATGTGTCTCAATCTGATCCTTGTCTTTTTGCTTCAGATCCGGAAGCTCCAGTTCCGCAAAAAGCATATCTTCCAATTCCTCGATGCTCACCTCGGCTTCAACAATGTCATGCCCGGGCTGATCTCCGGCCTTTTCACCTTTGCCTGGTTTCTTCGAAGCGGGATCACGACCAATGACATCCCCGACCTGACTGTCACCGTCTCCCTGCCCCACATGTTTTTGCTTTTGGTAGTTATACACAAAACGGTACTCATCCAGACTGCGGATTGGTACCTTGATGATTTGTTGTCCATCGGACATAATGATGTTTTCTTCAGTAATCAAATCAGGCAGATTCTGCTTGATGACATCTTTAACTTTTTGCTGATGGCGTTGCTGGTCCTGGTACCCTTTGCGGTGAAGCGACCAATCTTCCCGGGATACGACGAACGAGTAAGGCTGGTGTGAATTTGACATGTAGGCACCCCCCATTGATTACGCGGCACAGTTTGGCCTGTCGGTAATTAAGTATATTCACGGGCGGGGACGATATGTGATGCGTGAGTAGATAAAATGATACAATTACGCAAGTTTGCCTTCCTGGATCAACTAAAATTGTACCGATCGTCCGGAACTTTTTTACAGAAACGATGAACAAGTGTGACGAACTTCCTTTACAATAGGGACAAGGTGTTTACTTGGCATCCCTCAGAGGGATGTGTGCAAAGGAAGGATCCCATTTGAATAAACGGGCAGTTAAGGCATGGATTATGTATGATTGGGCCAACTCGGCCTATGCGACGACGGTACTTGCAGCCGTTCTTCCCGTCTTCTACGCTTCCGTGGCTGCAGTTACACTGGATACAGATACCGCGGCATCATATCTGGCATACACCCATTCCATCGGCATGTTATGTGTAGCGCTGTTAACCCCTTTGCTGGGGACATTAGCGGATTTATCGGGGCGCAAAGGTGATTTTCTGCGAGTATTCTCCATCATTGGTATCGTTGCAACGCTCGGATTCAGCTTCATTGGGGAGGGAGACTGGCTGCTCGCTTCTGCACTGCTGGTCATTTCGACAATCGGTTTTGCGGGTGGTAACACGTTCTATGATGCGATGCTGCCTGATCTGGTATCAGCGGACCGAAGAGATATGGTCTCCTCTAAAGGCTATGCTTATGGTTATATTGGTGGAGGATTGTTGCTTGCGATCAATATGCTCATGATTCAGCAGCCTGGGTGGTTTGGGATGGCGAGCACACTTGCGGGAACAAGACTTGCTTTTATCTCCGTAGCGTTGTGGTGGTTGGTATTTTCCATTCCGTTATTCCGCCATGCACCACGTCGTCCTGCAGCACCGGACATGCCCAAGTCATGGAAAGCATATGCCGGTGTGGGCGTGCGCAGACTTGGCCAAACTTTTCGCCAGATACGGCGTTTTCCGCAGCTGATGCGCATGCTGGTTGCTTTCTGGTTTTTCAATGATGGCATTAACACGATTATCCTGATGGCCACGATTTATGGAACAAGCATTGGGATCGGGACAGCAGATCTGATGCTTGCTTTGTTGCTGACCCAGTTTATCGGATTTCCTTGTACATTGTTGCTGGGGGCATGGGCACAGCGTTGGGGCGCGAAGCAGGTGTTGATGGTAAGCTTGTCCATTTACATATGCATCGTTATCTTAGGGTATTTCATGACATCAGCCATCCATTTTTATCTGCTCGCTGGGCTGGTTGGCGTAGTGCAGGGCGTAAGTCAATCGACAGCGCGTTCTTTGTTTAGCAATTTGATGCCTGCTGGCAGAACTGGAGAGTATTTTGGATTTGTGAATATTACAGGCAAATTTTCTTCCAGTTTTGGGCCTTTTGTATTTGGTTGGGTAGGCCAATTAACAGGGTCAACCCGTTGGGGGATTCTGTCTCTAATTTTCTTTTTCGCTGTGGGGATTGCAGTGCTAGTGACTGTGAAAGTGCAGCAGGGGATGTCGGATGCGATTCAGGCGGATCAGGAAGAAGGGCAGGGCTGGATGCATCGTCCCATATCGGGGAAAAGCTCAGAGGCAAGATCGACTGGATGAGTAGTTATTAACCTTTTATAGCTAATGTTCATCATTAATAATAGTAGCTCCGTGGGCCTGTTTATTCGTAAACTGCTTTGGAGCTTTTTCATGTTTATGCAACAGTTATAGATGGTGAGGGTCATAGAATAAGTATAAGTGCTTAAACGACAGAGAACAGAATAGAGTGGATAGAAAGATATTATGAAAAGGTGAAAATAAAAGATTGACATGATACATTTTGTATCATAGAGTAAAAGTATGAATACATATCGTATCTAAAAATTGTCGAAAGTACATCATCCATATTACCTATTCCCAAGTAGGATTATTAGCGGATTTTGATATAAAGAGCTATACCAACTGCATGCTTATTTTAATTTTACAGAGGAGAGGCTGCCATTGGTAGATGTTCATGGTAACGGACTTGTCTTACTACTATGTGTACCTCGCAGTGGAAGTTCGCTATCCACCGTGATGCTGCAAAATCACAGCCGTGTATTTGCCACACAGGAGATGTGGTTTCTGATGAATCTTGTAGATTTGCAGAAGGCTGATTCCCGCCCCTATGGTGGAAGTGCAATTATCCGTCAGTTTTACAGCGCTATGGTATCAGACGAAGGTTTTGAGAAGGCGTGCAGAAGCTTTGCTCTTGAAATCTATAACGGATTTCTGGAGGGGAGTGGGGCAGACTTCATCGTAGATAAATCTCCTCGTTACTATTATATGCTGGAATGGCTTGATCGCCTGTTTCCACAGTCCAAGCGCATTCATCTCCAGCGTAACCCCCTTGCCATAGCTGCTTCCTACAAAAAGGTAAACCGCCATACAGGAGAAGGATTCGAACTGATAGGCAGCTTGCAGAGTCCGAACCTTAATATGAAAGCAGTTGATCTCACACTGGGTATGCTCCGTTTGAACGATTATTTTGCGGACAAACACACGAATGCCTATGAAGTTCAGTACGAACAACTTGTCTCCAACCCTCGGGACGAAATGGAAAAGCTATGCGGTTTTCTTGGCATCGGATATGAAGAGGGAATTGAGCAATATGGACGCTTTGTGGACAGTACAAAGTCCAATATGTTCTATAGTATGGGTGTCGGTGATCCATTTCTGTCCTCGCATCAGGAAGCTCATCAAGATTCTGTTAACAACTGGAAAAAAATACTCGATCCACAGGAAGTTGAATTCTATTGCCGAGTGATAGGCGCAGATCTGTTCCATCGGATGGGCTACAGTGAACAGCTCGAAGAAGCCGAGCGATGGACGGGTGTACGTTACGAAGCTGGCCCGGATGAGGAAGTCATATCCAAGCTAACGCGTCAATTCTCCGAAGCAACGGGCAGCAGCTGGCAGCAAGGTTACCGGATGCAGCCTGTAGACCTAGTGAGCAATACTCCAGATGAAAACAGGGATAATCAGGCAGCGAATGAACCCGATGCAATTGACCCGACACTGGCCGCATTGGCAACGATCAGGCAGTTGGAAGCCGCATTACGTGCAGCCGATAATCGGCTGGAGAGAGGGTACAGTGAGCGGGAACGATTGAAGGTACAGCTTGCCTCTGCTCACAGTAAGATTCAGCGTATCAAATCCTTGATTCCGTTTGGTAACCAGATAAGCGCCTGGGCTTCACAGCGCAAGATACTCCGGGGAGGAAAGTCATGAGCGCTATAGCAGGAATTGTTCACACCGATGGTCAGCAAGCGTTGTGGGAGGACAGTTGGCGCCTATATGCCAGTCTAGGCCACGTTCCAGCGGATACAACGGGGGTCTGGAAAGGAAATGAAGCTTTTCTGAGCTGCCACGCCCAGTGGATTACGCCGGAGTCGGTCAGCGAGCAATTGCCCTTATATGATGAAGTGAGCGGTCTGACTATCACGTCGGATGCCATTTTGGATAATCGGGAGCAATTGGCAGACCAACTGTCCATATCAAGAGCGGAGTTAGCAGGATTGTCGGATAGTGAACTGATCCTGCGAGCCTATCTGCGGTGGGATGAACATATGGCAGAGAAACTGCTTGGCGATTTCGCCTTCGCAATCTGGGATGATCGCAAGCGCAGACTCTTCGCTGCCAGAGATATTACGGGCATGAGATCCTTTTATTTTCGGCATGATGGTGAGCGGTTTGCCTTCTGTACCTTAATGAATCCGCTGCTGCAATTGGAAGGTGTACATAAAGAACTGGATGAGATCTGGTTGTCCGAATTTCTTGCCATTCCCGACATGCATGACTCAGCAGATATCCATTCTACCGTCTATCGCGGAGTGAGCCAGCTGCCCCCTGCCCATACGCTTAGCTTCAGGGATGGAAGGCTGGAACAGAAACAATATCATCGCTGGGACGAAGTGGAGCCTTTACGGCTCAAGTCCGATGGGGAATATGTAGAAGCATTCCGCGAGGTATTTGGTCAAGCTGTTGGATCGCGTTTGCGAACGCATCGACAGGTGGCTGCTGCTTTAAGCGGAGGGCTGGATTCCGGAGCTGTGGTTGGATTTGCCTCAGGAACACTGCGGAGACAGGGAAAAACGTTAAATGCGTATAGCTATGTTCCGGTGCCTGACTTCACGGATTATACATCGAAAACACTGTTAGCAGATGAACGACCGTTTATCCAGTCTACGGTTAATCATGTGGGTAATATCACAGAGAATTATCTTGATTTTGAGGGAAGAAGCCCACTTAGTGAAGTGGACACCTGGCTTGATATTATGGAAATGCCTTATAAATACTTTGAGAATTCCTTCTGGATTCGTGGTTTTTATGAAAAAGCGAGCCAGCAGGATGCAGGCATTCTACTGACTGGAGCCCGGGGTAACTTCACGGTCTCCTGGGGCCCAGCACTAGATTATTACGCCAGTTTGCTAAAAAGCGGACGCTGGTTCCGGTGGCTACGGGAAATGCAGCAGTACAGTGAACGAACCGGGATGAAGTTCTCACGAATTGCCAAAATTACGGGCCGTAAAGCTTATCCGGAATTGTTTAAATCCATGTCAAAGGGAGCTGCCCAAGCCGCATCGGTGCAATTAATCCATCCGGAGTTTGCTAGAAGAACAGGCGTATTGGATCGGCTCAAATCAATTATCGTTCTGCAAGGTGGTGCGCAGGCAGATGCGCTCAAAGTACGGGCAGAGAAATTCAACAACCTGGCCATTGCGAACAAAAATGGTGCTGTCGCCACCAAATGCTCCCTTCGTTATCGGGCGTGGGAGCGTGATCCTACGAGTGACGCCAGAGTGATTCGTTTCTGTCTGTCTGTACCGATTGAACAATATGTTAATCAAGGAACGGACCGTGCTTTGATTCGGAGGGCTACATCGCCTGAGCTGCCTGACAAAGTGAGGTTAAACCAGCGAGTGCGCGGTGTTCAGCCCGCGGATTGGTTGCACCGCATGATTCCCAATTGGGGCGATTTTACTGCCGAATTGCGTGCGTTATGTTCTGACAGCCGGGTCGCTGGCATATTGAACACAGAGCGAATCAAGTCCGCACTTGCGAATTTTCCAAACCCTCGGCCGGAGCTCGCTTCCCACCCCGACTTGCGGTTGATGATGCATAGCCTGATCGTGTATCGATTCATCCGAAAGTTCTGATGTAGCTAGTGGGCGTAGCGATATGAACCGGGTTACAGGTTCATTAATCAGTTGACTCACGAGAGGAGGTGAACACGATGCAAATGGAAAAAAAGGAATGGCAAGCACCAGCACTGGAAGTATTGGAAGTGAACCAAACGATGGCAGGAGTAGGTTACAGACAGATCGACTGGGTTACTGTCCACGATGCTGATCTCTACGATCCAACTTCCTAAGTTGTTTAGTTTTAACATGTGCCATCATACTTAGAAGGGCGGAAAGGGCAATATTCCAACTTTTCGCCTCCGCCCTTATATTGAGCATTACGAATATAAGGGCTTTTTTTACTTACATGCAGAATTGCGAAGGAGGAGTCATTCATTGTTGCCTGTGCAGTATAAAGCGTATGGCTTGTCTTGGTTGAGCCAATTCCCAATGCCTGAACTCCAAATCGTACAGAACGATACAGATTCTCTAGCTGCCTATACGGACGTACACATTGAAATAGCTGATTTGGCGGCACAGTGGGAAGCGTGGGATGTGGGGAGTGATAACTTTGTATCCCGGAATGGCAGTCTTTTTTTTCGGATCGAAGATACAGGTCTGTTTCTCATGGAACAAGGACGCCGTATCGTGGTATCCCCTCAAGTGGGAGCAGATGACAAAAAGGTTAGATTATTTGTGCTGGGCACATGTATGGCCGTCATTATGATGCAGCGCGGCATTCTTCCGCTCCACGGAAGTGCGGTGGTCATTGATGGTTGGGCTTATGCATTTGTTGGACACTCGGGTGCAGGCAAATCCACTTTATCAGCTGCACTTGCCTCACGCGGCTTTCCACTCTTAACGGATGATGTCGTGGCACTGACATGGGATGCAGGAGGAAGAGCAATCGTATCACCGGGTTATCCGCAGCAAAAGTTATGGCAGCCCAGTCTGGACGGATTCGGCATGAAGGAACAGGATTACGCAACGGTTCATGCGGAGATTACGAAATACGCGATACCGGTTCAGCACTATTTTCATGATAGACCTGTTCCGCTTGCCGCTGTGTTTGAACTTGATCCGAAACCGGAAGAGATGCTGAAACCCGTACAACTGAAGGAAGTTGCCGGATTGGAACGTCTTCACATGCTGTGCTCTCATACATTTCGTAGTGGACTTGTTTCCAGGCAGGGTCTGGCACAATGGCTGTTCGAGACGGTTTCACGGCTGTCCGCCGGTATTGAAGTTTTTAGAATCACGAGGTCAGGCTCTGATTTTACGGCATTTGAGATGGCTGACCGAATTACAGAATATGCGCGCAAAGGAGTGTATACGGGACAATGACAGCAACGAAGCCAATGAATGGGGAAGACCGTGTGTTGCGTAAGGAAGGCAATCTTGTCAGTGACATGGGCGGGGAAAAAGTCATGATGAGCATCCATAACGGCAAGTACTATAATCTGGGCAGCACAGGTGGACGAATCTGGGATCTGATCAGTCAAGAACGAACATTGACCGAATTGGTTGAAGTGTTAGCTTCAGAATATGAGATTGAACCAGACCTATGCCGTGAGCAGGTTGTACAATTTCTAGAGCATCTGACGCATGAAGGATTAATTGACGTTACCCGCGGAGAGTAGACCATGTTGCGAAAAATAAAAGCATATCGTTCATTGCCGCGTGAAATTCGTGGATTGGTATGGGAAGCTTATGTCCACCTGGGATGGGCACGAATACTAAAGGCGATACCTTTTGCCAAGATTGCTCCTGGTCTCGGTACACCCATGTACGAAACGCCGATGACGGGACTCAATCGAAGTGATGTGACGACAATACGAAATATTTCTAAAGCTATACTTATTGCCAGCAGGTATACATTATGGGAGAGTCGTTGCCTTGTCATGGCAATTGCAGCGATGAAGATGCTGGAACGCCGTAGAGTGGAGAGTACTCTATATATGGGTACTGCACGGAATAAACAAGGCCAAATGATGGCTCATGCATGGCTGCGCAGTGGGAAATTGATTGTGACCGGAGCAGATACAATGGACCAATATACGGTTGTCGGGGTGTTTGGCAAGCGGTGTCCTGAGAAGGGAGCTGGGGAGATTGTCTACGATTCTTGAGTGGGAACAATATACAGTGGATTTTCCGCAGGAGCTTAAGCTGATTTTGAGCATGATTAAAGGCGATCTAACAGCAATAACCCCTGAGGATGCCCAAATACGGATGAAGGACATGGACTGGCAGCTCTTTTTGCAGCTTGCCCATCATCATCGACTGTACTCTGTACTCTATCTGAACATAAAAGAGTTGGATTCAGCGCTTATTCCCGCTTTTGTAGTGGAAAACCTGAAGCAGCAATATACAGCCAATACGTTCCGCATGTTACATCTGACTGCCGAAATGGAGCAGGTGTGTGGTGCTTTTCGTGAACGAGGCATACGGAATATTACGCTCAAAGGGCCTGCGCTGGCACATGATCTATACGGAGATATTTCATTGCGGACCTCTAAAGATCTGGACATTCTCATTCCCTTTGATGATGTGGAGTCTGCGGAAGAGATCCTTGAATCGCTTGGTTATGAATCAAAGGAAGGCAAGAGAACACCCACTGTTGCCAGCTGGAAATGGCGGGAACATCATATCTGTTACAAACACCCGGTCAAAAGAACCCAAGTCGAGATCCATTGGCGGCTTAATCCGGATTCCGGAAGAGAAACCGATTTTGAATTACTGTGGAAACGCAGCCGATTCAGCACCTATACCCAGACGCCTGTCCGTATGCTGGAAAGGGAGGATCTGTGGACATATTTGGTGACGCACGGCGCAAGACACGGGTGGTTCAGAATGCGCTGGTTACTGGATATCGACCAGATGATTCGCAATATGCCACTGGATGTCAAAAAAGTGGAGCGACGCCTGAAAGCAGAAGGCAGATTATCTATCGGTTCACAAGCTCTTCATCTGGCTTCGGTATTAATGGACACCCCTTTGGATGCCAATTATCTTGCTTTGTTGTCTGCTCACGAACGTGCGGGAGAGAAATTAGCCAGACGCGGCGTAGTGTTCATGAATGAGATGATTGAGAGCCCGGCAGATGTAAAGAGTTATCGTTCCTATCTGTTCGCACTGCGAAGCACAAGGCAGAAGCTGTTTTTCTTTATCGAACGTTTGTATCCGAGTACCTGGGATGTAGACCAACTACCACTTCCGCGTTCACTGCATTTTTTGTATTTTCCGTTACGTCCGTTTCTCTGGTTCTGGCGGCGAATCAAAAGGAACACGATGACGGAGAGGGGATAACGTATGATTTCGGAATTACAATTCTTTATGCGGAAACTGCATCGTGTAACGGGCCCAGTGTTATATTGGAACCTGCTGGGCATGATCTGCATCAGTCTGATGGAAGGAATAGGCATTTATATGCTCGTTCCGATGTTAAGTCTTATTGGTATTTTTGAAATGGGTTCAACAGGTCTGCACTTACCCTGGATATCTGAATTTTTAAATCGTTTTCCGGAAAATGGCCGGTTGCTGCTTGTATTGTTGACCTTTGTTCTCATTGTCTCTGGACAGGCGTGGCTACAACGTCTTCAGACGATTCGCAACACTCGAATTCAGCAGCAATTTGTTCGAACGCTGCGCATGGAAACCTATCGTGCCATCATTATGGCGCAGTGGTCTTTTTTTCTCCAAAAACGAAAATCCGATTTTAATCATATATTAACGACCGAACTCGCCCGTGTCAGTCAGGGAACGAATATTATGCTGCAAATGGCTGCTTCCTTGATCTTCACCGGCATTCAAATCGGCCTGGCCTTCTGGTTGTCTGCCAAGTTAACTACCCTTGTCTTGGTCTGCGGATTGGTACTGTTTATTGTATTGAGAAAATTCGTGAAACGAGCAAAACAGATTGGGGATCAGACGTCGGAATATTCCCAGAGCTATTATAACGGCATTACAGAGCACTTTAACGGAATCAAGGACATTAAAAGCAATATGCTTGAAAAATCACATATTAGCTGGTTTGAACGTATGTGTGGGCGGATTGAACGTAATGTGATTCAGTTCAGCCAGTTAAACAGTGGCACACAATTGATTCATCGAATATCGGCGGCTGTCATTATTGCTGCTTTTATCTATTTATCCCTGCATGTGCTCGCTGTGCCTCCGGCAAGTTTGTTGCTCATCATTCTGATCTTTTCACGGTTGTGGCCACGATTTACATCCATTCAATCCAATCTGGAGTATATGAGTTCGATGCTGCCCGCGTTTCAGATTGTCAGAGAGTTACAGACAGAGACCGAGAAAAGCCGTGAGATTAGCGAAAAAACGGGTAATGCTAGTGAACCATATGATGAGGAGTCAACGATTCCCGGTCCTCGTTCGGTTAGAATGAAGGCCCAGGCCAAGCTGAATGAGCAGCAGAAAGATGGCAATATGCTACCTATTGAACCCCTGGTACTTAAGGAGTCCATCGAGTGTCAGCAAGTGAATTATCGCTACGAAGGCAGCGATACCTACTCGTTATTCGAAGCGTATGCATCCATCCCTGCGAGAGGTATGACAGCCATTGTAGGCAAGTCTGGAGCCGGGAAGAGCACGATGATTGATTTGATTATGGGACTCATACGTCCGGAGAGTGGTCAGATTTTGGTGGATGGGGTGCCGTTAACCGAGAATCGATTGTTAGCCTGGAGAAGTTCAATCGGTTATGTCTCTCAGGACCCTTTTCTGTTCCATACGAGTATTCGTGAAAATTTGCGTCTGGTAGATCCAAATGCCAGTGAGGAACAGATGTGGCAAGCACTACAGTTTTCTTCGTCTGCAGCGTTTGTCAGCAAACTTCCCCAAGGACTGGATACCATTATCGGTGATCGGGGCATCCGCCTGTCCGGCGGTGAACGTCAGCGTTTGGTGCTTGCCCGCGCCATGCTTCGGAACCCTTCTGTACTGGTATTGGATGAGGCGACGAGTGCGCTGGATAGTGAGAATGAACAGCACATTCATGAGGCTCTCGAGCGCCTGAAAGGGCATGTGACGGTTATTGTTATCGCCCACCGACTATCCACTATTCGAACAGCAGATCGAGTGATTGTATTGGATGAGGGCCGGGTTATCCAACAAGGGGGTTATCAGCAATTGTCTACTGATCCGGTAGGCACGTTCAGCAAACTGTTAAACATGCAGGCAGGAGTCGTGGGGCAATGAGTCTCTCGGTAAATCCGGAAATGAATAAAGCAAAAAGGCGCGCCATTAGAGGCAGCGCCTTTGATCTATGTGTAGTAGGGAAGTAATTCAATCTGATTGCCATTTGCATTTAGTGAACGATGGCATTACTAACAGGTTGCGGCAGCTGAAAAGCACCAACACGTTCCAGATGCTGCACAATTTCATGCACGGCCTCTTCGATGGACAGCTCTTCGGTATCAATAATCAGTGTAGGATCTTCTGGAATATCATAAGGGGCAGAAATCCCTGTGAAATGTGGAATAGCGCCGCTGCGGGCCTTTTTGTAAAGCCCCTTCGGATCACGGCGTTCGCACTCTTCGATCGAACAACGAACATAAATTTCAATGAAATCATCCGCTTCAAAGAGCTGTTTAACCATATTCCGGTCTTGTGCATCTGGCGAGATAAAGGCGGAAAGAACAAATAACCCGGCATCTACCATTAGCTTGGATACTTCACCAATCCGGCGGAGATTTTCTTGCCGATCCTCGGCCGTGAACCCAAGATCCCGATTCAGTCCATGACGTACGTTATCCCCATCAAGTACGTAACAATGAACCCCTTTTTCGTACAGATACTGCTCGAGGGCAAATGCAAGCGAGGATTTTCCTGCGCCGGATAAGCCGGTGAACCATAAGGCACGACTGCGATGACCGTTATGTTTTTCCCTGTCCTGCCTGTTTAAGCTGGATTGCTGCCAAGTAATATTACGCTCTTCCTTTGACATGAATATCCGCCTCTTCCTACTTATGATATGTATAATATTTTAACATATTTACAAGATTATAGCACCTTCTGAATTTGGCGGAATTTAGCGTGAATCAACGACAATTCGGGTATAGATGTAGTACATACATAGCAGGAGGAAGACCAACATGAACAATAACATACACAACATACAGGTATATTTTCAGTGCGCGGATTGCGATCAGGATATTCGGGCAATCTTTGCTCAAGAGCAGGTGAGTGCGGTTCGCTGTTCAGAGTGTGGTAGAGCATACACATTAATGAAGCCTACCATTGGTGACGAGATTTTACTTGATTGGGAGCAGGAGGCTCTATATCATAAATTGCGCGCAGATCGCTCTGAGCATGATAATCATAATATGTCTGCCCTGATTATTAAAGTAATTGAGCTGCTAACCTGGCGGGATAGTGGTGATGGTCAGACACGTGCAATAGAGATGGTTAGAGAATGGTTGGCTTCCAGTGGAAAACCTCAGACCTTACTTGAATTGTTTCATCATCCCGAGCGAGACAATAAACGGTTTTGAACGGAGAAATGAGAACCGGGGCTCCATGGTGTGTAAGTATGTGATGCGATCTGTAATCGAAATTTACATACATTAGCTGTTCCTGTGGCATATTACCTGAAGGTGTTCGTGATAGGAAACGACAAACCGAATTTTTCAGGAACAGGAGCGGATAGCAATGAAGCGAATGGTTCTTTACATGCTGCTGGCTGTATTGACGTTCGGTACATTACCGGCACATACTGAAGCATCGCCAATAAATGGAGCTTATCATTTTGGCTTCAAAAAGAGCCAAAACGGCCAGTTGCCTTCCATTGATCAGGAAGGATTTAAGGAGATATTGCAGCATAATGATGCCATTTTCCTGGGGGATACAAAACAGAAAGAGCTGTATCTTACGTTTGATAACGGTTATGAAAATGGGTTTACGCCAGCTATATTGGATGTTCTGCGCGACAAAAAGGTGCCAGCTGCTTTTTTTGTCACCGGACATTATCTGAAAGACCAGCCTGAATTGGTGAAGCGAATGTCGGCTGAAGGCCATATTGTGGGTAACCACTCCTGGAGCCATCCCGATATGACCCGAGTTTCCAATGAAAAAATAAGAACAGAGCTTGATCAGGTACGTTCTGAGATCAATCGGTTAACTGGACAGCAAGCGACCTTCTTGCGGCCACCACGTGGCATTTTTAACAACCGGACGCTTGCAGAGAGCCACGCCCAAGGTTACGTTAATGTGTTTTGGTCCGTTGCCTATAAAGATTGGGATACCAAAGTGCAACGTGGGACAGAGTATGCACGTCAGCAAGTCTTGAAACAG
Source organism: Paenibacillus sp. OK060 (assembly GCF_900101205.1). Lineage (NCBI taxonomy): Bacteria > Bacillati > Bacillota > Bacilli > Caryophanales > Paenibacillaceae > Paenibacillus > Paenibacillus sp. OK060. The sequence continues at coordinate 295,245 of NZ_FNFR01000007.1, forward strand.
CTTCATCCGGGAGCAGTCATTCTGCTTCACTCTGTGTCGAAGGATAACACAGAGGCGCTAGCCTCCATCATTGATGAGGCACGTAAGCAAGGATATGCGTTCAAAAGTTTGAATGACCTGAAAACAAAAAGTTATTAATGTTACATGTTTACAATAGAAAAAGGGCATCCTGAGCTACGATAGCTTGGGATGCCCTTTCTGGCTTGGTCTTTAATGGTTTCAGCAGACATGATTCTAATCATTAAGGAAACATGCTGTGTGATGAGAGGCCTTTTATAAAACCGTGTTGTAAATGATACCGATCGTTTTGGGACCACAATGACTACATATAACGCAACCAGCCGTAGTTAATTCCACTCGTGCTCCAGTCTGCTCCTGCAGAGACTTTTGCAAATCAAGCGCGTCTTCCTCGGCCATGGTATGCACGACGATAACGAGATCGCGATCGATCTGTTCCTTATGGTTAAGTGTGTTTTGCAGCATTTGTTCCAGCGCCTTTTCCCGTTTGCCACGGACTTTGTAGGCAGGAGACATCTTGCCATCGGCTACCCGAATGACGGGGCGAATTTTCAGCAGACTGCCAATCAGGTTTTGCATGCCCGAGCAGCGTCCACCTTTATACAGATACTCCAACGTATCGATGACAAACTCAGTTCGCACATTTGGCTTGATGGCTTCAACGAGATGTGTAATCTCCGTCAGGCTTTGCCCTTTTTCTGCTGCATGAACTGCCTTCATCACCAGCAGGGCAATTCCGGAAGAAAGATTCAGAGAATCCACGACAGAGATGCGACCTTCCGGGAACTCGGAACTGGCCAATCTTGCATTTTGGTAAGTTGACGAAAGTTCAGAGGACAAGCTGATATATAAGATATCATACCCTTGTTCTATGTAAGGTTGAAATGCCGTCATGAAATCAGCAGGTGAAGGTGCTGCTGTTTTGGGCAGACGCCCATCCCTGCTTACACGTTCATAGAGCTGCTCCGGCTTAATTTCAGCACCGTCCTTCAGTGATTCCTCACCGAACACGACATATAAAGGGATGATACCGATATCGTGCTGCTGGATCCATGCTGGGGCCAGATCACTTGTGCTGTCCGTGAAAATTTTGATTCGTGACATGTCAATCTCCTTTGGATACGAAAATTTGGCAATAGAATGGATCAAATGGATCATGTTGAGATGAATCAGTGTTATTTCATTATCATTTTTGAAGAATGAATGTAAAGCGGATATACGCTTCTACATCATATAGATACCTGCAATAATAAGCCCTGCAAACGCCAGGATCATGGCTCCACTGAGAATGGTTCCAATAATAGCAAAGACTTTTTTTCGATTTTTGAGAATAAGCCCAATCACGCCGAGAATGATTCCGGCCAGATTAAGAATCAAACAAACTAGAACAGCCAGAGAAGCCAGAACAACTGCTGGATGTAATGCAATCTCCTCCACTTGGATCGGTGTGGTTACAACGCCAATTGAACTGTTTATAGCCATTGTGGCAATAAAAAAAGTCAGCATGTAACCAATGATTGAGACCAATCCAATCACAAAACTTGCAATACCAGGCCCGGAATGTTTCAATCGACCCATGGATGGATCTTCCAGGGAGGAAGGGGAAGGTGTAAACAGGTTGTCATGATTGGGATCTGAATAATCCGTGCCGGAACCGGATTGATAAGGATTATTGTTATTCTGTTTATTGTGATTATCCATAAATGGTGTATCCCTCCCTTAATCGTGGCATGATTGTAATTAACCTAATCCGGGTATTATGATTCTCATCAAGAGAATGAAGGCATTCCTTTTTACTTTTCCATAAAAATCGATAAAAATCAAGGTTTAACGCCAGTTTTCGTCGATTTTGAGGCAAAAGCGCAACAAAGTATATATAACCAGACATATAAATGCCTTCCGCATCGGAGCTGGCTGGTAAACACTGCAAGGATTCGCTAAAATAATAGTTGAGAGATGAATTAAGGGAGAGAAGTTAAATGCAACGGAAATGGATGATGCTTGGTGCTGTACTGACAATGCTTTCGGTAGCTATTGGTGCGTTTGGTGCACATATGCTCAAGGAAAAAATTGGTGCAGACGCCATAGCCGTGTATGAAACCGGAGTGCAGTACCACATGATACATGCAATCGCACTGCTGATTATTGGTCTTACAGCGGGTCAACTTGGACCGTCCACCAAGCTCAAGTGGGCAGCACGCCTGCTATTTATCGGAATTATCATATTCTCGGGTAGTCTGTATGTACTGAGTATTTCAGGTATTAAAATATTGGGAGCCATCACCCCAATTGGCGGGGTAGCCTTTATTGTCGGATGGTTGTTATTAGCAATAGACGTGTGGCAGCGGGGAAAAGATCGCTCATGATGATTTACAATGGATGGGCATAGTTATGGCCAACGTACGATGTACCAGTTCATTGTTACATGAATGAATACCTAAAAAAGCAACTTGCCTGGGAAATGTTATGGAATTCCCCCGTAAGTTGCTTTTTGTTTGAATGCTCATTGAGTTAAAGAAACTCATCAATTTCATTGGTTCGGAACGTATACACTTGTTTTTCATCCACATGGTAGACGCTTACAATGCTGGTATCCCGATCAAAATTCAAGATTCGGCATGGAATGCTCTGATGCCGGCCGTTCTTGTTGTTCACAACGATCCGAGTAAGACGGTTTTCTTTGATAAGGGTATCAATCCATACATCGAATGAATTTCCGTTGGTAGTGTTGGATGCTTCGGTTGAAGGAGCTTTCTGGGAAGCAGGTGTTTCGATTTCACTTTGTGGTTTGACTGGAACGGTTGAAGCCGTCGCTTGATTTGGTGAAGTGTTCTTCTGTCTTGCATTGGATTGTGATTTTTTTCTTTCTTTATGAAGAAAGGCGAATGAGTCCTTTTTGGACTGCAGTGTCACTTCAATAATTTTGCCAAGCTCTATGCCGGATTGAATCCGGAAGTCTGCAATTTGTTCCTCTTTGTTTATGAACTCCAACAGGGACTGCAGTGCCAATGCATTCGAGCGGCTCTTAATAAGAATATCGACATTGAATAAAAAGCCGATTTCTTCTTCGTTGGATAAGGTTTCTTTCATTGATCCCAGCCCCGTTAAAAGATATGTCAGCAAAAACATGCTTCAATACACTATATCATTAAAAAGGCAATAATCATAGTGCTGGAGACATAGAAAATGAGCAACCACTTAGGCGAAATCAAGTAAAACCATATGCATTTCCAATCCTTTTCCGCAGGTGTCCACACGGCTATCCAGAATGAGGCATACAATTATCGTGACCTGTGGAAGAGGAGGTGTATCGGGAAATTATGGTGACGATGGAGCCGATTGTGGTTGGAGAACATGTTCTGGTCGGGGTAGAAGTGAAGTTGCCCAAAACGACATTACTGACGATTAATACATCCAAAGGATATATTATGTGCGGAGCACTCGATGTGGGATTACTTAATGAGAAGCTTGGGGATCGCAAAATTATTGCAGCTCGGGCGGTTGGCGTGCGCACATTGGAACAGCTGCTGCATGCACCTATGGAGTCGGTGACAACGGAAGCCGAAGCTATGGGCATTACGGTTGGCATGACGGGTGTAGAAGCATTGCTCAAGATGATCTAATCCCTGAATAATCAACAATTAAAGAGAGGGCTCCCCTACTGGGAAGCCCTCTCTTTAATTTACATGTACTAATCTATCTCAAACAATCAAACATGCTTCCACTAATTAAGCTTCATCCTTGGCGAACAAGGCAGCCAGATTCTCTTTGAAAGGAGCGCGAACGACGCCTTTTTCCGTAATAATGGCCGTTACATATTCGTTAGGTGTGACATCAAACGCCGGGTTGAATACTTTTACACCTTGCGGTGCTGTACGTTTGCCAAATCCTTCGGTTACTTCCTCCGCAGCACGTTCCTCAATCGGAATGAGATCTCCGGATGGCGTAGACAGGTCAATGGTGGACAGTGGGCTGGCTACATAGAATGGAATGTTGTGCGCTTTGGCAAGGACCGCTACGCTGTAAGTTCCGATTTTATTAGCTACATCCCCATTGGCAGCAACGCGGTCTGTACCCACGATAACTGCCTGAATCCAGCCTTTGGACATGACCATGCCTGCCATGTTGTCGCAGATCAGAGTAACGTCAATGCCCGCTTGCTGAAGCTCGAAGGCCGTAAGGCGTGCACCCTGAAGGACAGGGCGAGTTTCGTCTGCGAATACTTTCAGGTTGATGCCGCGCTCGTGAGCGAGGTACATTGGTGCAGTCGCTGTTCCGTATTTCGCGGTTGCAAGTCCGCCGGCATTACAGTGTGTGAGGACACCCATACCGTCTGCGAACAAAGGAAGAGCATTTTCACCGATTAGGCGGCACACTTCTTCGTCTTCTTTTTGAATCAAGAGAGCTTCCGCTTCAAGAGCAGCATTACTATCTTCGATATTTGCACCGAATTCAGCGAGGTCACTGGCTTTTTGCATCATACGATCCAACGCCCAGAACAAGTTCACAGCCGTTGGACGGGAAGTGGCAAGATGAGCACAGATGGATTTTACATGATCCAACCAGCCTTGTACGGCAAGTCCGTCATATGCCTTGGCACCGAGCACGACGCCAAATGCAGCAGCGATCCCGATCGCGGGAGCACCGCGTACTTTCATCGAGTGGATGGATTCCCATACTTCCTCGGGTGTGTACAGTTTCAGCATCAAAATCGTTTCAGGCAGCAGACGCTGGTCAAGCATTTCAAGCTTGTCCTGTTTCCATATAAGGGAGGACAGAGGCTGATGTTCAGGGGTTGTCATGGATGTTCCTCCGTTCCTTGAGTTAAGCTGTATGCATTCTTTGAGTCAGGCTTTAATAGAAGTAACCGCAGTAGCTACTGTATCTAGAAGTTCACCAATGGTGTTCAGATTGCGATTACGCTTGATGAGTGCTTTACCGATCGCCAGCGCTTTGCGCTGAGCACGTTCACGTTGTGTCGCATCTTCAATCGTATCGATATCTGCGACATGCGCGAGTCCAACAATACGACGGACCATTTTTGCGCCAGCAAAGCCAGCAGAGTCTCTGAATAATTGTTGTACATAAAGATCTTCATATCCAGGTGCTTTGGCCATAGGATCAACCAGGTCGGAAGTCCACAGACCACGGAAGCGGGATTCGAATTCAGTCCATACGTCACGAACCATATCCAGCAAAATCGTTTCACGCTCATGAAGAGCCTTTTGATCCTGAATTCGACCTGGCAGCGACGCGTAGTGGAGAAGCAGATTGGCAAGCACGGCTCCTACATCAAATCCCATTGGGCCGAAATAGGCAAATTCGGGATCAATGACTTTCGTGGATTCAGGTGTGACAAAAATACTGCCTGTATGCAAATCACCATGAAGTAGAGCTTGACCATGGGTGAGAAATTTCTCGCGCAGCAAGGCTACTTCAAGATGAAGTTCTCCATCTGTACGAAGTGCTTCCGCTTCATCTTCAATGGAAGCCTCATAATTATTTTTCTCCGCAATGCGATACGGTTCATCAAAGATCAGATCTTCGGTTATTTTACATTGATCCGGATTGACGAATCTGCCCTGTTTCTCTTTCTTCAATTGCTGGTTCATGCCAAGATCTGACGTGAAAAACAATGTTCTTGCCATGAACTCCCCAATATGTTGTGCAAAAAGAGGATATGTTCCGCCATCGATGAGGCCTTTACGCATAATCACATGATCGCTCAAATCTTCCATCACGGTTAAGGCGAGATCATCATCATAATGGTACACTTCGGGCACCATTCCCGGACATAGACGATACTCTTCCTGTAGGATTTCCCGTTCAATTCTGGCACGTACCAGAGACAATGGCCATGATTCTCCGACCACTTTCGCATAAGGAAGAGCCTGTTTGATAATGATACTTTTATCGGAGTTCTGATCCGTGATATGGAAGACCAAATTCAGATTGCCGTCACCGATCTCACGACATTCCAGATTCGCATCTGCCGCAAACGGACCCGGTAAAGTTTTGGCCAGTTCGATTGCATCCTGGGGTGTAAAAGAGTGATATTGGGACAAGAATGCCACCTCCATATATATGAAGAAACAGGAAAACCCACTTCTTTGCTTGGTATATGTCAGTATATCGGAAATAACTGTGATTTTGTACCCTTTTTTTGAGACAGCCCATACTGGACTTGTTTCGAACTTCCGGTGTACGGGTAAAAACAAATAGGCCGGACGGTTGACAGAAATACCGCCGACAAGGCTTCCCACCACTGGGTGGTGCCGAAATGTTAAATCTCTGTCATTTACGGCAGGGTACCCTGCTTATAGTGAATGTCAGACTAATTTTATAATAAAAGGATGGGATTAAGATGGCTACAAAAAACAAAACAGATCAAGCAAAATCGGTGGAACAAGTACTTAATCGTCAGGTGGCAAACCTGAACGTCCTGTATGTTAAAATCCATAACTATCACTGGTATGTAAAAGGACCTAACTTTTTCACACTGCACGTAAAATTCGAAGAATTCTACAATGAAGTGACTGTACAAATGGATGAAATTGCTGAACGTATTCTTACCCTCAAAGGTAGCCCAGCGGCTACGATGAAAGAATATCTGGAGATTTCCTCCATTCAGGAAGCAGCTGGTGGCGAAGATGCCAATACAATGGTACAGAATCTGATCGAAGATTTTGCTACATTGTCGAACGAGTACCAGGAAGGTATTGAAGTGGCAGACGCTGCGGAAGACCAACCAACATCTGATATGCTGACAGGCTTCAAAGCTGATCTGGAGAAACATATGTGGATGCTGCGCTCTTTCTTGGGCTAATTCCATCCGCATTTACCGAGTTTGTTGGCTTATAAACCATACAGTTACTCTAACCGATCTTTCACGTTGTCAGGATGACGCCTAGCGTCTATACTGCTGACAAGACTGACTTCAGGAGGATAACTTTATGATAGGCACAACGATACCAGCGTTAAAAGAATGGGCCTCCGCAATCAAAGCGCTGGAAACGGGTCGCCAAGTTATGGTGATGCGCAAAGGCGGGATTGTGGAGGAAACCCGACGTTTTGAGTTGAAAAGTCCAGCGTTCTATCTGTATCCGACTTATGAACATCAGCGTAAAGAACTGATAAAGTCCTCTGATCATTTCTATGTTGAGGAATCATTGGCCGAATGGGTGCCTGAAGCTTCGACGATCCATCTCACAGCATATGCTGAAGTGACACAGGATTTGGAGATCAGAGATCAGGAGATGCTGGATCGACTTCTTGACTTTCATATGTGGACTGCGGATTTTGCCGAAGATCGCCTAAAGTGGAAACGCAAAGATCCACTCCACGTATTGATACTCCGAGTGTACCGTTTGAAGGAACCGATGGAGATTCCCGTATTACCTGAATACAACGGATGCCGTTCATGGATTTCCATTCCGAATGGTCCGGTGCCGCGCGAAATGACGCCGGTGGTGGACGTTGCGGATTTTGACGAACAGGTACAGAAGATTAACGAGACGCTCAAAATGTAATGTTATTTATCGGAAGGACTTGTCCATGATATGGATAGGTCCTTTTTCAATTGAGAGGATCAGATTTGATAAAAGATTGAATCCCTGTGATTTTTCTCACTGTCTATTTATGACGTAGAAGTTTTGTCATTTGATTCAATCTGGCTTTTATTATAGAATCAGATAGAATAATGTTTCCTGTAAGGGACAAGAGTTCTTAGGAAATGACTTGATAATCATTGAGAATCAGTTTAGAATTATTCTAAAGTGATTCTTGCTTTGGAGATTGGAGTACAGGAGAAATTCAGGGGAAGCCCTGTTCAGATATTAATAGGTGCTTTTTCGTTTTCGACAGTAAACATCAATTTAATCAATGGAGGGAAACAATACACATGGCTACGAATTTCGTCATTGAAGGTTTGAAAGCGACGATCGAAGGTAAGGAAATCCTGAAAGGCATCAACCTGGAAATGAAAGGTGGAGAAATCCACGCAATCATGGGTCCGAACGGAACAGGTAAATCAACACTGGCTTCTGCACTTATGGGGCACCCTAAATATGAAGTAACAGAAGGTACGATTACACTTGATGGTGAAGATGTACTGGATATGGCTGTAGACGAGCGCGCTCGTGCAGGTCTGTTCCTGGCTATGCAATACCCGAGTGAAATTGCTGGCGTAACGAATTCTGACTTCCTGCGTAGCGCAATCAACGCACGTCGTGGTGAAGGTAACGAGATCTCCCTGATCAAGTTCATTCGCCAAATGGAAGGTAAAATGAAAGAACTCGACATGAACCCTGAGTTTGCTCACCGTTACCTGAATGAAGGTTTCTCTGGTGGTGAGAAAAAACGGAACGAGATTCTGCAAATGATGTTGCTTGATCCAAAAATTGTAGTACTCGATGAAATCGACTCCGGTCTGGATATCGATGCTCTGAAAATCGTAGCAAACGGTGTAAACGCAATGAAGAGCGAAGATCGCGGCTTCCTGATCATCACTCACTACCAACGCCTGTTGAACTACATTACTCCTGACTACGTACACGTAATGATGCAAGGTCGTATCGTGAAGTCTGGCGGACCTGAACTGGCTCACCGTCTGGAAGCTGAAGGATATGACTGGGTTAAGGAAGAGCTGGGAATCACAGACGAAACTGTAGGTCAAGCGTAAAGACAAAACGGAGGAGGATAATCAATGACTACACAAACAATTCTTCCGGTTGAATCTGAAGCGCTTCGCGCCTTGTCGGAAAGCAACAATGAACCCGGCTGGTTGACCGAGCAGCGTCTCGAAGCCCTTAAGCTAGCAAGTGGGCTTGCGCTTCCTAAACTGGAAAAACAAAAAATCGAACGCTGGAATGTCAGCGAGTACGGCACGTATAAAGCTAGTGAAGCGATTGCTTCCCTTGAGGAAGTACCAGCTTCCATTAAAGATATGGTTAAGGACCAAGCGGAAGGCAGTCTGGTTATCCAGCGTAATTCCAGTACGGTATATTCCAAGTTGTCTGCTGATCTTGCAGCAAAAGGAGTTATCTTCACGGATCTTGCTACAGCGGTTCGCGAACACAGCGATCTGGTAAAACCATATCTGAATACGGCTGTGAAAGCAGATGAGCATTCCCTTGCTGCACTGCATGCAGCACTTTGGAACGGTGGGGTATTCCTCTATGTTCCGAAAAACGTAGAGATTGAAGTTCCGCTGCAAGCGGTACTGCTTACAGATGATGCTACTGCAACATTTGCACCGCATGTGCTTGTAGTTGCTGAGTCCAACAGCTCCGTTACTTATGTGGATAACTATGTATCTGGCGAACTGTCTTCACCTGTATTCCATAACGGTGTTGTGGAAGTATTCGTGAAAGCTGGTGCCAAAGTCCGTTTCGCATCAGTTCACCAACTGAGCACAAGTGTTACTGACGTATCTTTCCGCCGTGCAGTGGTGGAGAACGACGCTTCGATTGAGTGGATCGTTGGTGAGATGAACAACGGTGATACTGCTAGCAACACGATGACGGTTCTTAAAGGGAACGGCTCAAGCTCCGATTCCAAAGTTATCGCAGTAGGTTCCGGTTCCCAAAAACTGAACTACACAACAGAAGCTCGTCACTTTGGCAAAAACACGCCAAGTCAGATGATTACACGTGCAGTTATGCGTGAAGAGGCTTCTGCAATCATTAACGGAATCACGAAGATTGAGAAAGGTGCTACCAAAGCGGACGGACAGCAAACAGAGAAAGTACTGATGCTGAGCCCGAAAGCACGTGGAGACGCCAACCCAATCCTTCTCATTGATGAGGATGATGTAACAGCTGGTCACGCGGCTTCTGTAGGTCAAGTCAATGTGGAGCAAATTCATTACTTGATGTCGCGCGGGATTAACCGTACGGATGCGGAACGCCTGATCATTTACGGCTTCCTGGCTCCGGTGGTGGCGGATATTCCTTTGGAAGCACTGCGTACCCAATTGCAGTCTCTCATCGAACGGAAACTGGGACAATGAACCCGGCTATCCGCGAGCAGTTCCCGATCCTCCACCAGGAAATCAACGGACACCCGCTCGTATACCTAGATAACGCAGCGACTTCCCAGAAGCCGCTGGCTGTAATCGAAGCGATTAAACATTATTATGAATTTGAGAACTCCAATGTGCATCGTGGTGTTCATACGCTTGGAAGCCGTGCAACGGATGCTTATGAAGGCGCACGTGAGAAGGTTGCCAAGTTTATCAACGCACGGCGCACACAGGAGATTATTTTCACCCGTGGGACAACGACCGCTCTGAATTTGGTGGCTTCGTCCTACGGACGCTCAGTCTGCAAAGAAGGCGATGAGATTGTTATTACGCAGATGGAACACCATAGCAATCTGATTCCATGGCAGCAAGTAGCCAAGGAAACGGGAGCGACATTGAAATACATTCCGCTACAGCCGGATGGCAACATTGATTTGGCTGATGTGGAGAAGACGATTACGAACAATACCAAAATTGTAGCAATCGCGTATGTATCCAATGTTATGGGTGTTGTTCATCCAGTAAAACAAATTGCTGAAATTGCACACCGCAATGGTGCAGTCATCGTTGTGGATGGCGCACAGAGCACACCGCACATGAAGGTGGATGTGCAGGATCTGGACTGTGATTTCTACGCATTATCCGGCCATAAAATGTGCGGACCAACCGGGATCGGTGCACTTTACGGCAAAAAGGCGCTGCTGGAGTCCATGGAGCCGGTTGAGTTCGGCGGTGAAATGATTGATGATGTGGGTCTCTATGAATCCAATTGGAAAGAGCTTCCTTGGAAATTCGAAGGTGGAACACCGATTATCGCAGGTGCGGTTGGATTGGGCGCTGCTATCGATTTCCTGGAGCAGATTGGCATGGATGAGATTGCTCATCATGAAAGTGTGCTGGCAGCTTATGCAACGGAACGTATGGCCGAGATTGACGGACTGACCATTTATGGACCAGCCAAGCGTCATGTCGGAGTGGTTACATTTAACCTCGGTGATGTACACCCGCATGATGTGGCAACTGTGCTGGATTCGAGTGGCGTAGCCATTCGTGCCGGACACCACTGTTGCCAACCGCTGATGCGCTGGCTTGAAGTCAGTTCAACAGCTCGTGCCAGTTTCTATCTATACAATAACGAACAAGATGTGGACCGGCTTGTCAGCGCCTTAATCCAGACAAAGGAGTATTTTGGCGATGCAACTTGATGATCTGTACCGGCGTGTCATAATGGACCACTACAAAAACCCGCGGAACCGCGGAACGTTTGATAATGAAGCTGTCACGGTGAATTTGAACAATCCAACGTGCGGCGACCGGATTTCACTGCAACTTTTGCTGAAAGACGGAATCGTTCAGGAAGCCAAGTATACGGGGGAAGGTTGTTCCATCAGCATGTCCTCGGCATCGATGATGACCGAGGCAGTCAAAGGCAAAACGATGGATCAGGCACTCGACATGGCTAACCGTTTCTCCTCACTGATGAAAGGGGAAGAAGTCGATTTCGACGATTATGAAGATCTCGAAGCCCTATCCGGTGTGAACAAGTTCCCTGCACGCATCAAATGTGCCACATTGGCCTGGAATGCTTTACGCAAAGGAATTGACGAAGAGGACAATGTACAATAACGATAGGGAGGTAGAGCAAGATGGCTAAAAAAGCACCAGAAATGGAAGAGTATAAATATGGTTTTCGCGACGAGCACAAATCCATCTTTCAAACCGGTAAAGGTCTGACTGCAGAAGTCGTTACGGAGATTTCCAAAATCAAGAACGAACCGGAATGGATGTTGGAATTCCGTTTGAAATCCCTGAAACAATTCGAAAAAATGCCGATGCCTAAATGGGGCGGAGATCTTGACGGATTGGATTTCAACGAAATTCAGTATTATGTCCGTGCTTCTGACAAGCAAGGAAAAACATGGGAAGAAGTTCCTTCCGAAATCAAGGAAACTTTTGATAAACTGGGTATCCCTGAAGCGGAGCAAAAGTTCCTCGCAGGTGTATCGGCTCAGTATGAGTCCGAGGTTGTATACCACAACATGCAAAAAGAATTGGAAGATCAGGGCGTAATCTTCATGGATACGGATACTGCACTTAGAGAGCATCCGGAAATCCTGCGTGAATATTTCGCAACCGTTATTCCACCAGCAGATAACAAATTCGCTGCATTGAACAGTGCCGTTTGGTCCGGAGGAAGCTTCATCTACGTGCCTAAAGGCGTAAAATGTGAAGTGCCTCTGCAAGCCTATTTCCGGATTAACTCCGAAAATATGGGACAATTCGAGCGTACACTCATCATTGCGGACGAAGACAGCTTCGTTCACTATGTAGAGGGCTGTACAGCTCCAATCTACAGCACGAATTCACTTCACAGTGCGGTTGTTGAGATCATCTGTAAGAAGAATGCTCGTGTTCGTTATACAACGATTCAAAACTGGGCACCAAACATCTACAACCTGGTTACGAAACGTGCGGTTGCTGAAGAAAATGCAACGATGGAATGGGTCGATGGCAACATCGGTTCCAAACTGACGATGAAATATCCAGCAGTTGTACTGAAAGGCCGCGGAGCTAAAGGTTCGGTTCTGTCCATCGCTGTAGCTGGTAAAAATCAGCATCAGGATGCAGGCGCGAAAATGATTCACTTGGCTCCAGATACAACATCAACGATTGTATCCAAGTCGATCAGTAAACATGGTGGTAAAGTAACCTACCGTGGTCTGGCTTCCTTTGGTCGCCAAGCGGAGGGCGCAAAATCCAATATCAAATGTGATACGCTCATTTTGGATAATGAGTCCACATCCGATACGATTCCTTACAATGAAATCATGAATGATAACATCATGCTTGAGCATGAAGCTACGGTATCCAAAGTGTCCGAGGATCAACTCTTCTACCTGATGAGCCGTGGTTTGACCGATGCAGAAGCAACACAGATGATCATCATGGGCTTTATTGAACCGTTCACGAAGGAACTGCCGATGGAATATGCGGTAGAGATGAACAGATTGATCAAATTCGAAATGGAAGGGTCAATTGGTTAATCCAACTGCCCTGGCCCGTTTCGAAACGTCGATTCTGATTGTGGCAAAGTTGTGCTGAATCAGTTTCACGTGAACTAAATAGCATATCAAGAAAGATCGAGGGAGTTTATCCCTCGATCTTTTTTTGTTGCAGTAGAAACGAACTGGGATGCTCTATCCTGGGTTTATTTGTAATAAAATAAGATCAATAGCACAAGCCATTTACTAGATTTAAGCATCTAATGATAGAAAAGGATGTGAATACATGAGCATAAATCCGTTTAAGGGATATCGGATTACGAGTTCATTTGGCTATCGAATTCATCCTATTTCTGGCGGTCAGACATTTCATCGTGGAATCGATCTCGTCACAGAGCCATGGAATGGGCCCATACATGCATTTATGGACGGGACTGTACGTTTTGCTGCGGAAGGTGCTACAGGCTCAGGATTCGGCGGTTACGGGCTTACGGTTGCAGTACAGGATCATAGGGGCTACTTGCATTGTTATGCTCACCTTTCCCGAATTGCAGTGAAAGTTGGACAGCAAGTGAAACAAGGACAGCTTCTTGGCAACCAGGGAAGCACGGGTGAAAGCACGGGTCCGCATGTGCATTATGAGGTACGCAAAACGAGCTCCCCTTCGTATGGATACACGGCTAGTGAAAATGGTGTTGTTGATCCAGGGATATATTTGCAATCTGAATATAGTTCGACGGTTGAAGGACAGGAGGGGACCCCAATGACGACGGAGGAAAGGGCACGATTAACAGCGATGGAGAAGATGCTGGAATCCCAGTCAGCCTGGATTCAGCAGCAGAAAAGCATTTCCAGTATGGCTTGTCCGTCTTGGGCTGAGGAAGCTTATCATTACTACCAACCATATATAATGAACGATACGGGCAGTTATGACTTTTGGAGATTACTTGTCATCATGTATCGTAAGGAGAAGGGAATCACGGTCTCTTCCAGTTCCTCAAGTTAACGAACAGATCAGGAGTATACGTGAAGCTTGATTTAGGCAAAAGCAGGCAGACAACCATTTATTGAATGTTTCCAGTTCGCCCGGTTCATCCCAACGCAAACGTCATATGTTAGGGTATACCTGATGAAGAGGAGGCAATCACATGAGCGAAGTAGGATATGGCTGTGGGGGCAACGTAGGCGGCGTAGGCGGATACAATATGTTCACAAACACGGGTGCGATCTTGGTACTGTTCATTCTGTTGGTTATCATCACTAAAGCATTCTTTATTTAATATGATATGAACAAATCGGTATTCAAAAAGGGAAGCCTTAACGGCTCCCCTTTTTTGCGTCAAATAATATAACTGTGTAAGAAGTTCACTTGAGCTTGGGTTACTCTAACTGCTGCTGCGCATACCTAAATACTAATGGTTACTGGATATAAATTTCAACGATAGCTACATCTCTTTCCTTCGCTAAATCAATGAAGGCTGTAGAGGTCTGAACGAGTGGGCGGAAGTAATCCGCAGGGTTGTTCAAGATAATCAGACCGGTTTCGCCGGTCGTGAGCAGAACCCTTTTGCCAATAAAATTGGGTAGCATGTGTTTGATGAGTTCCTGCGTAACTTCAGCATTCAACTGGCCGAAGCTGAGGCTGTACAGTTCGCATAGCACGGAGATTAATTCCTGCTTAGTCTGATACACCCGATTAGTCGTCATCGCGCTGTACACATCGGCTACAGCCGTTATACGGGCAAATGGATGAATCTCGTCACCTTTCAGTCCGTAAGGGTAGCCACTTCCATCCTCGCGCTCATGATGCTGGAGGGCAACGGTTGCAAGGATCTCGTCCTGAGTGGACTCTTTGACAATCTCATAACCATATAACGTATGTTTCTTCATTTCTTCGAATTCTTCCGGCGTTAACTTGCCCGGCTTATGTAAAATTTCAGAAGGAATCTTGGACTTACCAATATCGTGAAGATATCCTGCTTTGGCCACGGTTAGACACTCCTCAGGATTGTAGCCCATCCAGCCGGCGATATAAAAAGCGAGCATTCCGACTTGTAAGGAATGGTTGTAGGTATAGTCGTTATCCCCGTCAAGCATCAGCAGCAAGGAGACAACGTCCTTTTGTTTTTCAAGCTGTCCCGTTAGGGTTATCAGTATTTCATCGACCTGAGTCTCATCAATAAAACCCTTCTCCATCGCTTGTCCAAACAGAGATTCTGTACCTTTGATCGTATCGTTAAACAGGTTAGTTAACAGACGGGTTTGATCGGAAGGTAAGGTTTGTGCATCAGAGTGGAGGTCAGATGTTGTATGCTCTACATCTGCGTAATCGATTCCGTGCTGCAGCAGCTTGGCAATATCATCGTCGCTGAGTGTGGAACCTTTCATCAGCATGTGGAGACCCGAACTGTTGTACACATCATTTTTTAACAGGTCGCCAGTTTTAAGATCAGTAACATGCACTCTCACGTATAAACCACCTTTTCCTCGACTAATATCGACATATATGATTATAATAACAAGAAAAAAATGGGTTGACAACGACTTATTTACTAATTTCATCACCCGTCGAACAGGTCGAATGACTAGTTATTTAATTGTCTGTAGGGTTCCAGGGTCCTAGTTGATGACCTTTCCACTCGGAACCATCTTCCCATATTTCTTTTTTCCAGATGGGTACATTCTGTTTGAGTCTTTCAATCGCGTAACGGCTTGCGTCATAACAGTCACTGCGATGAGGGGAGGAAACGGCAATAACGACGCTGATCTCTGCTACGTCTACCTTCCCAATCCGATGGCTAATCGCACATTTTACGCCTGGCCAGCGTTCATTGATTTCACTACCGATAGCTGCCATCTGAGAAAGTGCCATAGGTACATAGGCCTCATATTCAAGATGAACCGTTCGTTGTTGTCCGGTCATTTCACGGGTGGTGCCAACAAAGGTAAGGGCAGCTCCATGGTTTGCCGTAATGACGAGCTCCGTTGTAGCTTCGACGGACAGTGGGGACTGGGTGATCAGGAATAATCCGTCATCCGTACGATGCTCAGGATGGGTAGAACGATGTCCGTCACCATTCAAATGGGAACCATCTCCTCCCGATACGGGGGGGATTAAGGCGAGTTCATCCTGGGCCTTAATTATAATATCGGCAGAAGCATACTGCTGGTTTACTGCAAGAAAAGAAACACGTATTTGAGCAGCCGCTTCAGGGTAAGCAAGGCCCAGTTTTTCTTTTAATTGCACAGGAGTTGGATCCGTTCCGGGATAATCATATTCAAGCAGGGATGTGCCCAGACGTTCAGCGATTCCTGCAAATAGTTGAATTGTTAATTTCATGGAAATTACTCACCTCTTTTTAATCTCTAAACCCTATAAATATATCATAACGACGCGGAAAATGTTATGCTTATCCATTAGAGGAATGTACGTTATCGACGATATGAGGGAGGCGGTGTGATGAGCACCAAGAAGGCGCAAACATTAACGATTCTACACACCAATGACATTCATAGTCATTTTGGCTCCATGAGCTCCATCGCCGCCATGATCGGATACGAGAAGGAACAGGCTGGAGAATTTCTGGTAGTGGATATCGGAGATCATATGGACCGGATGGCAGTTGAGACGGAGGGTACCCTGGGGGCAGCCAACGTGGATGTCATTAACCTGACTGGTTATGATGCGGTAACGATCGGGAACAACGAAGGACTAACATTTACATCAGAGCAACTGGCGCAGTCTTACTCTGGACTTCTGTGTCCTGTTGTATGTGGAAATGTTGTGGACCAGGCTACAGGCCTGCCACCAGTCTGGATGAAATCCTCTCTCATTTTGGAGAAGGGGCCTTTTCGCGTCGGTTTGCTTGGTGCTACAGCACCCTTTACCGCTTTTTATGAATTGTTGGGTTGGGATGTATTGGACCCGGTAGAGACGCTGCGTGAGCAAGTTGAAGCTTTGCGTCCTCAGGTGGATGTAGTCGTTATTTTGTCTCATCTGGGGCTTTCCACAGATCGCAGATTGGCCGAACAGATCCAGGGCATCGATGTCATTCTGGGCGGACATACACATCATGTACTGGAAGCACCATTAATCATTGGTCAGACGGTGCTTGGAGCGGCAGGGAAGTTTGGCCAGTGGCTCGGTAAGGTGGTACTGGAGCGGGAATATGAAGCGAATGAACTTACACTGGTGAGCAGCGGCTGTGTTCCGGTCCAGAACATGTTGCTCGAAGAAAGCGTATCGCTGGCTATAGATACACACCGGACGGAAGCTGAGCGTGCGCTGGGCCAAACAGCCGTTATTACGGACAGGACGCTGACCATTGATTACGATCATGAGTCACCGTTTGCGTCATTGCTTGCCCAGGCAGTTCGGCAGTTCACTGGAGCGCAGTTGTCTCTTGTTAACGCCGGGCAGCTCCTTGGAAATCTTCCGCAGGGGAGTATCACGAAGGGAATGTTACATTCCCTATGTCCATCTCCCATTAATGCCTGTACAATATGCTTGAATGGAATTCAGATTCGGGAGGCTCTGGAGCAGTCCCTGTTGTCAGAGTTTTCACGTAAACCGATTATCGGGTTTGGATTTCGTGGGGATATTTTAGGAACATTGTGCATGGATGGTATGGATGTGGAGTATGACCCCCATTCGCCTCCATATGAGAAAATCCGTGCCATATATATTGAGGGCGAGCCGGTTCATGATGAACATGAATATGTGGTAGGAACACTCGACATGTTTACCTTTAACGTGGGATATCCGTCCCTTGCTCTTGGAACGGATATATCGTATCGACTTCCTGAATTCATACGTGACCTGCTCGAAACGGAATTAAAAAGGCCTGGGGCGCTGGATGACAGCCTGCGATCCCGTTGGCATAAAATCTAACAAGTACTTGCCCTTCTGCTGAAGCGGCGGCTAGTGGAAATTACATCTACGGAGCGGGAGAGGATAGGCTGTGCGTTTAGTACATATAAACCTATTGCAGCCTGGCATGAAGCTGGGGAAACGAATATATAGTGAAGAGGGTTTGGTTCTGCTCAGTGAGGGAGTGGAGCTGACCAGTCGGTTGATTGGACGTCTGAAGGACCTGGGGATTGGATATGTGTATATTTCGGATGCAGCAACAGAGGATATCATCATTCCGGATATGCTGCAGGAAGAGACCAGGCGCAGAGCGTTGGTTGAGATCAAACAGCAGTTTCAGAGTATGTCGGGTCTTAAAACCAAAAGCCGAATCCCACACTTCGGAAAAGCACTTAGCGGGTTAATGAATACGATTCTGGAGGACATCGGCAGTCAGAAGGAAGCAATGATTATGCTGATGGATATGAACGCCAGTGATTTTGACTTGTATAATCATTCTCTTAATGTATGTGTCTATACGCTGGTTCTTGGTGTGGCATCGGGTTATACCCGCCAGCAATTAATGGAGATTGGTCTGGGTGCCTTGTTACATGATATTGGAAAAACACAGATTGCTCCAGAAATTCTGCACAAGCCTGCCAAATTGAGCGATGAGGAATTTAAAATCATACAGCAGCATACTACATATGGACATCGTATTCTCAAAGACGAACCGGGTATACCGCTCCTTGCTGCCCATTGCGCATTACAACACCATGAACGGATTGATGGCAGCGGCTATCCTTTTGGTTTGAAAGACAAAGAGATTCATGAGTACGCCAAATGGCTAGCTCTTGCCGATTCGTATGATGCGATGACAACCAATCGGGTATATAAACAAGCTTTGCTGCCACATCAAGCTGTGGAAGTATTATACACGGGTTCAGGGACTTTATATGAACAGCGAATGCTGGAAAAGTTCCGTGACTGTGTAGCCATTTATCCCTTAGGTATCTCCGTCACGCTGAGTACAGGGGAGGTCGGGGTTGTTGCAGACATCCATACGCGCATTCCGCAACGACCACGTATTCGTGTTCTCAAGGATGCAGACGGACAGACATTAAGTGCACCCTACGAGATCGATTTGTCTACAGCGTTGTCTGTTATGATTACAGGTGTTGAGGGTGTGGAAGACGCTACGCCAGCTTCAGCGCGTGGCGAATTATTTTGATATCCTGACGTCAAATGGAGAATGGGTCAACGCTCATTTCGTAATATCCGGGCCAGCAAGGCCTTGATATTACGCGGGCGTTTTTTGTCATGTAATGGACAGAGCATGCTCATGCCAGAGCACAGGAAATTGTGCTATGATTAAAGATAACTCCAAAAGTTGCAGACGGGGTATGTTGTAAATAAAACTTTTTAGGTTAATAAAAGGAATAAGGTGAAGAACAATGACCATGCTAAACTCAGGATCGGTAGAACCGATGCCTTTATCGCCGACTAATGATCCTTGGGATCCGATCGGCTCTTTGCGTACATATGGACGCCATGTGCTGACCAGTGTAGAAATGACCGTGACTCATCTGTGCAATATGCGCTGCGAGCATTGTGCGGTAGGAGATATGTTAACGATGCGCGAAGCACCTGCGCTTCCGCTGCCTTTGATGCTTAAAAGGCTGGATGAGGTTGAGCACCTTCAGACAATCAGTCTGACGGGTGGTGAGCCGAGCTTCAGCCAGAAGACCGTGGATGAGATGATCATTCCGCTCCTCAAATATGCCAAGGAACGGGGCATTCGTACCCAGATTAACTCCAATCTGACGCTGGATTACCGTCGGTACGAGCAGCTTCTGCCTTATCTGGACGTTATGCATATCTCATTCAATTATCTGAATGCAGATGACTTTCACCAAGTCGGGTTTGCCAACAGTGGTAGACCTGTAAAACGGGAAGTCGCGGTGAAGATGTATGAGAAAATGATTGAAAATTCCCAAAAACTCAGTGAAGCGGGCATGTTTATCTCTGCGGAGTCCATGATTAACTTCCGTACTCATGACAAGCTTGAGGGCATTCATCAATTGATCCGTGAGATGGGCTGTGTCCGTCATGAAGTGCATCCGATGTACAATTCGAATTTTGCTTCTTCGCTGCCGGTGCTTTCCCTTGATCATATGAGAGCAGCAATTCATCGTTTGTTAGATGTGCGTGACAAGGATATGTGGATGCTGTTTGGTACACTTCCGTTCTTCGCATGCAGTGCAGCAGAGCAGGATCGCGAATTGATCAACCGCCTGTATAGCGAGCCTAAAGTGACGGTTCGTAATGATCCCGATGGTCGTAACCGCGTTAACGTGAACATGTTCACTGGGAACGTGTATGTTACCGATTTTGCCGACATCCCGGCGTTTGGCAACATTAGTGACCGGAAGTTGGATGACGTATTCCATGAGTGGTCGGCGGAACATCCTTTGAATCAGACAGTGAACTGTCATTGTGATGCTGCTTCTTGCTGCGGTCCGAATCTGCTGGTGGCAGATATGTATTATAAAGGTGTGGATTTCAAATCGAGAAAAGCAATTACACGTTGATATTCCAGGTGTATTCCTGAAATAGAGAGAAAAGGGGAGTTTCGACTTGGGTATTCATACCGAATTTCATCTTGGGCAGTTGGTTTTTAATCTGGTCTGTGTGTTTCTGCTCGTATTTTTGAATGGTGTATTTGTCGCAGCGGAATTTTCTCTGGTCAAAGTTAGACAAACACGCCTCACTCAATTACAGAGTGAAGGGAATAAGTTGGCTGGTTATGCACTGAAGGTGAATGGTAAATTGGATGCCTATCTATCGGCAACCCAGTTCGGAATCACGCTGACATCGCTGGGGCTTGGTTGGCTAGGTGAACCGGCTATTTCCGAATTGCTGGTAGAACCTCTGATGTTCAAGCTTGGTGTAGCGGACACAGGACTTATATCCACGGTATCGGTCATCATTGGATTCTGTATCATTACGTTCTTGCACATTGTGCTGGGTGAGCTTGCGCCCAAATCTCTGGCGATTCAAAAAACAGACGGAGTGGCTTTGTTGCTATCGGCGCCGTTGCTGTTATTTTATAAAATTTTCTTCCCATTCATCTGGGTACTGAACGTATCAGCCAATGCACTGCTGCGTTTGGCGGGCATCGAACCCGCCAGCGAAGGGGAGGCCCATTCGGAAGATGAGCTTCGCATCTTGATGAAGCAAAGTGCGAAGAGTGGTGTTATCGACAAGGATGAAATCAAACTGATGGATAACATCTTTGATTTCTCCGATATGCTGGCACGTGAAATTATGCTGCCACGTACGGATATGGACTGTCTGTACACTCATATGTCGCTGGAAGAAAACCTGAAAATCATTAATGCAACGAAGCATTCCCGTTACCCTGTAGCTGTTGAGGATAAGGATGAGATTATCGGATTTATCCACATTACCGATCTGCTTCTCGCTGAACCAGCCCAGCAGCATGATCTGGCTGCCCTTGTTCGACCAATTCTGAATGTTCCTGAATCGATGGAGATCAGTCATGTACTTCGTCTGATGCAGAAAAAGCACTCCCAGATGACGCTGGTGGTCGACGAATATGGCGGTACAGCCGGCTTGCTGACTGCTGAAGAGATTTTGGAAGAGATCGTTGGTGATCTATATGATGAGTTCGAAGACGAACGTCCGCATATGGAGCGCAGTGGAGAAGCCTTTTCCATCGATGGTCGTTCCTTGATTGAAGAGGTCCATGAATGGACAGGAGCTGTCATTGAGGATGAGGAAGTCGATACGATTGGCGGCTGGCTGTTCAAGGAATTGGAAGGCAGCGCGGTCAAAGGTAAAACACGGGAGCAAAACGGTTATGTCTTTGAAGTGGAAGAATCCACCCGTCTCCGAATTACCCGTGTGAAGGTATATAAGCGACCCGATCCTGAAGAAGATAAGGTGGAAATGGAAGAAAAGGAACCAGGTTCGATGCAGGATGATGATCGTGAACGTAACAGGGACTGAGTATTGATGAAATAATCATTGATGCTTATGCCGCCATATCAAATGAAGTGACCTTTGGACACTGCCCAGCGGGGTAAGTTGTTCGAAGGTCTTTTTTTGCGTTCCGCTAAATATGGGATTAACTTGGGGGACAGCGACATATGGTTATAGAGACGGGAAATGAAAGCTTGTAATGTAGGGATGTCGAATGTACCAAATCAGTGATGAAGGAGGCGTTGTTCTGTGTCAGATCCGCAGCTTCGTGCTTACGCCCCTTTTGTGGGGCCGTTTGATCCATGTCCACCGAAGACGATTCGGACGTACCTGGTTCCTCCGCAATTGTTTATCCCATTTCAGCCGATGGGCTGGCCGCAGTACAGTCCCGCAGAAGCTTTAAGAATTGGAACGTTGTGGCCTGCTTTATACAGTCCTTATACACCTGCGAGCTCGAAGGGAAGGAAGGTGGAAGCAGATGGAACCTGAAGCACCCAAAGCCTGTGATGCAAAATACTATGAGCTGCTGGAGGAACTTCAGGCCCTGGATTTTGTATTGGTTGAGCTGAATCTGTATCTGGACACCCACCCAGGCGACTATCAAAGCATCGAGCAATACAACAAATTCAGCCAGGAGCGGATGAGAGTGGCACATGAGTTTCAGCAATTGTACGGACCGCTGATGAACTTTGGGCATGCTTTCTCCAAATATCCGTGGGAATGGTCCCAGACACCATGGCCTTGGCAAGTGTGAGATAACATCCTCGGGTTTCCTTGCAGTCGTTCCAGGCCGGGAACTCGAGGGATCGTAACAGGTAGGATTTGATTTAAAAGAGGAGGCGTCTGCATGTGGGTGTATGAGAAAAAATTACAATATCCCGTTCGGGTTAGCAAATGTGATCCTCATATGGCGAAATTGCTGGCGGAACAGTATGGGGGCGCAGACGGAGAACTGGCGGCCGCTCTGCGGTATTTGAACCAGCGTTATACGATTCCGGACAAGATTATCGGGCTGTTGAATGATATAGGCACGGAGGAATTTGCTCATCTTGAGATGATTGCAACAATGATCTACAAGCTGACAAAGGATGCGACTGTGGAGCAACTGGAAGCAGCGGGGCTTGGGCCGAACTATGCACAGCGTGATTCTGCTTTGTTCTATACGAATTCTTCCGGTGTACCATTTACAGCAGCCTACATTGCTTCGAAAGGGGATCCAATCGCAGATTTGTACGAGGATATTGCAGCGGAAGAGAAGGCTCGGGCTACATATCAGTGGTTGATCGATCTTACGGATGACGTTGATCTACAAGATAGTCTCAAGTTTCTGAGAGAACGGGAGATTGTGCATTCCTTGCGTTTTCGTGAGGCCGTAGAGATTCTGAAGGATGATCGGGAGACAAAGAAGATTTTCTGATGAGGATAACATATCAATTCTCATTGCCGTTCTCTGCAAAGGGAGCGGTTTTTGCGATGAAAGGAACGTTTAGAGCATGCTCCTCGTTGGTTTTGAAGTAATGGGAATGGAATGTTATCCAATGTAAGTTATCATTCAAATATAAAATAATAAAAAAGCAGGACCATCCTTTTTTTGTTAAAAAAGGCTGCCCTGCTTTTTGGAATTCCGTGTCAAGCTCTCAGTATTCAACGACCATGGCAACATTTTGCCACCCAGCTCCGACGGTCCAGAACAGCACTTTATCACCACGCTGAATTTGGCCGGATGTAATGGCTCGATGTAATGCAATAAACGGACTGCTGGTTGAGGTGTACCCGAACTCGTCTCCGATGTAGACGGCAATATCTTCGCCAATGCCAATGTTTTCGGATACAGCACGTATATTGCCAATAGATAATTGGGAGAAACAAGCGGCTTTGATCTCATCTGCTCCGATTTCGTTACGACTCAGCAGCGTGCGAATCGATTCAGAGGCTGCACCTACACAGATGGAATCATCAAACGGTATGAATTTGACATGGAAGGCTCCTGCGTCAACACCGGTTTGGCCCAGTTTTGCAAGACCTTGTGCCGGGAAAAGAGAATTGCCGTACACACAGGTATCGGTCTGATAGATCGAGTCAATAAAACCGACAGCCTGCTCATTCCGCTCAACAATGACAGCTGCTGCTGCGTCCCCAAAGTTCGCGAAGTATACAGGATCATCCGGACTGGCGTGAGGAGCCACGTAATCCGAGCCAATAATCAAGGCACGACGAATTCTGGGATTGCTCATCATCTGACGGCTAACTTGTTCAAAGGCTGCGGTCATGCCCGCACAGTTGGCATTGCTATCAATGCAGATCGTATGGGATGCCCCGTTAATCAGGCGATGAATCATTAAGGAATTCGTAGGAAAGATGTATTCCGGCGTTTGACTTGCATAAGCAATCAGATCGATATCGGCACCGGTGAGTCCGGTCTTTTCGAGCAAATTACTGGCGGCCTCAAAGGCCATGCTTAGTGAGTTTTCATCATCGTTGTCAATTTTGTAACGTGTATCACGCCCAAGTGCCTTTAACAATCCCCGAATATCTACACCTCTTGCATCAAAATGTTCAATATAAAAGTCATTGCCCACCTTGTTCGTTGGATGATAGATATCGATATCTACAATACGAATTCCAGCCATCTTCATTCTCCTTCTGAGCGGATGGGTGAACCCTCAGCTTGTCCGCCTGGTTTATTAGGTAGTAACCGTGGAGATGATCTCAAGATTTTCCAGTCCGACAGACCGTCCAAGACGGGACAGCTGCATTTTCAGAATGGCATTATTCTCAAGCGTCAACACCACTTTTTTATATTCATCTTTTTTGAACATCTGCAGGCAGCCCTCGAGAAGAGGCACAATTTCCGGAGCGGTAACATTCAACTTTTTGCAATCAATATTCAGCTCATACTCCTTGGTGTTAATCGGAGCGATCGTGTCCTGATATGCCGAGATGGAACGTAAACCGTCTTCTTGAGAGAAAGAGCCCTCCAGTTCAATGTTCAACACCTTGTTCGGAACGTCAGTATTCAGTATAAAACTTCCCATGATTGTTATCTCTCCTTTAAATGAGTTAAGGCTATCCCGCTCACCAAGACATAGGCCTTGAGGCCCTCGCTGAATGCTTCTGAGATGTAGGCGGATTCGAAGGATAATTTAACCATATTATAAAGGTAGAGATGTAATAAGATCAATAAAAAAGTCGAATCGTGTATAAAAATGTAGAAGAGTGAATTATTGGATTTCATCCAGTGTAGCGAGCAATATATTAAAAGCACTGATGATCCGCGGTGCTCCAACACAAGGTGCCAGATGCAGCAAAATTCCTTTGAGCTGATCTACAGTTACACCGACACTTAGCGCCATCGTATAATGAACCCCCAACTGCTCATACTGCCCTTGTGAGATCAGTGAGGAGATAATCGCAACTTCCTTCCAATGATCGGTAATGGTGGTACGTTGAAAAATATCACCGTAAGCCGTTCCCATAATAAACTCGGCGAGCTCAGGGAACTGATCCTTAATGGGTGCCAATGCTTTTGCACCATATTCACCCGAAAGCTTTGCAAAACGCTCCAATCCTTGAGTTACTTGTTCACTCATGCCTATGTTCCTCCTAATTCAAAGTCACGGTACGGTGAGCCGTGGGTGGAATCTCGTCGCGATCGGTAAGAAGCTCAATTACAGTAACTTGGTTCAGCTGCTGCGCGGTCTGTAGAGCAGATGTGAATTCGGCCCGTGTTTCCGCCCGGAAAGCAACAGCGCCGAGAGACTCCGCAAACTTTGCCGCATCCACGGGAACCTCGTACAAGGTGCCATCGATCCGGCCTGTTGTTTTTTCCATGCCTTTCAGTGCCATATCCAGCTGTTTATTGTTCACGACGATGAAGATGACATGCAGATTGTTGCATACAGCAGTGTTAATCTCGGTTCCAAGCATCATGAAGCATCCGTCACCTGTAATGCATACGATGGTTTCTTCCGGTGCGGCAGTCTTGGCCCCAATAGCCATGCCGATGGCATTACCCATGCAGGCAAAGTAGGCGTCAAACACAAAGCTGCCGGGTTTCTTGACTTTATATCGTTGAACGGCATGAAAACCATGACTACCATCATCTACAAACAGCTTATGATCATATGGAAGCAGTTCACTCATTTCTTCCAGCACGGATGCCAGGGACAGGTTCGGCAGATCCGGGAGAGGTACGGTGTAATCTACAGTTGTCGTTTCTTTTGGAACAATAGGTTGTTCTGTCAGTGTACCGAGCAAAAACTGCAGGTTGTCCTTCAAGTCTCCGGTGATATGTAAGGTTTGAGCGTTAAGTATTTTACCAACGAATGTAGGATCAGCGTCGAATTGAATCAGATGTGCAGGATGGTTCTCAGGCTTCAAATTACAGATCGTCATATCACTTAGACGTGAACCGAGTACGATATAGAGATCACTTTGATTCAGTAGTTCATCTGCATGAGGGAAGCCACCAACACCGCAGGGCCCATGATATAGGGGATGATCCCAAGCAATGGCACCTTTTCCGCCAGGAGAAGTAATGACAGGAATATTGAAATGTTCGGCAAAATGGAGCAATTCATCATGGGCTCTGGCGCGGCTGACGCCTTTGCCTGCAATAATTAAAGGATGACTGGACTGTTGAAGTAAGGGGAGGATACGATTCAAGTTGGATACGCTAATCAGGGGTTCTGGCTCCGGGATGACAACCCGAAAGTCAGCAAGCTGTTCGGTTTGTACATCAAAAGGAAGACAGAGATGGACGGGCCCTTTGTTGGGACCGAGTGCAATGGAAAGGGCGTGATTCAATATGGTGCTGAAATGATCACCACGCTCCACCAGTTTGCTGAATAGCGTGGCAGGACGGAACATCTCCGCCAGATCAGCCAAGTAGGAAGAAGAGTCCTGACATTGCGGAAGCCCCAATTCCTGAATGGATTGATGACCCGTAATAAACAGGACGGGCAAATTATTGGCCTTGGCATGGGCTGCAGCGGTGAGCAAGTTGGTTCCGCCCGGACCAGAAGTGGCGAAGGCCACACCCAGTTTCCCTGTTTGGAGGGCATAGCCCGATGCGGCAAAGCCTGAACTGGATTCATGGCGACCTGGAATGAATTCCAAACCGTAATCGACCATTTTCAGGACAGCAGGACAGATGGATTTTCCGATAATACCAAAGACATGAGTAACGCCTAAATTACGCAGAGCTTCTGCCAAATAGTCCGCAACTGTTCTCATGCGGGACACCTCGCTTCACAAAATAGGTTTTTGGACCCACAGGTCAAGTTCCATTTTTGGAGTGTATGTCGTTGTCTAAGGTTGTAAAAGGAAATAAATCCTTGTTAATAGGAAGAGTAGCTTTTTTTGTGGTTTTTTGTCAACCGCTTTTATGAGTATAAGTTCCTGATTCTTAGGTTGGAAACGCTTAATGTCTTGTCCCATATGAGAAAATAAATTGGTTATATATTCCTGCACCGAATTACCTATAAACAAGATTTATAGAATTAAATGTAAAATAATATATAATATGATGTATTTTTTTGTGTAGATCAAATTAGAAGCGTATGCTTTCCATTTCGTCCCGTGCAAGGATTGGCAATATTATGCTTTCTGTTATACTGAAATTCGATGGGAGTGAGTTAAATGACAACGATAAAAATGGCCGTAATTGGTCTGGGCAAAATGGGAATACATATGATACATCAGGCAACAGAGGCAGAACTATCCGAAAAAGTAGAGATTGTAGCAGTGTGCGATTCCAGTGAGGAAAATTTGACATCGTTTGCTTCCTCGCATCCGGAGACGAAGACGTATATGGATTTCAAGCAATTGCTCGACACACATCCGGTTGATCTGCTGTACATAGCAGTTCCACCTAAATATCATTATCCAGTCGTTATGGGGGCATTAAAGCGCAAGATTCATGTATTCTGTGAGAAGCCATTGGCCAATAGCGTGGAGGAAGCTAGAGCAATGCTCGAGGCAGCCGAGAAGGCTGGTGTAGTACATGCAATTCATTTCTCCATGCCGCATGAACCATCAGTAGTGAAATTGCAAGAGCTGATTCGTCAGGAAACGATTGGTGAGATTCGCAAAATCGATCTGATTCTGCAATTCCCTCAGTGGCCACGAGCGTGGCAGCAAAATGCCTGGATTACCAGCCGCGAGCAGGGCGGATTCATTCTTGAAGTGGGAATCCACTGGATTCATATGATCCAAAATGTGTTTGGTGCTATCCGTGTGATTAACAGTCAGGTTCAATTTCCTCAAAATACAGGTGAATGTGAACATGAAGTTCAGGCCGCGATGGAGCTAGAGGATGGAACCCGAATTCAATTAAATGGGATTGCTCATTTTGCAGGTGAAGAGCGTGTATCCATGGTGGTTTACGGTACAGAAGGAACGATTGCCTTGGAAAACTGGGACCAACTATGGAGTGGGCGCATCGGAGAGCCGCTTGTTCCCGTCGAAGTGGATGAATCCTTAAGCCAGCTGCCTGTACTTAAACACGTCATTGCCCGTATTCAAGGCCAACCTACCAAAATATACGATTTCAACGATGGCTATCATGCACAGCTTGTCCTTGAAGCGCTGCGTAATCCGGATCAATCCTGATCGAAAAAGGTACTGAGCTAGAAAAGGATTCGTGTTAAATGTTCTTTCATTTTGAAAAAAGAAGCAGATCCCTATAGAGTAGGATCTGCTTCTTTGTGTTATCTGGGACTGATCAATAGGGTCAGGACAGCTTGAATCGGTTAACCAATTGATCAAGCGCATCTGACATTTCGTTCAATTGCTTGGACGTATCCGCCATTTCCTGTAACGACGCAAGCTGCTCCTCGGTCATAGCCGATACTTCCTCCGTGGCAGATGCGGTGTCCTCTACAACGGCTGATACTTCGTTAATGGATGTCATTACTGCTTCGCTGCCTGTGGTGAGCTCTTCAACCACAGCGGATACATCCAGCATCTCAGCGCTGAGGTCTTGAATGTGCTGCGTAATATTCGCAAAGGCTTGGCCCGCGTCTTCAATCGTCTGTAAGCCTTCGCTGACATGCTGTGTACTGCCTTCGACTTCATGAACGGTGCTCTGTATACCAGCTACGACCGTCTCCAGAATGCTTGTAATTTCTTTGGCAGAGGTGGCGCTTTGATCTGCCAGATTCCGAATTTCGCCAGCGACTACAGCGAATCCGCGTCCATTCTCCCCTGCACGCGCCGCTTCAATTCCGGCATTGAGCGCGAGTAGATTCGTTTGTCTTGCAATGCCTGACATGGAATCGGCAATGTTGATGACCTGATCGGACATTTTGGATATTTCATGAATGGCTCCCTGAACAGACAGGAAGGATTGTTCGATGGTCCCCATTTTGCCAACCGCATTATTAATTCGCTGCTGTCCATCGAGTGCAATGGACTCTGTGCGTACAGCGCGTTCAGCAGCCTCCGATGCGGAGCTAGCAACCCGGTTGAGTCCGGTCAGGGATTGTTCCATGGCGGCAACCATCGTCTGTGTAAGTGCAACCTGCTCATCTGCGCCTTCGGCCACACGTTCCATGGCTGCGGCAACCTCTTTTCCAGCCAGATGACTGTCGGACACGCCTTTATCCAGCCGGTCAGATGCGGCGTTCAGGGTGGTAGCGTTGCTTTGGACGTCCAGCATCATCTGCTGCAAACCAAGGAGCATCGTATTGGCTGCCTCCGCAAGTTCCCGCGTTTCATCCTTCATCGGCGTGGCAATGCGCAGTGTCAGATCGCCATTGGAGGAGCCGATGTCATTCAGCGCGCGGATTACTGTTCGGATGTTTTTTACAATGGAACGGGATAGAATCAAGGCTGCAAAGATCGAGATCAAGGCCACAACGATAAGCGCTCCGTAAAGCTCCCAGTTCAAAATTTTGTTCTTTTGCTTCAGCGCTTCGGTGCGATTTTCAGTCAACGCCAGCTCATTGGTGCGAAATGTATTCAATAAACCGCGAATCTCATCCATATCCTTCTTGCCGGGGTCCTCCACAAAAAATTGCCTTATCGCCGCCATATCATTCGCTTTTCGAAGCGCAATAACCGGTTCGCCAGCGATCTGAATCCAGTCATCCATTTTAGCCGAGATTTCTTCAAGAAGTGCCTGCTGTGCCGGGCTATCCGAGACAAGCACCGCAAGCTGATCCTTGAGTATATTCTTCTGTTGAACGCCTGTGTTATAAGGGTCCAGGTAGTTTTCTTGTCCTGTAATTACATAACCTCGTTGTCCTGTCTCCATGTTCACCATAATATTTTCAATCTCATAGGTTAGATCATGTACCTTCATATCGTGATCCACCAGAAAGTCCAGTTCTCGTTGCAACTGGCTGATACTGTTTTGAATCAATAAAATAGAGCCAGCGAGCACCGCGAGTACGAGCAAATAACCTAAACCAATCTTATAAAAAATTTTGAAGGTCCTGTGCTTTTTCATGTTTGTTATGCCTCTCCTTGGGGTATATGTATTTGTCGAAAAAACTTGAACAATAGCTATTATAGTCCTTTAGGTGTGGTGTCTAAAGAACTATTTTCAGTATTATACTTAAAGGATGTTTACTTGTATATAGTTTGTTTAATTTAAGTATAATGTTTGTGGATTTTGTATGGCGTCGACGATACAGATGTTTTACATTGCGCGGTTTACACTGCCAAACGTTTATGTTTATCATGGAAGGGGAACGATTCCGAATACATATCCCAATCCGAAAGGAACATTGGACATGACAAAAGAGACGGTATTGCGTAAACCGGAAGCGATGATTTTTGATATGGATGGTACTTTGTTTCAGACGGAAACTCTGTTGTTGCCAGCCTATCATCAGCTGTTTGATACATTGCGGGCCGAAGGGCATTTTGAGGGAGAGACTCCTCCTGAAGAACGAATGCTGGGAAGCCTGGGGATGTTGCTAGAGGATATATGGAAAGTAGTTATGCCCGAAGCTTCAGTTGCGGCCCATCGACGTGCAGACGAATTGCTGCTTCAGTTGGAGATTGAAGGGTTGGATGGGGGAAGCTCGCAGCTGTACCCACAAGTAAAAGAGACGCTGAAAGCGTTGAAAGAACAGGGTGTGCGGTTGTTTGTCGCCAGCAACGGGCTGGAGGACTATGTCAAAGGCGTGGCCTTTGCCCATGAGATTATGCCGCTCTTTGAAGGCGTGTATAGTGCTGGACAGTACAAGACCCCTTCCAAAGTTAACTTGGTTCAGATCCTGCTTGAGAAGCATCGGATTCAGGATGCATGGATGGTAGGGGATCGCTCTTCGGATGTGGAGGCAGGCAAAATGAATAACCAGACCGTCATCGGCTGTGCCTATGCAGGATTCGGACGGGACGAAGAACTGGCAGGATCAGATGTACTGATCTCTGATTTTACGGAACTGCTTCGTTTGTATCGGGAAGCCGAGTAGAACAAAACCAAAAAAAACGACCACCCCTAGTCCATTCGGACATCGGAGTGGTCGGTTTTTTAGTTCAAGGAGGATTTGGTTTACTACCAATGAAGTCTGACGGTCATCACCGGGATCCTCTGGTTCTTTTGAGGGTTGCGGATTTACCTTTTACGCGTTTGACCGGTTTAGTTACCTTCACCCCCCGAGGGGGACGAATTGTATTTGCATGATTGCGGTACACCCACAAGGCGTACTCCAATGGTTGGGTGATCGCTTTGGAATAGATATCATTCTCACCAATGCGGGCAAACACCTCACGCGCAGGCTTCGGATTCACTTCAAGCAGATAGATGTGCCCGCTCTTGTCAATCGCCAAATCGAGAGCCAATTCACACAAGTTGCCATAGGTGTTTTCCAGAAACGTAGCTACATCAATCCCGAATTTCTCGGCCGTTGCGTAAATTTCTGTTCGCTGCTTCTCATCCGTGATCCATTGTTTCATCAGTTTGTGCATCGCTATGGCCTGACCACCACCATGCAGATTAGAGGTAACACTTTTCTCCGCACCCATCCGTCCGGCACATCCGGTCAATTCCCACTGTCCTTCGCCGTTCTTCTGGACCAGCATTCGATAATCATGAACACGGCCATTCGGAAGCTGGAGTTGAATCCCCTGTTGAACCAGATATTTGTCTTTCATATTCCAGTTCTGGAGAAGTGAACCCAAGCGTGACAGATGGACTTTACGCGGGGTGATGATCCGCCGCTTCTGGTCCCGTCCCTGTACGAGAACTGTATTGGCCTCGCTGCCACTGCGTTCGATGCGGAGAATTCCGCGCCCTCCGGTTCCATTAATGGGCTTCAGGTAGAGCAGGGAGGAGGCCTTCAGCATTCGATTGACGTCGGACATATCCTGATACAGAAAAGTGTCGGGCAAATGCTCACGAAAGGCTGATTTCGCCGAGAGTGTCTGATGGATGGTCCACTTATTACGCAATGGGCGGTTGAGAAAGAGCAAGTGACCATACCTTTGCCGAAAGGCAAGCAGCTGCTGGAATCTGCGATTGCGCTGTATGCGGCAGCGGTCGAAGATGATATCCGGGAATGAACGCCATTCCCGGGACCAGCCTTTTCCCGAATGAAAGACCATGGCCTCAATCTGTTTGCCTCCTGGATGTACATCGGCAGGTGTGAACACATATATATCGAGTCCCCGCTTGCGCCCTTCAAGGATCATTCTGCGGTATATGCTCCGTTCTTCCAGAGCGCGATGTTCATTTAAGTACAACGTCATAATGCCCAGAACAGGTGAGGACACAAACAATCACCTTCTTTAGCTGTTATTCCTGTTCATCATCGTTTGGACTGACGGGCAAGGTAGGCGCTGTACTGAAAAATACGTTCCAATGACCTCCGCCGAATCTGCGGTTCATCGAACTTCATCGGCTTTGCATTCGCTTCAAAGAACCAGATCTCGCCCAGATCGTCAATGCCCAGATCCATGGACATTTCACCAAGCGTATGGCCTGAGCCTCGCTCCACTTGTCTCGCGATCAACAATGAAGTGGACTTCACCCGCTTCATCAATGAAGTCGACATTTCTTCCCCGAACAGATCAGTGAGCAGCTTCTCCGGGTCCTCCACCGTACCTCCACGCGGAACGTGGGTGGTAATGCTTCGGTAGCCAGCGAGACGGGCGCCAACACCGGTTACGCTCCACTGTCCCTTGCCGTTTTTCTGCACGAGTACCCTGAGATCGAATGGGCGCTTGTGAGATGACGCCAGCTCAATACCCTGTTGCATGATATAGGGCGTGTGACCGGTCTCCTTGCGAATTCTTGCCCATAACTTGGAAAGGGTTGCTGCTTTGTACGTGGTGCTTTTTCGGGTACTCTGTATTTTAAGTCGGTAAGGAAGACGTTCTTTTTCCTGGAACTTGAGCATCATGATGCCTTTGCCGGCCTTGCCGCTCTCTGGTTTCAGATATAGGTAGGGATGTGATCGCAGCACCGTCCCGAGAGCAGTTGCTGTTCGCATCCGGCGAGTATGGGGGACCAGCTGCTGGGTGGATTTGGATTTCTTAAGCCATTCGAACAGATTCCATTTATTGAAAAAAAACGGGTTATACAGTTCGATTCCAGAATGCATGCATTCTTCAATTTTTCGCTGTACTGAAGATTTGCGTTCATCTTCCCGGTTGGGAATCCGATTGTAGAGTACATGGGGAAGGGGGAAGGACTGTGAAGTCCATCTCCCACTCCCATTGTTGTAAGTGTATCCTTTTACGGTGGGGCCGCTCACGTTTAAATCTCTTACAGTCACGACGTACACCACATATCCCATATTTTCGCCCGTCTGCACAATATCCAGGAAGTTTTGATGGTTTCCTCTGAACATCCGTTGATCATCATGCATGGTCAGGATAGCAATAACGGGTCTAAAATCATCCTGCAAGCTCATCAAATGCCGTCTTTCTTCCGGAATTTGCTCAAATACAGGCAATGTTCCAGGATGTGCTCCACCGATGATTTTCCTTCCAGCCGCAGCGAAGGGTGACGGAAAATGGAGCGGCCGGGTTTGGCGTTCGCTTCGAACATCCATACATGTTCCTCCTGATCAATGCCCAGATCAAAGCCAATCTCACCAATCAGATGCTGGTGCTGGGTTTCAATCGCCTGGGCCAGTGTAATAGCGACAGATTTGGCATGCTGAAGCACTTCTCCAGAGCGGTCACCAAAGTTTCGTTTGAGTGCCTGCTCAGGTGTCATCAGGGAGCCGCCGTTTTTGATATGTGTGGTTACACTGCCGCGACCAGCTTTTTTGGCGCCGATTCCAACGACGACCCATTGATTGTTGCCATTCTTGTGCATGTGAAAACGAAAATCAATGGGGCATTCGTCAATCTCAATAAGCCGGATGCCTTGTTGAACAACATAACCGCGAAGTTGTTTGCCATGTCTGCCTTGAAGCATGCGCATCAGGCTGTTAAATGAGCCGAAGCGCAGAAGTGCGTTGCCGCTTTTTTTGCGATATCGGGCAAAATATCCACGTTTGGGAGAGTAGGTCAATCGATAGATACCGTTGCCCAGACTTCCCGCTGTTGGTTTGTAATAGACAAACTGATGGCGTTCCAGCATTTCTTTCATTTGCTCTACCGTCGGGTTGGTGATGGACTCAGGTATATATCTCCCTGCTGCCGGGTCATTCTCCAGCAAATTGTAGATATCTGATTTGTTAAAGAAACTCCAGTTAAAGAAAGGGATTTTGCGGCGAATGAATCGCTCCCGCAGTTGGTTGATCGCTGGTGAGAAGTCAGAGCGGCGGCTGGGTAACCGATTATACACGACGTCTGGCAGAGGTACGGTTTTGCGACTGAAGCTTCCATTGTCGTTAAGGAAAAAACCGGATACCGTTTCGTTCTGCCAGTTGATATCTCTTGGAGTGAACGCATAAATATAGGATTTACGGCTGCCTTCGCGAAGCAACTGCTTGATAAAACCGGTACGGGAACCAAACGGATTGGAGCCAGACGAAGGTCCGTCAGACAGCACGCCGATCAGTGGACCCAACTGGACTTCATCGTTCTGCAAGTTGCGGAGGTAGATGCTGCCCCGTTTCGGAACGTTCATCAGATTGCGTATGCCAGAAGCGAGATAGAGATGTTTGCCAGCCTTTTTGATCGGTTTGATGGTTGCGGGCACCCTGTCACGACCAAACCGCAGATGAATCGTTTTTTTGCCGGTTAGATTTAGGCTTTTCATTAATGCGTTGGATACATAAACCACTTTATCCGGTTGCTGTGTGAAATGCAGATTGCAAAAGGTCAAACTCATGATTTATCCTCCTATCCTGAAAAGATCCTTCGGCTCCATGGCAGCGGGGCGCTGCGTGCCTCAACCGCCGTGAATCGGGATGGGTTTCAGGCCAGCTGTGCTGGATGTATTCGGCATTTTCATTGGACGCTTCACGTCCGTGAGAACATGTTGTTGCAGCAAATAACGGGCATAGGCAAGCGGCTGGGTGTAGGTCAGACTGTGCATACGGGGGTCAACCGCCTCTGCGAATGAGGAACGTCCCGGTCTCGAATTCACTTCGATCAGCCAGAGGCGACCCTGAACATCTGCTCCGAAATCAAGACCCAGTTCGGCCAGTCTGCCAAATTGGCTTTCCAACAGGGTAGGGATGCGGGCAGCAGCCTGCCTGATCTTCTCCAGCAGAGCGCTGGTTTGCTTGCTCCCATATCGTTCCAGCAGATAAGGATGCACAGGGTACGCCTTTCCCCCTCCATGCAAATTGGAAGTGAGTGAGCCAGCCGGCCCTTCCCGTACCATACATCCGGTTAGAGACCAGCGTCCTTGCCCATTTTT
This sequence comes from Paenibacillus sp. OK060, assembly GCF_900101205.1. Classification (NCBI taxonomy): domain Bacteria; kingdom Bacillati; phylum Bacillota; class Bacilli; order Caryophanales; family Paenibacillaceae; genus Paenibacillus; species Paenibacillus sp. OK060. The sequence continues at coordinate 330,914 of NZ_FNFR01000007.1, forward strand.
TTGCATCAAGGCCCTAATGTCGAATGGTCGTCCGTGATGACTCAGTTCCAGGTACGGCTGTAAGATCATCTTTTTACCGGCCTTGTGTGAATCCAGCCAGGCAGAGACATCCTGGCGATGCTCAAATGTACGGTGAATCAATTCATTGCGAGTATTTCTGCCCTCCATAATCCAGGAGGTGTGGTGATCTTCGCGATAAAGGCGAAACGTATCTTTACCATGGGTGCCCGATACAGGTTTGAAGAAAATGCCTTTCGGCCAGCGCTCCAGCCATTTCTCCCATCGGGTATCCGACTGAAGAAGTGTCGTAGGCGCAAGAAGAGCACGCAGTCTTATATCAGTAGACAAAGCGCGATATACCTTCCATTTACCAGGCAAGGAAGCAGACCAGTAACGACCGTGGTGTCCGTTGCCTAAGGAAACTAGCTGCTGAAGCTGCTGTTTGAATGTTCTGGGAAGTGGCAGCAGACAGCGGTCCATGATTAGGTCCACAGCAGGAAGAGGCACGATGTTCCATTCTCCTCTGTCAAATACATAGCCCTGTGTGAGCCGAGATACGCTGGGGTTATTCGCTACGGCCAGCACAATGATATTTAGGCCGTAACGGTCGCTTTCCAAACTGAGACGACGACAGAAGAGTTCATCCACGAAAGGAGGCGAGCCTTCTGTTGCCCGAACCAGGATGGCTAGTGTGTTTGTCTGATGTTGCAGGAACATGCCGCTGCACCTCCTCTAATGGATGACTCTTCAGAATCCGGCCAGATAGGTAGAGTATTCCAGCATCGCTTTGACCGAAGGCCGGATTTTGCTCTCGCTAAGTGGCGTATTATCGTTCTTGGATGGTTTGGAGTTTACTTCAAGCAGCCAGACCCTTCCGCTGGTGTCCAAGGCAAGGTCGATGCCGAGTTCACCGAAATGGGCGGGGATGGCACCTTCAATGCCTTTGGCGATATCCAGCGCCGCCGTATGCAATCCTGCATACGCAGAAGCTTTGGCTGATGAGGATAATTGGGTTTTGGCTACAGCTTCCTTGACGGTGCTGAGACTTCCACCTCGTGCCAGGTTGGATACATAGTGACTGCCGCCTGCAATACGTGCGACGATGGAAGTGACACTCCATTTGCCCGTACGGTTTTTTTGCACAAGCGCACGGAAGTCTACGGGTCTGCCGCTGTTATCAATTAGGGAAAGACCCTGTTGGATCTGGTAGCGCGTTGTTTTCATTTTCCCAGACAGACTGGCATACAGTTTATCCAGAGAAGCATACGTTTGTTTTCGGGTCCCCCCAACGCTTGTAGCGAGGGTGAGGAAGCTGCCGTCGCTTTGACGAGAGACCCGGATGATACCTTTGCCAAGCGACCCGCGAACAGGCTTCAGAAAGACAACCGGATATCGATTGCACATCGTTTTGAGTGTGGCGGAAGCTTTGAGCAAATGGGATTCGGGTAGTACCCTCTTCAGTGTTGAAATGGACTTCAAGGCATCGAATACTTCATTTTTGTCCAGAAACTTTTCGTTGAAGGTTTGTGTACCGTAGAGCGATTTTACTTCTTTCATAAAATGCTGTACGCTAGGTTTGTTCTCAAGCTTACGGGACGTCAGCCGGTTATTGACGACGTCTGCTATAGGCAGAACGGTCTTTTTCCAGCCGTCATCATACACCCAGCCTTTCATATAACCCGTTACCGCTCCAATATCCTCCGGTGTGAAAAAGGATACATAGGCGCCCTTCTTCCGGCAGGCGTTCACCAGTTCTTGACAGAACATCGTGATGGAGCCAAAGGGCCGATCGGGCTGATCGGGGTAATCCTGGCTGACCAATACACTGATGTAGGGTCCAAGACGCAAAGTACGGCTGGTTGAACGATAAGATATGCTCAGGACCGAACGGGAAACAAGGCCGGTCTTGCTGGCTACCGTCTGATTGATGCGCAGACCGTCATACCTGGGAACAGGGATGACAGTAACTTCACGGCGGAAAGAGCCGAATTGCAGCTGAAGCGGCCTTCCCGAAGGGATTTTAAGCGCCTTGAGCAGCCCTTCACCGAGCATGATGACGTCGTCCTGCAGGATGCCCGAGCCGGTAACCTGAATCGTTACTTTTTTAGTGGACATCACGGATCTCCTTCCGGGCGGCAACTTGATGTCTGATCTCGAAGTTGAACGGCATCTGAACATGGCATGTGCTTCATCATATGAGGACATATAACCCTTGGTGATTGACCCATTTGGATTAAATGCATTTGATGCTCGGTAGGTAATGGATGGCATGTTTCCGCAACCTTTGTTTGACGGAAGTGAAATACGTGTATTAACACGGGTGAACGTTGCGATGAGAATGCGAATGAATACGAATGAATAACAGAAGAACAACCCAATTTGAGGAGGAATTATAGTGAACATTTATGACAAAGCCAATGATTTGGCCAAAGCACTGAGAGAAAGTAGCGAGGTGGAAGAAATAACTTCTGCGATGAAGCTGATCGAAGTAGACCCGGAAGCAAAGGCTATGCTGGATAATTTTCGTGATCAACAGATGGAATTGCAACAACGTATGATGAGTGGGGATATGCCTGCACCGGACGAAATGGAGAAAATGGAGAAACTGTTCGAAGTATTGAGCCTGAACCTGAATATCCGTCGTCTGTTTGACGCTGAACGTCGCCTGAGTGTCATTATCGAAGACGTGAACAAAATTATTGCAGACAGCCTGGGTCATCTGTACGGTGGCGCTGAAGCCTAAACTTAAACCTTGTCCCGTTTTTTTGCCTGAACCTCTCATATTAGCTCCTTATCGTTCATAGACTAGACATATAGAGTCGATCAAGAACGAAGGAGCTGTGAATGGTGAAAAGGTTAAAGAAAGCAAAACATGTGATCTATCTGGTTATCGCGTTGTCGATGCTGGTTATTGCGTTGCCGCGGATTTCCTTTGCTGGTGGAATGGACTGGGTTAATATTTTTGGCATCGTATGGGTGCTGTTCTCGTTATTAATCATTGGTGCACATCTGCATTTTATTCTAGGTGTGGATGAAGAGAAGAAGCGTGCACTGGAAGCTGTTCGACGGGCAAAGCTGCGGCAGTGGGAGATGAAACTGGTGGACAAGCAGGAGCAGAGCAAATCTGTATAAGGTTTGGATCACATACGACATGGTAATAGAGATGGTTCTATTTGTCTAAGTAAGGCCGGATTCCCTTTGGCATAAAAGGAACCGGTCTTTTTTTATGCCCGTAATTTGCTGCTCCGATTATTCAGATCCATGTAGCGAGGTTCTTTAGGAGAAAGGTACGTAGAATGGGGTTATTTTCCTGAGGTCGTGTTATAATAGATACAGAATAGTACAGATGCATCTTCGGGGGTGGTACAGATGGACGGACAGGAAGAAAACGTGACGAAGCACGAACAATTGCTTCAACATATTGAACAACTGAAGGTAGGCAGTAAAATATCGGTGCGCGGACTGGCGCGGGAGCTGGGGGTAAGCGAAGGAACAGCATATCGTGCGGTAAAAGAGGCAGAGAACTTCGGCCTGGTCGTGACCAAGGAACGAATTGGAACAGTGCGGATCGAGAAAAGACCTCGCGGTATGACCGAGCAGCTGACTTTTGCCGATGTGGTAACCATCGTCGAAGGTCATGTGCTGGGTGGAAGTGACGGTCTAGCCAAACCGCTTCACAAGTACGTGATCGGTGCGATGAAAGAGCAGGCCATGGCCCGATACATTGACGCGGGAAGCCTGTTGATTGTTGGTAACCGGGACAATGCACATTCCCTCGCGCTCGAACAGGGCGCTGGTGTATTAATTACAGGTGGCTTCGGTACAAGCCGTGAAGTGAGAGTGATGGCTGATGAGTTGGGTCTGCCCATTATTTCCTCCCGACATGATACGTTCACAGTGGCTTCAATGATTAACCGTGCGATCTTTGATCGACTGATTAAGAAAAAGATTATGTTGGTAGAGGATATTATCGGTCAGAAACCCCGCCTTCAGGTGCTAAAGGTGACCAGTTCAGCCGCGGATTTTCATCTGCTGGTTTCCGAAACGGGAGAGCATCGCTTCCCGGTAGTAGATGAATGGAACCGGGTTATCGGTATTGTCAGTCTGAAAGATGTGAGTGAGTTAAAAGAGGATCAGAGTATTGAGAAGTGTGTCGTACGCCGCCCGATCACAGCTTCGCTGCAAACCTCACTGGCTTCGGCTGCACAGATCATGACGTGGGAAGGCATTGACTTCCTGCCGATTGTAGATCGGAACCGTAAACTGATTGCATCCGTCACACGTAAGGAAGTATTGCAGGCGATGCGTGATGCACAGAAGCAGCCACAGCTTGGAGAGACGTTTGATCATCTGATCTGGAACGGGTTTGCGGAAGAGCGCGGAGAGCAGAACGAATTGTTTTTCCACGGATTCATCATTCCGCAGATGGCGACAGACCTTGGTACCATCTCGGAAGGCGTTCTGCTGAATGTGATGACACAGGCAGGACGGCGCGCAGCCTGGGATGTTACAGGAAACGACCATGTCGTGGATAATGTAACAACGTATTTTGTTCGTCCGGTACAGATTGAAGATCAGATTCTGGTTCGTCCCATTATTCTGGAGACAAGTCGTCGGACCTGCAAAATGGATATTGTCATTTCCCGTGATGGGAATGTTGTATGCAAAGCAGTAATGACCCTGCAATCCATTGACCATGCCTAGAAAAAGAGAGTATCCTCTTATCGAAAGAGCGAACTGTACCCCGAAATCGACGTGGTTCAGGCTTGTTCGATAGATGAGGATACTCTCTTTTTGGCAAAAAGCAATGACATCGTGCTAAGTGCATCAGGCAGATTGTCCGGATGTCTTGCCAGTTCCACCGTCTGCATGCTGCTGAAGACGGGCATAGTAACTGCGGTTACGTAATCCGGCGAACAGATTGTACGCTCCTATAATCAGAAATAGCGCTTCCACAACGACGGATAGCGTAGAACCGGTAAACACAAACATCAGGATGAGGGAAAGAATAATCAGCATGCTACCCATCCAGATGTTGGTCCATGAGCGATAAAGACCTATGGCGATGGGATCAGTGGTCCTGCGCGAACGAATGCTGTTCAGAGCTGAACAGACCATGGCCAGGGCAAAGATGGCGATTAGGGCATATTTGAGTACATCGATGAACACAAAGACGCAGCTCCTTTTCTGGAAAGCATTTACTGCCCTTATTGTACCATGCAGGCAGAGGGCAAGGGCAGTTTTTTTCCGGGGCTGTCATCCATTTCCTAAGCCGGAACGTGCATCCGAATCTGTACCCAAACTTGCAGCACACCTTCCATCACCAGCATCGTTTTCACCTGGACGGTATATTCCTTTTCTCTGACCGTATACACTTTTTGGTTCAGCATAATCCGCGTCATTTTGCTGTACTCATCGATATTGAAGACGTCGCGACCCCGGAGCACCTCAAGTTCATCCCCCAGTTTCTGCAACATCACTTTTAGGGAGGCCTCGTCCGGACCTTTGTCAGAGTCTTCTGCACGGACCTTGATTTCCTTGATGACGGTTTGGCGTTTACTGTATTTTTTCAGCGTTTTAATATCCTCCTCATTCTGATGCAGCTGAAGCTGCAACTCCTGATTGTTGAGCCACAACTCGTTGTAACTCAGGTGAAATACACCGTTGTACACGACACAACCGGCGATCATTCCCAGAACAAAGACAGCAGTCATGCGCATAAGCGGGCGGTAACGTGAAAAAGGCGGGATTCTCATGGGCGCTGTCCTGGAGTCATGCTAACCCCGTCCTCCACCGCAAACCCATTTCACCAGTTCAGTACCCATGTGTGCGCCCATAAAGGCGGATATCAAGTACAAAATTTGTTTGACTGCCGGAGACAGATTGCCGTCCAGCACGTTGCTTTCGATCACCCGCATCGGATCGATTGTACCGCCAACGGCCGCTGCGAGCGCCCAAATTTTAATTTTCCCAGCGACATCAAGCATCGTCTGTGTCGGAGGCTGGAGAGAGACCACCGCTCCTATACCTCCAATCATCGCGCCGCCCAGCACGATCCCAAACGCAATGAAGAAATCAAGAATAGCTTTGGACAAAAATGTGCTCATCCGGCAACACCCCTTTCAGACCCAGCAGCACACCTCCTGTCTTCGGTCCGTAACAGGGGGAGCGGCTTGTACTTCTATTGTATGGGCGTGCCCCCGAACGTTATGATAAAATAGAATAATAAAACGCGCTCCATTAGGATGAATCCTTATATTTCATTCATTTCATTAATAGAGCATTTTACATGAATACAGAAAACGACTTTCGGTCTGAACCGAAGGATGAAAAATACGGATAGAAGAAGACAGTGCAGTAACCTGATGCAAAAAGGTTGATGCGACTGTCCATGGCGAAAGGAAGAAAAAAAACATGAGTTCTTTTGTGCATTTGCACGTTCACAGTGAATATAGTTTGCTGGACGGCGCTGCGCGTATACCGGATCTCGTGAATAAGGCCGCGGATCTCGGAATGACTACGCTGGCATTGACCGACCACGGTGTAATGTATGGTGCTATTCCTTTCTATAAAGCATGCGTCGAGCGGGGAATTAAGCCGATCATTGGATGTGAGGCTTATATGACTGCCGGGTCTCGCAAAGAGCGGGGAAGCCGCAAGGATCAGCCGATCCATCATCTGATTTTACTAGCCAAAAATATGACGGGTTATCAAAATCTGATGAAACTATGCTCCATCGGACATTTGGAAGGCTTCCATTACAAACCACGTATTGATATGGAGAGTCTGGCTGCCCATCACGAGGGTATCATCTGTTTAAGTGCATGTCTGGGAGGCGAGGTTCCCCAGCATCTGCTGCATGGACGAGAGGAAGAGGCAAAGCGTGCGGCGCTGCGTTACAAAAATATTTTTGGTGCCGATTTCTATCTGGAACTGCAGGATCATGGGCTATCTGAGCAAAAAAGAGTGAACCCTCAGCTGATTCGTCTGGCAGCAGAACTGGATATTCCATTGGTGGCGACTAATGATGCGCATTATCTGTCCGAAGAGGACGCTGAGCTTCAGGATGTGTTGATCTGCATCGGAACAGGGAAAACGGTAGATGACGAGAATCGGCTGCGCATTGGAACCAATCAGCTCTATCTCAAGAGTGAACAAGAAATGGCGCGTTTGTTCCCACATGTGCCCGAGGCTTTGGCGAATACGGTTCGCATCGCGGAGTCATGTGAGTTGCAGCTCGAATTCGGCAAATCCATTTTGCCGGAGTACAGACCGCTTCCTGAAGGGAAAAGTCCTTCTACCTATCTGCGTCAGTTGTGCGAAGAGGGAATGGAAGAGCGCTATAGTGAATCATCACGTTGGACGGACTCGGAGCTCAGAGCCGAACTTGAACAGCGGCTGGATTATGAGCTCCGGGTTATAGACAGTATGGGATTCTCGGATTATTTTCTGATCGTGTGGGATTTTATCGCCTATTCTCACCAGCAGGGAATTGTTACCGGACCGGGACGTGGCTCCTCGGCAGGTAGTCTGGTTGCCTATACCTTGCGTATTACAGACGTTGATCCCATGAAGTATAACCTGCTCTTCGAGCGGTTTTTGAATCCGGAACGGATCTCCATGCCGGATATTGATATCGACTTCAGCGATGAACGTAGGGACGAAGTCATTGAATATGTGGCGAAAAAATATGGCAAAGCCCATGTCGCCCAGATCATTACCTTTGGTACGATGGCTGCCCGTGCAGCCGTTCGGGACGTCGGACGTGCACTGAATGTGCCTTACGGCGAGGTGGACAAGGCAGCGAAGCTGATTCCTGCACAGCTTGGTATTAACATTCAGCGGGCAATGGAAGCCACCCCTGAACTAAAGGCTTTGTATGAGACCAAGCCGAAAACACGTGAATTGCTCGATATGGCCATGAAGGTGGAAGGTATGCCTCGTCATGCTTCCACGCATGCGGCGGGGGTTGTCATCTCCCGTGATCCGCTGACGGATGCTGTTCCGCTTCAGGAGGGCAGTGAGGGAACGGCCTTAACGCAATATTCCATGGAAAACCTGGAGTCTATTGGACTGCTCAAAATGGACTTCCTCGGTCTGCGTACCCTTTCAATTATTGAACGCTGTCTGCGCTGGATTGGGGCAAATGGCGAAATTCCGGATTTTCGTCATATTCCGGATGACGACGCACTCACATATGAGATGCTTGGTCGAGGCGACACGATGGGGATATTCCAGCTCGAATCCGCAGGAGTGCGTCGTGTCCTGAAGGAGCTGAAGCCAAGTGTATTTGAAGATATCATTTCCGTACTGGCCTTGTATCGTCCGGGCCCAATGGAGTTCATATCCAAATACATTCAGGGCAAACATGGACAGATCGAAGTGGATTACCCGCATGCGGATCTGGAGTCCATCCTCAAGGATACGTACGGCATCATTGTATATCAGGAACAAATTATGCAGATTGCTTCCCGGATGGCGGGCTTCTCTCTCGGCGAAGCGGATTTGCTCCGTAGAGCGGTTTCCAAGAAGAAACGGGAAGTACTGGATCTCGAACGTGGACATTTTGTCCAAGGCAGTCTTAAGCAAGGATACAGTGAAGCGGAGGCAGACCTGGTCTATGACATGATCGTCAAGTTTGCCAACTACGGTTTCCCGCGTGCTCATGCCGCTGCGTATGGTGTGCTTGCTTTCCAGACGGCTTATCTGAAAGCACATTATCCCATTCATTTTATGGCATCGATGTTAACAGCCGTTATGGGCAGTCACCGCAAAGTAGCGGAGTACGTTGTGGAATGCCGTCGCATGGATATTGAAGTACTTCCACCGGATGTGAATGAGAGCGGCATTCTGTTTACACCTGTGCTTGCATCATCCAACAGAACAAAGGCTGGACAAGCGGCGGAAACCCAACGTTTAGAGGGAGAACATGGGGAGGACGGTACAGCAAGTTCTACGATGGAACATGCCATACATGTTGATGATCATTATTCCGGACAAGCGGAGTACGGTGAAGCACCTCTACCAGATGACCCGGGTCCCTCACCAGACGAAGACGGTAGTGCCTATGAGTGGCAGGCAGCGACGGCTGTGCCAGAGCAGTCCGAGGATCGGATTAATTCGGGCGTAGTGACTGTTTCTACAGCAGAACGTCTGCATGGGACTGGGGAAGAAGAGTCCTCGCACGCTGAGCAGCGTGGGATGTCTGCTGTACAGGAGAAAGATGGATTGTCGAATCAGAATTCTGATGCAGATACAGCAACCGGGGCGATACGTTTCGGTCTGGCTGCGGTGAAAAATGTAGGCACCCAGGCGATGGAAAGTATTATGATTGTACGGCAGGAAAGACCGTTCGACAGTTTGCTCGATTTTTGTCGTCGCGTCGATTTGCGGGTATGCAACAAACGTGTAATTGAATCGCTTATTCAGGCGGGAGCCTTTGACACATTGCCTGGGCACCGTGCCCAATTACTTGCCATGCTGGATGAGACTGTGGAAGCGGCTTTGAAATGGCGCAAAGAACGCGAGGATCTGCAAATTCAATTGTTTGATTTTGTCGAGACGCCGAACTGGGAGATTGAATATCCTCAAATTCCGCCTTATTCCGGGAGTCAGCAATTGGAGTTGGAACGTGAGCTGTTAGGTTTGTATCTATCTGGTCATCCATTAGATGACTATGAAGATGTGCTTGAATCCAGCGGCGCAGATCGCATTATGGAGCTGACGGAAGCGGCTGACGATACGATGGCCGTGGCAGCCGGGATGGTTGTGTCTGTGAAGTCGATTACGACGAAACAGGGTAAGGCTATGGCGTTCATGGAGCTGGAAGACCAGATCGAACGCTGTGAAGTGGTTCTCTTTCCCGAAGTATGGCGGCGCAGCCAGCAGCATGTCGGGAAAGGTGAACTGCTCGTCGTACGCGCCAAGGTGCAGCAGCAGGACGAAGGGTTCAAGCTGCTGGCTGAGGAAGTGGCGCCGTTGTCACCGGCGGCACTGGAACAGCAGCTGCGCAGCCGCGAACGGCGCGGTAAGCCCGGCGGCGGCAGTGCTTCGCGCCCGGCGGCTCCGCCACGGCAGGCGAGCGGCGCGGGAGCCGTAGCTCAGCGCAGCAGCGCAGGCGTGAATGCTGGAGCTGCACGCAGCAGCGGAAGCCAGGGGCCGGCAGCGTCGCACAGCGCTGGGGGTGGATCTGGGGCGGCCGATGCCAATGGGGTCGCTTCCGTGGCTCGTCGGGCCCCTGAGGCCGCTAGCGGCACGGAGCAGAGTCGTGGGCCACGAGTGGCGGAGCAGCGGGTGTTCGTGAAGATCACCCCGCAGGCGGAGAAGCCCGAGCTTCTGGCCCGACTGAAACAGTTGCTTCAGCAGCATTCGGGCCCGGTGGCGACGGTGCTCTTCTATGAACAGCAGCAGAAGTTGCTCGCATTGAGTGATGCCTACCGGATTAAACCTTCGCCCTCTTTGTTCTCCGAGATGGAGAAGATGCTGGGTGAGGGCACGGTCAAAATAAAATAAAAGCCTATCACGCAAGTGATTGTTTTCTCGATTCAAAGCGCTAACGAATCTACCGTGCCTTAAAAGGCAGATGATCGTAAAATGCAAAATTTAACGAACTTCAGTGACGTTACTCCGGTACAAAACTGCGGCACGACTTTATAGAATGACGAAATAACATCTCTGTGATTCGTTAAACCGCAGTTCTGTGGAAATTGGAGCTAATAACGTGCGCTGGATTCGTTAGGTCCGAATCGAATAAAACTTGAAAGGTGTCTCAAGCCATGCTCATGACTTTGGGCCCCCTCGTATTTCCAATGATGAAACCTGTTCGGCCAACTGCCGAGCAGGTTTTTTTGTATTTATTTTACCAATTCCATCAGGTATGCAGGCGAAGGAGATATTGAACGCAAGCAAGAATGTAATATGTGAATCTTTTTACATAATTTATAGGATAAGCAGACTATCAAAGCGAATGTGCATTCCGCATTTTTTATGAACATTTTGGAAGTTTGCCGCATACACTTGAGAACACCGAAGGACCTGGGGGTCCTCGGGGGAGCGATGCGGGAGGTCGAGATATGTCATATGAAATCGTAGAAGCCATGCTGGCCCGGCGGGGTGTACAGATTGATGCAATCGCGGAAATTGTATATCGTCTGCAAAAAGGGTACCACCCGGAACTGACTATGGATGACTGTGTCACGAGTGTGAAATCGGTACTGCAGAAACGTGAGGTGCAATATACGCTGTACACAGGTATAGCCCTCGACGAGCTTGCTGAGAAACGCCTTTTGCCGCAACCTTTGCAGGCAATTATGGAGGCGGATGAATCCCTGTATGGAGTGGACGAGACTCTTGCTCTTGGCATTACCCATGTGTATGGTATGATCGGTTTAACCAGTTTTGGTTATCTGGATAAAGAAAAGATTGGTGTCATTCATGATCTAAACGAAGCAGGACCAGCTATACATGTTTTTCTGGACGACCTGGTTGCCGGGCTCGCCGCCGCTGCTTCTGCCCGAATTGCTCACAAAAATATTAAAGCCAAGAAATATCCATCGGATATCTGATTTTCTCCATTTGTGTTTTCATTCATTTGGTATCTTTTGTTTGTTCAATGGAAGGTCATCCAGGGTGGCTGTTGCTGCCCTGAGCGGCCTGGAATTCCTTTTTGATAAAGAAAGTCTTAGGAACATTGCATCAACCATATCGGTTATCCTCGCGGGACAAATGTCCCTCTAGATCTCGTTTTCTCCCCAAAGGTCCCGAACCCTTCCTTGCAGAAAAAAAGTGAGGTATGTTATCATTAGTCCAATATACGGGCTCTGAACATTAGCTTAGGGGGCGGACATGGCATGTGGACGGTGATTTACATTGCACCGACAGCAAAGGTTGCGGACAAGATTAAGACCAAGCTTTCGGAAGAAGGTTTTCTGGTACAGACCCGTCCCATCAGTTTATCCAAGCAGCAATTTGAGATTCGCGTCCCTTCAGGGGAATTGGAAGAGGTTCAGGAAGTGCTGAATTCGATTCTGCATTCCTGATTCATTCGATATCAGACGTGCCTTGGCAGATGAAGAAGTACCAATGGTACATAAGGGACTGACCGCGTAAGCGGAAAGAGGAATCGACTTGCATGTATTGTATGCTGCTGTCCTTCCTTCTTTTTTTGTTAGGACAAGGACTGACCAGATTGCTCCCAGAGACCCTACCAAGACAGATTCAAACATCAGCGCAACAATCTTTCGGTTATTGCAGGTAACATCAATCGTGCTGACAGAAGCCGCTGATCCTTGCCTTATACCGGCGGATTTTTTTGTTGTGAATGCTGGACAAGGCCCATGGCAGCGTATGGGTCGTAAGCGGTTTACCGCAGCGCGCGGATGAAGTTGCTACATGCAACGGACTGCAGTTGCGGCCATCAAATCAACGGCTGGAGAGGTGTAGTTGTGTTCAAAGATATATTCCAGAAAAAACGGAAGTACGCCACCATACCTTCCGAGCGTGCGCTTCGTGGCGAAGGTCAGGAAGCTGGAGAACGTCCAAAACGGGAAATACCTGAAGGACTTATGAACAAGTGCAGCAAATGCGGCACGATTCAATATAGCAAGGAATTGGAAAAAAACCTGAAAGTATGTCCGGCTTGCGGCTACCATATGCGTTTGAACGCAATGGAACGTATCGCCATGGTTTTAGATGAGCAAGGGTTTGTGGAGTATGACGCTGATATGGTATCAGTTGATCCACTTGAATTCCCTGGATATAGTAACAAACTGGAACAACAGCGCCTGAAGTCAGGACTGAAGGAAGCTGTCATTACGGGTGAGGGAACTTTAGAAGGTTTGCCTGTGGTTGTTGCTGTCATGAGCTTCGACTTCTTCACAGGTAGTATGGGTTCGGTTGTAGGGGAGAAAATTACCCGTGCGATTGAGCATGCAACAGAGAAACGCTTACCTTTGATCATTTTCTCAACATCTGGGGGTGCCCGGATGCAAGAGAGTATTCTTAGCCTTATGCAAATGGCGAAAACTAGTGCGGCTTTGTCCCGTTTGGATGAACAGGGCGGATTGTATATTTCGGTCATTACCGATCCTACGACAGGTGGAGTTTCGGCCAGTTTTGCGAGCCTTGGTGATATCATCATCGCCGAGCCGGGAGCTGTATTTGGCTTCGCCGGTAGAATCGTCATTGAGCAGACGATCCGTCAGAAACTGCCTGATGATTTCCAGACGGCAGAATTTAATTTGCAGCACGGTCAGCTGGACATGGTGGTCCATCGTAAAGAACTTCGAGCCACCCTTGGCAAGCTTCTAGACATGCATAGTGAAAAAGGAGGGGTCTAAATGGCGGGTGAGTTGCCATATGAAGCGCCTCTGGTTGAGATGCGCAAAAAGATCGAAGAGCTCGTACAGTTTGGACAGGAAAAAGGCATCGACTTCACTGATGAAATTGCCCGCCTGGAAGAACGTTATCATAGACTCGAAGAAGAGATTTATACCGGCATAACGGCTGCCCAGAAAATGCATCTGGCGCGGCATCAGCAGCGTCCGACGGCACTGGATTTAATCCAATTGATATTTACCGATTTCATTGAGTTGCACGGTGATCGCATGTTCGGAGACGATCTGGCGGTTGTTGGCGGACTGGCGAAGCTAAACGGAAAAACAGTAACGGTCATCGGCCAACAGCGGGGGAAAGATACGAAGGATAATATCGCCCGTTTTTTTGGGAGCGCACATCCAGAAGGATTCCGAAAAGGGCTGCGTCTCATGAAGCAAGCGAACAAATTTGGTCGTCCAATTATTACATTCGTTGATACTAAAGGGGCGTATCCGGGTAATACTGCTGAAGAGAGAGGTCAATCGGAAGCTATTGCCCGTAACCTGCTGGAAATGGCGAAGCTCTCGGTGCCTGTTATTATAGTGGTCATCGGCGAAGGCGGAAGCGGCGGGGCCCTGGCTATGGCTGTGGGTAATCGTGTGTTGATGCTGGAGCATGCGATTTACTCAGCGATCTCTCCGAACGGTGCTGCGTCCATTCTTTGGAAAGATGCATCCAAGGCAGATCAGGCGGCCGAAGCGATGAAAATAACGGCCAAAGACCTTCTGGAGATGGAGGTCATTGAAGAAATAATCCCTGAGCCACGCGGTGGTGCTCATCGGGATTATGAAGAATCTGCGGCTGCAATTAGCGAGGCATTGGTTCGTCATCTGGACGAGATGAAAGGCTGGACTGGTGACCAATTGAAGCAGGATCGGTATGAGAAATTCCGTAAGATTGGATCAGTCACGTTTGAACCTGAGGTGCAAATTGAGGCCCCTCAAGTACCTGTTGAAGTCGATACAGCAGGTAATTTGTCGGGAAATGCTGAATGATGTGACGAATTTCCTATACAAATGAGCAAAAGTATAGTAAATTTAATAGTTGGAAAAAGAAAAAGAGATAAAAAGATAGACCTTTAAAATCGGAGGAAACCCAAAATGCGCAAAACAAAGATTGTATGTACGATTGGTCCATCCAGTGAATCATTGGAGAATACCAAAAAATTGATTATGGCCGGTATGAACGTGGCCCGTTTGAACTTCTCCCACGGTGATTTCGATGAGCACGGCGGACGGATCACAGCAATTCGCCAAGCATGCGAAGAGCTGAACAAGACAGTAGCGATCTTGCTGGACACCAAAGGACCGGAAATTCGGACAGGTAAACTCGAAGTGGAGCCAATCGAATTGGTTCAAGACGAGTACATCACTTTGACAACAGAAGAAATTCTGGGCACCAAAGAACGTCTCTCCATTACGTATGCAGATCTTCCGAGTGATGTTGAACCGGGATCTACAATTCTGATCGACGACGGTCTGATCGGACTGACTGTGGTGGAAGTACAAGGCACCGAGATCAAATGCCGTATCGTTAACGGCGGTACGATCAAAAGCAAAAAAGGTGTTAACGTTCCTGGCGTTGCCATTTCTCTGCCGGGTATTACTGAAAAAGATGCTAACGATATCGTATTTGGTATCGAGCAAGGTGTCGATTTCATCGCGGCTTCATTTGTTCGTAAAGCAAGCGACGTCCTTGAGATTCGTGAATTGCTTGAAAAACACAATGCTGGACATATCCAAATCATCTCCAAAATTGAGAACCAACAAGGTGTGGACAACCTGGATGAAATCCTTGAAGTGTCCGATGGCCTGATGGTTGCTCGTGGAGACCTGGGTGTAGAGATTCCTGCGGAAGAAGTACCATTGGTACAAAAACGCATGATCGAAAAATGTAACGTTGCAGGCAAACCGGTTATCACAGCTACACAAATGCTGGATTCCATGCAACGCAACCCGCGTCCAACACGTGCAGAAGCAAGTGACGTGGCTAATGCGATCTTCGACGGTACAGATGCAATCATGTTGTCTGGTGAAACAGCTGCTGGTAAATACCCAGTTGAATCCGTTCTGACAATGTCCCGTATTGCCGAAAAAGCAGAATCCGCTCTGCCTTACCAAGAGCTGTATCTGAAACAACGTGTTGCTCAACAAACAACAGTTACTGAAGCAATCAGCCAATCTGTTGCCCTGTCAGCTCAAGATCTGAACGCTAAAGCGATCATTACTTCGACTGAATCCGGTCATACAGCACGCATGATTTCTAAATATCGTCCAGAATCTCCAATCATCGCGGTGACAACGGAAGACAGAACTTCCCGTCGTCTTGCATTGGCTTGGGGTGTAACACCAGTCAAAGGAAGACTTGTTGATTCCACTGACGCTTTGTTTGAAAATGCAATTGAAGGCGGCGTGAAATCCGGACTTGTAAAAGAAGGAGATCTTGTTGTTATTACAGCGGGTGTACCTTTGGGTCGTTCGGGTTCCACTAACCTGATCAAAGTAAGCCAAATTCCAAACAACGCATAATTGTGTTTGGACGAGAAGCAACAGGAATGAAGCAATGGGGCGTTTGCGTCCCGTTGCTTTTTTTCCATCTTTATGAGACTTTGTCGTCGCTAGATACGTAATAATTGGTATATCGAAGGAGGCCGGTAACATGCAACAACAAAGCAATGGCAGTTGGTACAAGGCACGCCTTCGCGTGCGTTATCAAGAAAGTGATCAGATGGGTGTGGTCTATCACGCCAACTATTTGAATTGGTTTGAAATCGGTCGAACCGAGATGATTCGCCAAATGGGGTATACATATCGTAAAATGGAGGAACAGGGGTTACTGCTTCCGGTAACCGGACTGGATGTAAAATATCATAAACCTGCCCGGTATGATGATGACATCATCATTTTCACCCGTATTGCTGCATTTAGTGGTCTGCGACTGAACTATGAGTATGACATAAGGCGCATGACTCCAGACCTTAATGAGCAGATAGGCAGCGGGCAACGAGTATGGTCATCTGAGGAGTCCCTTCCTGGTGAACGATTGGTTACAGGCTCTACCCAACATGTATGGGTCAAAGGGGACTGGAAGCCAGTCAGGCTGGATAAGGCAGCTTCTGAGCTCTACAGCGCGCTTGAGAAAGTGTGGCTTTCAGGAAAGGGGTAATACGTAATGCGAAGATGGATGTGGGCCCTGCTATTAATCATTCCGGTGATTGAACTGTTTGGTTTCATTCTTATGAGTGACTGGATTGGAGCCGGAAAGACATTGCTTCTCATGATTCTCACGTCCTTGATCGGTATAGCAATGTTGCAGTTTGAAGGACGAAAAGTACTTATTGATGCCAAATCCGAGATGGAGCGCGGTAAGGTGCCCGGAAGGAAAATGGTAGATGGACTATTTATTTTTGTCGGTGGTTTCCTGCTGTTGATTCCGGGATTTATCACAGATCTGATCGGATTTACACTGTTGTTCCCAGTAACACGTTCAGTGTACCGTCTATTCTTCCTGGGCTGGCTGGAGAAAAAAATGAGAAACGGAAGTATTAAGTTTTATCGTGGTCCGAAAAAATAGGATATACCAGCATCAGTTAAAGAAAGGCACCCACCACCAGATTCAGTCTGATGAGCGGTGCCTTTTTTTATTCATCGGACACGTCCGTTAATAATATATGTTCGGAGATCACGGAACACGTTCGCTCGATTAAATGCATCAAGGATAACGAGGCTGACAGGGCCGATGATCAAACCGAGTACACCGAACAGTTTCAATCCGACAAACATGCCAACCAATGTGGCCAGAGGGTCCAATCCGACACTGCTGGCAAGCACTTTGGGTTCAATGATTTGGCGAGCAATCAGCACAATGAGATATATAATACTGATGCCGATCCCCAGGTACAAGTCTCCATTCATAAGCAGGTATGCTGCCCAGGGAACCATCACCAGGCCAACGCCGAGATAAGGAAGCAGATCCACCAGACCGATAAGCAAAGCAATCGTGAAGGCAGACTTAACCTGGAGCACAAGCAATCCAATCATGACAAATAATGCGGTGATAGAGATCATGATCAACTGGGCTCGTGCATAACCGAACAGTGCTTTTTTGAGATCATTCCATATGTCGGTAATCGGTTTGCGAATGGATGAGGGCACCCAGCCCGATACGGTAATACTGTGTCTGGTCCAACTTTTGCTAATAAAGAAAGTTGATAGCAGAACCACAATTAATACGGCTCCCATATTGGGTAGAGAAGTGAGTAGGTTCAGGATCATGTTGAAAAATCCGGTCACCAGGTCCGTTACAGCTGTACCTACCGTTTCGGTTGTTTTGCTAATATTGCTGTTAATGGTCTCCTGATAGTTGGGATTTTCCTTGTAAAATTCATTGATCTGTCCAATTAAACTCTGAATCGTATCATTCTGGGTCCAGCGGATGAACGTAGCCTTAATCTCATCGACATGAAGGTCGAAGCTCGTCGTTAGTGAAATGACTTCCTTGACCATACGGGTTACCGCAGCAGACAATACGACGACAATGGCCCCGAAATAAATGATTATTGATAAGGTTACAGCCAGCCAGCGGGGAAATCGGGCCTTGTATTGAAGCAACTTCACCAGAGGATTCATCGCATAAGCGATAATCCAGGCGATGGCAAAAGGATATAACAGTGGGAACAGCAGGTATATGGCAACGGCAATGAGTATGGTCGCAACAATCACCCATAAACCGCGCAACAGGCGTTTCATTATGATTCTATCCAAGCATCAACTCTCCTTATTCCATTTCAAGCTACCATGAAGGAAGCATAGGAAGCTATCTAGTTAATATAGAGCAAATACACTGATTTGAAACGCCAGGATGTCGTCGAATTATATCTTTTCTTTTGCCTAGAGTATGCCTCATGTTCACAAAATATAGCAATAAAAACTTGATTTATAGCACGGATTTATATAAAAAGAATAAAATGTCAACCTTGTTTTTGTAAAGGTTTTCAAAAATGCTTTATCGGTCTGATAAAGAAGTTTGATGTGCGGATGACCTCGCATCATGTTCACATAAACGACAAAATCCAGTATGATGAGATAAGGAAATACCGATTGACAGATATGAAAACCGGATATTGAGGTATTTATTAATTTTAAAATGTAAATGGTTACAAAAGAAGGACGAGTGCGTTTGAGCACGTAGATGACACTCTGGATGGGTTCTTGATTTCGTTTATTAAAGGAGAGATGTAATATGACAGCTACCAAAGGTCTGGAAGGCATCGTTGCAACAACCTCTTCGATCAGCTCCATTGTAGACGGTGTGCTTACATACCGTGGTTACGATATTGACGATCTGGCAGAACATGCAAGCTTTGAAGAAGTTGCCTATTTACTGTGGTTTGGTAAATTGCCAACTACGGATGAACTGAAATCCCTTCGCAAAAGCCTGAGCGATTACGCGCCGATTCCGAGCGAGTTGATTGCACAAATCCAATTGTATCCGAAAAACATGAGTACCATGGCAGCACTGCGTTCCGCGGTATCCGCACTGGCTCTGTACGATGAGCAGGCTGACGAGATGACAGCGGAAGCGAACGAGAACAAAGCGGTTAAGCTGCAAGCGCAGTTGCCAACCATTGTGGCAGCCATAGCCCGTATCCGTCAGGGCAAAGAACCTGTGGCTCCAAAAGAAGGCGCTTCCATCGCAGAAAACTTTTTATATATGATGACTGGAGAACAACCAGCCGAGACCGCTGTTAAAGCTCTTGATCAAGCGCTTGTCCTGCATGCGGATCACGAGTTGAACGCTTCTACATTTGCAGCACGTGTAACAGTAGCTACGCTTTCCGACATCTATTCGGGAGTAACTTCTGCGATTGGCGCATTGAAGGGGCCATTGCATGGCGGTGCAAATGAAGCCGTTATGAAAATGCTGAATGAGATTGGAACACCTGATCGTCTGGAAGCAGCTATTCAAGAAAAATTGAACAACCGTGAGAAGATCATGGGCTTTGGACACCGTGTCTACAAAAATGGAGACCCACGTGCGAAACATCTGCAAAAGATGTCCAAGGAACTGGGGGAAATGAACAACGATACACGCTTGTACGATATGTCGGTGAAGATCGAAGAACTGGTGACAGGACAAAAAGGTCTGAAACCAAATGTAGATTTCTACTCCGCTTCCGTATATACCCAATTGGGTATTGAAGAGGTCCTGTTTACACCAATCTTTGCGATTAGCCGGGTATCAGGTTGGACTGCTCATATTCTGGAACAGCTTGCGGATAACCGTATTATTCGTCCGCGTGCCGAGTACACAGGCCCAACAGATCAGAAGTACGTTTCAATCGAACTTCGCTAATGGCATCAAAACCAGTATAATAAAAAGGACGGGGTGAAGGGGTGTAACATGTTGGCTGAAATTAGCAGCACGTTCATAACCCTTCCTCCAATAAGACAAGCGGTGTGTTATCATACTGCATCTACGAAACCCAAGGAGGAATTATACTAATGAAATTAGAAAAATTTGCTCACCCAACTGAAGGCGAAAAAATTCAAATTGATAACGGTACACTGCAAGTACCTAATAACCCGATCATTCCATTTATCGAAGGTGACGGTACAGGCCGTGACATCTGGAAAGCTTCCAAACGTGTATTGGATGCAGCTGTTGAAAAAGCATATGACGGCAACAAAAAAATCGCATGGTATGAAGTGTTTGCTGGACAAAAAGCATTCGATACATACGGGGAGTGGCTGCCAAACGATACGCTTGAAGCTATTCGCGAGTATATCGTAGCGATCAAAGGACCATTGACTACACCAATCGGTGGCGGAATTCGTTCCCTGAACGTAGCGCTTCGTCAAGAACTGGATCTGTACACTTGCTTGCGTCCTGTTCGTTATTTCGATGGTGTACCTTCTCCGGTTAAACGTCCTGAGTTGGTAGACATGGTCATTTTCCGTGAGAATACGGAAGATATCTATGCAGGTATTGAATACGCAGAAGGTTCAGAAGAAGTGAAAAA
Source organism: Paenibacillus sp. OK060 (assembly GCF_900101205.1). Lineage (NCBI taxonomy): Bacteria > Bacillati > Bacillota > Bacilli > Caryophanales > Paenibacillaceae > Paenibacillus > Paenibacillus sp. OK060. The sequence goes on from NZ_FNFR01000007.1 coordinate 351,309, forward strand.
AGTAATCCAATTCCTGCAACAGGAGATGGGTGCAAACAAAATCCGCTTCCCTGAAACTTCCGGTATTGGTATCAAGCCAGTTTCCTCCGAAGGTTCCAAACGTTTGGTACGTGCAGCAGTACAATATGCCATCGATCACAACCGTAAGAGCGTTACATTGGTACACAAAGGTAATATCATGAAATTTACAGAAGGTGCCTTCAAAAACTGGGGTTATGAAGTTGCTGAAGACGAGTTTGCTGACAAAGTGTTCACTTGGGCACAATACGATATCATTAAAGAAAAAGACGGTACGGATGCAGCTAATGCAGCTCAAAAAGCAGCTGAAGATGCTGGCAAAATCATCGTGAAAGATGCTATTGCCGATATCGCTCTGCAACAAGTATTGACTCGTCCAGGTGAGTTCGATGTAATCGCAACGTTGAACCTGAACGGTGACTATCTGTCCGATGCACTGGCTGCACAAGTTGGCGGAATTGGTATCGCTCCAGGAGCGAACATCAACTATGTAACAGGACATGCTATCTTCGAAGCTACTCACGGTACTGCACCTAAATATGCAGACAAAGATGTCGTGAACCCTGGTTCCGTTATTCTGTCCGGCGTAATGTTGCTTGAGCACCTGGGATGGCAAGAAGCGGCTAACCTGATCTACAAAGGTATGGAAACATCCATCAACAACAAAACAGTAACTTATGACTTTGCACGTCTGATGGACGGCGCTACTGAAGTGAAATGTTCTGAATTTGCTGATCAAATCATTAAAAACCTGTAAGGGGAGATGTGAATCGTGACTATTCAGCGCAAAAAAATCACAGTAGTCGGCGCCGGATTTACCGGAGCTACAACGGCTTTGATGCTTGCCCAAAAAGAACTCGGGGATGTTATTCTGGTTGATATTCCGCAATTGGAAAACCCGACTAAAGGTAAAGCGCTCGACATGTGGGAAGCTAGTCCTGTTCAGGGCTTCGACAGCAATATCGTCGGTACTTCCAACTACGAGGATACTGCAGGTTCGGAGATTGTTATTATTACGGCAGGTATTGCCCGTAAACCAGGTATGAGCCGTGATGATCTGGTCAACACGAATGCAGGAATCGTGAAGTCTGTTTGTGAAAATGTGAAAAAATATTGCCCTGATTCCATCGTCATTATTCTAAGCAACCCGGTAGATGCAATGACATATGCAGCTTATCAGACGCTTGGTTTCCCTAAAAACCGCGTAATCGGCCAGTCCGGTGTTCTGGATACTGCACGTTATTGCACATTCATTGCACAAGAGCTGAATGTATCGGTTGAAGACGTCCGTGGATTCGTTCTTGGCGGCCACGGAGACGATATGGTACCACTCGTTCGTTATTCCAGCGTTGGCGGTATTCCAATCGATACCCTCATCCCGGCAGAGCGCATTGAAGCCATCGTACAACGCACACGTGTTGGCGGGGGTGAGATCGTTAACCTGCTCGGAAACGGCAGCGCATATTATGCACCAGCAGCTTCATTGGTGCAAATGACCGAAGCCATTTTGAAAGACAAAAAACGAATCATTCCGGTTATTGCTTACCTTGAAGGGGAATATGGCTACAACGACTTGTTCCTTGGTGTGCCAACCGTTCTGGGTGGTAACGGAATTGAGAAAATATTTGAACTGGAACTGACTGCGGAAGAAAAAGCTGGACTCGACAAATCTGCGGATTCGGTTCGTAACGTCATTTCAGTAGTTAACTTGTAAGTTTGAAAACTTTTTGACAGGAACAGACAGAAAACCTTCGGATCATCCGGAGGTTTTCTTTTCTTTGGATAAGTTCCCCAGTATAATGAGATGTGATGTATAGCACACTGACTGAAATTTTTGAGGAGGATGGACATTTTGACAATGATTATGTATTTGCTCCATATTATTGGAGCACTGGCGATGGGCTTCTATCTGATCTTGCCATTCGTTGTGGGCAAAATCCGTACATTGAGTGCTGCCGCTCAAGAGGGAGCATTTGCATCGCTCCGTTCATTAAACCGTATCGCACAGTACGGACTTGTAATTCAGCTTCTTACGGGTGGTTACTTAATGACCAAGGGTGAGTATTCCTATCTGTGGATGGGCGTGGTAGTGGTTCTGTTGCTGGCTATTGCAGCAATCGGTGGCATTATGGGTAAACCGTTACGCTTGGCAGCAGAGGCTGTGAAAAGCAACCGTGACGTCAGTGCAGAACAAAGTAAGATTCGTACGTTCAGCACATTGCTTGCCGTATTCCTGCTCATTATGGTGTATCTGATGGTGAACAACCAGGTGATCTAACAATAGCTGCGAAACGAGTTTTATTTGCGAGCTGAACTTAAAGCGTTTGCACTTCAAACGTTGGGACAAGCTGAATAAGAAAGTAAGGTCTTAAACCGTATTGAAATAGACAGCCCAGAGGCTGTCTATTTTTGTTCGCTCCGTCTGGGGTGATGTCTGACAACCAACAAGGTGCTAGTGTTGAAATAACGGCATATATGGCTCACGTAGTTAAACGCTACATTTAGTTAACCCAAGCTTACAGCGTGGGCAAATACGGTGTTACGACCGTTACGCTTGGACTCATATAGTGCCGTATCGGCATCACGCAGCAAGGATTCCAGAGAATCGGACCCTCCATTATATTGTGCCACTCCGAAGCTTGAAGTCAGTGGAATACGAGTACCTTGTACCTCCAGCGGGTCATTCAACAAAGCCACGCGTAACTTCTCAGCAAGCTGCTCACCGTCTTGGAGGGAGGCATTGGGTACCGCGATAACAAACTCCTCTCCTCCATAACGTGCAAACAACATCTCCGAATTCAGATAACGATTACATACAGAGACCACATGAATGATGGCCTGATCCCCAACGTCATGTCCATAGGTGTCATTAATTCGTTTGAAATGATCAATGTCAAATAAGATAAAGGCCGTCGGCCGCAGATTAAGCTGGGCTTCACTCAGTATCTCTCGACCTCTAAGCAGGAACTGCGTGCGGTTATATATTTTGGTGAGACCATCGAAGTAAGCCAGTTGCTTCAATTGTTCTTGTAGGAAACGTTGCTCTGTAATATCAATCAGCATAATCAGTGTGCCAACGGCCTGTCCTTCTTTGTTATAGACATAAGAGGTTCTTACCTGATAACAGACGGTCTCTCCGTTCAACTGCCAGTACAGATCGGTTTGCAGACCTTCTCGGCCATATTCCACTGGAAAGGTCTCACCGGCAAGCGACAGCCATACATCGTTAAGAGGTTGACCTACCATGCTGAAATCAAACTCTGGCAGCATATCACGCAGAGATTTGTTGTAGTCGACGAGACGATTGGAACTATCCAGCACGATAACGCCTTCACGCATGCTCTCAAAGATACTATCCTTGGCGATAGGTACGATGGTTAACAGACGGGAGGATAGAATAGCCCAGATATACATTGCGGATGTAATGCACATGAGAACCGGAACAGGATCCATACCACCTGGGGTCAGACCAAGTAAATACACAAAGGCCGCTACCATGGGAATAATCTGTGAAGTGATCAGTGTGAGTAACTGACGACGATACATCTTTTTGGTATGTTTCCATTGTCCGACGAGAATAAGGCAGGCACATAACAGACAGGAAAAGGTGAATGCGCCATGAACAACGTACCATTGCCCTACGGCAATATCCATTAGAGGGACGGAACTGTCTTCTCTTAACCATACTCTTTTATAGAAAAGATGATGAAAATCATTTGTTGCCACCATGAACAAGGTAATGGAAGGGATTACAAACAGTGCCGCAGAAGCTTTTTTGGATAACGTTTTACCCGTGTATTGCATCATGAGCATCAGCCCAAGAGAGGCGGAGAAAGGCATACCGATGTATTCGACGACCGTCCAGAATTTCATCTGCTCCAGTGTATTGCTGGCGAGTTCAATCGCGTAACCGAAGGTGTAAACCGACAGAGCTGCTGTATAGAGAATGAATATTTTCGAACTGGGGATTTCTGCTCTTCTAACATAAGTATATAAACACAGAAAAACATTCAGCACAGCTGAAGTTGCTACAAGTGTTATATAAGAATTAATGTGCGATTCCATGGGTTTGGTCTCCATATTAGATCAGAATATTTGCTTAGTTGGGAAGTATAACTGCATGACCGCGCTTCATCCAAACTGGATTAATTTTATTTAAAGCTTATCTGTATACTGTACATTGTACATCAGCCCATACGGCATAGGAATACAATTTGGTTGGTGAATCCGTTCAATTTCGATAAAATTTTCGAATGATTGGCATAATAGGTCGAATTCAATGCGGCTTTGCCTCAGTTGACAGCATGTCTGCGAGAAACGATAAAGAAACAGCCATTAGAGTATTGGGAATTTTTCTGTTTAACCGCCAAAAGCGAGTGGTAAGTATGTATCGAGGCAAGAGACAGGGACTTTGGAGCATGAGCATTGGAAAAGGGATTAATCTGTACTGTTCATGCCATCCTACAGAATGAATCTGAATCAGGACATTCCATTTTGAGAGGAGAAATGCCAGATGTCAACCGACACACAAAACAAAAAGACGATGCCTGCCCAACATCAGGATCAGCGCCCGGGTATCGAATCGGAGATGCACCCCAAACCAGAGTTTGAGAAACTTGAATATAAAGCAGCCGGTAAATTGTTAGATAAGGTTGCTCTGATCACGGGTGGAGACAGTGGAATTGGACGTGCTGTTGCCGTTACATATGCGAAGGAAGGCGCGGATGTAGCGATTGTATACCTGAGTGAGCATGAGGATGCAGAAGAGACCAAGCGTCAGGTCGAACAGGAAGGACGCAAATGCATATTGATTCCCGGTGATATTGGTGACAATGCCTTTGCCAAGAAATCCGTGAAGCAGACGGTGGATCAACTAGGCAAGCTGGATATTGTCGTGAATAATGCAGCGGAGCAGCATCCCCAGCAGCAGCTGGAGGATATTACTCCAGAACAGCTGGAGCGTACGTTCCGCACAAATATTTTTGGCATGTTTTATATTACACAGGCTGCTCTGCCACATCTTAAGAAAGGCAGTACAATCATTAATACAACCTCCATTACCGCATATCGCGGAAATCCGACGTTAATTGATTATTCATCTACGAAAGGAGCTATCACTTCTTTTACACGCTCTTTGTCGATAAATGTTGTGGAGAAGGGAATTCGTGTGAATGCTGTTGCTCCAGGGCCAATTTGGACCCCGCTCATTCCATCCACATTTGATGAGAAAAAGGTGAGTGAATTTGGTGCTACTCAGCCGATGAAACGTCCAGGGCAACCGAATGAATTGGCTCCAGCTTACGTATATCTCGCTTCGGATGATTCTTCCTACGTGAGCGGTCAGGTGATGCACGTTAATGGCGGCGAAGTGGTCAACGGATAATCCATTGACGACGTATTTCGAATGAAGGCGTATCGTTACCAGCATGACTGGTCGGTACGTCTTTTTTTAATGAGCATATAGCGGAAGAGATATAATTTTGATCCAGTTTACAAAAGTCGGGATCGGCGTTGATGCAACCATGATACTTTATCATTAGGCTTGCCTGGAGATAGTTCTAGAACTGACGCCGCGTGCTGCTAATCAAAAATGGCAGGGTCTCCATGCTATCTGTGATATGATATAGACCGACAAGTAAGCTTCGGAGGCGGTCACATGAAGATTAGCAAACAAAATGCGGCACACTATATATGGGGTGGACAGTGCGATGGTTGGCATCTCGTTCAAGATGAAACACTGAGCATTATTCATGAACGTATGCCTGCAGGAACTTCTGAAACCCGGCACTACCATTCGATAAGTCGTCAGTTTTTCTTTATTCTTAGCGGTGAGGCTTGTATGGAACTTAACGGGGAAGAGTTTGTGCTTGAACTCCATGAAGGGATAGAAATTGCGTCGGGCATGCCACATCAGATGCAGAATCGGGGCGAAGCAGACGTAGAATTTCTTGTCATTTCACAACCCACCACTCGTGGTGATCGAATAGAAATGGATATGTAATTATTAATTTTATAACAAAGGAAGAGATAGATGAGACCGTTCCGAATTCGCCTTGCCATCATTATGATGGTGCTGATCGGTATTTCCGTCATTGTGGCGGGGTATACGATGGGCAGAGTTTTTAAGACTACTCACATTAATGCATTGGAGCAAACGATGGTGCGTGAGATCAACTTGCTAAAAGCAACGTTCCCGTTCCATGATGCAACCAATCCAAAAAATGCAGAGACACAGAAATATTACTCAGAACGTGCGGTTGAGCTGGATCGACTGACGGATTCACGGGTAACTTTTATCAATAAAGACGGAACGGTCATTGGCGACTCGGAGAGCGATCCCAATTCAATGGACAACCACTTGAACCGTCAGGAGATTAAAGAAGCGGTTGGGCAAAATTATGGTCAGTCGATTCGTTATAGTGCAACATTAGGGCAGGACATGCTGTATGTGGCACTTCCTGTGAATTCGGATCAAAGCGACATGATCGAGTTACCCAGTGGGAAATTTGATGGTTACATTCGACTATCCATGAGTCTTGAAGCTGTTGATCAGGGTCTTCAGCAGGGCTGGATTTTGATGTTCTTCACCTTGGGCCTTCTGTTCCTGATTGTGGCTCTGGTAAGTTACCGGGTTGCGCGGGGACTGACATCGCCCATTGAGCATATTACGAAGGTGGCTCACCGGATCACCAAGCTGGATTATGATGCTAGAGTGGATGTAACTCGTAATGATGAGATCGGTCAACTGGGACTTGCCATTAACGGAATGGCAGACAGCCTTCAGATGCAACTGAAGACGATCAGGGATAATGAAGCGCTGCTGCAAAGTGTGCTTGCCAACATGACGGGCGGCATTATAATGATCGATGCTGGTCAATCTATTGCGCTGGTCAATCGGGAAGCGGAGCGTATGCTTGGCATTCAGGCAGAGCGGGTTACTGGCAAACCATATATTGAATTGAAGCGGCATTATGAGCTGACACGCACGATTGAAGAGAGTGTTGCGTTGCGAGAACCAATGCATGAAGAAGTAAGTGTGTTCAATCCGGTGGAAAAATTAATTCGCATTGATGGAGTACCGATGTCCGAAGATGACGGCGCTTATCGGGGGATGCTCTTTCTCCTACAGGATGTCACGGCGATCCGCAGGCTGGAATCAATGCGCAGTGAGTTCGTCGCGAATGTATCTCATGAACTCAAAACGCCGGTGGCTGCGGTCAAAGGTTTTGCCGAAACGCTTCTTAGCGGCGGGGTACAGGACAAAGAGACGGAGCGTTCATTCCTGCAGATTATCTATGATGAAGGTGACAGACTGAATCGATTAATCGGAGATATTCTGGAGTTATCCAAAATTGAGTCCAAACGGGCTCCCCTGCAGTGTTCACCTGTGCATGTGCATTCGTTCTTCGAGATGGTCCTGGGTACCTTGTCCAAGGTGGCGGAGAAGAAAGAAATTCGCCTGGAGATGAATGTTCCCGAAGAATTGTATATTGAAGCTGATGAGGATAAAATGAAGCAGATCTTTATTAATCTGTTATCCAACGGCATTAATTACACGCCTGAGGGCGGAAGGGTAAAATTACAAGTGTCGGTTGAACATAATGAGGACGAAGAAGAAGTTGTATTTGCAGTATCCGACACAGGAATTGGTATTCCGAAGAAAGATTTGCCGCGGATTTTTGAACGCTTCTATAGGGTGGACAAGGGCAGATCCCGTAACTCGGGAGGCACTGGACTTGGACTTTCAATTGTGAAACATCTGGTAGAATTGCACCATGGCAAACTGTCTGTAGAGAGTGAACTTGGCATGGGGACTACGTTTCGTGTTATCCTTCCATTAATTCAGGATGAAGAAATCTAGTGCGATGGAAGTGAAATGTAAAAGGAATGTGCTGTTTTACACAGAGTTAACAATTAGGTGCTATGATAATGAAAGTGTTGTGGCAACAGACAACCTATAGGAGAGAAGGGGTATCATGGCGCAGCGTTTGCTCGTTATTGAAGATGAACCAACATTATCAAGATTGCTTACGTACAACCTGACACAAGAGGGCTATGATGTTATTGCTGAGGATCACGGATCTTCAGGTTATGATCGGGCGTTGTCCCAGGAGTTTGATCTGATTCTGCTGGATCTGATGCTTCCTGGAATGAACGGTCTGGATATTCTGAATAAGTTACGAATTCAGGGTGTTAGCACACCGGTCATTATTCTCACAGCCAAAAACGGTGAAGCCGAAGTTGTACAAGGCTTAAAATCAGGTGCCGATGATTATATTACGAAGCCATTTGGTGTATCCGAATTGCTTGCTCGCGTAGATGCAGTGTTAAGACGTTATTCGAACGGTGAAGATTTGCCGCAACCAGAGGATAAAGATGGTTCCCGTATTATTCTGGGAGAGCTTGAGATATATCCTTTGAAGTATGAAGTGACATTGGGTGGACAATCCATCAGTCTTCGTCCCAAGGAGTTTGAGGTACTGCTTTATCTGGCCAAGAAGCCGGGTGTTGTGCTTACACGGGATGATCTGATGAATGCGGTCTGGGGCTTCGATTATATCGGAGGACAGCGCACGGTGGACGTTCATGTCAGTTCATTGCGGAAAAAGTTGGAGCTGGACCCGGAATCGGTTCATATTGATTCGATTCGCGGTGTAGGTTATAAATTGGTTGTAAAAAGAAAAACTCCCCATCATTCAAGTTAACAATGATCGGGGAGTTTTTTTTACATTCCGTTAACATAAACAATTATTTTCCTTTACGTATAGGGAGTAGGATGAAGCTGTCTGAGTGATACTTTATACCTATATATTCCACCTCAGGACGGAGCTCATACGTAAAGGAGATTGCGCATTTATGCCCATGTTGCTCGAAGTGAAGCCCGACCAGCCCGAAGAAATGATAAATACGCAACAGGAACAAGTTGTAGCTCCCATGGGAGAACAAAAAGATGAAGATGAAATTGGGGTCACCAAAGAGAATGTAATTTCATTACGGGACTATTGCCGTCAAATACCTGTAGTTGACGTTCACACTACCTGCGGGGAAGCGGCAAGCCTGCTCAATCAGGATCAGGAATATCCGTGTATTGTATTATGTGATGATCACATGCGGCCATTAGGTTTGTTGATGCGAGAGACATTATACCGAATGTTGAATGGACGCTTCGCGGCAGATCTTTTCTATCGTAAGCCGGTTGTACACGCAGCTGACTCTTCTCCTGTTATTGTCGATGTGCACGCAGAAGCGACCGCGATTATTGACATCGCTCTTGCACGCAGTGAGCAATATTTCTACGATTGTTTGATCGTTACGGAAGAAGACCGATTGCTGGGTGTGTTGACGATGAGGGATGTTATGTCCCTTTCCCGTAAACTGCAGCATGTGGCTTCAGAAGAACGTGTACATATTATTACACAGAGCAGACAGGAAATAACGAGAATCAACGACTCCGTCACCAAACTGGTTCAAGCCGCTCAAAAGGCTGGGGTAGAAGCGTCTCAGATCATGCAGTTGTCCGAACGGGGAGCGAGCAGTCTCAGTCAGGTTGATGCTTCCTATAACCGTGTATATCAGCATATGGAGGGTCAGCAGAAACACGCTGATGACATGCTGAGCTCTATCGACATGGGTTCCGGGATGGCACGTTCCATTCGTTCATTGGCTGACCAAAGTGGGCTACTCGCTATGAATGCTTCCATCGAAGCGGCACATGCGGGGGAGTACGGACGGGGTTTCCAGGTCGTTGCTGGTGAGATTCGTGCACTAGCCAAGCAGACCCGTGAGGTTGCGGGAAATATGTCCTCTTTACTGGATGATATCGGAGGATTGACCAGACAGACTGTAGAACTGGTGAGAGCAAGCGCGGCAGAGATTGACAGCAGCTCCGTTCATGTAAACGAAGGAGGGGCTGCATTCAAACAGCTGAACACGGCTGTGGCAGGCATGTCCCATATTGCAGAGGATATCGCGAAGGAAGGCAAAACGGCTGGAGAATTGGCCGAGCACATTCGGGAGAGACTGGAAGATATGGTCCAGGCGGATGACTAAATGACGGTAGGATAGGCATCATTCATACGCAATGATCGGATAGGAGGGTCATGGGTGTGAAAGATGTCACTTTTTACATTCCGTTAACATGAAAGTGATACTGTTTTTACAATGAGAGGGTAGGATATTATAGATGACCGAGAGCCAAGTTCAATCATTGGCATCGGTCTACGTAAGGGAATCTGGTTGTCCCTGCCGCGAAGGAGAAGTGAACATCCATGAAGGACCTCATTCACATTGAAGGACTTAATTTATACTATGATACGCATCACGCGCTTAAAAATATATCGATGGACCTGCCGGAGAAGACAGTTACCGCGTTTATCGGTCCGTCGGGCTGTGGTAAATCGACCTTGCTTCGTACATTGAATCGGATGAATGACATGATTCCAGGCGTACGTGTGGAAGGACAAGTTATGTTGGACGGTTCCGACATTTATAGCAATGAGATTGAAGTAGAGACGCTGCGTAAGCGGGTCGGAATGGTATTTCAGCAGCCTAACCCTTTTCCAAAATCGATCTACGATAACGTGGCCTATGGACCACGACTTCATGGGGTGACGCAAAAAGCCGAACTGGATCGTTTGGTTGAGCAGAGTCTTGTTCATGCTGCACTGTGGGATGAAGTGAAGGATGTGCTCAAAAAATCGGCACTCAGTCTCTCCGGTGGACAACAGCAGCGCCTCTGTATTGCACGTGCTCTGGCCGTGCAGCCTGACGTACTGTTGATGGATGAAGCAACGTCTGCACTTGATCCAATCTCAACGCTTAAAATTGAGGAACTGGTCAAGGAACTGCACCACAAATACACGATTGTAATGGTAACCCACAACATGCACCAAGCTGCACGGGTATCGGGTCGTACGGTATTTTTCCTGAACGGGGAAGTGGTGGAGGCAGCAGATACAGAAACGTTGTTCTCCACACCGCAGGATTCCAGAACCGAGGATTATATATCCGGACGGTTCGGATAAGCAAGCTGAGTTCGAACGATCCCGGCGTGTCCGGAGATGATGGATAAGGAGGACATGGAATCTATGATTCGCAGAAGAGAATTTGATCAGGAGCTTGAGGAACTGCGCACACTGCTTCGGCAAATGGGTGAGCATGTAGGCACAGCGTTGGATGGTGCTATTGAAAGTTTACAGACGATGGATGCCGAGAAAGCTCAGGTCATCATCAAGAATGATGCGAATCTGAATGCCTTGGAAGACAAGATTATGGAATTGGGTTCCAAGCTCATCATTACACAACAGCCGGTAGCGAAGGATTTGCGACGCATTATTGTTGCCTTCAAAATCTCAAGTGACTTGGAGCGTATGGGTGACCTTGCGCTGGATGTGGCCAAAGTGACCCTTCGTATGGATGGGCAGGAGCTCATTAAACCGCTTGTGGATATTCCAAGAATGGCGGAAATCGTGAAGTCCATGATTGAGGAATCCATTGAATCCTTCCTGAAAGAAAATACGGATCTGGCCTACAAAATGGCTCAGACCGATGATCAGGTTGACCAATTGTACAGTCATATGATCAGTGACCTCTACTCGTTTATGACAGACCATCCAAATAAGGCTTCCCAAGCGATGCTCTTGATGTTGGTAGGACGTTATATCGAACGGATTGGTGACCACGCAACAAACATTGGTGAGAGCACGGTGTATCTGGTAACAGGAAAACGCCCTGATTTGAATCAATAGGTAACCGTTTTTAGTGGAATTGGGGTATTATTCGTAGCGAAATGAAGGGACTTTCTCTCGGGCGGCCTGTGAACAGGTCATCCGCGGAGGGAGTTCTTTTTTTTGCAGGCCAGATCATGGCCTATAAAGATGACTAATTTTTTTGTTGTAACAGGTGTGTATGGTATCATGAGAGTAGATGTGATTGAAGGATTGACCATACGATACGCGAGGTGCTGGAATGGACAAGTTTATTCTTATAGATGGAAATAGCATTATTTACAGGGCGTTTTTTGCAATGCCACCGCTAACTAACTCGAAAGGCTTGCACACCAATGCGGTGTACGGCTTCACCACGATGCTGCTGCGCTTGCTGGAAGAGCATAAACCGACACATGTGATGGTGGCATTTGATGCAGGCAAAGTTACGTTCCGACACGAAGGTTACCAGGAGTATAAGGGTGGTCGGGAGAAAACACCGCCGGAGTTGTCGGAACAATTTCCGCTGCTGAAAGAGCTGCTTCAGGGCTTCGGGATTGCCCAGTTTGAGCTTGCAGGGTTTGAAGCGGATGATATTATCGGAACATTAACGAAACGTGCGGATGAAGCCGGAAGACAGGTTCTCGTTGTGTCAGGTGACAAAGATATGCTGCAGCTTGCCTCTGAACATGTGCATATCGGGCTTACGCGCAAAGGGGTAACCGAGATTGAGCTATACGATCCCGCTCAGATCAAGGAGCGCTATGGTCTGACCCCGCTGCAAATCATTGACCTCAAAGGTCTGATGGGCGATGCGTCCGACAATATTCCGGGCATTCCTGGTGTTGGAGAGAAAACGGCTCTGAAGCTGCTGCACCAGTTCGGTTCGGTTGAGGAAGTTCTTAACGGCACAGGTGAGCTAAAGGGCAAAATGAAAGAAAAAATTGAGGCTCACGCCGAAGATGCACGTATGAGCAAGCAGCTTGCCACGATCCACCGTGAAGTTCCATTGGAACAAACTTGGGAAGATATGCAGTTTGCTGGCTTAAAAGAGGAACTGGCAGGTCCGGCTTTGGCCAAGCTCGAATTCAAGTCTTTGCTAGAGCGCCTGTCATTCCGTGCAAGTGTAGTTTCTGAACAGGAAGCCGTTCCGGCGGCCGTAGTGGAATCCTCCATTGCAACAGAAGAAACGATTAGTGAACTGTTCAGTTCACTCGAATCCATTGATGTGCTGCATGTGGAGACACATGGTGATAACCCGCATCAGGCGAAACTCATTGGACTTGCTGTTGGTTCAGCCGAAACCTATACATTCCTGTCTTCCGAATTGCTCCAGTCAGATGCAGCTGCCCCAGTACGAGAATGGCTCGGCAATGCAGATCAACCCAAGCGTGGTTATGATCTACATCGTGTTGATCTGGCACTGCATGCGCATGGCATTGAGTTTGCTGGAGCGTCCTTTGATGTGCAATTGGCTGCCTATTTGCTTGATCCAACTGAATCGAATCAGACGATTAGCGGCCTGACCACGAAGTATGGTCTGCCTTCCCTCGTGGAGGATGATTCGGTTATGGGCAAAGGTGCAAAATACAGAGTGCCTGAGGCGAATATATTGGGCGATTTTCTATGTCGTAAAGCGGCGGCAGTAGCAGCCATTATTCCACTCCAAGAGCAGGCACTGGAGAGTAATGAGATGAACGCACTTTTCCATGAACTGGAGATGCCATTGTCACGTATTCTTGCAGATATGGAGAAACAGGGGATTAAGGCTAATACGGCAGATTTGAAGGCTTTGGGTAGTGAGTTCGAAGAAAATATAAGTAGGTTGATGGCGGAAATCTACAAGCTTTCCGGTACGGAATTCAATCTGAATTCACCGAAACAGCTGGGTGAGATTTTATTTGATAAACTCGGTTTGCCTGTGGTGAAGAAAACAAAGACAGGATACTCTACGGATGCCGAAGTATTGGAGAAGCTGGCTCCATATAATGATGTAGTCAAACATATTCTGCAATATCGTCAACTTGCCAAGTTGCAGTCCACATATGTAGAAGGACTCCTCAAAGAGATTTCAGATAAGGATGGCAAGGTGCATACGTTTTACCGTCAGACGATTGCGGCTACTGGACGTCTTAGCAGCCAGTTCCCGAACTTGCAGAACATTCCGATTCGGATGGAGGAAGGCCGTAAAATCAGAAAGGTATTTGTTCCTTCCGAACCAGGGTGGTCCATTTTGGCAGCAGACTATTCGCAGATTGAACTGCGCGTCCTTGCACATATTTCAGATGATGAGCGGCTGAAGGAAGCTTTTGTCCAGGACATGGATATCCATACGAAGACGGCCTCAGATGTGTTTGGCGTGAAGCCAGAAGAGGTGGATGGAGACATGCGTCGTTCTGCCAAGGCGGTTAACTTTGGTATCGTATACGGGATCAGCGACTACGGTTTGTCTCAGAACCTGCACATCACGCGGAAAGAGGCAGCACAGTTCATTGATCAATATTTTGAAGTATTCCAGGGTGTGCGTCGATATATGGATGATATTGTGAAGGAAGCCCGTCAGGATGGTTATGTCAAAACGTTGCTGGAACGCCGTCGTTATCTGCCAGAAATCAATGCAAGTAACTTTAACCTGCGTTCCTTTGCTGAACGGACAGCAATGAATACACCGATCCAGGGAACTGCGGCAGATATCATCAAGCTTGCCATGGTACAGATGGATGAAGCACTGCGTGAACGCAAGCTGAAGAGCCGCATGCTATTACAGGTGCACGATGAGCTTGTATTCGAAGTGCCTGCGGATGAAATGGAACTGATGAAAGAGCTGGTTCCTTCGGTGATGGAAAAAGCATTGGAGCTGTCAGTGCCGCTAAAAGCGGAAGTCAGCTACGGAGAAAACTGGTACGAGGCTAAATAATAGATCCCAAGCGGGTTTTCCGTTATTTTACAAAATATTTTTCAACTGTTTTCGACACAAGAAGGGGTCCCGCTGAGCGCCATCTTCCGTTATAATATAGGGGAGGTGAGAACATCATGCCGGAATTACCGGAAGTCGAAACAGTCAGAAGAACATTGAATCAACTTATTGTTGGCAAGACCATTGACTCCGTTACCGTTAGCTTGCCGCGGATTATTCAGCGGCCGGACGACATAGATGCATTTGCAATGGAACTTAAGGGACATACCGTGATCGGTGTGGAGCGCAGAGGCAAGTTTTTGCGTATTTTGCTGGACGGGCTGGTGCTTGTCTCCCATCTGCGGATGGAAGGCAGGTACGGGGTATACCAACAACATGAGGAAGTGGAGAAGCATACCCATGTTATCTTTCACTTTACCGATGGTACAGAATTACGTTACAAGGATGTTCGTCAATTCGGTACAATGCATCTCTTCAATGCAGGGGAGGAACTGGTATCCAAACCTTTGTTAAAACTGGGGCTGGAGCCGCTTGATCCTGCGTTTACTGTAGCTGCATTCCGTGAGGCTGTTGGCAAACGCACGACCAAAATTAAAGCCGTCTTGTTAAATCAGGCATATGTGGTCGGCATCGGGAATATTTATGTGGACGAGGCCTTGTTCCGCGCTGGAATTCATCCAGAAACCATTGCCAAGACATTAACCGAAGCCCAGTTAACCGTGCTGCATGAAGCGATCGTGGTTACGCTCCAGGATGCGGTGAATGCAGGAGGTTCCTCCATTAAGTCCTATGTCAATGGACAGGGCGAGATGGGAATGTTCCAGCATCAGTTGAAAATATATGGACGCAAGTCTGAACCTTGTGCAACGTGTGGCACATTAATCGAGAAGAGTGTTGTAGGTGGTAGGGGCACGCATTACTGTCCAAACTGTCAACCGCTGCTCTAAATCGTTGATGGGTTTGGTAGCATGAACGAAATCGTCAAATTGTAGCACCCTTGGATTCCTCCCTCCATATACTGATATGGCAGAAATAAGCGGGCGTATACCCATACTGGCAGCCGCCAGTTGGAACGAGTTCCGCACAGGGGAGGAATCCGGGGTGCTGCATCATTTTATTTCATTACTGGCGCTTGCTTTGGCGCTTAGTTTAGATGGTTTTGGAGTCGGGATTACATATGGGCTGCGGAGAACTAAAATTCCGCTGTTATCCATTGTCGTCATTTCCATCTGTTCGGGTCTGGTTATTGCATTATCGATGCAAGTAGGTGTGCTTCTGTCTCATGTCGTATCTCCGGACGTGGCTTCAATTGTTGGAGCGGTTATTCTGATCGGTATTGGCGCATGGTCGTTGCTGCAACTCATTCGAAAACGGGGCAAGGAACAGCTGGAAACGGACAATGGAGTGGGTGAGGGAACAGGAGCAGGAGCAGGAACAATCCGCAGTAGTACGCAAGCCTCACCAGAAGCTCAGTCGAAGGGCAGGAATCAGGTGCTCGCGCTGGAGCTTGAGCCATCTGCTTCTGGAGGATCTCTGGAACGAATGGTCTTTACACTTGAGCTGCGGAAGCTGGGTGTGGTTATTCAGATCCTGCGTAGTCCCTCGAAGGCGGATATGGATAACTCGGGCAGTATATCCGTCCAAGAAGCGATGTGGCTGGGGATAGCCCTTTCTCTGGATGCTTTTGGTGCAGGATTAGGGGCAGCATTATTGGGATTTCCGACTTTGTGGACAGCATTAGTTATTGCGTTGTTTAGTGGGGCATTTCTGTCACTGGGCATGAAAGTTGGGTTGCGCTTTGCTGCTCTGCGGTGGATGCGAAGATTATCTGTGTTACCTGCGCTTTTATTAATGTTTATGGGAATAATGAAGTTGTTGTGAGGTGAAATAATGAATATTGGCTTAACCGGCGGGATCGCGACAGGCAAAAGCAGCGTGTCCGCCTTTCTCGCCAGTAAGGGAGCGTTGCTCATTGATGCAGATGTTATTGCCCGGGAAGTAATGCTGCCCGGGCATCCCGTTTTGGCTGCGGCTGTTCAGCGGTTCGGACAAGCCATATTGAATGAGGACGGAACACTGGATCGGAAAAAGCTTGGAAGTATTGTTTTTCAGAATCCAGAAGAACGTAAGGCACTTGAGGCTATTACACATCCAGCGATCCGCAAGGAGATGCGCGAGCGCGCTGCTCTGTACGAGCTTGAACATCCGGACAAGCTGGTCGTATCGGATATTCCGTTATTGTACGAGTCAGGGCTGGAGGATGGCTTCGAAGAGGTGATGGTTGTTTACGTTCCGAGGTCAGTGCAGCTAGAACGACTGATGAGCCGGGATGGAATGACGGCAGAACAGGCAGATGCCCGTATAGACGTGCAGATGGATATTGAAGATAAGAAGCAGCGTGCTGACGTGCTTATCGATAACAGCGGCTTGTGGTCAGAGACGGAGCAGCAACTGATTTCATTTTTGCATCGTAAGGGCCTAATATGAGATTGCTGCGTAAGAAACGGGTACTGTTGTTGATGTTTGTGTCTTTTGTATTGGTGCTGTTCCTGAATACCAATTGGATGTCATGGTTCTATCCGATTCATTATAAGGAAGAGATTCGGGCCCAGTCTCAGAGTTATGAGGTTGATCCGTTTCTCATCGCTTCCATCATCAAGGTGGAGACCAATTTTAAGACAAGCAAGGAATCCAAGAGAGGTGCCATCGGATTAATGCAGCTGATGCCTGACACCGCGAACTGGATTATGGAGCAAGCCAAAATTCCGGGAACCTCATTGGAAGAATTGAAGCACGAGCCTGAAAGGAATATCCAGCTGGGCACCTGGTATCTACGTAATCTGTCAGATCAATTTGACGGGAATGAAGCGGCTATGATTGCTGCTTACAATGCAGGTCCAGGTAAAGTGAACTCATGGTTAAGGGATGGCGTATGGGACGGTTCATTCGAGACGGTCAAAGATATTCCGTTTGGTGAAACCCGGCACTATGTACAACGCGTCATTTATTATTATAATCAATATGTAAAGATCTATAATACGTTCTAAGTTAAGACACTTTGGATTCATGCTCTAAAATAAGTAGAAGCACCGAGCAGGCCGGTTGTTCACCGGCCGCTCCATGCTCCTCTGTGTACCGTATTACGATGCAGATATTATTGGTATTGACCTGCCAATTGCTGTTCTGCAATTGTTACCAGACGCTTCGTGATGTATCCACCGATCGAACCGTTCTCGTAAGAAGTCATGTTACCTTGGTATCCGTCTTGTGGGATGCTGATTCCGAGTTCTTGAGCAACTTCATATTTCAGTTGTTCGAGAGCTGCGGAAGCTTTAGTTACCACCAGGTTGTTGGAGTTACCATTGCTTTGTGCCATTGCTGTTCACCTCCTCGCGGTTGGTAAAAGTATTATGTGTCGGCAATACGATTTTCATAACTAAATGCATGCAGGCAATTTCTGGTAAAAAGTAAAACGTGGGAAGTGATCTGATTTGAAATGTCCTTATTGCGCCTACCTGGGCACAAAGGTGCTTGATTCAAGGCCGGCCAATGAATCGAAATCGATTCGTCGTCGTCGTGAGTGTGAGCAATGTAGCCGTCGATTTACAACTTTTGAAATGGTGGAAGAAACACCGCTGATCGTCATCAAGAAAGATGGCAGTCGTGAGGAATTTAGCCGGGACAAGATTCTCCGTGGCCTGATTCGGGCTTGTGAGAAACGTCCGGTCTCTGTGGAGACACTGGAAATGATGGTATCTGAGGCAGAGAAGTCTCTGCGAAATACAGCCGATGCAGAAGTAGAGAGCCGTCAGATTGGCGAACTGCTGATGGAACAGCTGTTTCCAGTGGATGAAGTAGCCTATGTGCGCTTTGCTTCGGTGTACCGTCAATTCAAAGACATCAATATGTTCATGAAAGAACTGAAATCTTTATTGTCCAAAGACAACAACGAGGATTAGTGAAACGGGTAAAAGGGGAAGAGCATTCTGGGGTTACCATCTGTGTGTTCCAGTAAAAAGGTTGTTCTTCTCCAATCACTTTAGCTTCAAGAAAAAGTTGTTGACAGCAAAAGCTGTATTTTATATGATATAGGAGTCGCCTGCGGAGCATTGCAGAGTTGGACAACTTGTTACATTCATAATTTGGGGCCTTAGCTCAGCTGGGAGAGCGCATCGCTGGCAGCGATGAGGTCAGGGGTTCGATCCCCCTAGGCTCCATACAAGAACATCATATGGACTCTTAGCTCAGTTGGTAGAGCAGTTGACTCTTAATCAATTGGTCCAGGGTTCGAGTCCCTGAGAGTCCATCAAAAAGAACGGCAGAGATGCCGTTCTTTTTTTATTAGGAGACAACTTGATTGCTTTTATACAGTCACAGAGTCTTTAAGTGGCAAAATGCTTAACTATATGACGAAATTGTCGTGCTGCGCCACGGGAAGAAAAACAAATTCCTGACCCGACTTGAATAGAAAAACAAAAACCAGGGTGCTGTAAATTAGCAGCCTGGTTTTTTTGGTAGATTTGAATTACGCACAAGTCTCGACTAGGCTGCATTTTACTTCTTCGCGGCGTTTGCGCAAGTAGGAAATACGGAAGAAGGTAGCAGCAGTTACAGCAGCCAGAATGACGCTCGTTGCGCCGATCCAACTGATGTAGCTCAGTGATGCCTGCTCGACGACAACACCGCCAAGACCAGCACCAGCGGCCATGCCAAGATGCAACACGGAGGTATTCATACTAAGCATAATGCCCGATGCCTCTGGAGCAAGTGACAATAAATAAAACTGCTGGGTTGGGCTCGAAGACCAAACGGTGAAAGACCAAAACATCAGAAGTGGGAATACGATCAACGGCGATTGTCCATCTAGTGAGAGCAGAACTAGAGCAATGGTATTAAACAGCATTCCGATGACTAATGTGCGGGGAGCTCCCCATCTATCGGTGCTGTAACCGCCGAATTTAGAACCAAACAAGCTAGCGATACCGAAAGAGAAGAGTGCGATGCTTACGCTTTGCTCGCTTAATTTGGTTATGGTCAGCAAGTAGGGCGAAATATAGGTGTAAACAACAGAGTATCCACCAATCCACATGAAGGCGACAGCCAACGCGATCGCAATTTCAGGTTTCTTCAACAGTGCAAACTGTTTGCGAATCGGAACAGGCGCCTCGCCATTGGATTGGGGAATAGCAATAAGGATTAAGAACATGGCAAGCAAACCTAGTAGACCGATAACGCCGAAAATGAGCTTCCAATCATAAACCGAAGCGGCGACTCTTCCAAGTGGAACTCCGATAATTAAGGAGGCACTGAAGCCCATTATAAGTGTTGCAATCGCACTTCCTTGTTTGCCAGGTGCAGCGAGCTTGGCAGCAACCGTCAATGAGGTAACAAGAAACACGCCGGTACTAATCGCGAGAACAACACGTGATACGAGCAAGAATGTAAAGCCTGGTAACGCGATGGCAATCAGGTTGCCTACTGCAAATACACCAAGCGCATAAAGGAGAAGTTTACGTCTCTCCATACGTCCAGTGACGGCTATGACGATCGGTGTGCCGAAGGCATAGGCCAGCGAAAAAACGGTAATCAGCTGACCTGCGACCGATACGGAGACACCTACATCTACAGCTACCTTATCCAAAATCCCTGCAATAATATATTCGGATGTCCCAACTAGAAAGCTGATAATAGCCAATATATAAATTTTCAATGCGTTCGACATACGGGTAAAGCTCCTCTCTATACTTCAATGTTTTATATTTCTAGATCTATAGAAATAATGTTTAAAAAAAATTTACTCCAGCAAATAAGGCGCATATTTCTGTGCCATTTCGCGGTTTACGCTGTAGTAGATATACGTTCCTTCCTTACGGAGGTTCAACAGTCCACAGTCTGTCAATTGCTTCAAGTGATGGGAAAGCGTTGAGCTGGCTACCGATTCCAGCTTAGACTCGATATCCGAGCAACACAAAGTTGTCTCCTCCGTAAGGAGTAAGGCAATTTTGATTCTCGTGGGTTCTCCGAGCGCTTTGTACACTTTAATAGCTTGACGCACATTCGCATTTTCTTCTACCATCGTAAATTCACCTTTTTTCTAACTATAGTTATTTCTATATCCGTAAAAATAATGTAGCACACCTTTTTTTGAATGTAAACAGAGAATAAGACTGTGTAGTTTATTTTAACAGATGAGTCGCTTGGGCTTTCCGTCAAAATAGCTACCATCTTACCAGGCTCTCATGCCGGGAACACCTGAAATCAGGTGTTCCCGGCTTCTTGCGTTCGCAGCCTGAATCGGCTCTCCCCGCAACATGATTGAGCTTCGAGTTAAAAAAGGATAGGATGGAATCTTTTATTTAAGACCATTATGTAAAAGTAACTTGCGTTGCAGAATGCGGTTGAAATTTGTGCCCATAATTATGGCGACAATCGTATAAGCTATTTATAATCGGAATGCTAGTATTCTGAAGGAAGCCTTAATGTTAAAATAGTCATGCAGAGCCGTTTATCAGGCATCATCCCATCATCAGTAAGTGGACTGAGTGACCCCAGAACGGAACGATTATTTTAGTTTTCCGCTAACAGTCATAACAGTCACGGAGGATAAGAAAATGAACAACTCGGAATGGGCAGAGTCCTATTTTCCAATATATACAGCAGACAGCATTCAATCATTGTATAGTACGTCAACCATGCCGATACATAGGATCCATGAGAACCTAACCGTTCTGTTGGCCGTTTCAAGTGGTAAGGGTTCACTTCATCTCGACGATCACATATACGAACTCACCGATGGCATGGTAATCCTTATTCCGGCGCAGAGTGATGTCGTTATACAGGGGAATCAGATGCATCCACTTCATATATACACCCTCTCCATTCGCACGCAAGAACAGAAGAGATCACTGCCAATGATAGCCATGGGACGGTCCAGTGTGCTCGCAACAGAAACTCTTATTGAGTTCTATGAACCTGCGATTGCAGCACAGCTTGAGGAGCTCTATATGTATCGTTTACCTGGCAATGAAGTCAGGCATATGCGTAACCAGATTCTGTTTCATCAAGTACTGATGAGTCTGTTGGAACGAATGGAAGCAAAATATATTGCGAGTGAGCAACCATCTATGGAACGCAGCATCACATTTATGGAAAACCATGTTAGTGAGAAGATAACAACCGAAGGACTTTCCGAAATTGCGGGAGTCAGTCGCTCTCACTACTCCATCCTATTTAAGCAGCTTACTGGATTTTCACCCAATGAGTATCTCTCACGCTTGCGTGTTCACCGTGCCAAAGAGTTATTAATTGGCGGGTCCGCTTCACTTCGTGAGATCGCGCTGAAGGTCGGATATAAGGATGAATTCTATCTTAGTCGTCGCTTCAAGCAGCAGACAGGAGAGAGTCCTTCAGGTTACACACGTCGCAGACCTTCTCAACGAGTGGCTGTGTGGTGTGCACCTTATGCAAGCCATCTAATGTTACTTGGATTGGAACCAGCGGTCGTCATCTCGGAAAGCAGCGAATATGTAAGCACAGAGGGAGTTAGCCCACCTCAAACGATACGTTTTATCCATTCTGACAGTTCACCTGAACAAATAAAGTCCGCATTGCTAGATGCTAATATTGAGCTCATCATTGCAGCAAATCAGCATCTACATATGAACGGATTAAGTTCTGAACGTCTGAGATCCATCGCTCCTATTGTTGAAATTGCTTGGATGGAGCTTGGTTGGAAAGAACATCTGCGGTTTATCGCACAGGCCATTCAAAGGGGGGAGAAGGCAGAACAATGGCTGGCAGACTTTGAAAGGGAAGAACAGCAGGCACGGGAAGCCATTCAGACGAGCCAGATTGTGAATGAGACGCTGACCATTCTCGTCATAAAACCAGATACTTTACAAATATATGGAATCAGAAATGTCGGATATGTGATGTATCAATCACTCGGATTACGTCCTCCGGCCAAGATTGCCCAGGAAATACAGAGGTTTGGCGACCAATTTCATTCGGTCTCTATCCAACTGTCGGAACTTCAGGATTACGAGGGCACTCGTATGCTCGTCATTGTTTTTCCAGATGAAAAAGGGTCCAAGGCTCATTCAGAAGGTATATTTAACTCGGAATACTGGAAAGGGCTTGAGGCAGTGAAGCGAAATCGGATCTATCATCTGGAGCAGGAAGAGTGGATACCCTACAACCCGGTTTCCATTCGTTTGCAGCTCGGACGGGCTGTATCCTTATGGACTGGCATCCAATAATCCAAAGGTTTTCTCAAACAAAAAGGCATGGTTAGGTTCATCCTGCATGCCTATAATTAGCTATTGTAATGAGAATGATTTTCATATTCAAAGAGAAAAGGGAGAGAGTCATCTAATGAGAAAGCTTTTTGTTCCATTTATATTAGTTCTGGTCTTATTGCTTAGCGCTTGTGGAAGCAACTCAGCCAAAGATACAACGGAGAATGCAACTACATCCAACGAATCCACTTCTTCGAACACGGATTCAACAGGTTCTTCATCCGAGTCAGATTCGGGTACGTTCACATATCAATCGGAGACAGGTCCTGTGGAAGTTCCTTCCCACCCGCAACGTGTGGTTGTGCTGACCCGATTCCTGACAGGAAACGTGATGGCACTGGATGTGCCGCTGGTTGGTGTGGATGAAATGTCCAAGGAGAACCCGAATTTCAAAGATAAACTTGCGAATACTGAGGCGGTTACCGACGAAAGTCTGGAGAAAATTATTGAATTGAACCCAGATCTGATTATCGGCCTGTCTGATATCAAGAACATCGATAAGCTGAAGCAAATTGCTCCAACAGTCACCTATACATATGGTAAGGTGGACTTCCTCAAGCAACAACTGGAGATCGGAAAGCTTGTGAACAAAGAAAAAGAAGCACAGGCCTGGGTTGACGATTTTGACGCTCGAAGCAAAAAAGTAGGGGAAGAAATCAAAGCCAAAATTGGCGACAATGCGACTGTATCCGTTATTGAAACGTTCAATAAACAACTTTATGTGTATGGCGAAAATTTCGGACGTGGAACGGAAATACTCTATAATCAATTCGGTTTAGGTATGCCAGTTAAGGTCAAGGAAGCTACTAAGAAAGACGGATTCTTTGCTGTATCGAACGAAGTATTGAAAGACTACATGGGAGACTATGTAATATTCAGTAAAAATGCCGATGAGGACAATTCGTTCCAAAATACCGAAACATACAAAAATATTGATGCGGTGAAAAATAATCGAGTATTTGAAGCCGATGCCAAGGCATTCTACTTCAATGATCCACTCAGCATGGAATACCAGCTGGAATTCTTTATCGAACATTTTCTTGGCAAGTAAAACTTGAACGCGATGAAAAATAAACGACTTCCTTTTCGGTTTGCAACCAAGCTGCTGGGTAGTGTACTCGTACTTATCGTGTGTTTCATCATCGCCATGATGTTTGGC
Organism: Paenibacillus sp. OK060; assembly: GCF_900101205.1. Lineage (NCBI taxonomy): Bacteria > Bacillati > Bacillota > Bacilli > Caryophanales > Paenibacillaceae > Paenibacillus > Paenibacillus sp. OK060. Next base: position 375,405 of record NZ_FNFR01000007.1, read on the forward strand.
GCAGAAGAAACGACATTCCGCAATCTATGGCTGACCCTGACCTCTGCGACGAAGAACGATAATATTCTTATTCTGCGAGAGATCAGACTCCCACGGGAACTCGCTGCCATGCTGATCGGAGCGGCTCTCGCCGTCTCCGGAGGCATCATGCAGGGAATTACTCGCAATCCGCTGGCTGATCCTGGACTGCTCGGTTTGACTTCAGGTGCCAATATGGCACTCGCCCTGGCTTTTGTTTTCATGCCATCACTCGGATATTTTGGAATTATGGTCGCTTGTTTTGTTGGTGCTGCACTTGGAGCAGCATTGGTTATTGTGCTCGGCTCGATGCGGAGGGGGAGCTTATCCCCTATTCGGGTAGTGCTTGCCGGGGCAGCTGTATCCGCTTTTATGTATGCCATCTCGGATGGCATCAGTATCTTTTTCAAAATTTCCAAGGATGTATCCATGTGGACTTCGGGAGGACTCATCGGAACGACATGGGGCCAGATTCAAGCTATTGCGCCTGTCATACTGATTGGTTTAGCTGTAGTTCCGTTTCTTTCCAACCAGATCAACATTCTTAGCCTGAGCGATGAGGTGGCGACTGGACTGGGGCAGAAGCTTGTACTCGTCAAAACTGTTCTGTTCCTGCTGGTCATCGTGCTTACCGGAGCGTCGGTTGCATTGATGGGAAATATGGCCTTTGTCGGCTTAATGATCCCGCACATTGTCCGTAAATTGGTGGGCACGGATTATCGGTATATTATACCCGTATCCATTTTTGCCGGAGCATCGTTTATGCTGCTTGCCGAAACACTGGGTCGAACGATAAATGCACCTTACGAAACACCTGTGGTCGCCATTGCTTCCATGCTTGGTTTACCTTTCTTCCTGTTCGTTGTGCGTAGAGGGGGCAAAGCGTTCTCATGACAATGTCTGCGCGAATTCGCAAGCAACGACTGATTCTGCTCGTGTGTTTGCTGCTGATCCTCATCACGGCTGTGGTAGGTATGAGCTGGGGGTATTCCTCGTTGTCTTTCAAAAGGGTAATTCCGGTGTTATTTGGCCAAGGTACATTTAAAGAAGACTTTGTTCTGTTTTCGGTCCGATTACCTCGAATTTTTATTACATTACTAGCTGGTATGGCGCTTGCGCTGTCAGGCTCTATTTTGCAGAGCATTACACGTAATGACTTGGCCGATCCAGGCATCATTGGAATCAATTCAGGTGCAGGTGTTGCCGTTGCCATCTTCTTTCTGTATTTCCCGATTGAAGTGGGCACGTTCGTTTATATGTTACCGTTAGCTGCTTTTATTGGTGCATTACTGACAGCCGCGCTCATCTATATGTTCTCCTATAGCCGGACCAAGGGACTTGATCCCATAAAAATGGTGTTGGTCGGGGTTGGATTCTCGATGGCGCTGTCAGGCATCATGATTGTCATCATATCTTCGGCGGAGCGATCCAAGGTCGACTTTATTGCCAAGTGGATCTCCGGAAACATATGGGGGGCAGACTGGCCATTCATATGGGCTTTGCTGCCTTGGCTGATTGTGTTAATCCCGCTTACTTTGTTCAGAACCAGACGGCTTGATCTCATGGGATTGAACGAAGAAACGGCAATCGGAGTGGGGTTGAAGCTGGAGCGGGAACGCTTGGTACTCATGGTGATTGCTGTTGCAGCTGCCGCATCTGCTGTATCGGTTACGGGAGGAATCGCGTTTATCGGTTTGATGGCTCCACACATTGCCAAAGCGCTGGTCGGTCCACGTAACTCGTTATTTATTCCTGTAGCCGTTCTGCTTGGAGGCTGGCTTCTATTAATTGCAGATACGGTTGGACGCAACCTGGTTGATCCTGATGGAATTGCAGCAGGAATTATGGTCTCCCTAATCGGTGTTCCGTATTTTGTCTATTTATTATTGAAGAAATAATCTAAAAATCTTTAGATTAATTGAACACATAGCTAATGAGGCTATCTTTTGTCGTCAAGACAAGGGATGGCCTTTGTTTGTAGTTTTGACGGGGGAAAGGTGAACTAAGCAACCCAGTATGACTTGATTCGTGTGATAAGATAAAATAGGCACAGTTTAAACCGATTCTAAAAGATAGGTGGAATTACCATGACAGATATGGATCAATTAGCTTCAATATTTGCAGATAATTCTTTTAAAATAGATGGAATCAATCGATTGGTTTTACAGCCCAAAAGTATATTGCGTGATTTCAGAACATTAAATCATGGATTTCTTTTTGTGGTACGGGGAGAAGCCAGTATGTCAGTAGATGGAACGATATACGAATTACAGCCCGGGTCCGTTTTTCATGCAGCACCAGGCATGCAGTTGGACTCACAAGTGAATGGTCATTCAGAGTATGAATATTATTTAGTATTTTATAGTTTTGACCTATTGGAAAAGGGCGACAGCATTCAGGAATGCGACTCTCATTTCAAATTGGACTCCGGGGCCAATCCAAGGGTTGTTGAATTACTGGTTATGCTGCAGGAACAATTACACGCGCAAGGGGGAATTGGCAAACTTCGAGTCAAAGAATTATTTTTGAGCATCATGGTTCAGGTTTTTACAGGCTGCAGTCAACGGGAAAATGGAACTTCGCCGAGTGAAAAGGTGATTGAGCAAGCCATCTCTTATATACATGGACATTACATGAATCTGCTGACACTGGATGAGCTAGCAGAGTTACATGGCATGAGTTCAAAGCGTTTCTCCTACTTTTTTCACAAATACACGGGATTCCGCCCAATTGACTATGTGATCCATTATCGCATGGAGAGGGCAGGGGAGCTGCTGAAATCAGGTAGTTATTTGATTCGCGATGTTGCGATCAGTGTTGGTTATACCAATCCGCTCTATTTCAGTCGAATTTTTAAAAGTAAATTTGGTGTTTCTCCTTCGGAATACACGCATCTTAATTAAGCCTCCATTAGACAATAGTACATCCCAAATTGGTGATTTGTGCATTCGCATTTTCAATGATCCTTGCTATAGTATTAAATGATAATGAGAATCATTATTATAAAGGTTTGGAAGGCTGACTGAGATGAATACAATAAAAGCTATTTATTCTCTCTCGATGCGTCCTCGGCCGTTCTAACCATGCAGGAATAAATGGAAGAAGAATGTTGGACAAACCAATTCGGAAATGGGGTATTCAAGATGAAAGATCATGAATTGTTTGATGTAACGATTATTGGTGGTGGGCCTGCCGGATTATTTTCAGCTTTTTATAGCGGTTTGCGTGAAATGAAAACCAAAATCATTGAATTCCAGCCCTATCTTGGCGGGAAGGTACATGTGTATCCTGAGAAAATGATCTGGGATATAGGGGGCTTACAACCCGTTCCGGGCGCACAACTAATCGAACAAATGGTCAATCAGGGGCTGACTTTCCAGCCAGAGGTTGTTCTTGGAGAAAAGGTCACGTCCATATCCAAGGATGAGCAAGGACACTTCGTACTGCACACCGCTTCTGAGGAAAAACATTACTCCAAAACTGTGATTTTAGCTATTGGTGGAGGAATTCTGAAGCCGATTAAACTGGAAATTGAAGGTGCAGAACGTTTCGAGGTAACGAACTTACATTATACAGTCAAATCGCTGTCCCGTTTCAAGGACAAAACGGTTCTGATCTCGGGTGGCGGTAATGCGGCGATTGATTGGGCAAACGAGCTTGCCCTTATTGCCAAACAAGTCTATTTAACATATCGGAAAGATACGCTGAAAGGCCATGAAGCTGAAATATCACGTCTTGAGAACAGTTCAGTCGAATGCTTGCTCAATACAACGATTGAGAAGCTGGTCGCTACAGTCGATCATCAACAGATTGAGACGGTTGTGCTGAAACGTAATGAGGACGGAGCTTCATTGGAGCTGGCCGTGGATGAGGTCATCATTAACTACGGTTATGAGAGGGACAAGGAATTGCTTGTGAACAGTCATATTAAGATTGATATGAAGGATCATTGGATCGCAGGCACACCAGTCAGCGAAACATCCGTACCGGGCATTTTTGCTGCGGGAGATATTTTGCATCATGAAGGGAAGCTTCATTTGATCGCAGGAGCGTTCCAGGACGCAGCCAATGCGGTGAACAAAGCCAAACTGTACGTGGCACCCGAAGCCAATACACATGGAATGGTTTCCTCGCACAATGACTTGTTCACGCAGAAAAACCGTGAGCTGATGAAGCATCTATATACCAAATAAAATACAACAAACTAAAATGGTCATCATAAAAAAATTCGTTCAATATCAAAAAAGCCGCTCACCCGTCAGCATGACGAGGAGCGGTTTCTTTTTCACAAGCCGACGATCTCGTCGGTCTGCTTAATTAATTAATGTAATGCTCATGTTTTAGTGTTTAACCGCTTCTCCAGCGAATACTTCAACGTTCATTGGAGCGGCCATGAATGCTGCTGCTTGTTGAACGAAAGTCTGGAAATGGGCGCTTGCATTATGGGAAGCTGTAGCGGCTTCGTCTTTCCACAGCTCAATCATCGTGTAGTGATGTTCGCGTTCAGTACTTTTGGCGAGATCATAGCTGATGTTGCCTTCTTCATTACGTGTTGCAGGGATCAGCACTTTTGTAGCTTCCAAAAAAGCTTGTTCCTGGTCTGGTTTAACTTGCAAGTGAGCGTGAATGATAATCATAATATTCAACCTCCATTAGTGTATTTAGAATGTTGTTATTGTTTGAAATGTAAATGGTGCTGGAGCACATAAAAACATTGACTGATATTATGCCCAAGTCGTAATTGTCTCAACAGGCAGACGGTAGGAAGGGTGACCTTCTTTGGCCGATTTACCGATCGAGATCAGCATAACGGGTTGGTAACGATCTTTATCCATACCGAATGCTTCAGCAATTTGATCTTTCTCATAACCACCGATTGGGTTGGTATCATACCCATGAGCACGTGCAGCGAGCATCAATTGCATGGAAGCCAGACCCGCGTCAATCAGATTGACATCGCGAAGAGCGGAAGCGGGCATATTTTCATAATAAGGCATTACAGTTTTGAGTTGCATTTCCTTGACTTCCTGTGGCATATAACCGAGCTCGACAGCTTTACCAAAAATTTCGTCCATGTACTCGACATTGTTCATATCAATAAATACACCAACAACTGCCGCGGAAGTCAAAACCTGATTTTGGTTGAATTTCGCGAGAGGAGCAAGCTTTTCTTTGCCTTCAGCCGTATCTACAACGAGAAAACGCCAAGGCTGCAAATTGATGGAAGATGGAGCGCGAGAAGCTTCTGACAGAATTTCTGTCATTTCTTCACGGCTGATTTTGACTTCAGGATCATATAGTTTTACAGACCGGCGGCCGTAAGTAATTTCATTAAAATCATTTGTCTTTTGAAAAGTGCTTTGGAATGTACTCATGTATGGTTCTCTCCTCTATATATGGGTTTAGAAATTGTTTTGCATTCGTTCCAGGAAATCAGCAAGCAGATGAACTTCTTCTTCACTAAAATCCTGTAGAATCTGATTGATAAAATTGGTTTTCTCAACTTTATAACCTTCGATTTGCTTCCGTCCTTCATCCGTAAGGCGGACAAAGGTAACGCGGTTGTCTTCCGGATTTTTACGTCTGGTGACCATCGAATCGGCTTCAAGCTGCTTCAGATGGCGAGTGATCGCCGCACTATCGATATTAATGATTTTTTGCAACATGGACTGATTAATCTCGTCCACCTGGTCCAACTCATGCAAAATCTCAAAGCGTGATGAGCTGATGCCCGTACAGCGTTCGAACTTGGGGCTGATCTTGTTACCCAGCCCGTTGAGCAGATTGATGATCTGCTCCTCCTTGGAAAACACACGTGTCATGACTAGACCTCCCGGGTGAATCTCGACCATGAACAACGGCTTATGTGAACAGAATACATAAAGTTGCCATTATAAAGTGCCATTGCTTAGTCAGTAATATCTACTAAGTTAATCTTTGACGTATCAATATTTGATGCATCAATCATTGATGGCTCAATTAATATATCATGGGTGTTTTGATTTTGCAACAGGGTAGTCATGAGAAGATAAATCCATCTATTCCAAAGCGATATTCTTCTTGGTTCCGTAGGTGTAGGTTATCCATTCAAGTAACTTTATATCGATTTATATTGTGGTTGAGAATAATTATAAACTGTAATGAGGCGATATACATACGGATGAAATTGACGTCACAGAAATGTTTAAACAATAGAGAGCTTCTAAGCTGTGCTTAGATTGCAGGGATGAGTCTCTTTGCAATGCATTAGACTTTCCTATATACTTCAAGCTATTGATCAATTAATTACTATGTAATGGAGGTGTGATAACATGGCTAAAAATGCAGCGGTATCGGTTAATCGACGTAGTGATATCATATCCGCAGCGATTGAGGTGTTTGCTGAAATTGGCTATTTTCGGGCGACCACAGCTCAGGTAGCAGAAAGAGCAAATATTTCGCAACCGTATATCTTTCGTTTTTTTAAAAGCAAAGAAGCTTTGCTGTTAACAGCACTTGAGGTATCCTGGACGCGAGTGATTGATTCATTCCGAGCGGTGGTGGAGACAGCTACTCCAGATCAGTTGGAGAACGAGTTAACAGAAGCCTATGAAGAGATTCTTAAATCTCACAAGAACGAAATTTTGCTGCAAATGCAGGCGCAGACGGTTCAGGAAGAAGTCATCCGTCAAGCAATGCAAAAAGGATTCGCAGAGGTGCGAGATATGGTATTGGAAGCTTTTACAGCGGCAGGCAGTGCCAATCCAAAGCAAAGAACGTTGATATTCTTGGCAATCGGCATGTTATGTAATATATCAACCGCACTGGATATGCCAGAGCTTATGGATAGATAGAAAGGGAAGAGTCCCTTTTTTCATTTTAGTTATTGATCAATCACTAAATATACGTTATATTGTGTTGAAGTAAGTAATTGATCAATAACTAATTGAGAGAAAGAGGTTGAGATGTAATGAAAAGAGCAATCGTGGTTGGGGCAACAGGTGGAACGGGATCAGCGATTACAGAGGAATTGATTAAACGTGGTATTTCTACAATCATTTTTGGTCGCTCACGTCAAAAACTGGAGCAACTTGCGGTAAAACTGGGTTCGCCTGATCATCTACAGATCGCTGTTGGAGATGCATTCCGATTCGATGATATTATAGCTGCTTCACTAGAAGCCGATGTAATGTTTCATTGCGCGAATGTACCTTATAACGAAATGGAGAGCAAGCTGATTCCTCTGGGTGAATCCGTTATGGAGGCGGCAGAACAATTGGGCCTAAAGGTGGTCGTCATTGACGGGATTTATCCGTATGGCAGAAGACAAATGAAAGAAGTGACTGAAGAACATCCAAAGCAGCCGCATACTCGAAAAGGAAAGACTCGGCTTGCCTTTGAGCAGATGTTATTTAGCAGCAAATGGCGCAAAGCGCAAGTGATGATTGTTCGCTTGCCTGATTATTATGGTCCTACTGCCAATCAGGCTTCTTACCTGGGGTCTACGCTTGAAGCAATAGCGGAAGGGAAAATGACTTTTTTTATCGGAACTATGAAAATGCCACGAGAATATATCTATTTGCCAGATGCAGCGGTCATGGTTGTGGAGTTGGCGAGCAGAGATGATGCCTATCGGCAGAACTGGAATATCCCTGGTGCTGGGATAATATCTGGTAAGGAAATCGTACGTATTGCACAACAGGCGGCGGGTAAAGCGAAACCGGTCATAGCCCTCGGCAAAACAGGGCTTTCACTGCTTGGATTGGCCGTACCGGTAATGAAAGAAATTGTTGAAATGTTATATTTGACAGAAGAACCGCTGGTGTTGAGTAAAAAGAAATACGAGGCCAAGGTTGGGCCGGTGAAGATGACTTCTTTTGAAGAAGGGATTACACAGACGATAGGTGAGCTGCAAAAGAAATAAATGTGTTATGTCGATTTGTAATTGATCAATCAATAATTAAATTGCGTTATGAATCGGTTAATGCTTACGACCTAAAGTAAAATGCTGAATGCTGATATGACTTCATTAATGGGCGGTGCACAAAACCTGTCCTAGACATAGAGTGTAGTATTGCAAAAGCGGAGAATAGATACGGTGTACAAGGAGGGGGGATTTTCTTGTGAGCTATATGTCCAAAAAGGAGCGCAAAATGTCCTCAATCAGTACAACCAAACGCAAATTAAAAAAAGCAGGCACTCGTGTTTCTATTAAAAGAAAAGTAAAATGTAAATCCAAAAAGAAGCTTGCGCTTAAAAAGAAAAGAGCTGTCAGATCCAGATGTCCTGTGTTACGTGGACCGAGGGGATATAGAGGGTTTCAAGGAAAGACAGGTGTAACCGGGGCTACGGGAATCACAGGAGCAATGGGAATAGTAGGTAGGATGGGGAATACGGGAGCTACTGGCTCGATAGGAATAACGGGATCAACCGGAGTCCGAGGACTTACAGGTACAACTGGTGATCCGGGCGTTACAGGTAATACAGGTGTGACTGGGGCAACCGGAGCCGTGGGAGCAATGGGCATAACCGGTGTAACCGGCGCAACTGGAATGGGAACTACAGGTAGCACTGGAGTGACTGGCACGACAGGGATAACTGGGGCAACGGGCGATCCTGGTGAAACAGGAGCCACAGGAACCACAGGTTTGACGGGAGCAACTGGAGCCGTTGGAGCATTGGGCACAACAGGTGTAACTGGAACCACAGGTAGCACTGGAGTGACAGGTGTTACAGGTAATACAGGTGTGACTGGGGCTACCGGAACGATTGGAACCACAGGTATAACAGGAGCAACAGGATCCATGGGAGAGATGGGGACTACCGGTGCAACCGGAACCACAGGTGTAACGGGCTTAACTGGGGTAACAGGATCTACGGGCGTAACTGGTGTGACAGGAGTAACAGGAACGGGAACTACTGGAACTACTGGAACTACTGGTGCAACGGGATCTACGGGTATAACTGGTGCGACGGGAGCAACCGGAACTGGAACAACCGGGGACACAGGTGCAACGGGTCTTACAGGAGTAACTGGCGTGACAGGAGCAACGGGAACAGGAACGACTGGAGCTACTGGTGCAACGGGCTTAACTGGGGTTACCGGTACGACAGGATCAACCGGAACGGGAATAACCGGCGCGACGGGTTCAACTGGGGTAACTGGTGCGACAGGGGCAACCGGAACCGGAACGACTGGAGCCACAGGTGCAACGGGTCTTACTGGGGTCACCGGTACGACAGGTGCAACCGGAACTGGAACAACCGGGCTTACTGGAGCAACCGGGCTTACTGGAGTAACTGGTGCGACAGGTGCAACCGGAACGGGAACAACCGGAGCAACCGGAGCAACGGGCCTTACCGGTGTAACTGGAGCTACAGGTGCAACGGGAACCGGAACAACTGGAGCCACAGGTGCGACGGGTTCAACTGGTGTAACCGGAGTGACAGGAGCAACGGGAACAGGAACGACAGGAGCCACTGGTGCAACGGGTCTTACTGGAGTAACTGGTGTGACAGGTGCAACGGGAACCGGAACAACTGGAGCCACAGGCGCGACGGGTTTAACAGGTGTAACTGGTGTGACAGGTGTAACAGGAACCGGAGCAACTGGAGCCACCGGTGCAACGGGTCTTACTGGGGTAACAGGGGCGACCGGTGCAACGGGAACGGGAACAACAGGAGCCACAGGTGCAACGGGTCTTACTGGAGTAACAGGTGCGACAGGTGCAACAGGAACGGGAACAACTGGAGCTACCGGAGCAACGGGCTTAACTGGGGTCACCGGTACGACAGGCGCAACGGGAATAGGAACAACTGGAGCTTCTGGTGCAACAGGACTTACTGGGGTAACAGGTGTGACAGGTGCAACAGGAACGGGAGCTACAGGGGCTACTGGAGCCACCGGCTCAACTGGGGTAACTGGTGGAACAGGTGCAACAGGAACGGGAACAACTGGAGCTACCGGCGCGATAGGATCTACTGGGGTAACAGGTGTGACAGGTGCCACCGGAATAGGAACAACTGGAATCACTGGTGCAACAGGGCTTACTGGTGTGACAGGGGCAATGGGAACCGGAATAACTGGAGCCACAGGTGCAACGGGTCTTACTGGAGTAACTGGAGCCACGGGAGCGACAGGATTTACTGGCGTGACAGGGGTAACGGGAACAACAGGAACCACCGGCGCCACCGGAACAGGAGCAACTGGAGCGACAGGCGCCACCGGAACAGGAACAACGGGAGCTACAGGTGCGACGGGTTTAACAGGTGTAACTGGTGTGACAGGAGCAACGGGAACTACTGGAGCAACGGGAACTACTGGTGCAACGGGACTTACTGGTATAACAGGTGCCACGGGTTTTACTGGAGTAACTGGTGCGACAGGTGCAATCGGAACGGGAACAACCGGAGCTACCGGAGCAACGGGACTTACTGGAGTAACTGGTGTGACAGGTGCAACCGGAACAGGAACGACTGGAGCTACTGGTGCAACAGGGCTTACTGGTGTAACTGGTGCGACAGGTGCAACCGGAACAGGAACAACCGGAGCTACTGGTGCGACGGGTTCAACGGGACTTACTGGAGTAACTGGTGTGACAGGTGCAACCGGAACAGGAACAACTGGAGCTACAGGTGCAACGGGCTTAACTGGGGTGACCGGTACGACAGGAGCAACGGGAACAGGAACGACGGGAGCTACAGGTGCAACGGGTCTTACTGGGGTAACAGGTGCGATAGGAGCAACCGGAACAGGGGCTACTGGAGCCACAGGTGCAACGGGTCTTACTGGGGTAACCGGTACGACAGGAGCCACTGGAACGGGAACGACCGGCGCCACAGGTGCAACAGGGCTTACTGGGGTAACTGGTGCGACAGGAGCAACGGGACTTACTGGAGTAACTGGTGCGACAGGTGCAACAGGAACGGGAACAACAGGAGCCACAGGAGCAACGGGTTTTACTGGAGTAACAGGAGTGACAGGAGCAACGGGAACAGGAACAACTGGAGTCACTGGTGCAACAGGGCTTATTGGAGTAACTGGTGCGACAGGGGCAACCGGAACCGGAGCTACGGGAGCCACGGGTGCAACGGGTCTTACTGGAGTAACAGGAGTGACAGGAGCAACCGGAACGGGAACAACCGGAGCTACCGGAGCAACGGGACTTACTGGAGTAACTGGTGTGACAGGAGCAACCGGAACAGGAACGACTGGGGCTACTGGTGCAACAGGGCTTACTGGTGTAACTGGTGCGACAGGTGCCACCGGAACTGGAACAATTGGAGCTACTGGTGCGACGGGTTCAACTGGTATAACCGGAGCCACAGGATTTACTGGCGTGACAGGTGCAACGGGCTTAACTGGGGTCACCGGTACGACAGGATCAACCGGAACGGGAATAACCGGAGCGACCGGCGCGACGGGTTCAACTGGGGTAACTGGTGCGACAGGGGCAACCGGAACAGGAACGACAGGAGCCACTGGTGCAACGGGTCTTACTGGGGTAACAGGAACCACCGGCGCCACCGGAATAGGAACAACTGGAATCACTGGTGCAACAGGGCTTACTGGAGTAACTGGTGTTACAGGCGCAACCGGAACCGGAGCTACGGGAGCCACAGGTGCAACGGGACTTACTGGAGTAACTGGTGCGACAGGTGCCACAGGGACGGGAACAACAGGAACCACCGGCGCGACAGGATCTACTGGGGTAACAGGTGTGACAGGTGCCACCGGAATAGGAACAACCGGAGCCACGGGTGCAACGGGTCTTACTGGAGTAACTGGTGCAACAGGCGCAACCGGAACAGGAGCAACTGGAGCCACAGGTGCAACGGGTCTTACTGGGGTAACAGGAGTGACAGGAGCAACCGGAACAGGAACGACTGGGGCTACTGGTGCAACAGGGCTTACTGGAGTAACTGGTGCGACAGGTGCCACCGGAACTGGAACAACCGGAGCCACTGGGGCAACGGGGCTTACTGGAGTAACTGGAGCCACGGGAGCGACAGGATTTACTGGCGTGACAGGTGCAACGGGTTCAACTGGGGTCACCGGTACGACAGGATCAACCGGAACGGGAATAACCGGAGCGACCGGCGCGACGGGTTCAACTGGGGTAACTGGAGCGACAGGTGCTACCGGAACGGGAACAACAGGAACCACCGGCGCGACAGGATCTACTGGGGTAACAGGTGTTACAGGCGCAACCGGAACCGGAGCTACGGGAGCCACTGGTGCAACGGGGATTACTGGGGTAGCTGGTGCGACAGGTGCAACCGGAACGGGAACAACCGGAGCTACCGGAGCAACGGGACTTACTGGAGTAACTGGAGCCACGGGAGCGACAGGATTTACTGGCGTGACAGGTGCAACGGGTTCAACTGGGGTCACCGGTACGACAGGATCAACCGGAACGGGAATAACCGGAGCGACCGGCGCGACGGGTTCAACTGGGGTAACTGGAGCGACAGGTGCAACCGGAACCGGAGCTACGGGAGCCACTGGTGGAACGGGCATTACTGGGGTAACTGGTGTGACAGGTGCAACCGGAACAGGAACAACTGGAGCCACTGGTGCAACGGGCATTACTGGGGTAACTGGTGTGACAGGTGCAACGGGAACAGGAACAACCGGAGCTACCGGAGCAACTGGTCTTACCGGTGTAACTGGAGCTACAGGTGCAACGGGCTTAACTGGGGTCACCGGTACGACAGGATCAACGGGAACAACCGGAGCCACGGGAGTAACGGGTCTTACTGGAGTAACTGGTGTTACAGGCGCAACCGGAACCGGAGCTACGGGAACCACCGGCGCGACAGGATTTACTGGGGTAACAGGTGTGACAGGTGCCACCGGAATAGGAACAACAGGAGCCACAGGTGCAACGGGTCTTACTGGAGTAACAGGTGTGACAGGTGCAACAGGAACGGGAGCTACAGGGGCAACTGGAGCCACCGGCTCAACTGGGGTAACTGGTGGAACAGGTGCTACCGGAACGGGATCAACAGGAACCACCGGCGCGACAGGATCTACTGGGGTAACAGGTGTTACAGGCGCAACCGGAACCGGAGCTACGGGAGCCACTGGTGCAACGGGG
>NZ_FNFR01000009.1:0-211158 GCF_900101205.1 Paenibacillus sp. OK060
AATCATACAGTCCGAAGACGTGTACCGATTTCTCAGCGTCGATCTTGCAAGCAAGATCGTTACTCACTCGTTGTTCAGTTTTCAAAGATCAAACTCGATTTGCGTTACTCTTTTTCGTCTCAACCGTGTTTTCGGCGGCGACTTAAATAATGTATCACATCTCGTTTGTTTTCGTCAAGAACTTTTTTTAATTTCTTTTTTTGAAGCTTCCGTTCTTCACTAATTCCTATGCAGAATTTATCATTTGTTGACGATAAGCTCGTTTGAGGAACGAAATATAATGTATCATATTTCCTGAATAAGAGTCAACCTCTTTTTATAAATTATTAAACAAACAAAAAAGGAAGGTTTCCCCTCCCACTTTATAATCCATATAACGTCAGGCTTCACGAGTAACTACGCCTCAATCCAATAGCGGATTTCCCGCCCATCTCCTCCTATAAAGGATGGCCATCCTGCCGATTCTTTTACTATAGAACGAAACACCAGCTTACGAAGGATAAGCGGCAAATCCTCCCGTACGAATCTCAACTGTGGATGATGGACAAGTTCATCCATACCCCACGGCTCTCTTCGACTTCCAAGCACACGCAGAAGCATTCCAGAGCAATCGCTCATTTTGGACATCACTGAGAATTCACAAGCAAGCAGCACAAGCTCAACTCTCTGTTCCAGAGTCTCTGAACTTACTGTAAGCTCCTGATAGAGCTTCCACAAAGCACGATCCAAACTCTGCACATGTGTCCAGACCGCATGATCTGGGTAGATCCCCTGTTCAATAAGTACAATTCTTGCCCAGTTCCCCAGAGCCTCAAGTACATTGTAATAGGCATCAACAACATGGCCCTCTTGAATGTAACGTTTGGCTTCCACATACATTCTCAAAAAACTGGCGAATTCATGTAGCAGCTTTTGCTCACGCAGTTCGGTTCCAAAAGCAGATAGTTCCTCTCGCAAATCACTCAAGGCGTTATCCGCTTCCCAGATGATCTCACCTTCAATTAGGCACTGCATGATGTTATTGTTATCCCCCGTGATTACACTGCTCTGCAGCTCATGACGGCTGACATAGATTATTTGATAACGAAGATCACCATATTTGTAGTGTCCAACCTTGGATATCAACTGGTCGGTATTATGAACAACAAGTACGAGCAATTCAAAATCCTGGATTAGGGAGCCGTGGAATCGCTCTCCCGGGTGGGAATAAGCGATAGCCCCAACTGCCCCTGTCTCTTCCGACTGTTCGGACAAAAAAGCAAGGTTCTTTAGTTCCACGATTCCCTCCATACAATTCATGGCAGATAAGCGCCAAGTCAGTTATAATGTAATTCTACATGTAGGCTGAAGTTTCCTTCTTATCCAGGTCCGATACTACTCATACGATAGGAGCATTTTTCATGATTTTTAAATCAGCAAAAATTAATGCTTTTCGCACTTGGGGACTACTGCTTACCATGCTAGGCATGGGCCTAATGGTACTGGGAACTGCCGGAATTGTGTTCTGGGGACACGCAGGCAAAGTATTTGCCGCTGTGGGACTCGTCATCGGCCTGATCGCCATGATGGCTAGTCTGGCCATTTATTTCTGGGCTGGTATGCTTTCCACAAGCGCAGTACAAGTGGACTGTCCGGAATGTGGCAAGTTAACCAAAATGCTCGGCAAGACGGATCGTTGTATGTTCTGTCACACCATCCTTACCCTGGACCCTAATCAGGCCAATACTACCAGTTCACAACTGAAAGCGCATTCCACACCTCCATCCCCTTCGGACACAGATCATGGCATGAGTTCCAACAGCTAGATTTTCTTTTCATCAAAGCCCAGAGACAGAAAAAAGGCCCGGTATCTTCACCGGACCTTTTTTTGAATTTCAGAAGCACTTTTAAATTAATTAATATATAAGTTCAAAGAGAGCTATTTCATGTTTATTTCGAATACCCTGCCTGTTTTAGCGTCTCCCATGCTGATGCATCGGCGAAGCTTCGATTCCATGCAGCTACTCCACCCAATTTCAACGAAGCAACCAAATCAACACGTGCCTGAAGCGAAACGGCATCTTCTATCCAGATTTTCTTAGTGGCCCCATCCTCGGAATATTCCACATAATTCTGTCCGCTTTGTTTATCCAGAACAGGTTTGAGTTTCTTTTCCTTGATCAGCTCTGCGACGGTGCTCATGCCTACCGCTTTGGAAGACACTTTCACTTCTCCTTGATCATTGGTCTCTTCCGTCCAGATTCGAGTATATAGCGGCACAGCCATAATCAATTTGTTCGATGGTACTTCATCCTCTTCCAGGATCTTTCTCATAGAAGACTCGGTCCAAGGAAGCGAGGCAACCGAACCGGCCTTTGGACTCGCAGCCCAGTGCTCGTCATACGCCATAACGACAATATAATCGGCAAAAGAGCCTAACGAGCGACGATCCAGAAAAGCAGACCACATCTCACTGTTCGATTTCGGCGTCACATCAACCGAGAGCATCAAACCATGAATGCGCGCCATTGCTTTGATTTCGCGGACAAATTGAGTGATATTCGGTCCATCGTCTGTATAGACATTCTCAAAGTCAATGTTAATGCCGTCCAAATGATACGTCTGTGCATACTCCAGCATCTGCTCTATAATACGCGTACGTGTCTCATATGAGGCCACGGCTTCTTTCGTAACATCCGGATCAAAGCTGTTATCCATCAAGCCCCATACTTCCATGCCGGAATGGTGAGCCCAGTTGACGTATGCTTTATCCCCTTTACTTTTTACGTTGCCTTGTCCATCTGTAATATGGAACCATGTGGGGCTTACCACATTAACTCCAGGCATCTTGCCAATCGAAGACACATCAGGCTGTCGGTTGTATACGGCTTCCCAAACCAGGTTGACCGGTTTATTCTGCCACTTTTTCTCCGCCGCAGTCAGGGTAAATTTAGGCTTGTCCAGTTCCTTTACCTCCGTAAGAGTGACATACTTATTAGCCACATAACCGGCATAACCATTATCCAACTGAACAAAGCTCTGGTCATCACCTGTCTGCCATACCCTTACTCGTGCGTCCTGCTCCATATCGGCGATGATGGGAGAAGATTCTCCCCCGCGTTTGTACAAAGGAACCGTTTTGTCTGCCTTGGAAGACAATGTATTAATCTCCGCATACTGAATCGTGTCACCTCCACGCATCAGCAGAACGGCACCCGTTGTAACATCTTCCTGTATAGCTATCCCATATACTTCTTTCAATGGTTTGAGCGGAATATAAGCTTCCCCCCCAACCACCTCCGGTTTAACCGTCATGGGATAATCTCGATGATTAAGTTCCGCTTTCGTACTGCCTTCCTTCATATGGAGTACTCGCTGCGGTGTTGCAATAATGATATCTCCTGTGTCTGCTTCATAACGTATTCCGGAATCGATCGCCTCTTGCAGCACCGATACGGGCAATTTAAGCTGATCTCCCGTTCCTGAAGCCTCGCCATCCATCAATTGTCCGTCTACAAAAATAGGTTGATTCATACCAATCCAGTCGGGGTCTTCGTGAATCTGATTAAGCCAAACATTCGTTATTAGCCAATAAGCACCGCCTGCAACAACACAGGCAGCCAAAAATCCAGGCCAGAACGAGCGGCGCTTCTGACGTGTATATCTGCTTTTTCTACTCAAACGTCTACCTCCGTTAATCATGCTGAATCATGAAATAGCTAAACTGCTGAAGACTATATACATTCTATCGTCCTAAAAACAAAAAACGTGAAGAATCCAAACTGAATTCTGCACGTTAATATTGTAATTCATCTCTCTTAATCCCTGCAACTTTTACAAACACCATATACTTCCAACCGGTGACCATGTACTTCAAATCCTGTACTTGACTCCGCCTGGAGCTCCACGCTTTTTAGCGAAGGATAACTAAAATCTTCAATCTTGCCGCATTTATCACAGATAACATGGTAATGATCCGTCACATTGGCATCGAAGCGACTTGAGTTATCCCCGTATGTCAACTCCCGGACCATGCCCGCTTCCAGAAACATCTTCAAATTGTTATATACAGTCGCCACGCTCATACTGGGAAACTGGGGTTCAAGCGCACGGTAAATTTCATCGGCTGTCGGATGCCCCATGGATTCCATCAGATAGTTCAATATGGCATGACGCTGGGGTGTAATACGGACACCGGTCGTTTTCAGATGCTCCAACGCATGTTGGACACGTGTTGCCATAAAACCCACCGCCTTACCTTTCATTACTCTGCAGAGACAGAATGTATGATCACATGTTCTCTTCATTCAGAGTTGATCCTCGGCTGGAACAACGACATTACATTTTCCTGCCGTGTAACCTTGCCAGTTTATATTTATTGTACGGCGATTGCAAGTTTATTGTCAACGCACCAGTCAGGGAACTTCGGACGTTTGGTCTTGGGAATTCTGTCCGTCTTCGGTCATTTGTTCCAAGTTATTGTCTGTATCTTCCGAATCCAATGAATTCGTTCCAACAGGAGGCACTGCAGGATTACGATCAATAGTAAGGTCGCTGTTACCTTCAACTTTAACCGTATATTCTCCTTCACCAAGCTGGCCCTCAATCGTTTTATTCTTCACTTTAAACGGCAGATCCGTTTGCAGATCTCCATAACTGCTGGAACCACTGAGGCTATAATCCCCCCGCTCCGGAAGCAGAATGTTAATAGCACCTACAGCGCTATAAACGTCCCAGTCACCGCCTACTTTGGCGGAAACAATACTTATACTCCCATTGAGGGATTGAGCTTTAACTGCCAAACTTGCGCCGTCTACATTGATATTTCCGTTTCGGGTATCCGCTGTGATCTCTCCGACGGAGTCCGTGATGTTAATACTTCCGACTTGTGTAGTCAGATTCACATTTCCAGAAACCCCACGGGCCTTCATGTCCCCACGATTACTGTTCAAGTCCACATTTCCGATCGCATTTGCCACAACGACATCACCATTCAGCGTTTTACCGGAAATATCACCTACGGCATTCGTAATTCTTATCCGTCCATTTCCGGTCTCGGCCAAAATGGTACTAATGGCTTCCGGACGATTCAACAATATGGCTCCATTGGACGTCCGAATATCGAGATTGAAACGACGATCATCCGGGATCGTTATGGTGATATTCATCCGCGGCTGTGTTTTCTCGTTCTCTCCATACGTTTTGCCTGTAGTCTTGATATGAATCACTTTTGTCCCGTCTGCCTCAACAAAAGAAGCGTCCGCCACTGCTTTGGCTTGTACTTCAGTTGTCTGATCCACCCAAACTACCGTGCGCACTTCAATCTCTTCCGTATCCCCCCGCTGTATCGAGATATCCCCGTTCACTCCCTCAACAACAAGGTCCGATGTATCCATACCTACAGGCACCCGAATCGTGCCCTTATCTTCCATATATCCTGCTGCCTGACTATAGTCCATGGATGCCGCTCCGAGATTAAGACTCACCCTGTTCCACAAATGCATATAATGATCCTGCTCAGAAACGATAAATACAGAAGCCGTCAGGACAAGGGACGTCAGGATGCCCTTCGCATCAGGTCTGAAGCGCATTTTAATTTTCTCACCTTGGTTGTCTGAACCTGCATTCCCTCTTCGACGTGTCACTAAGAACAACAGTATGTATTCTACACCTAACACAACGAGCAAGAGGGGCCACCAATCGACCATCTCATATACATAGTCCGTTCCCCACCGTTTATCCAAAATCAACAGCACACCGACAGCTACGAGTAAGGCGGCAGCCGTATAGCGGCCGACCCGGACTTTACGGTTCATGGCTATCCCTCCTTGAATAGTTCACATTAGATTTTCTTCTTGCGAAGCATGACCCAGATTTCCCGTCCGAAAAGGATTAGTCCTCCTGCGATCATCAGAACAGCAAAAGTGTATCCGCCATACACAGCGATTAACTCTTTAAACCAACGTGGTTTACGAAAGAACAATACCAGCAGCGATCCCCCTACAATCAGGAGCAATCCAAACGAAATGCCTCTTTCCCACACCATCATGGCTTCCCCTGCAGAACGTTCATTAGGAATGGGCTTGTCCGAGCTATTGTGGGTAACCGCTCTTCTCCTGCGCATCATCACCCAGTCCGCAGATTGCAATACGTCGAATACATTGTAAAAGTAAATCACCGGAATAAACAACGCCAACAGGATAAGCAATGGTACATTGATCTGTATTCCAATGGTTGAGAAGTACAAGAGTGCTGACAAGTCCAGAAGTACAAGCATCATGAAAGTCAGACCTCTCATGTATAATCGGAGATAAATATGGCCCAGACCCGGAATAACCGCACTTAGTAACCCGGCAATAAACTTGTGAGTTCGATTTCGGACAGGTTTTCCGCGCGTTCCGCTGGAAGTATTGTTCGAATGACGTTTCCGTTTCATAAACGACTCCTTTCTTCCGGGCTGATGTTCCCGCTCTTCATGCATTTGGTTAGATAGTACCCTAAAGAGCCGGGAGAGTAACTGGAAGAAATATGGTTATGAGCAAAAACCCTCCGGCACTAAAGGCCTCAGAGGGTTTAATTCAATTATTCGACTGACACTTTCGTTACATGTTCCCACTGTCTTAACTTGGATACGAGATGCACTGCACTCAATTCATGTGGCATGTAGACATGCAGCACAATTTCAATTTTGCGTTCAACCGATATCATTTCAGCATAAGCCAAATCCTGTTCATTCACCGTTATTTTACGGATTTTGATCTTCTCCTGCTCCATAAATGAAGATACCTGTTCCAGAAAACCGGGCTCAGACAAAGTATGAAGTGTAACGACATGCAGTTTGTTTCCCCGTATATACCTAAGCTCCAACTTGTTGAATACCCAGAGATTAAGTAATACCAGGACGGTTGACACGATGGAGGCAAAAAAGAATCCTGCGCCTGTTGCCAGTCCGATAGCTGCCACAACCCAAATGGAAGCCGCCGTTGTCAGTCCGGTAATCGACTTGCCGGTAAAAAGAATCGTGCCCGCTCCGAGAAATCCAACGCCTGTAATAACGGCTGTAGCCAGACGAGCCGGATCAATCCTTACGTTTAATTCATTTGCAAAATCTTTAAAACCATAAATAGACAACATCATGATCAGTGCAGATCCAAGACATACCAGAATATGGGTACGCAGACCAGCAGCATGATTGGAACGCTCCCGCTCCAGGCCTACAAGCCCTCCAAGCAGCATAGCCAGTAATAATCGCAATAAAATGTGCCACTCATCTATTAACCAGGGATTGCCCAAAGCCGGTATTCCTCCTCCAGTTGTTCACATCATTAATCTTTATTCTTATGAAATGTCGTTAATTCCACTCCAGGTGCAATCTGTACAACCTCCACTGGCTTAAAACCGAATTTGGTATACAATTTCACGGCTGGCTGGTTCAACGTTCCTGTGGAAACGATATAACGCGGAAGATCCGGATACTGTTCAAACACATACGTCATCAAAGCAGCAGCAATCCCTTTACGAAAATGATCAGGATGCACCATCATGCGTGTGATCGTCAATGTATTGATCTCTTCCTCATCCACCGCAATCGCACCAAGCAATTCCCCATCCGTGTCCAGATAGCCATAGAAAGTCTCTCCACAGTTCTGAAGTGTCTCCATCGTATCCATCAAAGGCGGAATTTCCTGGAACCCGATGATCTCGGCTTCGAGCCGATAAGCTACATGCTGCAGTCGCCAGAGCTGCCCTACTGTCTCCAGATCATTCAATGACAAAGATTGAATCTTCATAACCTACCTCATCTCCTTCGTACGTCCACTGAATCCAGGACAATAAAATCAAACTTATGCCCTAACAAAAAGAGGCTGTCACAGGGACGAGCCTCTTTCTGTCCGGCCTCACCGGATGGATTAGCGGTTCAGTACATCTGTAAGCAGTTGATTGGCTAGTCCCGGATTGGCTTTGCCTTTGCTTTCTTTCATGACTTGACCAACGAGGAAGCCAATGGCCTTCTGCTTACCAGCCTTGTAATCTTCCACGGATTGCGGGTTGTTCGCAACAACCTGCTCCACAATCGCGAGAATGGCACCTGAGTCACTAATCTGGACCAGACCTTTTTCTTCAACAATTTGCTGTGGAAGCTTGCCGCTCTCGAGCATTTCCTTAAATACCGTTTTGGCGATTTTACTGTTAATTGTACCTTTTTCAAGCAATCCAATCATCTCACCCAGACCTTGGCCAGTCAGTGGCACCTGAGTCAATTCAAGGTTGCTGGTATTCAAATAACCAAGCAAATCACCCATAATCCAGTTGGATACGGCTTTGGCATCCTTGGTGTATTTCAGACTGTCTTCAAAAAGATCAGCGACCGCTTTGGAAGAGGTAATAACCTCAGCATCATAATTAGGCAGTCCATAATCAGCGGTATAGCGGGCTTTACGCTCGTCCGGAAGCTCCGGTATGGAAGCTCTGATTCGTTCTTTCCAGGCTGCATCGATATGCAGCTTCACCAAATCCGGATCTGGGAAATAACGATAGTCATGCGCCTGCTCTTTACCGCGCATCGACAGTGTTTTCCCTTGAGCCTCATCCCAGCGACGAGTTTCCTGAACCACTTCACCGCCATCGTCCAAAATTTCCGCTTGACGATACTGTTCATATTCCAGACCACGCTGAACGCCCCGGAAGGAGTTCATGTTTTTCAGTTCAGCTCTCGTTCCAAGCTTCTCCTGTCCATGCGGACGCAAACTAATGTTGGCATCACAACGCAGTGAGCCTTCTTCCATCTTCACGTCGGATACATCACAGTACTGCATGATGGCACGCAATTTCTCCAGATATGCACGAGCTTCCTCCGGAGAAGAAATCTCCGGCTCAGAGACAATCTCCACGAGCGGCGTACCAACACGGTTGAAATCGACCAATGAAGCATAGCCGCCGTCCACGTGGGTAAGCTTCCCTGCATCTTCTTCCAGATGAAGACGCGTAATGCCGATTCGCTTCGTTTCACCGTTGACTTCAATATCGATCCAGCCATTCTCACCAATCGGTTGATCGAATTGTGAGATCTGATAAGCTTTCGGAGAATCGGGATAGAAGTAGTTTTTGCGGTCAAACTTGCTGACATCAGCAACAGTGCAGTTAAGGGCCATGGCTGCTTTCATCGCGTAATCTACAGCCTGGCGATTCAATACAGGCAATACGCCTGGATGTCCGAGACAGACCGGACAAGTATGTGTATTTGGCGGAGCTCCAAAGGCAGTGGAGCAGCCGCAAAAGATTTTGGAGTTTGTATGCAACTCGACATGGACTTCAAGTCCAACGACCGTTTCATATTTAGATGCGGACATTTCTATATTCCTCCGTTCCGGGCAGTCTACAGCTGCGGACGCTGCTTGTGGAATTCCGTATTTTGTTCAAACGCATGCGCTACGCGCAGTACGGTCGTTTCATCAAAAGCTTTACCGATAATCTGCATGCCAACAGGCAGTCCATCCGAGAATCCGCAAGGGATGCTGACTGCAGGTACACCAGCCAGGCTGACAGGGATAGTCAGAATGTCGTTGAGATACATCGTAAGTGGGTCATCGACTTGGGATCCAAGTTTGAATGCCGTTGTTGGCGCAGTTGGCCCAATGATGACATCATATTTAGCAAATACGTCGTCGAAATCCTGTTTGATCAACGTACGCACTTTCTGAGCTTTCAAATAATACGCATCGTAGTAACCCGAGCTGAGTGCATAGGTTCCAAGCATGATGCGTCGTTTCACTTCAGGACCAAAACCTTGACTACGGGATTGGTGATACAGATCCAGCAAGTTTTCCGGATTGTCTGCACGAACACCATAACGTACGCCGTCGAAACGAGCCAGGTTCGAAGAAGCCTCCGAGGAAGCGAGTAGATAATACGTAGCCACCGCATATTCGGTATGCGGAAGGGATACTTCTTCCCATGTTGCGCCGAGTCCTTCGAGGACTTTCAGGGCAGACAGGACGGTTTCTTTAACTTGAGGATCAACGCCTTCACCAATGTATTCCTTCGGAACAGCAATGCGAAGTCCTTTGACATCCCCTGTCAGTCCGCTCAAGTAATCCGGGATATCCACTTTCGCGGATGTCGAATCTTTGGCGTCATAACCAGCAATGGCTTGCAGCACATAGGCAGAATCCTCGACATTTTTCGTCAAAGGTCCAATTTGATCCAGGGAAGATGCGAATGCAACCAGACCAAAGCGGGAAACGAGTCCGTAGGTAGGTTTCAAACCAACAACGCCGCAATAGGATGCAGGCTGTCTGATCGAGCCCCCTGTATCTGATCCCAATGTGAAATAAGCTTCTCCTGCCGCAACAGCCGCAGCAGATCCACCACTGGAGCCGCCTGGAACACGATCGAGTGCCCATGGGTTACGTACAGGGTAGAAGCTTGAATTTTCATTAGAGCCGCCCATGGCGAATTCGTCCATGTTCAGCTTCCCGATCGTCACGGTATCCGCCGCTTTCAGCTTCTCGACAACCGTTGCATCATACACCGGGTCGAAATTGCGCAAAAACTGGCTGCCGCATGTTGTACGCAGTCCGTTCGTAACGATGTTGTCCTTAATGCCGACTGGCAGACCGAAAAGCAAACCTTTCTCCTCACCGCTGACGAGACGATCATCCAGTTGACGTGCACGAGCACGTGCTTGTTCTTCATCCAGCGCCAGATAAGCCTTAACCTTTTCATCCCGTTCACCAATGTTCTGATATGCCTGATTCACCAGATCGCTGACCGACAGCTCCTTGGCGTGCAGCTTGTTATGTATCTCCGGCAACGATTGTTCAAATAAACTCACGTAATTCGTCCTCCTTCCGGTTATCCGTTATTCCATTACAGCAGGCACTTTGAATTGCCCGTCTTCTTCATCTGGTGCATTGCGCATGACCTGTTCAATCGACAGACTTTCCTTCGTCTCATCTTCACGCATCACATTGCTGACGTGCAGCACGTGAGTGGTAGGCTCAATGTTCTCTGTATCCAGTTCATTCAGCTTCTCAGCATATTTTAAAATCGCGTTCAGCTGCCCTGTCAGGGTTTGCTCTTCTTCAGCAGTCAAATTAAGCCGGGCCAGCTTGGCCACATGCTGAACGTCATTATTCGAAATACTCATTTCCGGATGCCTCCTTCATTCGTTCTAATTCCTGAAACCGCCGAAAACGAATCGTCCGTTTAACGGGCTAAAGTCCCAAGATAACTTTTTTCATTATAGGTGAGATAGTTCGACAATTCAATGCAAATGACCCGAGTTACCGAATATGCAAAATAACACCACATCAGGGGAGTCTTCCTTTAATGCGAATTTCAAAACCTATTAACTGAATTTTTACGCGTTAACCAGGATAATGAGGAGCTTCAACGTTCATATGTTCCAGTCTAATCAAAAAAGAGCCGGCATCAGCCGACTCTTAAAATTCTAAATCCATGCACGCAGGTTAACCTGCTTTATAAAATCCGCCTGGGACATAACATCGTTCGCGGTTTCCTCTTCCTCTTCCACAGCTTGAAAATCTCCGTTCATCAGATGATGAAACAGTTTCTCATTGTGTGTCGCAAGGGCGTAATCTATCAACGCTTCTCGCTCGACCCGCTCAGCTTCCTGCTTCAGCAGAACCTCTTCTAGATCGACGTCGCCGGATGGAACAAAAAAGTTCCGATTCACCTGCGGCACTCGAAGCACGTAATCGAACGCATTGTCCGGATTCCGGTCATAAGCGATGATGAAACCATATTCCCCCACAGGAAGATTCTGCTCAAACGCATCCGCGACGATGACAACCTTCTCTCCTAATCGCAGCATCGTCTAACCTCCTGGTAGTCTATCTTTTTATTATTTGTATAGTCTACTAGAAAAGAATAGCGCTGTCTACGATTACTAGAATTAAACAAAACATTTGTGCAAAATCTTTTTTCCAACCCGTGAACTCTATGATTTGTCCGACGTTTGCTTAGGGGGTCTGCGATCTGCTCGCACCACAATGAACCAATATATGATCAAAGGTGTTGGGAATCCGGTAATGCCCCACAATCCCCATAACCAGGGGAAACGGCCACGTCTGCGTGCATCCTGAAAGATCCATGTTCCCTGTATTAGCAAAAGAACGGCAATCAGAATAAGCCATATGAGAGGAATCTCATTTAAAGAATAATGCAGATCATTCATGACGAGTCTCCTTCCGGCGTCTCCCTGACCAGATTACTCCCACGGCAATCGCTGCGCACAAGCTAATCGCCTGGATACCCAAATATAGAGCTGGAGCCGAATGGAACAATAAGGCACCAAAAGCGATAATGAACAATCCCACAATCCAGAAAAAAATCATTTCGATCCGATTGGCTCGTCGTCTCATTTGTTTTCGTTCCTTGACTTGGGCTTCAATGGAGGCTAATGAAGGAATGTTTACAGGCTCATACGCATCATCGAGCACTCTCATCTGTTGTTGCATCCGCTTCAGAATCTCTTGTTCATCCTGTTCCTCAGATCTGCTCATGCTCAACCCAGCTCCTTTCTCAATTGACGAAGGCCATAGGCAGTTCGAGACTTCGCCGTTCCGGATGGAATACCCAGCATTTCACCAATTTCATCATAGCCATAACCATAATAATGCTTCAGCAGGACGGCAATACGATGTTCTGGGGTTAACCTTGTCATGGCATCCATAACATCTGTCCATTCTTCATTCCGGCTCTCAAATTGCCACCGCAATTTCCGTACAGCCTGATTCCGAATGGCTTCCAGCCAAATCTGTTCTCTTCGCCTGCGCCTGGACTTGTCGATATATATACGGGTGGCAATCGTAATCATCCATGACGAAAAGGCAGACGAGCCATCGTATCTATAAATATTTTCCATACATCGAATCATCGTATCCTGCACCGTCTCCTCAGCAACGTTGGGGTCCATCGTTACTTTGACAAGATACTTATACACAAAGGCGTAGTGACGCTGCAGCAGTTCTGCCAGTGCACTGTCATCCCCCTGTATCGCTCTCTGTACCTCTTCCAGTTCGGCTGCCTCCATCTGCATCATCACCTGCTCTCCGCTCAGTCTTATGTTATTACGACAGGCTCTGCAGAAACGTTCAATTCAATCCAAAAAAAAATCTGAAGCCGACAATTTCCCGGGCAATCAGACTTCATTTCGGTAATCTTGCAGTTTGTCGAACCACGGTTGGTTGCGGGCTCCACTGCTTAATAAACGACTTCTCCATATATTTTGCTGTTGATCCTTGATTGGATTCATCTCATTATTCATGTAGTTATGTAGTTGAGGACGCTGAGTAACTGCTTCTATTCTGCCACTTTCCATTGCTAGACGGTTTTCTTCGATGATCAGGTTCTCGGCACGTTGTCCAAACTGAATCACTCGCTTTTTCTCCACTTCTAATTCCTCGCTCTCATTAGACGATCTTCTGTAGATACTTGTCAACGATCTGTATGTAGGGTTAAACGGATGTAACTTTGATAAAAAAGTAGCTGAAAACAAAAAAAGAACGCAAACCGGGTATAGACCACAGTCTGCGTGCTTCGCAAGTTAGGGTGTTTCTTTGTATTGCTTCAGTTAGATGGTGCTTTAACGCTTGTAACAACTAATTGCTATTCTAATGAAAAAGTTGTCACTTGTCCAGACTTTCTTCACATAAATTGTCGGATCATCTTGCAGACACGTAAGGATTGTTCTTCTTCTCATAACCGATTGTCGTTTTGGGACCATGACCTGGATACACTTTGACCTCATCCGCGAAGGTGTATAACTTGTTCTGGATGGAATCAATCAGATCCCGTTCACGACCTCCGGTCAGATCCGTTCTGCCTACACCCATACGGAACAGAACATCACCAGCAAACAGATCGTCACCACACAGCAGACTTACACTGCCTGGGGAGTGTCCCGGTGTATGGTACACTTTGAACGTATGACCAATAAAGTTCAGAGTCTGCCCTTCGTCCAAGGCATATTCAGCTGGATCTGTCGAAAGCGGCGGGGTAGCCTGCGGCCAGTTCAAAGAACCATTCAATTTCGGCGTCGTAAGCCAATCACTCTCCAAGTCATGCAAATAAACGGGACAGCCTTTCAATTGTCGAATTTCATCCACGCCGCCCATATGATCAAAATGTGCGTGAGTAAGCAGGATCGCTTCGATCTCCAGGTCCTGAATGGCTTTGAGTAATGAGCCCGGATTCATTCCAGGGTCAATGATTACGGCTTTACCTGGATCATCACCCTGCAACAGATACGCATTGGTCTGGAGCGGTCCCAAAGAAAATGTACGAATGTTAAGCATATCGGCTCAGTAACCCGAAATCAGTTCACGCAACTCACGAATAATAGCTGCATTTGACTCCGTTCCTTCCCCATAACGTTTACCAATCTCTTGACGTGCTACAGCCAAATTATCCTGATAATCTGCCGCTTCACGGTCCGGGTTGAGACGTTTGAATTCAACCATAACTTCCTGCACATGTTGCGGACGAGGTCCCCATTGACCCAGTACATGTCCGCCCGTATCTGCAAAAATAACGACAGGAACAGAGCGTCCGCCCATCGTAAGGAACTCATCCATCACTTCAGGGTGATTTTCCAAAATAAGAACTTCTGTCGGAATGCCGGAAATTTCCAGCGCCTGGAATACGACTGGAACATTGCGTACCACATCGCCACACCAGTCAGCAGCCAAAATTAACACACGCAAGTCATCGCGGTGATTCAGGCTTTCGAAAAATTCACGATCATCCTCACTTGGCCATACAAAGCTGTCATAGTTTGCCTGAAACTCACTTTGGTTCTTCGTCATGCTCTCAATGAAATCTTTCGGTGGCAAACCTTTACCGAATTTGTGAGACAAGTTTGGTTTTCCCATAACTAGACACTTCCCTTCTTTTTACGAGCATTCATCCATTTAATAAGTACATAAACAATCATAAGTGCGAGAGCAACGAGCAAAATCGGCATAATATAAGGTGCCGCTTTCTCGTTGATATGTTGCCATTGATCTCCAAGTATCATCCCTAAATATATAAACAATGCAGACCACGGTATAACAGCGAGGGTTGTCAGCAAAATAAATCGACCCGTATGCATTTTGGATATACCGGCAGGAATCGATATGGCATGTCTTACGACCGGAACAAAACGCGCCGTGAAAATGACCCCTGTCCCATACTTGCGGAACCACTCTTCGGAATGGTCGATGTGCTTTTTCTGGATCAGTATGTATTTTCCGTAGCGTTCAAGTACAGGTCTTCCGCCATAACGGCCAATCCAGTAAATAAATAGCTGGGCTATGACACCGCCCACGGTACCAAAAATCAATGCACCGAAAAAATTAATATGGCCTTGTGAAACGAGAAAACCTCCATATGCCAGTACAATTTCACTCGGAATAACTTCAAGCATTAGTCCAAGCATAATTCCAAAGTATCCAAGACTCTGAATCCAATCGAATAATTGATTGACAATGTTATGAATAACGTCCATCTCGACCCTCTTTCTTCATCCTGATTGGCAGTGCCCTTCCGCACCATGGATGTTCGTCCCTATTTTATCACAGGCCTGTAGCTGTTGCTACTTCACCCGTCTGGGATAGTGTCCCGCAGGCAGGCGTTTGCATATGGTATCGGGAGAGGAGCGTGAGAAGATGTCATTCAAATCAGCACCCGGTACTCCCCCGGTCAAACATAACACCCCAGGCCAGAAACTGCCTTCTGCCCGCGGTATCCGAAGAGCATGCAGCAAAGAGCTGTATCGAACAGCCAAAAAGCTAAAGGTATATATCTCCCCAGAGCTGATGAAGCAGGCGGAAGAATTGTATTATGGGAAGGTCATCGCCAATCTGCTCTGGATCGGAGAAAATCGGGATAATCGCAAAAAATTATGCGAATGGTGGAACGCGGATGTCAGCTTAGATATTGCGACTCTATGGGGTGTAGAGGTAGAACCGCTGCAAGCTGCCTTTAAGAATGCGTTTGGCGGATATCGCTTGTAAGTTGGGAGCAATGAACAGGTAGACGAACAGCTTATGGTGCAGCATTTTGTTCGATTTTGAATAACCCGAACTGAGGCGTAAGCCAATACTTTCGTTGGATCCATGCGAGATCGTTCATGCCGTTACAAGTTGAATCATTGTTTTCATGGATCTCGTTCTCTTTTAGCGTTGGATGAGGTCAGATATTCAGGGAATCTTTCTGGTCACCTCTGAAGCAAGTGGATCAAAAGCAAGGAGGCGCAGATTATCCCCGTAACGTAATGCGTCTTCTCCAAGCTCAAAACGCCGATCATTTCTATCCTTCTCTGATGCTACTTTTTCGGCCAGTTGTCTGTAACGTTCATATATCCATACTCCAGCAGCAGCGGTCTGCCTTCCTCGTTCAGCATACCCTGACGCCAGTTCCATCCGTGATGCCTGTTCCATCCAATATAGGGCTTGGGACTGGCTGGACGCGTCAAAACGATTCTGGGCCAGGCCTTGTTCAAAATAGTTCCCGGCCGACTCTCCTCTACCCGATTGAGCGGCTAACCGCCCCAGCTCTCCGTAGAGTTGGGGTGAAACAGGGGAAAAGGACAAGCTCTGCACCAATATGGAGTCAGCCTTTCCCGCTGGAATCGTACGGGACAAGGAGATGGCGATATCCGGCCTGTAGGGGTTAAACTTGTACGCCGCAGTAAGAAGCGCTTTACGTTCAGCACCTTCTGTATTTTTTGACATGGCTAAACGATATTGTTGTTCTGCCGCCACTTGTTGTCCAGCAAGCCAGACTGTGCCGCCGAGCCAAAACATGACGAACAGTCCGGTTAATATCCGTTGAGGCCACGGGCTTAACGGACGGAGAAAACGAGACCGTTTTTTGTCAGCCACGGATTCCTGAAGAGTTGACGACGAGAGGGCCCAGCCCCCAAGCCAAATGAACAGCATCCAATTGAAGGTGAAGCTCCAGTCAAAGTCCATAGCGCCATGGAGGACAAAAACAATAACCGAAGGCAGCAGCTGCGGTGCATGCCTCCACATCGTTCGCAGGGTGGAAAAGAACCATCCGACGATGAGCAGCAACCCGATCACGCCTGTATCGAGGGCCAGATCGAGGAAGCCGTTGTGGACCTCGCCTCCGACATAAGGCGAGGATTGGATGGCGCGAAACATGTTGCGCCATGTCTCTCCCCCGTGGCCCAGCCATGCGGCCTCGGTCCAGAGCTTCAGGGCGTCCCGCCACATCTGAAGGCGGGACAGCCCTGTGCCGACACCAGCCGCCATGCGGTCGGCTGTGGAGGCCACGGCCACAGTGGCGGCGGCGATTCCCGCCAGCACTGTGGCCGTGAGGGCAGCGGCGCGTGCACGAGCGTCGCTGTGCCACAAACGGCACAGCAGCAGCGTGCCGAGCAGCGCAGCTGCCCATGCCCCGGCCAGTGCCAGCAGGCCGGGCACGGGTGCAGGCGCCAGCTGGGCCGCAGCCAGCTGGCGGTAGAGCCAGGCCGCGCACGCCAAGGGCGCGGCTGTGGCCAGCAGCAGCGGCAGGCGGGCACCGCGCCGCTGCAAAGCGAAGGCGGCGACCGCGGCGCAGCCGGTCGCCAGCCAAGCGCCGCGCGACTCGCTCAGCAGGAGCGCGGCTTGCGCGGGCATGAGCGGCAGTGCTGCCGCGATGAGCCGCCCGGCCGACAACGGCCGGGCCATGGCGCGCGCGGCGGCAGCCAGCCGCTCCAATGCGTACATGCCAACAATGGCACCGTACGCATTAGGGTACTGCAGCAATCCGCCGAGCCGGGCTCCAGCGGAGCTGATCTCGGGGTCAGCGGTTCGCATGACCCCATAAGGCAGCGGCAGCACACCACACGCGGCTAGCACTCCGCTTAGCACAATCAGGCCGCCTGCCAATTGCCAGCCACAGGCAAACCAAAGCGTTCCGTTCGCGCGTGATGCCAGTATGACGGTTAGCAACGCAAATATCGCCAGAAGGCTCCAGCGCAGCATCTCATCCAAACTTCCCTGTACGCTTACAGAGCCCATCCATACATGCAGGCCAAACCAGACTGCTATTGCCAGGGGCCAAAGCATCCAGCGGAAGTGAGCATACTGCATAATCGCCTCATATAGTCGTTTGAGGTAATCCAACCACTGAGCAATCCCTAACTGCCCTCTCGTCTTCGGTGCATTAAAGCACATAATGAACAAAACAAACCAAATAAGTACACTTCCTGATGCCATGAGTACCATGGGATATACGTCCGTAGTATAAAACAATCCCCTACATAGACATCCTGTCAACAGTAAAGCCACTGCAATTAAACCAAGAACTGCCGTTAATGCCGATTCTGAACTCCACTTGGCTTTCTCATCTGATTTTCCTCCCTTCATATGTCCCTCTCCTTTCTCCCGTCTCCGTATTCCTCTTAATGAATTTCAAACAAAAAAAGACAGAAGCCCCATTAGGGTCTTCTGCCTGATTTCATGCCTTTGGCACATTATATTTATTTTCACGGGACCCTCTTATCAGTATGTCCCGTCAACGGCGATGGCAGACGAACTGCATCGTCTCAAAGGATCAAGCAACTCAATCATGTATCATCCTTCTTGCCATCTGCCATCAAACATTATGCATCACTTTTCATTGTTCCATAGACATTCACATTCAACAGTGATCACAGTGGCTGGCATCTTGGGTGACACCTTTGGTCGATTCCCCATTTGAATTCTCCTGGCTCGCATCTGCCCCTTGGTTCGGTGCAGCTTCTTTCAGCTTGCCACCACCTGGGAGCAAGTCCGCACAAGCCCGCTCCAAATAAGGATCTGCGTGAATGAAATCACGGAATGCGGTATATTCGTTCCACATGTCAGCAGTCTGCCCAGCCTGGCCTCGTACGGCACGGATTAAAATATTTTTCGGCGTATGCTCCATGTCGATAAATTCAAGCAGCTGCGTTTTGTATCCCATCAGATCGAGCAGCTTGGCCCGAATGGCATCGGTTGCCAAAGCGGAGAAACGTTCCTTCAGAATACCGTGTGACAACAACGGGTTCATCACGTTGGATTCAATCTGATCAAATAGCTCATGCTGACAGCACGGTACAGACAGAATGACCGAAGCGCCCCAACGAACGGCTTTCTCCAAAGCAGCATCGGTTGCTGTATCACAGGCATGCAGCGTTACAACCATATCCACTTCATTCAACTCGTCATAGTCAGCGATGTCTCCAACGAGGAACTTCAGGTCACCGTAATGCAATTTGTTTGCCAGATCATTGCAGTGTTCAATAACATCGGCTTTTAAGTCGAGGCCAATAATTTTAAGCGATCTGCGCTGCTGTACGGACAAATAGTGATATAAAGCAAAGGTGAGATAAGACTTCCCGCAACCAAAATCAACAATGGTAAGTGGACGGCCCTCCGGCAGATGCGGGATGACGTCCTGAACCATTTCGAGGAAACGGTTGATCTGTCTGAACTTGTCGTACTTGCGAGCCAAAACGCGGCCTTCCTCGCTCATAATCCCCAGCTCCACCAGAAATGAAACGGGAACTCCATCTTCCAGCACATATTGCTTTTTGCGATTATGCGAGAGGTCCACCGCAGTCTTGGAAGGCGACTTGGTCAAGATGGACACTTTATATTTTTTGCTGATCAAAATTTGATAGTCTGCGTCTGTAGTACAGAGCAGTCCTTGACGAAACGTCTCTTCGCATAGCAAAGTCATGCGCTCTGCCGCTTCATCCGGAGTCAAATTCTCGTGCAGCACTTTGTTGGTATAATGAAATGCGAATTGATAATGAAGCTGATTCTTGAGCGTTACCGGCTTGACTTGCACTTTCGTATACGAGACATTGTCCCGTCTGCGCAGCTGGCTCCAGGTCGCTGTAATCAGCGAATTCTGTTCAAAGATGTCTTGTATAAGCTTTCGCAATGAATCCACGGGGGTACATCTCACTTTCGGTTTGGTTTGGTCAACCGTTACCATAACACAATTCCGTTCCCTCTCCAAGTTAACGGCCTATTCATCGGTTTAACGGTTCAGCTCGGCAATCCCCTCTTCCACTTCCTCACGAGGCAAACCACCTTGTTGCAATTGCTCATCTTCCAGTTGTCTTAACCTTTCATAGAAAGCCTGCACCTCACCCCGATAATGAATGGGATGACTATCGTCTACCTGCAGCAGTCTGTACCAGCTATTCTCAGCCTGATCATAACGCCCCTGCTGTTCACGATACAGGGCAAGCTGCTTTTCCGTTCGTGCCGGAAGTTCGTATTGTTTCGTCTGCTCCAATATTCCCTCCACACGATCTGGTGCATCCAGCAGCTTCGGATTAGCCCCATTATTCAGTGCGTACAGGTAAAAATGAAGTGATCTCATCAGACGAATAAGTGCTTCATTCTCCGACTCCATCTTTTCCTGGTCATCTATGCCCTCTACTTTGGCCTTTTCATTATAAATGTACGCCTCTTCTTCGATCAGCCTGGCGGCTTGTTGCAGATTGTCCACTTCAATGACGCCGCGAAAACGGAACATTTCAATGACATCCTCGGCCGGCAGTGAGTTCAGCAGAGATAAATTCAGTCCAAACTGCCTACGCAGCAGCTCGTCCAGCTCGGACAGAGCCTCCGTGTGTTTTCGCTGTTGTTTAAGTGTAAATACTTTGCCGATCGCTTCTGTCATTTCCTCCATCATGCGGAGCAGATAATCTTTCCTGAACATGCTATGTGCCCCCTCATCATTCGATCGTGTACATTCCAGTTTCACTTGCATGATCCATTCTCATCATTTTAATTCATGCCATGACAAAAAGCCAAAACATGGTCTATGGCTCGTCCTATGCTCTGGCCCTGAACAAATAAAACCCCTGCCGTTCTTGAGCGAACGTTGCAGGGGTTTAGCAAAATACTGACGCTCCGCCAAGGAGGCGAAATCATCCGATACTCTATTCATGTTCCATTATTACTTCGATAATCCCGTCAAAAATTGTTTAATGACCTGAATTAAATCTTCCGGAGCTTCATACATGCTCATATGTCCTGCCCCAGGAATCACGGCTTGTGTAATATGTGGTTTGTCACTTGTGAATGTACGTTCCGGCGGAATGACGGCATCCTTCTCTCCGGCAACCAGTAGGACAGGAAGCGGTGTAGCGGACAATACATCACGACGATCCGGTCGTTCCCGCATAGCCAGTGCAGCTCCAGTTGCCCCTTGTGGCGCAGTCTGGTAACCAATTTCCTTCACACGAGTCACTTGCGTCGATAGCGATTCCAAATGTTCTTGTGCAAACAAACCGGGAACCAGCCCATCTACAAAGTGAACAATGCCTTCCGTCTGAATGGTGGATACTGCACGAAGGCGTTTTTCTTTGCCTTCTTCACTATCCGGATAGGCTGTGGAATGAATCAAGCCGAAGGCATTCAATCGTTCTGGGTGGCGCTGTGCGATAGAAAGTGCGATATATCCGCCCATGGAGTGACCGAGTAGGAAAGCCTTGTCCACCTTTAGCTCGTCCATTAATTGCAATACGTCATTGCCCATCTGATCAATGGTATAACTACCTACAGGTGCGTCCGTTTTGCCGTGTCCACGCAGATCGGGTACGATGCAACGATAGCTGCGTGCAAGCTCAGGCACCACTTCATCCCAGTAGGATGAACTGCCGCAGTATCCGTGGAGCAAAATGAGTGCTTCTCCCTTACCCTGTTCGGCATAACAAATCGTCGTTCCGTCACACATCACTTTTTCCATATAAATCCCTCTCTCTGCGCGAATTAAATTAATTCAAGTTGTATATTATTAAGCCTGCATATCATTAATGAAACGTTTATCTGTATTTCACTGCTTCGGCGACCGCCTCTGCAATCGATCTGGACATGCCCATAACGAAATGAAGCGAGGTCATCTGTAGAATGGAATAAGGTCTCGGTCCATTAGCATTCACTACAGCAGCCACGCTATAATGACCAACTGGCGGCAGCTTGCCTCCAACCGATTTTGCCGGAATCAGTGGATGTTCCGCAAGATAGTATGTACCTGTTGCCTGTTTTGGACCCAGACAAGCATCAATGGCGATGATGGCATGATGTGACGGGACAAGCGCCAGCCTCTTCTCCAGTGTATCCGCATCACAAGGAGAAGCCAGAGTTCCTACAACGTGATTCACTCCATACTCCTGCAGTAGACTGCCTGTCAGTGGGCCCAGAGCATCTCCGGTAGAACGGTCCGTCCCGATACAGACAAAGGTGATTTCATCCGGTGAATGAAGCTTATAGATGTGCTTGAAAAATAATACTAAGTCTTCTCCCTGCACATTGTGGCGGGCTTCCCTACTTTGATGACGAACCAATTCCCGCTTATATACGGCCAATCTCTTACCTCCTTATACACATGTACTTCCTGCCTGAGTCTCTATTGTTATATTCCTCATTTTACCCGATGCTTGATTTCGTCGCAAAAGCATTGGCCTGAGCCTGTCCAATCATGATACAATGACAACAGTTTCCGATACGGAAGGGATGGACATAACGATGGATTTAACGCAAGCAAGCGCAGCCAACATGGAATATATGATTGAAGCAATCAAAACGAAGTTGCGGATGGCCAGTGGAGCTGCCATGCAGGCTTCGTCTTTCCCACTTGCGAAGTATGAAGATTTGTTTGACCTGTATGAAATGGTCCTAAGCAAGGAACATCTGAGTATCTCTGAAGTGGAAGCTGTCGCTTCCGAACTGGGTAATCTCCGCAAATCCTAGGGCGGCATCGCCCAGCAAACTTTGAGAGACTCTTTTACGAAGGCAGCTACAACAAGCCGTACAAAAAGGACCTGTTCTCCACATCACAGTGGAGACAGGTCCTCTTGCGTTTGTTTTTTTCGTCAAGGCAAATCCACCAATACAAATTCAGCCGTCTCGCTGCCTGTACCTGTAATTTGCAGATCACAGCTTTTGCGGATTCGTGCAGCATCACCCGGCTTGAGATTGAAATTGCCGTCTGAACATACAATCTCGATATGGCCACTAATCAGGAAGAGATGTGTACGCCTATCTTCATGTTGAGGGTACATTAATTTTTGACCGGATTCCAGATGGGATAGATAACAAGTTACATCCTGTGAAATAGGCAATGCTCCCTCGGCTCCTTCTCCCCCTTGCCCCGATACAATCGGACAAAGACGGTTCAGATGCTCCTGAGCCTCTACACGACGATTAGTATACGAGGGCTTCAACATGCGCTGGGATGGCAGGAACCACATCTGTAGAAAGCGTACCGGTTCATCCTCTGACGGGTTAGTCTCTGAATGCTCTACGCCGGTGCCTGCACTCATGACCTGAACTGTTCCCGGTTCCAACAATTGCTCCGTTCCCATGCTATCCGTATGTTTCAACGTACCTGATATGACATAACTAACAATCTCCAAGTCATGATGTGGATGTCGCTTAAAGCCTTCCTGCGGCATCAGTGTGTTGTCATTATGAGCCAGAAGACAACCAAAATGGGCATTGCTTGGATCATCATAGTCCGCAAAGGAAAAGCTGAATTCACTGTGTATCCAACCTCGATCCGACGTGTGCCTTTCTTCCGATGTCACTACTTTAATCATGTTCATCCACCTCCAAGGGTTTAGAGCTGCAGCACTATCGCAGCAGTTCTTGCGTGTATATTTAGAATTCTATAGATCAATACCAGTTGGTATGTCATCTTTACCCGTGGTCAGGGAATTCTAATCACGCCCCTTGCTTATGGTTATACGCTTTCTTCAGATGAGTGAAGCTTGAATTCGATCTCTGCCCGCCCTACGACTTTACCTGCGTCGTTCCGAATGTCAGGTGGATATACTTCTGCCAGTCGTTCGATGGTTTTTCGATTGCTGTAGCCAATCTGCTCCAGAATGGATTGGGCAATATAGGCCCATTCTTCTTCCGAACCATCAAGCACTTTGAACGTAATTCCGAGGCGTTCCTTTTTCAGGGCAAAACCAAATACACCCTTGAAGCCACCTTTGGCTACAATGTTGCTGTCTTCAAGCAGCACGGAATCCACACGCTGCGTTCCTCCTACCATTAACGGATATTCGTTCATGGCTCCAGTAATGGTCTCTACCGCCGAACGTGTAGATGGGTCCTCGATCAGATCCGGGCAAGCCAGCTTCAGATATGCGTTCGACAATGCCGATAACGGCAACGAAAATACCGGAAAGCCGCAGCCATCCGTCCCAAGTTTAATCTCTTTCTGTTCAATCCCTGCCATATAGGCCATGGTCTCAAGAATTTCACGCTGTACCGGATGTTCTGGTTCTGCATAACTTCCCAAATCGGCCTGTTTCATCTGAGTGTATGCGAGAACGCCCAGATGTTTACCGGAGCAGTTGTGGAGAATACGACGCTTCTCTCCTTGAGATCGTAGCCATTGATTTCGGCTTTCTTCATTGAGGGGGTAACTCGGTGCGCAAATCAAGCACTCTTCACCCAACCCTATTTTGCTTTCTATCTGCTCCAACACCTGAATATGCATCGGCTCCGAACGGTGTGAGGAAGACATAATGGCAATCTCCTGAGCTGTCAGACCGTAATGCCCAGCAATACCAGCACGAATCCCCGGAATGGCCTGAAAGGGCTTGGCAGATGAACGGGTAAACGCTCTAAAATGCGGATCTCCGGCTGAATATACAACATTGCCGTTCTCATCCGTAATGCTTATGTGTCCGTAATGGGCGCATTCCATAACGCCCGCACGGTATTCTTTAATTAACAGGGCACTCTCCATGCGAGTTCTCTCCTTTATACTCCCGAATTCATCTCTGCTTTGCGTCACGACGCCGCATGGGATATCTTAAATAGTATAGTACAAAAGCGACGTTTTTACAGTTTTTTCGACAGACATTTGGGGTAATCCTTTATCAATCTTTATCTACCTACTACCATTACTGAAGGAGATACTTATTTATGCTGCGCAAAACGCAATTACCCACTTCCGGGTTAGCTCGCAAAACTTCAGTACGTCCACTGCTCAACTGGGCTGGTGTCGGAATTATAGCCAGCGTTTCGGTCGTCTTCTTGCTGGCGGCTCTGGGAGCGTTGCTGGGTAACGATGTTATCCTTTCATTGGATGACAGGATCCAGCAGTTATTTTATCTGAACTCAGATTCACGTCTTCATCTGCTGCCTTTCATTTCATTCATTACTGCGCTCGGTTCTTTCAGACTTTCTGCCATCGCAGCTATCGGTTTTTCAATTCTTTTCTTGTGGCAGCGTCGTCCCCGTTTCCTCATATATGGTTATGCGTTACTCAGCAGTTTTGCCATGATGTGGATTCTCAACACCTTATTGAAGGAAATATTCAGGCGTAGTAGACCTGAGCTGGAACATCTGCTGGTTGTTCATGGATATAGTTTTCCAAGTGGTCATGCGATGATCTCGATGGGGTTTTATGGCATGCTCTTTGTCATCTGGGCGATTGAACGACATCAACGTGTGTCTGGAGTTGCACTGCCTGTCATTTGCGGAATCACATTTATATTTCTGGTCGGCCTCAGCCGCATCATGCTGGGTGTACATTTTCCAACCGACGTTTTCACCGGATTTGCTGCAGGACTGGCTTGGATCTTCTGTATGATTAAAGGGATTCAACGTTCCGTCTGAATTGTACTATCCTATAATTTCCAGTATAGATCTCCCTACATTGATTGTTTCACCTTGAAGCACGGCGTTTATATACGAAGTAAGCAAACGCGAACAGACACCATCCTACATCAAGTACAAAGGAGGCGGTTGTTATGTGGGGTATTATTATCAGTATTGTGATGGCAGTCATTATCGGTGTAATCGGTGATGCACTTGCCGGTCATAACATGCCTGGAGGAATTATTGGTGCAATGGTTGCCGGATTTGCCGGAGCCTGGCTGGGAGCACTCTTGCTTGGTAACTGGGGACCGGTCATCGGTAACTTTGCCGTAATTCCTGCTATCATTGGAACAGCAGTCTTTGTCTTTTTGCTGGGGCTTGTGTCCAGACTGTTCAGACAGGCTGCCTGATCGGTGCAACAAGGTGTTCGTTGTTTCGTATTCGTTTCTTAAATTTGAAGAAGGAGTGATTTGACATGAATAAAGCAGAAGAACAATATCCTGTACAAAGCGGTTCCACTTTCGCCAAAGGTATTTTCATCGGAGGTTTGCTGGGAGCAGCTGCAGCACTACTCTTTGCCCCTAAACCAGGACGCGAATTGCGTGATGACCTTTCCGAGAAAGTGGGGATCGTTACAGATCGCACAAAAGAAGTTGCAGCGGTTGTCGGTGATAAAGCTTCCGAACTGGCTAAAACGGTCTCTTCCAAAACTTCTGATATTGCAAAAACGGTAAACCAAGGCCGTAATGACGTTATGGACTCCGTAAGAAAAGCTTCCGCTGATGTAGCGAATGAAGCATCCAAAGCGTCGGACGAAGTGGCTACCGCTTCTGTAGAAGCGAAGGAAGATGCACGTAAAGAATTGAACTCGACCAGCCTGTAAGGCTTTGGATCGAGTGACCAATAGCCAGCTGTATTCCAGCTGGCTATTTTTTATCCACGGCGAGATTAAAGGAGGAAGAACATGAGTAAAGTCACAATGAACGGCAATACGCCCATAACCGGAGGAAAACCCGCACAACAGTATGATACAACAGAACACCCTTTTGAATTGCGACATGAGGTCAAACGTCTGAATACTCGTCTGGATCAGATTGCAGACAGTTTGGAAAAATCTCAAATCAAGGATATTATCGAAAACTACAGCAGTCCCAAAAAACGTATCATTACCAACTTCACCGCTGGTATGGCACGTGGTTTGGGTTTGACGGTAGGGACCTTCGTCGTTCTTGGTCTGCTCGCTTTTATTCTCAGTCAATTCGTGAACATGCCAATTGTAGGACAATATATTGCTGACTTACTGGGATACATTGAAGATTATAAAAAATAAAAGGCACAGGGTGAGGCTGACAAAGTCATCGCCTTCGTTTGCCATTGGCATGCTTCTCTGTTTCTTTGGCCGACGGCTGGGAAGACTTCACTTTGAGCAGATCCCCTGTCCAGCCCTTCATCATCATCCATACATACATGCCAATCATGCTAATGATTATAAGCGCAAGGACGAGAACAACACCCCATGTTTTGTCGATCCAAGGCAGATTCTCGAAGTTCATTCCCCATATGGCTCCTGCAGCCGTTGCGGGCGTGAATACCGAGGTTACAAGGGTCAGTGTCTTCATAATCTCATTGCCCCGCACCCCTGAAATGGCATTATCGATGGAGATC
This sequence comes from Paenibacillus sp. OK060, assembly GCF_900101205.1. Lineage (NCBI taxonomy): Bacteria > Bacillati > Bacillota > Bacilli > Caryophanales > Paenibacillaceae > Paenibacillus > Paenibacillus sp. OK060. The sequence continues at coordinate 27,264 of NZ_FNFR01000009.1, forward strand.
AATGTATCAATCTCTGTCTCATAATGTTTGAACAAACGCTCCATCCGTTCGATCCGGTGCTGGAGCTGCTGGAAAAAGCGATTCTCTTTCAATTCATCCAGGTAGGCTTCCCTGGCAGCAGCCATCAATTCGGAATACGGAATGAACAGGTTACTCCAATACAGCAGCTCAAATCTAGCCGCAAGAATCTGATCCATCAACGTGCGTGCATTGCGGGATTCCATCGTCCGCTCCAAATCCCTCAGGTTCATCTCAAAATGGTCCATACCCACATGGTAATAATGCAATATCGCGCGAAAGAGCACAAACATGCCGTCCCTTGCTTCACTGCACTGTTGTAACATGGCTGCACGTTCACCTGTATTCATAATACCTCTGGTATTATCATCTACATTCAAGGTAACCAGTCTTTCTTGATCCACATAGAAAAACATCTGATTATCTTTACGTTGATCGTTTCTTTCATTCTTGACCGCATATAATAATGACCCGAATATCACGGGCTCCGTGCCGTTCATGAAGCGGACGGACAGGTAGTTGGACTCTACCTCCGGTATTTTGCGAAGCCAGTACTGCATTTCTGGAAATGTGTTCGTCAGTTCCTCCAAGGCATCAGCCATACTCTCCTGATCAGGTGCAACCCAATCCCACCATTCCCAATGGTCTGAGTAGGTAAGCTTATCCCGACGCGCTTCCAGCTTGACTTTATCCACAATCACAAACATCCACTCCTGCATTCATACTGTTCATTAGAAAATCATTGATCCCAAAAAAAGGACACGTATGCATTCCATTGGAATCACGTGTCCTTCTCTATGCCGTGCTCAATATCGTCACCGATCTACATCTCATAATAATGAAGCATTCGACATAATCTGTTTTAATTTCTCAGTGGCTCGCTTTTGGATACGAGATACACTCATTTGGGATACTCCCAATTTCTGAGCAATTGCCCGCTGCGACTGACCATCCTGAAATGCTAAAATAAGCACTTTTTGTTCCTGTTCCTTCAATTGTCCCAATGCCTGCTGCAAGTCCATCCGCTTCTCAACCGAATCGAAGTCATTCACATCAGAACTGATTAGTTCGCCCAAAGTGGCTGCACTCTCATCCTGTGATAGCGGAGAATCCAGTGACACATAGTGGTAACATTCCCGACCAGCCAAGACTTCGATGGTTTCCTCAGGGGTTAAATCCAGGTATTCAGCAATCTCGTTCACACCTGGTGAACGCTCCAGCTTCACTGTCAATTCATCAATGGCATGCTGGACAAGTGCTCCCTTTTCCTTAATTCTACGGGGCACCTGAATATACCAGGACTTGTCCCTTAAATAATTCTTCATATGACCGATCATGCTCTTCATGGCATAAGGTTCAAACGGAATACCCAGATTAATATCGTATTGCTTGAGCAAACGAATTAGGGCCATCTGCCCGGTCTGATACAAATCCTCATACAGATCGGGTCGGTTCCGCGCAATTTTACCAGCTGCCATCTTCACCATCGGTTCATATTTGCGGATAAGAACTGTTGCAATTTCGTTATCCTGGGTTTGCTGGTATTCCCAGATCAAACCTATTGCTTCAGACATGGACTCTGGGGGAGTCACTTTTTCATTCATACTTTCTCCTCACTTCTTGCAAGACGTTTTACGAGTACTACTTTCGTACCTTTGCCCGTCTCACTTTCCACACTGACATCGTCCATCAGAGCTTGCATCAGGTAAAATCCAAGTCCACCGATTTGGGCATCTGTCAGTTCTTTGTCATGAAGGCCTGCACGGGATACCGCCGGGTTAATGTTCTCGAAGCTGGCTCCTTCATCTTTGACGGTAATAGCCAGCGTGTCATTATCCACTTCGAACACAACCTCAACCATGCCGCCTTCGTGTGAGTAAGCATACAGTACAGAGTTATTACAGGCCTCGGATACAGCAACCTTCATATCCTCAATGTCCTCATAAGAAAATCCCATTTTGGACGCAACACCATAAAGATTGAGTCTTACAATATCAACGTAATCAGCTGTCGCCGGTAAATTAAGGGTGACTCTTTGAACTTCTGCATTCATTCCTTTTTCGATCCTTTCCTATTGGGAATTCTTCTGTGAGACAAAGAATTTGGCAATACCCGTCATATCAAAAAGTTTCTGAATTTGCGCAGGAACTTCCTGTACTTCAAAGCGAGCTTCCATTCCATGCCGTGCTTTCAGAACAGATAACAGGATACCAATCCCTGTACTATCGATGTACTTCAAGTCTTGCATGTTAATAATCAAATCTTGTTCCTTGTTGTCCACAAGCGGCTCCATCACTAAACGGAATTCAGGAGCAACCGACAAATCCAGTTCGCCAGTCAGATACACCGTGCACACTCCATCAAGTGTTTCTGTTCTTGCATTGAATTTTTCATTTTTATTTGTATTCATTAGACATCTCTCTCCTGATCAATGGTTTCTTTACCTAATAACCCATCTACAGCACATATGAAACAGTAATCGAATTAGCAAATATTTCAATTCGCCTGATTTATGGCCGATGCGTTGGATTTGAACCCTTGTCTTTCTTCCTGAAATCGGGACAACTTCTGTTTCACATTGCCCATTTTCACAGGTTTACTGATGTAATCGTCCATACCTACAGTGGAACATCGCTGCTGAATACCATCCATGACATTGGCGGTCATCGCTACAATAACCGGCTGCTGGTCTTGAGGAAGGCTCTCACGAATTCTGCGTGTACACTCCAATCCATCCATCACGGGCATTTGCAAATCCATAAATATATAATCATAATTGCGGTTCGCTAAAACCATCTCCAGCGCCTTCTTGCCATCTTCGGCGATATCTGCGACGAGTCCAAGCTTGCCCAGCATAATGGACATTAGTTTCTGATTAATAGGATGATCATCGACGATTAATACGCTTGGATGCATTTCATAATTTTTTTTAATGTCCGTAAGCTGATCTTCCCCCATACCTGTCGTCAGCTCAGTCTCAACATACCGCTGCGCTTGAATGGTAAATACAAACGTAGCCCCACGCAGCTCTGACGTATCCAGATATATCTTTCCACCCATCATTTCAACGAGCGTTTTGCATATAGCCAGCCCCAGACCCGTTCCACCATACTTACGCGTCATGGATGTGTCCAGTTGGGAAAACGGCTGGAACAGACGATCTACTTTGTCTGGTGCTATGCCTATTCCTGTATCTTTTACAGCAAACTCCAGCGTCATTCGCCCGTCTTTTTCCTCATTAACGGATACGATCAGATACACGCCACCGTGGTCCGTGAACTTGATGGCATTGGCAATCAGATTCAATAAAACCTGGCGCAGCCTTGCCATATCTCCATAGATCAGTTCGGGTACCGAATCTTCCAGGAAATATTCCAGCTCAATATTCTTTTTGCCAGCTTCAACCGCAAAGAGTCTCAGTACTTCACGTATACAGGACACAAGTTCGAACGGATGCTCTTCCAGCTCCATTTTGCCGGATTCCATCTTGGTGAAATCAAGGATATCGTTAATCACCGTAACGAGTGCATCGGCACTGCGACGTACAATGTCCGCGTATTCCTTCTGATCTTCCTTCAGATCCGTTTCCATCAACAGATCAACCATACCGATAACGCCATTCATCGGCGTACGAATCTCATGACTCATCATGGCAAGGAACTCGGTCTTCGCATTTGCAGCAATTTCCGCTTCCTCTTTGGCCTGAACGAGCTGCTGGTTCATTTTCTCCAGTTCCTGCGTCTTCTGATGCAGCAGCATCGTCTGTGTTTTCAAACGTTTATTCGTGATAAACATTTCTACAAAGCCCTCGATTTTGGATTTCAAAATTTGAGGGATAAACGGCTTGACCATATAATCAATGGCTCCTGCGGAATAACCTGCAAATAAGTGCTCTGCCTCTCTGCTATTTGCAGAGATGAAAATAATCGGCACGTCCTTGGACTTGTCACGCGCCTTGATTAACTTTGCTGTCTCAATTCCGTCCATCCCAGGCATCTGCACATCCAGCACAATGACCGCAAATTCGTCTTTCAGCAAACAGCGAAGTGCCTCTTCCCCGGAGGTTGCCTTGACGAGCTTGTACTGTTCCGATTCCAGAACCGCTTCGAGAGCGAGCAGGTTCTCGGGGCGGTCATCTACCAATAATATGTGGATTGGTTCATTGAGCCCCATGACTAAGCTTAACCCCCTATTTAATCTTCCGGTATATTTTTTCCGTCCGGTCTAACGGCTCGTAGGCATCGCTGAATTCCGTAAAATGTATCGATTCTTTAGATCCCAGAACAAGGATGCCGAAGTGGCTCAAACTTTCATGAAAAAGTCCGTGCACATGGTTTCGCAATTCATCATTGAAATAAATCATGACATTGCGGCAAAAAATCACATTAAACTCGTTAAATGACCGGTCTGTCGCCAAATTATGTTCGGCAAAAATAATATTTTTCCGTAAATAAGGATGAAATATAACGGAATTATATTTCGCAGTGTAATACTCCGAGAATGCGCGGGTGCCCCCGGCTTCCAGATAATTTGTAGTATATAATTTCATTTTCTCAATGCCATATACGCCTTCCTTGGCCTGCTGCAATGAGCGATCATTCATATCTGTTGCGTATATTCTTGCCTTGTCGTATAGTCCTTCCTCATGCAGCATAATCGCCATGGAATAGACTTCCTCTCCTGTAGAACAGCCAGCATGCCATATCCGGATGTATGGATAAGTCCTCAGTACAGGAATAATCTGTTCCCGGAAGAACCGAAACAAGGTTGGATCACGAAACATTTCTGTTACAGGGATGGACAGATTCTGTACAAAACGATCAAATGCAGAACGGTCATGAAGCACTTTTTCCTGTAAACCTGAAATGGTCTTTAGTCCTTCGGCATGTACATAATGCCAGATTCTACGTCTTAACGACGGTAACGCGTAGTTCCTGAAATCATATCCATATAAACGGTGCATACCTTCCAATAGCAACTCGATCTCGATCAGTTCACGCTCTTCATCTTGCGGCATGCGGATCGATTCTGCCTCCGCCTCGGTAGGTTCCCACGGTGTCATATCTTCTCTCCACTTCTTCATTTGTTACTTGCGTAATAGATGTATTGTCCTTCATTACCCAAACTATCGGGTTACGAATACAGCCATACCCGCATTAGGGATAACAATTGATCCGTTTGGATCGGTTTTTTTACATAATCGGACGCTCCAGCCTCGATACACTTGCCACGATCCTCTTTCATGGCTTTTGCGGTTAAGGCGATAATTGGCAATTTTTCGAACTTCGGTATCTGTCTGATCCGTGTCATGGCCTCATAACCGTCCATCTCCGGCATCATCATATCCATTAATACTAGATCAATCTCCGGGTTCTTATCCAGAATCTCCAGAGCTTCACGGCCGTTCTCCGCAAATGTCACATCCATGCGATAGCCTTCAAGCACGCTTGAAAGGGCAAATACATTACGGATGTCGTCATCCACTAGCAATATTTTCTTGCCTTCAAACAAGGTTTCCTTATTATGCAGCTTCTGCAGAATTCGACGCTTGTCTTCCGGCAGGTTAGCTTCTACCCGGTGCAAGAACAAGGTCGTCTCATCGAGCAGACGTTCAGGTGACTTCACGTCTTTGATAATAATGGACTCCGCATATTTGCGAAGCTTCATCTCTTCTTTGCTGTCCAGCTCTTTGCCTGTATAAATAATGATCGGAAGATCATTCAAGTACTGATCGTCCCGAATCTGGTCAAGCAGCTCGAATCCGGTCATATCTGTCAGCATCAAGTCCAGAACCATGCAATCATAGCGTTGACTATGCAATTCATTCAAGGCCTCACTGCCAGTGGAGACTGCTGTGATTGCAACATCATCGTGGCCAATCAGTTCAATGATGGCTTTCCGCTGTATTTCATCATCTTCCACAATCAATAGGCGTTTCAATTGATTCTCTGTATAGGATTCGATATGCGAGAAAGCTTTATCCAGCGAATCTTTACTGGAAGGTTTTTTCAGATAAGCAATGGCTCCCATCATCAAACCTTGTTTCATATCATCAATAACCGAAATGACATGTACCGGGATATGACGTGTCGCCGAGCTGCTTTTCAACTCACCCAGAATCGCCCAGCCATCCATCACAGGCAACTGGATATCGAGGATAATCGCATCCGGCAAATATTGACGGGCCATTTCGAGTCCTATGTCTCCCTGAAGCGCCACAATAGCCTTAAATCCTCTGCCTCTCGCCATATCCATCAAAATGTGCGCAAAATTCACATCGTCCTCAATAATGAGGAGAATCTTGTCACCTTCCAAGAGGTTTTCCTGATCATCCTCCAATTGTACAGGTACAGGGGAGTCGGATTGAGGCAGCTCCATAATTGAAATGCTTTCCGTATCAGGTGTCAGCACGGTCTGTCTGCCTGAACGCATCGTCTGTGAGTCTCTTCCGAAGTTTTCAATCTGAGAAGCAGCAGCGGCTTCTCTTGCCGCGTCGTCCACCTGAACCTCCTCTTCGTGATTATCCGGCAGGAACAAGGTAAAGCTACTGCCCACACCTTCGGAAGACTCTACCTGAATAGCACCGCCAAGCAGGCGGGCAAGTTCGCGACTTATGGACAATCCCAGGCCCGTGCCGCCATATTTGCGGCTGGTTGTACCGTCTACCTGCTGGAATGCTTCAAAGATCAGATCCGTCTTGTCCGATGGAATTCCAATCCCGGTATCCTTCACGGTGAAGCCTACGTATTCCTGGTTCGTATTCAGGTACCCAGGAAGCTCTTCCATTTTCATCTTCCGCCCAATCAGGCTTACAGATCCACGGTTCGTAAACTTGAACGCGTTCGACAACAGATTCCGTAAAATCTGTTTGACGCGGTGGCTGTCGGTATATACCCATTCCGGCAAATTGCTGTCGAACTCAATGTTCAGGTTGAGTTCTTTTTTGTTCGCCATTGGGCCAAAATTTTGTTGAACAAAGCTGGTCAGTTCTTCCATGCGCACCGTCTCATAATTGATATCCATTTTGCCCGCATCCACCTTGGACAGATCCAAAATTTCATCAATCATTTTCAGCAAATCCGCACCGGACATATAGATCGTCTGGGCATATTCCTGCTGTTTAACACTCAGGTTTCCATCCTTATTCTCGGATAACAATTGGGACAGGATCAGAAGACTGTTAAGTGGTGTGCGCAATTCATGCGACATATTTGCCAAAAATTCTGACTTGTACTTACTCGTCATCGACAATTGCATGGCTTGCTGTTCCAACTGAGTTTTGGTTTTCTCAATCTCGTCGTTCTTCTCTTCCACTTCACGTACCTGTTCTTCCAGTGCACGAGTCTTGGCAATCAGCTCAGTATTGAAGTGCTCCAATTCTTCCTGTTGACGCTGTAACAGCTCTTCAGAACGTTTGAGAGCTCCCGTCTGTTCTTCCAGATTCTCATTCGAACGGCGCAGCTCCTCTTGCTGTGTCTGTAGCTCTTCGGATTGCACCTGCAATTCCTCAGTGAGCGCCTGGGATTCACGCAGCAATTCCTCCACCCGCAAACGACGACGAACGTTGTTAAGAATAACGCCCAAATTCATAATCAGTTGTGAGAACAACTGTGTATGCAGATTCGTGAACCCTTCAAACGAAGCCAGTTCGACAACGCCAATCAGTTCATCCTCAAATACGACAGGATAGATCATCACACCAGAAGCACGCGATGATCCTGTTGCTGACCCGATGTTCACATAATCCTCTGGAGTTTTTTCCAGAATAATTGGTGTCATATCCAATGCGGCTTGACCAATTAACCCCTCGCCGATACGGTAAACCTCTTTGCCAACATCTTCATTTTCTTCAAACGCATAAGCCCCATAACGTCTCAGTTCGTCTGGATGTTTCTCTTCATCGATCAGGTATACGACACCTAGTTGAGCTCCAAGCACAGGTGTAAATTCGCTGATAAACATCTGCGAGATCTGACGAATCGACCCTATACCCCGCAACAATTCTGGAACTCTAGCAATGTTCGAACTCATCCAATTCTGATCTTGCTGTGCTTGTAAATAAGCTTTCTCGACTTCCAGTTTTTCTTCCAAATCATTGGATACATCCTTGAACACACTGGCAATCTGACCAATCTCGTCGGTAGACTTCACCTGTATGCGGCGAATGGTTCGATAACGCCCTTTGCCAAAACTGGTAATCATCATGGACACGGTATTCAGACCGCGTGTAATACTTGGCAGCACCCACATAATGACACCCAACGCGAGTAGTAATCCGGCAATCATGATGGCTACTGTAATCTGTACCGCGCGCATATAGGCTGCGTTCGCATCCTTAATCTCGGTATCTATCTCCTGGTCTTGATAACGGGATAGGGCATTCAGGCTGTCTACAGCTTCCTTTTGCACTGCCAAACCGATTGAGTTCCGGTAGTTATTGGCATCCTCTGCCCGATTCTGAGACATCAAACTGACCTGTCTTTCAGCATAAGCATTATAAGCTTCCCAGGCCGTATTCACACGATCCACCAGTTGATGCTCTGGTGCGCTGTCCGCCCGATCCCGCACTTCCTCAAGGTAGCCTTCGCCTTTTTTCTGCATCTCCTTCAAATCGCCGTCTGCAGCACTTATCGAATTGTTGGGATTCAGCAACAAGTTAGCCAGCACTTTGGCTATATCATTGACCTCTCCACGTGCAGCAGAAGTATATCTGACTTTGAGGTATCGCTCCTGATACATCTGATCGATCTGTTTATTGCTGCTGTTCAGCCGTTCGTAACTCACAAACGTAAGCACAATCATAATGGCCATCAGAGCTGTAAAGCCAATCAGCAGTTTATTTCTGATCTTCATTCAGCTTCGACCCCTTTATTTAAGGTAATCCATACCAAACATTTATCATCATCCCGCTCCTGCGGAATCTCATCATCGAAGAACAACGCCTGCATGGCCGCTTCATCCCACTGATGGGAACCCGCCAGTTTTTCCTTCAAAAATGCCTGCTGCATTTCCTGATCACCCTGGACGGCTTCAGTCAAACCATCCGTATAAAGGGCGATATGCCCCTCGCCTTCATAGTGAATGGTCTGTGGTTCAATATCCATCTTGTCGAACAGGCCTACAGGACAGCAGACGCTATCAAGCGTTGTCACACTTCCGTCCTGGCGGAAAAAGAGTGCTGGCGGGTGACCTGCGTTAACATAATCAATTCGCTTCATTCGCGTATCTACGACCAGATATATCGCTGTAAAATAGTACTGCACCAGCTGTTTTTCCAGATGCAACTGATTAAAGCGACGATTCAGTTCCTGAATAACCTTCTCCGGGTCTACATACGTTGTAACGGTGTCTTTCAGCACGGAAGCAATGAACATGGTAAATAGGGATGAAGATATCCCATGCCCCATCATATCCAGCAATAGGACTCCATATCTGCCTTCACCAAGCGGATACCACGAATACAGATCACCCGCAAGTTCAAACGAAGGTTTGTAAATTGCATTAACGTGGAACAATGGATCTTCAATCGCTGGGCTTAACACAGCATTCTGTACCATTGCCGCAAGTTTCAGTTCATCCTGAATCCGTTGATCACGCTCTTTATGCCAATCCTTCTCTTGTTTCAAACGAAGTGCAAGACGGATTCTAGCCATCAGTTCGACTTTGTTAATAGGTTTAGTCACATAATCGGATGCACCTGCATCCAGCGCCTCGGCCAATTTCTTGGAATCTCCGATCGCGGTTACCATAATAATGGGTATATCCTTGAGATTTTCAAATTTCTGCACAATACTGCATGCTTCGATTCCATCCATCTCTGGCATCATCATATCTAGCAAAATCAGGTCAATATCCGACGGTTTGGGACGAAGTTCATTGTTTTCCTCACCAATCCCAAGGACTTCAAACATCTCCATGGCAGAACTTGCCGTTACAATGTCACGATAGTTTTCTTTTTTCAGAATTTCTCGAATGATAATGACATTCGTCGGATTGTCGTCAACAATAAGTATTCTCATTTCTATCTCCTTATCTGTGGCGTCCGGGTTTGTCGATTCTTATCAGGTCATCTAACAACCTTAATTATACAAATTTCGCATACAACACAGCGGTAGACATAATAATTCCTAGTATAACTATAATCGTATTATCAAAAAACTTCTATCAGTAAATGGCACCATCGCAGGAGAATTCACCCGCTTGTTACCCTGTTTTTGCTGCGTCCTGATCCCGCTTCCAAACTTGCAAAAACATAGATAAGGAATGGGGATATCCCCATTCCTTATCTATGTTTTTGGTTAAGCATTCTGCGTCATCAACTTGAAAGCTCTTTTGAATGATGCAAAATACTTGATTCTGAAGCTTGTCCATTCTCAGAAGGCTCCAGCTTACGTGTTTGTATCGGCTAAGCTATTCTTTCTTTTTGGCAATCACAAGTACTTTGCCTTTATCGAGTTCACTCTCGTAAAAATCTGCCTCAGCTTCGGTGAAGCCCATCGAAACAATTTTGGCCCGGAGTTCATCACCGCGGGAGCGGAACAGATTCGCCAAGGAATCAAATACGCCTTCTTCCTTGATGCCAATCTCTTTGGCATCTGCCGTATCGGCAATCCGATCTGTACGATCCTTTTCATGGGCTAGAACGAAGATATGATCAGCAAGGTATCCGGTAATCTGCAATTCTTTCACCGCTTCTACCGCTTGGACTCCGTTTTCTACCACTTTTGCATAAGCTTGCGCATTGGTTGAATTCATCGTTTCCACTCTCCTCTGATTATTCTTCTTTATCGAGCTACTTAGTATATAACCATACGATATCGGGTTGAAACGTTTCTGGATTAACCAATCCTAGGAAACCGATTCATCAAAGAGGTCTATTCCTTCAATATGATTGGAGCCTGGCTTCATATATACTTTCAGCGCCTGACTTCCTCGAAGAAATACTTCTCCATCCTCTGCTACATAATACGGCTTGCCCAAAACATCTCGAATGGCCTCAATATTCATATCAATCCATTCCTGATTAAGCTTCAGACGTTTCTCGGAAGCATCAATATGCACATAATTGACCACTCCTGTATCTTCGCAGAGCCCCACCGTTACATCTTTGAATTGATACTCAGGGCAACCCAGGTATGGATCAAGTTCCTTATGAACCGGTTTGCCTTTATTGGCTAAAATATCATTTATGCTGTCATCCAGAGAAATGTCATTCAGAGTCCGAAAGTGCTGGACAGGTCCGGATCGATCAGCAGCCAGAATGATCTCTGGTGTCTCCTCTTCCACTACCGTCCATTGCATATCATGAGCAGCGGGTACCGCTGCCGGTTGAACGGAAAAGGGAGAAATTACGCTAAACATAACAAGCAGTAGTTTCATCATGATTCTCACCCTTTCATCAGGTTCATCACCGCTCTGAAGACTTCTATTAATTACAAAACGGTCATGCTATTTCCGCATACGTTGCCATACATTAGCGGCTACATCCACATATTTCAGCCAGCCTTTTCCGCCTTTGGCATCATCATGATATGTAGCTTCATAGGATTGCAGTGTCCGATCTGTCGGTGTAGCAGGCGGCGTCTGTACTACATTCGCTACTTCTGAACGTTTGTTCTGTTCAGTGCTGCTGCGTTTCGTCTGAAACTTGGCCATCAAAGTGGATGACACCTGCTTTGCTGCTTCCGTCACTTCGTTCAGCACTTCACCCAGATTCTGTACAGATTCCATAACAGGATCAATTTGTTTCATTTTGTGCTGCACATCAACTGTAATATCATTGGCATGCCTTACCGTCTGTTTAACTTCATAACTAAGCTCATCAATGGTCTTCTGAACTTCCTGCAGTGTCTGTGACACATTGTCGAGTGAACCCTGAGCGGACTTCAAGGTACGAATTAAAAAGAATACAAGTACTGCAAATGCAATTGCAATTAAAGCCACACTAATTTGATAGATCATAAAAGAACCTCACTTTCCAGTATAAATCGGTTTTGTTATTGCTTAGTTACCCGACCCATTCCGAGGCGAAACAAATAGGATATGAACTGTAAAAACAACTCCTCCTGGTAAAATATCGCAATGTTTCAACCCTAAAGGCCTCGGTTAAAGAACAACTACACACGGCAGTGAGACGAACACTTCTCGCTACCAAGTTCTATAAACGAAAGGATGATACACATGTTGAAATGGTCGGTACTATTTCTAATTATTGCTCTTGTTGCAGGTATTTTCGGATTCTTCGGTATTGTTGAAGCAGCTGCTTCGATTGCCAAAGTACTCTTCTTCATCTTTGTTGTTCTGTTCGTCATCTCCCTGATTACGGGACGCAGTCGAATGCGATGAATAGGGCTTCCCAATTATGAACAGCACTCGATACATACAAAAGCCTATCGCGCTTGCAAAAGCCGGTAGGCTTTTGTGCGTTCATAATATCTTTTTTTGCAACAATTCTTCCCCAAGCACATTACGACTTCTCTCTATTATGTATTACGCTCCCTTCTGGTCTATTCATCGCTTCTCCCCGATTACATCATAAAAACAGGACCATTATGACATAGCCAACCCGGTTTTCTCCCACCGAAGTATGATATTTACAGGCTCTCCTTATACCCACATATGCTCCAGTTGACACTGGAGAATCCAAGAAAATATTGTTATAATTTGTGATTCACAAGTGAGCTTGCTTGGTTACTTTTAACACAGGACAACAAACTACATACCTAACCGAGGAGGAAAAACAAATGAAAAAAATCGTAAGTTTTGCCGCTGCTCTGACTTTGATGGGATCCATGGCTGCTGCCGCAGGTGCTGAGGAAGCGGTTACCGGAACGGTAGCTCCAGAAACAGGAACTCCTACAACCACAACAACGCCAGCTGTTGAAGTGAACAAACCTGCTGTAGACACTGTAGAAGGCACAGCTGAGACCGTAACTGGCACAACAGTAGACACAACGGGTACAGAAGGTACTTCAACGACTACTGAAACAACAACTTCAACAAAGGATGACAAAATCTTTGATGAGCCTGTTGTGAAAGCAGGAGATGAGGTTCTGGTCCCTACAATGCTGCTCAACCTGTTGGAGCGCACATGGTTCTATGATGCACCTAATGGCAAACCAATCGGTGCACTGGGTTCCCAAGTCATCGATACGACAGGTGAAGTTGTAGATGGATTCGATGGTGGTCAATGGGTACAAGTGTATACATGGAAAGGTAAAGCTTGGATCCATGTTGCTATTCAATAGTATCGTATAATCGTTCTAACGATAAGTAAAGAGGACAGCACGCAGGCAGCGGCTGTCCTCTTTTCATTTGAAAATGCGCTTATTTCCGGTTTGTCCCTACCCATTTCAAGGACTTTCCGTCGTTCCTTCTTCCATCTTCGGCTCCACATGCACATGTACATGCATAATGTTATGTGAACGTTTCAAGCGCTCTTCGACCCGGTCACAGATCTGATGACCTTCGATCAGGCTCAGTCCTCCATCCACCTCAATAACCACATCCACCAGTACATGACTGCCGTGCACACGCGCCTTCACGTCCTTGATCATTTCTACACCAGGAACCCGCGCCACAGAGGATCTTAGGTCTGTCAGTTCTTTCTGATCAAATCCGTCTGTCAGACGATGTGTTGAATCACGGAAAATCTCCCAAGCTGTTTTACAAATCAACAGACCTACAGCAATTGCAGCTACTTTGTCCAACCAAGGAAGGCCAAATTGTGCACCGATGATCCCGATCGCAGCCCCTATGCTGACCCAGGCATCCGAACGATTATCTTTGGCCGCAGCCATCAGGGCCTGACTGTTAATTTGTTTGGCAAGACGATGATTGTAACGATATACGCCCAGCATTACCAGCGCACAGACAACGGCAACTGCTGCTGACCACAGATTTGGTGCTACAAAGTTTCCTTCATACCAGGAACGAACTGCTTCAACCAATACCTGCAGGCCAACCATGGCCATAATAAATGAAGCAATTAGGGCAGCGACTGTTTCCGCTCTAAAGTGACCATAGGCATGATCGGAATCAGGTGGCTTCTGGGATATGCGAAGTCCGATCAATACAGCAACCGACGCAACAATATCTGTAAGGTTATTAAAACCATCCGCCAGCAAAGCGCTGGAAGCAAACAAATATCCGCAGATCAATTTAAAAGCAGACAAGACCAGATAGGCCACAATACTGACCCAAGCCCCGCGCTCTCCTTTGCGTATTTCTTCGTAGGCGTTCAAACCGGGCGACACTCCTTTAACGTTTCGTATTACGGTTGTTCCATGTTACCAAATGCGTACCGTGTGGGTCTATAGAAACAGTGTTGCCAAGCTGCATTGCTGTAGGGAAGCCGAAACAAAGTTGCCAGACCGCAGGGCTGTAGGTGAAGAGAAAAAATGTTGGCTCAGTCAAAAAAGTGAAGGTTTTCAGCATTTTATCAGGTTGCCCTTGTGGGGCTTTTGTAAAACGTATAAAATGAGTACATCCCGTCCAATTTGGACGGCTTACTGTAAGACCGGGAGGGAAATAACGATGAGCGATAATAACGAACCGAAAAAGGTCAGTTTGCAGGATGCCATACGCCAGAAACTGGCACAGAAGAAAGAACAGGCAAACACGGGTAACCAATCCAGTGCCTATTTTGAAGGCGGCCCTAAAGCAATGAAGAGCCAAAACAACAAAAAGCCTAACAATCAGCGCCGCCGTACTGGCGGATCCTAGACCGCAAGAAGCTCTTGTATGAGATGTTTCTATGGTTACAGGATCACCCTGTATGACCAAAAAAGAACCGCAAGCCTCCTCTGGAGAGCTTCCGGTTCTTTTTATCTTTTATAAGAACGTATAGTTAACTACGTTAACCATACTCAATGTAGACAGAATAGCTTATCTTAAGCTTCTACCGGATACATTTTGTTACGCAATTCTTTAATTTCGTCACTTTCCAGGTACTCATCATAGCTCATTTGGCGATCAATAACGCCGTTTGGCGTGATTTCAATAATCCGGTTAGCGATGGTTTGAATGAACTGATGGTCATGGGATGTAAACAGCATGGTGCCGTCAAAATCAATCATACCGTTGTTCAGTGCGGTAATGGACTCCAGATCCAAGTGGTTCGTTGGCTCATCTAGAATCAGAGCGTTAGCGCCTGTTTGCATCATTTTCGCCAACATACAACGAACTTTCTCTCCCCCGGAGAGTACACTTGCTTTTTTCAGGGATTCCTCGCCTGAGAACAACATACGACCCAAGAATCCACGCAGGTACGTTTCATCCTGATCTTTGGAATATTGACGAAGCCAGTCCACGAGACTCATATCTACTCCGTCAAAATATTTGGAGTTGTCTTTCGGGAAATAAGCCTGGGTTGTAGTGATACCCCAAGTGTATTCGCCACTATCCGCTTCTGTTTCACCCATAAGGATATCAAACAACAATGATTTGGCATTACCGTTCGGGCCAACAAAGGCAATCTTATCCCCTTTATTCACCACAAAGCTGAGATCATTCAGCATGTTCACACCATCAATTGTTTTGTTGATACGGTCAACGGTCAACAATTGTTTACCGGCTTCACGCTCAGGCTTGAAGTTGATAAACGGATACTTACGGTTTGATGGACGAAGGTCATCCAGCGTGATTTTGTCGAGTTGTTTCTTCCGGGAGGTCGCTTGCTTCGATTTGGAAGCATTCGCCGAGAAGCGTTGAATAAAGGCTTGCAAGTCTTTAATCTTCTCTTCTTTTTTCTTATTAGCATCACGTTGCAAAGCAAGTGCCAATTGGCTGGATTCATACCAGAAATCGTAGTTACCTACGTACAGCTGGATTTTACCGAAATCGATATCTGCAATGTGTGTACATACTTTGTTCAGGAAGTGACGGTCATGGGATACTACAATAACGGTACCTTCATAGTCCATGAGGAAGTTTTCCAGCCATTGAATGGATTCGAGATCCAAGTGGTTGGTAGGCTCATCGAGCAACAGGTTGTTTGGACGACCAAACAAGGCTTGTGCAAGTAGGACACGAACTTTTTCGTTACCGCTCAGTTCAACCATTTTCTTCTCATGCATATCACGATCGATACCCAGACCGATCAAGAGTGCCGCTGCATCCGGCTCAGCATCCCAACCGTTCAGCTCAGCAAACTCGCCTTCAAGCTCTCCGGCACGCAGGCCGTCTTCTTCAGTGAAGTCCGCTTTGGCATACAGCGTATCTTTCTCTTTCATAATGGCATAGAGGCGACTGTGGCCCATAATTACCGTTTCGAGCACTTGATATTCATCATATTCGAAGTGGTTTTGCTTCAATACGGCCATGCGTTCGCCCGGGGTGATGTGCACCTCTCCCGAGTTCGATTCGATTTCACCGGACAAAATTTTCAAAAATGTTGATTTGCCGGCTCCATTGGCGCCGATCAGGCCGTAACAGTTGCCTGGTGTGAATTTGATATTCACATCTTCAAAGAGTGCACGTTTTCCGTAGCGAAGCGTGATGCCGCTTGTACTGATCATTAAGCATTACCATCCTTTATTTATTAATCTGCATACTGCATGAATAGCAACTTGCATTAATCTTGGATTCAATATCCCGATGCCTATTCTGGCACCATATTATAACACAAAAAAGCGGCAAATTCGAAAATTGGCCGCTTTTTACTCGTTAAAGATTTGGTAATCGTTTATTCATGCGGATATACCCTTACATTAGCATATTTGGATCACTTTTGTTAGTCCTGTTTGCTTTCTTCGTGTCGAATACGCAATGTTTCCCCATGTCCGAGCACCCGAATGCGCTCTGCGTTGATTCCAAGTCGTTCTCGTTCAACTTCCATTCGATCCAGCGCTTCCTTAGGTGTGTCATCCGCTAACTTAAATGTTCCATAATGCATGGGAACCATAAGCTGGGAACCCGTTTCTACAAATCCCTGCAACGCTTCTTCCGGCGTCACATGCTGGGATGTCATGAACCATTCCGGGTCGTACGCACCGATTGGCATCAGGGTAACACCGATGTCGAAGCGTTCTCCAATCGTTTTGAATCCCTGAAAGTATCCTGTATCCCCTACAAAATAAATGATTGGCGGACCGCCAGAAGATTGATCAGCCGATGCCTCTATTGACTCATCCGTTCCTGCTGCTCGGGAAATTTCATGACCATGTCCTTCGCTCGTCGCGGCACTCTCCTCCGACGGAATGACTGCCGGGTGATTTTGTTCCAATACATAACCGCCCCAATGGGACGTGTTGGTATCAAATAGGGTTCGGCGTGTCCAGTGCTGCGCGGGTACAAAGGTTATTTTGACCCCGCCAAGCGTAATATGTTCCCACCACTTCATCTCATGACACCGATGGAAACCTTTGCGCACCATTTTGCGCTTGAGACCATCGGGAACGATGAGCAGTGTCTTGGCTGTGACCAACTTCCGCAGCGATGCGAGATGCAAATGATCATAGTGAGAATGCGAGATCAAAATGACATCCAGAGGCGGAATATCCTGAATCGGAATGCCAGGGGCACCGAGTCTGCGCTGAAACCCCATTTTTTCGGCCCAGACCGGGTCTGTCACGATGTTTAGTCCATGATATTGAATGAAAAACGTGGAATGACCAATCCAGGTAATCGTGGTTTCAGCCCGGTTGGCGTGCAGATAATCCAGTTCAGGTGGGTGCTTGGGCACGGTGTAGGAATAATCCTTAACTTTGCTGCGCCGTTGCTCCCTCCATTGCTTGAATTCCTTCAGCGTTTTGTCCGTACTTACATTATCAATGTTGTTATAACGGATTTTCGGCATGAAAGGGCCCTCCTCCCTTCCTCGTATCTTAACAAAAGATTACCCCGAATTGGAAAGTACGTACCAACGAATCAATCCTTTGGATTTTTGCACTTCGCCAAGTAGACGAACAAAAACGCAATTGCAGCCACGATAATTAGTGGTGGGGCGTACATTATCGTAAAGGTCTCAAAAAAACTTAATCCCGTTATACCGGGAATACCCCTCACTCCCTCGTCAGAGCTGAGAAGTAACCTTGGAAGCATGATGAACAGCTTGTTGGGAAGCATGAACGGACTCATCCTTTCTTTTTGCCAGCATTACCTCGCACATAATTGGCATCAAACAGAAACAGCTTCATAATGAGCACGAGTGAAGGAATGAGCACCAGCAGTCCCAGGCTGAACGCCGTAATGAGCGCAATACCCATCGTCTTGTTCGTAAAGCTGTCGAAAATATTAATGTACGGATACAGAATGTATGGAAGATGCGAGCGCCCATAGCCGTACCAGGCAAAGGCGAACTGCAGCATCACGGCGATAAAACACCAGCCCAAATATTTACGTTTCCACACCAGCGAGACGGCGATCACAAAACAGATAAAAGATGCGATAAACATCCATGAGATATTTAACATCTGCTCAAAGTGTGCGGGATTCTGTTTGTTAATCTGTAAAAATGCCAGAAAGCTGGCAAAAATCGTAGGCAGACTCCATAAGAGTGCATACTCCCGAAGAACTTCAAACGCTGTCTCATCCTCCGCCCGCTTGGCATAGTAGGAAAGAAACATCGCTGAGATATAGAGCACACTTACCAGTGCAAGCAATACAACAGACCAGGTATACGGATTCGTCAAAAACTCACGCCAGCGAAAAAATACCTGATCACCCACCTGCTCAATAATTCCACCTTCGGATATCGCCAAAATGGTGGAAAACACCGCCGGAATCAGCAATCCCGTCGCTCCATACAATGCCATGTAAATCCGGCTGTTCTGACCATTGTTCCCATAGGTATTATAGGCGTAGTACACGCCCCGGATCGCAAGCAGCACAATCGCTAATGAACCTGGAACAAGCAGCGCTGTCCCATAATAAAAAGCGCTATCCGGATAAAATCCGACCAGACCAACAACAAAAAAGATCAGAAACACATTCGTCACTTCCCACACGGGTGAGAGATAGCGCTGAATAATGTTATGGATTTTGTTCTCGTGTCCGGTTAATATGCTGTAAAAGCTGAAAAATCCGGCCCCAAAATCAATCGAAGCCACGATCAGATATCCAAACAGAAACGTCCACAAGATCGCGATGCCTGCAATTTCAAAGCTCAATGCACGATCCCTCCTTCCAGACCAAGAGACTCCAGTTCCTTCTCTGCTTCCTTGTTACGGAACAGCTTGCTGAGTACCCGAATCGCTGAAAAGCAAAGGATCAGGTACAGCAGAATAAACAGAACCAGCATCCAGCCTACGGAGGACGATGTTGTTGCTGCTTCCGATACCTTCATGTAACCGCGCAATATCCACGGCTGTCTGCCGACCTCGGCGAACATCCAGCCCAGCTCAATGGCAATCATGGCCAGGGGTCCAAGCAGGACGATGCCGAGCAAGAGCCATTTGGGATAAGGCTTGCGCCCCGGCAGCCAGCGTCGGAACACATAAAGCACCGGAATCAGCAGAATGATCACGCCGGTCGTTACTTTCAGGTCAAACATATAGTGAATGGACAACGGTGGCCTCAGATCGGCCGGAAATTCTTCAAGTCCTTTCACTTCCGTGTCCGGTCTGTTTCCCGCCAGTATGCTGAGTGCATAGGGGATCTCAATGGCGTATTTCACTTCATTGTTCTCGTCGAGGATACCCCCATAGACCAGTGGCGCTTTCGTCATCGTTTTAAAATGCCACTCTGCGGCGGCCAGCTTCTCCGGCTGGTATTTCGCCAGAAATTTACCGGAAGAATCTCCGATCATGACGGTGCTGACCGCAAATACGAGCGCACATACCGTTGTGAGCTTAAGAGCCTTTTTGTAATACACATGATCCCGACCACGAAGTAAGCTGAATGCGGCGATGCCTGCCAATATACCCGCACTCAATGTGTATGACGAGGCGAGCACGTGAGATACCTTGGTCGGGGTAGCCGGATTCAGCATCGCAGCAATTGGATGGATGTCCTTCATGATGCCATTAATCAGGGTAAACCCCTGAGGCTGGTTCATGAAAGAATTCACCGTTGTAATGAATATCGCGGAGGCAGAGGATCCTAGAGCCACCGGAATCAACAGCAGCATATGGGTATATTTCTTTTTGAAACGGTCCCATGTGTAAAGGTAGATTCCAAGAAAGATGGCCTCTATAAAAAAGGCGAACGTCTCCATAAACAGCGGCAAGGCAATCGCCTGCCCCGCTACTCGCATAAACATCGGCCACAGCAGGCTGAGCTGTAAACCAATTGAGGTGCCTGTAACTACACCAACTGCAACGGTAATAACGAAACCTCGCGCCCATCTGCGCGCCAGCAAGGTGTAATGGATATCATTGGTGCGCAGTCCGCGCCATTCAGCCAAGGCGATCATGAGTGGAACGCCTACACCGATGGAAGCAAAAATGATGTGCACAAACAGGGTAAGACCGGTCAGCATCCGGCTGAGCAGAACAGGATCCAGGGATGACATGGGTTACACTCCTCTTTCACATAATCGTTATGTACGACTTCATACCGCCTGTGTGACGATATGCCTCAATAACTCATGATCCGGATAATACTTTTGACAACGGCATACAGCACGATCACGGCTGCGACTAGGCAGACGATAATAAGGGTTTTCTCTTGTTTACGGAACATAGACCTGCCGTCCTCCTTTTGCATGGCATGCAAATTATGGCTCTATAGACAGTTTGCAAAAGAAGTTGTTTTTTTATCCGGGAAATTTTGAAAAACAAAAAAAGCCTTTACCTGTTTCAGGATGAAAGCATCCATCCTAACAAATAAAGACCTCTCTTGCTCTACAAGAGTTCATCCTGCTTGGGCAATCGAACCTTGAACGTACTTCCTTTGTGCGGCGCGGATATAAAGGTAAGCGTTCCCTGGTGGTCCTCTACAATTTTGCGCGAAATGTAAAGCCCCAGTCCAGTCCCGCCAATCTGACGATGATCCGAATTGTCCACACGATAAAACTTCGTAAATAGCAGGTCCTGCACGTTCTCTGGAATACCTATTCCATAATCACGTACATCGATGCATAACCATTCTTTTTCTTCCCACAACGTAATATCAATTCGGTCTGCTCCAGGTGAGTACTTGACTGCATTACCTACCAAATTATGCAGCAACTGAACCATCCGATTCTGGTCCGCGTAAGCAAAAAAGTCTCCATTAAACGCATGTACATAAATACGCTGAATGGATTGCATATTCCATTGCTCAGCAACACCCTCAACCAACTCAAGCAACGGTACATACGTCTTATGATAGGTCATGCCTTCATTGTCCAGACGTTGAATATCAAGTACATCATCCAGCAGACTACTCAGCCGTGCGCCTTCCGAAGAAATGGTCTCCATGAAGTCCTGACGCTGTGAGGCGGGAAGATCATACATCATCATTAGTTCCACATAGCCCATAATGGTTGCTACAGGGGTACGAAGCTCATGGGACACCACGCTGATCAGTTCGTTTTTCATCCGATTCAGGCGTTCTTCCTCCGTACGATCACGGAATACCAGGAGAAATCCATGGTTTTTACCGGGAACATCCATTTGCTTCATGTACAGGGAAAATACACTCTTTTCCACATCATTGAATATAAATTCAGTCTCCACAAAGGCCAGTTCTCCGTTCAGAAAAGCACGAGTCTGCTCAACCAAATTGAAATCGGCGGTTAACACCAGGGTATCAATGGCATTGGCTAAATCTTCGATCGATCTGCCCGAAAAATCTCCGAGGCCAAACATTTCTTCCATTCTTCTATTCACTATTGTGATGGTGCCGGAACGATCTGACATGACCAGACCTTCCCGAACGGATTCAATGAAATGCTCGCTGATGTCACGCTGTTCCTGAATGGCAACTTTTTCATGAAACAGCTCCGCATTCAGCTTCTCCAGAGCCAGCGCATGACGTACACGATCTTCTTCAGCCCTTGTGCGCTCGGTAATATCCTTGATAAACAAGTTATACAGCGTTTCGTTATTGCCCAATTGAATTTCTACAATTTTATACTCAATCGGAAAAACCGAACCATCCCAACGGATACCTGAGATCTCTTCGACGATGACATGCCGTTTACCCCGGATATATTCGAATCTTTCCAGCATTTCTTTGATTTCCATACAGCTCGCTCCCTGAAAAAGGGAAGGAGCATCCTTCTCGAATACTACTTCTTCTCGTTTCAGACCAAACATTCTTTCGGCTTCGGGATTAAACTCGATAATCAGTCCGTTTGAATCTACAGCAATAATGGCATCGATGGATGAATCAATAATAGCGCGTTTGATCTCCTCACTATTCTTCAGTTCTTTGGTTCGCTCTCTAACCCTGTCCTCCAGAGTGAGCTTGTCCTGACGAATCTGTTCGAATTGCTCTAGAAGCACATCAGCCATTTTGCGCAAATTACCAATCAGTATCTGTACTTCTGTTACATGGCTGGTTGGCCATTCCATCTCCCCATTACGAAATAACAGCCTCGGAAGAGAACCAGTCATGCGTGTAAGACGCTTCAATGGACTTATTACTTTTCGGCTGAGAGGAGCGGCGACAATCATGGAAGCCACAAAAATGATGAACAGAGATTGAAGTGTGGTCAAGTAGATCGCCTCAATCCGAGTGTAATAATTGGCTGAGTTGGTCTCAACAAATACTCGATATGGAGTGCTTGTAGTCATATCTGCTTCGTACATGAACGATGCCTGTTTCCAGTGAGTAAGTACATCACTATAATAAGCATCCCCGGAATGAAATAGTATGCTGTTCTCGCCTGGCTTGAGAACACGATATTTGTTGATATCCAGGTATTCTCCCACTTGGAGCGTATCCAGCCCAGAAGCAATGACCTTATCATTTGGGTCAAGAATGATGACATTCACACCCAGTAGATGATGATAACGCTCCATACTTTGATGCATGTTCTCTTGGGTTAGATATCGATCATTTAAATCCTTGATCACAGCATTCGCAGCATGTTTTAGATTAGATACAATGGTGTCATTGATCTGACCTAGCTGTCTTCGGCTATCGGCCGATAACAGAACAAGAGAGACAACGACTACAAAAGCTACGACGTATTTAAAAGCAATCCGTGTGAGCGGAATGGTTCCTGTCCGTTTCGACTTCAGCTCGCCATTGGTAATCCAGAAGTCCACCACAATACCTGCAATTAGTGCATTCACCATGCTAGTCACAGCAACATGCATATATCCATACTTTAATTCTTCAAGATTCATGCTCATCATGAAATATCCATAAAAGGTCACTGGCAATAACATCACGACCCAGAATGCAGCATTGGCCTTCATGACACTTCCATTCTTCCATCGGATCTGCCATCCCAGCATCCAGATTAATTCAATAGTATGAGCGCCAATCATAAAAAAACTATTTGGGACTAGACCCCCGAATAATACACCCAAGGTACAGATTGCTATCAAAGAAGTGAATCCGTATATGGCTCCATGTAAGCGCAAGGCAATAAAAGTTGCGGCTGTGCCGAACAACAGCTGTACCCCATAAAACAGAGTCAGCGGAAATATCGTTCCCAGCGTACCAAGGATAATTAGGATGGCCGTACCCAACCAAGGAATACGGAGTTTGATTACCATCCACTCCAACACCTTATTTACCTTTATGTAGTCCATAGGCAGCTGGCCTTATGACTGATTTCTATGTTTGCATTCAACAACAACGTTGGTACCTCCTATGGATTAAAGCTCGTAAGATCTACTTTATTTCCCTCAAACCGTTCTGATACATTATACTGTAATAACTACTCGATGTAGCTTTGGGAAATTTTGAATGATCGGCAATTGAGCTGCATTCATGGTAAAATACTGAAGTTTAGCTGAAACCCTATAGAACTTACTACATATGCATCCTATATTCTGGAATACAAACATTAAAAAATTTGCAGCATTTCCACACATATTACGGCTTTTTCTAAGAAGTTTCTTAACAAATTCATTTCATCAGGAGTGTGACCTCAATGTCTATCAAAGTTCTTCTTATAGAAGATGAGAAAAATCTGGCCGACATGATTGCTTTCTTTCTTGAGGAGGAGGGTTACATAACTGAACGGGTCCATCATGCACGCGAAGCACTTCAACTTTTCCCACGATTCCAGCCCGATATTGTAGTGACTGACTTGATGCTGCCTGAAACAGACGGTAATGATCTGGTTGATGCGTTTCGCCAACACTCGACTGTACCCATATTAATGATCTCAGCCAGCACCATGCTGAATGATCGGCTCCGAGCATTGCACAATGGTGCGGATGATTTTCTTTGTAAACCCTTTAGTCTAAAAGAGCTTGACGCACGAATTAAGGCATTATTGCGTAGATCGGCCATCTCCTACCCGGACAAGCCGATAAAAGAGGACAAACCTGCTGAAATTGTTGGACATGTCAGTGTGAATGAGTACAGAAGAACTTTGTTTGTGGATGGCCTTGAAATTGAGGTCACTCATATTGAGTTTGAAATTATGAAGGAATTGTACCGAAATCCCGGCAAAGTGTTCACCCGCAATGAACTCATGGATCGTATTAAAGGCTCAGAACGGGCATATCTGGACCGTACAATCGATGTGCACATCTCCAGCCTGCGTAAAAAAATTGAACCCGACCCCAAAAATCCAAGGTATATCAAGACTGTTTGGGGAACGGGATATAAATACGTCATTTAGTACACGCCGAAATGAAATAATGGCTCATGTCCTCTCTCTGTCATCGTCTAATCGACTGGGTTGAGGGGTGAGCTGTTTTTGTTTTGTATGCAAAAGAATGCAGCAACCGCTGGATTTCCATGATCAGCCGATCTGGTTCTTCCTCTTGCCAGAGGATCATCTTTATCAGGCCCGTACCCGTAATAAGCTGCAAATGGCGCTTGCGAATCAACGACTGGAAATCCGTAATCACCAGCAAAGGAATCTGAGGCATAAATGCCCGAATGGCATTCGCTGCTGATACGGCTTGCCCAGCGTCCTGATAATCCACAATACAATAGTGAGCTGTGCCCCATTCCTCCCCCTCCTCGTTATTTACGTTCTTTTCTCTCTTCATTGCGGGCTCCCTCTGCTCGTCTGTTATCCATTCATTCAACAATTCAATCATATTGTCATAATCAATACCACGACTTCCGTCCGAAAGTACGGTAATGGGTTCCATAGGTATAACCTCCAGTTCATTCTCTCTTCTTATTGTGCCAATCTTCATTTAAAAATGTTCGTGTGTGAACATAAAAGAAGTGTTAACTATCTTCGTACGTCTTAACAAACTGTGTAAGGTTCATTACCCATTTCGCAGTTTGCGGCAATTCATGTAAAATAGGGATATGCCCGTGTCCATTGCGGGAACTTTAAGAATGAATCCGGTACAGGAGGTTATGAACCGATGAATATTGTTTCCATTGAACCAACACCCAGTCCCAATACGATGATGCTGCATCTGGACGAACGTCTGGAGGACGGGATCCGCAGAACATATACACTGGATAACGAACGGTCTGCTCCGGCGTTTATTCGCCAGATGCTTCATATTCCCGGAGTAAAAAGTGTATTCCACACGACCGACTTCGTAGCGCTTGACCGCAAGGGAAATGCGGATTGGTCTGTCATACTTGGCGAAGTCCAAAGCCGTCTTGGCCAACAGGGAATTGATCTGGACTGGATTGAATCTGAAGATGCCTCTGGTGAGCACTTCGGTGAAGCACAGGTATTCGTTCAATTTTTCAGAGGTGTGCCGATGCAAATTCGGGTCAAAGCTGGCGCCAAGGAAGAGCGCATTTCGCTCTCGGATCGATTCGTCAAAGCCGTTACTGAAGTCGCCAGTGCAACGCTGATCAAGGAACGGAAACTGAGTGACTATGGCGTTCGCTACGGTGAATTGCCTGAAATCGCAAGAGAAGTTGAACAGGAGCTGGAAGCAGCATATCCGCCTGAGCGTCTGGAACGCGTGATTCAACAAGCCATTGAGCACGGCTCCAATGCCGAAGAATTCGTGGAACGTCGCCGCCAGCTGGATGGTGCCGAGCTTGAAGAGGCTCTGCATAATGAGGACTGGAATGTTCGCTATGCTGCATTTGATGGCATGGAACCTACAGCAGAACGGCTGCCACTCGTTGCTCATGCACTCCATGACAATAAAATGCAGATACGCCGGCTGGCTGTTGTATATCTTGGTGATATCCGTACACCGGAAGCGATGAAATTGCTGTACGAAGCTCTGCAGGATAGTTCGCCTGCTGTACGTCGAACTGCCGGAGATACCCTCTCCGATATCGGTGATTCTGCAGCAACGGCAGCCATGACAGCTACGTTATCCGACAAGAGCAAGCTTGTACGCTGGCGTGCGGCCCGCTTCCTGTACGAAGTGGGAACCGAAGAAGCAGAGCAAGCTCTGCGGAAGGCAGCCGAAGATCCTGAGTTTGAAGTCAGCCTGCAAGCCAAAATGGCACTGGAACGGATTGAATCCGGGGAACAGGCAGCTGGAACCGTATGGCAGCAGATGGCTGGGCGTAACAAGACGTCGGAATAGTCCTTTCGATTCATATCCAACAATTGTTATTGCACTGGAATACCATGGGGGTTATACTGATTGTCTGTTTACTAAACAGGACATTGAGTGTTACGTTCTGTGATTTATAATTTCATAGACAATAGATACACCTCATCCATGATGATGAGGTAGAGGTCGCGGGTGCGATCAGTACGCTGAAGGAGGCGCTAAGGAGCCGCTTATGAATTCAGCCGAAAGGTGCACCCGCCGAAGCTCGCAGGACGGTTCCTTACGTTGTCCAGCGCGGCTGGGGCTGTTGCCGAAAGGTGCAGAACTGTCACAGATGTATGATGCCTTCCTCGGAGGGTATGATTTCTTCTGTGTTGAGCTATCTTAAACATCTGGGACGAGGTGCGGACGATTGATAATAAAGACCGCAGGCTAATGCCTGCGGTCTTTTGGTTATTTCCATTGTTCTGAACCCATTAGTACGCTGAAAGAAGGAGTGTTTCCATGCAAGACCGCAACAACCAAACTAACACAGGACCTACCCTGAAAAAAGGACTACGCGCACGGCATATGACCATGATTGCACTCGGTGGATCCATTGGTACAGGACTGTTCCTCGCAAGCGGAACCGCTATTTCCAATGCAGGCCCCGGCGGTGCACTGATTGCTTACGTTGCCGTCGGCATCATGGTCTTCTTTCTTATGACCAGTCTCGGAGAGCTGGCTACCTTCATGCCTGACTCCGGTTCATTCAATACGTATGCGGCCCGCTTCGTCGATCCTGCCCTTGGGTTCGCCATGGGTTGGAACTTCTGGTACAACTGGGCCGTCACCATTGCAGCAGAACTCGCTGCAGCAACCGTACTCATCAAATACTGGTTCCCTGACAGTTCATCCATGTTGTGGAGTCTGTTGTTCCTCGTATTAATCTTTGCCCTAAATGTACTGTCTGTTAAAGGGTACGGAGAGTCGGAATACTGGTTCGCCATTATCAAAGTCGCTACAGTGATCATCTTCCTTACCGTTGGTGTGCTCATGATCTTCGGCATTATCGGCGGAGAAGCGGTTGGATTCAGTAACTTTACTATAGGAGACGCCCCATTCCATGGCGGATTCTTTGCGGTTCTCGGTGTATTTATGGCTGCCGGGTTCTCATTCCAGGGAACGGAGCTCATTGGCGTCGCAGCCGGTGAGAGTGAAAATCCGCGTGAAAATGTCCCTCGTGCTATTCGGCAAGTGTTCTGGCGTATTCTGATCTTCTACATTCTGGCGATTACAGTCATCAGTCTGATCATTCCTTACACACATCCGAATCTGCTTAAAGGTGATCTGAACAACATCGGAGTTAGTCCGTTTACTCTTGTCTTTGAAAAAGCGGGTCTGGCCATTGCTGCTTCCGTCATGAATGCCGTTATTCTGACCTCTGTACTGTCTGCCGGGAATTCAGGCATGTATGCTTCAAGTCGTGTTCTGTATGCTCTTGCCCGGGATGGCAAAGCGCCTCGCTTCTTGGGTCGGCTGAACAAAAAGGGCATTCCAATGAACGCCCTGCTCTTGACCACAGCGGTAGGTATGCTCGCCTTTCTAGCCTCCCTTTTCGGTGATGGCATTGTATACACCTGGCTGCTGAATGCATCCGGTATGTGTGGCTTTATCACCTGGCTCGGCATTGCCATCAGCCATTATCGCTTCCGCCGTGCGTATGTGGCCCAAGGTCGGGATTTGAACGATCTGCCCTACCGTGCACGCTGGTTCCCATTTGGTCCGATCTTTGCTTTTGTGTTATGTATCGTCGTCATTATTGGACAGAACTATCAGGCGTTCACGGGCGATCAGATCGATTGGAGCGGAGCCCTCGTCGCTTACTTAAGCGTTCCACTGTTCCTGATCTTATGGCTGGGTTATAAATTTATTAAGAAAACAAAAGTTGTACCATTACAGGAATGTGATTTTACAACTACAAACGAATAACGATATTGCACAGGCAACCTTCTTTCCACTGGAGAGAAGGTTGCCTTTTTTGTTCGTCCAAGTTTCGGGATAGCCATCATCCACGTAAAAAAAGAACGCTCATCCATGAGCGTCCTTGTTCACCATAAGGTGTGTCCTATTATAATCATTCATACAAAGTTTGATGTCACATGGTCCAGGTAATTTTCACACGCAGATCCACGGTATCCTCCATGTTGGATACGTAATACGATATCGACTTCATGCCAAGCTGATACAGATCCTGCAAATCCTCTACTAGTCCCGTCTCGGTACCTTTGTATCTGAAAGTCAGCGAGGTTCCACCATCATTGAGCACACTCTGAACTTTAGTTTTCAGTGCAGAATGACCACTAATCGCATCACTTTCGTCGTAGAGCGAGTATTCCAGTGTATGATACAGCTTCTGGTACGCGTTTGCCTTGCTACCTCCCGCCTTCACCAAAGTTTGCAAAGCTTCACGATAGGGAGCAGAGGCAGCAGGATACTTGCCTTTAGCTGTCCATACATGGTCACGTGCCATCTCATCATCACTGAGCAAATAATAATTGTGACTTACCTTGCCCTTACGGTCAGGAGTAGGATCATCCCACGTCGTATCCATATGGTACCACTTGCCATCCAGCTTGACGAGATTCCAGGCGTGTAATTGCTCACCAGCCGTTCCTTCCACAATCCGGTTCTCTATACCCACCTGCTCCAGCATGCGATAAGCCAGCAATGAATATCCCTGACATACGGTACTGCCGGTAACAAGTCCATCGTATGCAGTATATTTCTGCAAGGATGTATCGTAGGAAAGGTTAAGTACAATCCAGTCATGAATGACTTTAACTTTCTCATGATTCGTCATGCCAGGCACGATAATCTCTTTGAGCACGTTGGTCACCTTGCGGTTCACGTAGTCGGTCTGCTGCTTCGTTTCCCGATAGGCCAGCTTCACATGTACCTCTGCGGATACATTGGAGCCTTTATAGTTAAATGCATAACTTTTAACGGTATATTGAATATAAGGATCACTGGTCATTGCTTCGTCAATGGAGCTCTGCAACTGTTTTTTGAGGCCTTTCACATTGCCTTTGTATGTAAAAACAAGTTCCTCCGTACGCTGGGACATCGCATTCAGCAACGTCTCGCGCAGATCCGTATTCGTGGATATGTCCGATGTTCCCGACGCCGCGTACAGCTGATCCAGATCGACTGCATGTGGCAGTGCCACAGCAACAAGACAACCAGCCAATAGCAGGGTTATCACTCGTTTTCCGTGCTTGCCCATGAAAGGATACCACCTCTCTTTGCAAAGTTCTCATGCCTCATTGTATCACAAAAGGGATTGACGGCAGGCTTCTAGTTTTGTCGAAAAGCATCAAAAGAGACCCTCCGTAGAAGGTCCCCCTGTCTTCAGCAAAACACCCTAACCTACCCGTTATCCTCATCATATGACTCTTCCGGGCATTTATGCAACAAACTCCAATCAATATA
This sequence comes from Paenibacillus sp. OK060, assembly GCF_900101205.1. Taxonomy (NCBI): domain Bacteria; kingdom Bacillati; phylum Bacillota; class Bacilli; order Caryophanales; family Paenibacillaceae; genus Paenibacillus; species Paenibacillus sp. OK060. The sequence goes on from NZ_FNFR01000009.1 coordinate 57,245, forward strand.
AACGATTGCCGCTCATAAAGGTATCCGTCTTGCCCTGAAGCTTGGCCAGACGTTCCAATACCTGAGCCGCCTCGGCAACCGTCACTTTGCGTGCAGGCATGAATCGTCCTTCAATCGAAGGCAACAATCCCAGCTTGATGCTGAGGGAGACCGCTCCCTTGTTGTTGACTGCACTGGCATCTGCCAGGTTGGGAAGATCCGATGGCAATGTGTAGAATCCGGCCAGTTTCTCATAGCGCAAAATGCGCACGAGCAATACTGCCAACTCTTCACGAGTCATTTCCTCTTCTGGACTTAGCTTCGTTTCAGAATCAGCACCCGCTAACCAGCGCTGATCGATCAATGTCCGCACAGCTTGGTAATAAGGGCTCTCCGGGGTAATGTCAGCATATAGCTTCTCAGTCCCGTTTCCACTGTAATACATATCCATATTCGGGTTAACCGCTCTTGCCAGATAGGTAAACCAATCACCCTTCGTGATGACCCGGTCTGGGAATACACGTCCCTGCTCATCTGAAAGAATTACGGCATGTTGAGTCATATTCCGAAGCGCAGCCTCCGCCACATGACCCGAAATATCACTAGGTTCAACATTCGCTGTGGCACTTCCAGTACCGTATAAAAACTTCCATTCCCCAGTGTTAGCATCAAGTACTTCATAACTGGCGGAAATCGAATTTCCATTTCGTGTAGGCTGGTAAACCAGGTTTACACCCGAGGGAACGACCTGACCTGTACTCATGGCATAACCACCGTAGCGGGAGTAAGCCAGTGTTAACTTGAATGCTTCCAGATAGGTTGCCTTTGCCTTTTCATAACTGATGGCTGGTTTGGTGTTTCCAGGTAATTGTTCAGGCGTTGCAGCAATTCTTGTATAAAATTCGTTGATGGCTCCATCCTTCAGGACTTGTACTTGTACTGTATCATCCATAACCGCAATTCCGTTCATGTAGCGCTGGAACATAAATGTACGTGCACCTTCAAATTCAAGCACGCTGGACAACCGGAATTGTTCTGCTGCACTTGGAACCAATGCAATCACCTTATTGATTGCAAGTTTCTCGGCTTGTGTCCGGGTTACAGACTTAGTCTCATTCTCATCCGCTGGTTTCTCCTGCGCAGCACCCGGCTCCACCCGTTGATACAAGCTGTAACTATAAATCTGTCCAGTAAGCGCATCTACCTGTGCTGAAATATCTCGCATGAACATGTAGGATACATTCGCATTTCGATTGCTCCAGCTCAGGCTCCATACTTGATTGTTAGGACTCGCATACTCACCTTTGCTTAACTGACTATGCTCCAACTTGTAACCTTTCGGAATATCAAAGTTCTTTTTAATGATGTTCTCAGCCTGTTGTGCATTTAATTTCTGGCCGTTCGCTGCGACAAAAGGAGCTACACTTCCTTTTAAAGGTTTATTCTGCTGTAAAGAATCTTCATCACCAATAGCTTTTCCAGTCATCGCGTTAATCGGCTCCAGTGTATTAGCATCCAGCGGAACCATGCTGGAATTCCTCGGCATATAACCAAGATAATACTTTTGTCCTTTGAGCGAGGATAGACGATCATTCGAGATATAAGCGAGCTGTACATCAAATTGCTCCTCAAATCGTTGACTGGCCTTCTCTTCCGATGCTGCCGACTTCGATGAAGGATATTCAGCTCCGGTTGTACTTCTTGAATAGCCTGTCACCAGGCCACTTTCATCCACACTTATGTAGATCGTCTCTGCCTCAGACAACAAACCTTCATGCTTGAGTTGGTAACCATATCGATATTCCGTTCTGCCAAACAAAGATTGCTGTGCAGTGAATTGATACACATCTCCAAGAGAAGCATACTCATTTTCTTTCAATCCGGGAATAGCTTTGAATAGTAATGCCTCTGCATACTTCTCAGCCTCGTCTTTGGTCAATTTGACATCAGAAGCAGTAGACTGCTTATCCAGTAATTCAGAAGGCAAATGTACGCTTAGCACTTCCCCCGTGCCCGCATGTACCGTTGCGCTGAATCCCATCGTATGATTTCCTTCGACAATTTGAAAGCCAATCTCCCACGCCTTGTAATCCGGTGGTGGGTAAGAGTTCGGTGAATCGAATCGTACAGATGAAATCGTCGCCTTTTTTAACAATGGAAATAATTTCAGTATATTCTCGCTGGCTTGCTTGGAGGAGATTTTGGCTCCTTCAGGCACCTCGTTGTCTGTTAATCCAAGTGGTTGTTCCGTTTCCCCCGCTGCGGATTCTGTTACCTGTTCCGCTGTCGCTGCCGACGCGCTGCCTGCAAACCCTGGTGTCTGTGATGCCAGAAGCAAAGTTGCCATGGCTGCTGTAGCCGCTTTGGCTGTAAACATTTTGAATCGCACATTAAAATTCCAATCAAAACTCAAATCTGGACCTCTCCCTTCAATTTCATACAAGGATGCATGCAAAATAACCTCGCATGAATATTGCCAGTCTATTCTATGATACCATAAGCTTCCTTTTTAATCGTCATTTTCCCAACAATTTTACAAATGTGAATTTCTGCATATTTTATAGAAACAGCAAAAAAACGCCAACCGGGTTGACGTTTCGACGATCAGCTTGAGCATTAAGTGGGCTGAATTTCCTCCATATTGACGTTCGGTATAACAGATTCATTGGACTGAGCCTGCACCTGTACATGAGTTTTCAAAAATGGAATCACCGTATTCCAGAACGCGGGATCTTCTTCTGAACAGCTATGGCCACCGCTATTGACCCATAGATGCTCCACGGGCGGATCCGCTTTGGACATAAAATATTCAAGTTCGCTTGGTGGAATAAAGTTATCACCTTTGGAATGTACCATAAGCATCGGCAGCTGCATGCCTTTGCGCCGTTCGTTCAGCAGCATAACTGGATCGCGCTGGCGATACGTTTTCAGAGATTCACCAAGCCGCCAGAACCAGATTCGCGGAATCAGCTGGGCCAGCGGAAACAGAGGCAGACGTCGCCGTCTCAGCTCGGAACTTACGATAACCTCGAATTGGGATGGCATGGAGTCCGTGATCACCGCTGATACAGGAATGCCCTCCGTCACAGCGAGGATCGTGCCTAGCCCGCCCAAGGAGTGCCCAAGCACACCGATTGCAGCAGGATCAATTTCCGGCCGTGAGGACGTATATTGCAATGCTGATAGCAAATCGTCGCGGAACAGGTAAGCTGAAGCTGCTTTAACTGGATCACTGGCTCCATGGCTTCGAACATCGTACATAAAGAGCGCATAACCTGCTTCCCAAATGGGACGAGCATAACGGAGGACACGTGATCGGTTGGAGCCCCATCCATGTGCAATAATAACCAAAGGCCAAGGCTTCGGGATATGAGCTCCAGCCGGAATGAACCAGCCATGCACTCGCCCGCCTCCACTCTCAAAGGTTATATCCTCAAATGGCATGGGCGGTGTGAGCGTAATCGGAATCTTTTTGGGGGTCTGACTATTCACCGCTGCCTTCCATAAACCACCCGCAGTTACCGCGGCAACAGCAATCATCCCGCCAATCATCGTTTTAGCTTTCACTGGTGTCACTCCTCTCCGTTTTCTGGCCTAACTCCATCATACGACAGGAAGGTTAACAGGACGTTAATCCACATCACTTCTTATATTATCTAATGGTACAGAAGCTCTCCTTATATATACCCCGATGTGTCTGGTCCACTTCCGTTGGTTTCCTGGTTCAACCCTCGAGTTTCGCTATTTCCACAAATGCACGTGTGCAAGCGGCAATCTGCTCATCATTCCCTGCTGCAAGTGCTTCTCGTGGCAAAAGTGCACTTCCAAGTCCCACTGCCGCCGCACCCGCTGCATAATAATCTGCAATGTTATCCAGGGTGGCTCCTCCTGTTGCAAGCAGTGGAATATGATTCAGTGGAGCCTTAATTTCACGTAAATACGGAATACCCAGACTCGCCATTGGGAACAGCTTCACCACTCTTGCTCCTGCTTCATAGGCAGCCACAATCTCCGTTGGCGTCATCGCACCGGGCCAGATCTCCACTCCGTGTTCTACAGCATATTCAATAACAGACAGATCGACATTCGGAGACACGAGAAATTGAGCACCCGCTGCGACGGCTTCTTTGGCCATCTGCACATTGAGTACCGTGCCCGCCCCGATATAAGCCTTCCCCTCATGCCTTGCACGCCAGTCTGCAATAATATCGTGTGCCCCAGGTGTGTTCAGCGTCACTTCCATCAGTCGGATTCCACCATCAGTCATTCCCTGCCCTGCTGCCTGAGCAGATTCACGGCTAATACCACGAACAATAGCCACCAGTCTCGATTCCAATAATACTTCCGTCAGATTCATGCCAACTTCCCCTTGTTTCATAGATTCGGCAGCCGAAGACAAGTATTCGTTATCACCGCTTTTCCGTTAGTCACTATTGTAAAGCATATCGTCCCCTGGATGAAATCATTTGATCCAATTTCTTGTGAGAGTGAGTGCACCAATGTCTCCGGTATAAAGTTAAATAGGAACACAAAAACCTCTCCATGGAAAAAGGGATTATTCATCCACTTTGTTCCATTAGAGAGGTTTGCTCTAAGCATTTTCCAGCACGTTATTATCCTTCTCCAGATCCTTAAAATACTTATCATTATACAACATGCTCGGATGTGTTGGATGGTACATCAAAGCAATGTCATTGTGCTCTTTGGCTTTTGCCCGATTGCCCATCCGGTCATAACACACACACAATTGTAAATGCGGCATCCATGTCCATGCAGCTTCGTTCAATACTACCATTGGATCGGTCGGGCGTACGGCGCGGGTCGCCTGTTCATACCAGTATAAGGCTTTGCGGTAATCGGCACGGTCGGCAAAATATCCACCCAATCGGCAGCAGATCTCTGCCCTCGGCAAATCAAAGGCAAAGGATCTCAACAATGCCGAGACTTCCTTTTCCGAACGTTCAAGTGATACCTCGCAATCAGCTATTTTCTGGCATGCTGCGATCTGATCCTCCACCCATCCCAGCCCGGTGTCCAGAAATTTTCCATAGTACTGCACCGCATCTTCAAGATGCCCGTGGTCTTTCAATTCATTGCCAAAATAATATAAATCACGCGGAGAGAATTCCTCCCCTGCCTGTTCGCGTTTGCGATAAATCTTTAGATTGCGATCCGTGTATTCCTTATCTTTCTTATGCGTGACTGCCACGTCGCTATGCAGCAGATGACCGGCCACTTCCAAATATTCATGCACGGCACCAATCCAGCGATAATTCCGATCCCTGCGCACCAGTCGGTTCCGCCTCAGACTATATGCCACCTTCCCCTCCGCCGTAAAGGACAGATGATAATCCATCGTCACACTATCCACAGCAGGGTCCAGGGAGCGCTTCAGTTCAATGAGCTTCGCCCGGTCATCCGGTTCAAACACATCATCTGCATCCAGCCATAGTATATATTCACTTGTTGCCTGTTCAAAAGCAAAGTTCCGTGCTGCCGCAAAATCATCCACCCATTCAAAATCAATGATACGTTCCGTATAACGAGCTGCGATCTGACGCGTCTGGTCCGTCGAACCCGTATCTACAATTACAATCTCGTCAGCGATCCCATTAACAGAGTCCAGACATCTGGAGAGGGAAGCCTCTTCATTTTTCACAATCATACACAGCGAAATACTGATCGATTCCTCTCCGCGTATGGCTCTGCGATTAAAAGCAGCTACTCCGGGCAATTCCGATAGTCGGTAGATGTGATAGGCCGGAAAATGTGTATCTACGTATAAACGGAACCCCAGTGCCTGAGCACGGATGCAAAAATGGCGATCTTCTCCCCAGAAAGATACATTCGGAATCTGGTCATAGGAAACTCCGGACTCCAATACGTTCCTGCGAATAAGGGTACACGCCCCAAGTCCACCCACTTCATAACAACCCGGGGTACGCAATTGCCTCAGGAATGCATCCGTCTGTGTACCTTCGTCCTCTGCTTCCTCCCCTGTATTGCGTTTGCCTCCCTTGCGAAACAGGGCGTACTCATCCTGCAACCAGACTTGTGGCATTTCCCTTGTGCCCGGCTGCCATCGAGTCCAGAAGATATTGGAGATGATCTCCTTCCTGTTCGATACGAGCTGTTCCAATGTCCGTGGATGCAGGACGAGATCGGAATCAATCAAGAACACGGCATCGTACTTCTGGTCACGGGCATATGCCAAAATACGATTTTTTAGTCCGGCTACCCGCCAGATCTGTTCGTCACGCCAATAGTGCCCACCCTCGTCCTTGTTGTAAATTCCTTTTCCCTGATTGGCATCTGTTTCATCTACATTCGCATCCAAAAGGTTGCCTTCATGCCGAAGTACAAACTCCTGGAGCATATTGGATGCCGCTTCTTCTTCGTTGTCGTCCACAAACAGATAGTCTGTCGTTACCGTCGTTCGCTCAAGCGATTCCAAGGACTGGAGAAATTCACGGAGTACCGCAGCCGTCTGCCGAACAGGGCTTGCGATAAGAATCTTTTCCTTTGGCTCTTCTTTACCTTTTTCTTTTTCCTTCTTCAACTCTATTGTCCTCCTTCCCTTATTCCGACCATTCCAGAAGTATTGGATCTGCATCCAAAATGGATTCGTACTGTTCCTTCCAGCCATATCTCGCATCCGGGTCCAGTGCTTGATAACGCTCGTATTTACGAATCCGGTCCTCTGCACGCGCCCAACCATAGTGCTTCACTCGAGGGGAGTGACATCCATAGGCAAAATGCTGAATCGTTAGCGGAAAACGGCCGCAGTGCTGCGGGGTTTCCTTCCATTCATAGCTCCATTCCGGTCGGTATCGGACCAGAAATGGCCGATAATACGCATGAGCCTGCCAGTATTGGTCTTCCCGGTAATGTGTATCGCTCCACATATCAAACAACCTGAAATAAATGGCGTCCTCCGTTCCACCCAACAGTTGATTCCGTACAATACCAAAATCCGTTGTCAGAATTTCATCCGCGTCCAGGTTCAAGATCCATTCCGGTCCTGTAGCCACTGTTGTCTCCCACTGCTGCTTGCGTAAACTCACCTCATCTGCAAATAGGGAGGCCGGATTCACAATCAACGTAAGCGGGATTCCCTCCAGCATTTCCTGGCATAAAGCGACGGTATGGTCTGTACTTCCGTCGTCAATGATCACCGCACGATCAATCCACGGCCGGTGAGTCTCCAACGCCTGTCTGAGATACCTGTGCTCCTCATTGCGAACAATCATGGACAAGGTGACATGCGGCCTCGTGGTTGCTTCACGATCTTCCAACTCCCCACCTCCAGGCTGAGTCTGTCACGCGTAATAATTGATGTGATATGAATGATTAATTGGCTGAACCTCTATTAACCTCAATATCTAATCTATGCACGTCTGGAACAGGGTTATGTCTGGCAGGGAAACCTTTCATGACGTTTAGGAATCTTGAAATATGATATGCCCTTCTTTCATGAACAACGACAAAAAAGGCACCCGCCTTCGCAGGTACCTCCTTAATGGAATATTTCATTGGTTTAATAGTTAATGACCTATTGAGATCTCAATATAAAAGAGGTCTGAATAATCAACGATATGCTGCCAGACGATCATTCAAGCTGCGTGTTTGCCCGTACACATCCTGATACAGTGCAAACAGTCCGTCATACACCTTAACCGTTTCCGGGTTAGGCACATAGGATTTGGCAGGACGAATGAATGCTGCTGCACATTCCTGCAAGGATGGGAACCAGCCACAGCCATAAGCCGCCAGCATTGCCGCGCCCATTGCCGGGCCCTGTTCACTTTCCAATTTCACAATGGTTGCATTGAAGACATCGGCCTGCATTTGCAGCCAGGCTTCATTTTTGGCGCCGCCACCAATGGAAATAACTTCATTCACTGTTTTGCCAGCGTTACGCAGAATATCGATGGACTCACGCAGTGAGAACGTAATGCCCTCCATCACAGCACGTCCAAAATGCTCCAGCTTATGTCCGGCATCCATGCCGATAAAGCTGCCACGAATGTTTGCATCCGGGTGCGGTGTACGCTCGCCGACGATATAAGGGGTGAACAGCAACCCGTTGCTTCCCGCTGGAATCGCATCAATGCCCTGCAAGAGCACATCAAATGATTTGTCTGCTGCAAAAGTATCCTTGAACCAGGACAGGCTGTATCCTGCAGCAAGGGTTACTCCCATAATATAGAAGGTATCTTTCTCGCCATGGTTAAAAAAGTGCACTTTGCCTTCGAAATCGAGATCTTTACGCTCTTCATAGGAAAGCACTACCCCGGACGTTCCGATGCTGCACATCGTCTGTCCTTCACTCAGAATGCCTGCGCCAATGGCTCCGCATGCATTGTCCGCACCGCCTGCATATACTTTGGTTGCGGCTGCAAGTCCAGTTTGATCCGCAATCTCAGGCAGCAATGTGCCCACTTCCTCAAATGACTCCACAAGGCGTGGACACAAGGATACTGGCAGTTCAAAAGCTTCCGCGATTTCCTTGCTCCATTGCTTGCCTGCAACATCCAGCAGCAATGTGCCCGCTGCATCCGAATAATCCATAGCATAATCACCTGTCAGGCGATAACGTACATAGTCTTTCGGCAACAGGAACAGGGCTGCCTGTTGCAGCAATTCCGGCTCGTTTTCCTGTACCCACAGGATTTTGGGCAGGGTAAAACCTTCGAGCGCACGGTTGCGGGCAATACTTAACAATTTCCCGTCCAGCACCTTCTCAATGCGGCGGCATTGCGCCGTTGTCCGTGTATCGTTCCACAGAATGGCATTGCGCAGCGGTTTACCTTCAGCATCCACCAGCACCAATCCATGCATCTGTCCGGAGAAGCTCAGTCCTTCGATTTCCGAAGGATGTACGCCGGACACCTCCAGCAATTTGCGCAGCGATACAATCGTCTGCTCTACCCAATCTTCCGGGTTCTGCTCACTGTATCCAGCTTTGGGCTGGTACAGCGGATAAGCCTCGGAAGCTTCAAACGCCACTTTCCCTTCACGGTTAACCAGCACCGTTTTAACTGCGCTGGTTCCCAGATCGACACCAATTACGTAACTCATGGGTTAACTCCTCTCGTTTATCTCAGGTTATATCCACGAAGAATCCAAGTTTACATGAGAGTCACTCCGTGATCAGAAAACCCTTGGATCGCCGTTACCCCCGGATTTCCTTCATCCCTTTTATATGGGAGAAATCCGGGGATAAATGCGACCGCTTCGCTTCCTCCGGGTCCTTTCTGCTCACTCCGTTCTGCATGCTTAATCATGGACACACATGGATATGAAACGAGTAAAACGTACTCGTTTCTGTAGCTAAAATCGTGCCTACGACCTATATCTGTCATTAGTAGTGGACACGCAAACCATAATGCACAAGAAACTCATTCGGTTCAAGGATCAAAAAACCGTCCCCGCCTTCCCAGGGGAAAGTCGGGAACGGTCCGAATGTCATGCTTGTTCAGGCGTTCCGTGGTACAAGCTTGTACAGGGCAGGCAAGGTCGACACATGCCATGCCTTGCACAGGTGAATCCCGATATTAGTCAGCCAGGATGTATTGGTTGAGTTTTGCTCTCAGCAATTCCTGACGTCCGGATTGGTTTTTGCGTGGGCTTTCGTTGTTCAGCGCGTACTCTGCAAGGGAAGCCAGTGTTGCTTTACCTGCAACCACATCTGCACCGATACCTTCGCTGAAGCTGCTGTAACGTTTTTCGATGAAGTCATCGAATACACGATCTTCAATCAATTTTGCTGCCACTTTCAGACCTTTAGCATACGTATCCATACCAGCGATGTGTGCCAGGAACAGATCGTCTGCTTCGAAGGAACCACGACGTACTTTGGCGTCGAAGTTCACACCACCACGGCCGATACCGCCGTTTTTCAATACTTCGTACATTGTCAATGTAGCATCGTACATATCAACCGGGAACTCATCCGTATCCCAACCGATCAGCATGTCGCCTTGGTTGGCATCGAGGGAACCGAGCATGCCATTTGTGCGGGCAACGCGGATTTCGTGATCGAATGTGTGACCAGCCAGTGTAGCGTGGTTGGCTTCCAGGTTCAGTTTGAAGTGTTTGTCCAAACCGTATTTTTGCAGGAAGGCAATGGAAGTTGCTGCATCATAGTCGTATTGGTGTTTGGTTGGCTCTTTCGGTTTAGGCTCGATCAGGAATTGTGCATCGAAGCCAATTTCCTTCGCGTAGTCTACTGCCATGTGGAACATACGGGCAATGTTGTCTTGTTCCAGTTGCATGTCTGTGTTGAGCAATGTGTCATAACCTTCACGACCGCCCCAGAACACATAGTTTTCTGCGCCCAGACGTTTACCCACTTCCAGACCTTTTTTGATTTGCGCTGCAGCATGAGCGTACACATCTGCGTTGCAAGTGGAAGCTGCACCAAACATGAAGCGTGGGTTGGAGAACATGTTTGCTGTATTCCAGAGCAATTTTTTGCCGCTGGATTTCATGTGACCTTCAATCAGGTCAACGATCGTATCGATGTTGCTGTAGAACTCACGCAGGCTGTTGCCTTCTGGTGCGATGTCCACATCGTGGAAACAGAAGAACGGGAGATTCATTTTTTCCAAAAATTCAAATGCTGCTTCCACGCGTACTTTCGCGAGGTCCAGACCGGAGTATTTATCCCAAGAACGAACAGCAGTCTCCGCACCAAACGGGTCACTACCGCCCGCTGTTAATGTATGCCAGTAAGCCATGCCGAAACGGAAGTGCTCTTCCATCGATTTGCCGGCTACAACTTCTTCCGGATTATAATGTTTAAAAGCAAATGGATTCGTGGAATCTTTACCTTCGAATGAAATTTTATTAACGGATTCAAAATAGGCCATGTAAAATGCCTCCTCAATAGTTTTGAAAGTAATCGTTTACAACGTTATCCTAACACATCGGTTATACTTTGTCTATTGGTTAAACAAAGTAAAAATAAAAATGTTTTTTGCACGTTTGTTTACGCTATAATAGTCGAATAGCTTGTTTACGGATTGTGGGTCTGAACCCTTTTATAGAAGAATAGGAGTGCCTTATGGATATGAAAATTACCGGAGACCAGATGCTGGTCAAAAAAATAAACAAGTCGATCGTCCTCGATACGATTCGGCGTCATGCCCCCCTCTCCCGTGCACGGGTATCCGAGATTACAGGGCTGAACAAAGCAACGGTATCCAATCTGGTTGCCGATCTGATCAATGATGAACTCTTGCAGGAAATTGGCCCTGGGGAATCCAGCGGTGGACGTAAACCTCTGATGTTGCTATTTCGCGGTACATCGGGATATGCCGTGGGTTTGGAACTTAGCGTGACCCATTTAAAGGGTGTGCTCACCGATCTGGAAGGTCATATCATCACAGAGTACGCCGTGCAGCTGGAACAACATGATGTGTCCTCTGTATTTGAACAGTTGAAACTTGCTGCAGAACATCTGATTCAGGCAGCCCCTCCCTCCCCTCACGGGGTAATTGGCATTGGAATCGGGGTGCCGGGTATGGTGGACGAGGAAGGGACGGTGCTGTTTGCACCCAACTTGGGGTGGGAGAAGGTTCCCCTGCGTGCCATGCTGGAAGAAGTATTTGAACTGCCTGTCACAATCGACAATGAAGCGAATGCAGGTGCGCATGGAGAGCTGAATTTTGGTGCGGGTATCGGTGTACGTCATCTGATCTATATTAGTGCAGGCATTGGGATTGGTTCAGGCATTATGGTGGATGGCGAGCTGTACAAAGGTGCCTGGGGATATGCCGGAGAAACAGGCCATATGTCCATTGAAGCAGAGGGCAGACCTTGCTCCTGTGGCAATCGTGGCTGCTGGGAATTATATGCTTCGGAGAAAGCTTATGAGCACCCGAATCATCAATTGCTTTTGCCAGCACATACTACACGGGAATTGATTGATTATGCACAGCAAGGCCATGAAGATGTATTGAAATTATACCAGGAAATCGGCCGCAAACTGGGGGTTGGCATCACCAATATCGTCAACAGTTTTAATCCTGAGCGCATCATTATCGGCGGCCCTCTTTCGGAAGCAGGACCATGGATTGAAACGGCGCTAAAACAAGTGGTGGAGGAACGTACGTTGCCCTATCACCGCCGCAGTTTGCAGATTGAATGGGCTGCTCTGGGCAGTCGGTCCACACGTGTGGGTGCCGCTTACTCAGCAATTTCCCAATTTCTAGGTAAAATAAGAGTGTCCGTCTAATAACCGCTGAAAATTGACATCATTTTGCCCCATTTCCTCCCTTTTTGTTAAAGAAATCCAGAGGTATAATAGGGTTATGTGATTTTTGTCATGGCGGCATGAATGTCGCCGTGTTAATTCCGATGACGAAACGGAGTGAAAATTCGTGACCTACGTGGATACTTCAGATATCTCGGCGCAAATGTTTGTCACCGTACTCCTGTTCCTGATCGTGCTTGCGCCGCTGTTCAGCCTTGGCATACTTCGATTGTTTCAGAGCAAAAAGAAGGCTGGTTTCATGTACATGCTGTCAGGCGTACTGGTGTATGTAGTATTTCAGACCTTTATGAGTATATTTTTTTAGATAAAATATGTTTGATTTTAACGTCAAATCCCTTTTTACATCCACAAAAGAGTTCATGAAACATGTGCTCTGTTGTAGCTGTGAAAGGGGATTTTTCATATTGCAAATAAAAGAAGCCTCAGTCCTGATTCGGACTAAGGCTTCTCCAATATATATTCAAACGGCTCGCGCGAACCGGAATAGCTGCATGTGACTTGAACTTACCCTATACAGGGTAAATTAAGCGTCCAGCGCTTTGGCGAATTGAGTTTTGTTCATACCCAGAATACGGTGTTCACCAATGACAGTCAGAGGTACGGCACGTACGCCCATATCCCATACTTGTTGTGCGAACTCGTCGCTTGTCTCAATGTTGCGCTCTTCATAAGAGATGCCTTTGTCAGCCAAGAAGCTTTTTACCGATTTGCAGTTTGGGCAGTTGGTTGATGTGTATACAATTACGTTTTCCATGTTTATTCACCTCATATTGTTTTTTATGAACTAATCTATTGATCAAAACAGCTCTTCCCTTACAGAACTACTGCGCTGTGCTCCAAGCTCTCAATATATTTCTCTGTATCCATCGCAGCCATACATCCACTACCTGCTGCTGTGATCGCTTGTTTGTAACGGGTATCCTGCACATCACCACAAGCGAATACGCCTGGGATATTCGTTTCGGATGTGCCCGGTGTAGTCAGAATATAACCGTGTTCGTCGGTTGTGATCTGTCCGCCCAGGAATCCAGTGTTTGGTGTGTGACCAATTGCAACGAATACACCGCTAGCAGGAATGATTTCTTCTGTACCTGTTTCGTTGTTCAGTACTTTCAATCCAGTTACGCCGTTGTCGCCAGCCAGCACTTCAAGAGGGGTACGGTTCAATGCCATTTCCACTTTCTCATTGCTGCGTGCACGATCCTGCATGATTTTGGAACCACGTAGTTCTTCACGACGGTGTACCAAAGTCACTTTGGAACCGAAACGGGACAGGAAGCTCGCTTCCTCCAGCGCGGAGTCGCCACCGCCAATAACGATGATTTCTTTGTTGCGGAAGAAGAATCCGTCACATGTCGCACAAGTGCTGACACCACGGCCTACATTCGTTTCTTCTCCAGGAATACCGAGGTATTTAGCAGATGCGCCTGTAGACAGGATCAAAGTTTCGGATACGAGTTCACCCATACCTTCAACCTGAATTTTGAATGGACGCTCGCTCATATCGATGTTGTTTACCCAGCCTGTACGGAATTCTGCACCGAAGCGTTCTGCTTGTTTGCGCATATTGTCCATCAGTTCAGGACCCATAATGCCGTCAGGGAAACCTGGGAAGTTCTCTACTTCTGTTGTTGTTGTCAATTGACCACCAGGTTGCGGTCCTTCAATAACGAGTGGGCTCAAGTTGGCACGTGCCAAATAGATTGCTGCTGTCAGCCCTGCAGGGCCTGTTCCAATAATAATTGATTTATACATGTATAGTTCCTCCCCCGGGTTCTGCAAAAAGGTCAGGCTCTCCGGCATCAAAAGCAAAGGCTTTTGCATACACTAGAACGAAAGCCTACATCATGTCCACATGACCTGCCCGTTATGACAATTAACCTATGCAGAAACGGAATTCTAATTTATAATCATTCTAATCTGTTGTTCATTATGATCTCTTTTATGTACGGTGTCAATGCTCGGCAGCGATTATGAAGAAGTCTTCATCAGGAGGGAAAATGGAAGCATGAACGATGCACTCATTGGCAGCTTTATCTCAGCCATGTCTACCGGCCTTGGGGCCATACCTATTCTATTTATGCGCAAAGTAACCCACCGCCTGCGTGATATTTTGCTTGCCTACGCAGCAGGCATCATGACCTCTGCCTCGGTGTACAATCTCATACCGGAAGCACTCGGGCAATCCAATCTGTTTGTACTTGCCCTTGGTATCATGCTGGGCAGCATGGTTCTGCTTGTGCTGGAGATGAAGATTCCCCATGTGGATCTGGAAAATCCCGAGAAGATGCCTTTCAAAATTGAAGCCAAAGCCTTCATGATCATTGCAGCCATCACCATGCATAACCTGCCCGAAGGGCTATCGGTAGGTGTCAGCTACGCGAGCAGTGACGCAGGACTTGGCAATCTGATTGCCTTTTCCATTGGATTGCAGAATGCGCCGGAAGGATTCCTGGTCGCCCTCTTCCTCGTCAATCAGAACATCGGTCGCTTCAAGGCGCTCGGTATCGCCACGCTGACGGGTGCAGTTGAGATTGTGACAGCCATGATTGGTTACACACTCAGTAGTCTGGTCTCCGGTCTGGTCCCTTACGGTCTTGCCTTTGCAGCGGGTGCGATGATGTTCATCGTGTACAAGGAACTGATTCCCGAAAGCCACGGCGACGGCAATGCACGGGCGGCAACGGTTTCCTTTTTGCTCGGACTAATCACGATGATTGGTCTGACTGAACTCTTTTAATGGAAAGAACAAAGAACAGCCCTCACATGAACACAAGAATGGACGGCAAAAAACCTGAAAGGACAGCGGTTCGCTGAACTTCCAGGTTCTTTTTTTGTTCACAAATGAAGATTCAATGAAATAGTTGGAACGACCTGTAAAGATCGTTTGACGATCACAGTCCGGATTTGATAAATCGAATCAATTCGGCATTGAATTTTTCCAATTCATCATAGAATGCCCCGTGACCACTCTCTTCAAAAGCAATCAATTTAGAACCGGCAATGCCTTTGTGCATCTCCTCGGCGAACTCAAACGGGCATATCTCATCCTTCTTCCCGTGCAAAATGGCTGTAGGTACCTGAATCGAACTCAGGTCACCTCGCAAATCCTCATCCCGCAGGGCAATCGCACTATTAATCGTACTGTAAGACGAGGCCTCCATACCGAGTGCATGAAACCAATCCATAAACGGCTGGCTGTGCTGCTTCGCGAAAAACATGCCGCCAAACGTCTCCAGCAGCTTCGGACGATCAGCGAAGATCGGCTCAATAATCTGCTCGGTAAGCTGCGCTGGAGTCAGGCCATACGGATAACCCTCACGCTGCGTGAACACCGGTGCCGCCGCTGACAATAGCGCTAGCTTGGATACACCATGTCCCGCATGGCGGGCCATATAATGCACGGCAATCGCTCCACCCATGGAGAAACCTGCAAGTACCACGTCGGCCAACTCCAGATCATCAATCACGGCACGAACATCGTCCGCCATCCGGTCGTAGTCATAGCCTGTGGACGGTGCGTCCGACTTGCCATAACCTCTGAAATCTATTGCAATGGCACGAATGCCATGATTGGGCAGTACATTCAATTGATATTCGAACATTTTATAATTAACTGGCCAGCCGTGCAAAAAGACAACCGGTGTTCCTTGACCAATATCTTCAACAAATATACTCACATTCGGTTCCACTTGTACGTAACGTCCCATATTTCACAGCTCCCTTTATTGTCGTGTCGTTGCAGCGGCAGATTGCCGCACTGCATGGTAATGTTTCAATAACAACGTTCCCTTAGTCATATTCCGTGTAGAACGTTCCTCTGGAATCGTCTCTTCGATTCATTACCCGCTGATCCAAGGTTCAAACGCCGCGTTTTTCAGATGGATTTAGTTATCGCAGCAGTCTTAGTCCATTCAGAATAACCAGGATCGTACTGCCTTCATGGCCTACCACACCCAATGGTAATGCAACATCTTGTAAGAAGTTACCCGAGATTAGAGCCAGAATTACCGTGATGGCAAAAAACATATTCTGCTTCACCGTCCGCTGCGCCCGACGTGCCTGCCTGATCACCCAGGCGATTTCTTCAATATTGTCATTCATCAGTACAACATCCGCTACTTCCAGTGCCGTGCCGCTACCTGATACACCCATGCCCATACCCACCGTTGCCGCTGCAAGTGCAGGCGCATCATTCACGCCATCCCCAACCATCAACACTTGCCCGTATTGTTCACGAAGCAGATGCACCTGCTTCACTTTATCTTCGGGTAACAAACCTGCGTATACCAGGCTCACACCTGTCTCGCGGGCGATCACTACTCCCGATTCGGGACGATCACCTGTCAGCATAGCCACCTTCACACCCATCGCTTCCAGCCTTTTCACCGCTGCGGCCGCTTGTGGGCGCACAGTGTCCCTCATTGCGATCAATCCAGCCATCTCCCCGTTCGCTGTTATAGCAGACACGGTCTTTCCTTCTCCCTCAAGTTGGGCACGTATGCCATGCCACACAGCCAAATCCTTCATATCAGAAGCACCCAATTGCTTCTCTATATCATTTGCGTTATTTACCTCACTGATGTGATGCGTATCCAAATCATCCGTTTTCCCAATTTTCCACAAAACCCCGTTTACTTTCCCTTCAATCCCCCAGCCCGTCAGAGCTTGAACCTGTTCTGCAATCGGGAGGTTGATGTCCTCCTTGGCGGCCCGCTCCACAATAGCCCGAGCCAGTGGGTGCATCGAAAGGTTCTCAATGGCAGCTACCGCTCCCAACAACTGTGTACGGTCATATCCGTCTGCCGTTATAATATCGGTCACCTGTGGTGTACCCATCGTCAATGTTCCTGTTTTATCAAAAGCAACCACCCGGGTCTGGGCCATGTTCTCCACATGAACGCCACCTTTGAAAAGAATACCGCGACGTGCACTGCTGGACATCGCTGATAACATGACCGGCATAATGGAAGAAACCAGGGCACAAGGTGAAGCTACTACCAGAAAGACCATTGCTTTGTAAAACGCCTCATTCCACGTCCAACCAAGCAATAGCGGTGTTGCCACAATAACCAGCACCGTTACGGCGACAACAATACGGGCGTATATTCCCTCGAATCGCTCAATAAAGCGTTGGGAGTCCGGCACTTCCGTCTGCGCTTCTTCCACCAGTTTAATGATTTTGCCAAACAACGATCCTTCAGCGGATTTGGTCACCTCCACATATAGTGCACCTTCACCGTTCACAGTACCTGCAAATACTTCGTCACCAGCAATTTTGTCTACGGGTAAGGATTCCCCTGTAATCGAGGCCTGATTGATAAAAGAGCTGCCTCGGTACACAACACCATCCGCCGGAACCAGTTCGCCCGGCTTCACCAGCAACAGATCCCCCGGCTGCAAATCATCGATGGATACACGATTCATTTTACCGTCCTCAATACGCAGCGCCGTTTCCGGTTTGAGCGCCAGCAGTGATGAAATATCCTTGTGACTGCGCTCCGTTGCATAGCTTTCCAGTGCACCACTTAACGCGAAAATAAAGATCAGCATGGCGCCTTCATTCCAGTAGCCAATGGCTGCCGCTCCCAACGATGCTGCAATCATGAGCAGATTCACATCGAGATCACGATCCTTGACCAGTGTCTCTATGCCTTCTTTGGCTTTAGTCCATCCACCTATGGCATAAGCAACAATATATAGTAGTACGGATAACGGGTTAGACCATGATGCCGTCGCCCAGGCAATAAGCATCAAAAGTCCACTGCCCAGAGCAGCTTGCATTTCCTTGTTGCGCAGCATAGCCCGAAAGTCTGGTTTGCGCCCTCGGCCTGGGCCAGGTGTATTGGCTGAACGCTGTTCAGCTTTTGCTTGGGTTTGAATGGGTTGGTGTATCGCTTGCATATGAATCACAATCCTTTCTGAATGTCGGGTTGTGGAGTGCGTTTTGCAGCATCCATGTCCCCTGTATTGAAGTCGTATTGAGAATGAGAGCCATTGTTAATACCCTAAAAATGACACATGCTGCTGCGGGAATCCCGCAGCAGCATGGTTATTGAATGGTTGTCGAATGATTTCCAAATCATTTTGAATGAGAATGATAATCATTTTTGTACTTATGCAATTATTTTTACCCAATACAACTTTTGATTCATTATATGCCTGCGCTTTGCATTTGTAAATGGGTTTTTCACCTTAGCCGGTGTAAAATTAAAAAAGCCACTCGTCCATAAGGACAAGCGGCTCGTATGAATTTAATTTATTCACGTTATGAATTAAACACTAACGCTTGATTGCTGGCTAGCCTTAATGGCTTGCTCCAGATCGTAGAGGATATCCTGAATATTCTCTGTACCCACAGATAGACGAATCAGCTCAGGATTAACTCCGGCTGCAGTCTGCTCATCTTCTGTCAGCTGTTGATGCGTCGTACTTGCCGGATGAATGATCAGTGACTTGGAGTCACCTACGTTGGCAAGGTGAGAGAACAGCTTCACATTTTCAATCAGTTTGCGTCCTGCATCCACTCCGCCTTTGATACCAAAGGTCAGAATGGCTCCCTGGCCTTTCGGCAAATACTTCTGTGCCAGTTCATAGGAAGGGTGACTCGGCAAACCTGCGTAGCTTACCCATTCCACATCCTCATGTTTCTCCAGATATTGCGCCACAGCCAGTGCGTTGCTGCTATGACGTTCTACACGCAGATGCAGTGTCTCCAGCCCTTGAATGAGCAACCATGAATTGAAAGGTGAGATTGTAGCACCAAAGTCACGCAGCAATTGTACACGAGCTTTGATAATATAAGCAATCGGTCCAACCGCTTCTGTATATACGACACCATGATAGCTGGAATCCGGTTCTGTCAGTCCCGGGAACTTGCCACTCGCTTTCCAGTCGAATTTGCCGCTGTCCACAATAACTCCACCAATGGAAGTACCGTGACCGCCAATAAATTTGGTAGCCGAATGAACGACAATATCAGCTCCGTGTTCGATTGGACGAAGCAGATACGGACTTGGGAATGTATTGTCTACAATCAAAGGAATGCCATGTTCATGGGCGATAGCTGCCACAGCTTCAATGTCCAGTACGTTGCCTTGCGGATTACCAATCGTTTCAGCGTACAATGCTTTTGTTTTGTCCGTAATCGCCGCCCGGAAATTTTCAGGATCACTGGAATCTACAAACTTTACATCTAAGCCAAGTTTCGGTAGTGTGGTTGAGAACAGATTGTACGTTCCTCCATACAGACTCGCTGCGGAAACAATCTCATCTCCCGCACCTGCGATGTTTAAGAGGGAGAACGTAATCGCTGCCTGACCGGAAGCGGTAGCCAGTGCACCCGCGCCTCCTTCAAGTGCAGCAATACGTTGTTCGAACACATCCGTGGTCGGATTCATCAGACGTGTATAGATATTGCCAAACTCTTTCAATCCAAACAGATTGGCTGCATGCTCCGTATCACGGAATCCGTAGGATGTTGTTTGGTACAACGGTACTGCACGTGCATGGGTGGTCGGATCAATCTCCTGGCCGGCATGAATTGCCAATGTTTCAAATGAAAGCTCACGTTCGTTTGACATAAATCTGTTTCCTCCCTTAACTTATACGTTTGGCAAATCCCTAGATGTCATGACATGGTGGCGTATGTTTTCCATATTCTCTCACAAGATGTCGCTTTTGAAAAGAAATATTTCCGATTTTTCCGATGAGAAATATTAAATATGTATCAGTAAGACTGCTACACCAAAAAAACCTTTGCTCCCGCAAAGGTTTTCCGGATTTTTTCCAACCATCACCTGCTGAACTTCTGCGTGATTTTATACCGTTTATACCCGAACGCCACTCCATATTTCACGTAAATGCTTGGCCGCCGGGACAGCTTCTTCCGCGGTTACCCCTTCTAGTGAAATATCGATGTGTGGTTTATAGCTCTTCAATAGTTCAAAAAATAACGGATAATCCAGAATGCCCTCACCCGGCACCGGATTGAACTTTTCACCCTGCGCATTGAAAGCCACATCTTTGGCATGAATGACAATGATACGCTGATACAGCGTTTCCATCACTTCACGCAGGAATGCAGACTGGTCAGCCACATGAGGTTGTTTGATCAGATTACAAGGATCGAACAGCATGCCCAGATTGGATGAAGGAATTTCTTCAAACAGACGGATCATATGTTCACGTGTATGAAGCGTATGGGTAGATACTGGCTCAATCGCCGCATGAACGCCCCACTTTTCCGCCTCTTCCGCCAGTTCCTCTACCGTCTCCCGCAGCACCGTCCATGCCTTTTCTTCATATGCATCCGGATGAGTGTCGCGATACGTATCCAGGCCCCCTGTCTCCGTTGCAACCATGCTGCAACCGAAATCCCGGGCATAACGCAGATGCTCCTTGAATCGTTCAATGTCTGCACGACGAGCCACAGGATCAGGATCAATCGGGTTAATGTAGCAACCTAGTACCGCAATCTTGACTCCGCGCTGTGCAAATTGATCTCCGATCTCATTCGCCAGTCCAGGGCTCAGCTTGCCGTTGGCCGAGTCCACATCCGACAAGGCCTTGGCTAATGCCAGCTGGACCGAATTAAATCCGTTATCTGCGATGGTCTGTGCAAGCTGTGCTGTAGGCTGTTTACCAAACGTATGCGCAAGAATACCAAGTTTCATGTCATTGCCTCCTTTGCATCGATCGCTGACAGCGTTAACGAGCCATCCAGCCGCCATCCACATTCAGTACGTGACCATTCAAATAATCCGAAGCCGCCGATGCCAGGAAAACAACCGGACCTTTCAGATCCTCAGGTGTTCCCCAGCGTCCAGCCGGAATCCGTGCCGTGATGTCACGGTACCGATTTTCATCGGCGCGAATCTGAGTTGTATTGTCTGTTTCCATATAGCCTGGTGCAATCCCGTTGATTTGAACACCTTTGCCTGCCCATTCATTCGCGAGTGCTTTCGTTAAACCGGCTACCCCATGTTTACTGGCCGTGTATCCCGGTACATTAATTCCACCCTGATAAGATAGCATGGATGCAATGTTAATGATCTTGCCACTTCCCCGTTCAATCATATGTCTGCCAGCCAACTGGCTCAGGAAAAATACCGTGTTCAGGTTAAGACCAATGACATCATGCCAGTCCTGTTGACCGTGATCGGCTGCAGGTGTGCGACGAATAATTCCTGCATTGTTGACCAGAATATCAATTCTCCCTTGAAAGGCTAATGCCTTTTCAAACACCCCGGTCAATTCGTCCTCACGGCTCAAATCAGCTTCAATCACATACGCTTTACGTCCGAGAGACTCAATGGCACGCGCTGTTTTCGATGGATTAGAGTAGGAAACCAGCACAACATCTGCGCCGGCTTCAGCAAGGCCAATCGCCATTCCTTGCCCCAGTCCTCCTGACGTACCAGTGACAAGTGCAACTTGTCCGCTTAAATCAAATGGATTCATGAATGATTCCTCCGCATGGTTATTGGGTTGCAAACCGTGTCTTCAGTCTCGGCAGTCACGTATCCACTGTGGAACTGAAGGTCAGCTCTGATAGTCCACTTCGATGCCATTTTGTCTGTATAGGGCTGCTGTCTCCTCATCCAAGCGACTATCGCTGATGATACAGTCCAGCTCCGAACAGTGTGCAAAAGTCCGAAGGGCAAATTGTCCGAATTTATAATGATCCACGACGCCATAGACCTGCTGAGAAGCAGAGATCATTGCTTTTTTTAGCGGCACCAGATCTCCTGTATATATGGAAAGTCCAAATTCCGGATGAAGTGCCGTCGTTGAGATAAACGCTTTATGAATGTTGAGACCGGAAATGAAGGCCGCCGTATCGTCTCCCACCAGCATATTGCGGACTCTTGCCCCACCGGGCACAACCAGTCGCACCTGCTCCTTTTTGGTCAGCTCAGCAATAATGAACAGATCATTGGTAACCACCGTAATGGGCTGATTGTCCAATCTCTTCGCCATCTCCAACGTAGTGCTCCCGCCATCCAGCGCAACAATATCTCCTGGTCGGATATACGCAAGGGCTCGCTCGGCAATCTCCGTTTTCTCCGAATGATGCTTTTCCGTAGCCCCACGACTCGTGAGGATGCCGTACTGGTCGTTCTGAGCCAGCATCGCACCCCCATGGACACGTACGAGCAATCCCATACCTTCCAGCTTATCGAGATCCTCCCGTACGGTCTTGCCCGTCACCTGCAGCAGTTCACTCAGATCACTAACGGTGACTTCCTGCCGCTCCAGCAGAGCCTCCATAATTTTTTCATGTCTTTTCAATGGATTCATCACAGATCAACTTCCTGTTTCTTTGGAATTTACGCGCCTATTTCAGGTCTTTCATCGCCACGCCGTCCATATCCTCGAACGTCTGGTTTTCCCCAGCCATTGCCCAGCAGAAGGTATAGCTGCTCGTACCGACACCACTGTGGATAGACCAGCTTGGAGAGATGATGGCCTGACGGTCACGTACAACTAAATGCCGTGTTTCGTTTGGCTCGCCCATCATATGGAATACGACGCCATCTTCCGGCAGGTTGAAATACAAGTATACTTCGGAACGGCGGTTGTGGGTATGTGCAGGCATCGTATTCCACATGTTACCCTTGTCGAGTTCCGTAATGCCCATCACCAGCTGACAGCTCTGGATTCCGCCTTCTCCCTGGTGGATATAGCGATAGATCGTCCGTTCATTCGAGCTTTCGATGCTGCCGAGGTGGTTCGGCTGAGCTTGTTCTTGCGTTGCTTTTACTGTTGGATATGTGTGGTGAGCCGGTGTGGATACAAAATAAAACTGAGCCGGCTGATCCTTGCCGCTGCTCTTGAACACGACTTCTTTTACACCTCTGCCGATGTACAGGCATTCTTTCGCACCAATCTCGTAGCCTTGACCGTCAGCTGTCACGGTTCCATGGCCTCCAACATTAATGATACCGATTTCACGACGCTCTAGGAAAAAGTTCGTTCCGATATCCTTCAGATTCACTTCAAGTGCGATATCCTTGCTTTGAGGTACAGCCGTTCCTACAATATAACGATCTACATGAGAGTAAACGGTTACCAACTCATCTGTGGCAAACAATTGCTCCATCAGAAATTCCTCGCGCAGACGGGAGGTATCATAGTTTTTCACTTCATTTGGGTGTGCAGCATAACGGTTTTGCATCATTAATCCATTCCTTTCGTTAGTCAGATAATGTTCATATAAGTTCATTTTAGTTCATTATGTATCTTTTGTGTACCTTTTTTTGAAAATAAAAGAACCCGACGGGAAAATCCCCGCCAGGCTCTGCTGATCTTGCGATGTATTATAAGGAGTAAATGAGCGCCTCATAAGGACGCAAACGAACGGTGCCGTTTCTAACCTCATCGGAGGTTGACCGATCCAGATTGCCAATGATCAAGCGGGCATTCGTCGCTCGATCAGCGAATGAAGCAGGCAGACGATAGGACTGCTCCCGGTCCGAGTGATTGAGAATGACAAGCCATGTCTCTCCATCCAGACTGCGGCTATATGCATATACATGCTCTTCCCCTGCCGATTGGTCACGATAATCTCCATAGACCATAACCGCGTGTGTTTTACGCAGGGCAATCAGCTGCTGGTAATATGCAAATATGGAGTCCTGCGCAGCCAAATCCCGCTCCACATTAATCTCTTCATAGTTGGGATTAACCTTCATCCACGGCTGCCCTTCGGTAAACCCGGCGTGCTTGCTGCTGTCCCACTGCATCGGCGTGCGGGAATTATCCCGGCTCAGCGGCTGAAGACTGTGGAGCACTTCATCTGGCGCACGGCCTTTACCGATTTCTTCCTTATATTTGTTCTTCATTGCAATATCGTGATATTCATCAATGGAAGAGAACCGGACACCCGTCATACCGATCTCCTCTCCCTGGAATACATACGGTGTTCCCGGAAGAGTATGAATCATGGTCGCCAGTTGTTTAGCGGATTGCACACGGTATTGTCCGTCATTGCCATACCTTGAAACCTGTCGGGTGTGATCGTGATTGTTCAGGAACTGGGAGTTCCAACCTTCATGACGGAACGCCTCATACCAGCTCTCCTGAATTTCCTTGTACCGTGCCAGATCCCAAGCTGGCATGTCATCCGCCACCTGGAAATGGAATAACGTATGCAGTTCTTTCCGGTTATCCCCCACATACAGAAGGCCATCTTCTGGTGTGACAAACGGAATTTCTCCTACAGTCATGATGTCATAATGCTGGAGAACCTCCCGATTCATTTCCTGCAAATATTCATGAATGCCCGGATTATTGCCCAGATAATCAATGTTCTCCGGGTGCTCCGCATCCGGGAAACCTTCCAGCTTAGCGAGCAGATTAATAACATCCATGCGGAAGCCGTCAATACCCTGATCCAGCCAGAAACGCATCATCCGGTAAATTTCCTGACGCAGTTCTGGATTTTCCCAATTCAGATCAGGCTGCTCCTTCGCAAAGGAATGGAAATAATATTCCCCCGTCCGCTCGTCGTAGGTCCAGGTCGACGGTTCAAAATAGGAGCGCCAGTTGTTCGGCGGGCTATCCTGTTTCCCCGGCTTCCATATATACCAGTCGCGTTTCGGATTATCGACGGATGAACGTGATTCTTCAAACCATGCATGCTGCTCTGATGTATGATTGACCACCAGATCCATAATGAGCTTCATGCCCAGTTCATGGACCTTGTCCAGCAATTGCTTGAACTGCTCCATCGTTCCGGCTTTCGCCATGATGCGGTAATAATCCGCTATGTCATATCCGTTATCTTTATCCGGCGATTCATAAATGGGATTAAGCCAGATGACATCAATACCCAGACTTTTGATATAGTCGAGCTTGAGCATCAAGCCCTCCAAATCCCCGATGCCGTCCCTATTCGCATCCAGGAAGCTCCGCCAGTAGACCTGATATACCACGGCTTCTTTCCACCATGCCCGGTTCATGCTGCATCTCCCCTTTTCTGCTTAATGGCTGTGCTCCTGCAACGTACGCTCCAGGAAGGACAGCGTGAGCTGTGTAGTATCTTTCAGCACCACGTCCGCTCCGGAACCTTTAAGTACAGCTTCTTCACCAATACCCACGGCGATCATGCCTGCGGATTTGATGGCCTCAATACCCGCCTGCGCATCCTCGATGCCGATGCAGGCTTTAACGTCAGCACCCACTTCTTCCGCTCCGCGCAGGAATAGATCAGGTGCTGGCTTGCCGTTTGGTACGGAATCCGGATGTACCACAAAGCGGAACAGCGAGTCCAACTCTAGCGCCTTCAGAATTTGAGGGGCATTTTTACTGGCCGAGGCGATCACCGCAGGAATGCCTGAAGCTTGCAGCTCAAGCAGCAATTCCCGAATTCCAGGGTAGGTATGCTCCGGTGTCAGCGAGTCCAGCAACGAGACGTAATGTTCGTTTTTACGCTGTGCGAATTCTTCCTTTTCCTCAGCCGAAAACGCCTCTTCCTTGCCACCCAGACGTAAAATGCGCGCCAGTGACTCCCCACGGCTAATGCCCTTTAACTGCTCGTTGAACTCCCGATCAAACGGAATATCCAGCGATTCCCCCAGCTTCTTCCACGCTACATAATGGTACTCCGCCGTGTCAGTAATCACACCATCCAAATCAAAAATAACGGCTTGAAGTGCTCCGTTCCCTTTCATTACCCGTTCCTCCCCATGTCATTGCTCTAGTTGCCATTCGATTCGTTTCTCGTTGCTTTCCCGTCTTTCGCCCTTCCAGTCCAGAACGACCGTCCAGCCCGATGCGTTGGAAATGCTCGCATAACGTTTGCCCTCACGGGATTCAAAATGAATATCGAACTCCGCATCGCCTACCATCAGGTGCTCCAGACTGCATGTTTTGGTATCCCATGCCTGCGGCATATTAGGTGATAAGGTTACACGGCGATGCTGTGCTTCCGGTTGAACGCCGAAGAAATGTCGTACGACTGGTACAGCCAGTGCATAGATGGTCCACGCCTGCACTACACAGCCGTAGTCCGGGGACATCTCCGAGAAAGAACCTGGCACTACACGTGAGAAGCTTTTCCCCATCCGACGCAGTAAATCCAGTGCGTGATCCGGATGTCCGTACGCCGCTTCTGCAACCGCATGTGCTCCGGTAGAGATTGTCATCGTGCCTTGTTGATACATGGCCGCAAGATAAGTACCGTATTCACCAATGAAGTCACGGTTTCGCATCGCTTCCAGAGCACGCTGTGCTTTGTCCTGATCGGCAATTCCTGCTTCCATCGGGGTGACAATGACCCAGTTTTTGTTCAGCAGCCAACCGCGATCTTTCTGATCCTCACCTGCATCGGCAAGCAATCCTTCCACGTACTCCCGGTAGTCTGTGATCCCTTGCTTTTCAGCGAGAGAAACCATGTAATCCACCTTGGGCACAATATCAGAAACAGGTGCAACGGCATCCGCATAGAGGCTGTCTTTTTCAGACCAATACACATCATTCACTGCGCGTACCGCTCTTTCAGCCAGTTTTTGATATGTCTGATGCCGCTTCGTTTCACCCAAATAGAGACTCATATGCTCCAGCGCCTGAAGAGCCTTGGCTGTATATACGGCACTATCAATAAGCTCCATATTCAATCCGGCAATCTCGATGATGCCGTAACCGGAAGGGAACAGGTCTCCGTCCGGGTCCATCTCACCCAGCAGCCAGTCGATTCCCTGAACACAATAGTCATAATGCTCGCGCAGAAGTGCACCATCTCCGGTCCACAGGAACATTTCCCATACAAAGGCGATATAGTGTGCCGTCTCCTGCGTGTTGCCGCGATTAGACACGGCTCCTATCGTGGTCACTTCATGCACAAAACGTCCATTACCGTTTGCTTCCTTGGATTTCTCCAGCAACAAATTCAGAGTATCCCGCACCAGTTGATGGTCTCCCGTAGCAAGCACACCCTGAAGCGCATACGTACTGTCACAGCCGAACCACCACGGATACGTGGGTCCACCTGCCGTCAATCCACGACCAATGCCGTCTACTTGCTGCACCAGCCACTGATTATTACGCTTCACCCAGGCAAATTGCTCGTTCAGCTCATCCTCGCCTTCAATGGTCAGCACTGCGCGCTGATCCAACTTGTCGTAGAGTTGCTGCTTCTGCTCTTTCAAGCTGACGTAGTCACGTTCGATGACTGCATAAGTCTGCTCACAGGCTTCACGGGACGACTCCGAACCGGCAACAAATAACCGGAAGCGGAACACATCCTTCTCCTCCAGCGTGCATTCGGTTACAAAAGAAATGCCTGTGCCCTTGCCTGCCGTCAGTTCTGGTCCGTAAATCTCAGGACCAACTGTCATTACCGTTCCAGGCAGGTCACTTCCAATCATGGCATACCAGTCTTGGGCATCATCTTTGACGATGACTTTGCGCGAAGAAATAGCTTCTGCCGTTTCACCCGCTCCTGGGATAATTCCGATCTCATCGGAATACCACACTGGACGGAGATCGGTACGTGACAGCAGCTCCAGCTTGAGCCGGGTTGTTCCTTTGCCGTAAGCGCTGATCTCATATTCTGCGACCATGCCTTTTTCATAATCGGGGGCAAACTGGTTGCGTTCAATGGATACCGGAATGTGGCTCAATCCGTGATCATAATCGAACCGGCTTCCGCCCCAGGATTCACTTGTGAATCCGTCTGCCCTTGCCCATACCGCAATGTTGCGATCCAGATCGGTTACCTTCAGCCAGAAGCCGTCCAGCAGCTTGATCGGATGCAGCCATACACCACCCATTTCGTTAGCCATATGATGCCCAAAGTCGGGAAAGTATCCGTCCTGGGTACCGCAAATCTTTACATATTCACCTGCGTTATAATACAAATTAAAAGGATGTCTGCTTGTTAATGTGGCCATGGTAGTCCTCCTCTGCGGTTTGGCTTACCGCTCATCTCTTCTATTCATACGGACGATTAGCCCTTGATTGCAGAAGAGATGGAAATGCCTTCAATAAAGTATTTTTGTGCAACAAAGAATACAAGGAGTGGCGGAAGCATAATCAGCATCGTTGCAGCCATTAGCATGTTCCATTCCACGTTATACAACCCTTTGAACATGGACAATCCGAGAGCCAGCGTATACTTCTCACTGGAGTTCAGATAAATGAGTGGTCCCTGGAAGTCATTCCATACGCCCATAAAGGTAAAGATCGATACGGCAATCAGTGGCGGCATGGAAAGCGGCAGCATGATTTTAGTGAAAATCTGCATTTTATTGGCTCCGTCTACAAAAGCAGACTCATCGAGATCACGCGGAATACCGCGCATGAACTGGCGAATCAGGAAGATGTTAAACGCTCCGCCCCCGAAGAATGCAGGGATAATGAGTGGTAAAAATGTATCAACCCAGCCGATTTCCTTGAACATGATGAACATCGGGATCATCGTTACCTGCGAAGGCAGCATCATCGTCGCCAATAGCACCAGGAACAGCGTGCGTTTGCCGCGGAAGTTAAACCGGGCGAAACCATACGCACATAGGGCAGACGAGAATACGGTACCGACTAATACCGGAATCAGAATAATCAGCGTATTTTTCAAAAATGTAAAAAACGGGATGGCCAAGACGGCATTTTTATAGTTAGACCACATCCATACAGCCGGGAAAAAATCATCTTTGAACACCTCGGCAGGTGTTTTAAGAGACGTTGCAAACGTCCATAACAGCGGGATCAGCACGACGGCTGCACCAGCGATAAGCATGAGCATAGAGAATAGTTTCGAGTAGACCGGTTTCCGTGTCGTTGCTTGATTCATCATTTGTCCTCCTCTCAATCCTTTTCGTTATCGCCCTGGTAATAGACCCACATCGAAGAGCTGCGGATGACCAGCAACGTAAACGCCAGAATGATGATGAACAATACCCAGGACAATGCCGAAGCATAACCCATTTCAAAATCGGTAAAAGCTTTATTGTACAGATACAAGTTATAGAACAAGGTCGAGTTAAGCGGTCCCCCGTTGGTCATAACAAATGCTTGTGTAAAATACTGGAATCCGCCGATGATACCCATAATCACGTTGAAGAACACCGTCGGGGAAATCATAGGTAATGTAATGTTGAAAAACCGTTGAAACGGTCCCGCTCCATCCAGATTGGCAGCTTCATACAGCTCTTCGGGAACGCCCTGCAAGCCGGACAAATAAATGATGATCGTATTACCGACGCCCCACAAACCCATGACAATCAGTGCGCCCAGCGCATAGCTCGGATCTTGAAGCCAAGCTGGCCCCTGTACGCCGAAAAAGGCAAGCGCCCGGTTCAGAATGCCGTATTCCGGATTGAAAATCATAATCCACATCATTGATGCCGCTACAGCTGGAATGACGGATGGCATGAAATAGATCAATCGGAAAAATTTCATGCCTCTGTTCCGCATATTCAGCAGCAAGGCGATAAGCAGTGATGCCACTTGATATAGTGGTACGGATACCAGAGCGAAGATAAAGGTAACTTTCAACGATTGATAGAAAAGCTCATCATGAAACATCGTTTTGAAGTTATCCAGACCGACCCATTCGATCGATTGTACGCCGGTGATAATATCCCATTTACTAAATGCCAGCAGCAGGGAGAATAACATTGGACCAATGGTAAAGAGCAACAAGCCTATAAGCCAGGGCAATATAAACCAATACCCGGCACGCTCGGATTTAGAATTACGCATAGCAGCCTCCTTGATGAAGAGGGTGAATCAGCATGGTCGCCGACTCACCCGCATGGTTTTTACTTGATTTTGCTGTCAACGTTCTTCGCAGCTTCATCCAGAGCGCCTTTGACATCTTGTTTGCCAAGCAGCACTTTTTCCAGCGCCTTGGTGAATTCTTCAACAAACACAGGTCCGTTTGTAGAACGCATGGTGACCGGTTTTTTAGCATAATCCATCATTTCGATGACCGGTTTGTCTGCTACTTCTTTGGCTTTGACTTCGTCCAGTTCTTTCACAGTCGCTGGCAGTACTTTACCGTTCGCAGAGCGAAGCTTCTGTGCATCTGTACCCGAGAGCCATTTCACCAGTTCGTAAGCCGCTTCTTTATTTTTACCGGCTGCGTTAATTGCCCAACCCGCACTTGCGATGATGCTTGAACGAGTACCGTCCGTATTTTGTGGAATCAGTGCAGATCCATATTGAACATCGGATTTGTCGAGATCACCTTTGATCCAACGACCTGTAATCATCATGGCGAGCTTGTCTGTCATGAACATCGATGAATCTCCGCCAAGTGTCTCGGAATCCAGTGGCGTCGGGGATACACGACTATCTCCTTGAGACCAGGATACATATTTATCCATTGCCGCTATCGTTTTTTCACTGTTCATGTAGCCTTCCGCAGCTGTTCCATCCTCATTCGCGATGTCTGTACCGTTATCCCACAGGTACGTATAAATCGGATATTCCCATTTGCCTGCGTTGAATCCGAATTGAGTATATTTTTTGCCATCTTTTTTAGTCAGTTTTTGTGCAGTTGCAATCATGTCATCCCAAGTCCATTCATCTGTTGGATAAGGGATTCCCGCTTCATCAAACATACGTTTGTTGTACCACAGAGCAAGTGGGTTGAAATCTTTAGGCAAGTAGTATTGTTTGCCTTCGATTTTCATATTTTCAATGAGATCCTTTTGGAAAATATCCAGATTAAACGCAGTGTCTTTGCTCAAATAATCGTCGAGTGGCTCAATTACACCTTTATCAACGTATTTGTAGTAGTCGCCTTCACCAACCAGGAATACGTCTGGTGCCTGACCTGCTGCCAGAGATGTAGTGAGTTTTGTTCCATAACCTTCACTTGGAATAGGCTCAAACTTCACTTCAATATCCGGGTGTGCAGCATTGAACTCTTCCGCAAGCTTCACTTCATCCGCACCGGAGTTGACATCTCCCCATACGGAGAAGGTGAGTTTTACTTTTTCTCCTTTTCCGCCTTCCGCGCTGTTGCTTCCACCTGAAGAACACGCGGATAACACTAATACCAAAATCAGCATCATGACCAAACTTGCGGACCCTTTTTTCATTTGAATGACCTCCACATGGATTTATATTAAACCAAGGTTTGAAACCGTTTGCTGAAAGTAACTTGCTGACCGGACAGAAGGAGAGAAATTTCTTCCTCTGCATCACTCTCGATTAGAATACCCTCGGACGTGATTGTGATATGCAACAGCTGGTTTTGCCAGTAAAGCGGGAATTTCAGACTGCTCCAGGACTCTGGCAGCTTCGGATCGAGATGAAGCTGGCCATCCAACATGCGAACTCCGGCAAATCCCATCACGACACATTCCCATATTCCGCCCAGAGAAGCTGAGTGGATGCCTGCATCCGAAGAGTGCATATGCGGTCCCAGATCAATCTCGGACGCCCGGCGGAACAGATCATAAGCGAGCGGACGATTACCGAAGTCACTGGCAAGGATACTGTGCGTTGACAGCGACAATGAGGAATCATGCAATGTTTTTTCCTCATAGTAGTCATAGTTCGCACGTTTGATAGCGGGTTCAAATTTATTCTCAAGCAGGAAGAACAGCATCATGATGTCAGCCTGCTTCGAAATTTGCATTTCACCAACCTGATCCAGGTTGTAATCATTGAAGATGCTGGCGACTTTCGTCTGATTTTTATAAGGGGTAAGATCAATGACTTTCTTCTGCAAGTAGGTATCATCTTGTGGAATAAGTCCTTGTTCATTTGGCCCTGGCAGATACATTTGATCCAGCTTGTTCCATGTTTTCCTAGCTGATGTCAGGTCAAGCTTCGCAGACAATGCCTTGAGTAATTCAGGTTTTTCCTGCTCAAGCTTTTCATAATATTGAATGGCCAGTTCCATATTGAAGTGAGCCATATGATTGGTGAATGCATTGTTGTCCACATGTTCCTTATATTCATCCGGTCCAACAACCTCATTGATGTGATAGCGGCCCTTGGCCTCATCCCACTCCAGACGGCTGGCCCAGAACGTTGCTGTATCAAAAATGATCTCGTAGCCATATTGCTCCATGAACGCCTCATCGCCTGTAGACTGGACGTAATGCCAAACGGCATAAGCGATGTCAGAGGTAATATGCTGTTCAATGAAGCCGGACCAGATCTTCGTCTGTTCTCCGGTTACGATATCTACATCTCCCCATACCGGTGTAACTTCGCCATCTTCGATCCAGGCTGCTTCCCATGGATACATGGCTCCTTCGAATCCGTTCTCCTTGGCCTTGCTTCTAGCTCCATCCAACCCCTGATATCGATATTCCAGCAAGGATCTTGCGATCTTGGGATTGCTGTAGATGAAGAAAGGCAGGATGAAGATTTCCGTATCCCAAAAGGAATGTCCCTTGTACCCTTCACCACTTAATCCTTTCGCCCCGATTCCCATGCGATTATCATGAGCAGGTGTCATAATGACGAGATGATAGATGGCGAAACGGATAGCAAGCTGGTCATATCCGCTTGTGCTGTCCACTTCAATGTTGTACGTGGACCAGGTATCCGCCCAGGAGTTAGCGCTTTCACGAAACAGCTGATCATACCCTTTTTGCGACTCTTGCTTCAGTTCTGTCAGTGAAGATTCACGCATTTGATCCAGTGAATATCCACCGTTGCTGTACACCAGATCGCGGCTGGTATGAACATTCGAGATTTTTTCCAGTGTTACCGATTGTCCGGCTTCCACGGTCACTGTGCCTTCGATGCCAACCTTGCGGCGTCCCATCGTTTGACGCAATTCCGGCTCAACTTTTTCACCATTCAGCTGCCAGTGATGCACCGTATTGGTTACAAAATCAACCGCCGATTGTGTCGTCGTTGACGTCATTTGAATATAAGTCTTTTCAAATATCCGTTTTTCGCCTTCCGTGAAATGCTGTGCACCCGAGTTCGTCCATTGTCCGTTAATACCAGACGCAATGTGAACACGTGCCTGACCATCCAGTGGCTTGATACTTACGGATGAACCAACCAAATGACGGTTGCTCAAGGAAACAAAGCGACGGAATTGAAGTTCAAAGCTTTCTCCAGTTGGGCTCTGCCATACCACGTTACGGGTCAGCTCACCGTTCTTGAGATTCAGTTGACGACTGTAGCTGATCGTTCTTCCTTTTTCCAAGCTGAAGGTTTCCCCATTCAGAGTGATTGAAAGTTCCGTTACATCCGCTGCATTAGGGAGTTCTGTTACTTCATGCTCATCAAACTTATTGAAGGTTCCAGCTACGAACCAGTTCCGCACTTGTCCAACATAATTCTCGTCCGTTGCGGAGCGAAGTCCCATGTAGCCGTTTCCAAGTGAGAGCACAGCTTCGCCTTTCCCTTGATGAGCCGGATCAAACCCGGTTTCAGTTACCAGCCAGTTACTCCATTCTCCTTGTCCTGCATTGTATTTCAGCAATTTGTATTCCCCCTATGTCTATCTTATGTTGTATCCGAAACGTTTTGGATTTGAGTGAAAATAATACCGAAACGTTTCGGATTTAATAAAACATTTCGGTGCTCTCTTCATCTCGTTCATTTTGCAATCCCTCGCGAACCGTTTCTCAGCTAAACTCAGCGACCTGGTTTGGCTGTTGAGGATCTCAAAACCAATTCATTTTGCAAAATATTAAATTTGGGACTGTCTTCCGATCTCAGCATGCCCATCAACAGGTTTGCAGCTTCATGTCCCAACTGATACATGTTCTGGCCGATGGTGGTGAGTGGTGGTTGAAAATAAGCGGCTGTTGGAATGTCGTCAAATCCTACTACAGATAATTCATCCGGTATAGAGATGCCTATTTCATTCGCAGCCTTCATTACACCCAAAGCCATCATGTCGCTTGCGCAAAAAACTGCGGTAATTTCCGGATATGTCTTCAACAATTCAGAAGCTTGTTGCTGTGCTTCCTCTTCCGTGAAATTCCCGTTTACGATCCATTCAGGCTTCAAGCTCAACCCTGCATTTCGCATTGCATCGGAATATCCTTCATAACGCTCCTTGGATACAAAAGCCTCGGGGTACCCGTTCACCATGGCAATCTGCCGATGACCCAAACCAATAAGGTGCTCTACAGCAGTCTGTGCACTTTGTTTGTGATTCGTTGATACAAAACCAACATACTCACTGTGAATGGGTATATCAATCAATACACAAGGAATGTCACTATCCAATACTTCCTGCAAATACGGATCATCCGTCTTCACACCCTGAAGAATGACACCGTCCACCTTTCGTTCCCTGCACAGCTGTGTGTACGTTTTCATCTTTTGCTTCGCTGTATTTGTGCTGAACAAAATCAGATCATAATCCGAATTGGCAGCGCTATCATTAATACCGCAAAGCACTTCGAAAACAAAGTTGTTATCGATGTTTTTGTACGTCATGCCTGATACGAGCAACCCCAGCGTTTTGGTTTCCTTCATGACCAGGCCTCTCGCTAGACCATTTGGACTATAGTTCAGGGTTTCGGCGGCTTCTTTAATCAGTTTGCGCGTACTATCGCTGACGTCCGAGTACCCATTCAGAGCTCTGGATACGGTCGTAATCGAAAATCCCGTCATTTGTGATATGTCTTTGATTGTAGCCAATTGCTTTCCTCCAAAACGTTTCGGATTACTTATATTTCTGAGTATACGGATTCAAGAAAAAAAATCAAGAACTTTTTTCGACAATATTTTCGACTTTTTGTATCTCATGCGTCCCTTCCCTTATTCTGCCCGCATTCAGGATGGAAAAAGGAAAAAAAAAAGATCTCCCGACTTTTAAATAAAGTCGGGAGATCCCTGAACCTATAAAACTTAATGTGCAACTGTATTGTTCAACATGATCCAGATGGAACCAATAACGATGGTCATCATGATCAACAGACCAAAGATCAAAGCCATTACATTCCAACGCGGCTTCTCCGATTCACGGATATGCATGAAGAAGAAGAGTTGAACCACAAACTGAAGTGCTGCTGTTACCAGAACGACACTCAGTGTTGCTGTTCTGCCCATCATGTCATTCAGAACCACTACCAAAGGAACAATGGTCAGGACAACGGACAGAATGAAGCCGATGACATAGGACTTGAGTGAACCATGCTGTTCGTGGCCATGGGATTCATGTGAGTTATGCTCTGCCATCTACATCACCCCCATCAGATAGACGATCGACAGGAGGAAAATCCAGACGACGTCCAAGAAGTGCCAGTACAAGCTGATTACGTTGATTTTACCGCGAGTAACATCGGTAATTCCACGTTTTTTCAGTTGAAGCATCAATCCGATCATCCAGATCAGACCAAGCGATACGTGAAGTCCGTGAGTTCCCACAAGGGTGAAGAATGCACCAGAAGCTGCACTCGTTGTATAACTGAACCCTTCATGAATCAACTCAATAAACTCCGTTACTTCCAGGGCGATAAAGCTCGCACCCAGAACAGCTGTAACTGCCAGCCAGCTGATCAATTGCTTCACCTTGCCCTGATTCATGGCAAGAACCGCAAGTCCACTTGTGAATGAACTTGTGAGCAAGATAAATGTCTCGGCAATAACGCCAGGCATTTTGATCAGTTCAGACAATACAGGTCCGCCCGCCGAATTGTCACGCAACACAATAAAGGTTGCGAACAACACGGAGAACAGGATAACGTCGGAAATCAGGAAGAACCAGAATCCGAGTATTTTCAATTCTTGCGGGTCATGGTGACCATGGTCATGATCATGTGCATGGTCATGACCGTGCTTCGCGGCTGCTTGAGCCATTTATACCGACCCCCTTAACGACGCTTCGGTACGCTTAATTTCGTCAACCGGAATATAATAATCCGTATCGTATGAGAATGAACGAGCGATCATGCAAATCCCTACGCCAGCGAGTCCAAGAATCGCCATCCACAGCCATCCGAATACAAAGCCGAAACCGGCAACGAACCAGCATATAGACATGATGAACGGAATCGCGGAATTTTTAGGCATATGAATCGGCTCAAGCGGCTGTTCAGGTGGATAGATGCCTTTGGCACGACGTTCTTTCTCTTCCCACCACTCATCAATATCATCTCCGCGCGGTGTAATGGCGAAGTTATATTCAGGAGCAGGTGAAGGAATCGACCACTCGAGCGTACGACCACCCCAAGGGTCGCCAGATGCTTTGAGTGTTTTGTATTTCCGAATGCCGTCTGCGATTTGTGCTACCTGGAACAAGAATCCGACACCCATCAGGAAAGCCCCGATTGTGGATACAAAGTTCAGTTCCCACCAGCCGGTATCCCAGCCATAGGTGCTCAGACGACGTGTCATACCCATCAAACCGACAGCGTACTGCGGCATGAAGCAGACATAGAAACCGATATTCCAAGTCCAGAAAGCCCATTTACCCAGTTTTTCTGGCAGTTGGAATCCAAACATTTTAGGCCACCAGTAGTACAGACCTGCAAAGTATCCGAATACTACACCACCGATCAATACTTGGTGGAAGTGGGCAATCAGGAAGTAACTGTTGTGGAACTGGAAGTCAGCAGGTGCAACGGATAACATAACCCCCGTCATACCTCCGACGATAAAGCATGGAATAAATGCAAGTGTCCATAGCATCGGGGTATCCATGCGTATCCTTCCCCGGAACATGGTAAACAGCCAGTTGAAGATCTTAACCCCTGTTGGTATGGCTATCAACATCGTGGTTACGGCGAAGAATGCATTAACGTCTGCTCCCGAACCCATCGTGAAGAAGTGATGCGCCCATGTAAAGAAGGACAGGAAGCTAATGATCAGCATCGCAAATACCATTGATTTGTAACCAAACAATTTTTTCTTCGAGAATGTACTTACAATCTCGGAGAACACACCGAATGCCGGCAAGACAACGATATATACCTCAGGGTGACCCCACATCCAGATCAAGTTGATATACATCATCGGATTACCG
The DNA here is from genome assembly GCF_900101205.1 of Paenibacillus sp. OK060. Lineage (NCBI taxonomy): Bacteria > Bacillati > Bacillota > Bacilli > Caryophanales > Paenibacillaceae > Paenibacillus > Paenibacillus sp. OK060. The sequence goes on from NZ_FNFR01000009.1 coordinate 94,411, forward strand.
CCCAGATCAAGTGTGAAGAAATGCGCCCCCGCAAACCTGTCGAGGAAGAGCAATGCAAGTGTCACTGTCAAGATTGGGAATGCAAACAGAATGATAATACAAGTGGAGAATACCGACCATGTAAACATCGGCATTTTCATCCATTTCATGCCTGGCGCACGCATTTTAATGATGGTAACCAGGAAGTTGATACCGGTAGCCAGGGAACCGATACCCGAAATCTGAATACCCCATATATAGAAGTTTTGTCCCACCCCCGGGCTATGCGATAGCTCCGATAAAGGCGGATAACTGAGCCAACCTGCGTCCGGTGAACCACCGATAACGAAGGACAGGTTGAACAGCATTGCTCCCAGGAAGAATAACCAGAAGCTTAGTGCATTAAGGAATGGGAACGCAACGTCCCTTGCCCCTATTTGAAGCGGTACAATAACATTAAATAAACCGAACATAAACGGCATCGCCATGAACAAGATCATGATCGTACCATGAGTCGTAAAGACCTGATTATAATGCTCAGGATGTAAGAAATCCATGTTAGGCATAGCTAGCTGAAGACGCATCATCAGTGCATCCACACCACCACGGAAAAGCATGATAATGGAAGCAATAATATACATAATACCGATCTTTTTGTGATCGACGGTAGTTAACCAGTTACGCCAGAGCCAGCCCCATTTTTTGAAATAAGTCAACACCGCTACGATGGTAATCATCGTAATTCCGATCGCCACGTCCGCACCATAAATCAGCGGATCACCGGTAACGAAAAACTCCGATGCAAACTCCTTAAGTCTCTCTAACATTGGGGGCCTCCTTTCGAATCTTTAGTTAGCACTCTTGTCCACGTCTTGCGTAGTAATCTCTTTGGCACCTGAAGCTTCACCGTGCTTGCTGTGAGCGCTTTGACCGTCAATAACATACTTGGTCACGATGTCTTGGAACAGTCCTTCAGGGAAGGAAGAATAATAAGCTACATTGCTTGTTCCCGGTTCCGCCAATGTTTTATACGTTTCTTGCGTCAGCGGTTGGGATTGTTGTTTCACTTCAGTTACCCATTTGTCGAAGTCTTCCTCCGATGTAGCATTGACGTCAAAACGCATTTGGGCGAAGTGTTCCCCGGTAAAGTTGGCACCTGAACCCCAATATTGACCTTCATGATCAGCTTGCAAGTACAAGGTCATCGCCATACCCGACATTGTATAAATCTGTCCACCAAGCTGCGGAATCCAGAACGAGTTCATCGGTGAATCCGCGGTGAGCTCAAATTTTACGGGCCGGTCTGCCGGGATATTCAACGTGTTGACCGTTGCAATACCTTGCTCCGGATACATAAACAACCATTTCCAGTCCAGTGAAGATACTTGAATGGTCACCGGTGCTTTCTCGGAAGCCAATGGCTTCGAAGGTTCCAGATCATAGGTGTAGCGGATTGTTACAACCGCCAGCAACCCAATAATAATAATCGGAACGGTCCACCAGATAGCCTCCGCTTTAGTGCTATGAGACCAGTTAGGCTCATAAGCAGATTTATTGTCCGGTTTGTCGCGGTAACGCCATACAATTACAGCAGACAAAATCAATACAGGCACAATAACGACTGCACACAGAATTGTCGAAATGACAATCAAATCTCTCTGCGAAGCGCCAACAGGCCCTTTCGGATCCAGAACAACGTACTGCCCGCCTGCCAGCATTGGCCAGACAATCAATGCAATTGTAACCAACGTCAGGACAACCGGAATGATTATCCGAATTAGCGACCTAGGTTTCTTGTTCATCTTGATCCCCTCTCCTTAAATTCGCTCATACTGAAAAAACAGTATACTACTCTCTTCCTTCTAAAGATATCAGAAATGAGCAACTTTTTTGTTCATGTTAACAAATTTGTCGATTTTACACCTTAAATGTGTGAATTTTTTCTCACAAATCACTTGCATACTTGATATTTCCTCATTGTAATCTTTACACTTCAAGTCACAAAATAAAACCCTTTGCAGTCCCGTTGAACAGTATCAACGAATCCGCAAAGGGCTTTATTGACTGGGATTCCGGGTGCTCATCCAGTCTTATTATGAACGAATTAACGCAAGATTATTTAATCGGCGCCTTCGTCTTCCCGGCGTGTATGAACAAGTCCAATCGATTTGGCAATAACGTAAATAAATACACTGCCAACCAAGAAACCGATACCCACCATTAATCCGAGGTTACGATCATTAAAATCATTCAGGTTGATCAGGCACATGACTACTCCCGTAATGAGGGCAATCCAAGCCAGAACTGTCATCGTTAGCACTGCACGCCGCATATTTTTATCTTTGCGTTCCAATTGGCTTACCATTGCTGTCTTCGATGCCATAGTAAACACTTCCTTTTCCCTTTTTGTAAGTGCTTTCCTTATACCAATATACCACATCAGTATGATTTTTAGTCAACAAATGTTCAAATTTATTTCGCAATTTGGACACTTTATTTGTATTTTAACTGTTGACAAGGAGCAGATCACTTCTTCTTACTTCTTATAACCCAAAAACGCTCTCCTCATAACATGAAACAGCTTAGACCTTATGAAACCTTCATGAACATGTGAGTCCTGGCTGAAAATAAAACAATAAAAAAGACGTTGATTCGGATAATCGAATCAACGTCTTTTTTCTGATTAAACACGTATGTCCCTGCATTTAACAATTGAAATAACGTAATTACTTAGTTATGTCAGGTTCTGAGCACTTCTTCCTGGAATATTGAAATTAAAGCTTAAATTCGTGTTTCCAACCAATTATTTTTGATCACATTTTGATACCAGTAATAGCTTTCTTTAGGTGTTCTGACCAATGAACGGTAATCCACATGCACAAGACCAAAGCGCATACGGTATCCTTCCGCCCACTCAAAGTTATCCATCAAAGACCAAGCCATGTAGCCTTTCAGGTTGATTCCGTCGTTGATAATCCGATGAATTTGGGCCAAATGCTGCTCATAGTATGCAATCCGGCGATCATCATTGATTTTGCCATTTTCCAAATCATCATTGATGCATGCACCATTTTCTGTGATGTAGACATCCACATTTCCGTATTTTTGCAAGTAATGCATGAACTCATACAGTCCGCGTGATTCCACAGGCCAGCCAATATCTGTCTTAGTAAGTCCCATATCGACCTCTTCGGATTGCAATGCACCCGCCTCTGGATTGAAACGATTGATTCCCATGGTGTAATAGTTAATGCCCAACAGATCAATGGGTTGCGAGATGATTTCCATATCACCTTCCTGAATTGGTACGGTAGCTCCAGCTTCAGCGAACCAGTCCACCATAAATTGTGGATACGATCCTTTGTAGATCGGGTCTAGGAACCAATCGGTATTCAGTGCAATGGAACGGTCGCAGGCTGCCTGATCTTCTGGAGATTTGCTGTAAGGCTCAGCCCAGCATACATTGGGTGCAATACCAATCTGTCCTGTTGTACCCAAGCGACGGAACGACTGAACGGCTTTACCGTGAGCAACCAGCAGTCCGTGAGCAACATTAATGGATGTTTGCAGGTCCTTATTTCCTGGTGCATGAATGCCGAGCAAGTTGGACAGAAAAGCAATACACCATGGTTCATTGAAAGTCAGCCAGAAATTAATTTTACCGGAAAACTCCTTAAAGATGACCTCAGCATATTTTACAAATGCATCCACCGTCCTACGATTGCCCCAACCTCCGATATCCTCCAGCGTCTGAGGCAGGTCCCAATGATACAGCGTACAGAAAGGTTCGATTCCCGCTTCAAGCAACTTATCTACGAATCGATGATAGAAGTCCAATCCTTCCCGATTGATCTCGCCATCTCCATCAGGAATAATACGCGGCCAGGCGATCGAGAATCGGTAGGTGTTGATCCCAAGCTTTTTCATCAGCTCGATGTCTTCCTCATAGCGGTGGTAACTGTCACATGCGACATCACCATTATCTCCATTGAATACTTTGCCGGGTGTACGGGCAAACGTATCCCAGATGGATACCCCGCGTCCGCCTTCCTGCGCTGCACCTTCTATTTGATAGGAAGCTGTTGCTGTTCCCCAGCGGAAATCTTGTGGAAATTTAAAAATCGTCATCGTCTACTCCTCCGTCTCATGATGACACGCGGATCGTCTGTCCTGCGGTCATGGTTAAAATCACTACATAATCACCCTGAGGTGTTAACTGCGCCTTAGGCTGATCGTTTCCTTCCACACGCATTGGGTATGCACTCCGAATGGTTATCGAACCAGCGTGATCAGCCTTAATTTCGGCGCTTGAGAGTCTGCCATCTGCCCACGCGATTGCCACTGTGTATGCACCTCGTGCCCGAAGCCCTTTCACACTGCCACTGGCCCAGTACTCAGGCAGCGCTGGCAGCAGATGTAATTCGCCCAAGTGGCTTTGTAACAGCATCTCGGCAATACCGGCAGTGCCACCAAAGTTGCCATCGATCTGGAACGGCGGATGATCATCGAACAGATTAGGATGCGTGGATCGAGCCAACAATGTACGGACAAATTGATGTGCCAGCTTGCTATCCAACAGCCTCGCATACAGATTGATCAACCAAGCACAGCTCCAACCTGTATGCCCGCCACCTTGTGAGATGCGACGTTCAAGTGACACTCGTGCTGCTTCCACCAGTTCTGGCGTATCCAGTCGGTTGATCTGCTCCCCCGGATACAGACCATACAGATGGGAGACGTGACGATGCCCTGGTTCGGATTCGGCAAAATCCTTAAACCATTCCTGCAGTTGCCCCTCGCTTCCGATCTTGAATGGATAGAGCTTGCTGCGTGCTTCGCTCCACTCCTTCGCCAGCTGCTGATCCACATCCAGCTGCTCCGTTGCTTCAATGCACCGATCGAACAACTCACGAATCAATGTCATATCCATCGTCGAAGCCATGGAGATGCTGCGAGCCTCTCCTTCCTCAGTCAGGAACTTGTTCTCCGGAGAGGTCGATGGAGCCGTAACCAGATATCCGTCTGGTCCCTCCACCAACCAGTCCAGACAGAAGAGTGCCGCTTCCTTCATGATTGGATACGCGCGTTCCGCGAGAAATTGTTGATCACGGGTAAACAGATAATGCTCCCATAGATGTGAAGTCAGCCACACGCCGCCCATTGGCCAGAACGCCCAACTTGCGTCTCCGCCTGTAGGCGTGGATGTCCTCCAAATATCTACATTATGATGGGCTGTCCAGCCACGTGCTCCGTACAAAATACGTGCCGTTCTTCTCCCGGTATCGCTTAGATCCTCCAACAAGCCAAACAGCGGCTCATGGCATTCACTCAGGTTGCATACTTCTGCCGGCCAGTAATTCATCTCGGTATTGATATTAATCGTGTAATCACTGTGCCAGGGCGGCTCCACCTGATGATTCCAAATTCCCTGCAGATTAGCTGGCTGGCTCCCTTCACGTGAACTACCCATTAACAAATATCTACCATATTGAAAATAGAGTGCCTCCAGGCCAGGATCATTGGCTCCAGCCTGGTACGCTTGCAGTCGCTCATCTGTAGGCAATTCTTCATTGGCTGAAGCGCCGAGATCAATAGATACTCTTGAAAATAAAGTCCCATGATCCAGGACATGTCGCTCCCGAAGAGCCTTCATGCCATGAGCCATCGCTTTAGTGATTACCTCCCTACACTCCTGATCCAGATGCACACCATCCTTAACAGGCGCCACATCATAGCTTTCAAAGGCGGTCGCCGCTGTCAGATAAAAAATAACCTGGTCAGCTCCCTGAATATGAAGTCTTCCGTCCATAACCGTTACTTCGGCATTCTTGCCTGTCGCAGTCGCGGCCAGTCGCATAGCATAAGCCGTTCCACGATCTTCTTCGTAGATGACAGACTCCGGATGATCCCTGAAATAATTCGATTCAACATGACTTGGACAGCGACTGAACAAAGTAAGTGCATCGCCCGAAGCCTGAACATTATAAGGATGTGGACTGTCCAACGAAACACTGACGTTTACAGATCCCATACGATCAGCAGTGATGGTACAGATCATGAGATCATCTGTTGCACTGGCGTATACTTCACGTACATAACGAATGGCTTTATATGAATACTTCGTCGTTGCAATGCCGGTATGGAGATCAAGCTCCCGCTCAAATTCATCGTACGGGATCCCATCCAGTTCATCGTGCTGCAACTTAAAGTGGCCCATCGGCTGATAAGCTTCCACATCACGTCCCAGCATTTCGCGGTTCAGCAATTGTTCAACTTCGCTATATTGCCCGGACATAATCAGTTCACGGGTCTGTTTCAGATACCGCTGACTGCTGTACTGAATGGTGTCGCGTGGAAATCCGGACCACAATGTATCTTCATTTAGCTGGATTTGTTCATCCGATGCTCCGCCGTATACCATACCGCCAAGGCGACCATTACCGATAGGCAACGCCTCTTCCCAGCGAGTAGCAGGCTGACGATACCACAGACGATTTTCTTTTGTTCTCTCATTAAATGGGGACATAGATAACTCCTGTTCCTAATCAGCTATTTTTCATTCATTACTAAAACGTTTTCGGTATAACTAAATAACCAATATAAATACTGTTTTACTTGATCGCAATCCGCTTACCTACAAGGCTAAATTGTCGTTTATCTGAAAGTGCTTACAGTAAGAAAATTATATTTGATTTCGAAATTTGCGTCAATGTTAAACATCACATGAACAGCAAAAAAAGACCCTGCTCAGGGCCTTTTTTGTATATCTGCCTATTCAATTAAAACATAAGTTATTTAACGTCTTTACCTGTCCACAGGGAAACACGATCCTTAACCCAAACAGTGTACTGTTTCTCCATTTCAACTGCGCCGGCTTTGTCCAACTCGGCGAGGAAATCATCGTATACTTTATCAAAGTTCGCAGCTGTAGTCAGAACAGCTTCAGGAATACGTTTGCGCACGATATCCTGTGTTTTTCGGAACGTTACCTCATAATCTGTACCTGATGGTACAGGCATGTTGTATGCTGCGCCCCAGTCTTTCAGTTGCAAATCATCTTCAGAAGGATAGAATTCTTTCCATGTTGTAATGCCATATGCTTTCAACGTTTCTTTCTCTGCGGCAGTATAACCAGCCTGGATCTGCTCTGGGAAGTTCGTTGTGTAAAAGTTATCCGTGGAATCTTTCACGCCATCACCGTATCTCGCACTAAACACGCTATACATACCGATTCCTGTTTCTTTGGTGAAGTTGGAGTTGTCATTGGTTTTACGATCCTGAATATCTTGAGGAATCACCCGTTGACCATCCTCTACATTGTAGTGTTGGCCTTCAATGCCCCAGTTTCTCAAAACTTGACCTTCGTCCGAAGCGAGCCAGTCCATGAATTTGATAATACGAACCGGATCTTTGGCAGAAGTTGTAATCCCGATGCCATATCCGTCAAATCCGGTTGGCTGGAATGTATGGTCCACAATGTCCTTGTTCAGGGATACAGAGAAGTGAGCATATGTGCTGTCATCTTTGCCCGCTGATTTGAGTGCATTTTCTGCTTCTTGATAATTCCACTCCTGGTCAATCAGACCGAGTACGCGACCACTTGCGATTTTGGATTTATATTGGTCATCTTTTTGGACAAATGTATCTTTGTCCAGCAGTCCTTCATTGTACATTTTGTTCAACCAGCGGAAGTATTCTTTCTCCTCTGGACGTTTGTAGTGCAACATCGCTTCATATGTTTCAGGGTTGATATAATATTCTCCATCATCGGGTGCTCCAGTTGCTTGGAAGGCCGGGTTCGTTACTGTAATCATAATCTTCCAATCATCTGCATTCAGCGTCAATGGAATGGTCGGCTGACCGTCAATCGTTGGGTGTTTTTTCACATATTCTTTCAATACATTCTCGTAATCCTCAAGTGTTTTCACTTCAGGGTATCCGAGCTCTTTAAGTACTTTTTGCTGAATTTCAAATCCGCCTGTTGCGTCAAACGCAACATTATCAACACCCATATTCGTTGGGATTGTATAAATAGCCTGATCTTCCGAACTGTATTTCAGCCGGTTCATCTGGTCCCCATATATTTTTTTCAGGTTTGGAGCATGCTCCTCAATCAGATCCGTCAGGTCAAGCATTGCCCCTGCATCTACTAGTTTAGACAAGTTACCTTTTGGAAAAACAATATCAGGGTACTCACCGCTAGCCGCCATAAGTGCAATTTTCTGGTCTCCACCATTGTTTACATCATACTCAGCTTCAATCGTAACGCCTGTTTGCTTGGTAATCTCTTTACCGACTGCATCCTGCATCTTGTTCCAGGTTGGACTCGCATCCGCACCAAAGAATGTGAAAGTAACCGGTTCGGTTCCACTGGACTCTGAGGCTTCTTTATTTCCCGAATTTCCGCAGCCAGCTGTAACCAGCATTGCACTTGCGAGCATCAACATTGCAAACGTCTTGGGTGTATTGCCTTTCATTTTGCCTCTCATTGTCTAGTCCCCCTATTATTTATGAAGGTTTTATCTGTATAACAGGCTTTAAGCCTGAGGATACCGTTGTAAGACGCATTTATGTATGCGCTTACTAAAAAATTAAATTCGCACTCTTTCTTAACAAAACCTAAACCCATGAAAACTCTTTTAGCAACATACATAAAACGTTTTCGGAAAATAATTTAAAACGCTTACTGAAAGTGCTTACATTAACGATTATATGCTATCCTACCCCTTTCGTCAACAACAAAAAAGGCCCCTTTTAGGGGACCCATTTTGCTTTGAAAATGATCGTTTATCATGCCTTATTTTCAGTATTATTTCACGTCTTTACCTGTCCAGAGAGATACACGTTCCTTGATCCAAACGGTATATTGTTTCTCCATGTCTACCGCCCCTGCTTTATCAAGTTCAGCCAGGAGATCATCATACACTTGGTCGAATTTCTCAGGTTTGGCAAGGATGGCTTCAGGAATACGTTTACGGATAATGTCCTGCGTTTTCTGGAACGTTACGTTATAATCCGTATCCGAAGGTACAGGCATGTTATATGCTGCGCCCCAATCTTTCAGCTTCAAGTCGTCTTCAGAAGGATAGAAATCTTTCCACGTTGTAATGCCATAGGCTTTCAATGTTTCCTTCTCTGCCGCAGTATAACCTGCTTGGATCTGCTCAGGGAAGTTCGTTGTGTAGTAGTTACCTGTGGAATCTTTGACACCATCGCCATATCTTGCGCTGAAGATGTTATACATACCGACTCCTGTTTCTTTGGTAAACGCCGAGTTGTCATTGGTCTTGCGGTCCTGTACATCCTCAGGAATGATACGTTGGCCATTTTCCACTTTGTATTGTTCGCCTTCAATCCCCCAGTTTCTCAGCACCTGGCCTTCATCCGAAGCGAGCCAATCCATGAATTTGATAATACGTACAGGGTCTTTTGCAGTTTTGGAAATTCCGATGCCATATCCATCGAATCCGGTTGGTTGGAACGTATGATCCACAATATCCTTATTGAGAGATACAGAGAAGTGAGCGTAGGTATTCTCGCCATTTTTAACTGATTTCAAAGCATTCTCAGCTTCACCATAATTCCATTCCTGGTCAATCAGCCCCAGTACCCGACCGCTTGCGATTTTGGATTTGTATTGATCATCCTTCTGCACAAATGTATCTTTGTCGAGAATGCCTTCATTGTACATTTTGTTCAACCAGCGGAAGTATTCTTTCTCCTCTGGACGTTTATAGTGCAACACCGCTTCATACGTTTCAGGGTTAATATAATATTCACCGTCATCCGGTCCACCTGTTGCCTGGAAGGCTGGATTCGTTACCGTAATCATAATCTTCCAGTCATCTGCATTCAGCGTCAGCGGAATGGTTGGCTGTCCGTCAAGTGTTGGATGTTTTGCATAATATTCTTTCAGAACTTTCTCGTAATCCTCAAGCGTTTTCACTTCTGGGTAGCCGAGTTCTTTCAATACCTTTTGCTGAATCTCGAATCCGCCTGTAGCATCAAACGCAACATTATCTACACCCATGTTCGTTGGGATCGTGTAAATGGACTGATCTTCCAAACTGTATTTCAGACGGTTCATCTGGTCCCCATAGATTTTCTTCAGGTTAGGTGCATATTTGTCAATCAGATCTGTCAGGTCAAGCATCGCGTCTGCATCCACAAGTTTAGACAAGTTGCCTTTAGGATAGATAATATCAGGGTATTCACCGCTGGCAGCCATCAAAGGTATCTTTTGGTCGCCACCATTATTCACATCATACTCAGCTTCAATTGTAACACCTGTTTGTTTCGTAATTTCTTGGCCGACTGCGTCCTTCATGTTGTTCCAGTTTGGACTTGCGTCAGCACCAAAGAACGTGAAGGTGATTGGACTGGTCGTATCCCCTGTGTCCGTTGGTGTTTCTGAAGCCGTAGTTCCTCCTCCGCTACCACTGCATCCTGCTGTAATGGCAAGAGCGCTGGCTAACAGAAGCATTGCGAATGTTTTTGGTGTTTTGCCCTTCATGTGTAATCCCCCTTATGGATAAAATGAAGCTATCTATTGTAGAACAGGCTGACCTGCACATACCGTAATTGGGTGATTCTCATTGTAAAACGTTTGATTTTATAACATAAAAAGCGTTTTCTAAAATGAAGTGAAGAACACTCACTCTATCCAGTAATTTGAGGAACTAATCCGTACTCCCTTTGACTGAAGAGATTCATGTACATGCCTTGATAAATCACTAATGAAAGTGCTTTCATATTTGAATAATAATCCCTCTAAAAGTCCTTGTCAATAGTGAATTCACAAAATTGAAAACGTTTTTCGGAAAACGTTTTAGGTATAAAAAAAGACCCAGTTTCCTGGGCCCTTTTTTTCGAAAAACTATTCTGCTGAAAAGCATTACTTGCTCTCTTCACCGCTCCACAATTGAACACGGCTTTGTACCAGCTCAGTGTATTGTTTTTCCATGTCCTCTGCTCCGGCTTTATTCAGCTCGGCAATCATCCCATCATAAATGGCATCGAATTGTTCAGGGGAACTGAGGATCGCTTCAGGGATCCGTTTACGGATAATATCCTGTGTTTTTTGGAAAATAACGTTGTAATCCGAGTCACCTGGAGTTGGCATATTGTACGCTGCTCCCCATGGTTTAACCGGGAACTCATCTTCACTTGGGAATAGATCTTTCCACGTTGTTGCGCCGTATGCTTTGAGTGTCTCTTTCTCTGCATCGGAATACGCCGCTACAATCTGTTCAGGGAAATTCGTTGTGTAATAGTTATCCGTTGAATCCTTGACACCATCTCCATAGTGACCAGACATATTGGTATAGAGTCCAATACCTGTTTCTTTCTGGAATACGGCAGCATTATTCGTTTTTTGGTCCTGAATATCGGCCGGAATCACACGTTTGCCATCTTTCACTTCGTACTGCTCACCTTCAATACCCCAGTTCATCAACACTTGGCCTTCCTCAGAAGCTAGGTAATCAAAGAATTTAATTGTACGAACCGGGTCCGGATTCGATGTTGTAATCCCTACACCCCATCCAGATACAAAACCAGGGTCCTGGAAGGAATGATCCTTGATATCTTTAGACAGAGTTACCGGGAAGTGTGAATAGGTCGCTTCATCTTTGCCCGCTGCTTTCAATGCGTTTTCCGCATCGGAATAACCCCAATCCTGGTCTATGACGCCCAGAACACGTCCACTTGCAATTTTGGATTTGTATTGATCTGTTTTCTGAACGAAGCTGTCCTGATCAAGCAGTCCTTCTGCGTACATATGGTTCAACCAACGGAAATACTCTTTCTCTTCCGGACGTTTGTAATGCAGACTTGCCTCATATGTCTCAGGATCAATATAGTACTCGCCGTCATCCGGAGCACCTGTTGCCTGGAAGGCCGGATTCGTTACCGTAATCATGATTCTCCAGTCATCTGCGTCCAGGGATAACGGAATCGTTGGTTGACCGTCAATCGTTGGATGTTTCTCCTTATATGCCTTCAATACATTTTCATAATCCTGCAGTGTACGCACTTCAGGGTATCCCAGCTCTTTCAATACACGCTGCTGAATCCCAAATCCGCCGCCTGCATCAAAATACTTCTGGTCTACCGCATAATACGTAGGCAGTACATAAATTCCTTGATCTTCGTTGCTATATTTCAGCCGGTCCATGTAATTACCATACAGCTTCTTCAGATTGGGAGCATATTGCTCGATCAGATCAGTCAGATCGACCATTGCCCCAGCATCCACGAGCTTGCTTAGCTCTCCTTTGGGTGAAACGATATCCGGATAGTCTCCGCTTGCTGCCATTAAGGATACTTTATCCTGACCACCACTGACGGCAAACTCACCGTTAAGGGTTACTCCTGTTTTCTCTGTAAGGACCTTCCCCACTTCATCCTTCATACCGTTCCAGTTCGGACTGGGATCGACGCTAAAAAAGTCAAAAGTAATCGGAGACGTATCACCGCTAGTGTCCTTAAACGACGTTTCGCCGCTGTTTCCTCCACCGCAACCTGCGAGCAAAGACATCGCAAGTACTGGAGCCAGTGCAATCTTCATTTTGTTTCTTGCCATAATGGTAATCCTCCCGTTTCATATGTCTGTCTTCCGGGACTTTTTTGTCCCTGTCTATAGCTCCATGAATGCCACTCCGCAGCCCTATACGGTGAAGCGCAGGCCAAATGGCTGCGCTTCGGGCATTCTGATGCTTCTTTTATTATACGGCCACTCTATCTATGTGGCGGCCTGTACAAACTTACTTAAGCTTTTACTGCACCCAATGTCATACCACCTACAAAATACTTTTGCAGGAATGGATACACAATCAGGATTGGAACCGTAACAACGATCGTGATCGCCATTTTGATGGATTCCGGTGAAATCTGTGTCATCTGCTGTGCCATGTCATTGGCGTTACGTCCGGCTCCCGAGCCTTGCTGTGTACTTTGCAGTACTTTCATCAGCTCGTACTGGAGCGTGGTCAGATGCGCCTTCGAACCATTATACAGGTACGTATCGAACCAAGCATTCCACTGGCCTACAGCCAGGAACAACGCGATGGTTGCAAGTACCGGTTTACAGAGCGGCAAAATGATTTTGTAATAGATCTTAAAGTCATTCGCACCATCCAACTTGGCTGATTCCTGCAATGCATACGGCAGACCATCAATGAAGGAACGGATAATGAACACGTTAAACGCACTGATCATACCTGGCAATACATATACCCAGAATGTACCGATCAGGTTCAGGTCACGCATCAGGATGTACACCGGAATCAGACCACCGGAGAAATACATCGTGAGTGCAAGTGCAGTAGAAACAAACTTTCTCAACTTAAAGTCAGGACGACTCAGTGTAAATGCGATCATTGAGGAACTGATCAAACCGAGTACGGTACCTACAATTGTACGTAGAATGGATACCTGCAAACCTTGCAGCAATCCATCGTATTGGAAAATCGTTTTGTAGTTTTGCAATGTGAAATCACGAGGCCACAAGTAAATTCCACCACGTACGGTATCTGTCGAGTTATTGAGTGAGATAGCCAGTACGTTCAGGAATGGATACAGTGTTACAATTAGCACCAGGGTCATCGCGAGGATGTTGAATATATCGAACAGCTTATCGCCCCGAGTAGCATTGAATGCTTTGTTCGCCATAATGTCGTCCCCTCCCTACATGATGCTTTCTTTGGTGAATTTTTTGAACAATCCGTTCGCTGTAAACAGAAGGATGATACTGACAACGGAGTTGAATATGCCTATGGCTGTACCATACGAGAATCGTCCCATATTCAAACCATAGTTGAGCGCGTATAGATCAAGCACTTCCGAGTAGTCTAGCACTAGACTGTTTTGCAGCAAAAATTGCTTTTCAAAACCGATACTGATCAGATGACCGATGGACATGATGAACAGTACAGAGATCGTAGTCCGAATGCCTGGCAACGTGATATGCCACATTTGTCTCCAGCGGTTCGCTCCGTCTACACGGGAAGCTTCATAAAGCTCCTGGTCAATACCGGTAATGGCCGCCAGATAGATGATCGCATTCCAGCCGGTTTCCTTCCACATATCTGAAGCGGTTACAATGTACCAGAACAGGTTCCCCTTAGCCATGAATTGGATCGGCTGATCGATAATGTTTAGGTTTACCAAAAGGTCATTGATAATCCCGCCATCGGTGGAGAGCATCTTGGTAATAATCCCTGCCACTACGACCCAGGATACAAAGTGAGGCAGATATGATACCGTTTGCACGGCGCGCTTGAAGAACATGCCTTTCATCTCATTCAAGAGAATCGCAAAGAAAATCGGCACGATAAAACCGATAACCAGTCCCATCAAGCTCATTGCAAGCGTATTTCGAAGTACCAGATAGAAGCGATCATCGCTGAATAGCTCTGCAAAGTGTTTAAAACCAACCCACTGTTGATCACCGAACGATCTGGCCGGTTTATAGTTTTGGAAAGCCATCGTCCATCCCCATAGTGGCAGATAGTTAAATACAAAAACCCAAGCTACGAATGGCAATGACATGAGATAGAGATACTTTTGCTGTTTCATACTGTCCCAAACTCTGTTCCGCCGTTTTTGTGTTGGCGGATTGGGGTCACTGCTTTTTTTCGCGGAAGCGGATTTTTCTGTTAGCGTTTCCATCTCCGTTCCCCCTCCTCTGATTTATAAAATAATCATACCTGATAGAGCGTTTTCAAAATACCATCTGGATTTTAGAGAAAATCATATGAAAATTAGATATCCCCTTATAAAATCCGATATTATATCTATAAAATTAGTGATAATGACGCTATCTATTAATAATTATTAAAATTAAAAGGGAATTTAATCTGAAATCGGTAATGATCGAAAACGTTTTATAGAAATCGTTTACTTCATGTAAAACTAAAAAGAAAAAGGACCTCCAGGGTCCTTCAAATAGACTATTAGTTCGAAAACGTTTTTCACCTAATCAGGAGAAATACCAAACTCCAGAAGTACCATCCTCTGAAACATGGGCTACTCCCGTTCTGGCTCTCCTGAAGAATCTTTGGGCTGTGATCTAGCAAGCTCTCTAGCATGTTTGTATGCGGAAGGCGATTCCCCTACATACTTCTTGAATTTGCCGTGGAAGTAATCCACGTTGGCATACCCCACCCTCGCGGCAACCTGGTGCACCTTTAAGCCTTCATCGAGCAGTTCCTTCGCTTTCTCCATTCGGACCTTATCGAGAAATGCATTGAAATATTCTCCGGTATGATTTTTGAACAGCTTGCCCAGATAACTGCTATTGTAGTTAAATACCTCAGCGAGTACCTCCAGCTTGAGATTTTCGCCGGGATTACGACGGATAAATTCAATCATCTGTTTCAGTACCGTATCCTTGCTTCCTCCACCCATGCGCTGAATAAGCCGGTTCAGGTGTTGAGCAGCCATTACTTTGAGATCCAGTAACGTTAATTGATGGTAGACCTCCGTAATTAGAACGGAATGCTCCTGCATAATAGATTGCATATGCTGATTCGTTGCTGCAAGTTTGTTAATAGCCAATGAAAACACTTGGGAGAACGCCGTCTTAATCGCCTGTTCTGTCTGATGATGGGGGATCAGACGTTCCTCGATTTCGGTCAGCACACGCATCACGGACTCGCTACTCCGAATGTCGAGCGCATAATACAGCTTGTCCGCCAATTCTGCTTCATCCGGTTCACCACTAACTTCATCCAGCGCAATAACCGGCCCAGAAGCACTTTTGCTCTTCTCGCCTTCGTTCCATAACATAATACGTTGTTCCGCGAACAGGAAACGTCCGCCCAATACGCCGTTGGCCTGATTATAGGAATGTGCGATGTCTGCTGTGGAGTTTACAGGTTGACCTGCTGCCGCGTACATGTGAATATTCCACTCTCCCAGCAGCCCTTCCAACTCATCATATAAACTCTGGGCAGATTGGATAGTCAAAATAGGCTCTTTACATAACAGTCCCAGTCCGGAATGGAACGAAAACACAATGCCCCGATCTTTCTGGTCAAAAGCTTCCGCCAGTCTGCGTTTCACTACACTACCACGCTGTAAATCAGGTTCGGCATGCATCTCCAGCAGCACAACCTGATACTGCGACCAATTCAATCCTAGAGCATTTGCTTCCATCGTTTCTGTACCTTCCAGGCTATCAAAAAGCAATGCTTCAATCTGGTGCTCCCGGTAGGCTGTATCCTCACCAGCATGGCGGGCCAGTGTCAGACGCTCCCTTGTTAGCATCACAGAGATCCGCTCCAGCTCACTAATAATCTCCTCTTCATCCACCGGCTTGAGCAGATACCCATCTACGCCAAAACTGATGGCTTTCTTGGCATAATCAAAATCCGCGTACCCACTCAGGATCAGAAAGTGCGACCCCGGATGGTGCTGCCGCACTTCTTCAATCACATCCAGTCCGGTCATGCCGGGCATGCGAATATCGATGATTGTCAGGTCCGGTTCCAGCTCTTCGAAGCGGGTGATGGCCTCACGCCCGCTGGCAGCTGTACCAATCACCTGAAAGCCGTATTTTTCCCAATCAATGATCGTTGTCAGTCCTTCACGTATGCTCGGTTCATCATCTACCAATAACACTTTATACATGCTGGTCTCCTCCTACTGGCAAGGTGAAAGAAACCTCTGTTCCTTCCCCGTACACACTCTTAATCTGTAATCCGTATGGCTCACCGTAGGTCAACGTTAAACGTTGATGTACGTTACGCATGCCAATCCGGCTCTTCTCCTGTTCTTCCGGTCCACAGATGAACTGCATCACTTCAGCCAGACGCTCCGGCGTAATGCCTGCCCCATCATCATCGACACGCACCTGAACGACATCCTCCACCAAACGAATATTTATATTCACACGGACCGTGCCCTCTTTATTTTCCAAACCATGCACAATCGCATTCTCAACCAGAGGCTGAATGATCAAAGGAGGAATGTACATCTTCTCCACCTCCGGATCGATATGGATCTGGAAAGCAAGCCGGTCGCCGTAACGGAATTTCTGAATTTCCAGATAAGAACGTACCATCTCCAGTTCGGCTCTGAACGTCGTTTTGCCGCTGCCAATCTCAAGACTCTTGCGCATCAGTTTGCCTAGCAGCCTGACAATATTGGCAATCTCCGCCTCGCCTTTGATATGGGCTTTCATGCGGATCGACTCCAGTGCATTAAACAAAAAATGAGGATTGATCTGGCTGGCCATCATTTTCAGTTTAATCTCTTTCTGTGCGATTTCCAATTGATTGTTCTGTTCCGTTGCCTCCACTACCTGAGTCATCAGTTCATTAATGCTCTTCACCATGTAATTGAACTGCCTCGACAGTTGCCCAATCTCATCATTCCCGTCAATGCGGGAGGTGACGTTCAGATCACCCAGTGCGAGCTTATTCAGATGTTTGCTAAGGCGTAACAATCGGTTCGATGTGAGAAATGAAATGATATATACAAGCAACAATGCAATGACCAGCACAAGCGTAATGAAGAGCATACCGATCATGCTAATGGTATTGGCGTCTTTGACAATATTTTTGGTGGCAAAAACCGAAATGATCTTCAGGCTGTTCATGCTCGATCCAGGGCGCAGCTCATCAATGACAATATTGGATGGCTCCCCCCGAAAATCTGCTTCAATTGTGCCTTTGGTCTGATTTTGTAGATCTACACCAAAATCAAGCTCGTCCAGCGTCTTGCCCACTAGTTCGGTATTTTTGGCCGCAACCACATAACCCTGTTCGTCCGTAATCAACGTCTCGAACGGTTCCTGACGTAATAATCCATTCAGCTCATCCTGATTGATTACAATCATCAGCACACCCTCGGTCCGATATTCGGCAAAAGGCACTTTGCGCACCAGACTTAGCTTGTGCACCGGATTATCTCCCTTGTCAGGAATATAAAACCAGCCGATGCTCGTCGTTTTCAGTGCCTTCTGGTACCAGTAGCTCTCCTCGGTCTGCTTGTCCACAGGAATGAACTCCAGATTGTTGATCAGCGTCGGATTGGTGGAGTAAAACCGGATGCCCGCAACCTCACGGTACAGACGCTTATATTCCTGAAAATCTTTATAAGCGAGGTAAGCCGAGGTCAGTTCCACAACGCTTTGGTATCGTTTGTTCACAATTTCCTTCAGTTCATTGTTGAACATCAGAATGTTGGAAATATCCGTAGGCACACGCAGTAGTGTGATGGTCTGACTCTTGACCTTGTCTACGTTGTTGATCGTCTGTCCAATGGCATTGTCCAGCGCCTGCTTGCGAAAGTATCCGGTTACAGCAAGTCCAATAATTAGTACCGGAATCATGACGACAAGTACATAGGATATGAGCAATTTATGCTTTAATTTAAGATTGTTGGATGTTCTTATGAGCCTTTTAAACATATCTGCACCTTCCGTCGCTTATAAGCGCTTACATATAAAGGTCAGTACATATTACGCCTGCCCTTCCAATTCATCATACCACATAACAGCAAAAGCCCTGCAAGAGGGCTTCAAAAAAAGGCTGTATGCTGAGTGAAAAACAAACATGAAGTTTGTATAACTATTTCTAATGTAGGAAGTAAAACAGATGGCTTAGCGGCTGCGTGCTGAGCGGAAACCGTGTCCTTTGGCACGCAGCGCAACAACCAGAGCTACAAGTGATAGGAACAGGATGGCCCAGGTAAAGGACGAGGCTCCCCATTGATTCAGAAGCACACCTCCCGCTAATCCACCAATAGCAATAGCGAGATTCCAAACGGTCGTATTAATTGGCATAACGATATCCACACCCTGCTCCCCGGCAGCTTGGGCAAGGGCGGTCTGCAACAGTGTAGCCGCACCGCCAAAAGTTAGACCCCAGAGCGCAACTGAACTAAATACAACGGCAGCGTGCTCACTCCAAAGACCCAATACCAGAGAGATCAGGGCAAAGCCCGCAAGACTGATGAGAACCAGCATACGCAACCAACGATCAATAAGAATACCTGTAATCCAGATGCCCACCAATGCCATCAGGCCAAATTCAAGTAACATAAGTCCAACCTTTGATTCCAGACCGACATCGGCGAGGAAAGGGGCAATATAGGTGTACAAAATATTATGAGCAAGCATCCAGGCCAGAACGACAGCCAGAATGGGAATTACGCCAGGAGTCAGCAGCACCTTTATTGAAGAAATGCGCTGATCAGCAGACTGCCCCGGATAATCGGGTACTTTCCAGAGCACCCAGAAGATCAATACAAACGCCAGCAGCGACATCAGCCAGAATACCGAGCGCCAGCCCATAAAGGAACCGAGCAATGTACCTGCAGGAACACCGAATGATAAGGCAATCGGTGTACCAATCATCGCAACAGCCATGCCCCTGCCTTTGAGATGATCAGGCACCATCCGTAGTGCATAGCTACCAATCAAGCCCCAGGAGACACCGGCTGCAACACCGGCAAAAAACCGAGCGACAAGGGTCAGTACATAGTTTGAAGAGAGGGCTGTAATCGTGTTGAAGACCAGAAAACCGATAATCGCTAGAAGTAAAAGCGGACGGCGTCGCCAGCCCCTTGTCAGCACGGCCACAGGTATGGCGGCAATCAGAGAACCTACTGCATAAAAGGTGACAAGCTGCCCTGCCCCTGCCTCAGAGACCTGCAGCCCTTCCTTGATTTGCGGCAGCAACCCCGCGGGAAGAGTTTCAGTCATAATAGCTATAAAACCAGCCATCGCCAAGGCCAGTAGCCCCAACCATGGGAAACGTTGAGAAGATTTATCGGACATCTGTGCAGCTCCTTTTTAGATAATATAGGACATAGAACTCGAATTATGGATCGATCATTCTTTATATTATCCACCCTCTCCTACCTTGTCAACGACTTTTGGATCGATTAGTATATAATTAAGAAAAACGAGGGGGAATCTCTAATGGCAAGAACCGGACGTCCGCGCATTTTTGATCGGGATGAAGCCCTGTTGCAGGCAATGATGCTCTTTTGGGAACAAGGATTTGAAGCCACCTCATTGCTTCAACTTCGAGCGGTCATGGGGGATATTTCAGCAGCCAGCTTCTATGCAGCCTTTGAATCCAAAGAAGCTCTTTATAAAGAAGCGGTAGAACGATATATGGGTTCATTTGGACGCGTTACGGAAAGCTTCTCAGATCTTACGCTATCTCCAAGAGAAGCGATTGAAACAACTTTAAGAAGTACCGCCAAAATGCAAACAGACAGCGCACATCCATCTGGCTGTTTAATTGTGCTGTCAGCCAGCACATGTTCTTCCAAAAACAATCATATCCGTGACATAACCGCCGAGAAAAGAAAGCTGACTCGCAACCGCCTGCAGGCTTGCATCCAGCGCGCTGTGGAAATCGGCCAACTGCCTGCCTCCACGAATGTGGCAATGCTGACCACCGTATTTGATACTTTTATGCAAGGTATCTCTACACAAGCCCGGGACGGTATCCCTTTTGCAACGCTTGATCAGGCTATCACCGAAATTATGGGTGTCTGGGACCTTGCTCAACATCCAGCGTGACCTTACTTCCTAATGGTCGAAATGTTAGAACAATCAAAAAGGCACTCCCATGATTGGAAGTGCCTCTTCATTGTATACTTTAACCATGTCCGTCCCGTTATGGACGGGGTGTGTCTACCCCATTCAGAATCAGCATGGGATGAATATCAGCGCTAAGCGAAGCGGAAACTGCACAATACTTCTCTTCAGCCATTTGGATGGCTTTCCAGATCCGGTAATCCGGGATATCGCCGTCCACCTTGAAGATCAGGTCAATGGAAGTAAATCCTTTTGGCATACCTTCACTACGTGTACCCTGTGCTTCAATCTCAATGCCAGTAATTTTGTCCAGGAAAGCGTCCAGAATCATCGTGATATCGATCCCCATACAACCTCCGAGACCTGCCAGTAACAATTCCATGGGTGTAGCACCCTTGCTGTCACCACCATAGGCTGCTGTGGCATCCATGCCAACCGCGTAGCCAGAGGGTCCTTCGGAAGTAAATGCGCGTTTGCCTTTCCATACCGTTGTTACATTCATGATGTTTATCCTTCTTTCTTAGAATTCAGTAATTTGCTGCAAAAATCTTCGTGTCCGCTCCTGGGTCGGGTGTTCAAAAAAGGCCTGTGGACTCGCTTCTTCCACAATTGATCCATCCGCCATAAAGACGATTTTGTTAGCCACATTCCGGGCGAACTTCAACTCATGCGTAACGACCAGCATCGTCATGCCTTCCTGTGCCAACTCCTTCATAACGGAGAGCACTTCTCCCACCAGTTCGGGATCAAGGGCTGAGGTAGGCTCGTCAAACAGCATCACCTCAGGCTCCATGGCAAGTGCGCGGGCAATCGCTACGCGCTGCTGCTGTCCACCAGACAAACGGGATGGATATGCATCCTGCTTGTCCGACAGACCGACCCGATCCAGCAGAATCCGGCCACGTTCGGCCGCTTCGTCCCGCTTGATTTTTTTCACAGTCACGAGCCCTTCCATCACATTGCCAAGCACCGTCTTGTGCGGATACAGATTGAACTGCTGGAATACCATGCCTGTCTGCCGACGGATTTCAAGTACCCGTGCCCGCTGGATTCGCTGCGAGTCTGAACTGTCTACCACTACACCATTCACTTCAATCTTGCCGCCAGAGAGCTCTTCCAGACCGTTCAGACAGCGCAGAAGCGTACTTTTGCCCGATCCACTGGGTCCCAGCAGAACAACAATATCTTTCGCATCGACATGCAGATCTATATTTGTGAGAACTTCATTTTTTCCAAAACGTTTGGTCAATCCTGTTGTTGTAATCACCGGTTCTCCCCTCCTATCAGTAAGCCCGGGCAAGCCGGCGCTCCACTTGTTCCAGAATGGCCGAGAAGCCGATACTCATAATCCAATAGATCACGCCAATCGCCAGATAAAACGGCATATTCACCGCATATTGTGATACAAGCAATTGTGCTGACCGCAATAACTCGGTAACACCGATCGCCGCCACAAGTGATGTTTCCTTCAGCATGCCAATAAAGGTGTTACCCATCGGCGGGATGGCAATGCGCACAGCCTGCGGGAAGATAATCCGTCTCATCGCTTGAGCCGGGGTCATCCCCGTTGCGTATGCAGCTTCCGTCTGCCCTTTTGGTACCGCCTGAATGGCTCCGCGAAACGTCTCCGACAGAAATGCACCCGCATTCAGACTAAGCCCGAGACAGGCTGCGGTGAGCGAGCCCAAGGTTACGCCATAATCGACCAGCCCATAATAAATAACGAATAATTGCACCAACAGCGGGGTTCCCCGCATGATGGATACGTAGAAACGGGCGATCATTCTAAGCCACATCGGTCCTTTCAGACGCGCGATAGCGACGAGCAACCCGATGATAAAAGCAAAAAACATTGAAATCACAGTTACATACAGCGTGTAATATGCCCCCTTCAGAAAGAAGGGGATATTCTCAAATACCAATTCCATGGATCAAACTTCCCTTCGCCCTGCCGGTTCATTATTGCGCAGGCTCTTCACCGAACCATTTTTTGAAGATGGTATTGTACGTACCGTCATCCTTCATGCCTTTCAGTGCATCATTCAGTGCTGCTACGAGTTCCGGATTGTCTTTGCGCACAGCAATACCTGCCTGGTCACTCTTAATCGGTTCACCTACGGCTTTGATTTTCAGTCCGTTGGCATCCACAATGGGTTTCAGCGCATACATGTTGTTGATTGTGGCATCAATCCGTCCAGCATTCAGGTCTTTGAGTGAAGAGATAACATCGTCATAGGTTTTAATCGTGAAGTCGCCAACTTTCGGCAGCACTTCATTACGCAGATACGTTTCATCATTCGTACCCAGACCTACCCCAATCGTTTTTCCTTTGAAATCTTCCAACTTGGTAATGTCATTATTATCACTTTTCACAATGATTTTGACTTGGTTCGTAATATACGGATCACTGAAATCCAGTACTTTCTTCCGATCATCGGTAATCGTCATCTGGCTGATGATGGCATCCAGCTTTTTGGCTTGCAGACTTGGTGTCAGGCCGGAGAACTCCTGAGATACAAATTCCACCTTAACCCCAAGACGCTTCGCAACCTCACGTGCGATATCTGCATCGTAGCCGTCCATTTCTTTCTTATCGTTCAGGAAGTTGTATGGAGCGTACGTGCCCATCATTCCCACTTTGATGACGCCAGCAGACTTGATCTGCTCCAGTTCATTGTTCGCCTGTGCTCCATTGCTGCTTCCATTGTCCGTAGTTTTACTGCCACAAGCGCTGAGTACCAGCACGGTCATTAGCAGCAGGGCTGTTAAAGTCCAGCCTTTGCGAGATTTCATTCCATATGTTTTATTCATGTCATTAACTTCCTCTCATCCATGTAGTCATGTCTTGTTGAAACTTCTGTTTCCTGTCTTCCTAAACTGCAGTTGTACCCATTATTCCCTGCTGCTGGCTTAATCATGTGAATATTTAATCCAGTTGTTGAAAATAAAGCTCCAGGGCCAGCACACTTTTATGTGCCGAGCAGTCCGTAAAACTCAAAGCTTGCCGCCTCCGCAGCCAGCGTCGTTGCTGACATTGATGAGAACTCGCTGTGCAACTCCTTCGAACCAAACAGCCAGCGCGTAATCATGCCTTCAATCATGCTAACCAGCAGCGCAGCGCGAAGCGGTACATCCATGGATTCCGGCAGCATGCCCAGCTCAATGGCCCGTTGCATGTTGTGGCGAAATGCTTGTTCCACTGCATTACGTGTCTCCTCGACCAGACGGCGTACTGAATCCTCGGACACGATGCCTTTAAGCAACAACTCCATAAAATAACGATTGTCCGCTGCAAAGGAGAATAAGTCGGTAAACAGCCGTTCAGAAGCTCTCACCATATCCTCAACCGATCCGGCATCCTTGCGGTAGCCTTGTCCGATCGCTTCAAGCAGCTTCTCCCTGCCGGTCAGTACAATTTCCGACGCAATGGCCTCCTTACTTTTAAAGTGCCAGTAAAAAGTGCCTTGCGCGACGCCGGCTTCCCGGACAATATCGGAAATTTTCGTCTGATGGTAGCCCTGGGTCGCAAAACGCTCCATCGCTATGCGTATAATTTGGTCCCGGCGTTCTTCTCCGGGTTCCAAATGATTGTTTTTAGACATTTGCCTATCCTCCCGATTGATCAGTCAGTCAGTTAATGTATATCCTATTGGATAACTAGGTTTTTGTCAATATGGTTTTAAACAATTCATTACGAGCATAAGTTGAAGTTGGGCGCATTTGTGATCATAATAGATGATAGCCTTGTTCTAATGAGCAGGCATTGTCACGCAGGACAGCCTATAAGCTGTCATCTGCATTTCAAGGAGGAAGAGAATTGGACTTTATATCATCGATTATTATGGGCATCATCGAAGGTTTGACTGAGTTTTTGCCCGTGTCCTCAACCGGACACATGATTCTGACTGCCCACTTGCTGGGATTATCGGAGGACAACGAGTCAGTCAAAACGTTTGAGGTGGTTGTGCAACTCGGAGCTGTACTAGCTGTCGTTGTGCTGTACTGGAACAAATTCATTGATATGTTCCGCTTCACCGGAGGCAAAAGGAGCTACACCTCCCGCCTGAACCTCATACATATCTTTTTGGCGATGGTTCCTGCCGTAGTCATTGGACTTGTATTCCGGGACTGGATCAAGGCGCATCTGTTTGGAGCACAAACGGTGCTGTACAGTCTTGTTATTGGTGGTATTCTGATGATTATCGCTGAACGTTGGAGCCACCGCAGCGAGCGCATTACAACCCATGATGTAGACGATATTACGTATAAACAGGCATTTGTAGTGGGTCTTTTTCAAATTCTCGCATTATGGCCAGGCTTCTCCCGTTCCGGTTCGACGATCTCCGGTGGACTGTTCGCAGGGGTAAGCCGAGTTGCCGCAGCAGAATTTACATTCCTGGTCTCTGTGCCGATTATGATTGGAGCCACAGGATATGATCTATACAAAAGTATCGATCATCTGAATACCAGCGATTTCCCGATCTTCGCGATTGGATTCATTGCCGCATTTATCGTAGCCATGCTTGCCATTAAGACGTTCCTGTCTATTTTGAAAAAACTGAGTCTGACCGTCTTTGCAGTGTATCGCTTCGTGCTGGCAGCCGTATTCTTTATCATTTTAATGATGTAACCCTATCTTCAAGTCATGTAACAAAAAAGCCAATGGCGACCTGTTCCTTTCGGAACCAGGTTGCCATTTTTAATTTCACACAACCTTTTCAACAAGCGGATTTTCATTTCGGCCTTTACACCCCTCCCCCACAGCAAAAACACCCCCTATCAGCGATAGGAGGCGTTTCATATAACTACTGCGAACTAAACGAACTGATTATGGTTATACCTTGGACTCCAAAGTTTGCAGGTACTCCGAGATTTGAGCAGGCGTTTTTGCCCATTTGCTGTGCAGATGTGCAATTTTCTTGCCGTTCTGGAATACGAGCAGGCTTGGAATGCCGCGTACACCGTTCTCTTCAGCAAACGGCAGGAACTCTTCTGCATCGAGGGCATAGAAGGTTTTATCCGCATGCTGGTCGATAACGTCCCCGATAAAGCGATCCAGGTTTTTGCAATCCGGACACCAGGTTGTATCAAATTTAATGACGGTCATTCCGTCAGAATTAATTGTATCGCGATATTGTTGTTCACTTTGAATTCTTTCCATATGTCTTCTCTCCCTTATTTGATTCTTTATGGTTGACCTTCATTGTACCTCGTATAGTTACAATTGAAAATAGGCTGCCAACGTTTAACGGTGCTGCTTGTAGAGATTGGCGGGACTCAGCTCCCGTATTTCGTTAATCTCCGCAGCCGTAAGTGGTGCAGATTCCGAAGCAGCGATATTATGCAACAACTGCTCTCTCGAACTGGCACCTGGCACGACAGCGGCAACAGCCGGATGCGCCAAAGCATAACGAATGGCCGTTTGAGCCATGCTGCGATTGTCTGTAACCAAACGGCCCAGGCCTTCTCGTATGATGTGCAACTCCTCAGGAGTATAATCCAAATAACCCTTATCTGCCTTGGCAGCACCAGAATCAGCGAGAACCCCACTTGCCACAGGTCCACGAGCGATAACGCTAATGCCCTTTTGCTCCAATAAAGGCAATACTTCCTCTTCGGCCCGGCGATCCGCAACGCTGTATTGGTTCATCACGCTGACAATGGAAGCTCTCTGCACATATTCACGAATCACGTTAGGCCGGATGGAGGATATGCCGTAATACCGGATAAGACCTTCCTGCTTCAGTTCCTCAAAGGCTTCGATCGTCTCTTCAATTGGATCATCCAGAGTGCCACCATGCAGTTGATACAGATCGATATAATCTGTCTGCAACCGTTTCAGGCTGTCTCGTACAGCCTGTTTTATATAGGCTTTAGACGGGTCCCATGACCAGCCTTCTTTTCCCGGTATGCGACGATTACCAACCTTGGTTGCCACAATGACTTGCTCCCGGCGTCCCTGGATAGCCTGGCCCACGATTTCTTCGTTTAATCCTGCATCATACAGGTCAGCGGTATCCAGAAGATTAACGCCACGATCCAATGCTTCATGAATCAAGACTACGGCAGGTTTCACTTCAGTTCCAAGCGACATGCAGCCTAACCCAATTTCACCAACCATGAGTTCGGATGAACCCAGACGATTTTTCTTCATATGTTGTACATCCCCTTCCATACGTTCTGCAAGTTTACATTGTATCATTCTTGCTGGCAAAAATCGCATATGACATATGAACGCACACAAAAACCCGGGACCGTACCAGCTCCGGGCTTCTCATACTAATTGATTCTATGCCAAAATCTATTTTAAATCACACGTGAACCTTTTTTGCTTCCATAAGACGGTTTTGAAGATGGACTAGAGTTTTTCATCAGTCCTGATACCGTACTGAACAGCTTATCCCTTGCTTCTTTATTCCTCATCAAATAAGTCACGCCTGCTCCAATGGCTGTTACAATAATTCCACTTTTTTTAGACATATGTTGTTCCTCCTTCAGGATTAATGTACATCGTCTCTTGCTTCAGATTACCCTGTGGGAGAAAAACGAAACGTCAGATGCGATGCCTTAAATTAGAGAATGGCCTATTACAGCGTAAAAAAGATGGCCCCTGAAAATGAAAATTCAGGAGCCATCTTCTAACATGATGTATAAGTCGAGATCATTGTTACTACTGTATAACCTGCTTAGTCATAACAATCGTCCTGTCAATCGGACGGTGGTGCGACATGAGTCATTTCCTCATGTTTGTAGGTGGAACCATCCGCAGTAAGGTAGAAATGCCCGATCGGATGCAGATCTTCATCCAGTTCATAGACCAGTGGAATGCCTGTCGGGATATTAAGCGCCATTACGTCCGCTTCGGACATTTGGTCCAGATGCATGACGAGTGAACGGAGCGTATTGCCGTGCGCGGAGATGAGTACCCTTTTGCCCGCTGACACTACCGGTTTGATCTCTGCATTCCAATACTCCAGCACCCGCTTCGATGTATCCATCAAATTCTCGGTACGAGGGATGGTGCAGCCCAGCCGTTGATACTTGTCCTGGTCCTGAACATACCGCTCATCAGTTTCGTCCAGTGCTGGGGGAGATACGCTAACGGAGCGTCTCCACTCCTTCACCTGATCCTCACCGTACTTCAGCGCAGTCTGCTGTTTATTCAGTCCTTGCAGTGCACCATAGTGACGTTCGTTCAGTTTCCACGTCTTCGTGATCGGAATCCACATCCGGTCCATCTCATCAAGTGCAATATCCAGTGTTCGAATGGAGCGTTTGAGGACTGAAGCATAAGCGTAGTCAAAATCAAAACCCTGTTCTTTCAGGATCTTTCCCGCTTTACGCGCTTCTCCGTATCCATCGGTCGTCAGATCCACATCCGTCCAACCGGTAAAACGGTTCTCCACGTTCCACATACTCTGTCCATGGCGAATCAATACGACTCTGTACATAAGCGTGAATCCTCCTTCCATGAAACCATTACCCGCAAGGCGAGCCGGATATGCCCATGATATGTGAAATTATTAATAGTACGGTGCCATCATCAGATATACAACTACACCCGTGGAACTAACATACAGCCAGATTGGCATCGTCCAGCGAGCAATTTTACGGTGTTTCTTCAATTGATTCGTCCAACCCCATACCAGAGTGAACAGAGCCAGCGGCACAATAATGGCTGCCAGGATGCTGTGTGTGATCAGAATGAAGAAATAGATGGAACGAATGATGCCTTCCCCGCCGTATTTGGACGTTTCCGGAGACAAATAGTGGAACGACAGATACGTAACGAGAAATAAAAGGGTCGTTGAAAATGCAGCAAGGATGAAACGTTTGTGCAATTTCACATTCCGCTTGATAATGGCAATCAGGGCCGCAAGCAGGAAGATAAAGGTGAAGCTGTTGAACACGGCGTTAAACCGCGGCAACACTGTAATGTCAAAGGCTACATCGCCTTTGTATCCGATCGACGGTGCAAAGAACAACAATAAAATAATGACATTGGCGATAATGGAAATGGTAATAATGAGACCTGCAAAATTTTTATTACTGGTCGGGGCAATCTGATTGGATTGAATGTTCGGGTCCCCTTTGTCCTGTTTGCCCAATGAAAAATCCTCCTCATATCCTAACTTCTATGTTCTATCTCATTATATCTTGCCATTTCTCGACTGTTAAGTGACAACACTCTGAACAAAAAGCCTCGTCAGATACCTTTAAAGTGCCCCCTTCAGGCCATTTTCATTAAAAGCCCACCATCACTGGTTTACCCCACCCTGTATTCATGGTATAATTAATGTAATTAATCACATACGCGTTGAACTGGAGGAGCCTGTCACCAAGGGCCCTCCTTGTCTTTTTTTAAGGCATAAAGCGGCACGCTTGACATACGCCGTTTTATGCCTTTTTCTGTTTTAAGGCTGGAATGATCTTCCCTTGGGCTGGTTACCCTATAAACGCTATTACTGGAAGGGAGAACAACTATGGAATTTATTTTGGTACTTGCACTCATTCTTATTTTCACCAAGTTGGCTGGAGATTTGTCGGTAAGACTCGGTCAACCATCGGTATTGGGCAAATTGATCGTCGGTGTTATTCTTGGACCTGCCCTGCTCGGCTGGGTACAACCGGATGATTTCATCCACTATATGTCCGAAATTGGGGTATTACTGCTCATGTTCATTGCTGGACTCGAAACGGATCTGGAGCAATTGAAGAAAAATTGGAAGGCAGCCTTTGCGGTTGCCGTGGGTGGTATCATTTTACCATTCATCGGAGGTTATGGAGCTGCCGCTGCGTTCGGCATGTCGCAGACACACGCTTTGTTCTTTGGACTTCTGTTCTGTGCCACTTCGGTCAGCATCTCAGTTCAAACGTTAAAAGACATGAATCAGCTCAGCTCTCGTGAGGGTACAACAATTCTTGGAGCCGCTGTCGTCGATGATGTACTGGTTGTTGTCATCCTCGCTGTCATGATGAGTTTGCTCGGAACAGGGGCAACCGATACTTCAATCCCTCTGCTCATTGGCAAGAAGCTGTTATTCTTTGTTGTCATTATCGCTGCCAGCTGGTTCCTTGTTCCACGCATTATGAAGTGGATGGCACCGCTGAAGGTCACGGAGACCGTTATTACAGCCGGATTAATCATCTGTTTTGGCTTTTCGTACTTTGCAGAATGGATGGGTGTTGCAGGCATTATAGGGGCTTTTGCGGCAGGTATCGCCATCTCTCAAACGAACTTCAAACATGAGGTCGAAACGAAACTTGAACCGATCGCGTACGGGATTTTTGTTCCGGTATTCTTTGTAAGCATCGGTTTGAACGTGACTTTTGACGGCGTGGGTTCACAGATCTGGTTCATTATCGTCATCAGTCTCATCGCCATTGTAACCAAGCTGCTGGGCGGAGGAGCAGGTGCGCGTTTGACCGGATTTGATCGCTCATCCTCCCTCGCCATCGGTGCAGGCATGATTTCCCGAGGGGAAGTTGCTCTCATTATTGCTTCCACTGGACTTGCTTCCGGATTACTCGACCCTGAGTACTTCACCAGTGTGGTCATCATGGTTATCGTTACAACCCTGGTTACGCCACCTTTACTCAAAATCACCTTTGCACGCAAAAAAGGGGAGCCACAGGTTGAAAAAGGCATTGAGGAATCCCATTTGAATGGGTGAAGCCAAATTTATTTCTGCTCACCGTGCATATTGCGGTGGGCTTTTCATTTTTCAAGGGAGTTTATTAACACAAACAAAAAAAGACCACTCCATTAACAAGAGGTCTTTATCCTCGCCAGTTCATAACAGGCTGTCCCATTTTAAGTTAACACACCTACATAAAAGCCGATCGATATAAACACAACACACCATATAAATGCCCCAATGCTGGAGAAAAGGACGTATCGTCCGATAGCCATACGGCTGATCCCGGAGAAGCAGCACATCAGATGACGAATGCCTGGAATGAAGTAGCCCAGTATGATGGACCAGTACCCGTATTTCAAAAACCAGGACTCCACCCTGCCCAGCCGTTTGGCGTTGACTCCGACCCATTTACCATACTTCTCAACCAGTGGCCGCCCGGCCTTCTTGCCAATCGTGTAACTCAGAAGTCCTCCAGTAAACGCCCCACCAAAACTGACAACAATGGACACCGAATAATTCAGCACCGAGATGGAGGCGAGATAACCGACAAAGGTCATCATCACCTCATCCGGAATAGGCATGCCAATCACGCCAAGAGCCAGCAGTCCGTAAATTGCGAAATAACCATATTGACCAATAAATTCTCTTGCAAATTCCATACTGACTCGCTCCTTATTTCGGTTCCACAATATCCTTCTCATGGGGGGCTAGCACTTGTTTTAGAGACGGGAATCGGATTTGGCTAACCATTAGACCGGATAATACGATAATGACAAGATAGGCTACACCATGAGTAAAATAAGGACTCCAGAGCGCGAAAAAGGACATAAGACCGCCTGCAAACGTAATCGGCATGCCAACAAAACCATGGCTTGCTGTCTTCTGGCAATTGTAACGGGCAAGACGCAATGCACCACAAACCGGGAATAATGCTGTCAGCACCATACCCAGTGCACTTACCTCATTCATGGAGTTCAAATACAGGATCAACACGGGTGCGGTCCCGAACGAAACAACATCAGCCAATGAATCCAACGCTTTGCCGAATTCCCCCTCGCAATGCAGCTTGCGGGCTGCAAACCCGTCAAACAGATCAAAGAACATGGCTACCCAGATCATCGTCACGGCCAGCGCAAACTCACCATGAATAGCCATAATGACAGCTAGCATGCCTGAAGTTAAGTTGCCCAACGTTAGAATGGACGGTAAAGATTTCATAGACTTGACTCCCCTTCGTACTAAGCATTAGGAAAAATAATATAAAAACGGACTCCGTCCGGCGTGTTTTCCACGCCATAACTGCATCCATGCAAATCGAGAATCTGCTTCGCGATGGCCAGTCCAAGCCCGGTCCCCCCCATTTTGCGATTACGCGAGCGTTCCACGCGGTAGAATCTTTCCCAGATGTACTGCCGCTCCGCTTCCGAAATCTGCTCACCCTGATTCTCGATGGAGATTCGAACCTGCCCTTCCGGCCTGCTGATCTCAATCATAATATCGGTCTTAGGAACGGCATGACGTATAGCATTCATCATCATATTGTAGAAGACTTGCTCCAACTTGCTGCGGTCTCCCTCAACGGTCTGCTCTGTGGTGGAGACCAGTACAACCTCCAGTTCCTTTTCCTTCAGTTGTGGACCCAGACGTCCGGCAATATCTTCAATCATATCTCCAAGAGCCACTGCATCGGTGTTCAGCTTAATCGCTTGGGATTCCAACCGTACCAGATCCAGCATCTCTTCGACCATCGTTTCCATTTTGACCGCTTCATCGGCAATGATCTCGATGTAACGCTCACGTTTGCTCTCACTGACTCCATCTTTCAACCCTTCGGAGTACCCTTTGATAATGCTGATAGGCGTTTTGAGCTCATGGGATGCATCGGCAAAAAACTCCCGTTGACGCTGTTCAATCCGCTGCTTCATCTCCATATCGGTACGCATCTGACTGTTCGCCTGCCTTAGTTCTTCCAAAGTCTGACCCAATGTCGTCGACAGCGCGTTGAGACTGTTGGACAGACTGCCAATCTCGTCATTGCGGCGGATGGGCGATTTCACCGTGAAATCCAGGGTGGACATCTTTTTGGCAACATGGTTCAGGGCAAGTAATGGCTTGGTGACAATTCGGGACAGAAGCAGTGAAAGGAACACAATCAGCACAAATGCAGCAATACCAAAATACGCATAAAATAGTTGTGTAGCTTCACTCGCCTCCCTCATCTCCTGCAGGGACGTCAGGGAAAAAATGAGCTGTTGCTGGGGTCCCGAGCTGTGCACCGGAGCAATGGTAAGCACATTTCGTACACCACTCCAGCTATCGGTCCATTCCTCATTAATCATTTTTCCGTTGGCGAGACTGAGCTGATCTTCCGTAGACAGTGGGAAGCGGCTATCCAGCGCCTGCACGAGCAGACCCTGTCTCTGGCTCCATGTCCCCAGGTTGGGAAGAACAACGTCCTTCAATGTTCCTGACCATTCTTCTACCGGCTCTGTTAACTCCTGAAAATCTTCCGTTCCACTGACCACGGAGCTCTGATCCTTTATCCTGAGTGGATAAACCATAGGATCATTCATTCCACTTGCTGAGCCTGTAACGGTCAATTGCTGACCATACTTCAAGTGTGAAGCAAGCCATCCTGCGTTCTCGCTGTTGATAAACAACGACAGCGATATATTTACCTGCTTGCCATCCTCTTGCAGAAGCACGATGTGAAATGGGTCATTGACCAGCTTACCTGTATTCGTCAGGATGACTAGATGCGACTGATTCTGCCGCATGAACTTCCCGGTTTCCTTGGCCAGCTGCACATCGTTCCAATGTCCCGTGGAATATTGTTGTTCAAATTTCGTCAATTTTTTCTTAATGCTGCTGATCTTCTGATGCTGGTAAAAGTCCGGGAACCAGACGAGTTGGGCAATCACCGTTGTTCCATATAGAAGAAGCAGAAACCCGGCCATGACCAGAAACAGTTTCATCGTTACACCGTTACGTCTCATGCCTCGGCCTCGAATCGATAACCCGTACCGATAACGGTTCGGATACACTTGGCTTCATCCCCAAGTTTGCTGCGAAGCTTTTTGATATGGGTATCCACCACACGCGAATCGCCCTCAAAATCATATCCCCATACCCGATTAAGTATGGCATCACGGGACAGTACAATTCCCTGATTGCGAGTTAAATACAGCAGCAGGTCATATTCTTTGGGAGCAAGCTCCACTTCGATTCCATCCTTCTCAAGCCGCCGCGCCCAGGGATCAATTGTCGCACATCCAAACCGGATCACACTCTGCTCCTTGCTAACGGCACCCTCTACTCGCTTCATTAATGTCTCTGCACGTGCCACCAGTACACGAGGACTGAATGGCTTCGTAACATAATCATCCACGCCGAGCTGGAAGCCATGAATCTTGTCATCATCTTCGGATCGGGCAGTCAGCATTATAATAGGTACGGTCGACTGGGAACGAATATGCCCACAGAGGGTCCATCCATCCATTTCCGGCATCAGCACATCTAGAATGACTAGATCGACTTCATGCAGTGCCAGCAATTCCAGCGCCTCTACCCCATGTTCTGCTTCAATAACGTTCCATTGTTCTTTTATGAAATAATCGGCCACAATCTCACGAATGCGGCTTTCGTCTTCCACCAGAAGCACTGTTCTGACCATGGCCGACTCTCCTTTTAGCATTCTGTTGTTAACATAACGATTCCGTGTGTCGTCCGTGTGTCCAGCCATGTTCTGGAATGAACTCCATCTTATATACGATTAATATATACCAAAAGTTACTAAATCTCATACGTTTTTGCACAAAAAAGAAGCCGTCAACGAGCAAACCCCTGCTCATTGACAGCTACTTCCGGCTGAGACCACGTTTTTTCTCCGCGATTACACACTACATGTGCGCACCGCTTAGCGTTGATTCTCCAGTCGGTGTGCTACATGCAACGTTGGGCCAACAAAGCGGTTTAGCGGGAATCCGCCAGCAATCGCTTTGGTCACGAAGGCTTTACCTTCACGAACAGCCTCTTTCACAGTAAGACCGCGCGCCAAACCTGCGGTAATTGCCGCAGATGTGGTGCAGCCTGCACCATGTGTATATCCGGAGCCAACAACATCGGCTTCAAACCATTCGTAGTTCGTTCCGTCATAGAGAAGATCCATTGCTTTACCCGGGTTAATAACGCCTCTGTCCTTGATCAGGACATGTTTCGCCCCATGATCATGAATGACAGCTGCCGCAGCTTCCATCTGCTCCTTGGAGCGGATCAGTCCACTTTTCGCGAGCTGCGATGCTTCAAACAGATTCGGGGTAACCAGATCAGCACCCGGCAACAGGAATTCGATCATTGCTTCTGTATTCTCAGGTTGCAGCACTTCGTCCGTACCTTTGCAGACCATTACCGGATCGATAACGATCTGTGGCAGTCCGCTCCGGCGGATGTGCTTCGCAACCAATTCAATGATGTCTACAGAACCCAGCATGCCCGTCTTCATTGCATCAAAGCCGATACCATCCAGAACGGTGCGCAGTTGAGCTTCGACTACATTTAATTCCACAGGAAAGACCTGGTGATCCCACGTATCAGGCTCCATAGCCACAACAGTAGTCAGCACAGTCATGCCATACACACCAAGCTCCTGAAAAGTTTTCAAATCTGCTTGAATCCCAGCACCGCCGCTCGTATCCGAACCAGCGATTGTTAATGTTTTTGGAATCGTCATGGTAGTTGCATTCTCCTTCGTCCTTCAGTTGACATTATCCTATCCCTTGTACGAGCAGATGTCAATGGCATGTGAAGCCATACGGAGTATGGTTTCCAAAGGAATCAGTTCACATCTTTTGTCTCCAGACGAATCATGGACAGCGAAGCAATCCACAGTCCGATCGCCCCCAGTGTTAATGGAATGAAGACGATAGAGTTAATTGACACAGAAGGTCCATTAAATCCGGAACACACCACAAGTACAAGCAGAATGGATGATACCAGTGTGGTCGTGACCGAATGTTTGCGCATTCCGAAGAATAGAGGGATCAGAGCCATGGCCGCAGCGGACAAGGAACTAATCGTGTACTTCAGCAGCAGTACCAGTGCATCACTCATCGTCAACGTGTCGGGAATGAAGGAGTAGAATTGGTTTGTGATAACCAGCAAGGCTCCCATCAGCAGATCGGTAAACAAAATCATCATAAAGGTAAAAATAAAGATGATAATCAACTTGGCAGCAATGATTTTCTGGCGCTTGATCGGATAGGTAAACATGACGTTCATCGTTTTATTTCGATACTCACTAATAATCAGTTTCGCTATCAGCGCACCGCCCAAGATGATAAATACGGCTCTGGCGAACGTATCTATTAACATGAAGGAGACATGGTAATCAGCAAAAGTATAATCTTCTGCCCCTTGGTCGGTGAATCCTATCATGATGAGAAACAGGATAAGGACGAGATTGGCGATTCCTGCCGTTCTGAAATTTCGAGCAAACCGATGTTTGCGCAGTTCCAGCTGGATCAGTTTAAGCAACGTCCCCATCCCCTTTCATTAAGCTCATGAAGTGTTCTTCCAATGAATGAGCACGTTTGAAAATGGATTCAATCTCAACGCCATGCCCGATCAGCTTGCCTGTCAATTCCGATGGAGCAATGCCCAGATCATAGATACGTACGGTATGGTCATCGATCATTTTATAATTTTTCAACCCTAGCTGATGTTCCATCACATAGGTCGCTTTACGTGGGTCCAACGTTTGCAGCTCAATGTACTCGCTGTGTCTCCCACGAATGCTGTCCATGGATACTTCTTCAACCAGACGCCCATTTCGAATGACCCCAACGGTGTCTGCAACCTGCTCAATTTCCCCGAGGATATGGCTGGAGATCAACAAGGTAATGCGATACTGGGAGCTGAGACGTTTGAACAAATCGCGCATCTCCTTGATGCCTACGGGATCGAGCCCGTTAATCGGTTCATCCAGAATGAGCAGTTCCGGTGTTGTGATCAGCGCACGAGCGATGCCTAGACGCTGTTTCATCCCCAGAGAAAAGTCACGAACAGGCTTCTTGCCAGTATCCTTGAGACCTACATTTTCAATCATGTCGTTAATGACCTTTTTGTTATGAAACCCCATGTATTCACAATGGAGATCCAGATTTTCCTTGGCGGACAGATTATCGTAGAAAAAAGGATATTCAATGATGCTGCCCATTCGTTTCAGCAATTCATAAGAAGTAGGCGTGAGCTTTTCTCCAAACAATTCAATCTCGCCTACAGTCGGCTTCACCAGGTTGGTCAGCATCTTCATCATCGTCGTTTTCCCCGCTCCATTCGGACCAAGAAACCCGTAAATCTCCCCTTGCTTGATACTCATATTGACGTTCGATACAACCTCTGCCCCTGCATACGTCTTAGTCACACCTATGGTCCGCGCAATATAGGTCATGTTCTTTATTCTCCTTTACGTTCGTCCCTGACGAGTTCTTATATCTGTATTGTAAAGAGAAAAGTCTTCTTTTTTATTAATCAAATCTTACAAAAACCTTAAGCTTATCGTGAAAGCTATAAATTGCACCTAACAAGGTTTTAATGAAACCAAAAATACTGTTCGTACAAAAGGTACGCTATGCAACTCAATACTTCCACCCATCCGCTCCACCAGCCGCTTCGTAATGGTCAGACCCAGACCACTTCCCTGATAGAGACGATTACGGGAATCCTCCAGCGTATACATACGTTCAAATACACGGCTGTGCTCCTGTTCAGGAATGCCCTTGCCCCGATCCCAGATGCTAAGTGTTACTTGTTCGCCTATTGAATACTCCAGTGAAAGGCCAAGTACCTTGCCATCTGCTCCATATTTCATGGCATTGGTGATCAGATTATCCAGCACACGGTCCAGTGCTTCCTCATTACCTTTCACGAAGACATCGCTTTCCGGAATGGACAGCTCCACTTGCAGACCTAGATTCGTTAACATGTCATAAAAAGAGATCATCTTCAAGCGACACAATTCGCTTATATTGACCCTGGTCAGAGTAAGCTCGTTATCCCCCGACTCCAGCTTCGCCAGGTCAAAAAAGGAATGAATCAGACGCAGCACCTCCTGCGCTTTATCCTGGATTTTTCCAGTCATGATTACGCGTTCCTGATCGGTTAGGGAAGTGCTATGCAGCAGCGTTTCACTATAACCAAGCACAACCGTAAGCGGCGTCTTCAGATCATGTGAGATATTGGAGAGCATGTTGCGCATCTCCTTCTCCTGATTGGCATAACCCGCCTCAGCCCGATGTGCATGATCCAGTAACTGATTCATGTCCTTAAGGAGCTGGCTTATCTGGGGGTCACTGTTAAAGACGAGCAGGCGTTCAAATGTATTCTTATCTATAATAGAGGTCAATTTCTCATGTATGTAAGTTAGATGGGTACTACGTTTATGCAGCCTTACGCTTAATAGAATGACGATAAGAGCCAATATCCCGGTTGAAAAGGCAAAGATCAACGTCACGCCGGGTCCACCTCCAGCTTATAGCCGATACCCCACAATGTTTTAATATACCGGGGGTTGGAGGGGTCAACTTCCAGCTTCTCGCGCAGACGACGCATATGAACATTAATGATATTTTCGTCGCCATAATAATGATCATTCCAGACAGAGGCGTAGATTTGAGCCTTGGTAAATACTTTGCCAGGGTGGGTGATAAACATTTTGAGAATACCAAATTCCTTGGATGTAAGCTTTACAGGTATGCCATCACGCTCTACCTCATACGTTTCCGTATCGACCACAAGTCCGCCAATGTGAATGCGCTGTACCTTCGGAGCGACCACAGTTGCAGGCTGTGCGGTATAGTTGGCACGACGAATAGCCGCCTTGATCCGAGCTGTCAGCTCGATCAGCGAGAATGGTTTGCTCAAGTAATCATCAGCGCCGAATCCCAGGCCGAGGGCTTTGTCCACCTCTCCGTCCTTTGCAGACAGGATGAGCACAGGCACCAGACTGGTGGCACGGATGGTCTGAAGCACTTCCATACCATTTTTATGTGGCAGCATCAGATCGAGAATGACCAAGTCATAGCCTGACGGTGATTGGCTGAATTGACGTTCCGCCTCCAGTCCGTCATATGCATAAGAGACGTCATAGCCCTCTTTTTCCAAATAAGGACCGACCATTTCACTAATTGAGCGATCATCTTCAACAAGCAGCAAGCGATAACTTGACACGCTATTCCCTCCAACTTGAACGTTTTCCTTTATTACCTCACAGTTTGCATCAATTGGCAATGAAATACGAAAAACCCGGCAGGTTCGCCACTTCATGTTTCAAAGTGAACCTCCTGCCAGGTCTCATTTACAACCTTATACCGTCTCGCTTCGTATCCAGCACAGTCCAATCGTGCCCGCACCTGCATGAATTCCGACCACAGGGATAAAAGGCATAATTTCCGTCTTCAAGCGGGGAAGCAAATCTGCAATCTGCTGTTTGATTGTAACGGCTTCTTCCTGATTGTTCGCATGCATGATACATACATGCTTCACTTTCCCCATATCGACCTTGAGCACATCCAGCATACGCTGTTTGGCCCGTTTGAACGTACGAATTTTCTCATTCACAACCACTTTGCCCTCTTCGAATCGAAGCAGCAGATGAATTTTCAACAATTGGCTAAGAATAAGCTGGGTCCCCGACACACGCCCACTGCGGTGTAGATGCTGAAGACTGGCCGGAATGAGGTAAAAGGACATGTTATTAATCATCTGTTCGATGTGAAGTTTGATTTCGGATGCTGTCTGGCCTTGCTTCTGCCATTCCAATCCTTGCAAAATCATCTCCCGCAGCGGATAAGCCCCTGCTCTGGAATCAATGGCGGTAACCGTCACACCTGCGATTTCGGCAGCCTGCATCGATGTGTGCAGCGTACCGCTAAGCGCAGTGGAGCAATGAATGGTAATGATCTCATCGTACTTACCTTTCAACGACTCATACAGTTCAATAAATTCACCAATCGGCGGCTGTGAGCTGCTTGCGCGTGAAGCCCCATCAAGTTTCTCATAGAATAATTCCGACGAGATGTCTTCTGTCTCTCGATAACATTCCTCTCCAAAAACGATGCGAAGAGGTACGATGTACACATGATTCTGCTCAGCAAATAGCGGATCGAGTGTGCTCGTACTGTCCGTGACCCATGCAATTTTACTCATTCCAACCTTCTCTCTTGCCGGATTGTTGAAGCTGTATCCTCAATCGTCAGGCACATGCCCGGCGGATTATTTAAAATTTGAATAGTTCATATTGTAAACGTTTGCGTCTTTGCCCCCCAATTATAAAGGAACGGACAAACCACTGTCTTGTGGCGCATTGTTGAACAGCCTCATTTCTTCCGGTATATGCCAAAAAAATGTCTTGCCTGTGAAGGAATAAATTGGTATGCTGTTGTCCTTCTCTCTTTTTCGCCTTGACTGAAGTGAACGGAACCGCCGTTCAACCAACTTATCGGAGGTGTCACATGCTTTATTTCACTCTGGCTTCCAAAGCCTACTCCCGGAACCTGCAATACCGCGGGGCCCACATGGTACATAACCTGGCAAGCGCCATGTTCGGTTACATGTATGCCTGTCTCTGGATTGGCATCGGGGCCGACCACTCTCTCGGAGAATACGGGACACAGGGGATGATCAGTTACATTGCGTTTACGCAATCCTCTCTCTGGATTTCGGGTTTTCTCACCAATGGACTTGGTATTCCACTCACGGTCAGGACAGGGCAGATCGCGCTTGATCTCATGAGGCCGGTTCATCTGTTCACCCACCTGATGGCACGTGAATGGGGGCAGATTGCCTACCAGTTCGTGTACAAAAGCATTCCGATTTACTTGCTCTTCTCCATCGTATTTTCTCTACAATGGCCCTCAGAAGCTTCAACCCTGCTATTTGCCGCAATTGGTCTTGCCGGCGCATCCTATTTATCCATCTGTATGAATTACATTATTGGCGCCACCGCGATGTGGACTACGGAGTCCTCCTGGCTGCATTGGGGCAATCACGCCATGATGAATCTGCTTGCTGGTTTCTTCATTCCGCTGGAATGGCTGCCAGACTGGCTTGAACGAATTGCCTGGTTATCTCCCTATCCTTTCCTGCTCTATGTCCCGACCCGAATCTATCTGGGTTATGAAAATGGCTCCTTGTTATGGGGAACCTTGATTTGGTGCGTCCTCATGACATTCGTCTGTCTGGCGATCACCCAGGTATTGCGCCGTAAAGTGGAGGTGCAGGGCGGATGAAAACAACTTCCTGGCTCACTTTATATAAAATGCTCATTCGAACAAGCATCCGCAGTCGGATGCAATACAAGTTCAATTTTGTCATGGCCTCCGTTCTGGCCGCATTGATTCAAATCTCCGAGTTTCTGATGGTTGCTCTGGTGCTGCACAAATTCGGAGCCATTAAAGGCTGGTCCCTACATGAAATTGGTTACCTCTTCGCGATCATGACCCTATCCAAGACACTGTATCGAACGTTTGGCAACGAAGTGCATCATCTGGAAAAGTATCTGGTCGGCGGCGAACTCGATCAACTGTTAACCCGTCCTATGCCCGTATTGCTGGCCTTACTGCCACAAAACTTCCGCATCATGGCTGGTGAAGTGTTACAAGGCGGGTTTATTCTCTGTTGGTCTCTGGCAGGCATGATGCATAGCGGACAGATCGGTTGGACTGTCATCCCCTTCTCTCTGCTCGTCATCTTGACCGGTGCCATCATTCTTTTTTCGATTGGGCTTGCCACGGCAACGCTTGGATTCTGGACCACACGCATTGAGGAATTGCAGACGATCACCGAGGATGCGGCGCGTACGGCTGCCCAATATCCGCTGACGTTGTATCCCAAATGGATGTCTGGCATTCTGCTGACCGTAATCCCGGTGGGTTTCGTTAACTATGTTCCGTCACTTTATTTGCTTCGCGGCGAACTAGGTGCGTGGGTTCTTGGTGCCATTATTGTTGTAGCCGTCCTGAGTCTGGCCGCAAGTCTGCGTTTCTGGAAATTCGGTTTAACCAAATATCAAAGTACAGGTAGCTAAGGAGGAGAATATCGTCATGACTATGATTACAGCGCGGCATCTGCAAAAGGAATTCAAAACCCCTGTGGTTCGCGAGGGCCGGTTCTCCGGGCTTCGCACCTTGTTTTCACGTGAGTATCTGTCCAAGGAAGCGGTTCGAGACATTAGCTTTGATATTGGCAAAGGAGAATTTGTTGGATATATCGGCCCCAATGGGGCTGGCAAATCCACCACGATCAAAATGCTGACGGGCATCCTTCATCCGACCTCGGGTGAGGTGTTGCTCGGTGGTATGAATCCACACCAGGAAAGACGCCGTACGGTTGGACGTCTCGGTGTTGTGTTCGGACAGCGCAGCCAGCTCTGGTGGGATCTGCCCGTGAAGGATTCGTATGATATTCTGGCCGAGATGTACGGAGTTCGTGCGGAGGACAAAACGAAACGATTAGCCCAGTTCGCCGAGCTGCTGGATCTGGAATCGTTCTGGGCTACGCCTGTCCGCAAGCTCTCGCTTGGACAGCGGATGCGTGCTGATCTGGCAGCTTCCATGCTGCATGACCCGGAACTGCTTTTTCTCGATGAACCGACGATTGGACTGGATGTGAACGCGAAGCGGAACATTCGTCAATTTCTTCGTACATTAAATGAGGAGTTTGGCAAAACGATTTTGCTGACCACCCATGATATGGACGACATTGAACAGCTATGCAGTCGGGTGATGGTGATCAATCACGGTCAACTTACGTATGACGGCTCGATTCCCTCTCTGCGCGACACCATCGGTCTGCCAACGATTATTCGAGTGACGTATCGCGGTTCGTATCATATCCCGGATGCTATATCAACCGCCATTCAGATCACAGGGGCAGAGGGCAAGATCGTCACTGTCGAGGTAAATCGAAAAGAGTGGAGCACGATGGACATTCTGAAGCAGCTCGAACAGTGGGGCGAGATTGAGGATGTCGAGATGAAAGAACCGGATTTCGAGGATATTATTCATCGAGTGTACTGACTGGCCTATTTTATTCAGAACTGGATGAGGGCCTGTTCAAATGCCGTTACATGCGGGAAGGACATGACGTACTGTAATAGCGGAGGTGAAGTGTCATGCTTGTTACCAAACACACACTTGCTGCATCCAGTGCACACGCCACTCCCTATTACCTCGTTCGAGGCACGAAGCCCGGACCCGTCATCATGATTACATCGGGCATTCACGGAAATGAAACCGCGAGCATGGCCGCTGCGCAGAAGCTGGCTAATGATTGCATGGCAGGGCGGCGACACGTGGCTCGTGGACTCCTCATTATTATTCCACGAGTGAATCAAAAGGCTTATCGAAACAACAGCCGAGGAAAACCTGATTTAAATCGCACCTTCCCACGGCATATTTCTGGCAAAGCCAAACATCCGCTTGCTTCCGCTGTTTTTCGGCTTGCCCGTCAATATGGACCTGCCTGGTGGCTGGACCTACATGAAGCCAATGGATTATCCCAACGCAGCTCACGGGTACTGGGACAAACCTTGATTACCAATCCGGGCAGCAAGGCTGTTCCGGTATGCAAACGAATTATAGGGCGAATGAATCGTTCGATTCCCATTCGTGACAGGTACTTCAATTTGAAGCAGCACGAGTTGCCCGGTTCAGCACGAACAGCCGCAGCTCGCCTGCTTCAAGCTCGCTCGGTTACCGTAGAGACTTGCTGGAGTCTGAACCGATCAGACCGGATCAAGTATCAGACAGAAATTGTGGACCATTTCCTGCGCGAAGCAGGCCTGTTTTGAATTGCTTGAATCGTTATGAAGAGCCGGAAACATAAAAGACACCTTCAAAGATATCTCTCACGCCAAACGCGTCAGGGATGATCTATGAAGGTGTTTATTGGTTACAGGGTTATCTTATGAATTGCCATCTTCCTTGTTGATCCGGAAAGATTCAATGTAATTGTGAATATCATGCTCTGGCGTCAGGAGCAACCCTGCAAGAAGTGTCTGCATCTGCTGCAGGTTATCGATATGCGACTGAATCTCTTCAATTCGGTCACGTACAAGTGTTTTAAGTGCTTCACTCTCCATGTCCTCTTGACTAAGCAGCTGTAACGTATCCTGTATTTCTTTTAAAGAATAACCCAGCGATTGAGCATCCTTAATGAATTTGACCTTAACCAGATAATCCTCGGTATACACACGATATCCGTTGGACGAACGACGGGGAGCAGGCAGAATTCCACTGTCCTCGTAGTACCGGAGCGTTGCCATGCTCACACCCGTACGTTTGGCTAACTCTCCTCTTGTCATGGTTTTCATGCTACTCCTCCATCCATCTCCGAGTTATTCCGCCTGATTGCTCCGCAGCTTGGTATACTTGTTATCATAAGTGGCCTCGGGAAAACGGTCTGACGACCCTTCCAGCAAAGGCTGCTGCTCTTCTCCCTTCAAGTAACGGTCAAAGAAGGCCAATGTATATGATCTTGTAATGTCCACATTATGCTCTGGTGTTATGCCTTTGGCAAACAGTTTAGGTGAAATTAACGGAATATCCGTGAAACTCTGATGGAAGAAATGATCCACGGTCAAGTAATACGTATCATTGAGACTGCTTGTCATCACCCGATCCAAATCCGTTTCAAACTCAGGA
The DNA here is from genome assembly GCF_900101205.1 of Paenibacillus sp. OK060. Lineage (NCBI taxonomy): Bacteria > Bacillati > Bacillota > Bacilli > Caryophanales > Paenibacillaceae > Paenibacillus > Paenibacillus sp. OK060. Next base: position 138,291 of record NZ_FNFR01000009.1, read on the forward strand.
TAAAACACTTTATCCTTGGCAGTGGCGTTCGGGTCAAAACTTTGGGCTGTTCCACCTGACATGATATACATAAACGGCTGTTTCAAGGCTGTAGTGGATACGCTCCCCCAGAATCCGCCTTCCAAACTGAGTCCTGCTTTGAAACGGCTATCCTGCGCTAGTGCTTCCGCTGTTGTCGCACCACCATAAGAGTGACCAAAGATACCGACATGATCCAGATCAAGCTTGCCTTCGAGCAGTTGATTCGGATCATGTTTATTCCACTGGGTGAGCGTATCCAGTACAAAGCTTGCGTCAGCTGCACGAATGCCAACACCTTCTATATTATGTTGATACACTTCCTCTGACGTTAGATCGTCAGGATCCGGCTCATACGAAGCAACATGTCCATCCGGGAATGTCACTTGAGCTGAGGTATACGGATGGTCGATCCCAACAACAATGTAGCCGTGGCTTACCAGTTCCTCAATCGCGGTCATACTTTGAAAGCGTGCAGAGCGTATTCCAGGTGAAAACAGCAATACTGGATACTTGCTCTGTGCGGCAGACACCTCAGCGCCTTTGACCACATGCGTGGGAATCGTATCAAGATAACTGAACACCACCGGTGGAATGCCAAATACGAGACTGATCGCCTCTCCCAACTCGGCAGGATAATGCTCTAGCGGTAATCCTTTGGCTGTTTCCTGATCTACAGGATACCAGACATTAATCATAAGTTCTCGCTTATCACCCGCTTCAGCCGTCTTGGTCTCTTCCCGAGATTCATCCGTTAACTGCTGCGAATAGGTGCCTATGGCGAATGAACCTGTCGGTTCAGGCATCGTGAATGCAGGGAAAAGCGACGTTAGCACCATTGAACCTGCACTGAGAGCCAGCACCAGAATAGATGCCAAGATGGTTTTGAACCACGAACGACGTTTCGGTTTTTGTATGTTCTGCATATTGCGTCCGGACTTCCACAGCTGAATCGCCAATACAATCAGTAAAACAAGGGCTACGATATAGGTGGGCAACAGCTGCACACGAAAACGATCGATTACCCCATGCAATAGAATAACCAGTGCCAATGCCGACAACGTACCCACTTTCACTGCCCGACGTTTGGGAGCCATCAATATGACTACTGCGCTAATAACCGTCACAATGACCAAAATCCATTCCAAAATTCTCATCGACTTACCTCCAACATGTTGTAATACATCAAGGATAAACCTTGAAGTATACTTCAAGGTCAAGGTATAAAAACGAGAAATTTACAATCACGAATTACACATGCAAAAACCCGATAAACGACGCGGCCGGAAGTAGCTTGTACGTCAACATTATCGGGCTGTATTTATCGATTTATTCTTCCACAGTTACCTTCGTTCGGGGCATGGTGTGCATTGCACCAGCAGTAACATGGACCTGTACGATATAGACTCCGGATTGCTCAAACGCGTAGCTTGCTTCGTACAATCCTTCACCTGCTGATTTCGCGGTGATGGCTCCCTTGGCTTCAAGCTCTTCTGCACTCATCATGCCTTGTTCCAGAGATGGTGCCTCCGGTTCATCCTCTTCATTCCAGATCTGAAACTGCACACGGTCCGCATCATTCACAGGCTGCCCCCCTTGTGTAAGCTGGATCTGCAAGGCAACATTTTCCTTAATGGACACCTTGTCCGGTACCATGAGCTTCACCTTGATCATCTCCGGCATCTCACCTGACTGGGACTGCTTCTGTTCCGAACACCCTACGATCAGGAGGGTCAGAATGATGAAGGGCATGAACCAACGGACTTGTCCGCTCATCAATCATCTGTCCTTTCTTCTGAAGAAGATTTTGGTGTTTTGCCAATTCCCCACAGCATAACAATAATGATGATAAATGCGATCAGTGCAAGTAACGGAATTGTGATAAAACCAAACCAGTTCAAGTAATCGGTATAACACGGAATTTGTCCGCATGCCACTGAACTGCCCGTAGCCGAGTAAATACGCTGAATCGTTACATGGTATAACGAGATTCCGCCTCCAATGAAACTAAGGGGAAGAACATACTTGGTAATTCCCGCGTCATCCTTGAAGTAGGCAATGCCAAGTAAAATCGTTAACGGATACATGAAGATCCGTTGGAACCAGCACAGATCACAGGGGATGTATCCCTTAATCTCACTAAAATAAAGACTGCCCCCAGTCGCAATGACTGATACGGCCCAGGCAATAAACAGACGGGTATCAATATGTTTTGCCCGTCGCTCAGGCTTTGAAGCTGTGTCCATCCGCTTGAACCCCCTTTTCCTGTTTGATCATACCGAATAATAATACAACATACATGACTCCAACGGGCTAGTGAATCAGATTATGTACAGTCCACCACCGTACCGTGATCAATTATACGTTACGGCGAGGTTGCTGGCTCCCTTGATTATACCAAATTTTTGAATATTTTGATGTGGCCTTTTTGCGTCCATGTGATGCAGATTGGATTGCAGGTTCACCAAGTAAGATGAAGGTAAAGGCGCTGAAATGAAAACGAAAAAAGCTGCCGTATGGGGCAGCTTTTTTCGTTCTTCTTTTTATAAATAGTGATTACATGGATTTAGTCAGTGTGATGGAGCCATCTTTTTGCGCCCATTTTACATCCCAGCCAAGAAGCTCAGCGATGAAACGCAGTGGCACTTGTGTACGTCCATCTTTGTTAACAAAGACTGTTGCGCCCACATTTTTCTTCATGCCGTTCACTTCCATAACATTGTTGTTCACCCAGAACTTCAGTGTATCATTGCCAGCCATTACAGTTACTTGTTGTGCTTTTTTATCCCATTTCACGGTTGCACCAATTCCTTCGCTCAAGAAGCGCAATGGAATGTAGGTTGTGTTTTTCCAGAGCATTGGCGTGGTGTCCATGTTGGTTGTTTTGTCATTGATTTTCAGCGTTTTGCTGTTCAGCTGCATCCATACAGTTGTTGTCTCTGTTTCAGGCATTGTCGGTGTAGTGGGTTGCTCTTGGAATTTATCATTGAATTGCGTGACAATTGCATTACCCAAGGCTTGACCTACACCAAACATAACTTTGAATCCTTCACGGTTGGTCGTGTACGAACCTCCGTAGTTAGCCGCAGCGTATTGATCCAATACTTGTTGTACTTGCTTCTCATGTGTAGTCAATGCTTGCTGTCCGGCAGCTTTTGGCAAGTTACCCGCTGTTGCGGAATCCAGGAATGTCGCGAACTCCGTTGTGAATCCGTCAATACGTTTCTCGACAGCTGCACGAGCGGTTGCATCATTGTTTTTAACGGCTGTTACATAGTCGCTTTGTGCATTCACGTGGTTGGTTACCCAAATTTTCTCGAACGCATTGGCACCGTCATTACCGTAAATGGAAGCGATCGCTGCTTTGAAATCCGCTGTGTTTCCAGCTTCAGCTGTAACCAGTGCATTGGATGCTGCTGTGCGGCCATCGTATTGTTCTTGCATCTGCAGAGCCGACAGAGCGAAGTGCTCGGAAGCCAAGTGGTTCAGTGCAGATCTCAGATCAGCTGCTGGTGTGTCCGCTTTGCTATTCTCGAATTTCTCAGGCATTTGTGTTGTGATTGCTGTGGAAAGTGCTTTACTCACGTCGAACATTTCTTTGAAACCTTCACGGTAAGCTTTGTATGCATCTGTATAGTCACCTGCTACATATTCATCAAATACTTTTTGCACGAGATCTTCATGTACTTTCAAAGCATTTTTAGCTGCCGCTTTTGGCAATTTGCCTTCCGTTGCGGTGCTGAGGAATGTAGAGAATTCTTCTACAAAACCGTTAATATTATTCTGTGCCTGTTTGATTCCAGCCTGGTTACCCATCTTAGTTGCTTTCACAAGATCATCTGTATATTTGTTATGAGCGCGGAAGATACGTTCGAATTCTTTGGCTCCTGCATCACCGTAAAGGGAAGCGATTGCCGGCTGCATATCCAATGCATTTTGGTCGAGTGCTTTGTAAGCTGCGTCTGCATCTTTTGCTCCGTCATATGCCTTCGCCATTGCGGTTACTGCGAGTGCAAAGTGTTCGGATAACAGGTGATCCAGGCTCGCTCTCAGGTCAGCAGCAGGTGTATTAACACTTGCCTTCATTGTAGTCATTGGTGTCTGTGGTGCTGCAGCAGCCCCGGCGATTCCTGGCATTAATAACGTCAAGCTCAGCATGGGTGCGATAAATTTCTTCATTTTCATTTTCATTACGTGTTCACTCCTCGGTTAGTTTTGTTTATCCTTTGTTTCCTCGTCGTCGTCTTCATAGGGTGTAACGCAGGGTTCTTCAATCTGGATCACCTCTCTGGGCAAAAAAAATTGCAGCCTCCGTCCAGGAAAGCCGCAAATAAGCGCCACAACAAGGTTTATCTCAAATTTAAAAATTTAAAATTATAGTGATCCGCTCCATTCAGCACTGCATACATACTGTAAGTGAAGGACTTTATTTTCCTTAATTTATCAATAAAAAGCTTACATCCAAGGTAAACTTGAAGTACAATGAACAGAACGATTGATTTCAATGAAGGAGGTTCATCGCATGACATTGCTGCCCTATATTTTAATTATTGGCATTGCCCTGTTCGGTGGAATTGCTACCATGATCATCGGGAATTCGAAAGCGAATCAGACCAGCAACCCCGAATATGATCGCAGGACCAAGCAAAATCTGAGCAAACTTACTTATGTATACGTTGGTGCCATCGTTCTCGGCATAGGCGGTTTCGTCCTGTATTTAGTGAACTGAATAGCGCTTACTCTCAGCAAAGTACATGTCTGAACTTTTCGAGTAATTCAAAATTTCGTTGTACATATGGGATGGTTTGGCGAACCATTCCCCTCTCTCTTATGATGGCCAAGAGTCCACGTACCACCCACAAATGAATTTGTTCATAAAGACTTTTCCTGCTGAAAGACTTACCTTCCTGCGTGTATCCCTGCTCAAAATCATCTACATTCTCTCCCATTTCTCTCTCCTTGCTTCTCCAACATCTATAATGTGAATGCTCTCCTCTGTAAATAACAAATTCCAAATGCCAAGATCCTTACACATGTTTACAAGTTGGAGATAATTCAGAATTATTCTGGATATGTTCAGCGGGTAATATAAAGCCATAAGGACAGCAAGCCATTTAAAAAAACACAATATATAAGTTGAATCTGACTTTTACACCATAACGGAGAGGGCAGAACCAATCTGAAGAAGCGTAGCGTTCGCCTTTATCCCCGGATTTCCCCTTATAAAAGGATTCAAGAAAATCTGGGGATAAGAGCGATCGGAAGTTGGTACTGCACTCGGAGTCGCAAGGTGTAAATCCCCCAATTCAACTTATATAAACTAAAGGAGAGTTATACACATGAAGAAAAACTTCAAGAAATCCGCAGCAACGATGATGGTACTGGGCATGACATTAACAGGAGCAACGGGCGTATTCGCAGGAACACAACTGGAGAAAATCTCGGCATATCTCAACCACGGGATCAGCTTCAATGTAGACGGTGCGGCATACTCACCAACGGATGGCAATGGCAAGAAACTCGCTCCAATCACTTACAACAATTCAACTTATCTGCCTGTACGTGCCATTGCTGATGCGCTGCATGTACCTGTATCGTATGACGGTAAAAAAGGACAGGTGATCATCGGCGAAGCTCCAAGCAATCCTTCTACATTGAGCAATGTAACCTATAGCGCAGCGCAAAAAGAAGACATTCAACAGGCGTTTGCACAGTTCGACGGCTTCGAGACAGCATACGCTCCTCAACAGATGATTGCAGGTGATACGTTCAAAAGTGTAGGTGCTGGCGGCGATGGAGTAAGCTTTACTTTTAATCATATGAAAGTGGATGTGTCTCCAAGAGACTATTCGGACGGTTACAATAGCAAAGACGTAAAACTGTCCAATGGTGTCACAGCCAAATGGTACACACCCGATCAAACGGGTATGCTCACGTTCAAACTGGATGATCGTTATGTCACAATAAGCTCACCTGACCATAAGCTGTCTCAGGCTCAGTTGCAGCAAGTGGCTGTATCTGTGCAAAAGGTTCAAGGCAATGATCAGGGCATTACGGGCTTCGCTGATGTGAAATATACCCAAGAACAGTCAGCCGCCATCCGCAAAGCCTTTGCGAAATTCCAAGGATTCGAGACTGCTTACGCACCACAACACATGATTGCCGGAGATTCATTCAAAAACGTAGCTGCTGGCGGCGATGGTGTAAACTTTGTCTTCAATCACATGAATGTCACTGTGTCGCCTAAAGACTATTCCTTCAGCTATGACGGCAAAAATGTTAAACTGCCAAACGGTGTTACCGCCAAATGGTACACACCGGATCAAACCGACATGCTGACATTCAAACTGGATGATCGCTATGTAACCCTTAGCTCGGCAAATAATGGGTTGACTCATACACAGCTGGAGCAAATGGCTGTATCTGTGCAAAAAGTGAAATAAAGGCTAATTATTAGAAAATCAACTAACATAAAAATAAATATTTATATCAAGACACATTGAAGTTCTCTATAAACAAGTGAGACTTCGATGTGTTTTTTTCTTATGTAAAAATCATCTGTACGGTCAGACAACAAATTTCATTATATTGATCCAATAAATGCCCAGAAGCACAGCTATATAAAATTTCAGCTGTACTTCTGAGCATCTAGGATTAGAAATTATTTTTGTCAAAAGGGCCTGGAAGTTTCAAAGTGTAGACAAGTGTAGATTCATCTTCCTTCGTTGGTATAATCATGGTCAGAACACCATCTTGTAACGCCTGCTCTGGAATCTTTTCCGTACTGATTCCCCACCTCGCTTCTGGCATGTCCGTTATGGAAAACGTCCCAAGCACCTTGGTATAGTCCTGATTGGTAAACAACACTCTAGTTAGATCCATGTAATGGAGAGTAGAAGTTGATAAAGTCAAAGTTCGGTCAAAATTCAGAACCACACCGTCAATACGATCCGGATAAAATGATTCCAATGACTTTGTATTGTTCTGATCCAACTTGTAGATATCCCCTACTCTTTCAATTCGCCGGGCACTTGCATGAAAAGCAAGGTTTTCTGGTGTCATGGCTGCACTCGTATTACGCTCATCATCACTAATTAGTAATTCTTTATTGCCCCAGTAAGCCTTCGTTTCAGACACTTTGAGCCCCAAATCCTTGTTCCATTGTCCCAAAGGAATAAAGGTCTGGTTATAGAGTGTCAGCAATTTACTTGAGGATCGATCCACACTGGATGAACGCTGTCCACGACTGAATGTGACTTGTTCCTTACCCAATACATATTGAATATGAAAAGCCTTGGCAAATTCCTCTAGAGGAACATAATGTTGCCCCTCCAAATAAAATGAAGGTTGTCCCTTATAATTCAATACTCCCTCTCCGGACTTGATGGCTACGGGTTGTAAAGGAAAGAATATGCCAGAAAATTGAAATGAATCCCAGTAGCCCTTCCATTCTCGGTATGTATCATATTGCAGTTTCAGATGTTTATTCTCTGAAATGATATATAGAGAGGGAGGAAATGAACCTGGAGCTGAAAAATACTGTTCAATAATGTATTCATCCTCTGTTATCCACTGAACCCCCTCTGTGCGAGCACGATAGGGAGAATCATAAGTTCGAATCAGTTTGAGGGTCTTTAGGTCATATAAATGAACCGTGGACGATTCCATCTTACTATCCAGTCCATTCTCAGTAACCAGTATCAGCGTTTTTCTTTCTGGTGAGACAGACGTATGAACATAGCCAATACGATCTTTCAGAAGTGTTATTTTCTTTCCATTCTTGGTCGCAACAACAGTCCAATCGGATTTGCGGTCTCTTGTGTTGGTTTGTGAGATATTCAGATTAACATCTGTACTTGCCTGAAAAGCTTTGGTAGACAGCCCTGTCTTTATGTCATGCTTCATCCAAAGCTGTTTCACCTTGGCTGTCTTTCCTTTGGCACCACCATATTCAATATAGTTACATTGGTACTTACTTGTGCAATATACACCAACGTTACGGGTTTGCGGGAGTGGTGAGATGGCATAATCCGTATCGGTAAAATCCTTCTCAAGCAAAATTTGCCCGCCAGTATATACCTTGTTGCCTGTAGTCATGGAATAGTATATTGGTTTATGTTCTTCTTTTACATAAAGCGTATAAAATATCCCTAATTGTGGCTCCAAGTAAATTCTATTTTCACCTTCATGTACCTTGCGAAGAGAGTTGCTACTGTAATCATACTCATATAAGACGTAATAATATTGATTGTTATCCGTAGCATAGTAAGTTATGTAACCCTTTAAGCCTAGTGGTGTATCGGAAACAATTGTATCAGAATGCCCTGAAGTTATCGTTGAGCCCGTATAAATTTGGGGGAGAACTGCATTCTCGGTAAAGTGATATTCATTCACCTTTCTTTCACCTGTATCAAAACTCGTTCGGATGGTTTCTACAACAACCTCATGTTCTCTGATCGCAAAATTAATGCTGTGCCTCACACGTTCCTTTAAAGAAGTGGTTGCGGATTGCGTGCTTTGCTTGTTGGTTTCAGGGCTAGAAGCTGCAACTGTTAGTCCGGGTAAGGAAAAAAGCATAACGCAAGCCAACACAGTAACTAAACAAATAGATATTCTGGACATACTTAACTCCTTCTCTAGTAATGTATATTTTATGTGACCTGTTAAGTATAGAACTTCCGACCTAAACATTCATTACATTTACTTCCAGTTCGCAGTCGAAGATCTATTTTTAAATAACGTTTACACCTCCAAATCCGCTAAACGAATCACTCTCCGATAGTTCATATAATCGATCATATCTTCCCAGTCCAACTCACCTGCGTTACTGTCACGATAGTATACGGCCGCAGCGGGTAGGAAACCGACCAACGGACCCATGCCACCACAGATCATCGCGCCACCGTCGCCACCTTTGGGCATCATGTTTCCAGACGCATCAAGCGTAAGCTCATAATTATAGGGATCTCCAGCAAAATGGACACCAAAAAAGTTGGACAGCTCCAAGTCATACGGACGGTCATTCTCAACTACTAGAGAAGGGCCCGGCTCTGCCGATTCATCCACAATTCCCTCCACCTCTTCGAGGCTTCCAAAATGCTTCAATTTCATCGTGTAGTCGAAGCTGTCTCCCCATGGAAATAACGTACGGCAGCCCCCTCCATACAGATACTCCCACTCATCTTCAGTAAGCAAACCAAAACCCGCTTTTGCTTCTTCATTGATTAAATACTCCAACGTCAAATCTTCATTGAACCAAAATACCTGTACTGCCTCACCTTGACGAACCAGACGGAACTCTTGATGCAGTTCATACTGGTTCAGATCGGACAACTTAAACTTCTCCAACTCTTCTGCAAAATAGGCACTCTCTTGCGCCATCGCTTCAGCTTCCGTCACTTCAATCCAGCCAAGTGAATGGTTCCTGCACTCCACCAGCATGGGAGCAATGTGCACTTCCCTGACCGGAGACATCTGGCTACTTAAAAAAGAATCCACGTCTTCCACACCATACTCACTGACCGTCTCTAATAAATCGGTTGACGTTTCTTCGTTCATTCCATCCTGCCAGCGATCCCAGCCGAGTGTCACCCGATCACCAGGCACAAACACAAATCTCTGCTCATCATACGAAAATACACCTGTCTCGATTCGCTGACCGAATCGTTCAAATGTCTCCATTTCTTCATACTTCAAACCTGTGGGAAAATAACTGACCATCCCACGCAACAGTTCCTCTTTTTCCTGAGCAGACAGCCCTTTCCATGCATCTCGATTCAATGGCCCCATATACTCATCCACCTTTACTTGTATCCTCATACATCACATCAACCTTGAAAAGCCACTCACGGGTATATCCTTATTTCCCTGCGGCCTTTAACAGTTCTAACAGCAATTCTTTCCGTCTTCCCTCAGCCTTGCGTGCCAGCGTTGCAAGCTTCTCTACCTTGCCCCAGATCGGATACAACACATGCTCCACTTCATAGGTTTCCATTCCTTGCAGCGATTGGACCAGAAGTTCAAGCTTCTCCTCATCCTCCAACTCTGGCTGAATCTTCAGCTTCAGGGAATCCGTAGAGCGACGCAGGCAGGTAACTAATGCAGGTATGGAACTGGCCGTTACACCATGTGTCTCAGCAAAGGCAACGGTGAATTTATCCTGTACCAACTGGTGCTCATCATCCACTTCACCCATGTAATATTCAACCAACGGGAAATACCGCTCATCTGCCAATCCAAGTCCGAAGGTTGCATAACTGCCTGGCATACAGTTCTTTTCACCCTCTGTATCCGCATAAAATTCGAACTCTTCGATCGCTGCACGTGCATACTCTTCAAGTAGCGGACGCAGCTCCGGGTACTCCAGTGCGTTTGCGAAAAATCGATGGGTATCCGACTTCGCAAGCCCTTTAACAGACAGATACTGCTTCACGCTGGATTTGAGCTTGATCTTGTAACTTTTGGGGAAGCCCTGCTTTAGCAAACGGGTGATAAAAGCAATGGCCTGTTCGTAGGCAGCTGCTTCTTCCTTGCGAATGATGATAGTAATGATCGAGAACACATCGTTGGCTGTGCATTCCATCTGCTCATTTTTTACATGAATATCTTCCTTGGCATAGGTTCCGCTACCTTCCGTCATCATACGAACCGCACGGCTACTACCCAATTGTTTGGCCAGTTCCAAGAAAGTAAGGCCTTTCGGTTTACTGTAAATAGGCTCATAACGAAGAATCATCACAGCTGCATATAGCAGCAGATCGATAGGCTGTGCCACCTGCTGCCCATGCTCGCTCTTTGGCTGGTCCTCCTCCAAAGAAGCACCTGGCTTAAGTGTATATACATTGGCGCTGTACGCAGAAGGCTGTACATCAAAGTAGCGTGGCAAAAAATGATTCTCCGCCCAAGACGTTATCGCACGAATAATATCACCACGATGCTCCGCCAGAGCTTCCTGACGCCCTTTATTTAACTCCTGTATGCGATCATATTGCGCTATAGTCCACGCTACGTCCAGTTCAGGGAACAATTTCGGATCAAGCAGGTGACGCGTCAAAAAAAAGGATTCCAACGGCTTTGTTGGATATGAACCTTTTAGCAGCTTATGGTCTACGTATGTATGAATGCGCTCAAGCAACTGCTGCCTTTTCCCTTCGTTGATATATTCGAGCATGGTCACTTGCAGCTTTCCTTCTGTCGTTGGAAATTTCCCGCGAAAGGTAAACCGATAGTCGATCAACGGTGTATCCGCCAGCTTATCCAATTTCTCTTGAACCACTTCTACAAGCTTGGGCTGGATCTCATTTCGTACCTGTTCCTCGGTAAAGGGACCGGGATTCTTCGATTTCAATCCCTCATCCAATCCAAGATCCACACTGTCTACTGTAGTCCGTCCAGGTCTGTAATCCAGCAAAATATCATTAAAAATCCCCATTTGCAGCGTAGTTCGCTTCACAGCCTTTTCCAGGTCATCCCGCTTCAACTGTTCACTAAACCATTCTTCAATGACCTCAATCATCTCTTCCATTGCCTGATCATAGAGTGTACTCATGCTTCAACCGCCTTCCCATTTATCAGATCATTCCTCAAACCATCTATGCTAAAAATTACGTATTGATGTTCGTATATTACCTATTATCTTACTCTCTCACGCATCTTCGAAACAATAAGTCTTACGCACGGTTGTACGCAGAGAAATTAATGGATAAGCTCTTTCGTACATGTCTAAGCATTCCGCATACAAAACAAAAACACCGGATTCAGGCGACTTTCCGCCCAAATCCGGTGTATTCACGAAATACCTCTTCCTTCTTGTATTACTTTAGTATGATTCATCTCGTAAATCATTCAAGGTATTAATTAACTGTTTTGAACCATTCATTGACTTCCGTTGTGATTTGATCGCCGCCCATGGATTTCCACTTCGTTACGAACGCGTCGAATTCATCGATGCCAACCTGACCGTAAATGATTTTGCTGAACGTATCTTTCTCCAGCTTGTCGAGCGCATCTTTCTTCATCTTCATCGTATCCGTAGGTGCACCCGTAAATTTGTTCTTGATTGCATCATCCTTATGAGCTACCACGACTTGAGCCGCAGCAAATACTTCAGGTTTGTTGGCAATTTTCGTATTTTTCTCGAAAGGTGTTTCTGCTTCCTTACCTGTAGCGAGTTCTGCCAACGTATCCATCATCAGGTTAGGAATACGGGCACCATCATAAGTAAGTGTATACTTCAGCGGGGATACGCCGTCTTTCAAATCAGCTTCACCAAGCACTTTGCCATCTACAATATCAAAGTCATATCCTTGGGCAAAGCCATGTTCGAACTCCCCACCCACTTCTGGATTAGCGAAGTTATCAAACAAATAATTTTGATACGTGAAGAATATTTCTGGGTTTGCCATATCCTTGTTGATCAACACGACCCCGTTGCTAGCACCTGAACCGTGGTGATGGCTCTCGCCAGTCGGTCCGGTTGGAAGGGCAATTGCTTTGTAGGTAGCGCCGTCCACATTTTTCTTCACATCATCGATCGGCCAGTTCGGCATCCAGTGCGGTCCCACAATGATTCCCGCTTTGCCTGCTGTAAACAATTCAGCCGCCTTAATCTCATCATATACGCCGGCTTCCTTCGGCAGATAGCCTTTGGACAACCAGTCTTTCATCGTTGCAAGTCCTTCTTTCACACCCGGTTGAACCGAGCCGTATTCCAGTGTTCCTTCTGCATTCAGATTCCACTGTCCTGGCATCGTGTTATACATTCCGAAGATCCAGCCGGATTCAGTCATCCAGGTATTGAGGGCATTTTTCATGCCGACCGTCAGACCGTACGTATCTTTCTTACCGTTACCATCCGGATCCTGATTCGTAAATGCATCCATCACCGTAACGAGCTCATCGATCGTTTTTGGTTCTTCCAGTCCAAGCTTCTTCAGCCAGTCTTCACGGATAAACATTACCGGGTCTCCGTTGTAAGCATAGTCAAAGATCGGAACGCCATACCGTTTACCTTCATACATGTACGGGTACCACTCTTCCGGTGCGGATTCAGCAGCCCCTTTCCATGTGTCAGATGCATACTTATCGAACAGTTCACCTGCATCGGCGAATTTACCCGACTCAATCAACTCACGCACCAGATTGTAGTCACCACGGATGGAGACGATATCCGGCAGCTCTTCATTAGCCGACAGGGAGAGACGAAGCTTCGTGTAAAAAGCATCATTGGTCACGGATACAGCCCAAGGTGTGGTCAGATCGATGCCCAAACGTTCTTTGGCCCATTTGGTGTGCACGTTGTTCTGTGCAGTTTCTCCGTTCTTAAACTTTGTATCATCATTCCAGGCTCGCAAATAGCTCATCTGAACCGCAGGTTCATACTTACCATCTTGCAGCGCAAGTGGTGCAGCCGCTTCCTTGGATGGTTCTTCCTTTGCCCCCGAACTGCATGCCGTTACGGCAACCATCGTCAGTGCAAGCAATGCAGTCATCATTTTTCTATACATGAAACCCCTCCTCAATCACTTTGAATACCCTTACATGAAAAGGATAGTGCAGCCGGGGAAGCAAACATATATCACAATTTCAATGTTCATATTGATTTGTTAACCGTTCCGAAAATCCTGCGGGGTCAGGCCATAATGTTTACGGAATACTTGAATGAAATAAGGGGTATTGTTATATCCCACTTCCTGACCGACTTCATAAATCTTCATTGCCGTGTGTTTCAGCAAGTGAACAGCACGTTCCATCCGGGAACGGATAATGTAGTCACTAATGCCTTCACCCGTTGATTGTTTATACATTTTGGACAAATACACCGGATGCAAATGTACCTCCCCTGCAATAACCTGCAAGGAAAGATCTTCGCCCAGATGGTTGTCAATCCATTGCTGGACCTGTCTGATCATGTTCGATCCACTTTCCTGGCCCGTATCGGTTGTGCTTAGAGCCCATTGTTCCATCACGCTCCGGGTCCATGCTTCCAGACTACGAAGTGACACGCCGTAGCCGTCCTTCAACAGTTGCTGATACTGCTCACCAAGGACATCGGACAACTGTCTGCCCTCCCGATGAGCCATGTAGGAGAACGCGGCAGCGAGATAGTGAAAAGCAACATAGACATGCTCCGGGAACACACTATCCGATAACTCGGCAAAAATCGCATCAATCTTGCGATTGGCGTCCTCCATCCGTCCTGCTTCCAGCAGTGCGGTCAGTCCGGGTGGCTCATAAAGTGCCGCAAGTGATTTCAATGTTGATCCATGGGAGCCGGCAGCCGCATTGAGATGCAGACCTTTGCCTGCTTCCGCCTGCTTGCGCAGTGCACTTACAGCTTGATGGTAAAGCTGCGGAACTTGCTCTGGAAAACGGCCTATCCGGCTGACTGATAGTGAAATCGTCGCGTTTAAATACTGCTTCACACTGTGAAGCAGCCGTTCTCCGAGCCGCCCCATCAGCAGTTCCGGTTCAGACTGTGCCTGTTTCGGACTTGCCATGAAAACGAGATCATCATACGCATCGTCCGTATGGCAGAGATTATAGCTGCTGCTAAAGATTTCTTCCACGACGTTAGAGATGGCGTATTTCATTAGACGGAATGCCTTGTTTGTTGGCTGTGGGTCATCATAGCGGATAAGCAGCAGCTGCATTTTGTCCTGGGGACGGAATCCAATCTCGAATTGCTCCAGCTTCTCCACAAGTTCGCTCTCTACAAATTTATGTCCAAGCAGCACATCCTTCATTAATCCCGCCCGCTTCTCCGGTAAATGTTCTCTCACCGAATACATGGCGCGCTGGTGCATCAACTGTTTCTCTCCCTCCAGCCGAATCTGGACGGAGGCCTGCTGCACGGCTTCAATCAACTCCTCATCCCGCACTGGTTTCAGCAGATAACTCACTGTTCCATGACGGAGTGCCTGCTTCGCATAATCAAAGGATGCATGTCCAGATAAAATGATACATTTGGTCCGCTCCCACTTTTGACGAATATGACTCACCAAATCCAGACCAGACAAGCCCGGCATACGAATATCGGTGATGATAATATGGACCTGATGTGCGGCCATTTGCTGCAATGCCTCTTTCACCGAGTACGCCTTATATACGTGCCCAATCCCATGTTCTCTCCACGGTATGGAGGCTGCAATCGATTCCACCGCTGAATGTTCATCATCCACGACCATTAGATTCATCATTAGGATATTCCTCCTCAAACCATCGTATTTCCACACTGAGACCCCCATAAGGGATCACTCCAAAATGAAGTCCTGAAGAATGACCATATCGTGTAACGAGCCGCTGGTGTACATTCCAGGTACCCGTGCCTATTTCTTCACCCATCGGTTCATTGATTTCTCGCTCAAGACTAACAATCTCTTCCGGCGTCAAAGTAACACCATCGTTATCGACAAACAGACTGTATCGTGTGTATTCCCTTCCATCGATTTGCTCATGTGCTGCCATGCCAGTAACCACGATGTGACCGCTACCCTCCATCGGTTCAATGCCGTGAATGACTGCATTCTCCACAATAGGCTGGATCAGCAGCCTCGGAATGTGCTGCTGCATCAGTTCTTGCGGTACAGCGATCTCATACGACAAACGGTTGGTGCGCATCTGTTGGATGGACAAATAATTGTCCAACAACCGGATTTCCTCTTCCACGGTCGTCATATCGTTCTCATCACGTGTGATGTAGCGATAGTAATCTCCCAGGCTGAGCGACATGGCAATAACCGCTTCGCGGTTGCCGAGCTGCGTCATATTTTTAATATAAAACAGACAATTATACAGGAAATGAGGATTGATCTGTGATTGCAGATGCTTCAACGTCGCTTCCCGCGAGCGAATGCGTTCCTCGTATACCTTTTCGATCAGCTCCTGAATCTGCTCGGCCATGTGATTGAAGCTCTGCGTCAGATAAGCGAATTCATCCCGGGAGTGATCGACCGGAATTCGTGTGGACAGCTGTCCTTTGCGAATCTGCTGCAAACCTCTCATCAGACGTTGTATCGGCACCTGTACCTTTCGGTATAACAACAGGGCAGCGCCAATACTGAGCACGAGCAGCAGCAAAATCGAGGTTATAAACATATTTCGGCTCTTGTCCATCGGCGTAAGCAAATCATCCAGTACAACCGGGTTAACATAGATTCCGTTTAGTTGTTTGGAGAGCACATAACTGACCAAGTACTGCTTGCCCCCCACCTCCAGCTGATGGTTGCCTTCACTATCCAATTCGGTTAATGGCATGTCCCGCATCACCGCTTCCACGAGCTCGGGGTCCGCACTCCGATTTAACAGAGGCTCGTTGCCAGGGACGAGAAGAAAGGGATCTCCTCCCTGGGCCTCCTTGAAATCATCCAGCATGGCAACAATGTTCATCGGGTCAAAATCAATCTCCATCACCGTTCGTACATCCGTGGTCACAGGTTTTTCATTCCACTCGTAGTTATCCGTAAAGAAATAAGTGAAGCTGCCTTCGTTCAACTGCCATCGGCCTGGCTGTGGAAAGTTTAACATCTTCTCATTGAAGACCGTCCGGTTGGACATGGTGGATAGGACCAGCTCTGCCTGAGGCAGAACAATGGTAATATCGTTCTTCCAGCGGCTGGTGGACTGGTATAGTGACAATTTGTCGAGAATATCGAGATAGATGCTGTTTTTCTCATATTGGCTGGTCGATTCTGTCATGTAACGATAGTGTAGAATGCTTGGATCACGCAGCAAAGTCAGCCCGTAAAGCGAGAGCTGTTCAATATTTTTATCCACCTGAGAGCTAAAATAGTTGAACTGGTTCAAGCTGGACTGCTGCTTCTCCTCGACGATCATGTCCACGTTCGCCTGATTCGCGTAGGTATAGAGCAGCAAGATGGGTACCAGCAAGCAGACCAGCAGCATGACTGTTTTTGAGAATACTGTAAATTTCATTGCTTCACCCTGTCCCGGATTAAAGTAAAGATACACATCGAAGTCCTATTTTATATTGAAACCCCTTACATATCTATACTGAATTTCAAATGAGTCACTATTCGGTATACGTTTTTAACAAGTTAATAAATCAACATCCGCCTTGAAATGTTGTTCTATAGCCCGCCCGTTTCCATTGCTATAATTCAGTTGCTCCACTATTTGCAGAGGCTTACTAGCCTCATTATGCAGAGGCTGGACGATATAAAGGAGGGACCTGATGGCTATGGAACAACCACTAACGACCAATACGCCGGTGCGGCAGGCAACACACAATCCACGCAAACGTACCCGCTGGAATTTCAAACGCAATTGGCCGCTGCATCTGATGCTGCTGCCTTCGGTATTGCTCACATTGCTGTTCGCCTATGTGCCTATGGGCGGCATTATTATTGCGTTTCAGGATTTCAAACCATGGCTGGGATTCACCGGCTCCAAATGGGTAGGATGGGATAACTTCCGATTCATGTTCGAATATCCGGATAGTGTTCAGGTCATCTGGAACACCGTACTGATTGCCGCCATGAAGATTGTGGCCGGACTCGTGGCCCCGGTTGTGTTTGCCATTTTGCTGAATGAAGTACGTAATTCCACGTTCAAACGGTTCTCACAGACGCTGGTATACCTACCCCATTTCTTGTCTTGGGTTGTACTGGGCGGCATCCTGCTGGACATGCTTTCCCCCGAAGGCGGACTGATTAACCAGGTTCTGGCGGCCGTTGGCATTGAACCGATCTTCTTTTTGGGAGATGGCGACTGGTTCCGTGTAACCGTGGTCATCAGTGATGTATGGAAGGAATTCGGATTTGGTACCATTGTCTTTCTTGCAGCCCTTGCGGGCATTAACCCTGCTCTATACGAAGCTTCCGAAGTTGACGGGGCAACACGGCTTAAGCAGACCCTACACATTACGCTGCCTGCACTCGTGCCGATGATCATTGTGGTGGGAACGCTATCACTGGGGAATATTCTTAATGCTGGATTTGACCAGATTTTCAACCTGTACAATCCACTTGTATATGATAAAGGCGATATTATTGACACGTTTGTTTACCGGATGGGTATTTTGAATGGCAAAATGAGCTTTGCAACTGCGGTTGGTTTGTTTAAATCCTTTGTTGCCATGTTCCTCGTTATTACTGCCTACCGGATGGCTTACAAAATCGCTAATTACCGCATTTTCTAAGGAGGAATTAAGGTGTATCACAAAACGACCGGATACCGTATATTTAACGGCTTCAACCTGTTCTTCATCGCGGCCGTCTCGCTGCTGTGTGTGCTGCCGCTTGTCCACATTCTGGCGGTTTCCTTCAGCGGTAAAGCGGCAGCTTCCGCCAATCTGGTAACGCTCTGGCCGATTGATTTTACAGTCGACGCTTATACCAAAACGTTTGGTAACAGTAACTTTCTTAGCGCGCTCTGGATCTCAGTGCAACGTACCGTGTTCGGTACGCTGCTCAGTATGGTGCTGGTCACCCTGACGGCATATCCTTTATCCAAGGAAAGTCTGAACTTTAAGGGACGTTCACTGTACGCGTGGTTTTTCATCTTCACGATGCTGTTCAGTGGCGGACTGATCCCTTCCTATATCCTGATTCAAAAGCTGGGACTGATCAACACCATGTGGGCTCTGATTTTGCCGGGCGCTGTGGCGGTCTGGAACCTAATTCTCATGATGAACTTCTTCCGTAACGTGCCCAAAGAGCTAGAAGAAGCGGCGTTCATCGATGGTGCCAACCATATCACCACATTGTTCCGCATCTATCTGCCTGTGTCCATGCCGGCCATTGCAACGATCTCCCTATTCACCATGGTGGGGCAGTGGAATTCCTGGTTCGACGGGTTGATCTATATGAATGACGCAGCCAAATATCCGCTCGCTACGTTAATGCAAACCATTATCGTGCAACAGGATTTCTCCAATATGAATGTCGATGCGACGCAGCTTCAGAACATGTCGCAGCGTACCGTTAACGCAGCCCAGATCTTTATTGGGGCACTGCCAATCCTCCTCGTGTATCCATTCTTGCAGCGTTTCTTTGTAAAAGGAATTGTGCTTGGGGCCGTAAAAGAATAGGGTTCGTATACTAAAACTGAATGCATTCGCATCATTTCATCCCGAGGTTTATAACGCGCCGTTATTTACTTCGGGATGTCTTTCCGCGAATGGCATTGTTATATTGATTAATGAGTTCATCCAGAACCATCGATTGACGAATGACTTCCGGATGCCACAGTTCTTTATGAGCGTTTGCAATCTGGTAGAGCCTCTGTCGTGCCTTTTCGATACATTCCTGAATGGTTTCCGGATTATGCACCATACTCCCGCCCCCTGTTGTCCTTCAATATCCTCCATCCAAAAAAGACCATCTATTATAATATTCGGAACAAAGGGAGCTGCACATTACCCCAAAATCGAATTTATGATTATTTTTTCTTGTACAGGTTGAAATAAGGATGAGCAATGGACTCAGATGTGGCAAAATACGAAAAAATACCGGATAGGCTTATCAAGCCTTATCCGGTATTTTGTTATACCTTAATTTATTGTTCGCAGAAACCTGCACACCATTTCCTTATGAAATATTATGTGGCTAGTCCTCATAGTCTGCAAAAAAAACATCATTTAATATGGTTTTTGCTTTCTTCAAATTACGGGAATCCAACTTGTTGAGCATAGACATGATTTCGCTCATTTCATCGGTCATCGATGTAGAACTATTGGCCCTATGAGCTTCTGAATCCTTGCTTGTAGGCGCCTCTCTTGGGACGAGTTCAGTGGCCTCCTCCTCTGTCTGCGAATGAATCCATGATGTATGCAATGTCTTCTGGAGGGTGTTGACGAGAAACTGTAACTCATCCACGTTATACCGTTGCAAGAAATGATGAACCCCAAGATCAATCTGATGATGCAGGCCCTGATGCAAACGATAAATCTCTTTTCCGAGCGATGTGGTACGGAATAGAACTTCTTTTTTGTTATCCGGAAGTGACTCGGTTACGATGATGTTTTGAGACACGAGTCTTCTCGTGATTTTGGAGACCGTCCCTTTGGAGAAGCCGAATTGCTTTGAAATGGTTATGCCGTTTACTGGCTCGAGTGTACCAATAGCATCCAGCACATGCAGCATTGTCACCGTCATTTCTTTGATTAGCTCTTCAACAGCCGGATTAGGACTATTTTGGAGCAACCACTGTTTTTCTTCGTCATCTTCTGATTGGAATCTGATCTGTATATCTTTCACTGCTTCCAATACTTCTTGAATTAAGTGATCTCTATTTTGATTTTCCGATGGGTTGATCATTCAATTTTCCTCCAACGATTGTTAGCTTCATACCAGTATATCAGGGTATGTCCGACAATTAAAGTTTCCTGGAAACAATATTGACAGCAGTAAAGGATTAAACTATGATTGTTTCATCGGAAATTAAAAAGTTTCTAAGAAACAATAAACAAAGCATCATATCTCATCCATTGCGATATGGGTGATCAGGAGGAGATTCAACTGACCCAACATTACGATATTGACGTACTCATCGCTGGAGCTGGACCGACTGGCTCCGCTCTTGCAGTCGACCTGCTTCGACGCGGCCTTCGTGTCCGACTCGTTGACAAAGCCCCTCACGCCTTTCAAGGTTCCCGTGCCAAGGGAGTTCAACCAAGAACCCAGGAGGTTTTGGAGGACTTCGGCGTGCTGGAAGAGGCTCAGTCAGAGGGAAGTTCTTACCCGCTTGCCGGTTTTCATATTGGACCGCTAACTGTGCCTTGGCGCATGCAGCAGCAAAATAAACCAACACCGAGCGATCCGTATCCAAACATTCTCCTGTTGGCGCAACACCGAACGGATGCCATCTTACACCGCCTACTGAAACGTCTCGGCTTAACCATTGAATTTAACAACGGGTTGGAGCAATTCGAACAGGATGCCGATGGAGTAACGGCGACTCTCTCTTCCGGGGAGAAGGTTCGCAGCAGATATCTCGTCGGAGCAGATGGAGGTTCGAGCAGCGTTCGCAAAGGGGCAGGTATCCGATTTATCGGAGAGACTACCGACTCTGACCGTACGCTCATTATTGACGGCTCGATCGACAAACTGTCTCGCAATAGGTGGCATATGTGGCCACGCACACGTGGCACGTTTGTCGGAGCCTGCCCGCTGCCACACTCCGATCAGTTCCAAGTCATGATCAGGCTGGCACCAGATGAAAAGCCTAACCTTGACGAAGCCGCACTGGCCACTCAATTCCACAATCTCACAGGTTTGCGTCTCTACGACATTACCTGGAGTTCGGTGTTTCGCCCCAACGTTCGACTGGCTGAACACTATCGGTCGGGACGTGTCTTCATTGCAGGCGATGCTGCTCATGTCCATACCCCGGCCGGTGCACAGGGTCTCAACACGGGTATACAGGACGCCTATAACCTTGGCTGGAAAATAGGGCAGGTCACTGCTGGGGCACCCGATAGTCTGCTTCACAGCTACGAGGCCGAGCGTCAACCCATTGCCGCTCGCGTCCTCAGCAAATCCAGCGAGCTGTACGCCAAGCTAGACAAAAATCGCCTGGCTAGCCTCAAGCGTGGAGACGAGGAGCGACAGCTTAGACTTTCGTACAATGGTGGACCGCTCGCGTCTAGCGAAAAATCGGCCACAAGGACCCTTCATGTCGGTGACCGGGCGCCAGATGCTCCCTGCAACGGACCTGGTGGGGAACGGCGTTTGTTCGACATCTATCAAGGGCCTCACTTCACTTTGCTTGCCTTTGGTCCTAACGCTGCCAAGATACTTCCCAAGTTGAACTGGCCGACCAGCGGTGCCGAATTACACTGCTACGTCGTTGATACCGCACACGATTCAGAACAAAACGTCCTCCATGACTCCAGCGGCAAATTGACTCGTATCTACGGCATCACCAGCGACACGCTGGTCATGATACGGCCAGATGGTTATATCGCGAACATCATTACGACCGACTGGCAGGCAACCTTCGACAATGTAGCCAGAATGTTGGCCCCGCCATGTTCCATCGGATCCAACTCGAATTGAAGCTCATGCGAGACTATGAATGCTAGTGCAGTTAATGTATGAGGGTCGTCTTTCAACCCGCCCATATATGTGGCTTACTTAAACTCAAATAAGACCGAAAACGACCGCACTCAGCGGTCATTTCTGGTCTGTTTGTCAATAATCTTTCCATTTTGAAATATGTGCACTGTTCCATTCATCTTAATCCAATATCCTCAAAACGATTGCCGATCGTCTCTGGGAAGGCATTCTTAATGGCATCAATGGCACGCTGTTCCGTTTCCCCTGCTCGCTTAATCAGATGGATCACCCTTAGCACATGCCCTGGTTCCTTCGCATCCCACGCTGTTGAATCCTCAACCTTCTCCATCATCTGAGCATATAAGTCTGCGAGTAACGCGTACGCCTGCACAACATGATTCATCTGATTGGATAAATGCTCAAGCTCTGCAACATAGGAGGCCATATCCTTTCTCGAATCAGCATAATAGCGCAAAACAATGGCAGCTTGATCGGTTTCATATACACCAGATTGTAGGGCATCAGCAATGGCTGCATAAGCAGCAGGTCCACATGCGTAATCCTGAGGTGGTAGCATGTAATCATGGGTCTCCCATTTGTATACGGCCTGAATTAATGATTCCTTACATACTTCCCATATGTCTACAGTTGAATGGGATTCAAGCACCTGATAGTACCAGTATGGTGTACTGTTCCGACCAAAAGAATCATAGGGCAGACAAATGACTTCATTTTCTTGACTCTCACAAATGAACAGCATCTGCTCCCCATCATCATATCCAGTGCAAATGACAAACTGGTCATGCCATAGAATGGCCCCTACACCCCGGTCAATGGAAGCTTTAATATCCAACAGGGCCTGCTTCTGATAGAGCGGAAAGGTCGGCTCGAACGAAAATCCCCCGTGTTGTCCGGTCGTGACGCCTATGAAATCAGCAGCTACAAAGTTCTCGGCCATCCAGTTGTACGCTGAGATTGATTCTGTCGTTAGACGCCGATCCACTACTAATCGAAACACACTTGCGGTCATTCCCGCAATCATGTGACGCGGTAAATCCGTCCACTGTTTATGCACCAGAATTCTGTACATCGCATCTATATAAGAGCCCGCTCCGTTCCATGATATGTGTTCACGTGAAGAATTCCTGCTTTGTGTAGAATCAATCCAATCCGGCAGTATTTTGCTTCCCATCCTCTACTCCTCTCTATCTCGCCGAGTGCGCTCCCCAACGTGGCACGGTGGACCGTTTGCGGTCAGGATACTTTAGGGATATCACACGAAAATAATCAACAGCCTGCTCTTCCAGTGCTTTTGCTTCCAATAAAGCCTGTGCCAGCTTCTCTGTGGCGTCTGCTTGCATGATCCATCTGTTATGTTCCTGAATCATGCATCCCTTCATCTGTATAATCAATGCTCCAAGCTGTTCATAACATGCATAGGCTTGGTCCAGTTCGGTCCATATGCCCCGCACATCCTGCAAATACATCTGAATTTCAGTTCGGGACTGGCAATAGGATTCCAAAATATACGTAGCACCCGAATGATCGTAATCTCCACTCCGTAGGGCTTGCACCCACACATCATACGCCAGTCTGCCCGAAGCGATATTTCGATCAGGCAGCAGTCGATAAGGAATATCCCAATCCTCAATCGCCAATCTCAATGATTCCAACAGCATCTCTTGTTCGGGCATATGTACCTGGTCACCAAAGACCTGACAATACCAGAACCCGGTGAAGTTCAATCCGAAATTGTCATACAGCAAAATCTGTGGTTCCTTACTCCAGCCATCTTGCACATAAAAGATGCGGTCACCGTCATCATACCCATGAATGACACCAAATTCCGGAATCCAGTAAATCACCCCGATGCCTCCATCCAAACTGCGTTTTACCCAACTCACCGCATCCCGCTGGTAATACCCGAATGTGGGATGACGTGTCCGTCCCCCATCCCAGATCGTGAATATCCCCAAGTTATCGATTCCAGGGCGATGGGATTCTCCCCATTGACCATAGGCTGTAACCGACATGGGCAGTAGTCTGCGATGCACCGATAGTTTGAATGCCATACCCGTATATCCAGCTAGCACATACTTGGAACCCTGAAACAGACCCGCATGGGTCAATATGGCGTGTAGGCTATCCACATACGATTTGGACTCCCGCTTCATCATCAGGTTTTCTAACACAACTTCAGTCAAAAAAAATCTCCTCTCTATGGTTGTACTAACTCAGGTTTGCTTTGAGATCATGGCAAGCCTATCGATTATGCTTTCAGCACTTTGCTGAAACTTTCGTCTAAGCCACGTTGGAGACAACAGTTCCTCCCACTCGCTAATGAACAAATGCTGTAGGAAAGCATCCGTATCATAAAATTCAATCCAGTGAACCTGATCTTGCTTCTCCCGAATCCGATATCCTTGCCACAACTCTGTTTGCTGCACTTCTCTCAGTCTTATCTCAGCGACAAACGGTTTACGGACAGGCAGCGCCTCTTCCCATGCACCCAGCAACCCGTCTGTCTGGCACTGAAACGTCTCGTTCGTCATCTGTACATAAATCATACCCTCCAGCCGGATGGCCGTTTGCTGTAAAGGGTCCATTTCATAACCAACCACGTAATCGGCGTTGAACTGGGACAGCATCTTCAATGGACACCAGGTAAATTGCCGTTCTCCGGCATGATCTCTGTAATGGATATGTACTTTGCGGGATTCGGCAATCGCATGGGACAAAATCTCAAAGAACTGAAGCTGCTGCGGATCTGCTTTAAACACAGGAAGCTGACTACTTCCTGTTTGCTGTTCCTCGAGCGTAAAACGCTCCAGCAAATGCGCCACACGCTTTACCGCATCCGACTGATCATAACTGTAATGCCGATAACGATGCGCCAGATACTTAAGCACCCGCTGTTCTTCTTCCGTCATATATAAATGGGGCAACCGGTAGGTCTGATCCTCGTAACAATACCCCCGATATTTTGCTATATACACCAGAGGGGCACGCAGAGAAATCGCCATATATTCGATATCACGCTGGGCCTGGCGCCGGGATATTTCAAATTCACGTGCAAGCCAGCTGCTGTTCGGAAAACGTCCACTCCGAATCTGCTCGTCAAACCAGTGAATACGATGCATATTGCTCATTTACTCGCCCCCTGGCTTATTCCGTATTTCGTAATTGTATTATACCAAAAGACATGGCCCGTTCCGAAGAACAGGCCTGTTATATTATACGGTTACCTTGTCCACTCTGGACTGCACAGCTTTGGAGCATTTCTTGCATACTTTCAAACTTGTACCATCAGTTTTCGTTTGCGAATACAACAATTTAATCCGGGTGCTGCTGCACACCGGGCATGTTCCTCTTCCTCGGGATGGTAGATTCCACAGGACGCGTCCTCTTTTTGTTTTTGCCAACGTTTGTGAACCTCTTTTCGATATGGTTTGTGTGTTCACCGTTATTATAGAGGGCATGGTACGACATAGAATGTCGCAGCAGTATGGAATATACCCAACATAAAAAAATGTCCCCTCTTCAACTTGAAGAAAGGACATTTTTTAGGAATCATGTATTTCAGACTGAGCTGCCGCTTGTAATAAAGGCTGCAACAGACCAGGAAAACGCACTTCCAGATCCTCGGATCTTAGCGTCAGGAAATGCTGTGTACCTTGTACTCTTACCCGAATGACTCCGGCTTCCCGCAGGGTCCGAACATGGTGTGACATCGTAGATTTTACAACAGGTACACGAAAATGACTGCATGGCTGCTCACCATTTCTGGCTGCTTCGGTTACTATCCCAAGACGGATCGGATCACTTAATGCGTACAATACGGAAGAAAGTTCGATATCCTGCACTTGAGGATGGTGCAAAATTTTCATCGTTGTAGTCTCCTTTTTTTTCAGACTATCCATTGTATTTTAGCATAGTTCCATGATATATTTCTAATGTTCGATACCAATCGAACTTACAAACATATTTCGTTTATGTATCCCTGCTGTCAGGCATGGGATTCACTCTATACCACATTTTGCAAATGTTACACACCGTTTCTGAAATGTTGCGAAATACACATCAATCTAGGAGGTTTTTATGAACAACACCGCAACTGCATCATCTGGGGAACGGACAGCAGGAATACAGGAAGGGTTAATCGTAAGTCTACTTGGCTTCACGGTTGTGCTTGTCGTTATGAATACGATGATGTTCAATCTGGCCCTACCCAAAATTGCAGCTGAATTTATGCTCTCATCTGTCTCTTCTTCCTGGATTGTCACCGGTTATTCCATCGTTTTTGCTATTTCCTCGATCACGTTCTCACGTCTATCGGATTTTATTCCGATTCGCACCCTGTTTACGACCGGTCTTACACTGCTTGGTGCGGCATCCGTTCTTGGTTTCTTCAGTAACCATTTTATCCTTCTGCTCATTGCACGTCTGATTCAGGCTGCGGGTGCTGCTTCTGTACCAGGGCTAGCTATCGTTCTTATTACTCGTTACATTCCAAGTGACCGCCGGGGGAAATCCATGGCTGTTGTCATGTCGGCCAGCTCACTGGGTCTTGGACTTGGACCTGTGATCGGCGGCAGTATTACACAGTTCCTCGGATGGCATGATCTGTTTATCGTTACTGGACTAACCTTGTTTCTGATACCTGTATTTTTCAGACTGCTTCCAAGTGAGATGCCGCAAAAGGGTTCATTCGACTTGCTCGGCGCGCTGTTACTGGCGATTGGAACAACCGGTGTCCTGCTATTCCTGACTTCACGTGAATGGGTAACCCTCGTTATTGGTGCGGCTGCACTGGTCCTGTTCTGGCTACGAATTCGCCGTGCGGCTGATCCCTTTGTGCAACCGGCTCTGTTCAAAAACAAAAAATATATGATGCTCAGCTCACTGGGGATTGTCTCGTATATTAACAACTTTTCAACGCTGTTCCTGCTACCGCAAATTCTGGCACATCTGTATGGCCTGACTCCGGCCCAGTCTGGGCTTGTCATCTTCCCGGGTGCAATCGTGTCCATGCTGTTATCCAATCGAATTGGCCGCATGATTGACCGACACGGCAATACACAACTGCTCAAGTTCGCACCATGGTTGCTGCTCGCTGCTGCCGGATTGTTTGCTCTATTTGCAGACGACAGCATCTATGCCATTATGGCCGTATACATTCTGCTTAGCGTAGGCTTCTCTGCACTGACAACAAGTGTATCCAATGAATTGTCGGGCAATCTGACGATGGATCAAGTAGGTGCAGGCATGGGACTGTTCCAGCTCAGCCAGTTCTTCAGTGGAGCATTTAGTGTTGCCGTAACTGGCGTGGCATTGACAGCCATGCAGCAATTGCCACTATCATCGGCTTATACTAATATTTTCTGGGGCATGACTGTGGTTGCTCTGGCATCCATTGTTTTCTCCCAGGTGTATCTGAGAATGCAGTCACGGAAGAAAACCATCGCTTCACACTAAGCAGGTTATATAGGTTCTTACTTATAATAGATTCTTCATATAAGAAAGCCAGGATTGGACCGATAGAGTCTGATCTCTGGCTTTTTTGTTTGTTATTAGACTATAAGGTATCAATACGTATTACTTTATCTCTGTTATTCTTATATTATAAACAGATCGTATAGATATTTTGAAAATGATAAAATCAAGGGGATGTCTTTCGCACATGAAGCTTCAACAGTTTGATTCACTATTTCGTATCCCTACATACCGGCTGTTTCTCGTTTGTATGTTGTTGCAAGGTATGGCTATTTCAATTAGTGCGCCCTTTCTTGCGGTCTACTTTACAACCCGCCTTGAAGTATCCATCGCAACATTCGGATTATTCACTGCAGTAACACTTATGGCGGGTGTGCTGTTCAGTTCCTGGATCGCCAGACGATCAGATCAACCCGGAGCTCGTAAAATAATTCTGGTGACTGCCATGATTTGCAATGCTCTGGCTTTTGGCGGATATCTGTGGATTCACGACTTCACATTATTATTTATCTATATGACGGTGCTGACTGCGCT
This sequence comes from Paenibacillus sp. OK060, assembly GCF_900101205.1. Lineage (NCBI taxonomy): Bacteria > Bacillati > Bacillota > Bacilli > Caryophanales > Paenibacillaceae > Paenibacillus > Paenibacillus sp. OK060. The sequence continues at coordinate 166,352 of NZ_FNFR01000009.1, forward strand.
CGGATCTCCCGCCATGCCACAATTGTTCGCAGCTGCAAGAGAAGCGGTCAATACCGCAACGGACGTCGATCATGCTGTGGCCAATTCAACCCTGCGCTCCGCGTTTTCACTGGGATTCATTACAGGACCTTTACTCGGAACTTTACTGATTGCGTATATTGGATACACCGGTATTTTTAGTTCAACGTGTTTTATTTTTTTGATCAATGCGTTATTATTTTTCTTTCTCTTAAAAAAGGCTCCCGAGCCTTCTACCCTCCGTGCATCTACAGGCGGAATACAAATGAAATTGCATCAGGATGCAAGAATCTATATGCCTTTTCTCATTACTACACTCCTGTATATGGCACATTGGATGAATAATCTGAATGCATCACTGTTCATTATTCACCATCTGGGCGGGGGAACCCGGGAAGTTGGCTGGATCTCCAGTCTTTGCGCGGGGCTCGAGATTCCGATTATGTTAGGCTTGGGTCTGCTCGCCTCTAAATATCCCAACCGCTCACTCATGTTATGGGGCTCCTTGATGGGTGCCGCTTATTATGTCATTGTTTTGTTCTCCACGGAACTGTGGCACTTGCTGGCAGGACAACTATTGCTCGCATTCTTTGTCGCCGTCATCTCTGCTATCGGTATCAGTTACATGCAGGATCTGCTTCCGTCCATGCCCGGCTATGCGTCAACACTCTATTCCAATGCCTCCACGTTGGGAAGATTATTTGGTAGTCTGGTCGGGGGATGGACAGCCGGAGCGTGGGGATATCGAAATTCCTATTGGGTATGTCTACTGCTCGTTCTGATTTCATTAGGCATGCTTGTTGTCACACAACAATTATCAAAAGAGAAACGTCAGACCCTTTCACTCTAAGCAGATCCTTGGATGCAAGCCTGAGTGAACGTAAAAGCTTGAACAAAACAAAGCCCCAAGGACGCAGCTATAGCGCTCTTGGGGCTTTCGTTATTATCGTTTAAATATTCTTATATGAATACAAACATTATTCAAACAGATCCAGACGAAGTCGCTTCAGGCTAGTATGCTGGATGAGCCATTGACCATCAATTTTGACAAACGTTTCATGGTAGTGTCCAAAGCCGTGAAAGGATTTATTGTCATTGCCTTCAGGAAACGTCACCCAATCTTCCATTGGAGAGATGACTTTGGCTTCATTCTCGGATACAAATTCAACTTCCGCGCTATGTACATGATGCACAGTTACGGCAACATGCACCAAATCTCGGAATACTTGAACAATGGTGTCGCGACCTGTTAATACCGGGATGGGATTGCCTTCTGTACTGAAATCAGCTACGGCATCCGGAGCGAACACTTCACCTAATGTATCCCACTGCTTCGTATCAATATAACGGCAATAGCGAGCTTTGGTGTTCCGAATGTTTTCCAGTGCAAGCAGTTGTTCCAGTCCTGTGATGGTTGTTTGGCTCATGTGTTGTCCCTCCAGAAATCTAAGATGTAAGCAAATATATTATACGGAATGTGCAGCTTTCATCTGGGCAGCCAGCTCAGACATTTTTTTATTGTTCAAATAGCTCTCCATCTCTTCTTCCGCACGAACCATCACCTGCTGAATCAGGCAGCCTTCGTTATGGTCCTGCGAGCATTCGAACAGGGAAGCCTGTCCTTCAATGGCATGGATAATCTCCAAAAATGAAGGATCCGGATTCTTCCGGCTAAGCCGATAACCACCATTGGCACCAGAAGTCGATTCGATCATGCCGGCTTTAACCAGCTTGGTCAATATTTTAGATAAGTAGGTTGGAGATACTTTCTGCATCTCAGCTAATTGATGTACACTGACCAGTTGTTCCGGTTCGGTCGCAACCAGAAAAAGCATGGTGTGCAGGGCATAGTTTGTAGCTTTCGAATATTTCATGAGGGCACCTCATTGTATACGGATTTAATTTATCTATAATAGACTTGATTGAACGCTCTGTCAAACGTCTAGAATTACCGCAAAATCAAACAAACGGACATCATTACATTTAACTGTGGTAAAGCCCGCGATAATCCGTTGGAGTCATTCCCTCATGGGCTAAGAACTGGCGGTTAAAATAACTGGCATTGGGATACCCCGCCTCCTCTGCGATCTGTCCAATGTTGGCCGTTGGCCGTTCCAGCAGCCACTGCTTCGCCATCTGCAACCGCGAACGGGTTATAAATTCCATCGGGGTCATTTCCACGGCACTCTTGAACATTTTGCAAAAGTAATACGAACTCACACCCGCCATATCCGCCCAATCTTGTAACAAAAACGGTTGGCATGCCTCCTGCTGCATCTGTGGAAGCAGTCCAAGGATACGGCTCTCAGCCTTGCTTGTGCGTGTGCTTTTCAGTGGAACAGCATGCTGCACGAATTCGGCCAGCACAGCGTAGGTCAGGGTCGATAGTTGGGCAGGACGCAGCATCCGGTTCTGCTCGGCTTCATTTAGTAGGGCCATATGTGCTTCTTCCCATGGAGCCTGCTGCCGCAGCGTCCACAACAGATTGCGATGCAACCCCCGCTCAATCATATAATCATGCAGCCGTTCACCGTAAAAATGAACCCACCGCACATCCCATGGATCATCTTCGCTGCTGTAGTAATGCTGCCGCTGCTGTGGGAAATATAGTACAGCCTGACCCGCACGAAGCTCATGCACTACCCCCTCCACTTCCACGTAGCCCTTGCCCGCAGCAACGTAGTGAATATTGAAGTTGTTAAGTGCGCCAGCCTCTCGTAATACGGTGTGCTCAGGGTGGTCGACATAAAGTCCAACGGATTCTGGATAACAAAAATACGGAATATCCTGTAGGGTTAACAATACAGTCTGTCTCATCATGGCCCATTCTCTTTTCTAAACAATATTGTGTTAACTCATTTCAATATATTATCATTTTAATTCATTCATCTATTACTTATAATCACAATATACATTCATTCATAGGAGGAAACAACAAATGAATTCAGATCGAAAACTGCGCTGGGGAATTCTTGGTAGCGCTAGCATTGCCGTAGGATCCGTTATTCCAGGTTTGCAGCAATCCGAGTTGAATGAAGTGACTGCCATTGCTAGTCGAGATGAAGAAAAAGCAAAACAAACTGCTGACAAACTCGGCATTCCTCAAGCTTATGGCAGCTATGAAGCTTTGCTTGCTGACGATTCCATTGATGCGGTCTACATCCCGCTTCCGAACCATCTGCACCGGGAGTGGACACTCCGTGCCGCAGAAGCTGGTAAACATATTTTGTGTGAGAAGCCACTGGCACTGACGGAGCAGGAAGCTCAGGAAATGGTGCAAGCCTGCGAAGACGCTGGTGTGCATCTAGCTGAAGCCCTCATGTACCGACACCATCCACGTTATGATCAGATTAAGGATATTATCGCCAGCGGAGAAATTGGTGAAATCCGCGGCATTCATAGTACATTTTCGTTCAACAGTTCAGGTTCTACAGGTAATGTTCGCTTTCGGCGTGATTGGGGCGGTGGTGCGCTGTATGATATCGGCTGTTATTCCATCAGTGCAGCACGCTTGATACTTGGTCAAGAGCCTTCGGCGGCAACCGTCATTGGCATGTTCTCCCCTGAACATGATCATGTGGATATGATGGCTTCCGGCTTGCTTGAGTTCGACAATCATATTGGCGTCACCTTTGACAGCAGCATGTGGGCAGCCTTCCGCAACACACTGGAGGTACTTGGAACAGATGGCATCATTGAGGTTCCTTCTGCCTTTATCAGCAATAGGGATCGCAGCTCCAACTTCTTCGTAACTGTTGACGGTGAGCGTAAGGAGATTGAAGTCCCACAGATCAATCACTACTCCCTCCAGGGCGACGATATGGCACGAGCTGTGCTTCAAGGTAAAGCTCTGCGCTTCGATCCATCCGATGCTATAGCCAATATGAAAGTACTCGAAGCTTGTCTTCGTTCAGCGGAAGAACGTACACGCATTACACTATAAGTAGAGAGGATGAACTGAATTATGGAATACATTGAAATTGCTGGTGCAGGTAAACCTATCTCCCGACTGATTAAAGGAACCGATTATTTTTACCATGATTCCTATGAGAAAGCAGCTACGAACATGGATGCATTCTTGGCGATTGGCGGTAATACCGTTGACTCCGCGCATATTTATTGTGGCGGGCAGAGTGAAGAAGTGCTCGGACGTTATATGCAGGAACGGGGTAACCGTAACGAGATCGTTATTTTGACCAAAGGTGCACATCATGACCAGAATGGCCCACGCGTTAACGCTGATGCTATCCGCAGTGACCTTCTAACCAGTCTGGAACGGCTGCAAACGGAACATGTGGAGCTATATGCCCTGCATCGGGACGATCCCAACACACCCGTTGGAGTGATTCTCGAAGCATTGAACGAACATATTGAATCCGGCAAAATCGGCGCGATCGGCGCCTCCAACTGGACCTGGCAGCGGCTAGAAGAAGCTAATGCATACGCAGCTGCTAACGGTCTGAAAGGTTTTACATTCAGCAGTCCGAATCTCAGTCTCGCCAAAGCGAATGAACCGTTCTGGGCCGGCTGTGTATCAGCAGACGATGAAACACTGGCATGGCATGAACGCACCAAGCTTCCTTTGCTGTCCTGGTCATCCCAGGCTCGTGGCTTCTTTACCGGACGATTCACACCTGAAGTTCGGGACAATGAAGATCTGGTTCGTGTGTTTTACAGTGACGGTAACTGGGAACGTTTGCACCGTGCTGAACAATTGGCCGAGTCGAAAAAGACTTCCCCCATCCAGATTGCTCTCGCTTATGTATTGAATCAGCCGTTTCCAACCTGTGCGTTGATAGGTGCCCAGAATCAGGCAGAATTGCTCTCCTGTGACGAAGGTTCTCGTATCACACTAACTCGTGAAGAACTCGATTGGCTGGATTTGGGCAGTAATGTGAAACCAAGCGTGTAAAACTGGCATACACTTTTAATTCAATCTTGATGATGAAAGGACTGACTCTTCCGCGATGTAGCGGAGTGGTCAGTCCTTTTTGGAATGCCAGCTAACCATTTTCAACCATTGTAGCCATGCCGCAGGCAGGATCAATAATCGCTTTTCGCTAGGATCAGCATATCGCCAAACTTCGGGTCCAGACTTGTCCTCTATTACGGATTCTACCCATCTGGCTGTCATGAAAAAGTAATAAAAAGAGACTACCCGCCAGAAATATTTCTCTGGAGGTAAGCCCCTTTTTAATATGAGATAGTCAAATTTTTAAAGTAATGACGATGATATCGTTACGATTACAGCTTCACGATTTGACCAGTCTTCTCGGATTCAAATGCTGCCAGAATCACTTGCAGGGAACGCAGACCTTCTTCACCGGAAATGCTTGGAGGTGTTTGCGTTACAATCGACTCGACAAAAGCGTCAATAACGCCGCTTGGTACTTGTTTCTCGTTGGTAGACATTGCGCCTACTTTGTATGTTTCAACCGTACCGTTAGTCATCTCAACGATAACCTCGTCACCATCTACCGTTCCGATCTTCATCACACCATTTTCACACCACAGAACCGTACTGTTATCTCCTGCTCTGTATTGTGTCCAGCTCGCTACCAGCGTACCGATTGCACCGCTCTTCATGCGAAGCAGGCATGTTGCGTTATCGTCCACTTTGGTGTTTTCCTTGTGCAGTGTGCTGATGAAACCAGCAACCTCGGATACTTCATCATCCAGCAAATAGCGAATAAAGTCCGATTTGTGCACGCCCAGGTCACCCATGGCTCCCATAATCGCTTCTTCTTTGCGGAAGAACCAGCTTTCTGCACCGTCTACGCTCCAGCCTTCCGGACCTGGATGACCAAAGGAAGTACGGAAATTCAGGACTTTACCGAGTTTGCCGGAGTCCAGAATTTCTTTGGCTTTTACGTGTGGAGGCATCAAACGTTGGTTGTGTCCAACCATCAGATACACACCGTTTTTCTTGGCAGCTTCAATCATTTGCTCGCCTTCTTCGGTAGTAACCGCCATCGGTTTTTCCACCAGTACATGTTTACCGGCATTCGCAGCAGCAATGGCCATCGAAGCATGCAGGTAGTTCGGCGTACAAACGCTGACCGCATCCACTTCTTCGCTTGCAAGCAATTCTTCGTAGCTAGAGTAAGCTTTACCGCCGTAAGTTTCGGCCATCTTCTCCGCACGCTCCACGATCGGATCGGCAAAAGCGACAAGTTCTACGTTCTCATTGGCAGCGTACTCTGGAATATGTCTGCGCTCGGCAATGGCTCCACAGCCGAATACAGCAACTTTAATTTTACTCATGTACAAATGTCTCCTTTGACAAATAAATTAGAATTGGTTCAAGTAATTCTGTTTCAGCCAGTTATGGCTGTTGGCTACGCTTTCAAGCGGTGGATTCTGGCAAACGTCCTGTTCCACGATCAGCCATTCTACACCTGCACTTGTAGCCGCTTCAATAACAGCTGGCAGATTAACGGAACCTTGTCCCAGTTCCAATGTCTTCATTTGGCCCTGTTCGTCTTTACTGAAGTCTTTCAAGTGAAGCAACGGCAGACGACCTGCATATTTGTTGATATACTCAATCGGATTTTGTCCAGCAAATTGCACCCAACATACGTCCATTTCCACTTGAACCGCTTCAGGTGTCGTTTGAACAAACATTGCATCAAAGGCATTTTCGTCGCCAACCTGACCGTGGAATTCAAAATCATGGTTATGATAACCGAAGATCAGACCTTGTTTAGTCGCTTCTGCACCATATTGTTGCAATTCGTTGAACAGTTTGGTCCAGCCTTCTGCATTCTCTGGACGATCTTCAGGCATCAGGTAAGGGCAGATCATATATTGAGCCCCAATAGTTTTGAGGTAGTCGATTTGTTGTTGCAGATCTTCACGCATAGCATGTAATGAAACGTGGCTGCTGAAACCTTTCAGTCCAAGCTCATCCAATAGCGCTTTCATTTCTTCGGCAGGAATGTCACCATATCCGGCGAATTCGACACCTTCATAACCAAGCTCTGCTACCTTGCGCAAAGTTCCACGGAAATCTGCTGCAGTTTCATCACGGAGTGTAAACAATTGCAAACCAATATTAAGTTTTTTCATAATAGATGCACCTCTGCTCTCAAATTTGCTTTCATTGCTCTATCTGGTATCATCCTAACGCAAAACAGGCTAGAATGAACATATACAATATCGTCAGAACATGAACTATCTGATCAAATTTTTAAATTTGGAGGATTACATCTTTTGGAAACCTCAGTACTGATCTGTGACTATTCATATCACTATAAGGCGTTTAACCATAATATGAAGGGCGAGTTGCAGACTTATCTGTTCCGTCTGCAAACCGAAGGCTCTTGCAAGGTATATGTGCAGGATGAAGAATTTAAGATGAATGGCGGGGATTTACTGCTACTCAAACCCGGAGACGATTACTATCTCGTGGTTGAAGAACCTCACAAGGAGGGCCGATTGTCCAGCGGAGACTATTATTTGTTCTGTGAAGGGGATTGGATTGATAGCTGGTGGAAGCGTCATCATCGATCCACGGTGAGCCACATCGGGCTGGATGATAAATTGGTCAGTCTCTGGCGCAGTATGCTCCTGGAGAAACGCCGTGGACCGCTGGAGGAAAATATAGAACTGAATGACGTACTGCTGCGTGGTTTGTGTCTGTATATCGATCGGGCCATCAAGGAGAATATCCAGACGGATCGTTCTGTTTCTTCGACACTGAAGCTGAAACGATTCATTGAAGAACATGCCACTGTGACCTTCAAACTCGAAGAAGCCGCCCGCTACGCAGGACTAAGCCTGTCTCGTGCGGTGCGATTGTTCAAGGAGCACTACGGCCAAACGATGATCCAGTATGCGATTGAGATTCGGCTGAACGCTGCCTTGGAGCGTATGAAGTACAGCGATATGACCCTAGAGCATATTGCCGAAACATGCGGCTTTGCAAGCTATTCCTATTTTCACCGGGTATTCCGATCCCACTTTGGAATGTCCCCGGCTGAATATCTCAAATCCCAGGCCCATCAATCCATTGATCTGGAGCATTTATAAGTGTAGTTGTGGCTCGATCCTCTTCCTTCTTTATAATGAAAGCAGCTGATTTCAATCGGCTGCTTTCTTTCAAAAAAACCTCTTGTAGTTCCCATGACTTCACGAAAACAAAACTGTATAGTTAAAATATAGTATTCTTACAGATTCATACATAGGTTAGTCTTATACTCTACCACTCTACTATTTGGAGAGATTTCAATGGAAACCAAACGTAAAATCTTAATTATCGAAGACGAACATGATATTTCGCGCATTTTGCGAGATTATTTGACCAAAAATCAGTATGAAGCCGCAGTGGCCAGCAATGGACAAGACGGGTTGAAAATGATGGACATGCTCCAGCCGGATTATATTATTCTGGACATCATGCTTCCGGATATGGACGGGATCGATGTATGCCGGGAAATTCGGCGGAGAAACAACATTCCCATTCTCATATTGAGTGCACGAGGCAGTGATACCGACAAGGTGCTCGGCCTGGGATTCGGGGCGGATGACTATATGACCAAACCCTTCTCCCTGAGCGAATTACTCGCACGAATTAATGCACACTTTAGACGATATGACAGTTTATCTTTAGCGACCGAACGAGACGGAACAAATCTACTACGTTTGGCTAACCTGGAGATTGATAAGAAAGCCTATAAGGTCACTTTAGACGGTAACGAGGTTTCTCTTTCCGCCAAGGAATTTGAGCTCCTGCATTATCTGGCGAGCAATAAAAATCAGGTCTTCTCCAAGTCTCAATTGCTGGATGCGATCTGGGGATATGCTGCATACGGAGATGAAAATACGGTAACCGTGTATATTCGCAGACTAAGAGAAAAAATTGAGGCAGACCCCTCCCATCCTGCTGTTCTAAAGACCGTCTGGGGCGTGGGATACAAATTCAATCATGAATAGGCAAAGATTGGAGGAGACAACATGTCACTGAACACCTGGTCGGCACGATGGCTCAAAGCATCGTTCTTCCTCCTGTTTATTCTGATCGGATGTAGTCTGGTTTTATTTCTTAATCTGCTAGAAAACCGAAATTCGACTGAGTCTACTGTGTCCATCCAGCAAGTTCGTCTCCGGGTTAACCCCATCCTGCTTAACCTGGAACAGAATATTCATCTCCTGCAGGAAACAAGAGTACGAGAAAATCTTCTTTCTATCGTCAAGGAAAACGGGGTAGAGCTTTCTTATGTTGGATTGGATGGGACTATATTGCTGTCCTCTTCTCCCACCTCCGAAGGAAAACAAGTCAATCTGCGATCAGCCCTGCATTATGATCTGAATCATGCCGCACAGGCCACGAACGGAAACGATTCGCTTAACATCGCTTTCCCTCTTATGGCTGGTCCCGAAGGAAGCCAGATTGGCAATGCCCTCTTCACGATTCCTAAGGCAATGGTTATGGTGAAAGAAACGGTGACATTCCCTTTCTTTATTTTGGGTACGCTTTTGATCACCTCTATGGTTCTTGGCATTTATCTAGTGTTGATGAAGAGAAAATTAAAGACACAGCTGCTCTCCCCCATTCATCAGTTGAAGAAACATGCCGAATCCATTCTCAAAGGACAATATAATGAACCGGTACAGTATAACCGCATGGATGAGATGAGCGAACTATACGCCATGTTTGATCTGATGCGTACAGAAATTATGCATTTAAGCGAACTTCGTATCCGGCAGGAAACTGCGCAAAAAGAACTCATTACCAATATTTCTCATGATATCAAAACACCTATTACAACAGTAAAAGCCTACATAGAAGCTATTCTGGAAGGAATATGCTCCGATAAAGAAACTCTGATGGAGTATATGAAAGTCATGCAGACCAATACGGACAAAACAGCTCGTCTTGTCGAGGACCTGCTTGTTCATGCATTGCAGGAGCTGGGGCAGATTTCTGTGGAGCCGCGTGAGGTTTACAGTCGATCCGCATTTGAAACGATGTTGAACCCTATTGGACATATCGTACGAATGAACGGTCTGATTTATGAGGAGCCGGAGCATATTCCCAATGTTCTTATCCGAATGGACCCCATACGAATTGAACAGGTCCTGTCCAATCTGGTTTCCAATGCGCTCAAACATACCGTCCCGGGAGATTCTATTCGGATTAACGCGGAACTTGATTTAGGTAAATTGAGGATTAGTATCGCCGATTCAGGGCAGGGAATTCGAGCTCAGGATATGCCTTTTGTGTTTGAACGATATTTTAGGGGGAATTCCTCACCTTCCGCAAGGAATATTCATGAGGGAACCGGTCTCGGCTTGTCCATCTGCAAAAGTATAATCGAAGCCCATGGAGGACATATTTCCTTTTCCAGCAAAGAGGGACAGGGCACTCTGTTTCAGTTTACTCTTCCAATCTGCTGAGCATAGAAGTTCATTTCCAACCTTCTTTTCTTCATCTCAATCCATTTACCAATAGGGCTGTAATACTTTATTCATAATTTGATAAGTCTTTCTCAACATTCCCCTATTAGAATGAATCGTATACTGTCATGGGGAGTGATCTGCTTGACCAAAACATCCATTATCCGCGCTCAAAACTTATGCAAGACATATAATACTGGAAGCGAACAATACCATGCCATTCGCAACGTCGATCTTGATATTTATGAAGGGGACTTCACGGTCATCATGGGTAATTCCGGCTCAGGCAAATCAACGCTGCTCTATCTGTTAAGCGGACTAGACCAAGTAACAGCCGGCGAGGTTTATTTTCAGGATCAGCGTATTGACGCCTATAGTGAGCGGGAAATATCCGAATTCCGTACCCGTAGAATCGGCTACATCTACCAAAGTATCAATCTGGTGCCCGATCTTTCCATCCAGGACAACATCGCCTTGCCAGGTTACATTGCCGGAAGCAAAAAAAGTGAGGTCAAGGAACGTGCCACCCACCTCATGAAGGCAATGGATATCAACGGCCAGAATAGCCGTCTCCCCTCCCAAACCTCGGGTGGCCAGCAGCAACGAGCAGCTATTGCACGTGCGCTGATCAATTCACCGGACATCATCTTTGCAGATGAACCCACGGGAAGCCTCAACTATGAGCACGGGAAAGCCGTGCTGGATATCCTGACCGATATCAACCGTAAGGGACAGTCTGTTGTGATGGTTACGCATGATATCAAGGCAGCCTGCCGGGCGGATCGTCTGATCTTTATCCGGGATGGCAAGGTTGGAGGTATTCTCGAGTTTGACAAATATGACGAACACCAGATCCAGAATCGGGAATCGATGGTCTTCGCGTTTGTGTCGGGAAAGGAGTAATTTATGGCTGCTATGTTGAAACTGAGCCTTTCCTACCTGAGCAAAAATAAGACACAGAATCTGTTTATCACCTTGCTTATCTTGCTGTCTACACTACTGGTGTCCACATCTGTCATCATTCTGGCCAATACGGGTAACCAGTTCAAGGAAATGCATAGTCGGACCAACGGGTCCCATCAGATCTTGACGTTCGACAAAGGACTGAATGATCCCCAAACTGTGCATGACTGGTGGGCTGCCCAGAACGGTGTTCAAGTCTCACCTTTGCTTACTTACCGCACCTTGTCGGGCATCACTTTTGGCGGCACTGACATCCCTAACCTTTATCTGTACATGATGAATACCCCGCCTCCTCCGTGGAGTGTAGATGAACTTGTATTTGCAAGTGGTACACAGCATTCGGCTCCTGAACAAGGAAGCGTATGGATCCCAACTTCCATGGCGAATGGCTATAACATCGCTGTCGGTGATACCATTCAATTCAAAACTGGATCTACCACACTTGACCTCGCAGTCTCAGCTATTGTTGTGGATGTTCCTTATGGAGCACCGTTCACCAATACGGCAAGAATTTGGATGAACAGTACGGATTACCAAAATGATTTTAGTACGCTTGCAGGAAAAGATATTCACATGATGGGCATCCATTTTGATGATTACAGTACGAACTCCAGCTACTGGGATCGTTATACAAGCGAGACGGGTGCCCCATTTCTGGAAACCAAAATGGAATTTGAAAGTATCTCATCCTTTTATCTGATCATCAATCAGATTATTGGATTCATTATGATTTTCCTGGGTGCTGTCATGATGGTTATCGCTCTCATCACCATTGGATTTACCATTTCGGATGCCATTCTGGCCAACTACAAAACAATAGGGATTCTGAAATCACTGGGATTGACCTCCGGGAGAACAATCGGTACCTATGTTATTCAATATGCTCTGCTGTCCATCATTGCCGTTATTCCAGGACTGGCGCTGAGCGTGTTTGTATCCAAATTCATTATCAACATTTCTGTGTCTTCTCTGCGAACTGGCAATGGAGATGTACCGATGGAAGGCATCGGAGCAGCCATGTTAGTCGGCATACTGCTGTTTGCGCTGGTAATATTATTCGTTGTGTTATACGCCAAAAAGGCGCGCAGCATCGAGCCTGTTCAAGCCATCCGCTACGGTATGTCGGAAACAGAAAATACCCGCTTGGCCCGACGCATGAATTCGCCTCTAGCCAACCGGGTTGGATTTGCCCGGCTGCCAGTAGCCGCCGTCATTGGCATACGAAATCTGATCAAGAATACCAAGAGCTCTGTTCTGATGCTGCTGTTAACCACGATGGCTGCCTCTGTGCTTGTCCTTGGATATGTTGTACTGACCAGCATTACCGGAATTTATCAGACAGCTGCCAAGTGGGGCTACGACAATGCTAACATCGCCGCCGTCGTTGTGAACAAATCTACCTTCCCCAAGGATGAGTTAAAGCAGGTGCTGGAAGAGGACCCTCGCATCAAAAATGTGGGCTGGCAAGGGAACATCACAGGGGTCGTCAGTCCCGAGTCATCAGCGAAAATGGCCGGCCAATCCACCAGTCTCTACCTGAGTGTACTTGATGGGAATTACAAAGAGCTTGGGTTCGAAACATTGAGAGGTACCAATCCTGAACGTGAAAATGAAATTTCGATTGGTGTAGGTGTTGCACGCATGTTGAACAAGGATTTGGGCGACCTGATCGACCTTTATATCGAGGGTGAACAGCGTACGTTCATGATCACAGGCGTCTACCAGGCTATCTCCAACCTGTCTGTATCTGGGCGTATTACCGTTGATGCTGTGCGAAGTGTGAACCCCAATTATGAGGATGTCAATGTAGCCTTTATCAATGTCAATGATCCATCGCAGGCAGAGACCATTGCGCAGCAGTTAAACGAACAATTCAAAGACTCTGCTTCCATCGTCACGCAGAAAACCCTGCTTGATTCCGTATATGCTGAAGCTGCAAGCATTTTCGTTTACCCCATGGCTCTCATCGGTCTGTTGTTTATTCTCGTTACGTTTATCATCATTTTTAGTACCTGCCGAATCAGTATTCGTAAAGAAAGCAAAACCTACGGTATTTACAAGTCCATAGGCATGACTTCTAGAAGAATTCGATTGTCCGTTGCCATGGGCGTTGCAGCTCTATCCGCCATCGGCGCAGTACTTGGAGTCGTTGTCGGTGTGTATGTGCTGTCGCGTCTGCTTGAAAAAGTCCTATCGGGATACGGGATTGTACAGATTCCTCTCATTTTGAACTGGGGAGGCATTATAATCTTTGCTTGTCTAAGTATTCTTGCCGCAGCTCTTGGCTCCTGGGTATCCTCGAGAGTGATCCGAGATGCATCCCCACGTATCCTGGTCGTTGAATAATACATGAACATATGAAGGATGAAGGAGACAAGAACATGCGAAGAGTATACAAAAAGCTTCTGGTTGCCCTGAGTTCAGTCAGTCTATTGGCTGCATGCACGAATAACCCCATCACATCACCATCCGAAGGCAGCACTTCACAAGGTGCAGAGTCCGGATGGATGAAGTTGATTAGCAGCAACGCCATAGACAAGGAGCTTGCTGAAGCAAGCCTGCAGGAGGTTTCCAATACACTGATTATTGAAAATTCCGTTGGAAATATTGAGATACGTCGCAGTGAAGACAGCGGGCTTCATGTCCGCACAACCCTTCAGGCATTAAACAATCGTTCTGGTGAATCTACGCTGGAAGAACTCGGCCAGAATGCGGAAGTCTCCTTGATAACCAAAGGGAAGAGGACGTCCGTCCAGCTTCAAGCCAAAGGACAGGATGGAACGGATATATGGTCCTGGGCCAACAAAAATCTGGGCAACTCCCATTTTACTGTTAACTATGTTGTGGAAGTTCCTGCCCAAGTCGCGGAGTATGAGATATCCACCGAGGTAGGCACTATTTCACTCACCGGTCTGAAAGGCAGTTATGATGTATCCAACAATACGGGATCGATTGAACTTGCCGAAGTTGAAGTGGACGGAAAATCATCGATTACATCCGATGCAGGCACTATTCGTCTCGATCTGAACAACCTTGCCGAAGGAAGCCAGCTCAAAGCTTCAACAGAAGTAGGCACGGTCACAGCCATTCTCCCAGCCAACCTTGCATACACGTTGAAAACAGCGACAGATTTGGGCAAAGTCTCGGGTGCGGCAAAGGGAAAAACAGACATTAATGGCGGCGGCCCTTTGCTCTCCATACAGACTTCCTTGGGTTCCATTTCAGTGGAGAACAAATAATTGGTTAAGCTCATTAGCTGGTGGCAATCCGCTTATCCTCAATTAAGTAAAGAGATTCTAGGCTTGTGTCTATCGAAAAAGCACGCAAAAAGAGTCCTCTACAATCCGTTATCGGACAGAGAGGGCTCTTCTCTGTACATGTTGTATAAGTCACTTCTCAAAAATTAGCTTTGGGTCCCCACGGATCAGATACCTACCGCTTCCGTCACCACTTCCGTAGGCACAATTCAAACTAATTGCAGCGATCAGAAAAACAAAAAGAACGTCCCCTTATTCCGTCGATGATCCCTGATTTGTGATTTTAACTTTAATATCATACGTGATTGGAATTTCACTAAACGTTTCGTCCCAGTTATTTTTAATTTTCTTCCATACCCGTGGATATTTGATTCGCAGCTTATCGCCAAACCCTGCTGCATCCACCTTGTAGACATCCTGCATTTTGTGAAGCAATTGATCTACCTGTTGTTCAGCCATATGACCGAAGTCCTTCTCCAGACCATCCAGATAATGCTCAGAACCATGCGCTTCCGGAGCTGTCCAATTTTCCATAAACCAGCCGTCTGATTCAATTTGAACATGAAATGAAATATCGTCGCCCTTAACTGTGGGAATAATTTTCGATTTTATGTGTTTAATCTCGTAGGTTATAGTGCTGCCGTCTTTGTGTGTATACGTCTTAACGACTCCACCTTTCGCTTTTCCTTGTACCCAGGATAGTCCCTCCATGTCCGTCTGATTCAGACTTCCGATCCATCGGTTCGTTTTCCCGCTAAAAATGGCCGCTCCCGAAAACTTATGTTCCCCCTCATAGGAGATGACATTTTGCAGCAAATAGCTCGACCCCGATTGCATGGTTGCATCCAATTTGGCGAGTGAGACTGGTGGCAGAATTTTATTGGTACGATACACATTGTCCACAAGTCCGGTAAGGTAGAATGAAGGAATCTCACTGGGATCGTTGGACGTCAATGCATCCAGTGCCCTGCGATCACTGACAACAACCAGACAGCTTGGCCGAATATCATTATCACGCAACACAAAATCAAGCAGTTGATCCAGTCTGAATTTCCGGGCCACCTCGGAGGATACCACGATGACTTTCAGATGATGTCCAATCAGCGGCCGATCTCTTCTCAGAGAAAACTGACGAAATATCTGTATAACTGAATCGCCTGTTAATTGTTCGTTAAAATAGGACTTCCCTGCTCCAGGTGATCCTTGCTGGCTCTCTTCCTTGGATGATCCCTTAGGAACAATCTGAACCGTAGCTGTGATATTATTCCTTTTCGGATAGTGTCCACCCTGTTCATTCACACTCTTCTCAAATTCTGTCTCTTTGGCAACATCAATACCCAGTCCCACGTACACACTAAGATCCTCAATCTCTTTGCTGCTCCAGCATCCAGAGGTAAACAACAGCAGCATTAATCCAGGCAGCAATAGCGCTAATCTGACTTTGCGACTCATGCGTACTTCCCTCCTTTTTTGCGGAGGATGCTAATCAACAGCAGGACTGTAGGCAGAATTCCAAATAGGTAAATGGATAAATTACCCACCGCATCCCCCAGTTGAAATGTTTCGTTCACATCCTTGGGAATTAAGGCGATGATATAAATTACAGGCAGCAGGATAAACATGGCGGGTAAAATTTTCTTGCTTTTGAACAACTGGGCACAGCCAACGGTAGCTGCATAGTGTGTGATCGAAAAGGTCGAGAAGATTTGCATGATCCAGATCACGAGCAGCAGCGATTCAAAACGCTCAAAGATCAATCCCTGTAGCTCAAAGCTTCTCATCAGATCCAGGGTAGGCCACGTTCGAGTTTTCATGCCTTCAATGGAAAGACTTCCGATTACCATAACTACCGTAATTAAGTAGATGCCTGTCGGAACGAGCGTACCCCACATTACCGCTTTGATCCCTTTTTGCGGGTGCTGCATATAAGCCATGATGACAAACATCACTTCATAGCCCGTATACGCAAGCAAAGTTGACTTAAGTCCCTTGAATACCGGCATAATCCCTTCTCCCAATACGGGTCTCAGGTTATTAATTTCAAACAGTTTGCTGCTAAGCAAAATCGCAATGACAAAAATGATAAGTGTGATGGGCAAAATAATCTCGAATAAACGTGCTACTGCACCAAGACCGCCTGAGTTCAAATAGATGCCCACCCACATGAAGACCATAACAATAGCCCAGACCGGTGTTCCTTCCAGCAGATAAAGTCCGGTTACTTCTGCCATGACCCGAATTTCAAATGCCGAAATGACCAGAAAATAGATAATCGCAACCGCTCCCAGTATAAAAGCAATCCATGAACCTGTTATTTCCTGAACAAACTGAAAACCCGTTTTGCCAGGAAATCGTCGGCACAGGATGACGAGCATAATGCCGATAAACGTGGCGATTAGCCCGGATATGATGATGGAGATCCAGACATCCGGTGTGTCTACCGCCTCAACCGTAGTACGCGGAAGTGTCAAAATCCCAGCGCCCAGCATGTAATTGATAATCATGACTCCGGTCTGGGTTGTCGTCAGCTTATCCGTGGGACGATTCACGTTATCACCTCTTTGCTCTGGTTTAAAATGTTTATGTTAATCTTGCTATTCATCTATTTCTTGCGATCCGGATCGGTAGGGTTCATCATGCGCGGACGCCGCCTCATCATTTTTAATGGTGCACGGATCAGCAAGTCCTTCCATTCGCTCAAGCTATACGGAACCACTGGGCTGACATAGGGAACCCCAAAGCTTTTCAGGCGCACGAGATGGCTGCAAATAAGCAGGAAGAACATAATCACCCCGAATAATCCAAGCGCCGCTGCACTGAACATGCCTGTAAAACGTAAAATTCGCAGTGTAATTCCAGCACTATAGGTAGGGATGGAAAATGAGGAGATCGCCGTTACCGCAACTACGATGACGAGAAATGGACTGACAATACCGGCCTGTACGGCCGCATCCCCAATAATGAGACCACCGACGATGCCCATCGCCGGACCGATCGGTTTGGGCAGACGTATACCAGCCTCACGCAATATTTCAATGGCTGTCTCCATAATGAGAGCTTCAATAATGGAAGGAAACGGTACACCATTTCGCGTCTCAATAATGGTCAATGCCAACTTCGTGGGAATCAGACCAGGATGAAATGAAATAAAGGAGATGTACAAGGCAGGAGCAAATAGCGCAATCATGGCTGCAAGAAAACGAAGCATGCGCAGAAATGTGCCTGGTATCCAGCGCTCATAATAATCCTCAGGAGATTGCAGCAGCATGCTGAAGGTTGCGGGCACAATTAAGGCAAACGGTGTACCATCAAGCAGTATGGCAACACGTCCCTCTAACATTCCGCTGATTACGCGGTCTGGCCTTTCCGTGTTTTGGATCTGTTGAAACGGACTCAGCTCATCGTCTTCAATTAGCTGCTCCACATAACCGGATTCCAGCATGACATCCATATCCAATCCTTCTATGCGCCTCTGGACCTCTGCCACAAGCTCAGGATCGGCAATATCCTCTATATACGCGATAGCAAGATCCTTCTTGATCCGGGTACCCACTTCAAATTTCTGAATAAACAAACTCTGATTGCTTCCGAAGCGTCGCAGTATACCTGTATTGTCACTGAGATGCTCCGTAAATCCAATTCTTGGCCCGCGAAGCAATGCTTCGGACAAGGGCTCTTCAATGTTGCGGCTTATTCCTTTGGGTGTGCCAATCATCAGTGCACCTTGCATGCCATCCACAAGGAGTGCATTTTTACCCCCAAGTACTCCCAAGGCCAGCTCCTGTAACGATTCGGTCTCCTGTATCTGGCTGACAGGCAGAAGTTGATTACTTAGATAGTTCTTAATCTGATGTATATCGGCTGGATGAAGGAAGCTCTCCTGTTGCAGTTCCGGTACACCCCTGATCATCAGAGGTGTAATCAGATGCTCATCAATCAATTGCTGGTCCACAAGACCATCAATATACATGACCGCTGCCCTTGTATTCGTGCCTCGTATTGTAAACTCTCGAATATGTACATCAGCATTCTGAGCAAAGGTCTCCTTTGAACTAATTAAATCGGTAACATAATTCCCGGTAAGCTTGATATTGGCATAACGCCCTGTTTCTAAACTCTGGTTCTCATCAGATCCTGATGATACAGATTGCTCGTCGTTATTGCCTTGGTTTTGATCTGTAGAAATTGCGAAGCTTCCCTGATCCACGGAAGAACGAATCCAACGGGTTATTTTCAGAATCGATAGCGGAATGACACATAACAAAAAAGCCTGTAACCATATGGGCCACTCCGGCACGTACGACCAAATCGTTGACCACATCACCCTCACCCCAACATTTCTCTGCGCTATGAACTTGCAGGTATTCCAGAGTATTGTTTCCCCGATTGCTCACAATAATTCCCGTTTTTTTGAACAACAA
This sequence comes from Paenibacillus sp. OK060, assembly GCF_900101205.1. NCBI lineage: Bacteria > Bacillati > Bacillota > Bacilli > Caryophanales > Paenibacillaceae > Paenibacillus > Paenibacillus sp. OK060. The sequence continues at coordinate 185,409 of NZ_FNFR01000009.1, forward strand.
AAAGCAGATGCCTCTATTGGCACCCGCTTCCCTAGGGGTTATTGGAGTTTACCTTATCTATACGATTTTGGTTACGTGTTGCGCCTTCTCATCAAGTAGATGTGCAGACGCCGCAATGGTTGTAAAATCATTCAACGCCACCTCGATCTGCTGCTGACTTCGCTCCACGTAGCCTTCAACCTTCTGTGTTCCGCCAGAAATGTTCGTAATCTCTTTGGTTATCCCATTCACACTATCCCGAATCTCATTAATGGAATTTTCGACCATGGCCGATAGTTTGCGTACTTCCTTGGCTACAACATCGAACCCGCGCCCATATTCGCCTGCATGTGCCGCTTCAATCGCAGCGTTCAGGGCCAGAAGCTGGGTCTGCGACGCAATTTCGCGAATCGTTTTAACAACTCCCTGGATAGAACGTGCCTGTTCTTGCAAATGATTCAGTGTCGCTCGGTTGTGGGCGGAAACTTCAGATATATACGTGATACTGGACATCAGCTCACGGCTTCGCTCAATGCCGATATCAGCATGTTCGTTCAGATCATGTGACATCGTCTTCAGTTCATTAACTACAGCTGAAATATTATTCTGACGGGTCGTGATGTTTGTAGCTATTTTGGACACACCCAATATATTCTGATTCAATTCATCATAGACGGGCATATATGTCGCTTCAAGCCATACGGGATTTCCCTTTGCATCCTTGCGTTCAACCTTGTCCTGGAAGCTAGTACCGTTAAAAATACTACTCCAAAACGCGTTATAGTCAGGGCTTTTCACGAACTCGTCGAAACAAAATTGCTCATGCTGCATGCCATACATCTCAGCTACGGAATAGCCCATCGTCTGGGCAAAAACTTCATTTACATACGTAACCCGTCGATCCATATCGAATCGAATGATAGCCAGACTTTTCTCCATGGCCTTAATGACCAGCGCATCGGTAACAACATCTTTTTTTTCCACATCTACTATAGGCAAAGCGATCCCCACTCCCTGACTTCTTCCCATGATTAAACCGTTCTCATTCTGGCAGTTCCTGTTGTAGTGCAATTATGTATTCAACTGAATAGAGACGACTCTATTATTGTATACTCCAATTGCAGTCAATTGGATCACTCCCAAATCAATTTCTAACAATTCGGTTACGGCTTGACTTTTTATACCCAATAAACTAACTGTCTAAACATTATTTTTCATGAGCAAATTCTAACACAAAAAGGAGCGGATTAACCGCCCCTAATTATGGTATAACCTTCCATAGCTTTGATGTTATCAGTAGTCGTCTCTGTATATTACGCTACCTGTTTCATCCATCAGTCTCGCGGCAATTTATCTGCGTACCGACTGCGCAAGTCAGCGAGCCGCTCCAGCTTAGACAGCGCATGGTCCTTCTGCATCAATCCCACCGCCAGCACCAGTTGTTCCATTAACAGTAGTGGAGTAACCATGGAATGAAATTCGCCAAGCTCCCCTCTACTAACGTAAAAAGATAACTCCGTCCCCAATCCATATAAGAGGTCTTCCCGATCTGTTACAAGTACGGCTTTACTGCCTGTATCTCTGGCATAATCCAGAATGACCTCTGCTTCAGGCAAGAGTCTTGTAAAACACATCAGCAGCACAACATCCTCCCGTTGCATATGCATCAGTGATTCCAATAATTCATGGCCACCTCCGGCGAGGTGGATGACCGTCAATCCGAATCGGGATAGCCGAAAGGACAATAATTCCGCCAAACCAGCGGAAGGCCCTGGAGCATACACATATACTCTTCGTGCTTCAGCAAGGATCGCTGCTGCGTGCTCCAGATCCCCCTGCTTCATATGGGATAACGTCTCCTGCAAATGGCTGACGGAGGCCTCCAGTAACTGAACGGGAAGGCTGTCCGTATCCATGCGGGATATGGTTTTATTTAATTTAAGGGCAGGTGTAGTGTCTTCGGATGTACGAAGCCGGATTTTGAATGCTTTGGCATTGTCATATCCAACCGCCCGCCAGAAACGGGATACGGTCGCAATACTGACCCCCAACCTGTCCGCAATCTCCTGTTCCGTCATGAACAGAATCTCTTCCGGATTGCGTTCAACAAAATCAGCAATTTTCAGATGACCTGGCGACAGCTGTTCTTTATGAGTAAACAAATTCATTCCGTATGCACTCCTTTTCTCGCTCTGCACTCAGTATATCAGTTGAAAGGAAGAGAAGTGGGCTATGTATGTAATATTTTTTTCATTAAAATCTTAATGTGTAATAAAAATTACATCCGATTTACAAATGTCTTCTTTCCCGTTAATACTCTGCCCCTAGACTGTGGCTATGATGATCACCAACTTTCAGGGAGGTATGTATCGATGAAGAAGAAGATGACTGAGCGTTATACGCTGACGTCTTCACAGAAAATGATGGTGTTTGTGCTATCCATGTCACTGTACGGCTTGTCCAACATGTTCACAGAGCTTATTCCCAAGCTCCAGCTTGGACCGATTGAATTGTCTGTTGAGTACTTTGCCTTCATTCCGCTGACACTTTGCATTTTGTTCCACCCCATGATTGCTGCCCTTGGTGCGGCTCTTGGCGAAGTGATCTTCGGTGAGCTGATGCTGGGGCAATTTGGCGGACTGGGCGAGCTGGAGAAATTCCTTACCTTTTCCTTTGCCATGTATGTCGCAGGACGTATGGTCAGTGATCCTCGCAATCGCAGACAGGTCGGAATCGCAGCTATGACAGGCGTCATCATTCATCAGTTCCTTAGTTCACTGGTGGATATCGGTAAAGTGTGGATTGGTGTGGAGCAGCTGGAAGCCGTCCCTGGACTTGCGGAAAGTGTTGTGCTGATTGAAGGGGGTGGCTTTCTGAATGACGTACTGTTCTCAGGCATCCTGTTCGCTCTGCTGCCTACGCTGTATCTCGTACCCCTACTCTATGGCAAAATTGAACCACTGCTCGGCATCAAACCTCGTAATCCAGGGATGAAGTATGAAGGAATCGGCTTCTTCCGTCCGAAACTGATCCTGATCGGTGTGCTGCTGCTTGGGCTGGCCTTTGGTGCGGAATCCCTGTCCGAAATGGATATCAACTTCGCTGTTTGGGAGACGGACTATGCAGATCAATATGGTTCGGCTTCAATATGGATTAGTATCGGAGCTGCCGCATTGGTTGCTGTGGTGACATTACTGATCATGCGCGCTAAACGAAGCAAAAACAAAACGGTACCCGGTACGGAGAATCGCCCTTATGCATAATGAAATGTCCACATCAGCTTCTGTTTCCGCATCGGATTCTGCCATTTCCATTCAAAATGTCATCTTTACGTATCCTGGCTCCGAAGAGCCCGTCCTGAACGGAGCTTCACTCGAACTCCCACGAGGCAGTTTTACAGCCATTATCGGGGGCAACGGCTGCGGCAAATCCACCCTGTGCAAGTTGTTCAATGGCCTTATTCCTCAATTCTACACAGGAGACTTCTCCGGTGAAGTTCATGTACTTGGCATGCCTGCCGAAGGGCGAAGTGTTGCAGATCTGTCCAGAAAGATCGGTTACGTCTATCAGGATTTCGATAACCAGCTCGTGCGTCCCACCGTCTTGGACGAGGCTTGCTTTGCACCACTCAACTACGGACTGCCCAACTATCGGGAGCTCGGAGAACGCGCACTTGCCATGTGTGGTCTGGATACCATTCATAACCGATACATCTGGGAATTGAGTGGTGGGCAGAAACATCTGCTCGCTCTGGCCGGAGCTCTGTCGCTCGACCCCGATATCCTGATCGTGGATGAACCTGTCTCACAGCTTGACCCGCAGCATGCAAGACTCATCTATGAGTGTCTTTCGAAATTGAATACGGAATATGGCAAGACGATTATCGTCATCGAGCACCATACTGAATTTATCGCCGACTTCTGCGCAGATGTGGTATTGATGGACAAAGGCCGGGTCTTGTGGAACCTTCCTGTTAAGGAAGGTTTGAATCGAATTGCGGATCTGGAACGGCTGGGCATTCAACCTCCTGAGGTTACACGGGCAGCTATTCAGGCTGCAGAGTTATCGCAGGGAGAAAAAACAATTGCGGGCCTCTCAGGTTCAGAACGACGCTTCCCGATTACTGTGGAAGAAGCAAACGTTTATTTTGCCGAGCATTACCCATCCATTCCATCCGCTTCTTTGCAAAATGAACCTTCATCCTATTCGAACTTGGCACGCGACGTTTCTAGCCAAATTGCAAATACCAAGCGTTCAACGCCTGCCTCGGCTGCTGAACCGTTGATCCCTATTGTACAGTTTCATCAAACCCGGCTGCGTTACAGAGGACTGGGCAAAAAAGAACATGAAGTCATTCGTGGAGTTAATATTTCACTCCATGAAGGAGAACGGATTGCCTTGATTGGCAACAATGGTGCGGGTAAATCCTCCTTACTGAAGATGATGGCTGGCATTAGCCTACCTCAAGAAGGCAGTGTCAGTGTTCTGGGTGAAGTTACGCACCGTTCCTCTTTGGAGCAGCTGGCGGGGAAGGTCGCCTATATTTTTCAGAACTCTTCCGAAATGTTTATCGAAGACAGTGTTCGTAAAGAAGTCGCGTATTTCCTGAAGAACCGTCGCATCCCGGAAGCTGACCAGCAAATTGCACATGTACTGGAGCGTTTTCGGCTTACTCCGCTGCAAGAGCGGGATGCCCGGCTTCTCAGTGGCGGACAACAGCGGCGTGTCACACTTGCCATCGGTGCAGCCATGAAGCCTTCACTTATGCTGCTGGATGAGCCCACCGCCAATCTGGACCTTGCCACCCGCGAGGAACTGATAGGTGTACTGGATGAGCTGGATCAGCATGTGCGAACAACCGTCATTGCCACGCATGATATGCAGCTGGTTACCCAGTGGGCTAGTCGCGTTATCGTGCTTCACAATGGTCAGGTGGAAGCAGACAGCACACCTGCCGACGTGTTTGCGGATGAGTCCCTTCTGCGCCGCTCCGGACTTGCGCTTACACAGATCATGGAGCTCTCCCACCGGATGGGTCTACCGACACTTTCACCGACAACCGAGGCTTTTGTTGATACTCTCTTGAATCAATCACTCACCAAGGAGGATATGCATCATGCAGCTTGTCCGCAACTGGTTTGACAAAATATCCATTGAACGCATTCAGCTTGAGCTGATGAATACCGTATATGGCAGCGGACATGCCAGCCTGTCGCGGATTGATCCCCGTGCCATGCTGATCTGGTATCTCTTTTTTGCCATCGTTCCCTGGTTTGTTCATAACGGGACTGTGCTGCTCGGCATGTTTCTGTTGATGGTGACTACCACCATATTGTCCAGAGCCGCTCCTTTTATCATTATCATTCTCTGCTTAGGATTAATCGGCCAGGTCGGTTGGATGTTTATCATCTCGCTGTTCTTCGGTGGCAATCTGGAATCTGCATTCCCCCTGCTGCTGCTCACCTTGAAGCTGTCCATCGTCTCGCTGGCGAGTATCACCGTCTTTTCGGGCATGGACCCGGAACGGATCGGCGATGGGTTACTTGCGCTCGGCATGCCTGCGACGTTCTCTTTCAGCCTCTCTTATGCTTATCGCATATTGCCGGTGCTGTTCGGTGAATTCCGCAACATCATGCTGTCCTACAGACTGCGGGGTCAGGTTCCCTCTCGGCACGGATGGCTCTACTGGCGACTCGTTGTCTACTATATGAAGCTGTTCATTGTGTCTTTCTTCCCGCTAATGCTGGCTACCGCCAAACGTTCCCGCACAACGGTGGAAGCACTGGAGACACGCGGTTTCTCGTACGGCATGAAGCATCCTGAGTCCAAACGCCTGAAGCTCGCCCATCTGAAAATCACCTCACGTGACCTCGGATTTCTCGCCGGATCGGCAATCTATGTTGCACTGCTGTTCTGGCTCGGCGGGCATTACGAGATTCTGTAATTCAAAATAAAATGCTGTAACTATTCATACCATTAATCATTCATGGAATAAAGGAGTGTCTTCTATGCGCATTGATCTTCATACACACGGCAAATTATCCAAAAACTCTGATTTCTCGGTCGATTACTTCACCGAAATGGTCAACGAAGCCATAGCCAGCGGGCTCGAAGCCCTTGCGTTTACCGAACATTTTAACACCCGCAACTTCTACGAGGTCTATGAGACGCTGGATCGTCTTTATCCATACAACGGGGAGTACTACGATGCAGATGGACTGCGCATTTTTCCCGGCATGGAAGTGGATATTCAGGAGACAGGACATATTTTGCTGGTGGGTCAAAAAGAACATATTCTTGCCGTCCGCAGCGGCCTGGAGCAATATACAGCCAAAGGTTCATTCATTCCTTTTGCCAATCTGTTGGATATGGCCGAAGCATGGCCTTTGCTCAAAATTGGCGCACACCCTTTCCGCGAGTCCACCCCGCTGTATCAACTCGATCGTGATTTATTGGGACGTCTGGACGCTTTTGATCTGAACGCCAAGGATATGTATCAATACGGCATCGAGACGTGCCGCGGTCAGGTTGAACCATTCGCCCAGTCCCTCGGTAAACCCGTCACTGCCGGAAGCGATACCCACCAGTGCCTGCAATACGGTAGTGTGTTCAATGTGCTGGATCGTCCATGTGCATCGGTTGCCGAGCTCAAAGAGCAAATTCTCGCTGGTACGTACAGCATCGAAATATCCAACGATCTTCCTCTCCGTGTCAAAGCCTCCGTTATGCTGAAGAAAGTGATGAAACGTCTTGCCAAGCTAGAAGCTACCCGTTTGCAAAAAGTATAGGGAAAAGAAGACCACAACTTCTAAAGAATTCAAAATGAGCCCAAAGGATATACATCCTCCAGGCTCATTACGGATTCACTTTCACCTAATTAAAAATCATGCACCGTCACACAAAGCTGAATCACGATTCCGAACGGATCACGGACGATTCCATACCCCGGACTAAACTCGTTTTGCTCATAAGGCACCAACACCCTAACCTGCTCATGTTGTACCAGCGAATTATACAGCTCCGTCATCGTACTTTTATCTTTCGATTGAATGCATAATGACGTGCTGTTTCCCTGCTGCCACGGTCGACCCGTATCCATTTCTTCCTCAGCAATCATCAATTTATTTACCCCGATCTGGAGTACCGAATGTGTTATATATTCATCCTGCCCTTCAGGATACTCAAACCCCGGATTCATTTCCTTCATCTCTTTATAATTTTTCTTGAACAACACATTGGCCCCCAGGTACTTCTCATAAAAAGCAATGGCTGCCGCAGCGTCTCCATTCATCGACAGAAACGGGATCACTTCAAAATTCATCTGTATTGCCTCCTTCGTGTGATTGGATTACACTGTTTACTATAACGACAAAAGGTGCCAATCCATGGCACCATTGAGAGGTTTTTTTATGAAAAAATCAGAACGCATGAACCAGATGCTGCGCTTTATCAATCAAAAACAACACTTCACCCTGCAAGATCTCATGCAGGAGTTTCAGATATCCAAGAGAACCGCATTACGAGACATCGCGTCATTGGAGGAAATCGGTGCTCCCATTTATGCCGAGTATGGACGTTATGGGGGATATCGTTTGCTTCAGCAAATGCAGCTGCCACCCATTTCATTTAATACAAGTGAGCTTCATGCCCTCTACTTTGCCATGCAGGCATTGCGCAGCTTTACCAACCTGCCCTTTCAGATCTCTTTTCGTTCCATTCACGAGAAGTTTCTAAGTGCCCTATCCGAAAACCAGAGACAGGATATTGAACAAATCCAGCATCGGGTCTCTTTCCGACACACCGAGCAAATCCGGGATAGTGAGCATCTGGAGTTTCTATTGATGGCCGCTGTTCAGAATATAGTGATACAGATTACGTATCGACATATTCGCAGAAATAGCAGTAACCCAGACAACAATTCCAATCCCGACAAACCCAAGCCCGGCATACGCACCATTCAGCCCATCGCCCTCTATGCCATGAAAGGCTACTGGTATTGCGAGGCGTATGATCTGGGTAAACAGGCGTACCGTGTGTTCCGATGTGACCGAATCACCTCATGCGAGGCGACAGACATCGAACCTATATCACATATTAATGAACTCAATCTACAGGATGCCCACTCGTTATGGAAACCATCAGAGAACGCTATCCCATTCATATGTCTGATTAATGAAGCCGGCGTTGAGCTGTTCCAGCAAGAACAGTTTCCATCCATGCGGATTATTAACGACTCTGGAACTGATACTGGACAATCTGGATACGCCTATTTACTCGGGTCGTATGAAGCCCATGAGCTTGAGTTCATCATTCGCTATCTCGCAAGCTTTGGCAAGTCTATCAAGATCATGGAGCCTGATACCTTAAAAGAATCCTTAAAACAACACTATCTGGATTTACTCGACCACATTTAACTTCCGCCACCAATAACCACTTGATGTTTACACCTCATCGCAAATCGATATCCATCTTTTTTCGTCAAACTCTGGACTCTGATTTATCATGAACCGCTGGAGAGCTTTTTTTATTGCCTATCGCCAACTGAACTATGATTTGCAGCACGATGATTATAGCCAGACCATAGAATGCTTGGATAAAGCTGCCCGTGGTATCATGGAGCCAGCCAATCGCCAGTGGACCAAGCGCGCCCAGAATGTAACCGCCCGATTGAGTCATGGCTGACCAGGCGCTGGCTTCCTGAGCATTATTCGTCTCATCAATGGGCAGCATCAGAGCGATTGGAAACAGTCCCCCGGCACCAATGCCGAGTGGGATTGCGGCCAGCCAAGGACTGACGGACAGGTTCAGCATTAAGACTCCGATCAACTCCATTAACGCACATCCAACAAGCCAGAATACACGTTTTTGGTAACGGTGAACGAGCATTGGAATGAATAACGTAGACGGCAATGAAATTAACGTAAATAACGTTTGGATGCTGCCGGCTGTCTCTTTCGTATATCCTTGGCTCTGGATCGCAGGCGCAAGCCATGCAGTCAATGAATAGAAGATCGCTGCCATCAGGCCGAAGAACAATGTCAGTACCCATGCTCGACTATTTTTCACTGGAAGAGCTTCAACGTTCACAGTAGAAATCTGCCCCGTTTGTCGATCCTTTCGTGCTGACAAGGCTAATTTCATCCAAATCGGCAAAGCAATGATGGCGAGCAATGCCCACATCGCTAACGATCCCTTCCACGAACCCCCCAGGAGATTTTGAAGGGGAACCGATAGTCCAACACTAATGCTGGCCCCCACGACCATTGCTGTAGAGTAGACCCCCACCATGGCAGCAACTCGCGTAGGGAAGTACTGTTTGATAAAGCTGGACAAGAGCGGACCAGCCAATGCAATACCTACACCGGATAGAAATGAAGTAAACATCATCAGAGGTGCTGCACCCACGAACAACCGCAATGCCGTACCTACTCCAATGAGGATTAATGCCAAAACGATCGCGCCCTCATTCCCCCACCTCCTGCTTAGCTTTACGGAAAATGGAGCGAATATACCCATACATAATACGGGAAGCGTAGTTAACAGACTTGCTGCAATTCCGCTAATACCCAGATCACTTTGTATGGTACTCATTAAGGGAGAAATGGATGTAATGGGTGGTCGCAGATTCAATGAAGCCAGAATAAGCGCCAGAACGATATAAAACAGTTTCACTAAGGATCACCTCATGTATTGTTATATAGCTGCATTCACTAATGATCCAGGCTGTAGATCTTTTGTGGTGCAAGACTAGTATAGAAGTATTATAATGATTGAACAATACAATAGTTTCTATTAAAATGATTATAAAAACCAATGATTGGAGGGGAAGCATATGGAAATACGTCAAATGGAGAACTTTATCGTCGTTTGTGAGGAACTCCATTTCACACGTGCTGCAGATAAAATCGGTATTTCTCAACCTACCTTGAGCCAACAGATTCGAGCGTTGGAGGATGAGTTAGGTGTTCCCTTGTTCGACCGGGTAGGCAAAAAGATTGTGATGACGCAGGCGGGAACGCTATTTTTAGAGCACTGTGTACAAATGGTTCGGCATTTACAGAATACCCAAGATGCATTAGCTGAATTCCGCAATGATCAGCGAGGCAAGCTGGTGATTGGAGTCCTACCGTCCGATTTGGACTACCGTCTTACTCCATTGCTCGTTAATTTTCATGCCCATTTTCCCAAGGTGAAATTAAAGGTTGTTTCTTCGATTTATGTATTGAATCAAGTGTTGGATAACGAAGTAGACATCGGCATTGAGCTTACTTCCATTTCAGATGACCGTCTTGTCCGCATTCCTTTGTGCAGCGAAGAATACGTACTCGTCGTTTCGGAAAACCACGCTTGGGCTGAACGAAATGAGATTGGAATTAAGGAACTGCGCGATATTCAGACCGTAATGTTCCCAGAAGGATTCACAGGCAGAGAACTGGTTGATGGCTATTGCCGGAAATATGGTTTCACCTTGAATACAATTATGGAGACAAGTTCGGCAACCTCCATTATTAGTCTGGTCAAAGCTAACGTTGGCGGTACGATACTGCCCTATCCACTGATCAAGGCAATGAATGAACCGACACTACGCATCATCCGAATCACGGACGATGCCCCTTACCGTCACTTTGAGATCATTCATCGGTCCGACCGTTACCTGACCCAATCTGCCAAAGCATTTATTGAGAAAACCATTGATTATTTTAATCAAGGATAAGTTCAGAGGGAGAGTGACTTGAATGCAAATAAAAGAGGTTAACTTGTTCACACATCAAATGGAGGCCATGAAGCAGTTTTACGGTACGTTATTGGAGTTGGAGCTACTGGAGGAGAGTACATCGTCCGTATCGCTTCGCACAGGAAATTCGGTCCTTTCATTTCAGCAAGCTCCTGATCAGGAAAAGCCCTTCTATCATGTCGCATTTACGATTCCGACAAACCAACTCGCTGAAGCCAAGAAGTGGGTTCAAGATCGAAACATCTCTTTGCTTTCTAAAGATGATAAAGATGAATTCTATTTCCCCTACTGGGATGCTACTGCTTTCTACTTCTATGACCCGAGTGGTAATTTGATGGAGTTCATCGCTCACCATTCGTTGGATAATGCAGTCGAAGAAACCTTTGATTCTAGGCAGCTGCTGTGCATTAGCGAGATCGGCCTGCCTGTCGAAGATGTACCCGGTACCATAAGCAAAATGAATGGACAGTATCACCTTGAACCCTTTGCCGGAGACGGAAAGCAATTTGCCCCCATCGGTGACGCAGAAGGCATGTTTATTGTAATCGATAAAGAGATGCCCTGGTTCCCAGACGGACGTATACCCGGCGTTTTTGCCACTGAGGTGAAGGTTGCAACGGGGCAACCCGGTAGTCTACGTATACAGGATGGTCTGTATTCCATTGTTTCGATTTGATGTTAGAGTGTACTGAATGAAAAGCTCAAGAGGGACGTGCGACTCAATACTTACCAAAACCATCCTCACAAGTGATATCCGCCTTAAGAATATCGTACAGATTTTGTTTGGAATTCTCTAATTTTTTCTGAGCATCTTCAATTTCTGTTATTTTCGCTTGGATAATGCTCGCTTGTTCATTACTTGAAAATCCCTGTTTAGAGATCATAGATTGGATCTCATGGATCGTAAAACCAACAGCTAAACATTGTTTAACTACATCCAGATGCTGAATAATGCTCTCGGCATATATCCGATAGTTATTTTGATCTCTCAGCATATGTTCATCCGTGATAATACCTATCTTCTCATAATAACGAATAGTGGATATCGGAAGGTTTACACTCTTGGCTACTTCACTAATTTTCATATGGATCGCCCTCGTTTCTTTTTCTTGCTATAAAGTATACTTCATAGTTTACAATCCTCATAGTGAGACGAATTGAGGTAATCCCATAACCCACTCTCACCAATATTAGATATGAGGAGAGATATCCATATGAATACAATTACCGGCCAATTCAACAAAACAAATGATTTTGATACCATCGTCTTGGAGCGCCATTCCGTTAAAGTCTATGACCCTGAAGTCAAAATCAGCCGCCAGGAGATGACCGAGATACTGGCGAAAGCTTCACGTGCCCCTTCGGCGATTAACATGCAACCGTGGCGTTTTCTTGTCATCGACAGTGCTGAAGGCAAAGAGAAGCTTGCACCACTAGCCTCTTTTAACCAGACACAGGCACTAACGTCCTCGGCTGTCATTGCCGTGTTTTACGATGCCAATAACGTTGAATACATGGAAGAGATTTTCAATAAATCAGTGGAACTTGGATACATGCCACAAGACATCATGGATATGCAAATGCAGCAGGTAAAACCTTATTATGCGAACATAAACGCATCCGAACTACGTGATATTAATCTCATTGACTCAGGTCTCATATCCATGCAACTCATGCTCGTTGCCCGTGCTCATGGCTATGATACCAACCCTATGGCCGGTTATGACAAAGGCAAGATCGCTGAAGCCTTCGGCTTGGATAAAGAGCGTTTCCAGCCCGTGATGTTGATCTCCATAGGTAAAGCAGCCAAAGATGGCTATCCTTCCTATCGTCTCCCGGTTGAAACGATTACGACTTGGGCGTAACCAACAATAAATTTCAACACGAACATGCCAATGGAGAACTCTATTTATGAGCATCATTTTTAAACTCATTTCAAATTATCCTGTTGCTCGTGGGCATTACCAGTTAGAAATTAATCGTGTAGAGAGTCATTACTTTCATTCGAAAAATAGATAAAATCTCTGTGCGGTCCTTATAACCAGAGTGCTTACCCTATGGACTTGGCTTCAGTCAAAGGATTTCACAAATGTGCCCTCTACTGATTTCGACATAGGAACTTTAACGTTAGATTCATAATGGAAAGGTTCATAACAAAAAGGGTCCTAATGACAACTGTCATCAGGACCCTTTTTAATTATACTTAAATATTATAAGAATTTAACAATCCCTTACTCTACCGTTACGCTTTTCGCCAGGTTACGTGGTTTATCCACATCGTGACCCAGTGCCAGGGAAGCGTAGTATGCAAGCAATTGCAATGCTACAACGGACAGAGCCGGGCTAAGCAGTGGCAGCGTCTTAGGAATTGCAAACGCTTGGTCAACGGATTTCAGCAATGGTGCTACGTGCTCTTCGTACGTAATTGCCAGTACGTCTGCGCCACGTGCTTTCACTTCTTTGATGTTGCTCACGGTTTTCTCCAAAACGTTCTCCTGCGTTGCCAGAGCAATGACAGGGATACCGTCCTCGATCAATGCGAGCGTACCATGTTTCAACTCACCCGCAGCATACGCTTCGGAGTGAATATAAGAGATCTCTTTCAGTTTCAACGATCCTTCTTGTGCTACTGCATAATCCAGACCGCGGCCGATGAAGAAGAGATGTTCATGTTTGGAGATTTGCTCTGCATATCCTTTAATAGCTTCCGCTTGCTCCAGCATGGATTCAACTTGCTCAGGCAATGCTTGCATTGCTGCCAGCATGTGAGCAATCTCTTCTGCTGTTTGCGTGCCACGAACTTGTGCAAGGTACAGACCCAGCAGGTTGAACGCGATCAACTGCGAAGTATACGCTTTGGTAGAAGCTACTGCAATTTCCGGTCCTGCCAGTGTTGCAATCACATCGTCCGCATCACGTGCAATGGAGCTACCTACAACGTTAGTGATGGCGAGTACATGTGCACCATTTGACTGTGCTTCACGCAGTGCAGCAAGTGTATCAGCCGTTTCACCGGATTGGCTCACCACGATCACAAGTGTATCTTTGCTTACGATCGGGGAACGATAACGGTATTCGGAAGCAACATCTGTTTCTACCGGAATACGTACCAGTTGCTCGATTACAGTACGTCCAACCAGACCTGCATGGTACGCTGTACCACAAGCGATGATTTGAACGTTACGAATATTTTTGATTTGTTCTTCAGTCATTTTCAACTCAGGAAGTTGAACCTTTTTGCTTTCATTATCGATGCGACCCAGCATTGTATCACGATATGCTTTTGGTTGCTCATGAATTTCTTTCAGCATGAAGTGCTCGAATCCGCCTTTTTCTGCAGTTACAGCATCCCAATCGACACGAATCATTTCCCGAGAAATAAAGTTACCTTCAATCGTCATCAATTCGACAGCATCATGTGTCAATACAGCCATTTCACCATCATTCAGAATGTACACGTTACGTGTATGTTCCAGAATTGCCGGGATGTCGGAACCAATGAAGTTCTCGCCTTCACCAATACCAATAATCAATGGGCTTGCTTGACGCACAGCTACGAGTTTCTCAGGCTCATGCTCTGTCAATACACCCAGTGCGAAGGCGCCACGCAACAACGTGATCACTTTTTGAACTGTTTTAACGATATCACCATTGTATTCACGTGCGATCAGGTGAGAAATAACCTCAGTATCTGTCTCGGAAGTGAACGTGTGACCTTGAGCCATCAATTCGTCCTTCAGATCCAGGTAGTTCTCAATAATACCGTTATGCACAACAGAGAACTTCTGGCTTCCATCCGTGTGTGGATGAGAGTTCTCATCCGATGGTTTACCATGAGTTGCCCAACGTGTGTGTCCGATTCCGGCATTACCTACCAGTGGTGCACCATCCAGCTTAGCTTCTAGATTCGCAAGACGACCAAGAGCTTTCGTGATTTGCAGACCTTCTGGTGTGAATACCGCGATACCTGCAGAATCATAACCACGATACTCGAGTTTCTTCAATCCTTCGACCAATACCGATTGAGTGTTCTTATTACCAATATATCCAACAATACCGCACATAGTTTATTTCCTCCGATTGTATATGAATACTGTGTCACGAAGAGAAACAGGCTGGCACGGCATATCGAAAAAATGAAAATGATTGCCTAACGTATCATGAAAACTTTCAATTATTCAATTATCAATGATCAGAGCAGCCTCTTGCCGCTCCGCAGTCATAAGCTGTTATTAGATGCAATCATGAATGTACATCATTTTCCCGTCCGCGCACTGTTCACGCTCTTCGCGCACATTCATTTGAATTTTAGTTGAATCTTGCACCTACCGGCGCGTTGTGTGAACAGTCACCCATCCATTTTCCGCAATCCGGTTCACGGCTCTGGTGCATCACCGGGAGGTCCCCGCCGAACAATCCGAACACCTCCACCTCGTCAGCTTGATTGCCGTCGATCTTGCTCAGTAGCATCTTCATTATTTCAAGATTCATACCGATCAAAATCCTTCCCGCGCAACTTCAAGCTCTGGCGCTTGTGTAACTAGTACCTTACGATCCTCACTTTCTGTGTCTGAATGACGACTCCACTCATTATATGCACGTCAGGTTCATTTTGCAATGGAGCAAAGTACCTGTGACAATTTCGGCATATTTACCCACAATCCCGACCGGATAAACAGACCCATGGTCTCACTAGGCCGGGACGTAGGAATATGGGTTTGTATGGCATAAACCCTGTTAGATTAAACCTTATGAGACAGTGATTCCCTTGATACAACCGTGTTTGGAAGACCTATAGATCAGGTCCTATACCAGTTCTTTTTGCACAACATCTGCAATTTGAGATACGAATTGTTCAAGTTCATCCTTATCTGGTCCTTCCGCCATAACGCGGATCAAGGATTCAGTCCCGGACGCACGAACGAGTACACGTCCATTATCACCCAGATGCTGCTCGACTGTAGCAATAGCTTGCTCAATCGCCGAATTGCCCTCGTATTTGCTCTTATCTTCAACGCGAACGTTCACCAATACTTGTGGATACTGGGTCATCAGCGCCTTAAGTTCACTCAGTTTTTTACCGGAAGCTTTCATCGTGTCCACGAGCTGAATCGCTGTCAGCATGCCGTCGCCTGTTGTATTGTAATCCAGGAAAATAACATGACCGGACTGCTCTCCACCCAGGTTATAACCCCCACGGCGCATTTCTTCCATCACATAACGGTCACCCACGGCAGTCTTTGCTGTTTTCAGTGCCAGTTTCTCCGTTGCTTTGTAGAATCCGATGTTACTCATTACGGTAGATACCACAGTACTGTCTTTCAACTTACCTGCGCGATTCATCGCATCACCACAGATGCACAGAATGAAGTCACCATCAACCTCAGCGCCTGTCTCATCAATAGCAATCAGTCGATCCGCATCCCCGTCAAAAGCAAGGCCCAGATCCGCATTATGTTTCAGCACCTCTTGTTTCAAATGCTCCGGGTGAGTTGATCCGCATTGCTCATTGATATTCAGGCCGTTAGGCTCAGCACCAATGGCAATGACTTCTGCACCAAGTTCTCTGAATAATTTGGGTGCCAGCTCATAAGCTGCTCCATTAGCACAGTCCAGAACAATTTTGAGTCCTGAGAACGATTCATTTACCGTTGTTTTCAGGTAGTCCAAATAGCGATAACGGGATTCTTCATCCACTATTACGGTTCCCAAACCACCACCCACAGGGCGCGGCAATTGATCCGTTTCTGCATCCATCAATTCTTCGATCCGGTTCTCCGTCTCATCCGACAGTTTGAAGCCATCTCCCCCAAAAAATTTGATTCCGTTATCCTCAACTGGATTGTGGGAAGCCGAGATCATTACCCCTGCATCAGCTTTCAGCAGACGAGCAATATACGCCACTCCAGGAGTGGATACAACGCCCAGACGAATTACATCGGCGCCAATGGACAGCAAACCTGCAACCAGTGCGGATTCCAGCATAAGCCCCGAGATTCGGGTATCCATACCGATAACCACTTTTGGTCTTTCTACACCACCTGCAAGCACATAACCACCACAACGTCCGATGCTGTAAGCCAGCTCCGCCGTTAACTCTTTATTGGCAACACCTCTTACGCCGTCTGTACCAAAATATTTCCCCATGATCTAACTCCTTCTATTCGCATCATATAAGAGCATAAACGTTATTTTTAAAATTCTAATCTGAACATTTTTTTTACGGATTGGAGCCACTATTACTGCTACCACTGTTATTGGAATTACCTCGACTGGTATTCCCCTGCTGGCTCTGCTCCTGATTGTCCGTATTCGATTCTGTTTCTTCTTCTCCAGGAGCAGTTTCGGTATCCCCATTCTCGACTTCGGCTGGTGAAGGATCAGGCCCCACCGTCCCTTCATCATTCGGATCTTCGCCAGGAGCAACCGTCGTATCATCAGACTTTTCGCTAATTTTGACGGTAGCGCTCAGATCAACTGATGATTCATCCAGTTTGGCAAACCGAGGCAAGTCAGCCTCAAGCTTTATTTCATGCGTACCTACCGCAAGTCCAGCAAGATCCGCAGTCAATTTGATATCATCGCTACTTAGACCTTCAAGCATCGTTGAAGAACCTCTAAGCGTAATATTCAAGCCGCCACTTTTGGGAGTAACCAGTGTCCCTTCCAGCCCGTTTCCCGCGCCAGTAAGCGTAATGGGTACGTTCGGAAAGACTTTGGTCGTCTCCTGAAGCTCATCATAAGGCGATACCGTCACCTTAAGCTGAATCGAACTAGGCTCGATTTTCTCAAAACCGGGCGGCGGCGTCAAGTCCACGTTAACTGTCGACGTCCCTGCCTCATCGAACTGTGTGAGATCAAGGGTTACTTGGTCGTAGGACTGTATACCCGCAAGCGCATCCTCTGTGCCGTAAACCGAGACTTCTTTCACGCTTGGCTCAACCGTGGAGAGCACCATTCCCTCAGGCAGCTGTCCCGAATATTTGATTCTTAAGGGCACAGTTGTATAGGGCTGACTGACAGGAATACGGACTTCTACGGTTTCTGGTGTAACAATCGCATTTTCAATGACCTTGCCTTCGGCATCATATGCCTGAAGCTTCACTTTTTTCTGCGTCACGTCATCCTTCGCATCCTTCACGCTCACACTGCCCTGAACCTTCTCTACGGCGTCAAGCTGCCCTTCCGGCAGAGTTACCTTAACTGGACCTGAAGGTTCAACAACGGGCGTTCCAGCGTTATATCCGGCGGATGGTTCTCCTTCGGGTACAATATTCACATCGAAGGATTTGGTGCCCAATTTTTCCACGTTGACCGTAACCATGGAAGGCTCCATGCTGACTACCTCAACCCCGGAAGGCAGATCAGGCACCAATGGCAGTGTATTGGACCCATCCTTCACCTGACTAAGATCCACTAGCACTTTATAATCATCATTCGTAAAAATCGAAGTTAACATCGAACGCTGCCCTTTAATCTCCAGACGGACCTCATCCGTACTTAATGAAGTAAGTACATAGGAGTTGCTGTCGAGTCCATAAGGCTGAACAGGCACAGTGCGCTCCACAACCTTATTCGTTGTCCCGGTCGAGATTGTTGGCGTAGTTGGTACTTCATCCAGATGTATCATGAACCAGAGCAACAAACTCACCGCTAAAGCGAGAATCTTGGCAAAATTGTTGTTATTGAACCATTTATCCATTTTTACGTCCCCCCTTCCGTTTCCAGAAGGTAGTCCAACCATTCTTTTTAGTCAGATTGGATGTTGGACGCAGTTCTTCGTACAGTTTGGCAATCAGCGATTCTTCCTTAATATCACGAACAACCTGTCCATTCATCGCAAGCGACACTTGTCCTGTCTCCTCCGAAACAACCAAACAGATCGCATCCGCAACCTCGGTAATCCCGATTGCTGCACGGTGACGCGTTCCTAGCTCTTTGCTAATAAACGGATTCTCGGACAAAGGCAAATAACAGGCTGCCGCCGAAATCTGTTTGCCCTGTATAATGACGGCTCCATCATGGAGCGGTGTATTCGGAATAAAAATGTTAATCATCAGCTCTGAGCTGACCAGAGATTGCATCTGGATCCCGGACTCTGTGTAATCGTTCAGACCCGTTTCCCGTTCGAATACAACCAGTGCACCAATTTTACGTCGTGACAAATAATTTACGGACTTAATAATCTCACCAATTAACACCGTTAATTCTTCATCACTTGCTGCTGCCGAGCGTCCAAACAGTTTGCCTCGACCCAATTGCTCCAGACCACGGCGCAGTTCCGGTTGGAAGATAATAAAGACCGCAACGACACCAAACGTAAACATCTGGTTCATTAGCCATTTGAGCGTATAGAGGTTTAGCCACGTACTTAGTGCCCAGATCACTACAAGGAACAGAATACCTTTAAGCAGCTGAACCGCACGGGTACCCCGCACAAGCAAAATCAATTTGTACATAATATAGGTAACGATCAATATATCGATAACGTCCTTAATGGACTCTTTCCACGTTAAGTCAGCAAAATAGTTCATAAGCCAGCCCCCGCTATCCCCATTGATGAGTAAACCCTGCTCTCATATTAACCCATTAGGATTTAATTAATCCTTTTCTCGCATTTGCAAAATCCATTCAAGCTCACTCTCAGGTACAAAAGTTGGCCAGGAAGGAGCACTCTGATCCAACTAACGTATAGACGAATAGAATTATTTCGATCTATATTTTGCGGATTGAAAGACGCTCTTTGGATTTATGCAAAAAGCTTATCTATATGTAGTAGTATGTTCTCTTTAGTATCTAGGTTATAACGTTAACGTTCAGGTTGCAAGTTACGGGAGTCACAAACTGCGCAGAAACAACACAAATCCCATAAATTACAAAGTCATTAGATAAAAAAAGAGTACCCCAGCAATCTGGAGGTACCCTGCTTGGTATATACCATTGAAGAATCTACCCTGATTTAGCGGTAAGCCACTTCATTTACCATATTGGTTATTTTGTACCAGAACCAGTCCAGCGCCTGATCAATACTTTTCACCTGACCGGAAATATGTGCCGTTGAAGCCTGATACAACTGTCCGTCGATGACCGTCAGATTGCCATTTACATCACCGTATACCTGAGCAGTTCCATTCTCTATCGTAAGATCGCCAGCAATGGACTTGCCCTCCGGAACAATAACCGTGTTTCCTTCAATCACGATCTGGTCCAGATTATTTCCCTTAACGACCATTTCGTTATTCTGATTCCAGAAATTCCAGGCGCTAAAGAGCATCACGACCAAAAAGAAGGCTGCCGCCGTCAGCGCGGGATGTCCTTTGACCCATTTGAGCCATATTTGCTGTCTCTTGGGCTGGGGCAGAGCATTCATAATTCGATTGGTCAGCTCATCCGAGGCAGACGGTGAATAGTGTTTCATGGCAAAGAGTAGCATTTCCGTCTGTTCCAACTCTTTAAAGCGCATGCGACAATCCGGACAGGTCACAAGGTGACTTTTCAGTTCAACCTTCTGGGCCGGGGACAACGACTCATCCAAACATTCATGCATTAAAGAGACGGCCGAGTTGCAATCCATATGAGAGCCAATCCTTTCTTAGATCACTTAGTCCTTGCATCGCCAAAAAGCACGCATAAGACTTGCATACATTACATACGTATCCGTTTCGGATATGTTTCAAATAAATTCGCCCAAATAAAAGACGTTTTACCTTTACAACTTATACTCCAGTTTTTTACGCAAAAAATCACGCCCACGATGAACACGAGTCTTAATCGTTGTTACGGGCATACCTGTCACATCACTGATTTCCTGTAGCGACAAGTCCTGTAAATATCTCAAAATCATGACTGATTTATACTTGGCCGGCAAACTGTCAATCGCTTCACGGATTAGTGTCTGTGTTTCAGACAAAAGTGCTTCACTCTCTGGTGTACGATCATCGCTTGGAAGCATCGCATAACCATCAGACCCTTCCTGATCATTCAATTCTGCATCCAATGAATAAGAAGGTTTCTTCCGCCGTAAGCGGTCAATACACAGATTGGTTGCAATCCGGTATATCCAGGTTGAGAACTTCTGGTTCGGATCATACTTCTCCATATTGCGAAACACACGCAAAAACGTCTCCTGTACAACGTCTTCGGCTTCATGACGATTGTTCAGCATCCGGTATGCCAGATGAAACAGCTTGTCCTTGTATAATTCAACGATTTCTGCAAAGGCCCGCTGGTCACCCTTCAGTACCAGCTTAACAAGCCTGTTCTCCAAATTGTCCACCCTTATTCCCCCAGACATGCTGATGGGTCTTCCGCCTTCTGATACCCGTCCACACTTGTAATTCACCAATCAAATCGTAAATCAACTTTGGTCAAAAATCAAGACTGTGCCGGAAAATATCCGCCAAAAACAGTAAAAACGGGAACTCCCGAAGGAGTCCCGTTTCATCTCTCACTCAAGCAGAGGAAAGAATTAAGCTTTTACTATCTATATGGCTGGAAAATTCACTTCATATATTGTTAAGCAGATTAACGATCAACCCGTATTCCGAAGTCCTGCTGCAATGCCGTTAATCGTAAGCAACACTTCACGCAGTAACTCTGTGTCATCCTCGCCACGCTCACGCATATCTCTGAGCTCACTCAGTAGTTGGACCTGCATGTAGGACAAAGGATCGACATACGGATTACGAAGTCGGATCGACTCTTGAATCACCGGTACATCATCCAGAATTTCAGCTTCTCCGGTAATTTTCAGAATCAGCTCTTTGGTGAGTTTGAATTCCGATTCAATCTGACCATAGATGCGATCACGTGCTTCCTCATTGGAAGTCATAGCCGAGTATTCCTTCGCAATGACCAAATCTGCTTTGGCAACAGCCATCTGCACCGTATCAATTAGTGTACGGAAGAATGGGAAGTTTTCATACATTTCTTTCAGGACAACCAGATTTTCTTCTTTATCCTGATAGTAACTTTGCAGTCCCGTTCCTGCCGCATACCATGCGGGAAGCAGATAACGACTTTGGGTCCAGGCAAATACCCAAGGGATCGCTCTCAAATCCTCGAACTTGTCGCTGTTTTTCCGTTTCGATGGACGTGAACCAATATTCAGTTCCCCAACCTCAGGCAGCGGTGTCGATTCCTTGAAGAAGGTAAAGAAGTCTGGATCACGGAAAATGAGATCCTGGTATTTGGTCAGGGAAACTTGAGAAATATCTTTGATGATGCTATCCCAATGACGCTCTGATGCCGACTCTTGCGGCTCCAGACCGTTTAGTGCAGCGGTAATCAAAGCCGATGTAGCCTGCTCAAGACTCCGGTATGCAATTCCCTGAAGGGAATAACGGGAAGAAATAACCTCACCCTGCTCTGTAATCTTGATTCCCCCACCAATGGTGTGTGGTGGTTGAGCAAGAATACTGCGGTTGAGAGGCATGCCTCCACGTCCTAGCGCCCCACCTCTACCATGGAAGAACTTCAGCTTAACGCCGTGTTTATTAGCAACATCGGTGATAGCATTCATCGCCACGCGCAGCTCCCAGTTGGCTGTAACCACTCCGCCATCCTTGTTGCTGTCCGAGTAACCCAACATGATTTCATGCAGTTCATTCCGTCCACTCACACTTGCGCGATATACCGGAAGGTTGAACAGCTTCTCCATAATTTCCGAAGCGGCATGAAGATCATCAATCGTTTCAAACAATGGAACCGCTTGAAGCGTAGATACCACTTCACCGTTATGTTCTTTACGGAACAACCCTACTTCTTTGGCAAATACCATAACCTCAAGCAGGTCACTTGCCCCTTGGGTCATACTAATCAGGTAGCTTGTGATACAACCGGCCCCAAACTCGCTCTGAGCACGCTTGATCGTACGGAATACGTCCAGACACTCTTTGGTCCCCTCTGTGTATTGGTGATAAGGGGAAGTCAACGGACGAGGATCATCCAGCAAACGAGCCAGTAAATCGATTTTGCCATCTTCCGTCAAACGAGCATAATCTTCTACGATGTTCATCTTGGCCAAAATCTCCGACATCGCATTTTCATGCTCTTTGCTGTGCTGACGCACATCCAATGCAGCTGTATGGAAACCGAACAGTTCCACTTGACGAATCATTTTACGAATGGTCGTATCTGCTACATAGTCTGCAAAATGATGACGCAGGCTGCGATCGATAATCATCAGATCATCCATCAGTCCTTGAGCGCCGTCATAGCGATCAGGCTGTCCTACTTTGTTCTCATCCAGGACATTGTTCAGCTTGGCAATCATATATGCCAATTTAATGCGATATGGCTCTTTTTCATTTCGCCACATATCCACTTTTTTCAATGTTACACAACTACGGTCTTGCTCAATCGACTGCACCAGTTCATCCGATACGTGGATGATGTTCGTGCTGAAGCTGAGATGTCCCATAAGTTCAATCATAATCCGTTGATACTCACGCAAAGCGAGCTTACGCTGCATCAACAGTGTCTGCCATGTTACATCTGAAGTTACCGAAGGATTTCCATCCCGGTCTCCACCGATCCAGGAACCGAACCGCAAATACGTCGGCACATGCCAGTCATGGTCAGGATAAAATTTATTCAGGCAGCGTTCAAGCTCCTGGTATACATCCGGAAGTACATGGAACAACGTTTCATGAAAGTAATACATTCCGTTCCGTACTTCATCAAGCACAGTCGGTTTACGGTCACGAAGCTCATCAGTCTGCCATAGAGTAATGACTTCATTCAGCAGCTTCTCCCGCAACTGTTCACGTTCACGCAACGTCAGCGTAGGATTATCAAGTGACATGACATCTTCGGATATCCGTTTGTGGATGTCCAGTATAACCCGACGCATGGCTTCGGTTGGATGAGCTGTCATAACCAATTCCAGCGATAATTCTTCTAGAATATCCTCTACTTCCTTGTGAGACAGTCCACGTTCCTTCAGATCTTGTACTGCTTTTTCAATCGATCCTGGCTGCACAGCGTCCCCTGCAGAACGTTCATAATCCCGTTTACGCCGGATCCGATGGTTTTGTTCAGCAATGTTAACTAATTGAAAATAAATCGCAAAAGCTCTAATCACCTGATGGCGATTTTCCGAGTCTAATTCCTGGATCATCGTTTTGAACTCTGCATAAAGTTCTGGCAAGAACTCTGCACGCAACGATTTGCTCGTTTCCCGAATCTTCTCAACGATATCTAGAAGCTCCGTGCCTCCTTGATGGACAAGAACTTCTCCGAGTATATTGCCCAGGAACCGCACGTCTCGCCGAAGCAGGTTGTTGGATTGGCTTTTGCTGGCGGTTACCATAGTTTCAGTCATGCTTATCCTCCCATCTGATCGTTCCATTCGTACACGTAAATTTGACACCTTCATAACATCATACAATAAAATGGTACGAAAATCTTTATTTTTCTACTAGTAAAAATGGGGATTTACCCTGATTTACCGCACAAAAACACGCTTTATTATTCATTTTCTTGTTCTGCTTCGATTAATGGTCAAATGCTGTCGCATGATACCTTTTTCACGTACTTTTCATTACTCGAATAACTCATACCTATTCTAAATTTTTCATAAATATACAGTTAGAATGGGAATGTTCGTTGTACCTGAATAGATTCGTATCTGCATGATTTCCATTGTTACAAACCAGACGAAACATAAAGAAACATGACCGGCAAAGCAAGCTTTTGTATACTTTATCACAGTGACGCAATAAATTAAAGAGTGTATTTATAATTTTTTGATTCTTTTAGCAGAATTTAATGAAGGAGTTCGGAGGTATTTTTTCACTTATCAAACGAATATAGAGGAGATTGGTATTATAATGAGATGTTGTTTCTATAAATAAAAGAAAAGTCCCTGTATATACAGAGACTTTCCAATGAAACATGAAGCGGGTGATGGGAATCGAACCCACGCTATTAGCTTGGAAGGCTAAAGTTCTACCATTGAACTACACCCGCAAATAAAAATCGGGATGACACGATTTGAACATGCGACCCCCTGGTCCCAAACCAGGTGCTCTACCAAGCTGAGCTACATCCCGATACTTATGAAAATAATGGCGCGCCCTGAGAGATTCGAACTCCCGGCCTTTTGATTCGTAGTCAAACGCTCTATCCAGCTGAGCTAAGGGCGCATATAAAACTTTAAAAAGATTGGAGCGGACGATGGGAATCGAACCCACGACCCTCGCCTTGGCAAGGCGATGCTCTACCGCTGAGCCACGTCCGCAAAACCTATGCGCGTGGAGGGACTTGAACCCCCACGTCGTGAAACGCTAGATCCTAAGTCTAGTGCGTCTGCCAATTCCGCCACACGCGCATGTGAAAAGTGAGTCATGAAGGGCTCGAACCTTCGACACCCTGATTAAAAGTCAGGTGCTCTACCAACTGAGCTAATGACTCAAACTAAAAACTAAAATGGCTGGGGATATAGGATTTGAACCTATGCATGACGGAGTCAAAGTCCGTTGCCTTACCGCTTGGCTAATCCCCATTAAGTTAAGTGGTGGAGGCTGAGGGGATCGAACCCCCGACCCTCTGCTTGTAAGGCAGATGCTCTCCCAGCTGAGCTAAGCCTCCATCCTATGACCCGTAGGGGATTCGAACCCCTGTTACCTCCGTGAAAGGGAGGTGTCTTAACCCCTTGACCAACGGGCCCCATTTCCAAAGCTCTCAACCGGGATCGAACCGGTGACCTCATCCTTACCATGGATGCACTCTACCTACTGAGCTATGAGAGCAAATGGCTCCCCGAACAGGGCTCGAACCTGTGACAACTCGATTAACAGTCGAGTGCTCTACCAACTGAGCTATCAGGGAATAATATGCATTTGCAGTGCAAATGCAATTCATCATACAACGTTAACATGCAGAGCCTGTTTTCTATGTAGGATGAAAGAGTTCGCTTGGCGGCGTCCTACTCTCCCAGGACCCTGCGGTCCAAGTACCATCGGCGCTAGAGGGCTTAACGGTCGTGTTCGGGATGGGTACGTGTGGAACCCCTCCGCCATCGCCACCAAACGC
>NZ_FNFR01000030.1:0-1050 GCF_900101205.1 Paenibacillus sp. OK060
GCCAGATACAAAGGGATAATCTGCCCTACTTGAGTCTTGGTTAGATTCATACGATTTTTATGGTCTTAATAAGATTTTCCCCGTGCTTTTGCGGCTTTCCAGAAATTGATGCGCTTTTCTTCCATCTCGTAGTGCAAATACCGTAGGCTCGGATACCGTTATTTTCCCCTCTTCGATCCAGCGGAACAACTCGGCTGAACGGGTTGCCCGTTCCTCGCGGGAAGTAAGGAAATTCCAAAGATCGCCACCAGTCAAAGTTTTTGACGTATCCATCAACATCCTTGGGTCAACTGGAGCAGGGTCTCCCCCTGCCATTCCATAAAATACAACCGTCCCCCCAATGCGAGTGACTGCAAAACTATCTTCGAGCGTGGAGCCTACTGAGTCATAGACAACATCCACACCTTTTCCGTTTGTCTCCTCCATGACTTTTCTCTTCCAATCATCCGAGTACAAAAAAACCTGATTCCCTCCAGAGTTTTTAACTGCCGACGCCTTCTCCATCGAGGAGGTTAAACCAATGACCCTTCCACCGAAGAGCTTTGCAATTTGAACAAGCAACTGTCCAACGCCCCCTGCTGCGGCATGAACTAGAATTACATCATTCTCCTTAACCGCATAACTATCTATTGTTAAATAGTGGGCAGTCAACCCTTGCAGTAAAACAGAAGCCGCCTTCTCAAATGAAATGGTCTCTGGAAGAGGAATTGCCTTTTCTATAGGAACAGCCACTTTTTCTGCGTTAGCATGGGGGACATCTGCAAATGCAATAGGGTCGCCAACGCTGATTCCTTCGACATTAGCTCCTGTTTTTTCAACGACTCCTGCCCCTTCATAACCTAAAATAAACGGGGAGTTCCCAGTAAGATGATAGTTTCCTTTCCTTCTATAAATATCTGCAAAATTCAATCCGATGGCTTGCATCCTTACTAATATTTCGTCAGGCCCGATAACTGGATCCGAAATTTCAAGATATTCTAGTACTTCCGGTCCTCCGAATTTATTAAATACAAGTGCTTTCAAATGAGTGGCCTCCTCTTATATATTTTT
>NZ_FNFR01000006.1:0-402168 GCF_900101205.1 Paenibacillus sp. OK060
GATCGTTACTCACTCGTTGTTCAGTTTTCAAAGATCAAACTTGTTTCATTGCCGCGTGTTGTTCACCTCAGCAACTTTTATATCTTATCACATCCAAACCAACTTTGCAAGCTCTTTTTTTAAGTTTCTTTCGAAGCTTATTTCATTCGCTTGCCGCACCGTGTTTCTCGTGTTTTCTTGGCCGGAATTAGAATATACCATGTACAGATTTCGAATGCAAGCTTTATTTTCAATTTATCTGTGAGGGGTTCTCTTCTTCCTCTCTACTCCTATTTATACCTTATACGATACTCATCCCTCATCAGCAATTATCTTTCTAATCTCGGAGAACTGCAGTTTCATCATACTACACTAGTTTCTATTATATATAGTAGAGTGTCTTTCAAACTGGCTATATCCAGCTGCTATTTAATTCTCGTCGTGCTGTTTTTCAAGTTTGCTATTTTAGTGTCCACATTAGGTCCTGATGATCTCACCATTCGATCCGCTTACATCAAAGAAAACCAACGTTATGCTTCTTAGTCAACTCACGCATCAATTTACAGGCATCTTACGCAACAGACCATGCGAATGCAGCATAAATCACTTCTTTTCCAAGCGAGTATTCTGTTAATCGATTATCTGTTCCCGCTCCTTCCATCGCTTCAAATACATCATCGTCCTCATTCATAGAAAGAAAGGCCCGAATAGGAATGCTCCTCCGACCACTTTCGACTACTTTGTATGCTCACTATACCATCTTCATAAACGACGCTTTATCAAATGGAGCTCTTGGCTGGATAAAAAATCATCAAATCATAACTCATGTATGTTCCTCCTTTATATATAGAAGAAAGAAGAAAGTCAAAGTTCATGCTACATATATAGAAGAAACAAAAAAGCGAAAGCCCCGTTAATGTACCAAGGCTTCCGCTTCTTTTCATTTGTACAATAATAAAAACATCATAAGTATCTGACCCAATCCATTCAGTCAAACCTTTATTCCCCACCTATAAATACATACCGACATATAACAATGATAGCCAATATCCACATAAGCCAGTGTATCTTCACTTTGCGATCGGTAACCAGGTTACCGAATACGGCCAGGATTACATAAGATACAATCCCTGCAGAAATCCCGTTTGCAATTCCTCCAGTGAAAGGCATCAATACGATGGTAAGAAACGCCGGGAAAGCTTGCAGGAAGTCATCCCACTCAATGCTACGAACCTGATTCATCATCAAGACACCCACGATGATCAACGCCGGAGCTGTTGCAGCGGACGGAACAACCAATGCAAGTGGAGCAATAAACAAAGCCAGGATGAACAGGATACCTGTCGTTACAGAGGTCAGACCTGTACGTCCACCAGCTTCGACGCCTGAGGCACTTTCAACGAATGCGGTAATTGTACTTGTACCCAGTGCAGCCCCTGCACTTACACCCACTGCATCCACGAGCATTGCTTTACCAATTGTTTTCTCGCCTTTCTTCTTATCCTTCATAATCCCCATTCGTGTTGCTGTACCCACCATTGTTCCAAATGTGTCAAACAGCTCTACAAAGGTGAAGATGAAGATGATTTCAAACAATCCAAGGCTAATTGCACCTTTCAAGTCCAGTTGTCCAACCGCCAGATCGCTGAAGTTAGGCAACCAGCTTGCACCGGATAAACCGCTGAGATTCGTAACGCCCATGGGGATACCAATCAACGTTGTAGCAATGATACCGATTAGCAGTGCACCTTTGACGCGCATAACCATCAGTACAGCAATAATGAGCAGTCCAATCAGTGCCAGTAACGCATCATGATGAGTGATGAAATTACCCAAAGACAGATTAAAACTGCTGCCAGGAATCGGTTGGCTCAGATCTGCATCAGGTGCAACATTGACTGTTACAGCGACCAGATTAGCCAGTTTGAAACCTACAATGGTAATAAAGAGACCAATACCAACTGTGATTGCCATTTTTAATGAGTCTGGAACTGCAACGAGCAGCATTTGACGAATTTTGGTTACTGTCAAAATAATAAACACGATACCAGAGATAAATACGGCTCCGAGAGCTGCCTGCCAGGAAATCGCACCGTTGGAACTCAGAACCACGGTCATGAAGTAAGCGTTCAAACCCATACCTGGTGCAAGGGCGATCGGAATGTTAACGAACAATCCCATAATGATGGTCATCAGACCAGCACCCACGGCTGTTGCAAAAAATACTGCATTGTCCGACATACCGGCTCCGGCTGATCCCAAGAACAACGTGTTTACGAAAAGAATGTACGCCATTGTCATAAAGGTAGTAAGACCCGCAACAATCTCCGTTCTAACGTTCGTTCCGTTTTCTTTTAATTTAAAGAAACGATCCATAATTCAATAATTCCCCCTTAGAGATGTTGAAGCCTTTTGAAAAACGACAAATACCCCTGAGATGAATGCATCACCCAGGGTTTTAACTGATGAGGAGTGGCACGGTGCCAATTAGGGAGAACAAAAAAAATTCTAATGTGCGTGATGTCATGCCCGACGCAATCATGTAGAATTCATGTGCTCAGCCTTCTCCTCTTCGTAGCCAGATCATTAGGGTGATCTCGTAGAGACTCCCAGGCCAATCCCCGGGATTATACGAAGTAGTATGCGCTATTTGTGTGTTTCCAATCACTATTTTAGGAGGGTTACCTCTAGTTTGTCAATGAGAAAAACGAATATTATTATCACTTATCATATAAATCGTTCGTATTATTTAACAAAATGAACCAGTTCAGCGGTTTACCACCCAAATTAAACTGAGGTTTCACAAATCAAAAAGCTACCGCAATCAAAGGTGGCAGGCACACTTTGATTGCGGTAGCTTCATAGGTTACCGTTACCGAGAAGATGGTTATGTGATGAAGATCATGTATTTGGATATTCAAAAAGCTTAGGTATAGAGAGCAGTCTGCTACGGTTACTAGTTCATTTTTTTGCATGATAGGTCCTATGCCATATATTCTAAATCTCTGTCTGACGCACGTCCTGTGCCTGCTGTTGTTCCTGACCTGTATTATCGGTCGATCCCTCAGACAATTCCTGATTCTGTGCTTGATCGGAAGATGAATCTGCTGCCTCTAAATTCACAAATGAAGAATCTCCCGCACCAAGAGCCAAGTCCTGCATACCCGAGCCGCATCCTGCCAGCATCACCATCAGAAACGCACTTCCAATGCCCATCTTCCATTTGCTCATATTGTCGGTTTTACGCATACATTCAATTCTCCTTTCAGTTGCCATATAGCCGTATTCTGTACTTAGTGTACAAGCCCGACATGAAAATAATATGAAACGAACTTAAAAATGAAATTAAATATTCAGAGATTCATCGTTATACCACCATCCGCTCTCATCCCATATGCCTGCTGCCATTATCGCCTGCTTCGCCACTTTTTGCTGTTTGCCACTTTTCAAATGAACGATCATTCTTTCCAAGGATTTATCATGAATCAGGGATTCAATATCTTCGGCGGTAATATGTTTCATTTGCAGAAGAGCGAGCTCTTTCAGGCTTTTGGAAGTCTTTGCCCATTCAATATTCTCCACATTCACATTGTTCAGGTAAACACGCTGTAATTCAGTCAGATTTTCAAGAGACGGTAGACTTGTTAGATGCGGCTGGTCCTCTATCCCTAATAAGCGCAATCCCTTCAATTCAGGCAATACGGATAGGTCAGATAATCCTTTCACCCTTAGGAGCTTCAACAGTTGCAAGGATTCCATTTCCGCAAGGCTATCCAGATTCTCTGCTCCACCAAAACTGAGATGAAGTTCGCACAAACCCGTTAAATCTTTTAAGTATCCCAATTCCTTTAATGGCATTCCCGAAACATAGAGGGACCGAAGTGAAGACAATGTTCCGATCGTTTCGATGTTAGTTGTATGACCATTCACACTCAGCGTTTTAAGCTCGGTAAAGCGGTTAAGTACGGACAAATTGGTTTTCTTTGTTTTAGTTTTGCCGATGTGGAGCTGCTCTAAAGTGTTAGGTACAAGTGTTAATACATCAAGAGATTCCGCTTCAAATACGTCAAAAGCAAATTCTTTTAACCTTAGCATTTCACCTAAGCCCTCAATCCCATGAACGCGTCTATTACAATCAATCACAAGCTTTTCTAAATGGTTCATATATCTTAGACCAGACAAGTCGCCAGATTGCGAATGAAAGCCATATATGCGAAAAGTAACATCGGGTCTGTTGGCAAACAGCTCCTCATTCAATATCTGCATCAGGTTCACATCCGGGATATTGTGCTCGCTGTATTGAACAATCTTTAGCTCAGGATGAGCCGTAAATGCGACAACCTCCTCACGAGTCCATCCCGAGTTGAGTTCGATTCTTTCCTTCATCCGCTATTATTCCTCCTTACAGAGTTTCTTCTTCGTAATATCTATTGGTTGGTCCATTGATTATCGTAGATCAAATTATAAATAACGTCTGGTGCAAACACAAAATGAAAAGAAAAAAGAGACCGAAGCTCCTTTGACGGAAACTCCGATCCCTTTTTATTAGATCTGTAAAGATAACTTCTATTCCCACTCAATCGTTGCTGGTGGTTTGGAAGTTACGTCATACACGATACGGTTTACGTTATCCACTTCGTTAACGATCCGCACGGAGATTTTCTCCAATACGTCCCAAGGGATACGCGCCCAGTCAGCTGTCATACCATCGATGGATGTTACAGCACGGATACCTACAGTATAGGAATACGTACGCGCGTCACCCATAACCCCAACACTCTTCATGTTAGGCAGGGCTGTGAAGTATTGCCAGATCTCGCGATCAAGACCGGCTTTGATAATTTCTTCACGCAGGATGTAGTCCGAATCACGAACGATTTTGAGCTTGTCCTCCGTTACTTCGCCAAGTACACGGATAGCAAGGCCCGGACCTGGGAACGGCTGACGCCATACGATTGCTTCTGGCAGACCGCACTCTTCGCCGACTTTACGCACTTCGTCTTTGAACAAGGCACTCAGTGGTTCGATCAGCTTGAAGTTCATGTCCTCAGGCAATCCGCCCACATTGTGGTGGGATTTGATGGTTTGAGCTGTCGCTGTGCCACTTTCCACGATATCCGTGTACAGTGTACCTTGCGCCAGGAATTCAAAATCATCAAACTGCTTGGACTCTTCGTCAAATACGTAAATAAACTCGTTACCGATGATTTTACGTTTTTGTTCCGGATCATCCACGCCTGCCAGTTTGGACAAGAAACGCTCTTGTGCATCAATTTTGACAACTTTCATGTCGAATTTGCCGACGAACGTCTCCATTACGCTCTCCGCTTCGCCTTTGCGCAGCAGACCATGGTCGATAAACATACATGTCAGTTGGTCACCGATGGCTTTGTGAAGCAATGCAGCCACAACGGAAGAATCTACACCGCCGCTAAGTGCGCACAATACTTTACCATCGCCCACTTTTTCACGGATATCCTTGATCGTATCTTCGATAAACGTCTCCATGCTCCAGTTGCCTTCGCAACCACAGATTTCGTACAGGAAGTTTTTGATCATTTCATTACCGCGAACAGAGTGACGTACTTCTGGATGGAACTGAACAGCATACAATTTGCGCTCATCGTTGCTCATCGCTGCGATTGGCGCACTTTCCGTGCCTGCATCCAGTTTGAATCCAGCAGGAAGAGCAACCACGTGGTCACCATGACTCATCCATACCGTATGTTCACCTTCGATACCTTGTGCAAGAGCAGAACCTGGTGCAAACTCGATATCCGCTTTACCGTACTCACGCTTCTCGGAACGCTCCACTTTACCATCAAGCTGTTGCGCCATAAGCTGCATGCCGTAACAAATTCCGAAGATTGGCACTCCCAGATCATAAACGGCCGGATCTACGTGTGGTGCATTTTCTGCATAAACGCTAGATGGTCCGCCCGAGAATACGATTCCTTTTGGTGATAATTCTGCGATTTTCTCCGCCGGTGTGTTATACGGCAAAAGCTCGCTGTATACGCCCAGATCCCGGATTCTTCTGGCGATTAACTGGTTGTATTGGCCCCCAAAGTCAAGGACAACCACTATTTCATTTTGCTTATTCATTACCGAGCCTCCCTCAATTAATGAAACTAATTATACGCAACGACAAAACATACCGTCAAGGAAAGGCGAAACTCCTTTTTTCGACATCTCAAAACATGGCATATTCAACGCCTGAGATTACAATATTTAGTCGAATATTCTCGCCTCCATTATATATATTTCCGATCGGAAATATAAGAAAAAGGGTTGACGCACTATTTTCATTATAAAAGAGATCTTCCGCATAAGCTCACGGTGTATGATCGCGGAAA
This sequence comes from Paenibacillus sp. OK060, assembly GCF_900101205.1. NCBI lineage: Bacteria > Bacillati > Bacillota > Bacilli > Caryophanales > Paenibacillaceae > Paenibacillus > Paenibacillus sp. OK060. The sequence goes on from NZ_FNFR01000006.1 coordinate 6,336, forward strand.
GACGCCTCATTCGCTTTATGGGGCGAGAAAGGCGTCCTATGTTTGGCGCTGCGCTGTACTTCGTGTTACAGCGCCTGCATGCGCCGGGCCAGTTGAAGTGCCCGGCGCAGGAACTCCAGACTGTCCGCACGCAGCGGACGGTCCGGCCCGTACAGCAGCCGTTCCCAGTCGGCTGCGAACCGCGCGATGTCCGCGCCGTCCGTGCCCGCGGCCACGGCGGGTGACGCTGCATATTCACGCAGCGTCATTCCCGGCGGCCGTGGGCCGTAGCGGCGCGCGAGCGCGGTCCAGACCGGAGCGGCGGCGCTGAGCAGCCGCTCGCGGTCCGGAAAGCTGCTGCGCGGCCACGCCAGCAGCAGCCTTAGCCGCAGCGCGGGGCGAAGCCGCCGCATGCGGATGGCCCCGGCGGCGCACAGCAGCGCCGCTGCCGCAAGGGCTGCCGCGAGCCATGGGTGCGCGGCAATGGCCCGTGCGCGGGCGAGCAGCCATGCGCCCGCGTGAGCTACCCCGCCGTCCGTCTGCGGCGGGGTTACGGCAACGGGCTGCTGCCCGCTGAGCGCAGCGGCATCTTGGCCTTCACCCTGCGTCATGGTGAAGCCTGGCGTAGCCTCGAACGGCATCCAGCCCGCACCTGGAAAATACACTTCTACCCAGGAGTGTGCATCTCCTTGGGTTACGATGTATTGCCCAGAGACGTCCGCATCCGCTTCCCCGGGCCCGAATCCCTTCACCCAGCGTGCCGGAATACCCTCTGCACGTAGCAGCACAATCATAGCTGTTGAGAAATGATTGCAATACCCCTCCCGTGTAACGAATAGAAAATCGTCCACAAAATCAGTTCCTCGTGGTGGCATACGGGTATCTAGTGTATATTCGGCGTGGTCCGCAAGATACGACTTTACGGCTTGCACGGCATCATAACGACTCTCACTTCCCTGAATGATTTCCTTCGCAAGAGCCTGCACACGTCCGGGAAGCGTAGTTGGTAGCTGCAAATACGTTCTGCGAATTGCCGCCGGATCTTTCATGTTGGAATTCTTTCCCAGAAGGCGTAGTTGTTCAGATGTTGCCACGGGAATCATGATGTCTGCCGTATAACTTTTGACCGGTTGATTGTCATAGGTAGCCGCCAGCCATAACGTGGCGGAATCTTCATTTGATAGTAATAAACGTTTATTCTTCTGATTATCCCTGTTCTTATCCTGGAACGAAAGATTGATTGGCATTCCACCTGTAAAGAGGGGATTGGGTCCTCTCCATTCTCGCTTCATCGTTACCGTTTGACGAATACGTTGCCAATAGGCTGGATACTCCCAACCATCGGTACGCACCAATCCAGATGGACTTGCCGTCTCAAAGCTCTGCACAGGATCACTCCAGGTGCTTCCGTTATAATATGAACGGGTCTCGCCCCGCCAATACGTAGCTTCCGGACTTTTCGCCGTAAAAAAGATCGTGTCTCCCTGCACCAAAGGTGCGCCCATTGGTGCATCCGCTGTACTATATCCTGTGACGGCGGTTGTGGCAGGAATACTTCCGTGCTGTGTATAGCCTGCCCAGCGGGCCAGCCGTTCACCCATCTGCTCAAGGGATATACGTTCCGCTGGAGGAATGGAAGCAAGTTGACCAGGGATCGCTGAGAAAAGTACCATACCTGCAGACACCGCAAGCGTTACCGTGCACCAACGGCCATAAGGACTCTGCTTAAAGATCGGTGTGGTGACCCCGCCATTAAGGCGAAGCAACTGTAACATGGCCTGGATGAGTAGAATCCACAGCACAGAACGTATCACCGAAGCATATACATCCAGCCCGGCAAAGGATTCAAGCAGCATCAAATAGACCAATGTTGCACTGCCAAAAAGCATCACACTTCGTCGCAGCAGTACAAGGGACTGCACGGAAGCCATCAGCATGCTCCAACCGCACATCATGAGCAGACCTCTTGTCTCCACACTAATCGAGTGAAAACGCCACGTACTCATGAAACTACCCATATCGGCAGCAAGAGTGGTGGGATAGGTAACTGCCCATCCAGCAAGGTCATTACCTCCATACATGCAACATAATGCGGCTAGAGCAATGAAGAGTCTAATCAGTATTCCCGTGATCCAGCCCGTACGAAGCAACCCCGCGAGCAGCAAGGCCGCCGTTAATCCTGCCATCACGGATAAGAATCGTTCACTGCCCTGCTGACCCGTTGACGTAACCGGATAAATCCACTCCATGGACAATATAAGCAAAATGGCAGAAAGACCGATTCTGTAAAGGAGAGGCTCCGAATTTTGGCCATGACTCTTCAAATCTACTCCAGATGTCATGGTTTCCGCTTTATATATGGAATGCACAGACTCTAATCCCAAACTGGCGGTATGCCCTCTGTCAGCCACAGTGGAGTTCGCTTGAGGGTTTCCATTATGCTCCCACATCCGTTACCTCCGCCTTTCTCATTGAAGGTAAAGAGCTGTCTGTGATCCAATGGATCTGTACCCCACATTGACGAAGCTGTTCCAGACTTTCATTGCCAATGTCACGAATGGTTCGATCTGTTGCAATAGACTGTGCTGTTTCTGAAACTACAGTGGTATCAGAAGTCGCATCACCTTGAGTTCCTCGCTTCTGAGCCATATTGCTGCTGAGGGATTCCGCTCGCGATATAGGTGATGGATCTTCTCCAGCCATGAACTCCGTTAACTGAACCTCTACCCTGTATCCCAACCCAATTGCACACATTACCCACTCCACAAGAGCTTCGTCCATTCTGCCGGTGAGAACCACAATTCGTGACCCGATCGCCATTCTATCCAACATCTCTGTGCGAAGCGAAGGAGGTACAACTTGAGCCGTGGCAATTCGTGCCTGCGCCAGCTTGTCTAACGCATGGTTTTCAGGAGAATGCAGTAGTTCTTGTTTCCATTTCTCCCGAAGAGCAGATCCTGACCCACCGCCTTCCGTCCACACTTGATAAGGAATGTTGTCCCGTTCAGCGGTATGAACCCAACGAGCAGCTGCACGGACCGCACGTTCAAAAGCAGGCATATCCCTCTTCTCTGACTGCCGCATTTCATAACCCGATGCACCTTCATACACCAGTATACCCAGCGAGACAGAATCGGAGGTTTCAGGCAAAAAAGTCTGAAGTCGACCCGTTTTGGCTGTGCTTTTCCAATGAACACGCCCCAGTGGGTCTCCTTGCTGATATTCCCGGAACTCAGGACTGCGATTCCCCTGACTGCTTCTTCGCTCAGACAGGGCATCTTCCCCCACGGCCGAGTATTCTCCAGGATTACTCTCACCCCATTCCGTAGCTTGGGGAACAACAATTAGCGAGGTATGATTCACAGTCTCTGCGGAGACCGTATTCCATCCGAAAACATCACCCCAGTACAATCTGCCTGATTCCCATCTGTACACACCTCTGCGCAAACCCGATAATTCATATTGATACGTAAACTGGCGACGGGTTCCCGGAAATAGTAATTTACGATGTACACCGGCAGGTGTATTCTCACACAGAATGATCCATAACAGTGGAATCGGGCAGTCGAATTTCAGTTCCACTGCCACCCGCGTTCTTTCACCTGCCACAACCCGATTCGCATGCATTTGCCGCCGAATGTTAATATTGCGCGGACCGAAAAAATGGATAATCAGTGCGCTTGCGAGCATCAAGGCCGCTATAATGGACAGAAATAGCGCGGCTTTCCCGCCATGCCATACATATAAAGAGGCAAAAGCCACGACCAGGACAGCACCCAACATTCGTTGACCCAGCGCAGTCATTGACGCCGTCCCCTTCCCTGTGCCGCCATCTGTACAGGTACAGGAACCGATGACAGAGCTTCCTGAATCAATTGCGCCTGTGCCCAGATTTCGGCTCTGTTCTGGGCTTTTAATTGAACGCGATGGGAAAGGACCGGTACAGCCATCTCTTTCACATCATCGGGAATGACATAACTGCGTCCTTGGAGGTAAGCAAACGATTGTGCAGCAGCCATCCAGGCCAATGTTCCACGAGGGCTGATTCCCAGTCTTACCGCTGGGTGACTTCTTGAGGCAACGGCAACAGCAACCAGATACTGTTTGACAACAGGATCCACATGTACATGTTTTACTTCACGCTGCATGGCTACAACTTCTTCAGCAAGCATGACAGGGCGAAGTTCATCAAGCAATTCTCTGCTTTGCATCCGGGTTAACAGTTCGACTTCCTGCTCCGGATCAGGGTACCCCAGTCCAATCTTCATGACAAAACGATCCAACTGCGCTTCAGGCAGACGATAGGTGCCCTCAAACTGCAATGGATTCTGCGTCGCCAGCAAAAAGAATGGGCGCGGCAAAGCATAGGTTGTGCCATCCACCGTAATGCGTCGTTCCTCCATCGCTTCCAGAAGTGCCGACTGAGTACGAGGGGAAGCTCGATTGATTTCATCAGCCAGAACAATATTGGACATGACGGGTCCTGGTCGAAACTTGAATTCTCCCGTATGCGGATGATACATGGACGTGCCCGTCACATCTGCCGGCATCACGTCCGACGTGAACTGAATTCGTCCCATGGAGCAATCCAGCGCAGAAGCGACGGCGCGAACCAGCATCGTTTTACCTGTACCCGGTACATCTTCCAGAAGTACATGACCTCCACTAAGCATTGCAGTTAACACATAACGAATCTCTTGTTTTTTGCCAATGATCACACTTTCAACTCGCTTCATAACTCTATTCAGCAATTCTACGGCATGTTCATGTTCCATTCGGATATAAGACATTTCTTCTAATCTCCTTCCATCCATCGGCATTCCTGAACCATACTAATCTATGATTCAGTGTTGCCCGGAAGTAGAGAGAATAGTCCTGTACGAACGACTTTATTCAGATCAATTTATCCAAATACATACTGTTAGCTGCTGCCAGAGGAACGCTGGCTTTAACCATCCATTCCTTTTCATTCGCCTTTAGTGAATCAACGGTTACTCCCATATGCTCCATCAATTCCCGCAGCGGAACCCAGATCGTTCCTCCCTGGCTCTGCACGACTCCCTCTGTCGTTCTGTCATTCATCTGGTCTGCACGTTTCGTTGTCAGGTCTCCGCTGATACTGTCTGCATGGATGGTTCGGTCTTTCCATATGGCTGTAGCTGTCCGGGTCTCTGCATTCCAGCGAGCGCTGCCACCGAACTTTTTCATAAAGGTCCGCAAAGGCACCATGATCCGCTGATCTTCCACGCGAAATTCTCCTTGCTTCAACGTGGCTGCTGCCAAGCCAATTTCCACCTTCAATTCTTTGCCAGCCAACCACAGGTTGCTGTTCTCCTGTACATTTTCTGCGATCCATTCCTTACCCGGAGCTTTGCGAGACTTGTATTTACCATTGGAATCGATGCGGAATTGAACAGGCTGATCCGAGGCCTTCATCGTGTCAAAACGAAAACCTTGATCCTGGTAATACTTGATAATGCCAGGTAGTGCTTTTACCGTCTCAGCATGAGCGCCTCCATCATGCATCAATACAATGACCGAACGTGCCCCGGCAGGCACCTTGGTCGCATTGCGTAAGATCTCTTTGGCCGGAACACCCTTTCGTTTGGAATCACCACTGTCTACGTTCCAGTCCATAACGGTGTATCCGCCCAATTTCAGCAAATCAAAATAACTCTTGTCGAAATGTCCATAGGTACCGCCCGGTGCCCGGACCAGATTCGGCCGAAATCCTGTAATTCGCTCTACTATCGCCTCAGTCTGTTTGATCTGCTTCCAGAACACTTTGAAATCACTGTACAGCTGTTCATAATTATGATTAAACGTATGATTGCCCAAAGCATGTCCATCTTCCACAACCGCACGGATCATCTCAGGATAACGTTCTGCTTGCTCACCAAGCACAAAAAATGTAGCCAAAACCTGCTCCTTGCGCAAAATATCCAATACTTCACGGGTATGGTTACCCGGTCCATCGTCAAAACTCAAATAGACTACCTTTTCTTGAGGATTATCTTCTTTGGAGGCGGATGCATCAGACCCCGATACAGAAGAAGCGTAAGTTGTGCCTGCAGATGCAGCGAATACACACAGCAGTACCACAATGCGAATTATAAGCACAGACCATTTTCCAGATAAAATTGTATGTATTGGTGTTACCATGTTCGAATCAACCTCCAACGTCTCTAGTGAATTTGCTGATAGACTTCAGCAGATTTGTTAGAATTATATGGAGGACGCGCTGAAAAAAGACGCGATTTTGTTTTATAATTTTTCACAATTTGGGATGGCTCGTGATTGATTCTTCGCTTCGGATTAGGTAGCATAATGGACAGGTAGGATCGTGAACAAAACTCCTTGGAGAGTACGTATCTCCTCCCACCCTGTCTGCAGGAGAGTGAAGTCTATTGGAATTGCTTGAGAAGGTCCAGCATCTGTTTGGATCCTACGGATACAGCGTTTTGTTTTTTGGCTTATTGCTGGAATTCATCGCCCTTCCCTTCCCGGGAGAAACGACTATGGCTTATGCAGGATTTCTGTCCTACAAGGGTCATCTGGACTTCGGAATACTTGCCATCCTTGCTTTTCTGGGAACGACGATTGGCATGACGATCACTTATTTTATTGGGGCCAAAGCAGGTCTGCCGTTCATTACACGATATGGAAAATGGTTTCTAATGAAACAGGACAAGCTGGATAAAACGCAAAAGTGGTTTGCCAAGTACGGCAATGCCCTGATCTTCATCGGTTATTTCATTCCGGGAGTGAGACATTTCACCGGATATTTTGCGGGTATAGCCGCTGTTCCCTTTCGTAAATTCGCTCTCTATGCCTATTCAGGCGCACTGTTGTGGGTCATGCTGTTCCTGGGCATCGGTAAAATATTCGGCCCCCAATGGAACGCGGTGTTCCAGCTTGCTCATCAATATGCACCTTACATCGTGGCGGGGATCGGACTGTTGCTGATTGCAGCCGTTCTGTACCGTTATCGAAAAGCGTTGGCTGCCCGATCGTTGCGCAAGCCTGCCGCTATTCGGCAAAGACAAAAATAAACGGTACCATTCACATATCTATCGATAATATCAAGGGTTGAATTCAGACACATTTAGCGCAGAGGTTTTTGTGCCTATTAGATGTGGGAACACCAGGTTAACCCTTCTGTTATTAATAAGGAGCTGCATATCGCGGCTCCTTTTTTTCATGTTCTTTTTTTATTTTGTGGGATATTCAATAACACTTTTGTGATAATCCTGATTCATCCAGGTCATACTAATTTGCAAATATAGGGTGTATAAGGGGTGAAGGAATGAGTACAACAGCGCAGAGCAGCCAGGATCAGAGAATATCTCCGAATCTTACGGAAAATACGGATTATTGTAAGAAGGTGATGGGGAATAGCAAAGACTTGATGATTCGTCCTCTGCAGTGTTTGCACAAATGGCCTTCTGTCATGTTGTACATCGATGGGATGGTAGACGTGCAGATTGTGAATCATTCCATCCTGGAATCCTTGTTACAAACCCGTGAGCTGCCTGACTTCTCAGCGGAAAATGAGCATCTGATCTATCTCCAGAATGATGTCTTGGTGGCCAGCAACGTAATATTAATCGAGGAGATGAAAGACGTCCTTGATGCTCTCTTGGCAGGCTTTGCCGTTGTGCTGCTTGAAGGATCGAATCAAGGCCTGAAAATCGCAGCAGCGGGCTGGGAAGACCGTGCCGTCGGCGAACCCATCTCCCAAACGGTTGTTCGCGGTCCCATGGAGGGCTTTAATGAAAATTTGCGAACGAATACAGGCTTGATCCGCAAACGAATTCGTGACCCCCATCTCTGGATTGAAGAAAGGGAGCTTGGCCGAGTCACCAACACCAGGGTAGCCGTGGTATATCTGGAGCATATCGTCGATCAAGAGGTTATAAAAGAACTGCGGCGAAGGCTTGATGAAATTGATATTGACGCTATTCTGGAAAGTGGATATATCGAGGAGCTCGTGCAGGACAAAACAGGTACGATCTTCCCTACGGTCTATAACAGTGAGCGACCAGACACCGTATGTGCCGCACTGCTTGAAGGTCGGGTCGCGATCATTGTAGACGGTACTCCTTTCGTACTGCTTGTTCCCGCTCTGTTTGTTCATTTCTTTCAGTCCCCCGAAGATTATTACCAACGGGCCGATATTAGCTCATTGATTCGAATGATTCGTTATCTAGCGTTCTTTATTGCGCTGCTCGCTCCATCCTTCTATATTGCCATTACTACCTTTCATCAGGAGATGCTGCCCACCAACCTGCTTATTAGTCTGGCAGCTCAGCGAGAAGGTGTTCCATTTCCGGCATTCATCGAAGCCATATTGATGGAGCTGACCTATGAAATTTTGCGGGAAGCCGGCATCCGTATTCCAAAGACCGTCGGTCAAGCCGTTTCCATCGTAGGTACCCTTGTTATTGGTCAGGCCGCAGTAGATGCTGGCGTTGTATCGGCTGCCATGGTTATTATCGTATCCATTACAGCGATATCCAGTTATGTTATTCCGGAAAATGGACTCTCCATTTCTGTGCGGATTCTGCGATTTGTCCTGATGATTCTGGCTGCTGCCTTTGGTTTCTACGGAATTCTGATGGTTCTACTGATTACAGTAACCCATCTATGCAGTCTAAGATCTTTTGGTGTGTCTTATATGTCCCCGTTCGCACCTTACATCGGGAAGGATCTCAAAGATACCATATTCCGCGTGCCTTGGACCCGGATGAAAACCCGTCCGCTCTCTACCGGAACTGCGAACGAAACCAGACAAGCTAACAAAAAAACGAAGCGATAATCGGTAAGGAGAACGTGTATGAACAAATGCCTACAATTGATTCTATCTTTTGCCGTTCTGCTCCCTCTCCTTACCGGATGCTGGGATCGACAGGAACTCAATGAGCTTGGCATCATGCTGGGTCTTGGTGTAGACAAGGATGGCGATATGATTAAGGTTAGTGCTCAAGTGGTTGTTCCCAATGAAGTATCCTCCAAGTCAGGAGGAGGTAAAGGAACGCCTGTGACTCAGTATCAGGCTTCTGCGCCTACCTTGTTTGAAGCCATTCAAAAGTTAACGGAATCTAGCCCACGTCGTATATTCATGGCACATATCCGCGTGATGGTCATTGGCGAAGAGTATGCTCGCAAAGTGGGCATTTATGATATCACAGAAGCATTAATGCGCGAGCCTACGGTTCGTCCTGACTATTACGTCATGGTTGCACGAAATACAACAGCTTCCAAGGTGCTAGATGTGCTGACACCACTTGAAAATTTACCTGCGGAGAAGATGTTCAATTCATTGGATGTATCCACCAAGACTTGGTCACCCACAACAACCGTAACTGGGGATCGGTTAATGGAATACATTTTGGCTCCTGGAATACAGCCTGTAATTACCGGAGTGGAGGTTGTTGGTCAACCTGAGAAAAGTGGAAGTCAAGCTAACATTGCGACCATTAAGGCTCCTGCTAGCCTCAACTCAACAGGACTGTCTGTATTCAAGGGAGACAAGCTGATTGGGTGGCTAACCGAGGATGAATCCAAGGGATATAACTACATTCGAAACAATGTGGTATCCACAATCAGCCATCTTCCCTGCCGAAAAGAAGGATATGTGACCTTCAAAACACTTCGTACAACGACCAAACGGAAAGCAAAAGTCGTAGCAGATCACCCTTTAATCAATATTAAAATCAAAAATGTATCTTCCATAGGTGCCGTTGAATGTGGAATCAAAATCGGTTCAATGAAAGTACTCAAGGAATTGGAACAGGACAGTGAGGAACGGCTTGTAGAACTGATGCAAAAATCCATCAAATCGGTACAGCGCAAGTTTCACGTTGATATTTTCGGATTCGGGCAAGAGGTCTACCATGCTGATCCCAAGTTCTTCAAAAAGGTGGAGAAAGATTGGGATAGTTATTTGGAAAATCTGGATGTTCATTACGATGTCAATGTTCAAATCAAACGTGTAGGTACACTGGATGATTCGTTCAAAGATCAAATTAGGGAGTGAGACAGGTGTTAATTACACTTAGTGTCATTGTGACCGCAGGGGTCATTGGGTGGTTCGATCTGCCGGGGCTCATACGTAGCAAGGAATGGAAAGAATTGGCTGTTTACAGTGTCTTACTGCTCTTGGCTACCATTCTCAGTGTCTTTGCGGCCAACCTGTGGGAAATCCCAAGCCCACTTTATCTCATCATATGGATCTATGAACCTGTAAATCAATTTCTGGCACACTTGACTGGAACTTAAGGAAAAAAGGAGGGGACATTATGCTTGAACAGGGTCGCATCGGAACAAGACAATTGTCCATCCTCATTTTTATGATGGTGGTCGGGGATATGATGCTCATCTATCCCTCGGTCATCACATCCTATGCCAAACAAGATGCCTGGATATGCGCTCTTGTCGGGGTTCCGTTGGGAATGGCCCTCACGCTCATGTTTTTAAAGCTGTGCAGTCTGTATCCGGAGGAAAATCTGATACAGATTTCACGGAGCATTCTGGGATTTTGGCCAGGCAGTCTTGTATCCGCATTTTACCTATTCTTTTTTGTAATAGGTGCCTCTACGCACACCCGAGAGGTCGGAGATTTCCTAACTTCCCAAATCTTTCAGTACACCCCGATTCGAGTCATCATTCTGATGTTTGTTATTACAGTTGGCTGGGGGTTATATCATGGTCTGGAGACGATGGGGAGAAGCAGTGAATTGCTGATGCCTATCCTTATCGTGTTTATTCTCGTGCTTGCATTCTGTCTACTACCTCAGATTGATCCCAGCAATTTAAAGCCTGCTACAGATACTGGCGTTGTTCCCATCCTGCAGGGTATTCTCATAAGTATCATATATCCCGTAGGTGAACTGGTCCCCATTATGATGATTATTCCCTACACGCTAAAACAGGCTCACCGAACTCGGGATGTTCTTATGGCGGCAGGACTTGGCAACTTGTTGCTGGCTATATTGGTTACCATCTCTCTGCTTGTTCTAGGTGCTTTCCTTACACAGCACAACATCTATGCTTCCTTTATTTTATCTCAGAAGATTAGCATTGGTGGCTTTTTTGAGCGTATTGAAGCCATTATGGCTTCTTCCTGGCTCATCTCCACGTATGTTAAAGCGATGGTGTATATGTACGCATTTATCCTCGGATGCGCCGAACTATTTAGGCTCAAGCAGTATCGGATACTCATCCTACCTGCAACATTGCTTATATTTGGCCTTGCCAATCTGGTCTCGCCCAATTTGACCTTCATCGTCATTACCGTCGTTCCATATTGGGTAGATTGGGATACCACATTGAGCATTATATTGCCAGGGCTGTTACTGTTGGTGCATATGTTCAAAAAGGGTTGGAAAAACAAGCCTTCGGGATAAGGCAATGCTGGAGTTCTAATATGTCAGGAAGGAGGCTGGAGACCATGATAATTAAAGATAAAATTACCATTCGGCAATTTGCCCTGCTTACCTTTCTTGTCATGGTTGGGGATATGATTCTGATCTATCCTTCGTTGGTCACAACCTTGGGTAAACAGGATGCATGGATATGCTCTTTCCTCAGTCAGCCCATCGGTCTATTTATCATTTGGATTTTGTACAAACTACAACAAACCTACCCTGAACTATCTTTAATCGAAATTTGCAAGAAATTGCTTGGTCCATGGATTGGATCAGTCTTGTCTGCTGGTTACCTGTTCTATTTCGCTATAGGCGCTGCCATCTGTATCCGGGAAGTTGGAGACTTCATGACGACTCAAATCTACCTCCAGACCCCCATCCGTGTCATTTTGATTATGCTCATGTGTTCCCTGATCTGGGGCCTAATGAAAGGATTGCAAACCATGGGAGCAACCAGTGAACTATTGACTCCTATTGTTTTTGTTTTTATGGTTCTCCTGTTCGTGGGTTTGCTGCCCAAAATAGATGTCTCACATCTGCAGCCTATCTTTAACATCAGCCGGGTTCATTTGATTGAAACCGTTATTCGCGGATCCTTTACCGCCTTCGGGGAGCTGCTCGTGCTTACTATGATTCTTCCTTATGTAATGCGAGGGCCGCACCTTAAACGAGACTTGTTGCTTGCCACTTTCTGCGGAGGTCTGCTCCTGTGTGTATTGCTATTGTTTTCCCTTATGGTTGTGGGTCCTTTCCTAACCCAGCATAATATTTTCATTTCGTACACCCTGTCTCAAAAAATTAATATCGGTAACTTCTTTGAGCGAATTGAAGCCTTCATGGCTACTGCCTGGTTAATTGCGACCTATTTCAAAAGCCTGCTGTACATGTTCGCTTTTGTTATCGGACTAGCTCAGCTGTTTCAGTTGAAAACATACAAACCACTCATTCTCCCTTCATCCTTGCTCATGTTTGCATTGGCCATCCTGATCTCCCCCAATGTCATTTTTTATATCGAAACCATCATGCCTGCATGGGTGGATTGGGACATTACTTGCAGTTTTATTATTCCTCTGTTGCTTTTACTTGTTCATCGCATTCGCTTTGGCAAGAACAGAAAAAATCAATCCCATCCAGAACGATTGCCCACATAAAAAGGCTGTATTAACGGTATAACCCGCGAATACAGCCTTTATTATGAAATGAACATTTTTTTGTTGTATAGAGAACAGACGAGTTTACCTTCCTAAAGTTGCTGCAAAGCCTCAAGTGCTGCTTCAATATGCCCTTTGACTCGCACTTTAGACCACGACTTCAGCAGTATACCCTCTTCATCAATAAGAAACGTGGAGCGTACCATCCCCATGTATTCCTTGCCATACATCTTTTTGAGCTGCCATACGCCGTATTGCTCGGCAACCTGATGTTCTTCGTCGGATAACAGGATGAATGGTAAGCCGTATTTGGCAATGAATTTGTCGTGCTGCTTCATCGGATCAATACTAATCCCCAGAATAACTGTATTTAATCCCTTGAACTCCTCATGACGATCACGGAAATCACATGCCTGCTGTGTGCAGGAAGAAGTCATATCCTTCGGGTAAAAATATATCAGCACCCGCTGTCCGCGATAATCGGAGAGTTTTACCGTCTCTCCCATACTGGACGGAAGTTCAAAGTCTGGTGCCAGCTTGCCTTCGGTTAATGTCATCTCATTTCCTCCTATATCTCGTCTATACTTTCAATGGATATCTGTTATGATCCTGCTCCGCGATACTTCTTCACGCCATAATTCCATAGCAGAAGACCGATGGAGCCAAACACCAATCCCATCACAGGTGTCAGCATCGCCATACGATGCATTTCGGATCGTTCCAGGAACAGGGCTGCCGGATAAATGCCCACGAAGGCAAATGGAATGACCCACGTTAACAGGACCTGAATCGCGCGGTTATAGATGGTTACCGGATAACGTCCATATCCCTGAATGTTGTACATTAATGGCAGGATACCTGTAGGCGCGTCCGAATAAAATGATAACGACGTCAAGGTGATATAGATTCCTGCATAGATTAGCACTGAACTAATAGTAAGAATAATCAGGGCCGGAATATGCCACCACTCCAGCACAAGTCCCATCTCCGCACCGCTGATGACCATAATGATCAGACCGATAAACGAACCAACGAGTGCAGGCGGGTCCACATTTTCAAGTAAAATCTGGAACAGATTATGCGCAGGTCGTGTTAATATGCGATCCATCTCGCCTTTGACAATATACCGTTCACTGAACCCCCACAGATTGATAAAGCAACTGAAGATGCCGTAAGGCACCATAAAATATCCATAAACAAAAAGGACTTCACTCTCACTCCAGCCGCCCAAATTATCCGTATGTCGGAAAACCACAAAGATAAAGATCAGATTGGTTGCCTGGAACAGCAAATCCGAAAGGATTTCAACCCAAAAATCGGCGCGGTACGTGAGACGTGTTTTCATGTAATTTTTTAAATATTCCCAGATCAGACCCATATAGTACACTCTGTTATCCTCCTTGCACGAACAGACGCTTGCGCGCCTGACGCCAGATCAGCATCATCGGAATGAGCAGTATGACAAACCAGAACACCTGAATGCCGAGTACGCTCCAGATGCCTGTGCCCTCCACTCTTCCTGTGAAAACCGAACCGGGTAGATACGTAATGGCCTGAAAAGGCAATACTTTCATCACTGCGGACATCCAGCCCGGATAGAGGCTGATTGGAATGATCAGACCTGAGAACAGATCAACCACGACGCGTTTCATACGCATCATGCCTTCATTGTTTTCCACAAAAAATGCGGCAAGTCCCGTAATAACATTAATCTGGGAGTTAATGAGGAAACTGAAGAACAGCATGACCAGAAAGCCAATCCACGCAGACGGCGCCGTGGGCAGTTCAACCGGGAACAACAGAATCGCAATGAGCATTCCAGGAATCATAAGCAGCAGGAAACGGAAAATACCTTCGCCCAGACCCTGCATCATTTTGACCATGACATAGTTGATCGGTCTTATGAATTGAATGGCAATGGAGCCATCCCGAATGTCTGCGGCTATTTCCCGGTCCAGGTTGTTAAAATAAAACGCACGCGCCATCCACGATACAGCCACATATGTCGTCATCTGAGCTGCCGTAAAACCGCCCAGTTCACCACTACTGCCGTAAATGGCTTGCCATGTAAAGTAATACACGCCGATATTCAGCGTATATATCAAAATGCCGGAATAATAATTCACCCGGTATGCAAGCATCGTCAGGAACCGGATGCGCATAAAATCAAAGAATGCACTATTCATCTTAGGACACACCCACCGCTTCGTTCTTTGCGCCCACAATCTCGGGACGCTCGGCGGAACCGGATTGGTAAATACTGCGCACAATCTCATCCGTGTTAATCTCAATAATCTGAATATCGGTAATATCTGCCTGTCCAACGACGCGTCCCAGCACATCCGACACGTTGAGTTCAAGTGGAATCCAGACCGATGCGGACAGTTCATTCTCCACCGTCCAGCGAACAGGGAGCGCAGCAGTCCACTCCAGCATTTGTTCCATGGGATGAGCAGTGCCAAACTTGAACCGGATCTCCCGTTCCTTGCCCCACTGAGATTTCAGATGATCCAACCCGCCATCATAGATGATATTGCCCGCATCGAGCATAATAACTCTAGAGCATAAAGCTTCGATGTCCTGCAGATCGTGGGTTGTCAGCAAAATGGTTGTTCCGTGTTCCTTATTCATGTCTTTCAGAAATTCACGGATTTCCGATTTCACAACAATATCCAGACCAATGGTAGGCTCATCCAGGAAAACAATATCTGGATTGTGCAGCAGCGCAGCGACCAGCTCACAGCGCATACGCTGTCCAAGACTGAGCTTACGAACAGGACGGTTCAGCAAATCCTGAAGCTGTAACCGCTCAACCAGTTCATCCAGACGTTTGCGGAAATCGACCTCACCTACTCGATACACCTTGCGCAGCAGATGGAAGGACTCAATAACACCGATATCCCACCAGAGTTGGCTGCGTTGACCAAATACGACACCAATATTCTGCACAAACTTCTCACGTTCCTGATACGGAACATATCCACCAACCGATATTTGCCCTGAAGTAGGCACCAAAATGCCGGTCAACATCTTAATCGTTGTTGATTTACCGGCACCGTTCTCCCCAATATATCCGCATATTTCGCCTTGCGGAATTTGAAATGAAATATCATTTACAGCCAAGACCTCCTGGTATTGACGTGCAAACAGATCCTGAAATGCGCCCTTAAGCCCTCCTCGACTTTTCTGGACGCTGAACGACTTGCGTAAATCTTTGACATCAATCGCCAGCATGATTATACCTCACTTGGATTTTGTTGAAATTGCTTGTAGCCCAAAAAGAAATTATAATAGTATCAGTCAAAATTCAGCAAGCTTTAAAAAATAGTCTGAGGCCGCGTCCTCTGTTGTATCTCACAGATATGTCGTGTACGGAAAGCCCGGGCTAAATCAATTTGGACTCATCTTCATTTATTTTGAATACAAAGGAGAGCTAGCATGACCAGAAAGACGAAGAGAACCATTTGGATTTCTCTTGCCGCCTTCGTGCTTATTGTTGGAGGCGCTGCGGCATTTTATTTCGGTTCTATTCTCAATCAGTTGAATGGCTTGCAAAAGGAAGGCGATGATTCGCCGTTTGCCGGTATCGAAAATGTTGAAAAAGTAAGTACACCGGATCCTCCGAAATGGGAAGGCACCGAAACGGTTAATATTCTCGTTATGGGTGTTGATGCCCGCGGGCTGGAGAAGGGGGAAGTTCCTCGTTCTGACAGCATGATGGTCGTTTCGCTTGACCCACTCACCAAAAAAATTAATCTATTCTCCATTCTGCGCGACACATACGTCAACATTGACGGATATGGCAAGGAACGAATCAATACTGCTATTACCCATGGTCCCAACGTAGCAATGAAAGCTGCTGGAGACCTGCTGGGTATCCCTGTCCAGTATTATGTGTATACCGATTTCCAAGGATTCATCAAATTGGTGGATGCCGTTGGCGGTGTGGATTTTGACGTAGAGAAGGACATGCACTATACAAGTAAAGCGGACAATAATGAATACGATATTGATCTAAAAAAAGGCTACCAGCATTTGGATGGCGATACGGCTCTCATGTACGTTCGCTTCCGTCATGACGCCATGTCGGATTATGCCCGCTCCGAGCGGCAGCGCGAATTCCTGAAAGCTGTAGCAGCGAAAATGCAGTCAACGACAACGATTGCCAAACTGCCTTCCATTCTGGAAGAAGTAAATCCTTATGTAGATACCAATCTGACCCTCTCCGACATGTGGAAGCTGGGCGGACTCGGATATCAGAGCAGCATGAACGGCAGCGAGCAAATCCCGCCAATGAAAATGCTCAAGGAAGAGCGTACACCGGGCGGAGCTGAGGTGCTGACGGTAACCAGTGAAGAAAAACTTAAGCAATATATTCAAGATATCATTCATCCTCCTGCTCAAGAGGAAGGCAGCACTACTGGAGCCGAAGACAAAACGGCAAGTGGTGACGAACAAAACTCCAAGCAACCCGCACAGTAATGAAGTGCAACACGCAGAGGGCAGCCCACATGCTGCCCTCTCGCTGTGTTTGGTTTATCTAATACGAAAGGAAGTTATCTTATGAATCCATCACGTTCCCGTTCCGAGCTTTTATACGAAGAAGCACTTCAACATATTGTAGGAGGTGTGAACAGTCCCTCCCGCTCATTCAAAGCGGTGGGTGGCGGTGCACCTGTATTTATGAAAAAGGCGCAAGGTGCGCATTTCTGGGATGTCGACGACAACCGTTATATCGATTATCTCGCAGCCTACGGCCCAATTGTTACAGGACATGCTCACCCTCATATTACCCAAGCGATTACCGAGGCAGCAGCCAATGGTGTACTGTACGGTACGCCTACGGAACTTGAGATCAAGCTCGCCAAAATGCTGAAGGAAGCCATTCCTTCAATGGACAAGGTTCGTTTTGTAAACTCCGGTACAGAAGCGGTCATGACCACCATCCGGGTTGCCCGCGCCTACACCAAACGTAATAAAATCGTGAAATTCGCCGGATGTTATCACGGTCACTCCGATCTGGTCCTTGTGGCAGCAGGTTCGGGGCCTTCCACGCTGGGTATTCCGGATAGTGCAGGTATTCCAACGAGCATTGCGCATGAAGTCATCACGGTACCTTTCAACGATCTGGACAGCCTGAAAGCAGCTCTGGAGCGTTGGGGCGATGATGTCGCTGCAGTCATGGTTGAACCGATTGTCGGCAACTTCGGTATGGTTATGCCGGAACCTGGCTTCTTGGAAGGACTCTGTGCCATGACTCGGGATAACGGCTCACTCGTTATTTACGACGAGGTCATTACAGCCTTCCGTTTCCACTATGGCTCCACACAGACGTACGCGGGACTCGACAATCATGCGGAGATCGAACCGGATCTGACTGCACTTGGCAAAATCATCGGCGGCGGTCTGCCCATCGGTGCTTACGGCGGTCGTAAACAGGTTATGGAGCAGGTTGCTCCACTCGGCCCGGCCTATCAAGCCGGAACGATGGCTGGTAACCCTGCGTCTATCTCTGCGGGTATCGCTTGTCTGGAGGTTCTGCAAGGCGAAGGTGTATATGCCGAGATGGAACGTCTTGCAATTGATCTGACAACAGGCCTTCAGGCTTCTGCGGATCGTCATGGCATTGCGTTAACCATTAACCGAATTCGTGGTGCCTTTTCCACCCACTTCTGTGACCATCCGATTACGAACTATGATCAAGCCCAGGATACCGATGGGGAACTGTTCGCTTCCTTCTTCCGTCATATGCTGAATCGTGGCATTAATCTGGCTCCTTCCAAATATGAAGCCTGGTTCCTGACCACTGCACATACGGACAAGGATATTCAAGAAACATTGGAAGCCGCAGAATCTTCCTTCAAAGCTATGGCTCAGGCGTAAACCGTTATCTAACAATTCACACGTCGCAGCATAGCATGTCACTGAAATTAAATTAATCACATGAAATAAAGGCGTCCCACAAGCGATTATTCCGCTTGTGTGGACGCCTTTTGCAGTTTCATTATCTCCTCACGGATAATCCTCAGCCCTTCCTTGATCCGTTGCTTAGGTACATTGGATATGTTTAACCGCAGCATTTTATCCTGATGTACCTCCTGTGCACCCTCCGGAAAATATCGTTCTGTTGTATCGGCAATCACTCCCCGTTGCTCCAACCGGGACAGCAAGACCTTGAGCGGCATATCCTTAGGCAGTGGCAGAACCGTATGCTCCCCTCCTGTGCGTGGTGCATTCACAAACGGAGCAAAGTCCGGGTAAGCATTAAGCTGTTGATACAGCTTGTTCATCCGGGCAGCATAACGACTGCGGATGACTTTACCATGGTGGGCAAACATCCCGTTACGGATGTAGACTTCAAGTGCTGCCTGGGATAGTACCGCAGTGTCAATATCGAGCATTTTTTTGTATTTACTAAACGATGCAGTAAGACTTGCAGGCAGAATAGCCACGCCAATCCGCAGGCCGGGAAACAGGATTTTGGAGTAACTTTTCAAATAAATGACTCGCCCTTCTGTATCATACGACCATAATGGGTCCTGCTTTGTGTTCTCTTCCAGATCAGCCAAGAAATCATCCTCTACCAGATAGACATCATAACGCTGCGCCAGGCGGATCAATTTTTTCTTCTCAGCTGCCGTCAGGGAAGTCCCAATCGGATTGTGAAACCGTGGCATAACATAAAAAAATTTGATGTCTCCTTCGCGGAACTGTCGTTCGAGCGCGTCCCAATCCAGGCCCTCCAGAGAGCGCCTGACACCTGCAATAGGGACATTCAGTCCTTGTAGAAGCGAAGGCATATTATGATAACCCGGCAGTTCCAGCATTACCTGCTTTTTCCCATTTGGAAAAGGCATTAACGCCAGCACAGCTAGAGCTTGCTGCACCCCTGAAGTAATAAAGAACTGCTCCTTCCGGGCAAACACCTGATAATCGGCGAATTGCTTCTGCAACAATTCAATCAAGGAAGGCAAGCCTCTCTCGGTTCCATACAAAAACAAATCCGCCTGTTTCTTCTCCATTGCCTGATCCACACAATGGCGAAAATCGGAATAAGGGAATACTCGCGGATCAGGAGCTGCGGAGGCAAAATCCAGCGGTCCCTGCCACTCTCCATCCTCCACTTCGGCTCCATTCTGTACCGCATAATATCCGGACTGAGGCACCGCGTAGACCAGATGCCGCTCTTCCAGCCACTCATACGCTCGTATGGCTGTACTCACACTACATTGATACTGCTCAGCCAGAACACGCACAGCCGGCAGTTTGATTCCTTTGTCCTGCCATTGTCCACTATTCTGCTGCCGCAATTGGTCCTGAATCCATTGCTTAAGTGATTCGGCGATGATTTCGTATTTTCTCATTGGATTCTGCCACTCCTCCGACTTCAGCATTACCTTAAGTGTACCGGTACAATAAACGTTTTTGTCTATTGTACCACTATTGGTCTGGCAGTATATTGAATAAGGTCAGACAGCGTACGCAGCAACATATGCGCCGTTGTAGTAGTAAAGAAAAACCGTATTATTGGAGGAAACCCATGAACAATAGCCAAACTAGAACATATGCATATGTAGCAGCTGTTTTATATGCAGCCATTATTGGTTTATCCTTTTTATTCGTTAAAATGACGGTAAGTGTCGCACATCCAATTGATGTATTGGCACACCGTTTTGCTTTGTCATTACTCGTAGTCAGCATCCCTGTCATTTTCGGATGGATCAAGATCAAGCTAACCCTTCGTGATCTGTGGCGTATCATTCCGCTAGGGCTGCTCTCTCCTGTTTTGTTCTTTGCCTTTCAGGCATTCGGGTTAGTTTCGTCCAACTCATCGGAAGCAGGGATTATCCAGGCGATGGCCCCCGTATTCACACTTGTGTTGGCCTCTATCTTTCTAAAAGAACGTACATCCCTTTTGCAAAAACTGTTCCTGCTGTTGTCCGTGGCAGGTGTAATCTTTATTTTCTTGATGAAAGGGAGCGGGATGTCGGCAGGCAACTTTAAAGGTATTGCTTTACTGCTGCTCTCCACGGTGTGTTTTGCAGGTTATGGTGTATTGGCAAGACCCTTGGCGCAGAAATATAAACCGATGGAATTGACCTGGGTGACCCTGATGGTTGGATTTATCGTCTTCAACGCAGCTTCCCTGATTCGTCACGCGTCGAGCGGAACCATGGTGGATTATGTGAAGCCACTCGGAGATGCATCTTACCTAGGAGCACTGGCCTATCTGGCTGTCCTCTCCACCATGTTCTCCACGCTGCTGGCGAGTTATGCCCTGACTCATCTGGAAGCTTCCAAAATGAGTGTATTCAGTAATTTGTCCACACTCATTTCGATTGCTGGCGGAGCCTGGATATTGCATGAACCTGTCCATGGATACCACTTTGTTGGAGCCTTGCTGATCATCGCAGGTGTACTTGGCACCAATATGAGCGGAAGAAAACGCAAGCTGGTCAATCCAGATAAAGCATGATACAATGTGAAAAATTATAAACGGATGTTATCAACAATGATGAAGAGAAGTACACAGGACAGGATACCTCAGAGAGCCGGCGGATGGTGTGAGCAGGTGTATCGGTCATGTGGAAATGGGCTTCGGAGTTCCGAGTTGAACCCTTTCTGCCACCTGTACTCAGGAGCGCGGATCGTCAGTAGGCAAGGCGGCATGTTCAGCCGTTATCCATGGACAGGATATCGATAAGGATTATGTGGGCTTCCTGCATATATTTATCCGTATCCCTCAAGTGGGCCGCAACCAGCGGCCAATTAAGGTGGCACCGCGAAGCATAAGCCTCGTCCTTCTATTCTGTTCCCGTCTGGGAAACAGGATGAAGGACGAGGCTTTTTTGATTTATGTATGTACCCAAAACTGTTGCAGGCTGAAAGGAGGTGATGGTCGTGGAAGACGGCTGGTGGCGTCAGCAATTAAGGATCGAAAAATCACAACATCAAAGGAGAATGAACCATGAACAAGAACAAAGACATTATTTTAACCGGAGACCGGACAACCGGACAGCTTCATCTCGGCCATTACGTTGGCAGCCTGCGCAGTCGGGTGCAATTGCAGGATGAGTACAAAACGTATATTTTACTGGCTGATGTACAGGCGCTTACGACCCACTATGATCAACCGGGACTGATTGCAGACAGCGTGCATCAAGTGACACTCGATTATCTTGCCGTAGGTATCGATCCCAATAAAGCCACTCTGTTCATCCAGTCGATGATTCCGGAAATTGCCGAGCTGACAGTCATATTCTCCATGTTTATCACGGTGAACAGTCTTCGGCATAATCCCACGATTAAAAACGAAGCGCGTGATCGTGGCTATAAGGATCTCTATTACGGATTTCTCGGTTATCCTGTCAGTCAGGCTGCGGATATTGCGTTCTGCAAAGCAACCCTTGTTCCGGCGGGGGAAGACCAGATCCCACATATCGAAACAGCGCGGAAACTGGTCCGGCGGTTCAATGAATTATATTCGCCAGTTCTGCCTGAACCACGTATTCTGACCGGAGAACGGCTGGGCGGACTGGATGGCGTGGGCAAAATGAGCAAAAGCATGGGCAATGCCATCTCGTTGAATGCTCATCCTGATGATGTGTATGCCAAGCTGGCCAGGGCAAAAACCGATCCTGCCCGCATTCATCGTTCTGACCCGGGACATCCGGATATTTGTCCGGTATTTGCCTATCACCAGCTGTTTCGAAAGGATCAGGCCGCTGAGATTCATGCGAGCTGTAGTGACGGCACCATTGGTTGTAAGGATTGCAAGATGATTGCAGGCACTGCAATTAACGAACTGCTCTCCCCTTTCCGTGAACGGCGAAATTACTATGAACAACGTGGACATGAAGTGAAAGAAATCCTCGTGGAAGGCACACGCCAGGCCCGTCAGGCTGCACGTGAGACGATGCTTGAGGTTCGTGAAGCGATGGGGATACGTTATTTCGACTGACGGTATGAGAAGGCTTGATCACGTTAACACTGCTGAGAACAGTATATTGGGAAAAGAGGTCCCCTCAGCATGAAACCAACACAGCCTTCCTTTTTGCAAGCCATGATGTTAATGATGTTATCTGTCGGCCTGATCAGTCACGTCCTGATCATCCCTGCCCTTTTGTCTTCGGCAAAAAGAGATGCATGGATATCCGTTCTGTTGTCTGCAGGGCCTTATCTTTTATTCACTCTAATGCTTGCCTATGTCTCTCGTTTTCTCCAGCACCAAACCTTGCATGAATGGCTGACTTCCCATCTTGGCAAGCCTCTTGGCCTGCTGTTTCGGGTGGGAAACAGCCTCTTTTTTCTATCCGTGATCTACTTCACTCTGCATGATACCACCACTTGGGCCAAAACTAATTACCTGACGGAGACGCCCATATTGGTTACAAGCATTGCTCTGATGTCTCTCTGTGCCTATGCGGCTTATAAAGGAATACGCTCTCTGGCATTTACAGCAGGATTGATCCTGCCCCTGGTTGTGCTGCTTGGCTTCTATGTAGCTATCGTCAATACACAGTACAAGGATTACAGTCGTCTGCTGCCTGTGCTTGAACATGGCTGGCATCCCGTGCTTCATGGCACAGTCTACAGTCTTGCAGGCATGTTTGAGTTGCTGTTCATCTGGTATCTGCAGCCCCACCTTTCCAAACGGATACGTGTATGGCAGTACCTGATGCTCGCGATCATTATCCTTGGGCTGACACTTGGCCCACTCATTGGGGCGATCGTGGAATTTGACCCTTTTGAAGCTGCCAAAATGCGATATCCCGCCTTTGAAGAATGGCGAATTGCGTCCTTGGGCAAATATATTGCCCAGACTGATTTCTTTTCCATTTATCAGTGGCTCGCCGGTTCTTTTACCCGGATTAGTCTGGCCATGTATATTGTAGTAGAAATTTGGAATATTAAGAGCGCCTCCAGAAGGATCATATGTTGTGCCACTCTTGGCGTCTTTTTTATTCTTACCATGCTGTATCCTCTGGATGATATGACATTCGAAAAACTGCTTGTCCAATACATATTCCCGTTCAATCTCGTGTATCTGAGCGGACTAGCGGTGGTTGCAACAGCAGTTGCATACATCAGTTCACGCCATCAGAGGAGGAAACATCATGGAGCACCAAACGATTGACACCACGTCCCATGAAACGCTGCTTGCCTCTTTCGAAGAGCAGTTCAGTCCCTGCGCAGATGTTGTTATTCAAAGCTTTCCTGCCAAAGATGAAACCGATATGTCGGTGATTATGCTCTATTGCGACGGTTTGGTCGATGGTAAACAAATCAATCAGTTTATTATCCCACGGCTGGAACAGCATTCTCTACATGAAGAAGAAGCACATCCCAAAGAATTGGGGTTAACATTGAATCCGGTGGATGATCTCACAGATACAGAGAATTTAAATCTTCTGATTTTCAGCGGACAATTACTGCTCATTTTCGGAAATGGTGATCAATCCTGCAGTCTAGATATCGCGAGTATACCAGGAAGAACCCCTGAGGAGTCGGCGATCGAGTCATCGATTAAAGGACCTCGGGATGGGTTCACTGAGGAGTTATCCGTGAATATTGGCCTCATTCGCAAACGAATGAAAACCTCTTCCATGTGTTATGAGAAATATGTTAAAGGTGGTCGTACCCAGACCGCTATTGGTCTGTTGTACGTCAAAGACATCATTAACCCGGATATTCTGAAAGAAGCACGCCAAAATCTCGACCAAATTGAAATCGATGGCATTCTTGGTACCTCTATTATGGAACGTGCCATTATGGGGGGAATTCGAAGCATCTTCCCACTCACGGATAATACGGAGCGACCCGATTATGTCGTGGACTCCCTTTTAAATGGGCGATTTGCGGTTCTCATTGAAGGTTCACCAGTAGCCATTATCGCTCCAACCACTCTGTTTAATCAGTTAAAATCGCCGGAAGACGAGAGTACCCCTTTTTTCATTGTTACTTTTGAGCGAATTTTGCGCATTTCCGGATTACTGATTGCCTGCTTCTTTCCTGCCTTCTATATCGGCCTGACTAGTTTTAATGTGGAGCAGATCCCCTTGCCTCTGCTTGCAACCATTTCGGGTACACGGATGGGTCTACCTATGCCAGTAACGCTGGAAGCATTTTTAATGATATTTATGTTTGAGCTATTTAATGAAGCCGGCCGCCGACTCCCACGAGCCTTGGGACAAACCGTCAGCGTCGTAGGTGGGCTTATTATCGGAGATGCAGCTATTCGAGCAGGAATTACTTCCCCCACGATCATTGTCACGGTGGCTATTTCAGTAATCTCCAGCTATATCTTGGTGAATACCGTGCTTAGTGGGGCTACTGCTCAAGTCCGGATTGGGATGCTAGTCATTTCTTCCATTCTTGGATTATTCGGTTTCATGATTGGACTACTGGGTCTGCTGGTGCACCTCGTATCCTTGGAGTGTTATGGCGTCTCATACCTGTCACCTGTCTCTCCTTATATTCCCGGCGACTTCACCCAAGCCGTATCCATGCCCCCTTCTATGAAACGGACCAAGCGCCCAGCTGTACTCCATACACAGGATTCCACTCGCCGGAGGAAAGGCTCGTGACAAGATGGATGGCTAAAGTTAGCTTGTTAATAAGCTGCTTTATCCTGCTGACCGGGTGCTGGGATTCCAAAGAGGTTCAGAGTATTAACTTTATCACGGCTGTAGGAATAGATTATGTAGACAACCAATATGTTGCTTACGCCCAACTCATTGATTTCTCCAGTATTGCCAAGCAGGAAGGGCCAACTTCAAGGCAAGCAAGTGATATCTGGATCGGACGGGGTGAGGGTTCTACACTGAGTATGGCTATTGATGATCTATATCAAACTTCTCAGCAACAAACGTTATGGACCCATGTAAAAGCGATTGTCTTATCCAAAAATGTGTTGAATGGACGGCTGGAAGATGTCTTTAATACACTGTTGCATTCAGGCCAACTGAGATATACCCCATGGCTCTACGGTACAGAGCGTAACATTACAGATGTACTCGCTCCCTCTGCCCTGCTGAACCAATCCGCCCAGACCATAGAGCTGTTTGAACCGATGAAGCTGTATAAGCAACATTCCGGTTATGAACCCATCCGGCTTCATCAGCTCCTTGACGGATTTCGGGAGCCTGCTTCAGTTATTCTTTTGCCTTCTATTACCAATCAGAACGAGACCTGGTTTAACGGAGAAAAAGCCCCCCCGCTTATTAGGATGGATGGGTTTTACGTCATTTCAAATGGTAAAAGTCAAGGCAGGTTAACGGGCAAAGATGCTGATGGCACACGATACGTCAATTATGACCGCGTCTTTCAATATCCGTTGTATGTATACAGCAACGGGAGCAAAACGCCGGAGCTGACGCTTAGGCTTAATCACCCAAAGACCACGATTAAGGCGAGGAAAGAAGGAAATGGCGTTACATTCGACCTGGTTACGTCGGTTAAAAGCGCCATCATCGAGGATCATAACTCTCATCGCTCTCCCCATGTTATGGAAAAGGAAGCGGAGAAACAGATTGAGTCCGAAATTCGCAATACGTTTGAGAAAACCAAATCACGCAAGATTGATTCCTACGGTTTTGTGGAACATCTATATCGTCATGATCTCCCCCTATGGAGACAGGCGGTATATAAACGGGCCAACCCACTTGAGGGGTTTAAACTCGGTAAGGTCGAGGTTCATGTGAAAATCCTCAATGCCAGTACGTATAAATACGATGAGTAACGCAAAAAGACGATCAGCAGCCTGCAGTCCATGCAAGGTTACGGGTCGTCTTTTCATTTCATAATTAACTTAACGTCTTATCCCAGTGGAAACGCCATAACACTCATGAGTGCCAATTCAGGCTGAGTGGTATCCAGACGACTGTACTGTATGATAACAGGAACATCGCTGGAGACGGTAATGGCATAGGGTACTCCAGGAGGGATGAGTTGTTCACCCGATCTCAACGACGCTGTCCGAATATGCTTTGTTCTTCGCGCAGGCACCTCAGCCACGATGTCTTCGAGCGGTTCCCTATCTTCAAAATAGATCGTTATTTGCAGCTGTGCATCCACTGTGCCTGTATTTAATACACAGATGCTCTCGTGACTCTCCAGTGAGCCCGAGCTGTCCGGTGGAATGTAACCATCGGGGATCACCCAGTAGGTGTGACCTGTCGAAGTGGAAGATGTTTTATGTGCTGAAGTGTTCGTCTGATCCTGTGCCATTAATAATTCCTCCTTTGCTAATGCAATAATTAGTTAAACGCGCGTAAGGCTCGCGGTGCGGGCGCTTCGGTGGACGGATCGGGCTGTGGGCCGCTGTTGGCTCGGGATTTCTTTTATTCCCCCTCAGCAGGGGAAATCCCGCTCCAAAGGCGGACGCTTCGCTCCCTCTGCTCCGATTCCGCCCTCCTCCGCTGCAACGCTCGCCATGGCTTTTTAAAGGCTTATTGCCTTCGCTATGTTCGCTGGGCAACTTTTTGGGATGCTCGTCACTTTGTTAACTCGCTGAATAAAAAGGCTGCTCGTGGTGCAGGCGCTTCGGTGGGCGGATCGGGCTGTGGGTCTCTGTTGGCTCGGGATTTCTTTTTTATTCCCCTTCAGCAGGGGAAATCCCGCTCCAAAGGCGGACGCTTCGCTCCCTCTGCTCCGATTCCACCCTCCTCCGCTGCTTACCTCAAATACATTTGCAGCGGCTGCAGTCGCAGCTCGCGGACGGCTTCCGCCACCTGCATGGCGAGGCGACGGGCACCGCGCTCCTGAAAATGCGTGTTATCCTCCACGCCTGCTGGGAAGTTCACGTACTCACCCGGCAGCACCCACATGAAATCCTCCTTGCTGCCTTCAACGCCCGCTTGCTCGAACAGGATACGGCTTCGATCAGCCAGATCGATCAGCGGTACACCTTCCTCTTCCGCCAGCTCACGCACAGCGACGATATAATCGCCATGGGTGTCGGTCAATGTGCCGTCATCAGCGAAGTAACGCCGATGCACCGGTGTCACGAGCACCGGACGCGCCTTAGCTTCGCGGGCGGCATCGATATACTTTTTCAGATATTCCTTATATGTTGTGAAAGGCTCCGTTCCCCGGTCAGGGCCCGGCTTCTCATCGTTATGTCCAAATTGAATAAACAGAAAGTCTTCCGGCTTAATTTTCTCCAGAATGGCATCCAATCTGCCTTCATTGATGAAACTGCGGGAGCTGCGTCCAGACTGGGCATGGTTATCCACAGCAACATCATGTTTGAACTGTGCAGGCAACAGCTGGCCCCAGCCACAGTATGGATATCCACTTTCCGGCTGATCCGTCACGGTAGAATCACCAGCGATAAATACAGTCATCGTCTGATTGGCAAGCGTGATCTCCAATGCATTAATCCGCGGCGCAGGACCGGATAAGGATAGTCGGAGCTTTCCGCCACGAACCACAACTGAGAATCGAACCTCTGCACATTGCCCAGGAAGTTTACGAATGGTTGGCAGCATCAATCTGCCCTCTCCGGCTTTGACTCTGGTGATCGTCTCCGCCAATTCATCCCCTGCAATTAACAAGACCTGATAGGTTCCATCAGGTACATTAACGATGAAAGATGCCTTGAGCGGAATACAAAAGCTAGAACGCAATCGGGCAGACACATTGGCCTGCCCTTGTTTGCCGTTGTTTGCCCTACTGGAATTAGATACTTCGTCTTCACTTATCCGTTGTTTCTCATACACAAGGGAGCCGGATTCAAAACCGTATTCCCCCTGTTCTTCATATGCAGTGCTGGCAGACACTTTCAAATAACCCTCAACCTCACCTGCACTGCCAGAGTCCGGTCCAAAATTGAACTTCCAGTGAGTAACGGCCTCTTCACCGCCCTCTGCCGTTACCTCCGTGGCAACAGCCTGACTACCCTGGGCCTTATTCAATAGGAACAACCTCCTTGTTCAATATCCAATTCAGGTTTGAATCCAGTGAATATCGTTTATCCTTTCAGTCCGCTGGTGCTCATGCCCTGTACAATTTGTTTTTGGAAAATAAAGAACACGGCTACAACGGGTACGAGACTCACAATGGACATCGCGAACATCGCTCCCCAGTTGGAGGCAGACTCACTGTCCAGGAACATTTTCAGTGCCATGGAGACCGTATATTTATCCGGCGAGTTGAGATACAGTACTGGACCGAGCAGATCCTCCCATCTCCAGTAGAAGGAGAAGATCGCAGCCGTTGCGAGTGATGATTTGATGAGTGGCATAATAATCTGTACATACAGTCTGAACTTGTTACATCCATCAATGGTAGCAGCCTCATCCAGCTCTTTCGGAATCGTACGAATGAACTGTACCATCAAGAAGATGAAGAACGGCATCCCGAAGAACGTAGGTACAACTATCGGTAGAATGGTATTCAACCAACCAAGCTTCGTGAAGATAATATATTGGGGTACGAGTACAACGTCATGCGGCAACATAAGTGTTAACATCATCAGGGAGAACCAAAAGTTACGTCCTTTGAAGTTGAGTCTGGCAAAACCAAAGGCAATCAACGATGAGGATAACACGGCACCAATCGTAGAGATGACCACAATAACGAGTGAGTTGGTGATGTAATCCATAAACGGTCTTCCGCCTGCGCCTTTCCAGCCATCCGCGTAGTTACTCCAGATCCATTCCGTAGGGAACAAGGACTCGGCAGTTACGAAGATGGTACGACTTTCTTTGAATGAGCTGAAAAGCATCCACAGAACGGGATAAAGCATCAGGAGGGCCAAAGCTGCAACGAACAGGTGATAGATGGGCCATTTCACATTTCTCCAAACCATCGTTACTTCCCTCCTTCGGATTCATAAAACACCCAGAACTTGGATGTCAAGAACACCGCGACTGTGAGTATACCGATCATAATAAGCATGATCCAGGCCATGGCCGAAGCATAACCCATGTTGTTAAACATAAAGGCCTGACGGAACAGATACAGCGAGTAAAGCATCGTACCGTCCATTGGACCGCCCTCGCCTTTAGAGATGATATATGCAGGTACGAAGGTCATAAATGCACCGATGGTTTGCATAATCAGGTTGAACAGAATGATTGGACTGAGTAGCGGTAAGGTGATACCAAAAAATTTACGTACCGGGTTGGCACCATCCACACCTGCTGCTTCGTACATCTCGGGAGATATATTTTTCAGACCAGCCAGGAAGATGAGCATGGAAGATCCAAACTGCCAAACAGATAACGAGATCAGCATAACCAGAGACGCATTCGGATCACCAAACCAGCTAATTGGCCCAATTCCGATTGCCGTTAATGCACTGTTGATGACACCTTCATTACTGAAAAGGTTACGCCACATAATCGACACGGCCACACTACCACCGATAATAGATGGCAGGTAGTACAAGGTACGATACGTTCCGACCATACGGGATCCCGTATTCAGGATCATGGCTACGAAAAGTGCGAAGACCAGTCTTAGAGGGACACCAATGAACACATACAGAAACGTTACTTTAACCGAGTTCCAGTACTTCGGATCATCAAAGAACATTTTGGTATAGTTGTCCATCCCGATCCACCGCGGTGAAGTGAACAAGTTATAACTCGTAAACGACATGTATAGGGATACAAACATCGGAATAAGCGTAAAGCCCAAAAAGCCGATGATAAAAGGACTAATAAAAGCATACCCGGTTAGGTTTCTACGCAACGACGAATATTGCCTCAACGGAACAAACCTCCTTTATTGATCTGCTTGCTTCCCGCGACCTTGCTTCGAGCTACTGGACGGGGAAAGGCCCTCGCGGTATGCGAGTAGCCCTGTTCCCGTCCATCCCGGTAATGGGATGAGCAAGCGATCATTCAACTGTTATTTATTGTTGGCAAGAACGGCTTCGGCATTTTTGCGGAATGTCGCTGCTGCTTGTTCCGGTGTAACCTTACCAAAGTTCAGTTCCTCCACAACATCCGCCAGAGAAGCAATGACTTCCGGCGAACCTACCGGTGGTGGTGAGCTCATTGGCGAAGCCTTAGGCTCCATGGACGCTACGAAGTCAAATACCTGTTTCGTTGCATCACTCAACTCAGGAGCGATAGCTTCTTTGATTTTGCCTGAAATCGGCACACCGCGCTCGCCTTTGATCAGTTTGTTAGCTTCCACATCGTTCACCCAGAAATCAATGAATTTGGCCGCTTCTTCCTTCACTTTCGAGTTCGATGTTACAGCCCAGTACATACTTGGCTGCATATAAAGTCCTTTTTCCATATCCGGTCCTGGCATTGGTGCAATTTCCAAAGGACGATTAGCTACCTGCTGCAAGGCCACAAACTGGTTGGACCATTGCCATACGCCAATTCCTTTTTCCTTGACCAGATCGGATTCCTCAATAATGCCTTTCGTCTGGTTAACCAGATCCGGTGAAGGTGCAGCTCCCTGCTCAATCATCCGCCGCATGAGTCCGAAGAACTCAACGAATAGTTTGTCGTCATCATAGCCAAGACCCGTTCCTTCAGCATTGTAGAGGGACAGTCCTTTGGTCCGCAGGAAATAGTGGAAGAAGATATCCGGCGCTACGCCCCCATCCAAAAAGAGTCCTTTGGCAGCCGTTTGCTTGCCAAGCTCTTCATACGATTCCCAAGTCATATTTTCGGGAATGGCATCCACACCCGCTTTTTTGAGCAAAGCCGGATCATATTGGAAACCCAGTACGTTAACACCAGCAGGTACTCCATATTGTTTGTCGTTGATAACGCCTGTGCTGATTACGTTCTCGGATACGTCGTCTACTTTAATCTGGTTTCCGAGATACGGGGACAGATCTTCGAGCTGTCCGTTCTTTGCATATTGGCTGATGTAGGAAATATCCATCTGAACAATGTCCGGCAGTTGATTTGCTGCCGCTTGTGGAGCGAGCTTTTTCCAGTAGTCATCAAATGAGGCGTATTCCACGTCAATTTTGACATTCGGGTTTTTCGTTTTGTACAGGTCAATGACCTTCTGTGTGTATTCATGACGTGCATCTGATCCCCACCATGCGATACGAAGTGTTACCGAACCATCCCCAGATGTTCCGCCCGATTCTCCGCTGCTGCTGCATGCCGTTGTTAATACCAGCAATGCCGCCATCATCAGGAATATTGCCTTTTTCACCATGCCAATCTCCCCTTTTATGTTGAAATGGTTGTGTGAACGAGTTATCTCCCACTTTCTGATAACGCTTTCACGAACTTTATATTGTCATTTTCGCAAATGTGGGACCATAGTTGAATACACAAAACCGTCTAGTTGGTTCAAAAAACAGAGGAGGACAACTGCACCTCTATCGGCGCTGTTCGTCCCCCTCATATTTCGATTCCATGATCGTCAGTCAATTGTTATAAGCCAGTTCTGCGGAATTCAGTAGGTGTCATGCCGGTCCACTTTTTGAACACCTGACTGAAATATTGTGAGTTCCCTCCGAAGCCAAACAATTCGGCAAGCTCAAAGACCTTCACATCTCCACCTCTGCGAATATGGTCGCAGGCACGCTCAATGCGCAAACGATTCACATAGTTGGAGAAGTTTTCACCCGTCACTTTTTTGAAAATTTTGCCGAGATAATCCGGATTCATATATAACATCTGATGGGCAACCCCGTTAAGCGAGAGATCAGCCTCGCCATAATGGCGATCCACAATATTCATCATCTTCTCCACAGCAGATGACTGACGGCTAATATGGTTTTTGTAATAACCGGAGGTTAACCGGGCTGCGCTGCTGGCAACAAAGGATTTTAAGCCAGATAATGTGTCGATATGGGGCAGCTCTGCCATACGCTGAGTAAATTCCGTTGCCTCCTCAGGAGGACAAACATGAATCATTGCGGAGTACAACTGCACCACATACGAACGAGTAATCCCGATTTCAAGCTGCTGACCAGACAAAAGCTCGAACAGGCGATCCACTTCAGCGCCCGCTTCTTCCGTATTGCCTGACTTAATCAACTGACATAACTGCTCTGCATCATGTTCAACATGTACACCATCACATTCCCCGGCCAGCTCCAGATCACTTTTGGTAATCAGCTTGCCTTCGCCGATAAAAAAGCGATGGTTCAGGCATTGCAGCGCCTCACGGAACAAACGCCGGGACTGGATCATTCGATCTGCTTCACTGAGGGCAGCCGTAACTTCCAGTTTATATAGTCTGGTGAAAGCAGTCCGCACTTCCTCGATGCTCTCCTTTAGACCGACCGAATCGGCAGAGTCCCCCAACAGAATTAACAGTTTGCCTTCAATGGTAGTGCTTAATAGAACATGGGGCAGCAAATCACTGGCAATGTTTTTGATTGCAAATAGATGACTATAATCATGTTCATCTGCAATCCGGAACAGCAGCAGCCGAACTTCGTTATCCTCCAGCTCCAAGTCAAACAGCTCCTGATAATACTCCAGATCGACTGGACCATAGGTTTGGTTCGTCATAAATTCCAGCAGGAACTGCTCCTTCACATGTGGCAGCACCCGCTGCAGACGCTGTTTCATCTCTCCGGCCACATGTTCCTTTACCTGGGCATCCTGGTGTTCCTGAAGCAACTCGGACAAGGCATCGTGAATCTGGTTCTCGTTACACGGTTTGAGCAGATAATGTTTCACTCCATATTGCATCGCCCGGCGAGCGTATTCGAACTCTTTGTAGCCAGACAACATGATAAAGCGGAGTCCAGGGTAAGCCTCAGATGCTTTTTCAATGAGTCCAAGACCATCCAGGCCCGGCATCGAAATATCCGTAATGATAATATCCGGTCTGGAATGACCGATTTTATCCAGCGCTTCAATCCCGTTTCTCGCGGTATCCACCAGTTCCGTTCCCGCTGCAGCCCAATCCACGACTTGCGAAATCCCCTCCAGAATGACACGTTCATCATCTACGAGCATCACTTTGTACATCGTCATCGTCCTCTCTGATCCAAGGTATTCTGATCGATACTACGGTCCCTGATCCGGGATTGCTGCTCATGATCATTTCGCCTTCGTCGCCGAAGGTCAACCTGATCCGTTCTTTGATGTTCGACAGTCCGATCCCCTGTCCCCTCGTCTGTACGCGTCCCTCTTGCAATTGCTCCAGAAATTCGGGAGTCATACCCGGACCATCGTCCTCCACATCAATTACAACGTTGTCTCCGTCTGCTCTCGCCCTAATCCGAATACGGCAAGGTTCTATGCTTGGCTCCAATGCATAATGAATGGCGTTCTCCACCAATGGCTGCAGAGTTAACTTCGGAATGCGTGCAGTTCCCACTTCAGGCGCAATGTCCATGTCAAAATCAAGTCTTTCCTCGAATCGCGTGTGCTGGATCGTCACATAACTGCGGACGATGTCCAGTTCCCTTTCCAAAGTAATCCACTTCTCGGACATGTTCACTGAGCTTCGCAGCAGAAATCCGAGGGCTTCGACCATTTCGGAGATTTGATGCTGCTTCTGCACTTTGGCAAGCCAGTTGATCGATTCCAGTGTGTTATATAGAAAATGTGGATTAATCTGTGCCTGAAGCGCTTTCAATTCAGTCTCTCGGATCACGAGTTGCTTCGCATAATTCTCGTCAATGAGTTCACGTATACGCTGTACCATCATCTTGAACGTGCGATGCAGCAATCCGACCTCATTTTGTGAAGATACCGGGACATTGCCCAACGCTACTTCCTCCAGCTTATCCAGATCGCCTTTTTCAATATTGCGCATTTTCTTGATCAACTGGGCGATAGGCTGTGTAATACTGCGGGAAAACTTGGCTCCGAATATAAGCGCCGCTAGGAATATCATGATAAAAATGACAGTCACCAGCTGTTTAACAAACTGGATCTGCTTAAACATCTGGTCAAAGGGCGTCATATACAGATACACCCAATCTGTATATGGGGAATTCGCACGAGCGACAAAATTCCTTCCCTGCTCAAACATGGCTATCCCATAGGGCTGAGTGCGCTTCAGTTCAGACTCGATTTCAGATTTACTGACAGTCGACTCTGTTGGGTAGATTACTTCCCGGCCATCTGTAATTAATAGCTGTGAATCCTCTGCCGGGTGTTGCATCTGGTCTTGGACAATCCGATCCAATCGTACACGAATAACCAGGGTGCCCAGCTTCTCCAGCGTAAATGCTCCACCGGTAAAAGACTTTACCTGTCTAACCGACAGTAATCTGGCTTGTTGGTCCCCGCCTGTGTACCAAGCATTAGAGCCCGAATATTGCTGTCCCAAAGCAACCAATTCTCTTTGCTTCTTCTCCGAGATTCCCTCCCGGTTTCCAGCTGCCATAATATTATTATCATTATCGATAAAGATCATGGAATAGACGTATTTCTCTGAACCTGCATATGCCACCAGTCTGTTGGTAATTTTTTTGCGCAGGCCATTTTTCTCATACCCCGATTCAGCCTTATCCAACTGAAGAAGATATTGCTGAAGAGGCTCGTCGGACATGACCTTGAAGGATAGATTGGAGATCTCACGCAGTTGGTTCTCGATGCCCACCGAAGACATATTAAGCACCTGTGAGGATTTCTCATAGATTTGTCGATCATAAATGCCGAACACATAGCCCAGGACAGATACATAGAACGTGAAGCTGATCACCATCAGTAATCCGATGAGAAGAATGGTTTTGTGATGAATCGGCAATGTCGTGAAAGCGTTTTTAATTCTACTCATCCAAAGCGCTCCTTTGGCTTGCGAAGGGTGCTGTCATTCGAAACTGTTTTCGATCTACTGTAAGTTATTTTCATATTTACACATCCATGGTCAGATGACAAGTCATATTTATGCAACATTTTAGGTCATTTCCGAAGGTGTGTATCCTTGGTCTGGTATGAACATAGACGCAAAAACAGCCAGATTCCCTGAAAAGATCAAGGAAATCTGGCTGCTCAATATCTTGTCGATAGTGTATAAGAGTGCTAATTATTTCGTTACGGATTTACAAAAACGGTTTTTAACTTGGCGACATACTGCACATCAAAGCCAAGACCCTCGGCTACCATAGCAACCGGCACATATGTTTTGGACTCTGTGCCCACCTTGTTCAAGAATGCAGGTGTATCCACGGCTACGGATGCACCATTCACCTGAACGGCCGTTGCACCAATCTTCACGGCAACCTTCCGATCTCCGTATGTAATCGTTGCGGTTGAGGTTTTGTTATCCCATACCGTAGTTGCGCCAACGGCATTCACGATATCCTGGATCGCCACAAAGTTTTTACCATTGCGGTTGATTGGTTTGTACGGCGTGTCCAGCGTTTTACCACTGACAATGATATTCATCGGTTGGCCTGCAGCAGGAGCCGTCAGCTTGGTGTAATCGCCCCAGATCGTTTCTGCGAATACTTTGGCAATCGCTTCATATCCGAACTGATTCGGGTGGAAATCGCGGTCCTTAATCATGTGAGTCATCGTGCCTTCACCGCCAATAAACTCCTTGGCGACATGAGCCACTTTTACATCAATTCCTTTAGCGGAAAATTCAGTCGCAATTCCATCAATGGTCGCAGTAAACCCTTGGGAAGCCTCCATCAGTTTCGCATAGAGCGCTTTACCAGCTACTTCAGGCATGGGTTGGTACTGGTCAGCGATTACGATTTTGGCATTAGGATTAATCTCATGAATATCATTGATAACAGCGCTAACATTGGCTGTATAGGAAGATAGCAATTCCTTCACTTTTGCTTCCAGTTCCGCATCACTTAGCTTATCTGCTGAACCGAGCAACTCGGACACATCGTTCCCTCCGATTGTGATGGCAACCAGATTAGCCCCAGCTACACTCTCCCGAATGGCAGCAATATTGGCTCCAACTTGTGCCGCTCTTGGATCAGGGAGGCTCGGTTGAATGGCTTCGGAAGTGAGCGCTTTCCCTTCTTTAATCGCATCTGCAAAGTTTTTCAAACCACTGCTCTTCAATCCGGCAATACCATAGTTGTCCACCTGAGTACGTCCGTGAAGTAGACCTTGTTCCTGCAACCGTTCTACATAACCATAGGGCAGTTCTTTCAGG
The DNA here is from genome assembly GCF_900101205.1 of Paenibacillus sp. OK060. NCBI lineage: Bacteria > Bacillati > Bacillota > Bacilli > Caryophanales > Paenibacillaceae > Paenibacillus > Paenibacillus sp. OK060. Next base: position 42,916 of record NZ_FNFR01000006.1, read on the forward strand.
TTCGGCTCATATCCTACGGTGATGGAGTCCCCCAATGTGACGAGGCGGAATTCCTTGGTTACCGATATCGCATCTTTCTGTACAGGCAATGATGATGTTACGCTTCCTGCGGGTAACGCATTGCTATCCGCAGCATGAGCGGACTGTGCGGATGATGCCAAAATCAGCATCCCTGCTAGCATACTTGCCGTTAATCCCGCGGCGGTACTTCTCCATATGCGTTTACGCTTCATTCTTAGAACACTCCTTTTTCCCGTATCTATAAAATAAAAAAATAATTACATATTACACTGTTCACTCCGGTGACAGAAGTTCGTGTAACTCTATTCTAACATTATTAAAGGGGCGCTGTCGTCTCCACCCCATATCCGCACGAAAAACAGACTCCCCTAATTAGGGAAGTCTGTTATCCGTTGAGTATAGTCACGATGTTCACTCGTTAAGACTTTGATTTATTCGTGTCTCCAGAATCAGAACCATTCGTGTCCATTTCCGTTTTGTTCCCGGCAGACCGATCTAGATATCGATCGTAGCGATCGTCCACCTCACGTGCCATGTCCCGGTACTTCAACGTTTCTTCAACAATTGGGTCTCGTTCTGTCTGAATGCGCACCTCGTACTTGGGAGGAATCAGCTGACGTTCACGTTTGTCAGCATCGCCGGACTCCTCCATCTCCCCTTCAGTCAGCATATCACTCAAACGTCGTTCCAGTTCTTTGGATTCATCCATTGTTGTTCGCTCCTTCAGTAAATTTTTACTCCAAACCGGTTGCGTTTGCTTCCTTCAGCACACCTGTCAGTGCATCATGAATCTTGCCATTGCTGGCAACCACATGGCTCACCGACAGTTGGTAAGGCGTCCCCACGGTATCGGTAACCTTGCCGCCGGATTCCTCAACTAGCAGTGCACCTGCGGCGATATCCCAAGGCTTCAAACCGACTTCGGTATAAGCGCTGAGGCGCCCCGCTGCAACATATGCCAAATGCAGGGCAGCAGAACCACCTGCACGCAGACTGCGTACTTGCGGTGCCAGTGCTTGAACAGCGGCCATATTGATCGGCAACGCGTAGGTCGTATCCGCCGGGAAGCCAACTGCGATCAGGCTCTGGGCCAGTTCCTGTTCACCAGATACAAGCATCCGGTTTCCATGGACATAAGCGCCTTTTCCTTTTTCCGCAACAAACATCTCGTCACGGGAAGGATCGTAGATTACCCCCACAATCACCTCACCGTTATGAGCCAAGGCAATGGATACGGAGTAGAACGGAAAACCATGTACGAAATTAGTCGTTCCGTCCACCGGATCCACAATCCAGAGAAACTCTTCTTCCTCAGCTTCTTTCAGTGCCTTCGCTGATGCTTCCGGTCCCGGTTCCACGCCTTCTTCACCCAGAATGGCATGATGGGGAAAATGCGTCAGAATCAGGCGTCGGATCATCTGTTCCGCACCTTTATCGACTTCAGTAACGAGATCCTGCGGCGAATACTTGGTTCCGGGCTCTCCCACAGTTCCGAGACGGCTCTTGATCCACTCTCCAGCTTTAGAAGCTGCATTAATGGCGACGGCAGTATAGCTTTTGCTTGTCACGACATAAGGTGTTTTTTCCTTCTCATTCAAAGCGTTCACTCTACTTTCTATATCAATCTACGAAAAATTAAAATACTTGTTAAAAGTATACGCCCCGAGGGTCGTAAAGTTTCTCGTTGCCCAGGCCCCTTTTGGCGCTACGGATGAATGATTACCGTCGACTCGTCCACCCATTCCACACCCTCTTCGTGATAGAATGCTAGTTTCTGCATCAACTGCACCAGAGCTTCATCCTTGCGTTTGGCCTCAATCATCACATCAAGAGCGGGCGTATCTGCTGCAATATGACGTAAAAAAGCGAGCATCGGCTCCACCTCAACACCATCAGCATGACCACGCAGGTCCTTCTCACTCTTTGGACTGGAGACGTGAATTTTGGGCGGCAACGGCTTGTCTGCCGGAGAATCCGCTTGAGCAAGCGAAGACTCCCAAGTCTTCAATATATCCGGCCAGAGATCCCATGGCTGTTCGCCTTCATTGTTCACCCATTGATGGTGGATATCCAGCACCATGGGCAGCCCCATACGTTGACATACCGAGAGGGTCTCGGGAGCATTGAACGTTTTGTCATCATTTTCGAGCGTCATCCGTTCCTGAATATCCCGATCCAGCTTCAGAAAATTTTCTTCAAAACGCAGCGCTGCACTAGGCTTGTCCCCGTATGCACCACCAATATGTATATTGTTCTTGGCAGTGGCATTCAGCCCCATGGCATCCAGCATCCGTACATGATGGCGAAGGTCGCGCATGGAGTTGCGCAGCACTTCCTCCCGAGGTGTGCTGAGTACCGTAAAATGATCCGGGTGGAAAGACACACGCATCTCGTTCTCCTTCACAAAATCGCCAATCGCGGCAAAATCCTGCTTAAGCGCGGGAAACGGGTCCCAATCACTGAGATCCTCATGCGTTGCTAGCGGAATTAATTTGGAAGAGAAACGATATACATGAATATGGCTTCCTTTGTTGTGTCTGAGCAAACGTAATGTATTATGCAAATTCTCGGCTGCAATCCGTTCAAGCTTGCGAATTGCTGCTTCCCTATCATCAATTTTCTTAAAGCTGGACATAGTCATCGTCCGGGAAGGTGAAGCATTCTCCACAAGCACGGACATCGCCACATAACCAAAACGTACGAGCATGAATTTCTTCCTCTCTATTAGGGCGGGATTCCTTCCCGGTATATGAAGCCGGCAGTCTTCCCTTCACTTTATATAACCAAGTTTTACCCTAAAAGAGTGACCATAATCGTGATTTGGACAAATCCGTCCATTCAATCCCGGTCCACATGTAACAAACTACCCCTGTGCCTGTTCACCAAAGAACATCTCGTCCGCGAGAGCAGTCTGAATGCGTGATTCTTCCTCGTTCAGTTTACGGATCAATTGCATCTCCACTTCGGTCACTTCTTGACCCTGGAAGTTAATCTCAGCAATGGAGACTACGATTTTTACGATGGCTACGGCCACGTTATCCGGTGTGTAAGCAATGACTTTCTGTCCGGTAGGAAATACACGAAAGCCTTGTTTGACCATTTTGCCACGGCCGTATTCAAGCAATTCAAACAGCTCTTGTTCATTCTTGAACTTGCACACGGAATTGAATTCGGTCTGAAATCCCATTCATACCCCTCCTTATAATGTCGTCCTTAGGCTATGCCTGTACGCCATTCTCATAGTTCAGCGCCTGCTTGCGGTTGTAGCGTTCCAAAGCCAGCTCAATCATGCGATCCAGCAGTTCGGCATACGATACGCCCGTTTCACGCCACAAGAGCGGGTACATGCTGTATGGTGTGAAACCAGGCATGGTGTTTACTTCATTAATAAGCAATGCCCCATCCGATTTGCGAATGAAGAAGTCTGCACGGGAAATGCCATTGCCTTCAATCGCACGGAATGCCTGCAATGCGGCCTCACGAATGCGATCTGCGGCTTCCGGGTCGAGCGGAGCAGGGATCAGCATCTGAGACTGTCCATCGATGTATTTGGCTGCATAGTCATAATATTCACCGGAAGATACGATTTCTCCTGGTACAGAAGCCATCGGTTCGTCATTTCCAAGTACACTCACTTCAACTTCTCGAGCCTCTACAAACTCCTCAATGACTACCTTGGTATCGTAACGGAGAGCGAACTCCACTGCTTTCTTCAATTCATCCCGGTTACGCGCCTTCGAGATTCCTACGCTGGAACCGAGATTGGCCGGCTTAATGAAACACGGATAGCCCAGTTGATCTTCCACCTGCAAGATCATTTCATGTTCGGTCTGTTTCCATTGAGTAGCGTTAAAATACGTAAAGGCACATTGGTCGATTCCGGCCTGCGCGAACAGTTTCTTCATGACCACTTTGTCCATGCCGCCTGCCGAAGCGAGTACACCTGCGCCAACATAAGGCATATCCGCCATCTCGAACATCCCTTGAATCGTGCCATCCTCACCAAACGTACCGTGCAGCAGCGGGAACATGACGTCCATCGCCTCTTCTCCGCCATATAAACGGCCGAACAGCGCGTTCAGCGCTTCCTGTGTTCCGCCCGCCGCCTGCTCCAGCTTCAAATCTTCAATCTGCGCGAATGGCGCATGCATGACGGATCCTTTTTTCCACGTACCTTGCTTGGAGATATAAAAAGGAACCAGTTCATACTTCTCATAATCAAATGCGTTCGTTACAGCAAACGCCGTTTGCAGCGACACCTCATGCTCGCCTGACTTTCCGCCGTAAACGACGCCTACTGTTAATTTATCCATACTCATGTGTAACCTCCGATTATCTGTGCAATGATGCTGCCATGTCTGCATGTTCAGCACCACTTTTATTCTGTTATCTAGACTTATTTTACACGGAACCGGATGTCCACGTCACCGAATCCCGTAAAATCTTTGACCATCAAAACTCATCTGCAATGTGAAAAAGCCGGTACACCGTCCGCTCGTTCCAAGCGTAAGAATCCCGGTAATCCCAAAAACGGTGGCGGCTGCTGACTGTATGTGCGTTCACAAGTGGCATGCCCCCCGCATCAAAAGCGGTCACAACCGTACTGTGCTGAAACCTGCCGTCCCCGTCCCAGTCATAGAGGACTACATCTCCAAGCATTAGCTGCTCTGGACGATCCACTTCGGTTGCTGACAATCCCCAGCTGCTGCCAGATAAATAACGCTCCAGACTATTGGACACGGCCCAGCTGTAACTCCACATTTCAGAGCCATTTACATAGCCTTTGTACCACCATCCTGCTTCTCTTTTACCAGTATAGTGGATGGGTGCTCCCCCTGCAAAGAGACATTGGGACACATAATTGGTGCAATCTACTTCGAATTCCTCAAATGCCGGGTTTCCCGCATTCCACCACCGGTCCGCATAGGCGACAGCCAGATCCCTGCGATACAGCTGCTGCTTCGATCTCCTACCCTGTCCCAGTACTTCTCGGTTAAGCAGCGGCCGATTCATCGCCTGTACAAAATCAGCTTGTTGAAAAGGACGGCCCTCTCCTACCGGGCGACGCTCCGGCACTTCACGTTCTACACGTGCAATGGTCCAAACTCCACCTTGCCTAAGAAAGGTCAGGCGTTCCCGTTCAATCCGGTCTTCCCGATGGGTCAAACCATTCTTCTCATAGAACAGCCTGCTGTACAATTGCACATCGACGACCGATTCATCGGACCCATCCATAAGTGTCCGCACAAGCTTGGCGCTGGTCTCACTGCGAAGAGGCACCGCCCGCCGCTTGCGGTACCATTGGTCCAGTCTGGCCATCCGCTCTCCCCGTTCCAGCACAAATTCCGGATCGGTGACAATCCGTTCGCTTGTCTGTGGACGGTAGTCGATCTCACAGCGATTATACTGGTTCACGTAGGTATATAAGGCACTCTTCCATTCGCGTTCCAAGCCTGTGTCCCCCTTTGGCATGAGTTCTGTCCGGAATGATCCATTGCATGAAAACTCTTTTTTATTTATATGAGAGAATTTCGGTTGTATGTGTCTGGTTCTGTTTTGAAGACTTATTATCGGGGATAATGCGTACGGAAGAGATCGCGTCCATTCCCTTTACTTGAGAACGCATTCAATCTCTCAATGGCTTGGCTGGACAGGCAAAAAGCCCTTTACGTACGGAGTTGAAAACGGTATACTTAAAACTAAAGTTACGATTATGAAATTACGTTTCACCTAATGAAACTAACGAACAAGGACACGGAACGATGAAGGCCTGTTCTTCACCTAAATGAACGTTTTCTTCATCTCACCGACACATTTTAAGGAGGTACATGTATGTCAGCCAAGAATCATTTCTCCGCGGCCCGCAGTCTTGAGGTCGGAGGCAAGTCTTATCGCTACTACAGTTTAGATGCTCTTCAGGAAGGCGGCTACGGCGACCTTTCCAAGCTCCCTTTCTCCATTAAAGTGCTGCTCGAAGCAGCTATTCGTCAATTCGACGGACGTGCTATTACCGAAGAACATGTAAAACAACTGACCGGCTGGGCAGAAGGCCGTGACAATAACAAAGAAATTCCATTTATCCCTGCACGTATCGTTCTGCAGGATTTCACTGGTGTACCCGTGGTCGTTGACCTTGCAGCAATGCGCGATACCGTGAAAAAAGCAGGCGGCGATCCAAAACAGATCAATCCACTCGTTCCCGTCGATCTCGTTATCGACCACTCCGTTATGGTTGATGCGTTCGGAACGAACGATGCACTCGACTACAACATCAAGGTTGAATTCGAGCGTAACGAAGAGCGTTACCGCTTCTTGCGCTGGGCACAAACGGCATTCAACAACTTCCGTGCAGTTCCACCATCCACAGGGATTGTTCACCAAGTTAACTTGGAGTACTTGGCTTCCGTGGCTGCAACCAAAACCATTGATGGCGAAACTGTTGTATTCCCGGATTCCCTCGTAGGAACGGACTCCCACACCACCATGATCAACGGACTCGGCGTTGTTGGTTGGGGTGTTGGCGGGATCGAGGCTGAAGCAGGTATGCTGGGCCAACCGCTTTATTTTGTAACACCGGACGTTATCGGTTTCAAATTGACAGGTAGCCTGAGCGAAGGCTCAACGGCAACGGATCTGGCACTCACAGTTACTCAAATGCTGCGTAAAAAAGGCGTTGTCGGTAAATTTGTCGAGTTCTACGGACCGGGTCTTAGCAACATCAGCCTGGCTGACCGTGCAACGGTAGCCAACATGGCACCAGAGTACGGCGCAACAATTGGTTTCTTCCCTGTTGATAGCGAAACACTGAACTATATGCGTAATACCGGCCGTACCGACGAACAGGTGGATCTGGTTGAAGCTTATTATAAAGCTCAGAACATGTTCCGTACTGCTGATACGGTTGATCCTGAATTTACAGATGTGATCGAACTTGACCTGGCATCCGTTGTACCAAGTCTCGCGGGACCTAAGCGTCCACAAGATCGCATCGAGTTGACTCAAATGAAGGATAGCTTCAACAGTATCATCCGTACGCCGATCGACAAAGGCGGTTACGGACTGAGCGACGAAAAAATTGCAGAAAAAGTACCTGTGAAACACCCGAACGGTTCCACTAGCGAACTGTCTGCTGGTGCTGTCGTTATCGCGGCAATCACAAGCTGCACCAACACATCCAACCCTAGCGTTATGGTCGGAGCGGGTCTACTTGCGAAAAAAGCCGTTGAACGTGGTCTGACTAAGCCTGGCTACGTGAAAAGCAGCTTGACTCCGGGTTCCCTCGTTGTTACCGAGTATCTGGAAAAAGCAGGTCTGATCGAATATCTCGACAAACTCGGATTCAACGTTGCCGGCTATGGTTGCGCAACTTGCATCGGTAACTCTGGCCCACTGCCAGACGAAGTAAGCGAAGCAATCTCCGAGAACGATTTGACGGTAGCGGCTGTATTGTCCGGTAACCGTAACTTTGAAGGTCGTGTGCACGCGCAAGTCAAAGCCAACTATCTGGCTTCTCCGCCACTCGTTGTGGCGTATGCTCTCGCGGGTACCGTTAATATTGATTTTGCAACCGATCCCATCGGTTATGATACCAACAACGAGCCTGTATTCCTGAAAGACCTCTGGCCTAGCTCCGAGGAAATCAAGGATACCATCGCTAGCTCGCTGAACGCACAGATGTTCCGCAACAAATACGAGAACGTATTTACAGCTAACGAACGTTGGAATACGATCCCTGTACCGGAAGGCGAATTGTATGAGTGGGATCCAAACTCCACGTACATTCAGAATCCACCATTCTTCCAGGAGCTTGGCGACAAGTTGACTGATATCGCAGATATTCGTTCCGCACGTGTTATGGCATTGCTTGCTGACTCCGTAACAACGGATCACATCTCGCCAGCGGGTAATATCGCACCATCCAGTCCGGCTGGACTGTACCTGAAAGAACATGGCGTAGAACGCAAAGACTTCAACTCATACGGCTCCCGTCGTGGTAACCATGAAGTTATGATGCGTGGTACGTTTGCCAACATTCGTATCCGTAACCAAGTAGCTCCAGGTACTGAGGGTGGTATTACGAAATACCTGCCAACGGACGAAGAAATGTCCATCTACGATGCTTCCATGAAGTATCAGGACGAAGGACAGAACCTGATCGTTATCGCAGGTAAAGAGTATGGTACAGGAAGCTCGCGTGACTGGGCGGCAAAAGGAACATTCCTGCTTGGCGTCAAAGCCGTTATCGCAGAAAGCTTCGAGCGTATTCACCGCAGTAACCTGGTGGGCATGGGCGTAATGCCATTGCAATTCCAGGAAGGTCACGGCTGGTCCAGCCTCGGTCTGAACGGTCGTGAAACGTATGACATCACAGGTCTGAGCAATGATGTGAAACCAGGACAAGAACTGACGGTTACCGTAACTCGTGAGGACGGCACCAAGTTCGACTTCCCTGTCATCGCTCGTCTGGACAGCATGGTGGACGTGGACTACTACCATAACGGCGGTATCCTGCAAACCGTATTGCGTCAAATGATGAAAAAATCTTAATCGCATTTATAATTAATGCAGTTAAGTTGTACAAAAAGCTCCCCGCCACGTGCGCTCTGCACGGTGACGGGGAGCTTTTTTTGATTTTCCCATTTTTAATAATCGATATATGTTTAAAAATCAATCTTCAATCCAACTTCCGAATCATCAGGTGGCGCAGGAATGCGATATACACCTCTGCAGTTTAATTTTTCCATGTTTATCCAGTCCATGAAATCATCCCCTCCGTAACTACGGCCAAAAACAGCATATTCTAAATTGCCCTCATAATTAATAGATTCAATATATTCTGTGAACGGATGTTTCCCCTCTATACTCTGCAAAAAATCAGAAAATTCAATTCTCCACTCTTCTATCTGCTCTGCATATTGATCGGGAACATAATAATAGAAACCATCTGGCGTATAGTGTGAAATCTTCATTATCAATTTACATACCTCCTTTCATCTATGAATAGTAGTTTAAAGCTTCAATATTTCCATACCTTCTTTCAGCTGTTCCGATACAGCCGTATAATATTCGATGCCATTGGCAAGTTCCTGTTTGGTCTTATGTACGAGGTAATATGAGTATTTTTGCATCAGTTCAGGCCCAGTTAACTCAATCGGTAAGTGAATGATTTCAATTTCATTAGAGTTAAAATGGTACCGATAGCCTCTCTCCGATCGTCCAACATTCATTACCGTTTTTATGACCAATAACTCATCGCGTGTAAAGGTTTTTATCAAGTCTGATCTTTTCTGTTCTAAATCACGCACAAATTCTTCACCTTGCTGATTACGCTCAGCTTCAGCAATTTCACTTTCAATGTCCATGATCGCTTTCATTCTTCCTGCGAGTTGTTTAGCCAATGAATACAATATATGTCCTCCTTGTAAGGATGTGGGTTAATAAAATGTATCATCTCTACTCTACCTCATTAGCGATTCAGCTCGCAAACTGCGTCATCATTTATACAAACTTACTCCACCCACCCTATCTGGCAGATATAAAAGCTCCCCACCACGTACTCAGCACGCGATGGGGAGCTTCTCTTATTAATATACCAAAGGCTATGTAACGCCTCTACACTTCCTTTTAATGTCCAATGTAATGAGATGCTTGATCCAGGGATTGCAGTATGGCCATGACCACAAACAGAAAGGACATTATGACCAGTGAGTACCCAATCCATCTGGAGGTAATTTGATTGTTGTTGGTTCCATCCTCCGACGAAGAATGAGTAACATAACGTGGACTAACGATAAATACAATTCCTGTGCCAATCATTAAAGCAGCCAAGAAAATCATCAAATGCTCCCCCTCCTTACACGCGACTCTGATTGGAATTATACTCTTTTCTGGTAGTGCGAGCTGCTCCACCTATGATTATCCGTTTCAGACCGATAAGCAGGCTGTACAGAACATAACCAACCATTCCACCAAAGGTGTTCAACATAAGATCATCCACGTCGAATATGCCCATGCCCGTCAATAGCTGTGTCGCTTCAAAAGCAAAACTTAAGAGCAAGGAAAGTACGAGTACCTTGGCCCCTGACAACAGCTTGTTCCCCATCAGCACTGGAATGAAAATACCCAGTGGGATAAAGGCCATAACATTGCCCAGCAGATGTATTGCGGTACCCGGACGATGTAACGACAGGCTATGCCAGTCTCTTGAGATTTCCTGAAATGGCGTCAGGTTAACGGTTCGCGTATGAATCAGATCCGGCTGTTGCGCGATCGCCATAAGTTGAACCCTCACAATGTCCCAATCCACCGTATGCCCTTTGAATAATATCAGCTTGGTTAGCAGATAGAGATAGACGATCAATGCCGCGACCCATATCAACTTCATGTTGAACTCCTTTGGTTTCATATATGAACCTCCATGTATTTCTAGTTGTTTATTCCTCCACCGTCACGACAACTCCCTTCATGTTGTCTCCCGATATCTCATATTGACCATGCTCAGGTATATTAATGGTTTCATCTTTGGATGCATCGTAATAACGTATAAGATACTGCTCGTCCCCGACTTCAGCGGAAATACTCTTTTTCTGCTGTAGCAGCTCCAAATATTGCTCCAGCACCAGATGATTATGATACATGATGGCGCTGTGCGGCAATCCCACATACCGGAAATGCCATGGTTCGAATTGGATGCCGGTGATGTCCACTTTATCCTTCGGATAACGCAAGATGAATCCGAATTTCCATGCATTCTTTTCCAGCCAGGCTCCTTCCGGTGCTTCACTCATAGCAGCCAGCGTAGAGCCGATATCCATAGACAAGCCCAGGTTATGTTCACTATGACCTGCGGGAAGCGCATAGTCCGATCCCTTTTGCTCATAAAGCTGTTCTTGCTTCGTAAAGTCCCGATAGCCACTGCTGATGATGAAATATCGTACGTCATCTTTCCCAGCAGCTTCAACCATCTTCTGGAATGCTTGCGCTACGTACTTTGACAACATAATGTTATTATCCAGCAATCCGTATCCACGGATCAGTTCTTGTTGTTCAGCCAGATTAACAATATCGGTTCTAATCCCCTCCGCATGCACGGGATACTCCGAATTGACCAGCAATAAATTCCCTTTATGTACTTGATTCTGCATATCCACGTTAATTATTTTGGTATATCCTGCACGAATTTCACCCGTATCCTGAACTTCCAGATTCGCCTCTTCCTTCTGCTCAAACAGTGCAGGTGACTTGGAAAAGATATATCCCAGTACAATGATACATATCAAAAATCCCCACTTTTTCATTCCATGCTCCTCCTTTACCTCGTAATTCAAGGATAGAGAAAACTAGTTAAAAAAAAGCAGGGCAATTCTAAAGTTTTTCTTAAATTCAGCCTTTTACTTCATTCTAATGCAGGCAATCGCACTTCAAATACGGTCCGTACGATATCACTTTGGGCCGAAATGGACCCATCATGCTGCTCCACAATATTTTTGGCGATAAACAGGCCCAGACCTGTTCCACCTTCCTGAGGTGTCCGCGCACGATCTCCGGTATAGTACATATCGAAAATATGAGGCAGATCATCCGGATGAATATGTCCCCCGTAATTCATGATCTGAATAATAACCTGTCCTGCATCACGGTGTCCGTTGATATCCACATAAAGACCATCTGTACCGTGTCGCGCTGCATTAATCAACAGGTTCTCAAACACGCGTGCAAGCACCTCACCATCGCCAGAAATGGTTAACTCGGAATCGATATGCAGTCGGGTGACCAGGCGGTTCTTTTCAAAAACAGGGTAGAGCTCTTCGTTCATCTGCCTTAGCAGTTCACTAAGATCAAGCCTCTTTTTCTCAATCGGCAACATGCCATAGTTCATTCGTGTAATCTCGAACAAATCATCGATCAGTTTCTCAAGACGTTGAGACTTGGTAAAAGCAATCGCTGTAAAGTGCCTGACCTGCTCCTCCGTCAGCTGATCATCCTTCATCAACAGATCCAGATAACCCAATACTGATGTTAAAGGGGTACGCAAATCATGCGCCAAGTTTACAACCAGCTGGTCCCTGCTGCTCTCCGCAAAATCTCCCCGTTCTACCGCCTCCCTCAGTTTAAGACTCGCCAGATTGATATCCTCTGCAATCGCGCCCAACTCGTCCTTCGTCGAAATTTGCACACGGTGCTGGAAATCACCACTCGCGAGTTGCCGGATACCTGTGGAAATATTTTTGAAGTAGGTAACATACGGCTTGGTAAACCAGAAGAAAAACAGGATCGCAAGCGGTATGAACAAGATGAGGAAAAAGTAAATATCCCCTATACTTCTCATAAAATGACGATATTCTGCTAACTGATCCTCCGCACGCACACCAGTGTAATAGTATTGCATCACTTTATATACCCCAAAGGTAATCGCGCCAGATGCCAGCATGCTTAAACCAAGCAACAGAATCATGGTCGTTCGAAAACTTCTGCGTTTATTCATTGAACGTGTACCCCACACCCCATATCGTTTTGATAAACTTGTTCTTGTCCACATCTTCGCCCAGCTTTTTGCGCAGGGTCCGAATATGAACCATCACGGTATTGCCGCTCTCATAATAAGCCTCTCCCCACACTTGTTCAAAGATGCTTTCCGCACTGAACACCTGTTTGGGATGACTTGCGAGCAGATACAGGATGTCAAACTCCTTCGGTGTTAACTCTACTGGCTTGCCGTATAGGGTAACGCTATGTTGATCTGGCGAGATAATGAGCCCGCCTTTCTCCAGAATGGAGCGCTGGACCGGTACAGACTGGCTAAATTGAAGGGAACGGCGCAGTTGGGAATTGACCCGGGCGACCAGTTCCATCGGGTTAAATGGTTTTGTCATGTAATCGTCCGCGCCCATCACGAGCCCGGTGATTTTATCCATATCCGAGGTTTTGGCACTCAGAAAAATGATAGGCAGGTGATACTGCTCCCGAATTTTGCGGGTCACCTCATATCCGTCCATACCCGGCATCATAATATCCAAAATGGCCAAATCTATTGCTTGTGTCTGAACGGCTTGAACCGCCGCTTTCCCATCGAATGCCTTGATGATGTGATATCCTTCTTTTTGCAAGTGCAATGCAACCAGATCAGCGATCTCAACTTCATCATCTGCGATCAAAATCGTAATACGCTTCATTGCTTATTCCACTCCTATATGTGATGCTCAACAATATAACATATCTGAATCCAACTTATAAATGATTGAAGGGAATCCAATATATGAAACTGGACCGTTTATTAGCCATTGTTGTGCTGTTAATCAATCGTGGCCGGGTGCAGGCCAAGGATCTGGCGGATACGTTTGAAGTATCCATCCGCACCATCTACAGGGATATAGACACCCTGGGTCAGGCGGGTATTCCTGTCGTCACCTATCAGGGTGCAAGCGGTGGTATTGGCCTGGCAGAGGGCTATCGTCTTGACCGAAATGTACTGACCGACAAGGATCTGGCCTCCATTGTCACTGCGCTGCGCAGTGTCTCCACCTCCCATACGAATGTAGCACGGGATCTGTTGATGGAGAAACTCAGCAGCATCGTACCTGAAGCCAAAAATGAGGACTTCCAGGCCAATACCAGCCGCTTCATTGTGGATTATTCGATGTGGACGCATCCCGAAGAGCTGCAAATCAAACTTCAGCTTATTGAACAGGGCATGGATCAACTACGGCCCATTACATTTACCTATTGTAGTGCAGAAGGTACTCAAACTCATAGAACGACCGACCCGCATACTCTTGTGCTCAAAAAGCATTCCTGGTACCTCTATGCGTTCTGTCACGAACGAAACGATTTCCGCATGTTCAAGCTGGTCCGCATGCGAGATGTCGTCCTTGCCCAAGGAAGCTTCGAACGCAAGCCGATCAACCTGCAGGACAGGCCCTGGCAGCAAGAGTGGGCAACTCCGGATAATAAAGTGGCCCTGAGCCTGAGATTCCATGCTCGTATCCGTCACATCGCAGAGGAATGGTTTGGCATAGAGAACGTCGTTTCGGATGGTGAGGGGTATTATATCAGCCAAGTCGCATTCCCGGAGGACAACTGGTTGTATGGGTTCATTCTTGGATTTGGCGCGGATGTTGAAGTGCTGGAGCCTCTACATATTCGGGAAGAGATTCATAGAATTGCTGAACAAATTGTGCAAAATTATAAAGCTCCGCCCATAACCTGACAGACAGGTGTCCAGTTCCTCCCGTTATACTTCTACTATATTCAAGCTGTACATAACGAGGAGGAATTGCTGATGAACGTCACAGTATGCCAGAGCTGCGGAATGCCACTTACTACCCCTGCTCAATTCGGAACAGAAACGGATGGTACTACAACCCGCGAATACTGTATCTATTGTTATAAAGAAGGCCAGTTCGAGCAGCCCGATATTACGCTGGAGGGCATGATTGAAATGTGCACCGCCATCTTGAATCAGGAAGGTATGGACGAGGAATCAGCAAGGGCAATGCTGCGCAACCAACTTCCTTTTTTGAAAAGATGGAATGCATCCGGCTCAGAACGGAACGTGGCATTTGGGGTAGAACATTCGGATGAGTCCGTTGAATTTAATCAAGGAACTCACGACAATCGGCTTTCCACAGAGCCCATTCGGTATGTCACGCTGCCAGGGAAGCGCCTTGCAGGTGTGTCCGCCAGAACAACCAATGCCATTGAGATGAGTGGCAAAGGCTGTATTCAGGGACTCTGGAACAGCTACTTCGCCTCAGATCATCAGCCTGCCCCTGAAGCCGCCCGCTTTGGCTGTTACGCTGATTATACAGATGGTATAAATGGAGAATACACCATATTGGTGGGTCATGAGGTGGGTCCGGATGAAGCGTTGCCTGAGGGAGTGAGTTCCGTTGAGCTGCCACCTGCAACATATGCGGTGTTCACCTCTAGAAAGGGCCCGATGGCCGAGGTCGTAGGTGAGGCCTGGGGTGCGGTGTGGGCCTGGAACAATCAGGGGGAACGCACGTTTACCGGGGACTTCGAATTATATGATGAACGAAGTCTGGATCCTGAGAATGTACAAGTAGATCTATATATCGCTGTTCGCCAAGAAAAATAAGAAAAAAGTGATTATGGTCATTTCTTAATTCCAATTGGACCGTTTCGATCTATATCTCAGCAATGGAATAACGCTCACGGATTTATGCACAATGCTGTTAGGCTGTCAGGTTTTCCTGGCGGCTTTTTGGCATTCCGCCTTTGTCTGTCCGTTCAAAATTGCTCTAATATGCACCCGACAACCGACCATGGTACCAAGTTAGCTAGCTTGCGTCGTACCTATACAACCAGACAATATGTCTTAATTTCGACACAATTGGCATTCCCAAAACTGGGTCTATTCACTTAACGACCGCTTCTATCCTCCCATACAAAACCTCACATATGCGGTCCTTTCCTCCTGAATTTACTTAAAAACGTTTACATCTCCTGAATACGGGGTAAAATCACTACAATCCAATTGGAATTACACCTTAAGTTGCCTATTTCGTCTAACAAGTCACATATACCTATTTGCGTAACAGAGACGATACCCCGTCGGAATACATAACCTATTAATAATCACATATGCATATTCGAAAATGCATTAAAGGAGGAACCAAGATGATCCGCATGCCTATTCAGCAAATGATCCCGTACCACCACCAATATCCGCGCAACACGGCGACCACTGCTCCCAAAAAGGAGAATGAGAACACTCAAGGTCTATCCTTTCATGAAATTTTGCAACAAAAAATGGCTAAAAAGAATGCTGCCCCTTCTATGCGATAAATGAAATGATGAGCGAATTGAGAATCGCTTACGTGGTTCGCACCGTTCCTCTGCGAAGTTGTGGATGAACGGTTATTCGCGTTTTCACGATAAATGTTGCTACCTCAATTATTTTAAATATGTACAGTCTATTGTCACAATCTCTATAATGGGTTAAAAATCTTCGAACTTATATGAGACATAATCCATTTCAGGGGGATAGTATGATGATGACCATTGGCTGTTTTCACGCTCACTATTCTAATATTGCACTAACTGAAGAAGCACTCGCTCCTTATGAGGTTGAACTTGTACATTATGTCGATCCGGGTCTGGATCGCCTCAAACATGATGATGATTTCAGCGAAGCAGTTACGCATGAGAAAGTATCACAGACGCTGCAATGGATCGCCCACTGTCATGCAGATGCCATCCTCGTCACCTGTACCCTGTTTGCAGCCGTACTTGAGCAGGAGGCACAGCATGTTCCCGTGCCCGTGATTGGAATTGATGATCCATTACTTCAGGAAATACAGCAGAATCCTGGCGAGTATATCCTAGCGTTTACCAACCCCGCAACGATTGAAGGAACGATGGCGCGGGTGAATCTGGCTTTGCAGCAAGATGATAAGGATGAGCAGCGAAACGGGATCGAAGCAGTATTGATCCCGGGCACATTCGAGTTAATTATGCGAGGCGATAAGGAAAGTTATCTTGCAGCAGTGAGCACCGGATTACAGCAAATTGCTGAGCAGTATCCAGATAGCACTGTCGTAGCCGCTCAACTGTCGATGGCTCCCGCAGCAGCACGGGTCACATCAGATACAGGCATGGCGATCTATAGCCCGCTGGCATCGCTAGCGGCTTATTTGGAGAAGAAGTTGAGCTTGAAGCGGTGTTAGACTTTGAATCCGAGACGTAAGCCATTCAAACCATCTACATCTACAATTGACGGGAGGAATAAGCGTGCGTTTTCTTTATGTTGTTATATTATTTGTAGTTGGATTTGCCTGTTCGGCATTTTTACATGGAAGTAATCTCAAACTCAGTGATGCACTGTTATTTGTTATTGCGGGGATTTTATATAAAATGTGGAACAAGAAAAATCAAGAAACTCATACTGATGAGAACTGATTGTTCAGATGATTGTACACATACAAGAAATTAGAAAAAAGCTGTTCCTCTCCTCAATCACGGAGAAGAACAGCTTTTCACCATGTCAGGCTGCCCAGATTGCGCTGTAACGACGCCTAAGAGCGAGTCCGGTATTCCTCAGCCTTTTCCTGCATGCCCGCAGCCACGGCCTCATTTTCGGACAAACCTTTGTCTGCGGCAAAGGTACGAATATCCTGCGTAATGCGCATGCTGCAAAATTTCGGACCGCACATGGAGCAGAAATGGGCTTCCTTAGCCCCTTCTGCCGGCAACGTCTCATCATGGTAGGACAGCGCACGTTCCGGGTCCAGTGACAGGTTGAACTGATCCCTCCAGCGGAACTCAAACCGTGCCTTGGACAGCGCATCGTCCCGCCGCTGGGCACGTGGGTGACCTTTCGCCAGATCAGCGGCATGAGCAGCGATCTTGTAGGCGATAACGCCTTCCCGCACATCATCCTTATTGGGCAGGCCCAGATGTTCTTTTGGCGTAACATAACAGAGCATCGACGTGCCGAACCAACCGATCATCGACGCCCCAATCGCCGAGGTAATATGGTCATATCCTGGAGCGATATCGGTCGTCAGCGGCCCCAGTGTATAGAACGGCGCCTCTTTACATATCTCCATTTGCAGATCGACATTCTCCTTGATCTTGTGCATCGGCACATGCCCCGGACCTTCAATCATCACCTGCACATCATGCTTCCAAGCGATTTGTGTTAGTTCTCCAAGCGTAGCCAGTTCCGCCATCTGGGCTTCATCATTGGCATCATAGATGCTTCCTGGGCGCAGTCCGTCTCCGAGCGAGAACGCCACATCATACCTTTTCATAATCTCGCAGATTTCTTCAAAATGGGTATACAAAAAATTCTCTTGATGATGCGCAAGGCACCATGCTGCCATGATGGACCCGCCCCGTGACACAATGCCCGTCATACGTTTGGCGGTCAGCGGAATATATCGCAGCAGCACACCTGCATGGATCGTAAAATAGTCCACACCCTGCTCTGCCTGTTCTATGAGCGTGTCACGATACAACTCCCATGTCAGTGCTTCTGCTTCGCCATTGACCTTCTCCAGCGCCTGATAGAGCGGTACTGTTCCAATCGGTACAGGTGAATTGCGGATGATCCATTCGCGGGTCGTATGAATGTCCTTGCCTGTGGAAAGATCCATCACCGTATCCGATCCCCAGCGTACGGCCCAAGTCATCTTCTCCACCTCCTCCTCGATGGAGGAGGATACCGCAGAGTTTCCGATGTTCGCATTGATCTTCACATGAAAATGACGCCCGATCAGCATCGGCTCACTCTCTGGGTGATTAATATTCGACGGCAGGATGGCCCTGCCACTCGCCAGCTCCTGCCGCACAAACTCCGGCTCCACACCCTCACGAATGGCGGCGAACTCCATCTCCGGCGTGATCATTCCCTGCCGTGCATAATGCATCTGAGTCACACTGCGCCCTGCCTGTCCACGTAATGGTTTAGCATGCAAGCCAGGATACTTCTCGGCTCCAGTTCGCTTCCCTCCTGGTTTCAATCCGTTATCCTCCGGTTTTACCGTTCGTCCCTGGTAGGCTTCAACATCTTCACGCTCCGTAATCCAGCGGGTACGCAGCGCCGGCAGCCCTGCCCGGATATCGGCATGAAATCCAGGATCGGTCATTGGTCCGCTCGTATCGTAAACACGCAGCGGTTCGTTATGCTCCACTCCTTGGGGAGTATTGGTGTCATGAAGGGCAATTTCACGCTCCGGTACTGCAATGTCCGGTCGTGAGCCATGAATGTATACTTTGCGGCTGCCCGGGAAGGGCTGAACCCGTCCTGCCGTACCTTTTTCCTTTGCCAACTGCTGATCCTGCTTGTCCTGCTTGTCCTGTCCCATCATTCGGTTTCCTGTGCTCATCGCTCTTGTCTCCTCCTCATTAGTGATTGCCTGGATTGAAATGCTTGCTCACGGGTCCAAATCATCCACAACATAGAAAAAGGAAGAGCGACCATACCACACAAAATAGGGACATACACTTCAATTAATACAGACAGTCGAAGCAAAAGGTTTACACCCAATGCTCGCCAATGGCACCCAGCCCTTTATCCAAAAGCAGATCTGACACCAGCTTCCGCCTGTTTACTGTATAAAAAAAGCCGGTTCCCAAGGGAACCGGCTTATGTCCATCACCAATAACATACCTTATAGAGACTCCATAACGGAGTCCATCCATAGGTCACATTATACGGTGTTCGTGGTCGTATCGCCGATTACTTCCCTACGCTGGTATGATCCAGATCAGGTGCAAAGGGTCCAGAATCTCATGCGATTCCGTCTCAGTCCGGACAATTCGGACTCCCCCAGTAACGTTAACAAGTTGCAGCATTTAAGCCGCAAATTCATATTCAATTGCTGACCCTGTTGGGCCGTCCATTACAGAGTAGCGCAACCGAATCATAAAAACAACCTTTATATTCCAGAACATAAAATCAGGATAACATAAGTCCCATCTGTGTAGCAGCTTCCTTCAGTACAGGTGCATATTCATGCAACGTCTCCTGCGAAAGGCGACTAACAGGCCCGGATACCGACAGAGCAGCAGCGATGTTGCCTTTCCGATCCATGATGGGTACAGATACAGCCGCTGCTCCCGGTTCACGCTCCTCATAACTTGTTGCGTAGCCGTATTCCAGAATGTCTTTCATCTGGGCCAAATATACTTTGGGATCGATAAATACCGGCCATTCAGGTCCATTCATCAGATCTTCGCGGTCCTCTTCGGTGGCAAAAGCCATCAGCACTTTGCTGGATGCTCCCACGGATAACGGAAGTCTGACGCCCACCGGAGCTACACGACGAATCGCCTGATCACTCTGCACGGCTTGAATTCGAATCCGCTCACTGCCATCACGCAGATATAAACTCACGGTTTCGCCCAGTCGATCTCTCAGCCGCTCCATCGCGGGAAGGAGCAAAATGGCAGGATCATCGCTGCGAGACATATGGGCAGACAGTTCCCAGATACGTATGCCCAGTCGATACTTCTCGGTTGCTGCATCCCGGATCACAAACCCCTTGTCCTCCAAAGTAGCCATCAGACGATGGACTGTACTTTTGTGCAGACCGATCTGGCTCGCAATTTCCGTGAGCCCCAGATCACTGCGGGTTGTAAAACACAATAATATATCCAGCGCCCGTTCTACAGCCCGGACGGTTAACTTTCGGTCTTCCATGGCAAGTTGCCCTCCTCATGTTTCATCACATGAAACTTGGTTACATAAATTATATGAGAAACGGTCTCATCTGTAAACCAAAAAGCGCCATTTGGAATAGGGATATTTGTAAATATTTTCTTTTTATAAATTAGAATCCCCTGCAATTTGCACCCTAAGGAAATGTTACCCATATATCTTCAAAACTATATAACAATTGCGTAACAAATGGCCTCAATCAATTGACTTTGACTATATTGGAACATACGATAAAGATATATTAAATTAAGATTTTGCTTCATATGTAGTCAGAAAAATCATTTATCCGCTCTGTTCGTCTCGTTGTTATCTTCATTTGATTTTTAAAGGAGGGGCAATCATGTATCCGACATCCCAGAGCGAAGCCCCGCTGCAAACGAAAGTGTCAGATCTGCCTTCTTCGTTATCACCGAGGCTGATCCGGTTCAAACATATTGTCGTGGCGTTGTTGCTCTCCGTTGTATTTTTTCTGCTCTTTTGTTTCATTGCACTACACGGTTATATTGCTTGGGTATTATCCAATCCAACTGTAGCGCCTGTATTCTCCAATCCCATGCAGGCGAAGAACATGAAGTATCAAGACATCACGTTCCCGGCAGCAGACGGCAGTCGAACGATGCAGGGTTGGTATATTCCGGCTGATGATAATGCAAACAAAACCATCATATTCAGCCATGGATATGGTGCGAATCGTGAAGAGACCTGGGTACCGATGTATGATCTGGCCCATTATGCTCACCAACTTGGCTTCAATGTGGTGATGTTCGATTACGGTTTCGCTTCACAGGTGAACAAAGCTGTTGCCACAGGCGGCAAAGCCGAGTCCCAGCAGCTGCTTGGTGCTATCCAGTTTGCGAAGCAGCGCGGAGCTCAGGAGCTTGTCGTATGGGGTTTCTCCATGGGTGCAGGTACAGCCCTGCAGACTGGGCTGATTACCAAAGATGTGGATGCTATGATTCTGGACAGCACGTTCCTGCTTGAGCCGGATACGCTGTATCACAACATCCATAATCAGATTGATCTTCCGCGGCAGCCTACGCTGGAGATTATGAACCTGCTGTTCCCGATTCTGAACGGGACCGGATTGCAGCAAATTCCATATCAAGAAGTGAAAAAAGAAGATTATCCTTTCCCGATTTTCTTCATCCATGGTACCGAGGATGAGAAAGCTCCTTACCCGATTGCGGAGCTGCTTGCCGGCAACCAAACCAATCCGAATTCCGATGAATGGATTGTGGACGGTGCGCATCATGAGCTGATCTTCCGGGAGCATCCGAAGGAATATCTGCGCCGTGTCTCCACATTCCTGAGTCATGTGACCAAGACGAGCAGCGATGATGTGGAAAATACGAATAACAGAGAATCGTGAAAATCCGGTAATTCAAGAGCCCCTAGGGGCTCTTTTTTTTGTGTATACATAGGACAACATGTCTGGAGAATATACTTTTGGGATGTAATTAAAGACAGCTCTACCTTGTACAATACAAAATTGAGCGAACCGGGGAAGCAATTCGTTTCTGCTACTGGATCTGAATTCAAATTCATCTGAACGGAGGTATACCGCTTATGAATTGGTATGGATATGGGCATCTGCTGCCTCTGCGGGTACTCGAAGAAGTCCGTTTCTGGAAAGAGCAAGAGAAGGAACATACGATTGTCATTCGTGCCTTGGTTCCTGATCTTGAACCCTCATATGTCAAATGGCTTGCGGAATGGGAAGCGATTTTTGAGAATAGCGAACGAGTCGCGAATCAGCTGTTGAAGCAAATACTGCCGGGAACCCAACCGCCTGCTCCTTACATCATCCGCTGTATTGAACAGCTCGTGGCTGCGGCCTGCACACAATCGCGTGAGTTCATTAGACAGCTGTACGTCCTGCTGGAGCAAAGTACTGCTGTTCAGCAGGTGCCGATTGCCAAAGTGGTTATTCTGCATTTCATACGTGAATCGGAGTATTTCCTGGGGGTACTTGAAACGCTGAAACAATCTGGAGCTTTGCGAGATTTGGTGTCTGATCCATCTTTTTCACTGGACCATATTCTTCAAACCTCGGAACAACCGGCTGATCCCAACGTACAAGTTGCTTCAACGCCCGTATCTGAACAAGCCTATCGTGAAGCTGTAGAAGAATCGTCCAATGCTGCGGGAAAAATCAATAACTCCACTCCAGCGGTACAGGCACAATCTTCAGCGACTGCTGTAAAGACTCCCAATACAAATGCCGAGGGTACAACCAGCTCTTCAGCAGCGCCAGTCAAAGAGAAACCTGTACCTATTGGCGGACACACACTGCCACCCCTACCCTATGCCTACAATGCGCTGGAACCACATATCGACGAGATGACGATGCGTATACACCATGACAAACACCATCAATCCTACGTAGACGGACTGAACACCGCGGAGAAAAAGCTGGCAGAATCGCGGAAAAAGAATAATTTTGAACTCGTTAAACATTGGGAACGCGAACTCGCATTTAATGGTGCAGGCCATTACCTGCATACGATCTTCTGGACAATTATGAACCCTAAAGGTGGAGGTAAGCCTTCCGGTATGCTCGCAGAGCAGATCAAGCGGGATTTTGGCAGCTATGAAGCGTTCAAGAATCAATTCACTGAAGCGGCCAACAAAGTGGAAGGCAGTGGCTGGTCCATGCTGGTCTGGAGCCCGCGGGCGCACAGATTGGAGATTTTACAGGCGGAGAAACATCAGAACCTGTCCCAGTCCGACATCGTGCCTCTCCTGCCACTTGATGTATGGGAACACGCCTACTATCTGAAACACCAGAATGAACGCAAAAAATATATCGAGGATTGGTGGAAGGTTGTGTACTGGCCAGCTGTGGCGGAACGTTACGAAACTGCGCGCAAGCTCTTATGGCCGCCTTATTAGTATTCTCGGGCTAAGCATAGCATCGGGGAGTACTCTGGAGCGCATTGAATCCATGGTTCAATAATTTGATGTAAAAAAAGAGATATCTCCAGCCAAATGACTGAAAGATATCTCTCTTTGAGTTTGAATACAACTATTTACTTGCGGATAGAAGCTGCCTCAATCGCTTCATAAGCCCAATGTGTGGCGGGTACATCCGACCACTGTCCTACCGCATTCGTTTCAGCTTGAAAACCGATCAGCTTATTCAGCATTGTAACAGCTTCAGCGCGGGTGATCGGCTGGCTTGGACGGAACGTGCCATCCTTGTATCCGGTAACTACACCCGCCGAACTTAATTGTTCTACTGCTTGTTGCGCCCAATGCTCGTTTACATCGGTAAATGCTGTCGGAGCAGTAGTCATCTGATCAGATGTTAATAACGGCTGTAACAGGACAGCTATTTCCGCGCGAGTAATCGCTTGATCCGGCTTGAAGCTGCCATCTGTATAGCCTTGAACATAACCGGATTGAGCTGCTGCTGAGATAGCCGCATCTGCCCAGTGACTGGATGTAACATCTGTAAATTCATGACTTCCCTCAAGAGTCGATGTTCCCAGAATACGCGTGATTAATGTTGCCATTTCCGCACGAGTTACGTTACGCTCTGGTCGGAAACTGCTATCCATGTACCCCTGAATATACGGTCGTGCTTTCAATGTGTTGTCTGTCCAGTCTTTGACCTTAACAATGGAGAATGTACTGAACTTGTTTACTTCAATCTCGACGCCTTGCTGATGATTACCGTTTAGGGTAACCTTTTTGCCGTGCACAAGCTCCTTCGTCCCATCACTATGCTCAATATATACACCTAGCTCCTCAGATTTCACACCTGCAACCTGATTAGCATCCAAAGGCAATATGAGTGTAACAGGTCTGCTCTGGAGATTCGTTTCGATTGTCATTGGACGTCCGATGATCTGGATATCCGTTGTACCTACAGATTGGATGATCGATTCATTCGCCTGTGCTCTCGTTTGGATCTCTAAACGTTGGGTTTCCTTCTTCACCGGTACTAGACGGAAATAAATATTATCTGTGCGTCCGTTCAAGGAACTCGCCGGAATGATAATCTTCACATTAGGATTGGAAATAACCAGATCCACCCCTTGCTCAGCCAGCATTGCTGACGATTGTGGAGAGAGGTTCAGATCCCACTGCGATACTTCATCTTTTGCGTCTGGAATCAAGACAACCGCTGTGCGGGAGCCTGTCTGTTTCAATTGGTTGATAATGGTTTGCGTTCTACTCTGATCAAGAAGAAGTTCATCCTTAATCGTACCATCTGTTCCTCGAGTACGTTGAATCTCCAAGGAAGCGATCGTTGAAGATTGATCCCCATTCGCTACATCCACTTTGATTACTTCTTTCTGTGGAGCTTGTGGAGTTGTTGGCGTTACAGGAGTAGGAGTAATAACTCCCCCACCTCCCCCATTACCTGGCGTTTCTGGATTGGATGGAGTTATGTTAATCTTCACTGAATTAGAAATTCCATATTCGGATACGCCATCTTCATATACAGCTCTAACAGCGAAAATATATTTTTCGCCTTCTCTAAGATCATTAATTTCCCAACTATTATTCAAAATATTAGAAGTAACAAGTACCCATTGTGAAGGATCTACTGGTGCTGACGAACCTTCGTACATATAGACCGAAGCTGATCCGTTCATGATTAGATCCCAAGTTAACGTAACCTTTTTCTCACCTTTTGTTGCCACTACATGCTGTGGTGCAGGAAAGTTCGGGTCTGGGTCTGGATCTGGATTAGATCCACCACCATTATTATTCTCCTCTTGCGGGATCACCACGTTAGATGCAACATAATCTGAATTTTCTTCATCGGAAGCATATGATCTAACTGCAAACACATAAGATTCACCATTCGTCAGCCCACCGATATGTCCATCGATGTAACTGTCCGTCACATTTGTCCACAGATCCGGATCCTTTGGTGCCTCCGTACCTTGGTACATATACACGCGATATTCTAATTCTGGCTCTGTAATCCATTCAATGGCAGCCTGACCATCACCAGGTGTAGCCACTACGTTTTGTGGAAGAGGCGTTGAGTTTGCAAGTGTTTCATATCCCCGACCTCCCATGTCCCAGAGCTGACCATTCGTATCTTCTACCGCCAGGAACATTCGGTACAAGGTGTTCTCTTCCAGTCCTGTAAACAAGAACGAGCTTACTTCATTAGCTTCTAGATCAACATAAGATAGATTAGCTAAGGCATGTAATTTAGTATCTTCATCCGACTGCCACCCAATTTCTTCATCAAACAATTGATTGTCAAAATAAAATCTACCAGCTTCATTAAGCTTCACTATAACTTTAGATGTGGACTGAGTAATTGTTCCGCTTGTAGGATATGGATACAAATAATCTATTGTCCGATCAGGCAGAGGTGGAGTCGGCGCAGTCATAAGCTTGGATGAACGCAAGATCGGATACCCATCATTGATCCTGTTACGAGTTGTCCAAACTTCAGCGAAATCCCATCCATTGAAATTAGATTGTTGTTTCATCTGTTCGGTAAGAACTCCCACTGCGTAGATCGAATTGCTCTGCTGGCTAGTATTACTTTTGTTCAAATCATAATAATTACTTGAGAAGCTTACTTCACCTTCTGGATCATCGAAAGAACCTATGAATGACCCTATGGTCTGCTCATCAATCGGTGAGGATGAATTATCAGGATCAGTAATATCTATAGACGCAGCTACATAATTATTTTGAATATCTATTTTTGCGGAGGCTGATTCATCATATTTTTTCACTTCACCAATCAGTCCGCCAATGGCTTCAGCAGAAAAATCATTATTCCCTGTAGCATGAGATCTCACTGAACCAACCACATAATTGTCTGCAATGGTATGGCTAAGTTCATAATTAAGTTGGCCAATCAAACCGCCTACCTGGTAGTTACCCGTTACCTGTCCTGAAGCGTAGCTTTGTTGAATGAAATTATCATTCGACTCTCCGATCAGTCCACCTATAGCCTCATAACCATTCACTGTACCTTCAGCAGCATTTGCAATGATTGTGCCCTTATTACTTTCTCCAAAAAGTCCCCCGAGTGAGTCGCTATCCTCACCTAAGGCAATTACCGCAACATTAGTGCTGTTATTTATATATTCACTTCCGTCCGATAAACCTGAAATACCGCCTACTCTCATATTCCCTTTTATGTTTCCACTGATATGCACGCCTTCAATGCGTGACTCTCTAATACCTCCTGCAAGCCCACCTACCATCGCATCACCTGTAAAGGATACATTATTTAATATAAGATTTTTAACCTCAGCACCTTGTAATCCGTAGAATAACCCCACAGAATTCTGACTTTCATCCGTCGTTTTCAAACCGGAGATTGAATAACCATTCCCATCGAACCTGCCTGTAAAAGGCATAAGCTCATCTTCTATCATGTCAGCAATTGGAGTCCAAGATCCTCCGTTCAAAAACGTGCTCATGGCTGCTTCAGAAATATCATTCTTCAACTTGTAATTACCGTTTAAGTCTTCTCTTACGCAATAGAGCTCTTCAGGCGTACGAATGAGCTTCCATTCAACATCATCAGAATCTTTTTCCGTTAGATCATAGCAACTCTTGGCCTGTACGACACCTTGTTGAAATACAACTGGCAGCATTCCAAAGACCATAAAGAATGTTAATATCACAATCCCTATTCGTCTCAGGAGCCTGGAGCGCTTCTGGTGATCCTTTTTTCGCATGTTCGAATCTTCCCTTCTCTTTCTGTTGTAGGAAGATTATACCTATCAGCTCTGAACCGATTCTGAACATTGATCGGCATTTTTCGTGAAAATATGCCTTTTCTCGCATTTTCGCAAAACCACTTTCAAATGAACATATTTCTTCCCGTGCAATTATTGTTCAGCGAGGCACACCTGAATCGAATAAATCAAATACAGATACAAAAAAGCAAGTCTCTATACTAGAGACTTGCTTATCATTTAAGAATCACTGTGCAGAGCGTTTACCTTAAGACGCACAACCCTCACAGGCAACATAGTTGTCGCCAACCTGTTTGCTAATGGCGATCAGATCGCCCAGCTTGATATCTTCTTCACCTGTAAATTCAAGATCAGCGATACGCGCAACGATTAGGGCAGCTGCTTCTTCCTTGCTTGTAGCCATTTGGCTAAATTCAGACTTTTCGCCTGTTGAAATGACCTCATATAAGTACGTATATCTTAAAGTTTCCATGTAGACACTCTCCTTCCGAAATCACATCATATCATCTCTATTACCCAATTCCAAGTCCAAGCTTCTGAACCTAATCGTAACGCAGTTTCATCTGCTCAGCCGTCCGTATGACGGCTTCCCGATCCACAGTCAACACACGGCTCGTCTCCGCTTGGGGAAAGCGCTGACGCAGTGTACGTACCAGCGAGGCTGTATACGCCGCCGAAGAAGGGACTCCTGCCAGTTCCTGCAAACTCGCCATCGTTCCGGGCCGAACATCCGGGTACCCTTCGCTGGCACCGTCTGCTGCGTCCTGATAGAACTTACGCACGTCTGCTGCCATTTGGTCCCCTAGTCCTTCCACGATGATAAAGGCCGTAATGATATAAGCCTTGGCCTGTCTGCGCTGGGCAATACCACAGAATTTCAGTCCACCCACACTGACATCATAATCGCCAGGACAGAAGGCGCCTTCGATCTCCCCCGTGCGTGCCTGATTCGACCATGGTGTTAACGATTCAGCGATCAGTGAGGCCATCTCCCTGAAATCATCATGAATGTTGATAGCACGTCCCGGGTTCGGCAAAATCAAAGATACGTTAACCACCCCTGAATTCAGGGGAACTGCTGCACCACCGGATGGACGAACGCAGACCGCCGTTCCTTGGCTTCTAATGCGTCCCATCGCTTCTACCGCCATAGGCAGCCTCCGATCCCGCAGCCCCGCTACAAAGGCATCTGGATGACGCCAAATATGAGCAACGGGCAGCTGACCTTCTCCCACCCGGCGGCACATGACTTCTTCCCAAGCAAATGCTTCAAGCACACTGCTCCCGCGCCGCAGCAGCGGTGTCTCCCAAATCTGTAGACGCAATGATTTATCCAGCTGCATCTGCTGCTCTGTTCCCGGCGATCCGGGTTGATCTGAATTGGACGGTACATTCATATAAGATAGCCTCCGACTAAACTAATCTGGATGAATTTTAATTGAATTAATTGCGTGATCCTTATGTATCCCCTTGTGTGAATGCAAAAGTAATATATAAATAAGCCGGTTCCCCAAGGAACACGGCTTATTTATGAATGCTTCCATAGGCACAAGCATCTATTCTGCCATTTCAGATCCGGCAATTTGCCGAATGGAAACAACATGATGGTGCCAAAGGATCCAATGCTTCTGGCTTGTCCAACGAGTGGAATGAGCCGATCTTAATCTTTCATCAGCGACAGGAACTCGGCACGCTGTGCCGGATTGTCACGGAAAGAACCACGTACCGCAGACGTTACCGTCTTGCTGCCCGGCTTCTTCACGCCGCGGGAACACATGCACAAGTGCTCGCCTTCCACGACAACCATGACACCGTTCGGCTCTACTGCTTCAGTCAGAATATCGGCAATCTGTGAGGTAATGCGCTCTTGAACCTGCAGGCGGCGGGTAACTGCCTCCACCAGACGGGCCATTTTGCTCAATCCCACAATCTTGCCACTCGGTACATATCCAATGTGCACCTTGCCGAAGAAAGGCGCCATATGGTGTTCACATTGGCTGTAATAGACAATGTCCTTCACAATGACCAGTTCTTCATGATTCTCGTCAAACGTCACACCAAGCACATCGCGCGGATCCACTTCATACCCGCCAAAAATCTCTTCATACATCCGGGTTACGCGTGCAGGCGTTTCAAGCAGCCCTTCCCGCGTACTATCCTCACCGATCAATTGCAAGATCTGCTCAATGTGATACTCGATCTTCTCCCGATTGTCGGATACTTTTGAATTCAAATAATCTTTAACGCCAGCCACTGCCGAACGCCTCCTTTCGAACCACATGCTGTAAGTAGCCATTCACTCCAGCATTAAGCAAAATGCTCACTCACAGCTATTATTTTCGGCGGCCCGAGTTTTTACGCGCAGGATGTTGTTGCGGCTGAGGCATCTTAGTGCCAGGCTGCTGGTTCTTCATCATCTGCTGGGCGCGCTGCATCTGCTTGCCATTCAGGTTATAACCCATTTGCTTCGCCATCTTCTGGAGCATGTCGGGATCGCTTTGCATTTTCTCAAGCTGCTTCCGCAAGTAGTATACCCCAATGAAAAACCCTCCGACCAGACCAACAATCAATGTAATAATCGGTATTGCTATTGCCATCTCTTAGACACCTCTGTATGCAATCTAAAAAGCCTGATGATCCGTGTCAGCACATGATGTTATACGCTCACAATGCAAACATGACACGCACCGGATTTCCTGAAAGTTATCATAGCATTTCCGCACGCCTTGAGCAAACGGATTTTCCAGCTATCTGCTGAATTTAACATCCAGAAAACAGATCGAAAACATTCAATAAATCTCTCAGGAACATCCGTATAAGTTACATCAGTACCGCCTCTATGAAAACGGTTGTATGCTGAGCCAGATCCACTTCAATCACATCCAGATCATAACGTGTACTGCCACGTGCCACCCGAATGACCGGCCTACCGGGCAAACCCCGGTGCTGACGCACAATGACTCCGGTCTCTCTGGTAGACAATCGAACTGCTGTTCCATTCGGATAAACGGATACACTCCGGTTGAATTCTATCAAAATGTCACGATCCAGCTTCGTGCCAGACATCGCCATCATCTCTTCACAGGCTTCATGCGGCAGCAACCTTCGACCCGAAAGGCCATTGATCAGATTATCATACGTGTTAGCTGCACTGACGATTCTGGCGAACAGATGAATGTCTTTTCCCTTGATACCTCTCGGCTGTCCCGTTCCATCCACATGCTCATGATGCTGCAGAGCTGTATGTGCCACAAGCAGATTGAACTCCCGTTTGGACTTGATCAACTCGAACCCTCTCCACGTGTGATGAAGGGAGGAATTCGCTGCTGAACCGCTGCCGGGTGGCTCCCCCACTTTACCGATGTCATGCAATAGAGCTCCGACGGCTAGATCCTTGAGCTGCACATAGTTAAGCCCCAGATTCAGACCAATGACAGAAGACAGCAAACATACATTCATGGCGTGAACATACTGTGCGTTATCTTTGGTCCGAATATCTGTGAGCTGGACAAGCAGTTCACGCCCATTCAGAACATCGTTCAACAATTTATCGATGCTGATGGCGACCTTCTTCGGGCTCCAGTCCTTCCCGGAACGGATAGATTCAAGAGTTACACTCATTTCATTAATAACTGCTTTTTTCGTGGCTTCATCCAGAATGTCTTCTGTATCCACATCTTTATAAGCTTCATCCTGGATGTATAGCATGGTCACGCCAATACGCTTCAGCGTATTAACCATAAATACGGTGAGTTGGACTCCGGCAGACAGCAATACCGTACCGTTACCGGAATATACTGTTTTGCCCAGAAACTCTCCCGCTTCCACGCTCTCCACGTTAACATACTTCATGAACGTCCCCCGCTCTTACGATTGCTGCTCCAATGTGAGCAATTGCTCTTTGGTTTGCAGCCCGCCTACATAACCCACCAGGGTTCCGTCTTTACCGCTGATGCGGTGACAGGGAATAATAATCGGAATCGGATTTTTACTAATGGCATCCAGAACTGCTCGAACAGCTTTGGGCCTACCGATGATTTCCGCAACCTGTTGGTGTGTTGAGGCCTCTCCATAAGATATATCGGACAGGACTTGCCATACTTGTAGCTGGAATGGTGTTCCAAACAAATCGAGCTTCAGTTCAAACGCTTTTCGTTCTCCTGCAAAATACTGCTTCAACTGCTGTGCAGCTTCACTCAGCTTCTCTTCATTTTTCTCATATCGATATTCGCCAATCCATGTACGGGCCCATTGTTGCAGATGCGCCTCGCGCACATGGAATGCACCGAAATCAATGTGACACAGGCCCTTATCCGTGGCACAAAGCGTTAGTGTACCGATCGGCGTCAGCACTTCATCGTAATATACTGGCGTACCATGCAGGCCTGTTACGGCTGATGGTTTCCATGCTGCAGCTTCTGGTTTGGCAGGCTCTATCGTCTGCTCGCTTTCCTGTTCGGGTGTCTTATTCTGTTCCTTCTGATCCTCAGGCTTATCGTTGCTCTTTGGCTCTGCCTGAGGCTTATCGGGTAAGGTCTCGGACGAACTCAGTCGTTCCTTGGCCTTCTGCAGCATGCTTAGCACGTTCCCATCTTGTTCGTTAGCGGCAGCTTCCCCAATGGCTCTCATTGCGTCTTCTCCTCCAATTCTGCTCAGCGCCCAAGCTGCAGTTCCCCGCAGCTCGGGACGCGGATCACGCTTCAGTACCTCCGTTAGTTTCGGTACAGCGGTTTTGTCTTTGAAATTGCCGAGGGCAATTACGGCGTTGCGCTGGATTGGCTTCTTGCCCCGCCAAGCGGCGGAACTTTGGCCAAAGCGCTCTTTGAATTCACGGTTACCGATGTCAAGCAGCGGTATCAGCAAAGGTTTTACAATCTCCGGATCAGGATGAAACTCGGGATGGTGGTCCCAGTTTTTACCCCGATTCTTCGGACAGACAATCTGACAGGTATCACAACCGTACAGACGGTTGCCAATTTTCAGCATAAACTCTTCATCCACGAAGCCTTTCGTCTGGGTCACAAACGAAATGCAGCGCTGTGCATTCAGTTGTCCCGGTCCCACCAATGCTCCTGTTGGACAGGCATCAATACACTTCGTACATTCACCACAATCCTCGGTCACCGGGTTATCTGGCTGAAACGGAATATTCGTGACCAGTTCGCCGAGAAAGATCCATGAACCGAATTTGGGCGATATAATGGCACAGTTCTTGGCACTGAATCCTATCCCCGCACGTTGGGAAACAGCACGGTCCACCAACGCCCCCGTATCTACCATACTTTCAATCATGGCTTCAGGTACGCGCTCACGTATAAAGTTAACCAGCTTGTCCATCGCTGCACGCAGGACTTGGTGATAATCCTGCCCCCAGGCGGAACGAGCCAGAATACCGCGGTATGCACCCGGCTCCGACTTCGGCGGATTGACCATCTTCGATGGATAAGCAACAGCAATAGCAATGAGCGAAGCAGGCTCTCCATCTTTTAGTTCGGGACGCACCCTTTTCTCAATATCAGGCTCCTCAAATCCGGACTCGAATCCTTTCGCCCGATGTTGCTCCAGAATGGACTTCAAGGTCACGAATGGTTCTGCCGAAGCGAATCCTATATCATCAATACCCATCTCGGGAGCAGCTGCCTTAATCTCTTGTTTTAACTTCTCCCATACAGCTGCTGCCTTTGCTGCTCCGGTCTGTACACTCGTCATATCTATTCCCTCTCTTCTTCCACGCTAATTCCGTAAATAGTGAACGCCCGCCTCAGGTGGGAGGACAGGCGCTGATTTCGATATACAAGTCGGACATACCGGAGCTAGAAAGAAACCGAGTCTATATCGTTTAACGCAAAATGTAGCGTGAAGTTGTTGTCCTTGTCCTGCTAACATTTTACAGTTTTTTAATTTCCGAGAACGGCCAAAAAATAAACTCCGCCCTGCCTACAATTTCACTGGATGTAATGCTGCCAAACACACGGCTATCCTTGCTCTTGCCTTCATGACGGTTATCTCCCATCACAAAGTAATGATCCGCTTCCAGCGTAATCGGTCCAAAATCAGGGTCCTGAACCTCCGTATCCGTGTACGTTTCCGCTTGCTGTTCCCCATTCACGAACAGATGATGATCCCGTACTTCAACCGTATCACCGGGAAGTCCGACAATCCGTTTGACCAGAAAATCTTTTTTCTCCACACCTTCGCTTGGATCACGAAGTACAATAACATCCGATCGGGACGGTGTCCCAAAATCGTATACAATTTTATTCACAAACAAACGGTCCCGCTCAACCAGCGTGGGCTGCATCGATTGACCTTTGACCATCGAAAGATTGAATACAAACAGGTTCAACAGCATCATGATTACAAAAGCAATCACTATCGTTTTCACCCAGTCCCAAAGCTCTGCACCCCAGGATTTCCCCGGTTGATCAGGCACTCCCGGACCATTTCGTTCCTTGGAAGCCACATGCTCCGTTGAAAGATTGTTGGAGTTCAAAGAGACACCTCGTTTATCAATTTTATAAAGAAAAACATCGATCGACGTACTTTCAAGGCAGACAGATCGCATATAATGAACGTTTTTCTTAAAAATATCAGGAAGCTGGCGTTCCACGTTTATATGTTCTGATATTACCAAAATCGAGTGATCATAATCCTTTTAATTCTACTTCATTTGCAAGGGTGAAACAATTGGTTATGAGCACCAACACAACTTGAAGGGTGAATAACAACGAGATTAAAACAGTTAAACCAGGGATTAAGTTAAATGGAATGGCGTTCAGAAGTGGCGAAAAAAGGGGAATAATCGGTGAATAGCACCCATATAAATAGAAAGGCATATCCCTCACGTTGTTACACGCTGAAAGATACGCCTAATATAAAATGAAAATCTGTTTATATTTCTTTTTAACCATGCAAACTAAGCTTTGGACAAAATACTAAGTTTCTGGAAAGCGCTCATAATCTGATTGGCACCGTAACCCATTGCTTCATAAAGAGGCATGGCCACTTTGTTGTGCTCATCACCCGCCACCCATATTTGACTGACTTTACGCTGCTGGAACCTTTGTTCCATGGCCTCGACAAGTTTTTTGCCGACTCCGCGGCGACGATAGTCTGGATGGACCGCAATACGATAGATGCATCCCTGGTTGTGGTCAATCGTACCGATCAAAGCGCCGACGAGGTCTCCCTCTTCTTCCGCAACCATGATCAGGTCAGAATCCCATGACAATTGACGGGCAAACGGGCCCATCGTGTTCTCATAACACTCTTCCGATAGTGCAACCTGGAGAAGCTCTGTCATCTGGCTTGCATCACTCAACTGAAAGGAACGAACGTGCATGTCTTAAATCTCCCTTTTCGTTAGCTTAGATGAGGTTTTACAAAAAGGGGCTCCCCTTTTTACCAAAAACCCAATGTTCATATAATGACAAAAAACGAGAAAATACCGCTTCTTCGTCAATTAAACCATACTTTACGCCATAAAACACGCATTTTCTTTTGAAAGCGCTTAATTGTAACCGTTTACATCCGAATATTAAACTTTTCCTCTATTTAAACACCTAAAATCACATAAATAGTTTCATAATGGGTAAAATATGTTTGTTATCTCTGACCCATGAATGGATTAACATCTGGGGGGACTTAATAAACAAAAATGTTGCTTAATTAGCCCGAATGCGGTTTAATATTAGTGACAAGGGTATTATTACATAGGTACCTGTGGCAATTTGCATAAATCCTGTGAGCGACTTTCACTCAGCAAGATATAGATCGAAGTGATCCTATTCGTCTAGAACTTGTCCCGGAAGCGATTCGAATTGAATTATGCAAAATGCTGACCTTAACAAAAATTCAAAAATCTCAGGAGGTATTTCACTATGACTTTTCAATTACCAGCACTTCCTTACGCTAACGACGCACTGGAACCACATATTGATGCGCAAACGATGGAAATTCACCACGATCGCCATCACAATACTTACGTAACGAACTTGAACGCAGCTCTGGAAAGCGCTCCTGAACTGCAAGGTAAAAGCTTGGAAGATCTGATTGCTAACCTTGACAGCGTACCTGAAGGTATCCGCACAGCCGTTCGCAACAATGGTGGTGGACATGCTAACCACAGCCTGTTCTGGGAAATCATCGGACCTAACGGCGGCGGCGCTCCTACTGGAGACATCGCAGCAGCAATCGATAGCGAACTGGGTGGCTTTGACAAATTCAAAGAAGATTTTGCAAAAGCAGCTACAACTCGTTTCGGTTCCGGTTGGGCTTGGCTCGTAGTTGGTAAAGATGGCAAATTGTCCATCACTAGCACACCTAACCAAGACAGCCCTCTCTTCGAAGGTCTGACTCCGGTTCTGGGTCTGGATGTATGGGAGCACGCTTACTACCTGAAATATCAAAACAAACGCCCTGACTACATCGGTGCTTTCTGGAATGTAATCAACTGGGACGAAGTAAACAAACGTTACGCTGCAGCGAAATAAGACTGCTGGCATAATAGAAGAGCCTGATTTGGTCAACACGACCGAATCAGGCTTTTTTTTATTTGCTTTTGCTTGCTGCACTTGGTTATGAGTAATCCTTCTACGGCTACGAGCTTTAAGTTAAGAATCCTTAGTCCTTAGAGCAAGTATCCTCATTCAAAGACGGTTAGTATGGAGTAGTTTCACTATTCATTAACATCGTCATATGCCCCTGCAAAATAACTGCTGATCAGCTTCAGGAATATATTCGGAAATGCCATTTTGTCCATATCTTCTGGACCAATCCAGCGATAGGTCAGGCCATCACCCTTACCTGTCAGTGTGCTCAGCGCCTGGTCACTAACGTCAGATGGTGCGAGCAGCTCTCCATCGTTAAGCGATGTTGAGATGTTCTGTGCATGAGGAGTGCCCGGCTCCGATGGCGATGTGGCTGACTCAGGTGACACAGCTGATGATGCGGCTGTGCCCTCCCTTGTTGCCGCCTGTGCGTCGTAGGCGGCTCTGGCTTCCGCGGCGATCAGCGGAAGCTCGTTACTCTGGTCCTGCTCGGTGCACTTGTACACCTGCAGGCTCCAGACGATGTGGCTGAACACATGCTCCGCATGGGTAGCCAGCCCTTCCGGGCGGGCAGCGAAGCCTTCCGCCCACAGACTGCCGGCCAGCAAAGCCATGGCCGGCTCATCTGCCAGCGGCCCCGCCGCCTTGCCGGCTGCAGCGGGCGCCGCCAGCACATGCGGCAGCTCCCACATGCGGGCCAATAGGCCCGTCGCTGGGCGCTGGCGCACAAGCACACGGCCGCGATGAGCACCGCGGCCCTCTACAATGGCGACCAGCCGCTGCTCAGGGCGCGGCGGCTTCGCCTTAGTCTTGACCGGCAGCGCGAGCTCACGTCCGGCGATGCGGCCGGAACATTGCTCCATGACCGGGCAAGTCAGGCAGTGCGGCGCTTTGGGCGTGCACACCAGCGCGCCAAGTTCCATCAGCGCCTGATTGAAATCACGCGCACGCCCTTCTGGAATGAGCTCTCCCGCGAGCTCTTCCATCAACACCCGGGTGCTGCCCTTCATAATGTCCTCATCAATGAGGAAGTATCGGGACAGGACCCGCATCACATTGCCATCCACCGCTGGCTGCGGCTGGTTGAAGGCAATGCTTAGGATGGCCCCGGCTGTATACGGGCCCACCCCTTTTAACGCAAATACTGCCTGCTTGTCCTGTGGCATCTCCCCACCGTGCAGCTCCATGACTTGTCTGGCAGCTGCTTGAAGATTGCGGGCACGCGAATAATATCCGAGCCCCTCCCAATTTTTCAAGACCTCTTCTTCCGGTGCTTCAGCCAAAGCCTGTACAGTCGGAAAATTCCCAATAAAACGGTTGAAATACGGGATCACCGTATCCACCCGAGTCTGTTGCAGCATAATTTCCGATACCCACGTGAAATAAGGATTGTTGTGGCGACGCCACGGCAAATCCCGTCTGTTGACCATATACCAATCCAGCAAATTCACGCTGAAATGTCGTTTCTGTTCCAATAAACCCATATTCCCGTCCTCTCCTGTTACCATGCTTACGTTCTTCACACGTTATCCCACATTGTTACTGTTCAGATTCAGGCAATGTCTTCCCCATCTGCTCTACAATAGCAAAGGCCGCAGCCAGCTCCGTCTGGTGCGTAATACTCAAGTGAATATCATACTGCTTGCCGTATGGCAGTTGCAGTCGTTCCCACGCTTCATCAGACAGTGTGGCAACGGGACGTCCTTTCGCATCAGGCAGCACTTCAATGTCGGTAAAACTCATCATGCTTCCAATGCCGCAGCCAAATGCCTTGGACACAGCTTCCTTCGCTGCAAATCGACCAGATACAAACTCCACCATCCGTTTTCCCCGATGCTCCGCAATCTCCTGCTCTGCATGCGTTAAAATCCGCTTCATAAACGCTTCGGCGTGTTGACCTGACAACAGCCTGCGCATACGCCCAATCTCCAGTACGTCATTTCCAATGCCATATATCATTAACGCTTCACCCGCTTAACCTTTTATGCTGTAAACGATCTCCATTCGGTCATCTGATCCGTAACTTATCCGAACACGTATTCTATTGTAGCAGGAGGCGCGCATGGATGCGAGTACCTTCGTCCACATTACCATTTATGTTAAAATATGAATCAGCAATAGATGAAACTTTAGGAGGAATAAGATATGTCCACAGCATTTGAACTGCCTGTTGGCGAAGATGACGTCATTCGCGGAAATATATTCACTGCACGGCAACCCGCTCAAGGAATCATTATCCTGGCTCACGGTTACAAAGGCTTCAAAGACTGGGGCATGTTCCCCTACACTGCATCCCAGCTAAGCGAGAACTATCACGTCCTGACCTTCAATTTCTCTCACAACGGTGTTGGAGAAGATCTGGAGCAATTTTCTGAACTTGAAAAGTTTGCAGTCAATACGTACAGCCGGGAGCTTGCTGACTTGGCAACACTGCTTGATTATGTATCCACACAGCCAGAACTTAACGAACTACCGGTATTTCTAATTGGACATAGCCGCGGTGCTGGCGTAAGCCTCGTGTACGCACTGGATCATCCCGAACAGATTGCAGGCGTACTCTCATGGAACGGCGTAACCAACTTGGATCTCTTTACCCCTGAGCAAAAAGAAGAAATGCGCACACATGGCCGCAGCCATGTTACGAACGGGCGAACTGGCCAGCAGATGCCTCTGGACGTGTCCATTCTGGAAGACTTGGACGCGCATAAGGAGCGTTACGCCATCATTGATCGTTTGGCTTCTTCCCCTCTGCGTGTGGCACTTATTCAGGGAACAGAGGACGGCACACGGCTGCGTGACGGCTCGGCCGCACTGGTTCAGGCTCGCCCGGATATCCCGTGGCACCAGATTCCCGGCGGAAATCATACTTTTAATACTGTGCATCCATTCAAGGAATCGACGACGCAGCTTGAGCAGGCGATCGCCGAAACACTTCGCCAGATCGCAAATTGGATGAACTAATCTTGCATAACAAAAAGAGTCGCTGCCTTATGCAGTGACTCTTTGCTGTTCAGATGCTTGCATAGCCCATATCAGATCATGGCATGCTTACAATCCATATTAGATGCCAGGAATGGCATTACGTTTGTGATGGGTACGTGTGTAGAATGCTTCAAGACGCTCCTGTGCAGCCGGATCAATCTGTTTGCCTTCCAGATAGTCACTGTTCGCTTCATACGAAATGCCCAGTTCATCTTCATCAGTCTGGCCTTCCCAGAGTCCCGCTGATGGAGCCTTGTCCAAAATGGCCTGTGGCACGTTTAAATACGCAGCCAGCTGACGCACTTGACGTTTGTTCAGGCTGCTCAGTGGTGTAATATCCACGGCGCCGTCACCCCACTTGGTGTAAAAGCCCGTGATGGCTTCAGAAGCATGGTCTGTTCCGACAACCAACAGGTTTTCCTCAAAGGACAGAGCATATTGCATCACCATACGGGTTCTTGCTTTCACATTCCCTTTGCCTTGATGAGTCATATGACGCGGGCTACCCATGGATTTGAAACCTTGTTCCACTTCGAGTGCGATTTCGTTCACTGCATCTTCGATGTTGGTTTCCACAACGTGCTTCAGGTCGTAGGCTTTTGCTACAGCATAGCTATGGTCAATGTCCGATTGCTCACCGTAAGGCTGGAATACACCCAGCGTTTTGTATTCCTTATTCTCTTCAGCTGTAAGCTCGTCCGTTGCTTTTTTGCAAAGTGCCGTAGCTACAGCGCTGTCAATCCCGCCGCTGATTGCAATAAGCAACCCTTTGGAATTGGCATTTTTCACATAGGTTTTGAGAAAGTCCACGCGCTTGCGCACTTCCTCTTCTTCATTAATGCTTGGTTTAACCTTCAATTCAGCGATGATCTGTTGTTGCAAACTCATCGTTCACACACCCCGTTTCTAAATTAATGAAATTTGATGTCCATTTTGAAAGGTCCGAATGGTTCAATAACCCTATTCGCTCAAAATGAAACGCCCCGGCATCGGTCATCCGAAAGGCGGGGCGTTGCTTGAGCTAATTAACGGCAGTAACGGTCAAACACACTTGTGAGTTCAGCCGCAATTTCCTCCGCAGAACGATCTTCCACTTGATGACGCTCAATAAAGTGAACGAGTTCTCCGTCTTTCATCAGAGCGATGGAAGGTGAAGATGGAGGATACGGTGCAAAGTATTCACGTGCTTTTGCTGTAGCTTCTTTGTCCTGACCAGCAAATACTGTGTACAGGTGGTCTGGTGTAATATCATGTTGAAGTGCTTGGGATACACCTGGACGGCATTGACCTGCGGCACATCCGCAAACCGAGTTAATGACAACCAGAGCGGTTCCTTTGGCATCCGGCAAACTTGCTTCAACTTCTTCTGGAGTACGCAACTCCTGAATTCCCAAACGAGTCAGATCATCCCGCATCGGTTGAACCATATCTTTCATGTATTGATCAAATGACATAGACATTCGGTTTCACTCCTTAAACATGTGAGTTCTATTATTTAAAAAATTAAATGCTTTTGTGCTATTCCTATTATACATCCCTAATCAATGAAAGCAAGGTTCAAACACCGCCTGCGGAAAGGCTTCTCCTTCAATATTATGTCTCATTCCTTGGCAAAACATGCTTAAAGTTCAGCGTTGAAATGCAACCTTGAAAGTTGTACCCTGCCCTTCCTCCGATTCGACGGTAATGGTTCCGTTATGCCGTTCAACAATACTCAGACACATGGATAATCCCAGTCCGGTTCCTTTGGCCTTGGTCGTAAAAAAAGGTTCGAACAGCTTCTCCTGCTTCACTCTAGGTATTCCTGGGCCTGTATCTCGCACACACAGCTCCACGGTGTCATCCACCAACCGGGTCTCAAGTGTAAGTACCCCTTTTTCATTCATGGCTTCCATCCCGTTACGAGCCAGATTAAGTACCACTTGTTTGATTTCCTTTGAATTCAGATGCAGCTTCGGCACATTGTGAGCCAGCATAAATTCAATACTCTGACCTCGCAAATTTGCATCCGCCCATAACAAAGGACTTAGTTCATGGATGATATCATGCAGCTGGGATTCTTCTTTCTCGGCAATTCGATTCTGAGCCAATGACAGAAAATCATTAATAATGCTATTCGCCCGATCAAGCTCTTCCAGAACGATCCGGTAATAGTGATCCAGGGACTCTGGACTCTTTTCCTGCATTAATTGAAGAAAACCACGCACAACCGCCATCGGATTCCGTACTTCATGGGTAATACTTGCGGCCATTTGGCCGACAAGACTGAGGCGATCCACATTATCGAGCTCGCTCCGCAGCATTTCAAGCTCAGTAATATCCTGAATGATCAACATGGCTCCGATAGCCTCTCTTGGCAGTTCTGCTGAATACGCGTAGATGGGAACCGTCCGGGATTGAAACACGTTTGAACCGTAACGCACCGTTAGCCCACTCACTTCTCCATGAACAATGGCTTTACGAATACTGCTCTCCATCTTGTCTGCCTGGGCTTGTTCGACAAACTGACTCGCTGGTCGCCCAATCAAATCTGGTGTGGTTGTGCAAGGCAGTTGATCCCGCGCCGTTTGCTCCATCGTATCATTGACGAACTGCACGGTCCCTTCCTTATCTACGGTTGCGATGGATAAAGGGACGGCATTCAGAATTTGGTTAAGCTTTTCCGTTTCGGCTATGTATCTATGATGAACTTCAGACAAATGTTGCTCAAGCCCCCGGTGATGTTGCATCTGTTCAATCCAGAGCATACTAAGACTTCCAGCAATAACTGCACCGATGGTATATCCCAGGGCTAGCAATACCCACTGTACTATTGAGAATGTTGGCTGGCTTTCCATCAATGGAATATACAGTACACTGGACACAACCAGCTCTGCCGTTATTAAGGCGATAACTGTTGCCATTTTGCGTGAACGTGTATAATGCTTGAATCGTTTGGCTGACAACCATACAATAGGATAGAGAAGGATGCCCGTTTGAAGTAGAAATCCGTACAGATTATAGGGATGCGCAAAGAGAAAATAGAAGAGTATCTGGAGAAGAGACAGCGTTAGACCAATGCGAGGCCTGCAATACAATATGACTAGCGTCAGGGGCACAATGCCCAAGGAGATGGGAACTGACACCGGACTCCCATAGTGGGCAAAAAGCAGACATAGCAACATGCTCACCACACTGGTCGCGGCAAAACTGGTCTGTACCATCCTATGATATCCTGCCTTGGCGACCGCTTGCTTGGAGAGCCCCAAGTGCAATAATGGAATCAGGAATACCGCAGCTCCTGCAAGCAGTATTTGTAAAAGAATGTCCTTCAACGCAACCACAATGCCATCTCCCTCCTCTGCCTGCACATTCCCTCATGTATTTCTGATTAAAACATAGGCGACAGTATATTACAATATATCCCTTAAGACTGCATAATAGAACTGCTAATACATTTGTATTGTTTCATAAACAGGCAGGAGTAGACAGGGTTTTCGGAAAACAGACAAAATCAATGAAAAAAGAGGGTAATAATGCATGTATGATGTCATTGTAATTGGCGGTGGATCTGCGGGCCTCATGGCCTGTGTTGCCGCTGCTGAGCATGGAGCCTCAGTGCTTCTGCTGGATAAAGGAGATCAGCTCGGCCGTAAACTCGGGATCTCTGGCGGCGGTCGCTGCAATGTGACCAATGCCAAGGAGACGGATGAACTAATCCGGCATATTCCGGGCAATGGACGCTTTTTATATAGTTCATTTCAGAATCTGGACAATCAGGGAATCATGCGTTTTTTTGAAAATCTCGGTATTGCCCTGAAAGAGGAAGATAACGGGAGAATGTTCCCGGTAACCGATAAAGCCAAAACGGTCGTTGATGCGTTGGTAGGCAAAATTGTTTCCCTTGGGGTAGAGATTCGCACCAAACAGCCGGTTAAGGAATTAATTCAGAATGGTCAACACGTGCAGGGCGTGAAGCTAGCTTCTGGTACAACGGTACTTGCACGCTCAGTTATTATCGCTACCGGGGGTAAATCAGTCCCTCAAACCGGATCAACCGGGGATGGCTACCCTTGGGCTGAAGCGGCTGGACATACGATTACAGAGCTGTATCCGACGGAAGTGCCGATTGTGTCTGGCGAAAGCTGGATTCAATCCAAAGAACTGCAAGGCTTGTCCTTGCGGGATGTCGGGTTATCTGTTCTAGATGCCAAAGGCAAATCGGTTATCTCCCATCGCGGAGATATGATCTTCACCCATTTCGGCGTATCAGGACCGATCGCGCTTCGTTGCAGCCAGTTCATTCGCAAGGTGCAAATGAAATCTGGGAACCCTCAGGTCACGATGAGTATTGATCTGTTCCCCGATCTGTCCCCCGGTGCTCTGGAAGCCCAGGTTCAGCAGGTGCTGGAGCAGGAATCCCGAAAGGCCGTCAAAAACATACTCAAAACATGGGTTCCTGAGCGCATGATTCCATTGATGATGAAGCGTGCAGAGATCAGCGAAGACCTCACATTTCACCATTTCCCCAAAGGCATGTTAAGTGCATTAGTGGGGTTAATGAAAGATTTTACCTTCCGCGTAGACGGAACTCGTTCTCTCAAAGAAGCCTTTGTGACTGGCGGGGGAATCCACTTAAAGGAAATATACCCCAAAACAATGGAATCCAAGCTGCTGCCGGGACTATTCTTTTGCGGTGAAGTTTTGGATATTCACGGCTACACGGGAGGCTATAATATTACCGCTGCCTTCTCTACGGGGTACACGGCTGGCATGCATGCTGCAGAGTATAAAAACGCTCACTAATGACTTGAACATATGATGTTGATGGACAGAGTTAGGGGCCACATCACGTAAGTTTATTAAGAGCATGAAAAAACCTCGACATCCCGCTATCGGCGGGGTATCGAGGTTTTTTGAGATGTATGCAATCCAGAATCACTGTCACCAACAAGGCAAGCAGCATCGTTGCCCCTGTTGTATTTACGCCTTCACACTGCCCGAGAAACCATCCACTGAATCATCGAATGTCGGATCTTCATCCCGGTTAGACATCTCCTGTTCGGGATTGCCCCCCTGGGTTCCGCTCGCATAACCTTCATTCCAATCTTCATTCACGAGATGAGCCGGAATGGATATATTCTGAAACTGATCCAATCCATCTGTTTCGGAGAGAAACACCGCACTTCCTCCGTGTGACTGTACGATTTCCACAGCAGATAGCGTATCCTGTCGATCTGTAGGAATGTACAATTCAAGCGGCCCTGACTGGTATGGCTTATACCCAAGTTCCTCCAAAGTTGCCTGCGCCGCGAGCAACGCTACATTGTCTGCAAAATGTACCTGAAGTTCACTATCATCCAACATGATTTTTTCCTCCTTGCGAGAGCCGATCCCTTACTTTCAAAATCGTAAGACCCGTCTCCTATAGCATGGTCAGTTACTTCATCTGATATGCTACTGAACAAGGAAGAATATCAACTAAGCGGATCGGATGTAACGAATCCAGCCTGTTATAGATAGGACGAACAGCCCAAATGCCACGACAGCCGCAGCCGTAACGATACCTTCCAGCCAGCCTAGCCAGGCTGCTCCCAGTGAAAATCCCATTAGAATCCCTAGCGGAACGAACAACATCCGTACCATGGTCACACCTGCACGATTTAACGCCTCGGAATCATAGGATACAAGCTGAACGTACTCCGAGGTTGCAAAGACCTCCCAGGAACGATAGAAAAGTACGCTCAACATGATGACCAACAAGCCACACACGATTA
Source organism: Paenibacillus sp. OK060 (assembly GCF_900101205.1). Lineage (NCBI taxonomy): Bacteria > Bacillati > Bacillota > Bacilli > Caryophanales > Paenibacillaceae > Paenibacillus > Paenibacillus sp. OK060. Next base: position 87,101 of record NZ_FNFR01000006.1, read on the forward strand.
CATTGACCGGGAAAGGTGGTAAAGCAACGGCAGCAATCGAAAGGCCGCCAAGCTGCAAGTACAATTTCATGGTCGAGGAGTTACGAAAAAATGCTTTGAATGCCGTCTCAGCTGTCCGATTAGAGATCGTTCGATGACGCAGCAACTTGCGCTGCTTGCGGAATATGATCGTCCGGGTGCGTGGTGCTTTCGGTTTGGTTACAGATCGACTCAGTAAAAGGGCTGTGAACTTTAGCCTTTCTCGTAAATCTTCACGCACATCGCCCTCAAAGGTTCCCTTCATCTCCAGCCTCAATCGGCCAACCAAAATCAGAAGAAGGATTGCGGCCACAATACCTGCAAGCAGTGTCCAGATGTGTCCATGCATCCAGGATGTTACTCCAATCGTGATAATGCCCATGGCAACTGCTAAAGGGATTATGCGAATCCAGCGTCTCCATCCGGTATAACGTACTTTCGTCATATGAAGTACAATGACCTGGAATGAAGCTACTGCGCCAAACCAAATCGCTATTAGTGCGATATGGATAAATGACATGTCATACACACGGGACCATAGTGGTGAAGTCAACGCCGTAATTGCAATCATTTTACCCAAATGCTGCAAGCAAGCCCGGTAGATCCCTTGTTTCATCAATGTACGCATCCACAGCGACCGCGACTTCAGGAATAACACATCCGCTTCCTCTACAAATATAAGAATTCCACCTGTAAGCATAATGACGTCGATCAGTCCTGTCAGTGTAGGCAGCGTTAATCCGGTCGCCCATGAGGGCAATGGTTTGGACCATAAACTCACGTACCATCCGCTGAAATACAGCAGACCCGGAATAAGCAGGTATACCCATACCGTCCAATCTACTACCAGTTTCAGGTTTTTTAACTGTTCATTGAAGTGCTCCTTGCGTCTGCGTCTATATAAACCAAGTGGCGTGTATGCTCGAGAGGTCTCCATCTTCCTCCCCCCTTCCCGGTTAGGATGTCAGTGTGTCAAAACAATCAAACAACGAGGCATCCGGCAAATCTGCGGCTGCACGGATTTCGTCCAATGTTCCTTCGGCAGCAGAGCGCCCGGAATGAATAAGAATAAAACGATCACAGATTCGCTCAGCGGTATCCAGTACATGCGTTGACATAAGGACACCCGCACCACGGCGGCGCTCATCGTCCAGCAATTTCAGAAAATCCTTGGTTGCGCGTGGGTCCAGCCCGATGAAAGGCTCGTCCACAATATATACATCCGGCGAGGACAGGAAGCCGATCATCAGCATCATTTTCTGCCGCATCCCCTTGGAGAAACTGGCCGGAAGATCATTGCGAACGTGGTCCATGCCGAAACGAACCAACATCTCCTCCGCCCTGGCAACAAAGACCTCTTCCTCCATCTCATAGGCAGCCGCTGCCAGATCGAGATGTTCCCACAGGGTCATATATTCGTAAAACACAGGTTGTTCCGGGATATAGGCATAACGTCCATCTCCCCCAATGGTTACTTCATACTTTGCATGCTCAAGTAAGCCAAGCAATGTTTTAATGGTCGTGCTTTTGCCAGCCCCATTCGGTCCGATTATACCCACCAGTTCCCCCGGCGCCACGTGTAATCGGATGTTCCTGATCGTGGATTGACCCGCCTCATATCCTGCTTCCGTAATATGTACGTCCAATATGGACTCCTGTGCGGCTGTATTTTTGTTTTCGATTTCCATATCATTCACTCCCTGTCCTGTCAGGTGCTTGTTCGGTTCTTTATTGATATTGTAATCGAGTTCGTGAGGAATTGTTTGATCATTTTAAGCTTTTGTTCTTAAGTTGGATCATACTGTGAAAATACCTGAAAATGTGAGACCTGAAGTACTGGAAGCTTTTTTTGATGTTTTTGAAGAGGATGAATGACACAGCACAAGCTGGAGTGAAGAACTATTCTTTGTTGGACTCTGCTGTAAATAGCCCCCAACAAACTTTGTTTGGAGAAGATGCCTATCCTTCTATATTTGAAAAAACTAGTGCTTTATTAGAGTCTTTAGTTAAAAATCACTGCTTTCAAAATGGGAACAAAAGGACAGCTTATCTCGTGACCAAATCGTTTTTGATGTTGAATGGTTACCATCTCCAAATGGAACGTCAATTTGCAGTAGAGTTCGTGGTCAATATTGCAGAGGGAAGCACTCATTTGAAAGCATCTCAACTATATTAAAGGACCATTCAGTCGTGCGGTAACATAATTTTATAATAAACAAAAGAAGCAGGGGTTCTGGAACCCCTGCTTCTTTATATTACAGTGAAAATCTCATATTTGCATACTCGTTTCACTCACCTGTAATCATGTAGTTTGCTGTAAGACTCCCGTCCATATCGTTCTTTTTTCGCCTACGAATCGCTACATAAATCACGCCAAGCAACGTCAGCAAAATGCCTGAACTGATAAAAGCCGGAATAACTCCGAATGAGGTCACCAAAAATCCACCTACCACCGGACCCATGATGTTACTGGCCGTCATGATGCTGCCAACCGTTCCAAACACACGCCCTGTCATGGATTCAGGCGTTTGCTCCTGAAGTAGAATTTGGAACGGAACAATGGCAAACCCAACCCCCACACCTGCCAAGGCAAATAACGATATCAGCAGTAAATTAGCGCCAAGACCAGCATGCGGCCATACTCCTACGATCATGCCTACTCCACCAATGACAAGACCCATCAATGATGTTCCAAGACCCATCTTGATTACATGCCCCGCCTTCTTCCACTTCTGAACACTCATCGCTGCAATTAACGTCCCAACACCGCTAGCCGCGACACACCATCCGAGCAGATCACTTGAAATACCAGGAAGCTGCCTAAACAGGACTACCGTCTGGGAATCCGCAAATTGCAAAAACAGAAGGGCTGAGGCAAGCAGGACTAAAGAGGTACCCACATGAGGAAGAGATGCGAGCATGCGGATGCCTTCCATTGTATCTTTCATAAACGTAGCTTTTTTACCTGCTGGAGCAACACCTGCTGTCTCTTCCCTTACTTGTTCTACGTTCTGATTCACAGATTGGATCACTCGTGCTCCAGGAATCCATAGCAAAATAATGCCTGAGATCAGAAAGGACGCGGAATCCAACACGAAACACCAGGTGATCCCAAAAGCGGCAACCAACAGCCCGCCAAGAGCCGGACCGATAATTTTGGACATCTGTTCAATCACCGAGCTGATGGACACCGCCTGCCCCAATTGCTCCTGCGGCACAATCTCCTTAAGCTTGCCGTTCTTGGCCGGTGAGAACACCACATCGAATAAAGACTTGAGAATAAGCAATACATACACATGCCAGATTTGATCCGCAAAAATGAGCCCTCCAACGATCACAATTCGCGCACCGTCTGCGCCGATCATCAGCCACTTGCGATTGACCCGGTCCGCCAGTGCCCCTGCAAATGGACCTGTAAGTAAGACAGGCAATGCTGCACAGAGCGTGGTGAATGTAATCTCCCATGGCGTGGCATTCCAGCGAATGCCCACCAGCGTAAGGATCGCAAGCAGGTGCAGCCAGTCTCCCAGATTGGAGATAGCCTGCGCAGCCATCAAAGTGATAAAAGATCGATTGTGCTTCAGGGGTCTTCGTTCCTGCATCGTTAATCCATTTGCCATCATTCTTCTCCTCCGCCCTCAACCCATTCATGATATGAATTTATTATAGAGAGCAGGCGGAGTTCCAACCTCCTGCCAGAGACGGAGAGGACGCGGCGCCTTCAGGATGATTTTCTCAGTACTTATTTTCAAATCTCATGAATGCTGACAAAACGAAAAATGATTAAATTTTAATTGCTAAAAATGCAAATCTTGTGACATATCGCATGTTTTTCGTGCAAACACATGCTTACAATAGAAATATGGCGAACCTCTGAATCGTCAATGTAAATTCATCAACTCCAATAAATCTGAAAAGGCGGGATCAGTATGCTGGAATTACAGGAAATCGGAACCGAACGTTCTCTTCATCTGTACCGCACCTTGGCCCAGACATTTAAGAGCGTGAATGAACACGCTGTATCCGGAAGCAAAGTGCATGGCTTCAACCCCACCGCTTACGGGGTGCTCGAAGTGTTATATATGAAAGGAGCACAGCCCATTCAACAAGTCGGTGCACAGCTTCTGCTGCAAAGCGGGAATGTCACTTATGTCATTGACAAGCTGGAGCAAAAGGGACTTTTACATCGAAAACACTGTCCGCAGGACAGACGCATCATTTTCGTAGAATTGACCGAAGAAGGCCAGCGTACGATGGATGAGATCTATCCAGGCTACGCACACAAAATAGATCGTGCTGTCAGCGGTCTGAGCGAAGATGATAAGACATTGCTCTCTGAGCTGTTGGAAAGGCTTGCACTCGGTGCGGATCGTTTATCCGCAAACGGTTAAGGCCAGCCCCGTATCATCTGATCCAAACTAAAAATAACCGGTTCGCCTTAATAGGCGGTACCGGTTATTCGAATTTGTTTATTAATCAAATCAAAGGTACAGAATCCACATCAACACCGTGAGGACAGCGACAACCAATCCACCTGCAATCAGCAAATCGACAATGTAACTGGACAGACCTGAGCGGCTGTGACCCTCAATCTCTCTCTGAGTCTCTTCGTACTTTCTTTTGGCTTCATCTTCCTTGGACGAATTCAGATTATTGGGAAACATCACCCTCACCCCTACTCCAAATGAGATATCTATATTATCCTGTGCTGGTCTGCTGCTTCTGCTTACGAATTTTTTTCAAGATCCATCCCAGACCTGATTGCCACAGTAAAAAAACAAACGTTGTTGTTACTACGTATTGATAAGGGCCAGCATACTGAAAGGCATGCATTCTGTACACAAAGATGGAGAACAACAGCGCACTACCTACACCAAGAAGAAAATAAGCTACGATTGTACTTATTACCTTGGATATAGATCTGTTCATTTTCAGGGAAGCAAGCACACTGTCCGCAATTAACGATAAAGGCAGGGTCAGAAACAGAAGAAGAGCCAAGTTGATAAGAATGCTTATGATCAATGTATACCAGAAGGGATAGTAATATGTATGTTCCGCTCGTTCTGCCAAGGGAACATATTTCATGAGTCCGACAACAATTGAGAGCGAAATGCAAGTCATAATGACTGCCAGAAGCTTGATTGAAAAGGATATTAACCAGAATGATTGCAGCGATTGCTTACTCATCTTAACTCGCCTCCCATTCCATTATTGTAAATTATAGATAATCCCTTCTAGAAAATAATAAACAAAAAAGCAGCCAAGAAACAGCTGCCCTAATCCAATGAATTTTCTTTTCACTTCGTTTACTTCGCTGAAGCTTGTGCTTGTGGCGGAGTATCTGCATCTTCGGGAACGATTAGCCGTTTGCGCAAGGCCAGTGTCGTCACCCATGAGATAATGGCAATGACAAACATGATGACAAACAAGGAATGCAGACTTCCTTCCAACACGTTACGCAGTAGCGCCCATTTGTCATCCGATAGAGCGGCATCCGTATGCGGAGCAAGCAGTTGATTCAGGTCCCCATCCGAAATCCCCGCCTCTGCCAGATGCTGTTCGCTCGACAACGTTGAAATTCGGTAATTTAACCATGTGCCGAAGGCTGCTGCACCAATGGTTTGTCCAAGCGTACGCATAAAGGTATGTAAGGCCGTGGAAGATCCACGTTCTTTATACCCAACCGAAGACTGTGAAATGATCGTGAATATTGTAAAAGCAAATCCGAAGCCGAGTCCGTAAATAAAGGTCAAAATAAACAGTACGGCTTGGGGTGATGTTCCACCGACCAGAAAGAGTCCTCCCGATCCAATGGCAATCCCGGTTAATCCAATCACCGCTGTTAAGCGTGATCCAATTTTCATTAGCAGACGGCCAGCAAGTACACTACCGATCAGCCAGCCAACAGACATCGGTGCAAGCAGCAATCCCGATTCAGTCGCGTTACCGCCACGAACCCCCTGCACCCATAGTGGCAAATAACTGGTTAGGCCAATCATCAGGGTACTGGTCAGTAGTCCGGCGATATTCGCCACCCGGATGTCCCGAATACGGAATAGATGAAGAGGTACCATCGGGGCCTGTGCTCTTTTTTCCACCACAAAAAATAAAATCATAAACAAAACAGCTACGATACTCAGTCCCACAATAATAGGAGAACTCCAGGCATAATACTGTCCACCCGCGGACAATACAAAGAGCAATGCTGTAATACCGACGGTAAAAGTCAACGCACCCATATAGTCAATTTTCGCGGTACGCGGAGACATTTCTTCCTTCAAATAACGGAACACAAACCACATCGCCAGCAATCCGAACGGCAAATTGAACCCAAAGATCCACTGCCAGCCCAGATTGTCTACGAAATACCCGCCAAGCAGCGGTCCGGCCAGAGATGAAATACCCCACACGGAGCTGATCCATCCCTGTATTTTGCCCCGTTCTTCAAGGCGGTAGATGTCACCAATAATCGTAAACGTAACAGGCACAACCGCACCTGCGCCAATCCCTTGAATCGCACGAAAAATAATCAGTTGCTCCATGTTCTGCGAAAGGCAGCACAGAAGCGAGCCTAGTAAGAATAAGGCACAGCCAATCAGGAATACTGGCTTTCGTCCGTATAGATCACTGATTTTGCCGAAAATCGGCGTGCTCACAGCCATCGTTAACAGATAAGCAGTGAAAATCCAGCTCAACAGCTGCACACTTCCCAGCTCACTGACAATGGTTGGCCCTGCCGGACCAATGACTGTACCTTCAATTGCAGACAAAAAAGTCGCCAGCAGCAATCCCGCCAGGATGAAACTGCGGTTCAAACCTCCGGTTGTATTCACACAAACCCTTCTCTCTTCAAGTCGTTCTAATCTCTATTTATCTCTCTTACGCAAAAACTCATCGTACAACAGGGAATACATCACCATATCCTTATATCCAGTAGATGTATGTTGCACCTGACGCAGCAGGCCTTCCCTCGTGAAACCGCGGTTCGTCAGAAACTCTCCCGAAGCCACATTGCGCGGATCAACCAGCGCTTCAATCCGATTGAGACCCATCGTCTCATACCCAAACGGTAACATAACTGAAAATGCTTCCGTCATATAACCGTGACGCCAGTAGTCGCGCCCCAGTTCATAACCGATCTCCCCACGGAATGCGCCTTCAAGTTGCCAAGTGTTATATCCGCAACTTCCGATGAGCTGGCCCGTCTCCTTGAGCTCAATACCCCAGCGAATCGCCTCCTCTTCTCCTGCCATATGGTTCAACAGCCCAATCATATCCGCAGCCTCACTTGTCCCGATCATGGGCGCCAAATTCATATAACGGGTCACTTCCCGGTCTGACCAGCAAGCGAACATCTGGGCAGCATCTCGGCGGCGCATTTTGCGCAGACGCAACCGCCCTGTCTCTAATTCGGGAATTCTCCCTTTGCATTTGTACATGAAAAGACTCTCCGATCCGATCTATCTCACAGACCTCATATTCAATAGCCATCTAACCATAACCTGCACCGAATGGCAACTGTTCAGTCATCATTATCACGTCAAAAAACCGGGCCACTTCCGCTCCCGGTCTTGTTGTACGTATGGATCAACTCAAGTTTGCATCCTATTTCGGGATACCTTATCCAAATTTAATTTCAGGCTGTAGACGTCTTCTTGCCCGTCCCCAGCAATTCCTCACTAACCCGGCCGAACACGGCTATGATTTCCTTAAACTCCTCAATGCCAGTCCCGGTAAGGCTCCATTGATCTCCATGGGCGGTCAGGAAGTTTTCCTGTGTCAGATGCTCAAGTTCCTGCTTGATCTCCCGTTCTCCAACGCGATACCCCCGTTCTTCCAATAGAGGCAATGCGTCGCTAACAGTTAAATCCTGATTTTGAGCTAAATATAGAAGATGAATTCGTACAAAAAGATTCTGTACCTCTGCATGCATAAGCCAAGCTCCTTCCCGGGTTGTAGCCCGCCGTGGTTGCTAAGTATTTACCCCACCCAGGAAGATGAGAAACAGGAGGAATATTCATGCCTGACCTGCCCTTTCCGAAATCCTCCGCTTGACTAACCGCAGGCTCTGCACTATCTTGAAAATAAGTACCATTTTTGCTCGGGAGGGTGATTCATCATGTTTCAAGCTGTTTCTTATGAAGGAACACGAAGCGAGCAGCAAACCGCCGTCCTGGGACAGTTAAGTGCTCTGATCCGCGATGAACCTAGCGCTATTGCCAATCTGGCAAACGCTGCGGCGTTGCTCAATGTATTTATGACCGACACCAATTGGGTCGGATTCTATCTGTATGATGGAAAAGAACTTGTACTCGGTCCATTCCAGGGACTGCCTGCCTGCATCCGTATTCCACTTGGACGCGGTGTATGCGGCACTTCTGCTGCGGAACGGCGTACAATGGTCGTTGAAGATGTTCATGCCTTTCCAGGCCATATCGCCTGTGATGCCGCATCGAACAGTGAAATCGTTGTACCCATTATCAAAAACGGCGAATTGTACGGGGTGCTCGACATCGACAGCCCGATCAAAAACCGTTTTGACGATGAAGACCGCGTCTTCCTGGAAAAGGCGGTAAGCCTAATTACAGAGCAGCTGGAATTATCCTAACTGCCTGAAATACCATCTTAAGCCGATGGAGGGTTTATCGACCTTACGATGATATGCAATAACAAAGAGCGCACTCCTCCTAGAGGATCTGCGCTCTTTGTTATGATTATTTTTCTTCACACCCATGTTCTGCTCGCCCAAGATACTTTATGCATCTAGGATAAATCCTGTTCCGCTTTAATCATCATCCCATCTCGCAAAAACTCGGCCAGCTTGGGGTGGTAGCCATCATACATCTGACGAAAATTTTTGTGCTCGACGTACAGATTGGCCAAATCCCGGTAAATCTCTGCTGTTGGGGTGTAATAATCCTTGATCCAATCCAGGTGTCTTCCAATAATCTGCTGTACTTCCGAGCTGCCGGGTTCTAACCCATCCTCAATAGCGCCCTGCAAGTCCAAGTGAATCCGGTCAATCTTCGCCTGTGAATCGAGAAAATCTTCCTTCGACTTCATCTCCTGCCCATCAGGCATTGTGGATTGCTCCGGTGAATTGGCGTTGTACTTCTGACTGTCCTCTGTCTGCATCCGTTCAGAATAGTCATTCTTTGACGCTTGGTCAGAGGTCGGTTCATTTAGAAGCTGGTGACGCCCCTTGTTGGAAAACCCGGCGTACAGTTCGTACTCATCCAGTTCCTGCTCTCCACGTAAGTAGGAGATGGTTTTATCCAGTGTTTGAATCATTCCGTGCAGATGAAGTGCCTTCTCCAGCATCTCGAGCCGATGCTGCTGCATAATACGGATCATGTCACGGGGAGTATCCCTGAGCATGGGGCCGATCTCCTCCTCCTCCATGCCTACTTCTTTACAGAACAGAATCTGCTGTAGTCTCAGCAGCTCCGGCTTCTCATAGTAGATATCCTCGTCTTGACCAACGAAGGCTGGATTCAGCAGACCTGTCTCCGCATACTGTCCCAATTCACTCAGACTTACACCGGACATCCCGGATACATCAACCATGGAATATGCCATTTGAATACACCTCCTGTCTGGCCTGTAACTCCTAGGTTCAGGCTTGTTCATACTGCATTTTATTTAAATTTAAGTGAGATATTATAAAACTTCCAACAATTCTGTACCCCAATAATCCGTTCATTTCTCAGGATGGATACACAATGCTTCGGTGATATGAACGGCATCTAATTGGTAGATTTGCGGTATGATAAGTATTTATACCCTTCTCATCAGATGTGAACCCGGGGTTAATAAAGAAAGGCTATGTATTTTTTTACGGTAAGGGCTGAATGTAAAAAATAAAAAAATCCCGCACCCCTAACTCGGGTACAGGATCATCTTGTTCTATTTTATCTCGAATATCCGCTCGTCCTAGGAGTGGATATTTAATTCTTGTTAAACATGACAAACTTCAATTCCGTCATTTCCTCTACAGCATATTTAACACCTTCACGTCCCACCCCGCTCTGCTTCACACCACCATAAGGCATATGATCCACTCGGAAAGTGGGAATATCGTTAATCATCACGCCGCCAGCTTCGATGTGGTCCGCTGCATGCAATGCAGTATGAATATCATTGGTAAACACACCCGCCTGAAGCCCGTAGATGGAATCATTCACTTGCTCGATGCCTTCTTCAACCGAATCCACTGTATTAATGACAACGATCGGGGCAAAGACCTCCTGACAAGACACCTTGGCATCCCGCGGAACGTTAACAAGCACGGTTGGACGTAATACGCCGCCCTCGGCTTCGCCGCCTGTTTCCACCTCAGCGCCTGCCTGCTTCGCTTCATCGATCCAATCCAGCGTACGCTGTACATCTTTGGATGTGATGAGCGCAGAGACAACGGTATCCGGATTCAACGGGTCTCCAACTACGACTTTTTGGGCTGCTTCAGCAAAACGACGAATGAACTCATCCGCGATCGCGCTGTGCACATAGATCCGCTGCAGCGAGATACATACCTGACCTTGGTAAGTAAAAGCTCCGGTCACACATCTCGGTACCACCTTGTCCAAATTGGCATCCGCGTCTATAATGACGGCTGCATTGGACCCTAGCTCCAATGTTACGCGTTTCAGTCCGGCTTTGCTGCGAATGCTGGTTCCTACAGCCGGGCTGCCTGTAAACGTAATATGGGCCACGTCAGGATGTTCTACAAGCACATCACCAATCGTTTTGCCGTCACCGCTCACTACATTCAATGCGCCATCCGGTAATCCCGCTTCCTGAAGCAAATTGGCAATATAATACGAAGACAGCGGTGTCTGCTCCGCAGGTTTCAACACAATCGTATTGCCTGCTGCCAGCGCCGGTCCTACTTTGTGAGCCACCAGGTTCATCGGAAAATTAAACGGCGTAATGGCTCCAATAACACCCAAAGGCTGCCGCATCGTGTAGCCTACGCGTCCTTCACCGCCTTTGGCTGCGTCCATGGGAACCGTCTCTCCGGTGAGCCGCTTAGCTTCCTCTGCGGCGAAACGATACGTTTCCACCGTACGGTCAACCTCGGCAAGTGCCGCAGTAATCGGCTTTGCTGCCTCCAGCGCAATGATCCGTGCTGCTTCTTCCTTCCGTTCTTCCAGCAGGGTGGACAACTTGTAAAGGATGTCTGCACGCTGATGGGCAGGCATTCTGCGCATCTCTTTGCCCGCCTGAACTGCGGCGGCAATCGCCGCTTCCACTTCCTCAGCTGTCGCCGAGGATACGTCTGCCAGTGTTTCTTTCGAGTATGGTGCCTGAAGTGCTATATAGTCTACTGATTCGGTGGGCTTGCCCCCGATGAACAGATGTTGTTTTTTCATAGTTGTATCCTCCATTCATGTTTAACGCAAAGTTATCCCATACCTATTTATACACCACTTTAGCATCATCAACACAAGAAAGTCATACCACTATTTCACAGTCATTACGGGACATCCTGCATGTTTCAAGACACCGTGGCTGACACTGCCCACGACGATCTCAGCGAGCATGCTTTTCCCCGCCGTCCCCATCACAATGAGATCACAGTCTCTATCCTTCGCTACACGGCAGATCTCATTCACGGGATCACCAGCTATCAGCAACGTTTCATAATGAACAGAACGCGCAGCTAACAATTCATTAACAGGTTGAATAATATGCTGTCCTTCTTCTGCGATCCGTGCTTCCAGATCCACACCCAGTGCGGGCTCATTCAGCGAAATCGAAGGATTAACGTGCACGATCATCAAGGAAGCCGGTTGTTTCATACTTTCTGCCAGAACAACGGCTTGCTCCAAAGCCTTGTGTGCATGATCCGACCCATCGACAGCAACCAATATTCGTTTCAGCATTTTCCATTCCTCCTGTTCATTAATGCGTAATGGCAGCATCGATATCGCGCAGATGTCTGCGGCGTACCAGAAGCACAACGACCCCGATCAGAACCATCAATGCGCCAAAATAAAACGGTGTCTCCGGCAGGAACCACTCGGACAATTTACCAGCAAGCCAAGGTGCCAGCGCACCTCCAAGGAACCGGACAAAGCTGTATGCAGCCGAGGCCACAGAACGTTCCACTGGGGCAGCTTCCATAACTGCCGTTGTAATTAACGTGTTGTTGATCCCGAGGAAAATCCCGGCAACGATAACGGCCACAATAACCGTTGTGGATGATCCCATTACCGTACCCACCGCCATTACCAGCAGATCAATGGCGAACAGGGTCAGCATAACGCTCATGGAAGGAACGGATCCGAATCGACGTTGCAGTCTTGGTGCTACAAAGACAGACGTGATCGCCAGCATCAGACCCCAACCGAAGAATACATAACCAAGTCCGTGTTCATCCAGATTCATGACATAAGGTGAATAAGCCATCAAGGTAAAGAAACCAAAGTTATACAGGAAGGCTGTGATCGCCAATGTTTTCAGTGAAGGATAACCCAGAGCTTTGAACGGATCGGACAAGGAACTACGCGTTTTCGGTTTGGCCATCTTAGGCAGCATAAACGTAATACTGATAAAAGCAATCGCCATCAGAACAGCTACACCATAGAACGGGCCACGCCATGAGATGGAACCCAGTTCACCACCGAGCAAAGGACCAACGGCAATCCCCAGACCAAGCGCTGCTTCGTATAAAATAATCGCTTTGGCTGTCCCCGAAGTGGACAGTCCTACAATAGCGGATAATGCAGTTGCGATGAACAGGGCATTCCCTAGTCCCCAACCACCACGGTAGCCGACGAGCGCACCTACAGTGTCAGAGGTCCCGCCGAGGAAAGAGAAAACAATGATCAGCAAAATCCCGCTGAGCAGTGTCCACTTCACACCAATCCGGCTGGATACAACACCTGTAATCAGCATGGCTACCCCGGTAACCGCGTTATAACTTGTAAACAATAAAGATACTTGGCTTTTGGAGGCATGCAGCTGATCGGCAATCGCAGGCAGAATCGGGTCAACCAATCCCAGACCCATAAAGGAGATAATACAGGCGAAGGCTACTGCCCATACTGCTCTGGGCTGGGATAACAGACCTCCACGGGATGACGGCAATTCGTCAGGTAATGAGGGTTCTCTTTTCATACGTAATTCCTCCTGGTTCATGATTTATGTTGTGAAATAAATTGTGAAAAACAATGAAATGCTCATTTTTTTTCAGAAATATAGGAAAGAAAACGGCACAAATGACACCGGATCTCCCGGTGCTTATCGTGAAATACTAATTATGTCTCATTCTCGTGCCCTTCTAATCGTCGAATGCCGTTCTGAACCCGTTCACGTAATTCTTCAAGTTCCTCCTGAACGGCGTGAATACTCTGAAGTTTCTGCTCGATCAGTTGCAGCTGGTCATCCAACGTCGTTTCCATCTTGGTGAGCTTCTCGATCCGTTCTCTCACCTCAGTGGTCTGTTGGTAGTCAAAACGCTGTTCGTTCAGCGCATCCGCCGTTGCCACATAGGTATGTAGCTCCTGAAGCGAGAAACCAAGCACTTCCTTCGCCCGAACCACCTTTTTGAGATAATCGATATCTTCCCGGGTGTATAATCGTGTGCCACCGTCCGTCCGCTGAGGTGAAGGCATAACACCGATCTCTTCGTAATACCGAATGGTGCGCTTGGTCAAACCACATTCCTTGGCTACGTCATCGATTTTATATAAACTCATTTCCTTCACCTCACTTTAATATGTCTATAATGTTATGTACATAATTATATATATTATTAACGTTAACGTCAACGTTAGATTTTGGACTTGAATATGTAGTATGTCTCAAACAAGGATAAATTATTGCAGTGGTAATTTTTACAATATGTTGTTAAAAGCAGTTCTCTGTTATCCTTCGCCTCTATAGGATGCAAAAAAGATCCGCTCGCGCGGATCTTCGTTCAGGTGCGATTTCATATTGTGTCTCTAAGCGCCTTGCTCCTTCTGTTCCTGTTGCTGGACACGCTGCATTTGCTTCAAACGGCCTTCGACTCTGGTAAACAGCCTGAATGTATAGAATCCTATAGCCACAAGACTTAGAACCAAAGCTCGTACATCCGTAAGCCAAAAACCGATTATGCCGAATACCGTAATAATCACACCAAACTGCATCATCAGATTGGCGCTATAACGTTGCGCTTCTTCCCATAACTCAGGATGACTCATTGCTCGCGGAGTACGATAACCATAAACGCCATTAATCCTTTTCGGCGGCTTTTTGTACACCATTAATCCCAGAATGAAATAGCACACTCCGCATATAATCCCAACTACTGCTCCTGCCACAATGTTCTCCCCTAACTCCATTAAAAATACACCACAGATATTAAAACAAAAAAACGGCTCTACGTATATACGAAGAGCCGTCCGGATCGTTTCGTAAAACTTAGATGTCCTTCACGCGCAGTACACGCATGGCGTTCAGGACAGCCAGTACGGTCACCCCTACATCAGAGAATACCGCTTCCCACATGGTGGCAATTCCGAACACACCCAGCAGCAGGAAGATCGCTTTGACACCCAACGCAAAACCGATATTTTGCCAAACAATGGTTCGTGTCCGTTTTGCAATTCGGATCGCACTTGCCAGTCTGGATGGTTCATCCGTCATGATGACAACGTCTGCCGCCTCAATCGCGGCATCCGAACCGAGTCCCCCCATTGCTACACCTACATCGGCACGTGCCAGAACCGGTGTATCGTTAATGCCATCCCCGACAAACACCATTTTCTCTTTCGACGATTTGGCAGCTTCGAGACGCTCCAGCTGTTCGACTTTATGCTGTGGCAACAGCTCAGCGTATACTTCATCGACACCCAGCTCACGCCCTACAGCTTCACCAACAGCCTTGGCATCCCCTGTCAGCATCACTGTTTTGCGAATACCGAGCTTCTTGAGTGCCTGAATGGCTGCCGCTGCATCATCCTTAACCTCATCGGCAATGATCAGGTGACCCACATACGAACCCGATTCGGCAACGTGCACCACTGTGCCTACGGTTTGTGGAGTCGTGTAGGAGATACCTGCCTGTTCCATCAATTTGGCGTTACCAGCAAGTACTTCACGTCCATCCACACTGACCTTGATGCCATGCCCTGCAACCTCATCGTAATCATCCACACCTTGGGTCCGGATATCTTTTGCCCAAGCTGCGCGAATGGATTCAGCAATCGGATGATTGGAATGAGCCTCGGCAATTGCAGCAAGCTCCATCAATTCATCTTCGTTACGCCCACCTTCAGGGCGAATAGCTGTTACTTTGAAAACACCTTTAGTTAGTGTACCCGTTTTATCGAAAACAACGACTTTGACATCGTTCAAGGCTTCAAGGTAGTTACTTCCTTTGATGAGAATACCGTTACGCGAGGCAGCTCCGATACCGCCGAAAAAACCAAGCGGAATGGAAACGACCAGCGCACACGGACAAGAGATCACAAGGAAGACCAGTGCACGATAGATCCAATCGGCGAATGTCGCACCACTGAGCACCAGTGGTGGAACGAGCGCAATCAACGCGGCGAGAATGACAACAACCGGCGTGTAATAACGGGCGAATTTGCTAATAAAATGTTCCGTTTTGGCTTTGCGGCTACTCGCATTCTGCACTAGGTCCAAAATTTTGGATACCGTGGATTCACCAAAAGTTTTTGTTACTTCGATAGTTAACATTCCGTTTTTGTTCACGAAACCACTCAGTACATCACTACCGGGTTCCAGTTCACGCGGAACTGACTCACCTGTCAGAGCGGAAGTGTCCACCATGGAACGACCTGCCTTAACAATCCCGTCCAGAGGTACTCGCTCACCCGCTTTAACCAAAATGCGATCTCCAATACGTACTTCTTCCGGCGACACTCGCTTGGTCTCTTCTCCCGAGCCAATCAGCATATTCGCATAGTCCGGGCGAATATCCATAAGCGACTGGATCGACTTCCTTGACCGATTAACCGCCAGCCCCTGAAACAGCTCACCTAGCTGATAGAAGAGCATGACCGCAACACCTTCGGGGTATTGGCCAATGGCAAACGCACCGATGGTAGCCACGGACATCAGGAAGTATTCATCGAATACCTGACCGCGAATAATATTTTTGAACGCCTGGAGAACGATATCTCCCCCTGCGATCAGATAAGCGACAACATAGAGTGCAAGCTGTGCCCAGCCTTCCAGCGGAGACCAGATCGCGGCTGCTACCAAAATGGAGCCTGCCGCCAGGCGTGCAAGCAGCACCTTTGTCTGCCCAGCGCCATGTTCATGTGAGTGTCCGGCATGCGCATCGTCATGATCGTGACCGTCCGCATGACCGTGATCATGTCCGGCATGACTTCCATGATCATGCGTGTGATCTTGGGCTCCGTGATGATGACCGTGGTCATGGTCATGGGAGTGACCAGCATGATCGTGCCTACTCGGAGTATGCTCATGCGTGTGAGCTCCGCTACCTGCATGTGCGTGCACATTGCCGTTAGCTTGGTTTATTGAATCAGCAGAACCACGACTGCCTTGTGATGATTTACCTTTTTCCGAAATACGAATATGCGGCTCCAGCCGAAGTACTTTGCGCTTCGCTTCTTCCACCACCTGCTCATCCATATCGGATGTGGTGTGCATGGATAAGGTTTTGGTCACAAAATTGACCGAGCAATCGGAAATGCCTTTAATTTTTTTGACGCCATTCTCAATCTTCAATGCGCAGTTCGCGCAATCCAATCCATCCAGCAGCAGTTCCCTTTTCACCTGTTCCTGTCCGGTTCCCATGTGAACTCTCCCCTTTGCAGTACGTAAATCAATATTATTATTCGTAATTTTTACGTTAAAATTAATATATGAGCAATCATTCATATGTTTTGTTAACCCTATTATATGCACGCTTAAACATGAGTGTCAACAATTCCGTTTGATTTTTCATACAGAATATGCTAATAGTAATCATTTCGCTTTAGACGTTTTTTGGATATAATAGGCTTATCGAAGAACATTTGATCAAATCAAAGGTTGAGTTAATATAGGTGGTGATAGGAAATGGAACAACCGGTTAAAGCTCCAGCCGAATGCGACGCGGCCTGCTCTGGAACAGAGGCTGACGTGCAGACCATTCGTGCTTCTCTCATGGATCGCGATACCTCTTCCGAGATGGCTGATTGGTTCAAGGCTTTCAGTGACCCGACACGGCTTCGTATTATTGATGCACTGTTGCAGAAGGAATTATGTGTTCATGATCTGACGGTGCTGCTCGATATGGGACAGTCGGCCATTTCGCACCAGCTGCGATCACTCCGCAACATGCGGATTGTCAAGCGGCGCAAAGAAGGCAAGACCGTGTATTATTCTCTGGATGATACACACATTGAGCAGATTTTCCTGCAGACGCTTCAGCATATTAAACATGGCTAGGCATCAGCCAGCCTGTTCACACAACAGAACCCCCGCCTCTCGGCTGTTAGCCGATGGACGGGGGTTCTGTTGAATTAGGGCACCGTTTTGCCAGAAAAAGAAGTTTATCATGCTCTAGCTACGGGCTTGCCCACTTCGGTTACAGTAGATTGTTATTCTTCGGATCATACAGGCCGGATCGTTCCTTGAACCAGTTGAAGATATGCGACACACATACTTTCAGCACTGCGTATCCCGGAACAGCCAGCAGAATGCCCACTACACCGAACAGATTACCTGAAGTCAGAATGACAAAGATAATCGTGATGGGGTGAATTTTGAGCGTTTTGCCCATAATCTGAGGTGAGATGAATTTACCCTCAATTAATTGCACGATCGTCCACACCGCTACCATCTTCAGCAGCATCACGGGAGAAGTGACCAGAGCCACGATCAGCGCAGGCGTAATCGCAATTGCAGGTCCCAGGTACGGTACAACACTCGTAAACGATGCGATAATCGCAAGAATCAGCGCATAGTCCAGACCAATAATCATATAACCGATGTATAGCAGAATACCTATGCAGAAGCTAACGATAATCTGTCCACGAATGAACGAACTGATCTGGTGATTGATATCTTCCAGCACATGCATTGCACCTGTACGACTCTTGATTGGCAGGAAAGACAGAATTTTCGATGGAAGCTTCTTGCCGTCTTTCAGCAGATAGAACAGGATAAACGGAACCGTTACAATGGACAGCACCGTCTCGGTGAACGCTCCGAGGAATCCGCCCAATTTGTTCCAGGTCGAGTTCAGAATGTCAGTGGCTTTCTGGGAAATCGTGCCCCACCAGTCCTGAGAATTCAAATTGACTGTCTCCTGGAACTGACCGAACAGCTTGCTGCCCGTAAGCTGCTCAAACTGCTGTTTGACCGTCTCACTGTACGTTGGAAAATTTTCAATCAGACTCGTAATCTGGTTACGTACGACCGGAATGACCGCCAGTACCACGACTGTCAGGATGCCCCCGATAGCCAGATATAAGATCAGAATGGACCAGCCACGTTTGATTTTCCATTTCTCCATGACATCCACAATCGGATTCAGCAGGTAATAGAGAATACCCGACAGAATAATCGGCAGCACAATCGTCTTGATCAGCACCGCGAGCGGGTGCAAAACAAAGGATACTTTGGTAAGAACCATCACGTTCAGTCCTACCAGCAGTAAAATTAACAGAAAAAGCACGAACTTATTATTCAGAAAAAATCGTTTAAACCGATCCGGCCAAATGCGGGGTTGCTCGGGTTGCTCCATAGGCGTGTCTTCCTCTCTTATGTATCCTTTATCAAAAGCATAAGCTGTAAACCTGCACGTTTCTTGACTGCGCATAAAGTTGCTTGTACAAGCCAACATATGTATAACACATTGAGTTTATACGTATGGCGCTGTTTAACCGTTTCAAATTAGACCGGTAAGTTCATTTTACCCTAAAAAGAACCTTCTGCCCCATACAACTCCTTTGAATAATTTCCCTACCAAAAAACGGCTCGCCTCCGAAGAGACAAACCGTTAATATGTCAGCGGCATGCGAGCCTTTTGTTCACGTCCGCTGTTGAGTTTATGCTTTTGTTATGCTTTTCCCGCCAGTTGAGCGATCAGCTCATACGAGTGCAGGCGTGCCTGATGATCATAGATCATCGACGTAATAATCAGCTCATCCGCCTGGGTCTGAGCAATAAATGATTCCAGTTGACCACGCACGGTCTCTGGAGAACCGTTCACAGCTGCTTTTAGCGTCTGCTCTACACCAGCTTTCTCACGATCTGTCCATTTGCCTTCCATATCGGCTGGTGGCTGCACCAATCCGGTTGTGCCACGAATAATGTTCAAGAACTGCTGCTGCATCGTTGTGCCAAGCCATGCTGCTTCTTCGTCGGTATCCGCCACGACAGCATTTACACCCACAATAACATGGGGTTCCTTCAAGTAATCGGATGGTTGGAAGCTGCTCCGATACGTTTCAAGTGCAATCCGGGTGTAATCCGGTGAGAAGTGGCTGGCAAAAGCAAACGGCAATCCCAGCTGTCCGGCGAGACGAGCACTGAAATCACTGGAGCCGAGCAGGTAAATCGGGATATTCAACCCTTCACCGGGTACAGCGCGAACAGGCGCGTGATACGATGTAGCAGAAGCATCGAAGTATGCTCTAAGTTCAGCCAGCAATTCGGGGAAATCTTCACCACTGTTCAGGTCTTTACGCAAAGCAAGAGACGTACGTCGGTCACTTCCCGGTGCACGGCCCAGCCCAAGGTCAATACGGCCTGGATACAGTGACTCTAACGTGCCAAACTGTTCGGCAATAACAAGCGGCGCATGGTTAGGCAGCATGATTCCGCCTGATCCGAGACGAATGGTCTTCGTTCCACCTGCAAGGTAACCAATGACAACCGAGGTCGCGGAAGAAGCGATGCCCGGCATGTTGTGGTGTTCCGCTACCCAGTAACGGTGATATCCCCAACGCTCGGCGTGCTGAGCAAGATCCAGACTGTTGCGAAGCGCATCCGCAGGTGTGGCACCTACTACGACAGGAGCCAAATCCAGTATGGACAATTTAACGTCGTTAATAAGTTTTTTATGGGATGAAGCTGTGTTTTCGGTAGACATAATAGAAAGATCTCCTCTTTGTTCATATTTTTATTTTTGTATATCCAGATATATAGATGTAAAAGCGCAAAAAAATGATGTGACAGAGCTGCTCCTCTAGCCGTTTACATCCGGACGGAATACCCGCCTGCACCTGCATTCTTGCTTCCGTCTCGGCGTCCGGCTTATAGCTCGTGCTGTACGTACTCGGCAAATTGACGAATGGTTTCTTCGTTGCGGCGATAATACGTCCACTGTCCCCTACGCTCGGAGATCAGCAACCCGGCTTTGAGCATGGTCAGCAGATAGCTGGATATGACGGATTGAGCCAGTCCGGCCTTCACCTGAATCGTTCCAACACATATGCCGCTCTTTCCTGCATCCGGATGCTGGGATAACTCCAGCGGTGGAAAGTGTTGCTCCGGGTTTTTGAGCCACAACAGAATCTGTCGACGTGTCTCGTTGGATAATGCTTTGAATATGAGTATAGGTTCCATGGGTAAGATTATACCGCCTTTCTTTCATTTTGCAAACCAAACAGACCGATTCGACGAAGGAACCGGCCTGCCAATAAATACAAGTGAATACGTTTAGAACTTGGTGCTGACCGTTTCTTTTACTTGTTCCAGCATGGACTGATAAGCTTAATCAATCCACTGCGTGATTTTATCCAAAGGCTGACGGGATTTCTCGCGTGGCGGATCTTCCGCCCGATAACCGAAGGCTGCCATGACGGAAACATCCCATTGTCCATCCTCAAGCAGACCTTCCTCTTCCAGAATACGATGTACGTCTTCATATCTAAACCCTTCAATTGGGCAGGAATCGATACCAATCAGCGCTGCCGCAGTCATCATATTACCGAGAGCGATGTAGGTCTGTTTGGACGCCCAGTCAAATAAAGTACGCGGGTTCTCAAGCATTCGTTGGTTCTTTTGAAATTTGCCATAAGCTTCACGGGTCAGCTCAAATACGTCATCCGGCATGCCCTTGATTTCTTTCAGCATATATTCCGCGTAAGGCGAGTTATAACTCGCCTCAGACCGCGCCAGAATGACAATAAAATGGCTTGCCTTCGCCAATTGTTTCTGAGCCCCGGAAGAAACTTCGGACAGACGCTTACGGAAGTCCGGGTTCTGCACAATCAGAAATTTCCATGGTTCCAAACCAATTGAGCTTGGCGACAACCGTCCCGTTTCTAGAATAAACTCAAAATCTTCAGCCGAAATGATACGTGAAGCATCAAACTGTTTGGTTGCATGCCGAAAATAGTAAGCGTTCAAGATGTTTTCTTTCGAAATGGCTTTTGCCGAGGCTTCCATATGATCTGCACATCCTTTTCTTGTTTATGTTCCTGTTTATGGTCTGAACTTGAATACCTGAGTATTATTTTAGAGTTTATAATCAAAATATAAAAGTACGCACAATAATGTTTCTTAGTATATAAAAGTAACTATTATTTCTAACAAGGTTTTTTCGATAATCAAGTGCATGCCCTGTTGTAACAAAAAAACAAGTCGCCATGGATCTGCTGCTCCCCAAGGCGACTTACCTGTAATTCGTATCAGAGATTATTGTGATTACGACAATTACAACTGTTCCATGAACTCATTTTCCGAGATAACCGTAAATCCCTCTTGCCGCAGCAAAGCAGAAGTAACCCCTTCGCCCACGACTTTGTGGTTGGCAAAGTTGCCATCGTAGATCATCTGTGTACCGCAGGAAGGACTGAATTCTTTAAGCACCACACAGGTGACATCCAGTTTTTGCGCCCATTCAAGTGTCTGATAGGCTCCTTTAATGTACAGATCCGTGACGTCATTGCCACTCTTCTCAATCACCTTGGCTGTACCTGCCAGCACATCCTTACCCGTACCGCCGATAATTTCAGCTGGCTCCCGCGGGGTGGAAAACCCTCCAAGCAGCTCCGGGCAGACCATCTTTGCCTGTTCCTGCTCCACAAGCTCCTGAATCTTTGCATCCAGACTCGCTGTTCCGTTGTAACGGCAGGCTACGCCAGCAAGACATGAACTCACCAAATATTTCATCGTTATGCTCCTTATGCTCCAATCATCTATTAAATTGATTGTACCATATGAAATCAAGTCTTAGAGGTTGGCATCCAATGTGATCATCGTAATCCTTGCATCTTCTTCATATCGAACCTTAAAAGTATGGTAAACCTCTGTCTCTGCTGAACGGAATGTGACCATTCCAAGCGTATTTGGATCTCTTTCAAGTTTATATAGATCAAGGTCGATTTTGAATATTTGTTTGATTATTGGTGCTGCATTCTGCCTGATTACACTTTCCTTCATGTTACGTAACTTCTCAAAGTAATGCTCATACTCTTCCCGAGTTTCAAGGTCTGGAATCCCTCTCTGGAAATCCATAACAGTATATTTATCGCTAAACATCCCACCACTTCTACTTACTAAATAACGATCTCCAAAATACAGGTCTGTTGTATCTTCAAGCGTCTTGCCATTTTGTTCAAAAATTATATTTTTCAAATCAGGTGCGGGCTCACCAGACAAGGCTTCAATCGACATTCTGGCTTCTGTTATTAAATCTTGTGATACAGTATCTGAACTCACACTACCAGAAACGGATACTGCTTCATCCCTTGTCCATTCGATACTGCCACTGCCCCTACTATTCTCCAAAAACAATGTAGTGAACCATACCGGTTTTTCCTGACCCTGCTTCATTTTCACATAACGTCTTGCTGAGATCGGTTTTAGCGTAGGGTCACTGTTTATCCCTTCAAGAAGTGAAGGAATCTGGCGCAAATAACGATGCTCCAGCTCATTAGCTGCCATCTCCCGTCTCATCTGTACCTCACGTAGATTGCCTGTTGCCGCATCAAGCCAGATCAACGCATATTCTGCATCGCCTTCTTTTCCAGCCTCGACGGAGACTCTTCCAGAGACAGGCAGGTCCTGCACTTTGGTTATACGTAATTGTTTGCCAAGATAGTCTCGCATCGTGACGGCTACATTCTTTTTCATCTTGTCAGTGAGCAGGCTCATGCCGGCATCATCGGTATATTGCAGCGCTGCTGTGGGATATACTTTTTCAATTACAGGCTCCACAATCTGTCCGTTCCAGAGAATGACCGCCGCTGCCACGGCTGCAATCGTCGTGCACGCCATAACAGCTCTGCGGGAGCGAAGACGGCGTCTGTGTTGATTGGGCAGGGTGTTTTGCTCGGCGGACTTATCCCCAACATCACTCATTTTCTGTGCAGATCCCGATTTGAGCCAGGCTACCTGACGAAGTACGTTCTGTTTATGCTCCTCGGTAAAAGGAGACGCCGCAAACGGCTCCTGTTTGACTACTTTTTCCCATTCGTCATCCATATGTTTCATTCACTTCGCTCCTCCCACTGTTTCCGTACTTTGGCCTTCGCTCTGGACAGTCGCGATTTGACCGTTCCCGCGCTGATGCCCAGCATTTCCGCAATTTCACTCGTCTTAAGCTCATACTTCAGATGCAGCAAAAGCAATTCCCGGAATTTGTCCGGCAGAGCCATGATGATGTCCCAGATTTCGTGAATGTGCTCCCTGCTAATCGCCTCGGCTTCGGCAGAGGGGTGAACCCATTTTTCAGGCTTCATCTCACCCATGCTCGTATTCACCTGTTCCGTGGGGATTGGCAGTGTCTCTCCCCATAAACTGCTGCGAAAAAATCTGGATTTCCGGTATGTAAATGTCGTGTTCCTAGTGATGGTCAGCAGCCATGTCTTCAATGAGCATTCTCCTCGAAAATGGGCGATCCCGGAATATGCCCGGATAAACACTTCCTGTGACAATTCATCCGCCTGCTCGGTACTTTTGGTCAGAAAGTACGCGTAGTTCCATACGTCGTTCCCGTACTCATCCATCATGCTGCTAAGTGTGTAATTGTCGATCGTCTGAGCGTGTGCCAGATATTGATAGTCCAACTGATATTCACCTCACTTAATAAGACTACGTCCATTCGGATTTGGTTCCCAAACGGTTTACTTCTTCTCCCTCTCCTACAAAATAAAATAAACCAGCAAAGTCCAGATGTACTGAACGCGCTGGTCTATCGAGTATAAAACCCATAAACTTCATTTTGATGCCGAAGCTGCTGCTCAAGCCTTAACCGCGGCAATCATCAGAAACATCGGTCGACGATTCTCGTCTCGCATACCGGGAACCTGCTCCATCATCTCAAGAGATGGCTTGGACTCGGCTACCTGTTGAATGACAAAACCAGCTTGAATCAATTCATTCAGATGAGTCGCCATCGTACGATGATATTTCACCACGTCCTGATTCAGAAAGTTCGCTACCCGCTGCCCTTCCTCTTGATAATGATCCACAGGCCAATGCAGTATTTCACCTTGAGCTCCATAATGCCAGTCCTGCTCCGCCCGCGCCGTGAAGATGGGATGTTCCGCAGATAAGACAAATGTACCTCCTTGAACAAGACATGCATTGATTTTGGCGTATACCTGATCCAGACGCTCGATATAATGCAAAGCCAGTGAGCTGATCACCACATCAAATTGTCCGGGTGCAAAATCAATATCCTCAATCGCCATACGCTGGTACTCGATCTGAGGATCATCCGTCATCTCGCGTGCACGTTGCAACATATTTTCAGACAAATCCACGCCAACCACAGAACTAGCGTGTTGCTCACGTGCATATCGACAGTGCCAACCAAAGCCGCACCCCAGATCCAATACGTTCTTGCCCTTTAATTCAGGCAGCATCGTTTGCAGTTCATGCCACTCGCCAGCAGCCTCCAACCCTTGGGTAGATCGAGCCATCTGACTGTAATTGCCGAAAAACTCAGCTTCATCATATTTGTTTTGCTTCATAAAGAGATTCCCTCCCGTGTCATAAAAGATGCTCTATTAACTCTACCATATAAACGATCATCTTTTGGAAAAGTTGCCAACCAAATTCTCGGCATGTTATTATACAGAACGAACGTTCAGTATAATATAATATAGAACGAACATTCAGTATACTAACGGAGGTCATCATGAACACAAATTGGACGCATCCATTAGAAAGGCAATCTGTAGGTAAGGCATTTGTAAGCTACCTCGTGCCTTCCATATTAGGGATGCTCGTTATCGCTTTCAATTTTATTATCGACGGCATTATGGTTGGACACAAACTAGGTTCTACAGCGTTGGCGGGAATCGGGATTGCATCTCCTGTCTATACGCTTTTTGTAGCTATGTCGCTATGGATCGGAATGGGCGGGGCAACCTTGTATTCCACCTATATGGGTAAGAAGGACCCCACGACAGCGAAACAAATCTTCACCAAATCCATTACGATTATTTTGCTGATTACAATGGTTATCGGATATACGGCATATACTTTCAGAGATAAGCTTGTTTTGGCCCTTGGTGCCAATACTGAAACATTCCCGTTTGCTGCGGACTATATGAATATTATGCTGTTGTTCGGTTTTGTCTTCACCATTGAGAATGCACTCACTATTTTTGTTCGTAACGACAGCAATCCCAATACATCCATGTATGCTCAGATTACATTTGCGGTAGCCAATATTGTGCTTAACTATATAACGTTATACGTACTGGAATGGGGCGTTCGTGGCGTCGCGATTGGTACAATTATATCGGCATCTCTGGCGCTTCTTGTGTTGCTGACTCACTTTTTCAGAAAAAATAATAATCTCAAATTCACTCGCTTCAAATGGAATACCAAACTGCTGGCTTCTATTGTACTCATTGGGTTTCCAAGCTTCCTTGCTGAACTAGGCATGTCCGTCTTCTCCATCTCTCACAACATCTCACTGGATCGGATTGCGGGCACGGATGGCGTGGCATCTTTTACAGTCTTGAACTATATTCATGGTGTTGTACTGCTCGCATTTCTCGGTCTAGCCTCCGCTGCCCAACCTTTGGTCAGTTATTATCACGGAGCCAAACAGATGGATCGGGAAAAACAGACCATTCGTTTAGCCTCCAGAACGGCTCTGGCATGTGGGGTCCTGCTATTACTCGTTGTACAACTGGGCGCACCTTATTTTGTGCAAATCTTCGGGAACTTCAGTGCCAGCGTGACGGATAACGCCGTGTACGGTTTGCGAATATTTACTTTTGCATACTTGTTCATGGGTATTAACTTTGTCATGAGCACGTACTTTCAATCTGTCGGAAATGCCAAAATGGCCATCTGGATTACAGCTGCACGCGAGATGATTATTATGGTTGCTTTGATTGCGATCCTCCCTTCATTCTTCGGTGTTACTGGCGTTTGGCTTGCCGTTCCGCTATCCGAGATGGTGGTTCTGGTGACTATCGGCATGTACTATAAAAAAAGAGCCATCTCTGAACGGATAAACGGTTTAACGATTGAATAAAACATGTACATGTGAACAACCAAAAGACCTGCTTGATCTATAGAGATCAGGCAGGTCTTTTGGTTGTTCTAGTTCCCTCTAAATTAACGATTTGCTCGTTCGTTTAATATGTTTTTAATAAGTTTTATATTATATCTTATACCCGAATATCAAATCGGCCATTGCTGTCCGTCGTTGCATTTGCAATTTCTTGCGGGGATGCTGCTTGCATACCATTCGTTGGTGGTTTGGCCGGCGGCGCTTCTTTGGTTCCGGTTGTCCCGCTGCTCTGGGAGCTTTGCTGCGAGATTTGAGCTTCGATTTGCTTGATTTGCTGCTGCAGCTGCTTCGTTTTGGTCTCCTTGGTTTTATCATCGTCCTTGCTGGATTGCACTTTCTCCAATTCGGCCTCAAGCTTCGTCTTTTGTTTTTCCAACTCACTTGTGCTGTTTGAACTGGATGAAGACGTGGATATGTAGGATGTCGTGGAACTTGCTGCTGAAGAAATATTCATTGTTGATCTCCTCCTCTTTCTTGGTTCCACTATATCCCATCCAGACGATAGGAACGTTAAATTCAACTGAAAGGTTGCTGAATGATTGGCGCCGGCCATTTCTAGTTTTTCGAACAAAGTTACCCGATCATTTTGCGAAAATTTCTTCCAAGAAATTTCGTGAATTTTCGAGGGCTTGATTCCCCCAAAAAAACCTTTCTAAATCAGCCTTTATCAGGCGTATTGAAAGAACTTCCGAAGCACCAATGAAGGTAGCGCTTTCAACTATCCAAAAAAAGGGTTGATAATTGAGAAACCATCCACTATGATAATCTCATCAGTCCGGATAATAAAGTTAAAGCACTTTAACTTTCAATTACATAACATCACATGAAACCTTTTTATTTCGGGGAAACTCAACTATGAAAGTTAAAGCGTTATAACTTTATATCAAATAGAAAGGTTGGTGTTTATGTGACCCATCGCGAAAGCCGGCGGCAGACATTTTACATGTACCTCTTCATCTCTCCATGGCTTATCGGTTTCTTCGTGTTTGCCTTGTATCCGATTCTGTCATCCCTTTATTACAGCTTCACGGACTATGACATTATCCACCCGCCGAAATATGTCGGACTCGCGAATTACAAAGAAATGTTTCAAAATGACCTATTTTGGAAATCTGTTGTCGTAACGGTACGCTATACATTTATCAGTGTACCGATCCAGCTGCTGCTGGCACTGGGATTTGCTCTCCTGCTCAATGCGAAAATACCGTTTCGCGGATTTTTCCGCACGGCCATGTATTTTCCGAGCATGGTATCCGGCGTCGCCATGTCCTTGCTATGGTACTGGATTTTCAATCCATCGATCGGTCTGTTCAATTACGTGCTGTCCTGGTTCGGCATTAGCGGCCCAGCTTGGCTCATGAGCCCCGATTATGCGCTTTACGCTCTGATGATTATGTCCTTCTGGACGGTGGGCTCAGGCATGATTTTGTTCCTTGCGGGACTTCAGGGCGTTCCTTCAAGCCTCGTGGAAGCCGCCAAGCTTGACGGTGCGGGACGTTTCCGGATTTTCCTGAACGTAACGCTGCCCATGATTTCACCGGTACTTTTGTTCCAACTGATTATGGGCGTCATTGATTCCTTCCAAGTATTTACGCAGGCGTATGTAATGACCCAAGGGGGTCCAAACTACTCGACCTGGTTCTACGTTTACAACCTGTACACCAGCGCCTTCAAGGAATACAGAGCGGGCTACTCCTCGGCACTCGCTTGGGTACTGCTGATCGTCGTCATGGCGTTTACGGCGCTTATTATCAAACTCTCGAACCGTTATGTTCACTATGAAGGAGGCGGACGCAAATGAGTACGATTCCGACTGCCGGCCCAGGGGCTTCACCTTCTGTGAATAAACGCCGGCGCAAAATCGATGCGGTTAGCATTGCCAGCTTCATTGCCCTGGTGGTCACCACCTTTCTCATGCTCCTCCCTTTGTTTTTCATGGTCTCTACCTCACTGAAATCGAAGAAGGAACTGCTGACGTTTCCTCCGACCTTTCTGCCGGAGTCCTGGCAGTGGAGTAACTACAGAGAAATTTTCGACACGCTGAACTTCGGTCAAATGTATATGAACAGTCTCATTATCGGCATTTTGACTGTTGTCGGCACCCTGTTTTCGTCGGCGCTTGCAGGCTATGGCTTCGCCAGATATCGGGGCAAGGGTAGCAACTTGTGGTTCATGCTCATGCTCAGCACCATGATGCTTCCATATCCAGCGATTATGATCCCACAGTTCATTCTCTTTTCCAAGCTGAACTGGATCGATACCTTCCTGCCGCTGATTGTCCCTGCGTTTTTCGGTTCAGCATACAACATCTTTTTGCTGCGACAGTTCTTTACCACGCTGCCGGATGAGCTGTTTGACGCCGGACGTATCGATGGCTGCAGCGAGTTCCGGATGTGGCGACAGATTGCTTTGCCTCTGTCTGGTCCAGCACTTGCAACCGTTGCGATCTTTGCCTTCATCTACAGCTGGAATGACCTTTTGACACCTGTGCTCTATTTAAGCTCATCGGATAAGTTTACGCTTCCGGTCGGTATGTCTTCCTTCACATCTTCGCGTTTTCGAATTCCGCCGTGGCATCTGCTCATGGTCGCCTCCGTACTCGCCATGCTGCCGATCGTGACCCTGTTTGCGATAGCCCAGAAGCGGTTTGTGGAAGGAATTGTACTTACAGGCATCAAGTAAAGACTCCGCCGCAGGGGCGGCAAAAAACTTGAATATATGGGGGACTGTAATTCATGAAAACGATAAGGATCAAAAAGTCTTTTACACTTTTGCTTGCGACCAGCATGCTCGTCGTATTGGCTTTGTCCGGCTGTAGCGGCGGCAAATCAGCGGGAGATGTCGTACCTGGTAACGATGGCGATAGCGCTAACTCAGGTGGGCAAGTAACCATAACGCACTACACCATCGATTCCGAGGATCGCACTTTTATCGAAAAGCTCGTTCCGGATTTCGAAGCCCAACATCCGAATATTAAGGTGAAAATCGAGAAAGCTCCTTACGAGCAGTTCGACAGTAAACTTCAAACGCTGATTGCCGGGGGCAAATCGCCTGACGTCACAAGCCATTATGGATACGGCGGTTTTGCAGAGTATTATAACAAAGACATGCTGCTTGATATGAACGACATTATTAAGGAAGACGGATTTAAGGCGTCCGACTACAACATCCCGGATGATCTTATGAAAATCTACACCGTCAAAGACCAAGTCTACGGTATTCCGGTCAACATGTACGTCTCTCTGATGCTCTACAACAAAGACATGTTCGATGCTGCTAACGTTGCTTATCCTCCAAGCGATTACGAGGACAAGAGCTGGACGTTTGACAAAATGGTCGAAGACGCGAAGAAAATGACGCATGTATCCAATGATATTGCCAAAACTCAATATGGCGTTGACTTCACATGGTCCGAGCGCGATATGCGCCCGCTCTATTTCGGAGCTGAACCCTACTCCCAGGATACCTGGACCAACGGCGGCGTACCATCCGAGACTTATTTTGATTCGCCTGAAGTCATCGCAGCCTATAACAAGTTGTTCAACCTGATCTTAAAAGATAAAGTGTCTCCGACAACGGAATGGAGCAAAAGCGTAGCGGGGCAAAACGGCGATGCGTTCGTAACCGGCAAGGTGGGTATGACCGTCAGCGGCTCATGGAGCCTTGCGGGCTCCAATGACTTTCCTTTCAAGGTTGGCGTGGCTGCAGTGCCTGCCGGCGGCAATGACAAGGTCCGCAGCGTGCTGTTCGTCGATCCGCTCTTGATTCTGAAGGGCTCCAAACATCCGAAGGAAGCTTTTGAATGGATCAAGTATCTGGTCAGCGACGAAATTCAGGAAAAATCCATCGACCTGAGCGGTGGTAACCCTCCAGTGAATACGAAGGCAGCCGAAACCTATTACAAGCATTTTGATGGCATCGATGCGGCAGATGTGAAGAAGGTTTACGAAGGCGCTGTGAAATACGGCTTTGAATCCTATAACCACCTGATCACCCACTATTCTCAGATCAACGACATGTTCATTAATGAGATGCAGCCGATCGATACCGGACACAACACCGTTGAAGAAGTGATGCCGACGATTCAGAAAAAGGTCATGGAAATTATCAAACGTTAACGCTAGACATTGTGCCGTCCTGCAAGGGGCGGTGCATCTATCAAATTAGCTTCGCGGCTAAGCCTCCGTACATGTATACTATTGTTAAGTCAATATAAAGTACGGAAAATCTGCCGCAAGGAGAATAAACAATGAAGGTTAGTATATTTGATGTTGCAAAGAAATCAGGGCTGTCCGTCGTAACGGTCTCACGCGTCTTAAACGGTGCCGAATCCGTGCGAGAGAAAAATAGGCAAAAGGTTCTGGAAGCCATCAAGGAGCTCGATTACCATCCCAACGCTGCTGCGCGGAGTTTAGCTCGCGGTAAGACAGGAATCGTCGGCTTGATCATGACCACTCTTCAGGATTCCTTCTTCGACACCGTCGTTAAAGAGCTGAACGAAGTGCTTGCACTTCACGGCTATTTTCTGGCCGTTTCGGTCTCTACCGGCATTGGCTCCGATGAAACCCATTACCTGATCCAGGAGGACCGGGTAGACGGACTTATTCTGCTCTCGCCGATGGAAGAGGATAACTACATCGTGGAACTGAAGCGGCGTAATATTCCTTATGTCCTAATCGACAATCAGAAGCCGGAGAATGATACTTTTTCGGTAACGATCGATAACTACAAAGGTGGCTATGCCGCTACGAAGCATCTGCTTGATCTCGGCCATACCTCCATCGCGCACTTAAGCGGACAAAACATGTTCCGCAGTACGAGAGAGCGTCGCAGCGGTTTCCTGCAGGCACTTAAGGAAAAAGATCTGGCTCCATTTGAAATGATCACGGGCGATTTCGAAATCGATTTTGGTTATGACATCTGCCGCAAATGGCTGCGTGAGGGACGCCTGCCTTCCGCGGTGTTCGCGGGCGATGATCATATCGCGCTTGGGGTCGTGAACGCCCTCATGGAAGAAGGCATCAAGGTGCCTGAACAGGTAGCTATCGTCGGCTATGACGATCAGTATATTTCATCCAAGCTGCACCCCCATCTGACAACGGTCCGGCAGCCTGCCGACCGCATTGGGGTCGCCGCTGCGGATATGCTGTTGAAACGCATGGACGGTACGATGAAACGCGGGGCTAATGTAAGGATCGATCCTGAACTCATCGTGAGAGAATCTACTGGATCACCAACAAAAGGTACAACCGGATAAAAAATATAACCTTATATATAGGAGTGACGACCATTGGCTTACTACTTGGGAATCGATGGGGGAGGAACAAAAACATACGCCCTGCTGACCGATGACTTCGGCAATGTGCTTGGCAAAGGCGTGGGCGGCAATGGCAATCACCAGATTGACCGCGCCTTGGCCGCACAAAGCATACGGGAAGCTGCAGAAGGAGCTCTAAACGAAGCAGGACTGCGGGTTCATGAAATCTCGCACACCTATTTCGGACTTGCAGGCGCAGATCGGGAGGTAGATTACCGAATCCTGCACCCTCTGGTTCAAGGAATCGGATTCACCCAGAACTACTCGATTAACTGTGACACGATGATCGGTCTGCGCGCAGGTACGAACCGGCCTTACGGGGTCGCGCTGATCTGCGGCACAGGCACCAACTCCGCAGGCCGCAATCCGGCAGGAGAACATATACAGGTCGGCGGTTTTGATTATATGTACGGTGATTTCGGCGGTGGCGGTTCCCTCAATATTGAGGTGTTCCGCTCTGTCATCCGTTCTTGGGACGGCCGTGAGCAGCCAACGCTCCTAACTCCCCTGCTGCTGAACTTCCTTGGATATGACAGTGTCAGCGACATGTTCGATGACTTTCAGGATCACGGCAAGCATGTGCCTGTCCATGTAGCAAAGCTGCTATTTGAAGCTGCCGCAGAGGACGATGCTGTAGCTCTGGAAATTCTGAACCGTCAAGGCGTAGAGCTTGGCAAATCAGCGGCTGCGGTTATCCACAAACTTGGAATGGAAAAGGACGCCTTTGACGTTATACTGGCAGGAAGTCTGCTAACAAGGGGAGATCGCGGCTGGATACGTAGCAAAATTGAACAGACTGTTGCAACCATCGCTCCAAATGCGACCATCGTAACGTTGGCCACCGAGCCTGTTGTTGGTGCCTTATGGTCTGCTATGGATGCGGCCGGACATGCGGTAAGCCAGGATGTATATGACAAAATGCGTGCCTTCCGTGACTTCGAACATATTAAGCAAACAACAAGATAAACGTCTATAAACACTGTCATCATAAAAAATTCTTAAAAGACTGGAGTGTGCAAAATGGCATATGAACAAGGGCTAAAAATAGCGGTAATCGGCGGTGGATCTTCCTATACTCCGGAGCTCGTTGAGGGGTTCATCCTCCATCATGCCGAGCTTCCTGTACGAGAGCTGTGGCTAGTAGATATTGAGCCGGGACAGCGCAAACTGAATATTGTCGGCAACTTGGCCAAACGCATGGTGGAGAAATCGGGTCTGCCGATTGAAGTACATTTGACGTTCGACCGCCGCGAAGCCATCAAGGGTGCGGACTTCGTCAGCACTCAAATGCGTGTCGGTATGCTTGACGCCCGTGGCCGCGATGAATCCATTCCCCTGAAATACGGCGTGATCGGTCAGGAAACCACTGGTCCCGGAGGCATGATGAAGGCGCTGCGGACGATTCCGGTCCTGCTTGATATCTGCCGTGATATTGAAGAACTCGCTCCTAATGCCTGGCTGCTGAACTTTACGAATCCGGCGGGTATGGTCACGGAAGCCATTCTGAAGTATTCCAACGTTAAAAGCATTGGTCTCTGTAATGCACCAATCGGCCTAATCAAGCAAACCTCAGCCAAATACGGCGTAGAAGCGGACCGCGTCTATGCCGAGTTTGTTGGCCTGAACCATCTCCACTGGATTACGCGTATTGATGTGAATGGAGAAGACAAACTGGATGACATGCTGTCCGATACGGCCGGTTACAGCGCGAAGAACGTGCCTGCACGGGAGTGGAATCCGGAATTCCTGCAATCCCTGCATGCCCTGCCTTCTTACTATTTGAAATATTTCTATATGACCGACGCCATGCTCGAAGAGCAGCTGGAATCCTTACAAAAAGGCGGCAACCGTGCGGAAGTGGTTAAACGCGTTGAAGAAGAACTTTTCGAGCTTTACAATGACCCGGACCTGAAAGATAAACCGAAACAGCTGGAACAGCGGGGCGGCGCCTTCTATTCCGAAGCTGCCGTGAACCTGATGCGCTCACTCTACAACGGAACGAATGACATTCAGACGTTGAACGTAGCCAATCAAGGTATCATTGATTTCCTGCCAGACGATGCCAGCATTGAAGTCAACTGCGTGGTCACCAAAACCGGTCCACTGCCCCTGCCGTTGACCAAGGTTCCTCCAATGGCAGTTGGACTGATCCATGCGGTTAAAACCTATGAGCGCCTCGCCATCGATGCTGCCGTGACCGGCGATCGTGGATTGGCCATACAGGCATTGGCCCATCATCCTTTGGTCCCTTCGGTCGAAGTGGCGATTCAGATGCTGGATGAAATGCTCGAAGCCAACAAGGAATATTTGCCGCAGTTCTTTACTGAATCTGCAGCTAAAGCATAATTCGGCTATCATCCATTCGTCCTGATACCATAAGAAAAACGTCTATCGACGTACTTTCACATTAAGAGAAACCGCCATATCCCAGAATTTCCTGAGATATGGCGGTTTGTTGTTTCTAGGCATTTGCTATCTATAAGGCTTTCTTAAATCAATCATTAAATACATTCTCCTAGCTCTCTATCCATAAAAAGAGCAGGCCCGGAGCTAATCTCGCGGCCTGCTTGCATATGAGCAATCATCGGATTATAAGTTACTTAGTATGTCCACCAGTTGCCGGACATCACGATCATGGAGAACAGCTTGATGCTATCTTCATAGTAGCCTTCATTGGAGCTGCCGGCCGTTTTGGTCCAGACGGAATTTAGCCAGTTTTGGTTCACGGACGAGGTCATAGCGCTGACACCAAACGGTGCATAGAACGCGCCGCTGCCGCCGGAACCTGTAACCGTGCCGTTGAGTTTATAACCATCCTTTACGTTGCTAGGATTACCGCTTACTTTGGTTGAGATCCAGCTATTCATTTGATTGAGCTGACTGAGTGCCCGGCTGTCACCAGTCATCAGGTAATCCGTTGCGATCCGCCAAGGCGTACGACACGAATTGTAATCGTAGCTGCCGTCGTTCGCCCCTTCCAGAAAATCGGCTGAAGCTGGCTTGTACGTCGAGCCCGACAGAACGACGAAGTCTGGAAGCAATCCGGTTGATGAGCTGTACCCGTTGTATAAGGAGTTGACAATGGTATAGGTTTTGTCGATCACGTTCGCCCATTTGGCATCACCCGTTGCTGCCTGGAACGCCTTCAAGTGATTCAGCATAAAGTCCGATGGACGGGTAGCATTTTTGAACGTATTATCCGTTGCCCAGTCGCCAAGACGCAGCGTCCATTGGGACTGATTCACGTCACTTTGCATGATGGCATTGATGATGTCCTTGCCGGCCTGAAGGTAGTTGATACTGCCGCTGCTACCCCACTGCTTGTCCGCAAGCAGGAGCGAATAAGCAATGTCCATGTCTCCATCCGTGGCCGAGTCGGCGCCTTCAATGTTCTGGAAGCTGCTGTTTTGTTTCCATGCCATCAATTTCGAATTGTTGGCGCTCGGATGCGCTTTATAATATTGATAAAGTCCGTCGAAATAGGTCTGCGCATTGCCGTCATAACCGGCCATTATAACCGTTGCCAGCATTCCGTACCCGTGTGCCTCAGATACGGTATCCCCGTTGGACTGATACTTCACATAATACTTGCCTGTGCCCGCCGTTTTCAGATAAGCCGATTTCCAGCTGTCCCATTTCGCTTTCACGGAGCTATCCATCGCACTTTGCGTAACATGGTTAGGCTTGATCGAGCCGCTGGTATATGTCGTGTGCTGCGGAAACGGCTTGTTTGGAGCGGCGAAAGCAAAGCTCGCCGGAATCAGAAGAAAAGCGAGACAACACATCATAACAGCCTTGCTGCTAACCGAAAATCCCCTATTTTTTCTCATAAATTTACGCTCCTTTTAGGTCCAAATGGGTTTTGATCCATGACATAACCTTTAAGCCTAAAATTCAATGCAGCATCTTGATGGAGAAACCATGATTCGATACTCGCGAGACACAATCACCTCCACCTAAAAGTTAAAGCGCTTTAACTTTTAAAACGCTTACATTTATTTTAAATGATTTTCTAATATTTGTAAATAGACCTTTCTGAGATTGAATCTAAAGTCCTGATTCGACATTTTGGTAGAGATCACCCCTCTCTACCCTAATTAATTCAATATCAAGCCTTCATTCACTCACGTATAGACGACTACTTGCTTCTTCGCAGGCATACAAAATCCCCTCAAGCTTCCAGTGCTTGAGAGGGATTTTATACGATCTCTTTTTTCACTATTGTCTATCATGTGGAGAGAATACCAAACTCCCATATAAGGAGCTATAATTCTATTATTTTCGTACCACTGTATATCCTTTATCTTTCAGCAACTTCACAATCCCATGATCACCCAAGTAGTGCGCCGCACCAACAACGATGAAATACTCTTCACCTTTGCCGTTTTTCAGGTAACCATCGATCTTATCAGCCATTCCAACATTACGGTCGATCAGCATTGCTTTGTTGTATTCTTCATCATCAGAGAAGCTGTTCGTCAGCTCCAACAGTTGTTCGTCATTCCCTGTCTTCCACATTTCGGCCATTTGATTCACGCTGTCATCCAACACATCGAAATTGTCCAAAGTCGCTTTCAATGTTTTCTCTTGCAGCTCCTTAGAGAAGTCATTGAACATTCCCAATTGAGATTGATAGGATTCCAATTCGATCACCGGAAGTTTGCGCTCGATTGCCTTCTGTATGAAGTATAGGTCAACCCCCGAAGAAGCTTCATAGCCCGCTTTCATGGATTTCAGGCTGGCCAGTGTGCTCTCCACTACCCAAGGCTTAAAGGTATCCAGTGCATTCGCTTCCAATCCATTCTTCTTCAAAATGTCTCCCACCTGAGCATACGTCTCGCTGGAGATGTGATCTTTCAGTGTTGTGCCATCCTGATACGAGCCCAGATCCAGAACAATCTTCTGCTGCGCTTCGTCAGCCGCTTTGCTGATATCAATCTCTACGCCTAAGTAATCCGCCTCGGTAAAGGCTTCTTCAAACTCTTCGCGCAATGGATAAAAGCTTTCATCCGCAATATGCATTGAGCCTACCAGATATACTGTGTTGCCATTGCTTTCGACTTCCCACATGAAGCCACGTCCACCGGTTTGAACAGTCTCTGTTTCGCCACCCTTAGAAACCAGCAGCACTGTGCGTGTAGCAGCATCCCAACAGACCTCATAACCAGTTGCATCCCCGACAATACGAATCGGCGCGTACGTTACGCCATTAATGCGTGTAAGCTTGCTCTTCAAAGTAATCGTCTTGCCGTTAACGACGGCTGTGATCGTATCATCTGTTGCTGTCGTCAGCTTCACATCCATTGCGTCCAACGTGGAGCGCAGCGGCACAAGTGTTGTTCCTTTATCGTTGATCGGTGCACCCGCCGTGTATTCAACCGTTTCGTCATTCACCTTTACCGATGTCTCTTGCGGAGAGGCCATAGCCGTTGGCACTGCGGATGCGAGCAAACCTACCGAGATTGTCAGGGACAAGAGCATGCGTTTCCAGTTTTTCATATTATGTATTCTCCTTTAAGCAATATAGTAATTTGAATAAAGATATTTGGATTATTATGAATTAAGCAGAGAAGATGCTCCTCTCTATTGCATAGCACCTTCTCTGCTTTAATTACTCAAGCCATTTCCGTTCTGGATCATGAAGTTTTATTGAACCACTAATAACGTCGTGTTGTTCGTAAACTTGGATTAGATCTTATAAGCCTTCATCGCTTTGAACAATTCCTTGAACGTTGGGCGTTTACCATACATCAGCACACCTGTACGATAGATTTTCGCTGCGAGCCAGCCGAAGATCATAATCGATACCACGAGAATGGCCAGGGACGTCCAGATCTGCCAGGTTGGCGCAACGCCTGCCCCAATCCGTACCAGAATTGCCGTTGGCGATGTGAACGGAATGAAGCTTGCTACTTTCAACAACAGGATGTTCGGTGTAGCAATACTGAAAATTGCAATATAGAAGGAAACCAGGGACAACATCGTAATCGGCAGCACGGCCTGACCCAGTTCCTCTGTCCGACTCACCATGGAACCAATGGCCGCGAACATCACCGCATACAGGAAGTAACCCAGAATGTAGAAGATGAGTCCATATACAATGACTGCGACGTTCACATCACCCAAGTTCATGTTGAAATCACTCAATACATCGCGGTTATGCGGTAACAGCATATTACCAGCAACTACTGCACCGAAGATACCGATTTGCAGCAAACCTACCATGAAAATACCGATGATTTTACCAAACATCTGACTGAGCGGAGATACACTCGTAATCAAAATCTCCATAATACGCGAGCTCTTCTCGGCTGTAATCTCGGAAGCAATCATATTACCTGTCATCATCGTTGATGTGAACAACAGGATAATCAGCAGATATACCACAATGTAGTTGATGCCACTCATGGTACCTTCCGACTCCGCTGCAGCTCCACTTTGGCTAGAATCAAGACTTTGCTCTGTCAGTTTTACCGGGGTACTGATGAGCTGTTTTTGTTCCGCCGTGAGTGTATCTTTCACCACGACATCCAGCTTCACAATTTGCAGCGCAGCTTCAATGGGTGCTATAACCTGCGGGGAGATATCTTCACTTGAGTACAAAACAGGTTGTGGGAAGTCTTGCCCTGCAACAGGTTCAAACTTCAGGTACCCATCCAAAAGCTCCGACTCCACATCGGCTTTGAGTGCCGCTTCATCTTTACTCGCGTCGTTAACAAAACGATACGTCTGGTTGCCTTGTGCGGAGGAGTATGTCTCCAGCTTCTCGGCTACCTCCGTTTGTCCTTTACTCAGCAGACCGATATTTACCGGATTTGTGCTCGAGCCTCCACCGATGGGACCGCCATTAAATAAAGTAATGAAATATGGAATATTGAGTCCAATCGTAATTAAAAGTGCAAGTACAATAGTCGTCACCATGAAAGACTTCGTTTTTACTTTGTTTTTGAACGTAAATCCGATAATTGTCCCCATTTTATTCATTCGACTCACCTACCTCACGAATAAAGATTTGGTTAAGCGTTGGTTCCTTGATTTCAAAATGTTCAACGGTCGTCTGAGCCATGGCTGCTCTCAGAATTTCCTGAGCTGCTTCCATCTGACCAATATGGATCAGGTATCCACGCTCATTTTGCTCTACCTTTTTCACACCCGGCAGCTGTTCCAGACCGCCCACATTACCTGTGGTGCTCAGGAATACATGCTCACGTGGATAACGGCTCTTGATCTCTTTAATCTCTCCTTGCACAACGGTATTGGAGCGATGCAGAATTGTTATCTGACGACATAATTCTTCAACGTGCTCCATACGGTGTGTCGAGAACAGAATGGCCGTGCCTTCGTCACGTAACTCCTTCACCGTGGATTTCAGCAATTCCACGTTCACCGGATCGAGTCCGCTGAAGGCTTCATCCAGAATGAGAATTTGCGGTCTGTGAACCACTGCGGCAATAAAGCCCATCTTTTGCTGATTCCCTTTGGATAGTTCCTCAATCTTCTTGTCGTAATACTCCGGCACTTCGAATCGGTCCAACCAATACTTCAGGCTCTGATCCGCATCCTTTCCATTCATGCCGCGCAGACGGGCCAGATAGTTGATCTGTTCACTGACCTTTACCTTCGGGTACAAACCGCGCTCTTCCGGAAGATATCCCATAATCTGCTGCAATTCTTTGCTATAGGGTTTGCCGTTGTACTGGATACTTCCCCCGTCCGGGTGGATTAGCCCAAGCACCATACGCATCGTTGTTGTTTTACCAGCGCCGTTGGCTCCGAGCAGACCGTAAATCTCCCCTTCTTGTACATTAAGCGTCACACCATTAACTGCCGTTTTGTCTGCATATTGCTTGACTACCTGCTTCAATTCCAATCGGTTCATCATTTATCGTCTCCCTTCGGTTATTTCCACTGTACGGGTGCATACCCGGCAATCCAGAATGCCAAGACTTCATCCAATTCCAAGTTACGGATCTTCAATACCCGGTTATTTGCCAGCTCCAGCCTTTCCTGCGCTTCGCTAACCCGGGTAGTAATGACGCGAACCAGTCCTCTCTCTTCAGAAGAAGATTCCACAACCCCAGGGATACTCTCTGGTCGTAAATCTCCTTCGTACCAGACTTCTTTCCACTGATCGAGCACCATATCTTTCTCGGCCATCCCCAGGGACTGACCACGGTGCATCAATACGATGTAATCGGCGAGCCTTTTGACTTCATCCGCAATATGTGTGGCAATCAGAATCGTAGTGTCTCCCTCAGCCATGAAGGTACGGAACTGCTCGACCATCACTTTCCAGGCAAAGGGGTCCAGTCCTGATGAAGGCTCATCCAAAAGCAATAGTCTTGGGCGAGCTGCGATTGCAGCAGCGATCTCAAATTTCCGTCGCTCTCCCTTCGACATCTTGTTCAGCTTCACATCAACAGGTACTTCCATATCGTGAATCAGTTGGTTGAACAACTTCATATCCCAACGCGGGTACCAGTAGGCTCGAAAATCAGCTGCTTCCTGTGCAGTAATCCGGTTCTCTTCGAGCCCAGCGTTGTCAGCCACAAAACCGATCTGTTGTCTCAGTTCAATGGGAAGAGGCCCCTCATGTTCCTTCCCAAACCATATAATCTGCCCGGCATCTGGCAGTACCACTTGTTGTAGCATGTTAAGAAGTGTGCTTTTACCTGAACCGTTATGACCGAGAATAGCAACTACATACCCTTCCGGGATGGTCAGATCGATTGGGCCAATAACTCTGCGTTTTCGCATTTTGGATACGCCGTTCAACTGAACTGCTATGGGCTCCATGTATGAATCACTCCCTCACTTCGAGTAAACTGCCTTGAGGACTTCCCGGAACAGACTCTCCAGTTCTTCTTCCGTACATCCCACCGATTTTCCGGACTGCACCGCTGCCTGCATCGCTTCCTGTGCGGCCTTCAATCTATAATGTTCTCTGTCGCCGGCTTCTACCTGGGCCACAAATGTACCCGTCCCCTGCTTCGTACGAAGCAGCCCTTCATTCTCCAGATCCTGATAGACCCGTCTAACCGTTATAACACTGCAATTCAGTGATCCGGCGAATTCGCGAATGGACGGCAAATGTGTTCCCTCCCCCAACTGACCCGTAACAATTAACGATCTTAACTGATTTTCAATTTGGTGGTATAAAGGTTCAGCGCTATTTTCATTAATTTGAATGGGTATTTTCACATCTTGCACCTCGCCCTCCGGTACACTCCAGTCTGTTACCTGTCCGTGCCGGTTTCATCCTGTATTCATTTTTGCGTTCATCCCTCATACCGTTAACTCAAATCCCGATTGGAAAGTTTCTTCAGCGTCAACCGACTGAAAAGCCATAATCCCGCTATGCCAGCCACCAAAGCAACCCACATAATCGGGGAAAGCAGCCCCCATGATTTACTCATATCAATTACAATCGAAAATCCGTAACTGCCCGACGTTCGGATCAGCAAGGATAGGATGATCGTAAGCGGCAAAAACAGTGAACTGAGAAGCAAATATTTTTTTCCACTGTGCAGAAACTCTCCGTAAATATATAAGCCTGTCATGAGAAGTCCGTAACCTGTACAAGTTATACCAAAGGCCAAGTACTGATCCCACCGGAACCCTTCCTCGTGCAACCCAACCACATACAGTGATCCATAGAAAAAGATACCATTATACGTAAACGCCATCAGAGCCTGCTGAAGTCTCGACCACATCACTGTCTCGTGTGGAATGGGAAGTCTGCGATAGTAGGCCAACATCTGTGTATAGGAATCCTCCTGTATGTAACGGAAGGAACGCCTGCTGAACACGAACCCCTGAAATGGCACCATGATCAAAAAGAAAGTATCAACAACAGGATTAATGAAATCTGTCTTCTGTTGTCCTAATAACATCACACCGCTCATGCTGCCCGTATATATCATAAAAATTGCGGTCCACAGCCATTGGAGCTTATCCTTGTTCATCTCGCTGCGGGTCAGCCACCAGGCCTGCTTCCATTCGTTCATATCATTGCCTGCCTTTCCATCTCGACTGTGCTCACTGTATATATCATTATACACAGTATACAGACTACTCCCTATTCCCGTCAACTCCTTATTTTCCTGAATCAGGAAGAAAGGATGGGATTCACGTCAGAGTTACGATAAAATAAAACTTGATTCTAAATGTACAATGATTCATTGTAATTTTATTCATTCAACTTATAGAGATACTATAGAGATACATAGAAAGGATTGATTCACCTATGGATTGGCTGGTTGAGATCGGCTTTGTGCTCCTCTTCCTTATCGTGGTCATCTGGCTCATTTTGCGGGATGAACCCAAGCGTCATGCTGCCAAAAAAGGCAGACATCGAGTTCGCCGTAACAACGGCTACACCGACTCTTCTCCGGCATACCCGGTCATTACCACCAATGATGGCTCCTACACTCATCATTCCAAACATTCACACGATCACAAGCATCATGACAGTGATTCTTTTTCGGGATCTAATTACCATCACAGTAGCGATAGCGGAACCAGCAACGACAGTGGTGGAGATAGTGGCGGTGGGGACAGTGGCGGCGGTGGTGGAGATTAGGATAACTCCTCAAACCAAAAAAAGAGCTGTATCCTATATTGTGCGAACACAATTCGGAACAGCTCTTTCCTTTTTTTCGGCACCTGAATACTGAAGAGGTTTAATCCTTAAACGAGGTTGTAGCCACTTGGCAGGCTGCGATTACTGCGAATCGCACGAATTTCGTCCAAAGTAAGCCGTTGATTGGTGGAAATCAAAGATTCCACATCATTGCCACGAATCAGATCATCCAAATCTCTCAAGTTGGTGTTCCCACGAAAGACGCGGAATCCGCCTTGAAAGTTAGGTCTCGTAAACACAACCAACGTTGCATTCGAACTTGTCGAGAAGAAACGCAGGCTTTCTACCCCACCCAGGATGTTGTCCAGATTACGGAGACCCGTGTTACCACGGTATACCCTGCTTCTTCCACGATAATCCTCTTCTGAATACACCGTGAGACGTGGATACGTTTGACTTACATGGACTGTTTTTTTCATTTGTTTTCCCCCTCTCGAACTCATTCTATGAATGAATGCGAGAGGAAGCTTGGACCAATCCACGGGTGGATACATCCATTTTCATATTTTCAAAGAATTCAATTCATTGCATTAAACACCCAAAATGACTTCCCATACCGGACGAGTGTGTCCACCAGGATACAGCAGGTACAACAAAACGTATACAATAACGCCTGTGATAGCACTGCTAAACCAGATCATGGATGTAAATCTCCCCCAACGGCGATGTGTCTTGAATTTCTTTTTGAACCCAAGCACCAAAGTGGAAATCCCGAAGACCGCTGCCACCGTGGCAAGGATAATATGAAAGATCAGAAATATTCGATAGAAGATCTCCATTTCCGGGTCCCCACCCCAAGCCGTATTCCCGACAAAGATGGTACGAGACATATAAATGACAAAGAACAGAAGGGCAGCAATGGCCCCTGCAATCATCGCGGTTTGGTGCGCCTCCCGTTTGCCACGGATAATTAGCACCCAGCCAATTCCAACCAGCACTGCGCTAATCACAATGAAAGAAGTACTGATCGTGGGTAGCAGAAAATACATATCCATCGTGTGTTTCCCCCTCTTGTCCAAACAAAACTTGTGTTATTTCGCTGCAGGATTGAGCGGTCCTCCCGTATTCTCTATAGGGTACGGATCATCATCATCTTCCCGTTTTTCCTTGCGGTACCATTGGAAAAAGACATACGCCAGCATGGAGACGAAGATGCCTTCCTGTATGAATTTCATCAAAATACCGCCCACCTGCTGATCCTCCTTGGCAGAGGACAGAAAGTTGAAGAACGCCGGTCCACCGAACGATCGCAGCAATGCTGTGGAATCCCCGGAGACACAATACCGCATCGCCTCAGCCCATACGGCAGGATTGCTGTAGGTCGCATACAAGGGTTCGGAGGCAAAAATAATTAGTCCACAAGCTGGTGTCAGAAGCACCATGTTCAGAAAAATAAAACCAATTTTAGACAGCCCCGACGCTTGTCTCCCTTCCGGCAACGGATTGAGCAGCGTCCACCACATCAGCATGGAAGTAATGAAAAGTACAATGTAATACAAACGGTGAACCGTAAAATTTAACATCACGTAATCATGTACCACGGGTAGATGATATAACGAGAACAACCCGTTAAACAGCACAGCCGCCACGATCGGATGAGCCAAAAAAGATAACTGCCGTGTCGGCAGCCACCGGATGATTCCGCGCCATACCCAGAGGGGTA
This sequence comes from Paenibacillus sp. OK060, assembly GCF_900101205.1. Classification (NCBI taxonomy): domain Bacteria; kingdom Bacillati; phylum Bacillota; class Bacilli; order Caryophanales; family Paenibacillaceae; genus Paenibacillus; species Paenibacillus sp. OK060. The sequence goes on from NZ_FNFR01000006.1 coordinate 131,205, forward strand.
ATCCCTTCATCAATAGCGGTGGCGCTACCAGATAGGACAGAGCCATACTCACCATATGGAAGCTGAACATCACATGACCCAGCAGATTGAATGGCCCCGCTTGTGCAAGATACAACACGGTAAGCCCAGTAATAAACATCATTTTCTGTGCGACCGTAGCCTGATCTGCCCCCTTGATCCGCTCACTGAACGGACCAACGAGCACTAGATAAGCTGCAGCAATGAGCAGAAACAATGCCATAATAAGTGGACTCCATAAATCGTTGAAACTAAAATATTGCAACCCGAGCATACGGGAAACCTCCCCGTGACCTGATTTGGTTGTTGCCTGAATCCATTGAGTGATTGATCCGCCTAAAAGGGGAAAAGACGGCGACACTGCGCCGCCGCCATCTCTTTTACCACCAAACCCAATAGAGTGCCATAATGATGCACGTAAAAGCTACGAAAAATCCGAAGCTCATGAACAGGATCGGCATTAAATGCCCTTTATCCTTCAAGTGCATCCAGTAACCGAGCTGTACAAACACCTGAAGGATCGCCATAACCACCAATATAATAATGGTAAAGGTCGTATTGACTCCTCCCGCGGCAGCAGCCGCGAACGCAATTAGCGTCAGGACAATTGAGAAAATAAAAACAACGACGTGTTTCTGTGGCCCTTCCGCCCGGTGACGATGCTTCACAGGCTGCTGATCACTCTTATCCTGTACCGACATGTGTTACCCCACCTTTCCGAGCAGGTACACGACCGTAAAGATAAACACCCAGACCACGTCAATAAAGTGCCAGTACATTGCGGAGACGTATACTTTAGGTGCAGTTACGACCGTTAATCCTTTTCTGAACAGTTGCCCGATAATGAGCCCAATCCACATAATACCGAATGCAACGTGAGCTCCGTGGAACCCAACCAGCGTGTAGAACGCTGAACTGAATGCACTTGTAGTCATGCCGAACTCTTTATGTTTCACATATTCATAGAACTCGTAGATTTCCAGACCGAGGAATCCAAGACCCAGTACAACGGTAATGCCAAGCCAGAGAGCAAGAGCATTGCGCTTCCCCTTATGCATAGCCTGGATGGCAAATACACTTGTCAAACTGCTGACTAAGAGAATAAAGGTTGCTGCAGCCACGAGTGGCAGATGAAACAATTCATTCGCCGTCGGTCCGTCATTCGTTTGGCCACGGAGGGCCAAAAAGGTTGCGAAGAGGGTTCCGAACAATACGGTCTCGCCGCCAAGGAACAACCAGAAGCCGACAAGCTTGTTGCGTCCTTCCAGCGTTGCTTTCTCCGGCTCATGCGGCAATTTGCCGTTTACCGGTTCGGCATGTGGAGTTGTCATGTTCTAACCCCCTTCTCATCCTGATCCTCCGGTTCAATATGCCAGCCATGATCATCATAGAGTGACCGCAGCGCCATCGCACCAAATGTAATCAGAAGGCCAATAATGACTACAATGTAATTGTTAAACAATCCGTTCATAAACGCATTGCCAAAATCATCTTTGCTGAACATGAGACCAAGTCCGGCAATGAATATACCGACAGACATAACAAACGGCAGTGGAGTCGCTGATGGCATATGAATCGAACCAACAGGTTCGGCCGGTGTCATCTCCGTATGTCCAGCCATCTTTTCCTTCCAATACGCATCGATTCCACGTACCAGAGGAGTCTGCTTAAAGTTGTATTCCGGTGGCGGAGATGGGATTGACCATTCCAACGTACGACCATCTTCCCACGGATCATTCGGCGCATCAACTGGTTTTCTCGTTGTAATTACGATGTTCACGAGGAACATGATAACCCCAACACCCATTAGGAATGCACCAACGGAACTGACCAGGTTAAGCAGGTCAAAATCCTGATTCGGCAAGTATGTAACGATCCGGCGCTGCATCCCCATTAAACCAAGGAAATGCTGTACGAAGAACGTTAATTGGAAACCGATCATGAATGTCCAGAAGGTCCACTTTCCGAGCGTTTCGCTCAGGACGCGACCGAACATCTTCGGCCACCAGTAATGTAATCCAGAGAACAAACCTAGCACCAATCCACCAACGATAACGTAATGGAAGTGAGCCACAACAAAGTACGTATCATGGAACTGGAAATCCGCAGGCGCTGAGGCCAGCATGACACCAGTAACCCCGCCCATAACGAAGGTTGGAACGAATCCAACAGCAAACAGGTTTGCTGCCGTAAAACGAATCTGTCCGCCCCACATCGTAAAGAGCCAGTTAAATATTTTAATCCCTGTTGGTACAGCAATCAACATGGTTGAGATCGAGAACAATGCATTGGCGACTGTTCCCAGACCTGTCGTAAACATGTGATGCGCCCAGACCATGAATCCTAAGAAGGCGATCAGGATGGTTGCAAACACCATGGAGCTGTAACCGAATAATCTTTTACGTGCAAAGGTTGGAATAACCTCCGAGATAATACCAAAAGCCGGCAAGATGAGAATGTATACTTCCGGGTGCCCGAAGATCCAGAAGATATGCTGCCAGAGTACCGGGTTACCGCCACCTGCAACATCGAAGAAATTCGCCCCAAGTATACGGTCAAACGTTAACAGTACAAGTCCTACCGTAATGGCAGGGAATGCAAAAAGAATGATGGCTGATGTAATAAATGTGGTCCAGGTAAACATCGGCATCCGCATATAGGACATTCCCGGCGCACGCATCGTAATGATGGTCGCGAGAAAGTTAATGCCCCCGATGAGTGTCCCTAGACCGGCGATCTGGAGACCTATCGTGTAGAAATCCACACCGTGCGTCCCACTGTACTCGCTGCCAGAGAGTGGCGTGTACGAAGTCCAGCCGGCATCCGGTGCCCCTCCCATCAACCAGCTCAGGTTCAAGAGCAGTCCGCCAAACAGGAACGTCCAGAAACCAAGCGCGTTAACAAAAGGGAAAGCAACGTCCCGTGCCCCAATTTGCAAAGGTACAACAGCATTCATAAGTGCAAAGATAATAGGCATAACACCAAGGAAAATCATCGTTGTTCCGTGCATCGTAATCAATTCGTTGAAGACCTGTGCCGACACAAAATCATTCATCGGTTTCATTAACTGAATCCGAATCAAAATGGCTTCAATGCCGCCGATTCCGAAGAAAAATCCACCCGCAATCAAATAGAGAACGGCGATTTTTTTGTGATCGACGGTGGTGATCCAATCCATCAAGCCCCTATACCGCTTGACGCTATGCGCATGAGCCAAGGTTGTGTACCCCCTTCTTCGTCCTTGCTGTTCTATTCATAGTCCAATTTGTAGTTGGCCAGATATTCGGCAATTCCGTCGATTTCTTCATCTGTGAGTCCAAGGTCTTTCGGATTAGGCATTGTATTGCCCGGCTTCACGGATTGTGGATCATGGAGCCATTCTTTCATGTTGTCCAGCACCGGATTACCGTCTTCCTGGCCTTCGCCCTGATTCAGCAGAATACCTGCCACGGATTGCTTGCCGCCGATACCTGTAAGGTTAGGCGCAACGGGCCCGCCCTGATCCCCAACTGCATGGCAAGAAAGGCAGTTCGTTTTGAACTTCTCAGCCAATTGGGTATCTTCCGGAAGTACCGCCGGGGCTTTCATTTCGTTAACCCATTTGTCAAAGGATTCCTGACTGACCGCTTTTACCTTAAATTCCATGAAGGCATGCGACCTGCCACATAATTCAGCACATTTGCCTCGGTAAACGCCTTCATTTGGCGCCGAGAAGCTGAACTTGTTAAGCGTTCCATCCGGGTTTGTGTCCATTTTACCCGCAAGTGACGGCACCCAGAAGGAGTGAAGCACGTCAGCGGTTTTCAATTCGAATGCGATTTTCTTTCCGGTCGGGATGATGAGATCTTGAGCGGTGGTTACGTCATATTGAGGATAAGTGAATTCCCACCAGTACTGATGCGAGGTGACTTTGACCTGAATTGCATTTTTGTCGTTGGACAGATCTTCGCCTTGGGCAAAAATCGTTTTTACCGTCGGTACTGCCAGAACAATTACGAGCAGCAACGGAATGGCTGTCCATATTACTTCCAGCTTGAAATTACCTTCAACCTGTTCGGGCATTTCATTCTGCCCGGCTCGTCTGCGAAACCGGATCAACACATACGCAGCAATAGCAAATACAATGATGAGCACCACGATCATAATCGCAATGGACAGCTTCATCAGATCATATTGGCCTTGCGCCACAGGACCCTGAGGTTTCATTACCGACAAGTCTTCCCGCCCGCATGCGGATAGCAGCAAAGAGAACACCGCCAGCAAGGGGAGAATTCGCTTTGCAACCTGCCACTGTTTCATCATTGATCTACCCCACTTTTTTAACATTTTCGTAGATTGCCGTTGTCGCCCAAAATAAACTTAATTCAGTTCATTTCAGCACGATACACGTAATCCTGTCCGACATACAGAACGCTTACAAAAATAACGCTTCCACTACACCCGTCATTTCCTGCTAAGGGCATGTCTGCGCATTCTTCCAATTCATTCTATATGGTTCAATCACTTATTAAATATAAGTTGAGGGTATGATTTTGTCAATCTTTGGACACATGTTCACAAATTGTTCACTATATGTAAAAAAACCGCACCACAACTTGATTTGTAACCGATTTCAGTTAAAAATATTACTCTCTACTTTTGAAAATTTTTGCCAAATTTCGGTGATGAAATTGATTTTTTTGCCGATTTTTCTCACATTGAAAACATGCAGTATTATGCAAAACAGAAAAGCCTGCATCAGCTTGTTTCTCTTACAACTACTGGAAGCCGCAGTAAAGCTCCATACCGCTCCCTTTTAGAACCAAACGGCATGGAGCCTGAACCTATTGTATATCTCTTACACCGTATGCGGCACCCTTACCAGCTTGCCATAGATACAGCGTCTAAGTCCCGTCAGTTAGTATAAGAGGACCCTCACTTGTTATGGCTACCGTATGCTCATACTGGACGCCCCAGCTTCCATCCACTGTTCTCACCGTCCAGCCATCCTCATCCCATACAACTGCTCCAGAGCTACCTTTCGTAAATATAGGCTCAATCGTAATGACCATGCCCTCTGTCAGCATCATGCCCGTCCTGCGTTTTCCGTAAGGGAGGACATTCGGAGGTTCATGGATGTACTGACCGATCCCATGACCAATAAGAGGCTTCACAATCCCGTAACGATACAGCCTCGCTGTCCGTTCAATCGCGTTACCGATATCCCCCAGTGTATTTCCTGGAACTGCCTGTGCTATCGCCTTATGAAGCGCCCTTTCCGTTCGATTCATTAGTTTGCGTATGGACCTGCGTTGTTCACCGATCCCATACGTCCATGCAGAATCGGCAAGCCAGCCGTCTTTGTTCACCACCATATCAATGGTCACCACATCGCCTTCAGCCAGTTTCCGGTCATTAGGGAAGCCATGGCAAACCACTTCATTAACTGAAGCGCATGTAGCGTAAGGATAGCCTTTGTACCCCTTTTGCTCAGGTGTAGCTCCTCTTTCAGCCAAAAAAGCCTCCACCCGTTCGTCAATATCTCCTGTCGTTACACCGGGGGCCAGCCACTTTTCAATATGCTCGTGACAGCTTCGCAGGATCCGTCCTGCTTCCCGCATGTAGCCAATCTCTTCTTTCGTTTTCAAAATAGGGTCCACATGCATTCATCCTTCCTGCCATATGTGTACTTCCATGTATATGCAGCAGGAACGGAACAAAGCCCCCAAAAGTGGAGCGAAGCTCTACAGCTAATTCTGTTTTCTTTTAGATGAAAGGTTTACACGTTGGAAATATGTACATATCATTTTTCAATCAAAAAAAACCGTCTGCCGGAGCTTAACGCCCGGGAGACGGTTCTATTCATATCGGAACAGTATAATCAGAGTTGTGTGTGTTTCAGGACACGGAAGAATCCATCTTGACAAGCTCATGCTCAACCACAGAAGTCAATTCTTCCTCGTATCCACCCGTAATCCGGTATTTTCTCACGTACTCCTTCACGAATTTTTTTGGATCTTTAGGACGGAAAATCCGAGTCATTTCCCTCAAACTTTCTTTGACCTCATTGTGACCTTTCGTTGCCATTGTAATTCCCTCCCAAAACGTTGAAAGTGAATGCTCCGTTTAGAGAATGCCGAATAAGTCTTAAATGCCATCCATGAAGTTGTGTGCGCGGCTCAAAGCAAGCTTTAGGTCGGGAACCCTTGCTTAAGCAAGTACCTGACACTATAAATACCCGATATGATTCGGTGTGAATCATAATCTTATTGTAGCATATTCGGAAGTATCTGACGACTTGACGATTTTACCTAATATTTATAACGGTTTTTATGCCCAAAAAGTTTAATTCCGAATCATATGTTATAAATACGATACTTCTATACGGAATTAATATATCCAGCATAACACTGAACTATTCGGGGGATATTATCACGGACAACCCATACAGTTAAAATACTGGGATCTAAGGAGGCGTTGTTTTATGGATCAGAAAGATAAAGAAATGCTGCCCCTTTCGCATGAAAAGGTGGAAGTGGACGGAATATATACCAACGAAGCCGGACAAGAAGAACATCTGCATCGCGGACAACAATTCCCGGCCGATCCCGTTCTCGGCAAGACGGAATGGGAACTGACGGAATTCACTTTTGACAACCATCACGAAGGTCGTACCGACGAGCGTTTGGTTCCTAAAGAGAATGATACCGATAAGATTGGCAAGACCACACATCCACGCAGACATTTCCAGCGGGGTGACCGTTAAGTTATATAATGAGGCAAGGAAAGGGGCATGTTCCAGGGCAGTATTAGGAACATGTCCCTTTTAAGCTAGCAAAGATACATTTCGTCCCATCCGGTTCAGTTCTGTCCACCTCCTTCATAACATAGTTAAAAAGGACAAAGGAGGCTGGACCGAATGTCCCCCATGAAATCATCAAGCGGTCTGGATGAAAATATTGCCGGCATGCTCTGTTATCTGTTCACTTTTGTAGGTGGAATCGTCTTTCTGGCTGTAGAAAAACGAAGCCGATTCGTTCTGTTTCATGCACTTCAATCCGTTACGGTATTTGGCCTCATTATGGTCGGTCATGTGTTGTGTGCATTCCTCCCACTGTTTGGGCCACTGCTGGCTTCGCTGTTATCCCTGCTTGGTGTGGTGGTCTGGCTTCTCATGGTAGTCACCAGTCTGCAAGGCAAATGGCTTAAGCTGCCGTGGGTCGGAGACTTTGCAGAGAAACAGATGCGGCATCTGTAAGATGTAACATTTCTATCGGCTTCATCTCAAAGTAATTCATCATGTGAGTCTACATAATAATCCATCTTGTTTTGGGCAAAAAAAAGAAAAAACACCGGATCTCCTGCTCTCTAACGAGCAAGGTCTCCGGTGTTCCGTTTATTATGCCTTCAATAACGATTAACAGGATAGATGATTCATCCCCTGAATAGTTCAGGCCGTTTAACTTTTTTATTCACAACATTTATTATTCAATCCATGAGGAATTTAAAGTTAACATAATATACATGTTGAAGGCATCGGGTAATAACAACGATGATTTCAGTTCTTTACTTTTTACGCCGACTTGCCGTTATCTCCAAGAATCACATCCGCTTGACGTTCAGCCATTTTGGCAGCCCTTGCTTGAGTACCCAGACCATTAAAGAGCAAATTCATGAAAATGGCCGTAAAGCTACCTGCAATAATTCCGTTACCGAGCATAATCTGTGCCCAGTCCGGCGCACCTGCGAACAATTGAGGCACAACCGTTACACCCAGACCCATGCCTACAGAGCAGGCGATGATGAACAGGTTCTCATGACGGTTCAAATCAACCTGGCTGCCCAGAATACGAATACCTGACGATACCACCATACCGAACAATGCAACCATGGCCCCGCCAAGAACAGAACCTGGAACAAGCTGCGCCAATGCAGCAATCTTCGGTACAAAGCCGATAACCACAAGCAGTCCACCCGCTACAACGATAACATCACGCGTTTTGACACGAGTCATCTGTACAAGCCCTACGTTTTGTGAATAGGTCGTGTAAGGGAATGAGTTGAAGATACCACCCAGCACAATCGCCAAACCTTCTGCACGGTAGCCACGAGCCAGATCTTTGGAGGACAGGTCTTTATCCAAAATTTTGCCAAGAGCCATGAATACACCAGTAGATTCAGCTACGCTGACAATCGCCACTAGAATCATGGTCAGAATCGGTACAATCTCAAATGTCGGCGTACCAAAGTAGAACGGCTGCACGACATGGAACCAGCTTGCTTCACGAATTGGCGCAAAGTTCACTTCACCCATAAGCCCTGCTGCCACTGTGCCCACGAGAAGGCCGATCAGCACCGAGATGGAACGAACGAATCCTGTCGTGAACCGTGTCATCAGAATGATGAACACCAATACGCCGAATCCGAGCAGAAGATGAACCCCACTGCCAAAGTCCTCTGCACCCTGACCGCCGCCGAGATCGTTGAACGCAACCGGAATCAGGGTCAGACCAATAATGGTTACTACTGATCCAGTGACGACTGGCGGGAAGAGCCGAATCAATTTGCCAAAAATGCCCGAGAACAATACAACGAATATCCCTGAAGCAATGATCGCACCATAAATGGCAGACACACCGCTCTTCATCCCAATTAAAATCATCGGTGATACAGCCTGGAATGCACAACCAAGCATGACGGGCAGCCCCACTCCGAAGAAACGATTGCCCCATACCTGAAGCAGTGTTGCCACACCACAGGCGAGCAGGTCAATCGCAATCAGATAGGTCAACTGCTCCGTAGTAAAACCAAGGGCCTTGCTGACAATAATCGGTACAACGACAGCTCCTGCATACATCGCAAGAACGTGCTGGAGACCCAGAGAAAAGGTTTTGATCGGGTGACGATGCCGCTGAAAAATACGTTCGCGTGCCATATTAGATCGTGACCTCCTCGTCCGCAAACGTAACTTGTCCGTCTGATAACGCCCCGATGCGAACCAGCGATTCCACACGGTATCCTGCCTCTTTCAGCAAGCGGCCTCCTGGTTGGAACGCCTTTTCAATCACGATGCCAATACCAACCACTTCAGCACCTACTTGCTCCACAATGCGGGCCAGACCAAATGCTGCCTCGCCATTGGCCAGAAAGTCATCGATGATCAGTACACGGTCACCAGGCTGCATGAACTTCTTCGCAACTGTAATTTCATTGGTCTCCTGCTTCGTAAAGGAGTACACTTTCTCAACCAGAATGTCTTCCGTGAGTGTAAGTGACTTCTGCTTCCGTGCAAAAATAAGCGGCACGTTGAGTTCCAGCGCAGTCATGATGCCTGGTGCGATCCCTGAGGATTCAATCGTCAGTACACGTGTAATGTTCTCCCCTTCAAAACGACGGATGAACTCCTTACCGACTTCCTTCATCAAAACCGGGTCCATCTGGTGGTTCAGGAATGAATCCACTTTGAGTACCTGCTCGGACAGGACAATGCCTTCCTGTATTACCTTGTCTTTTAACAATTGCATCGTAATTCTTCCCCCTGTGCGCCCTCCCGTACAGAAGCCTGCATGACCTCGATCCCCTCTGTAAAAAAACAAAAAGCCCGCCTTTTTACACGCTGCGGAAAAACCGGAGACGGGAAAAGACGGACTTGTACATATGTGGACAAGCCGCATGGATACTGCAAGTGTAGTGTAATGGAAGAGCATGATAACAGGATAACTCAGAGCAAACCTCACTCCCTATTCAAGAAGGGATATGAAGCTACTTGAACATCCTTTTTCAGACACACTGCCCGATAATCATCTCTCTCCATACCTTAACAACGTTGCAGGATCTTTCCCGTAGTCCGATCATTCCGGTGATCGGGTAGAAACATGCAGGCCTATTCCTGCACATATACGAGTCGGCATATTAAATTTTTAGAGCTCCATGATTCGTTACAATGTATGATCGCGAACCTGAATGTAAAAGTATGACCGGAACTGATAATGTTAGAAGTATACCGAATCGGCGCCGTGAAATAAAGAAGTATTTTCATGGAAGTTGCGGAAACTTGTCTTAATTTGCATTAAAGGGATGATTGCTGCGGTTTTTTTATGTACAATATGAGAACGGAAGCGCGTGTCCGAACGGAGAATCGATGGAAACGCCGCCTGTATTATGAATATATTTGGTAAAGGAGATTTGCAGACATGAAAGGCGTACTAAAGGAATTTAAAGAATTTGCTGTACGTGGCAACGTCATCGATTTGGCAGTCGGTGTCATTATCGGGGCTGCTTTTGGTAAAATTGTCACGTCCCTCGTGAATGACATTATCATGCCACCGGTAGGTAAACTGCTTGGAGGCATTGATTTCAGTCAGAAAATCATTAATCTGGATCGGGATATGAAAACAGCCAGTGGACAGGAGATCACAACACTCGCTCAAGCCAATGAGGCTGGCGCTACGGTGATTGCATATGGGCAGTTCATCAACGTGATGATTGATTTTCTCATCGTCGCTTTCTGTATTTTCATGCTCGTGAAGGGTATCAATTACATCAAAAGCAAAGAACACAAAAAGCCCGAGCCGCAAAAAACGACCAAGGCTTGCAAATATTGTCTGTCCGAAATTCCGGCTGCGGCTACTCGCTGTTCGCACTGTACTTCAGAGCTGGAAGCTGAAGGTAACGGCGCAACGGCTTAATCGTTTCCATGCTTGAAGTGCATCAGAATTTACAGTGTACCCAAACTCTCTATAGAGAACAGTAGTGGATAATTGTTAATATATAAAGGCTTATGTAAAAAAACTCCTGCTTGATCTGTCCGTCATGCTTCTTCATCCGTGTTGTTGCAATCCCGCACGGAGCGGGTGGAATCAAATCGGCAACCACATGAAAGGTCTCACCGTAAAGGTGGGGCCTTTCTTTATCTCACAAGCAGGTATGTTGCTCTAATGTCATTATTATCTTACGCTCACCATGCTTACAAACTAGAATCGACGCGGCAACAAGTGCTCCAAAATCGACTTCAAATCCCGATCTTCCTTATAAACCTCTTCCCCGGTATCGAGCTCTGTTACCCGGATATAATCAAAATTCATCGACGCATCCACAGGTTTAAACAACAATTGGCTCTCGTCTTCCAGACGTACGTTGAATCCCATATCCTTAAACATCGTTGTTAGCTGGCTATTCGCCGGTTCCTGACCTTGCCCTACCATAATCAATCCTCTAAGACTTTTACGTTCCTGAGGTTGCGGATAAATGACCTGAAAGTGTACAATGCATTCCATAAGATGGTTCCCCTTTCGTTTAAAACATACTTTGTGAAATTTTGAACTTTAAAACTTGCTATATAAGGAGATACGTATCATGACCCCAGAACGTTTCGATATTTACGACGATCAGCAAAATTGGATAGGTACAGAGCTGCGCAGCGTGGTTCATGCCAAGGGATTCTGGCACCGTTCATTCCACTGCTGGATCGTGCGGGACGAAGGCTCACAGCGGTTGGTTCTATTTCAGCGAAGACGGGATATCAAGGATACCTTCCCCGGATGTTACGACATTACCGCAGCAGGGCATCTCACAGCCGGCGAACAGCTGCATGAAGCCAGTCGTGAGCTGGAGGAAGAACTGGGCGTGCAAGCACCTTTTGAAACGCTGACCTACCTGTTGACGGCAAGACAGCAACTTGAAGGGCAGGTTCGCGGTGTACCTTTTATCGATCGGGAATTCAGCTCCGTCTTTGGACTGTGCTTGAACCAGCCTCTAGAAGCCTATACCTTGCAGGTAAGCGAAGTCGACAGCTTATACGAAGTGCCTTTGGATGACTTGATTGCCTTGTTCCGTGGCGAAACTCATGTGATTCAAGCCGCAGGAGTGCAAGCCGTGCAGTCAGCTTCCGACCAGGCGGATCAGGCAAATAGTAACTCTGTTCCTCTTCACGTTCAAACACGTCACATGCGCGAGATTAGAGCAGCCGAGTTCGTGCCACACGGTACGGAATATTATATCGATGTACTTGAAGCGTTAGTTCACGTGCCCAAAAACTAACCAATTTTGCCTATGATAAAGTTACGTTCATAGCTTCATTTTCTCAAAAATAGCATGAATTCATACCCTATTACATTAGCTCAACAGGGAACATTTGCTGTGATGAACATCACTGCTTCTGTTAACTAGCAAGAAGAGGCGTCTGCCTCATGGCAACGCCTGCTTCCTTTAAGCATGTATTTTGGAGTTCATAGGATATCTGAAGGTACTGACCAATAACGTGCTGACAGGTTTTGGTATCGAGGCCCGTATCGAGACTCCAGTTCCTCCCCCATGTCCTGCTCCAGTTCATACAACACCAATTCCTGAGCAAAATGATTCAACAGCAGTCCGGTCATGACCGGATGTTCTGTCACCATCGCCTGAGTGGCGCAAGATTCTCCGCGCATCCCTAACATGCACCAACGACGATCTACCACTAAAGAGAACTTCCGGCCATTCCCTGCTCCGTATGAAGGCAAACCAGGCCAAGGAGCGGGCTGATCCATAATACCCTCTCCACCATCACATGACCATAACAGGCGCACACCTCGGTCTTCAGCACGTTGCAAGTCTGCACGTAACAACTCTGCTTCCTCACGCCATACGTCCACCACAATCTCATGTTTGGCCTCAGCCAGTTCACGGCTTAGATTCTCAAATACATTTTTGTCGCCTTCAATATTGTAAAAGACCGGCTTCTCCGGCTCATGCTGCGGCATACTGCTCTGCACATATTCAAGGGATGCACGCATCTGACCGGAGATCATACTTGTCATCTCCTCAGGCTTCAATACACTGTATTTCGCAGGCTCGCCTGCGCTGCAACGCAGGAATCCCCGCTGTTCCAGCCGTTGCAGGGTGGCATATACATTGGAACGGGACACTCCCAGCCTTTTCGCAACCTCATATCCCGAGGCTGAGCCTTGGCGAGCGAGTTCCACCATAATTTTAGATTCCATCTCGGTAAACCCCAGATGACGCAAATGATGCAGCAGTTGGTCCATATTCCCGTCCCCCCATGCTGTAAGCAACCAGCGCTGCCACACATTGATTCGGCAGCGCTTCTACTGCATCAAATCTGTTCTGCTCCGCAGCGTGGGCACCATTTCGAACCTTTGGGCAGCTCTGCTGTACAAATCTGACAATTCACCATTTCGCGTGGCACTTCCGTCTGTACGTCCACCGTGTTCACGATCGGATTATTTTCTTTCCAGTACCGAATGCGCTCATCCAGCTCCTGCTGGCGCTCGCGCTCCCGTTGCATTTCTTCATCCCGACGGCGTTCCCACTCGGCATCGAACGCTTCCTTTTCCTCTTGGGTAAATTCCGTACTGTTATATTCGGATTCGGTCTCCAGGTCCGCAATGGACGGAATTACCGTGTGATACGGCTCAGCTTCCTCCAGTTCCTCTTCAGCTGGCGCATCATAGATTGGTCCCTCCGGGCTTTGGGCCACAGCTGCTTCCTGTCTCGCAGGGTTTGTCGCCCCTACAGATGCTGCTGCGGGTTTGAATTCACCCAACTTGCGTCCGCATTTCGGACAGAAGTTGGCATCCAGTGAAGCGACGTGTCCACACTCGCATAAGCGCTCATTTTTGAGTTGTGCAATCTTGTTGCGCAGACCATCGATCTCATCCTGCAATTCATCGCACAGCCCCGATAGATCCACCATCTCTTTTTCGGCACGCGTCATGTCCTGTGCGCGATAACCTTCATAGAAGATACGACCCATATCTGTAAAATGGACTTCCTGTTCCTGCTGCAAGCCCACAATCTGATTATTTATTTTTCCGATTTCAACGGCGTGCTGGGCACGCTCTGTTGCTTTGTTTGCTCCGTTCTTAATTCGCTGAAGCAGTTTCATGACTTCTCCTCCTCTGTCCCGTCAGAGTTGAACCTTTTGATTCAACACCCATTTGTTCCAAAACTCATTTTCATTTGATTTTTTTATAGTATATAACTTATACGATATCATGCCAAAAAGTTGCGAAATCTCGCGTGAATGCCCGTTTTCTGCCGATACTGGATGAATTCGGGGGCTTTCGTCAGGACCATACGTTCGGGTATAATGAAGCTTTGGCCCTACTGATCCGCCTACTTGGGCGGTTATCCCTATCATACCAATTTACAATGTGATTGTGAAAAGGGCAAATGAATTACTTTTAAGCCGGGATAGTCCTATCCCTGAATGCATATAGAGGTGGATGAATGATGTTAAGTCCGAACTCAACGTTTTACCCCCGTCCGCTCGGGGTTACCCCGGCGGCATCACTGCCCCAGTCCCCTTCAGCTCCGCTGGAGACCAGTAGGCAACTCGTGGCAAGCGATGAACGGGATGCGCCTTATTTCCGCTCTCTGGAAGAGGTAGGCATCCGTCTGAACGGACCCCAGATCTCAGCGGTTCGCCACGGCAAGGGACCCCTGCTGACTCTCGCAGGAGCTGGCTGCGGCAAAACAACCGTACTGGCTGCACGTGCTGGCTACCTGATGGAGGTTAGTGGTGCTCACGCGGGAAGCATCCTGCTGGTGACGTTCACGAACAAAGCTGCCACTGAGATGAAAGACCGCATCGCATCGCTGCCTGGCATTCGTCCCGCAGCCGCACGAGCGGTGCAGGCCCGTACATTCCACTCGTTCGCATTGACGCTGCTGCGTCATTACGGCGTGCAGGAGGAGATTTTTGGTGAGTCCCGTGCGCAGCATACGGTACTCAAGATGCTTCTGCGCCAGAATGGCATGAGTGAGGCATTTCAGCCTGAGAGTCTGCTGGCTATGCTGTCCGCTTGGAAAATGCAAGGTTCAGAGACGAGCGATCTTCCCGAAAAATCACAGGAGGAACGGGATGCCAAACGTGTTCTCCTTGGTTATGAAGCCTGGAAGCGGGATCGCAACAAAATGGATTTTGATGATATTTTGCTGCGAGCTGCCGCTCTGCTTCGTGATCCTGCTGTACTGGGGCCGCTTCAGCAGCGTTTTCAGTACATCATGGTCGATGAGTTCCAGGATACGAATAGTCTGCAATATGAAATTGTACAAAAACTGGCTGCCGCCCACCGCAACCTGATGGTTGTGGGAGACGATGACCAGACGATCTATACGTTTAATGGGGCACGGCAGGAATCCATTTTGGAATTCGATAAAGTTTACCCCGGTGCACGCATCGTGACGCTGGATATTAATTACCGCAGCGATGCGCGTATTCTGGGACTGGGCAGCGAATTGGTTGCCCGGAACAAACGAAGACGTGACAAGCGGCTGCGCGCAGCCGGGCATCGTGGAGATGCGCCTCGGTTTGCCACCCCCTCCAATACCGAGGAAGAAGCAGCTTGGGTTGTTAACCAGTTGTGTCAGCAAGTTGAGGAAGGTTTGCATACGTATCGGGATATCGCGATTCTGCACCGGACAGCAAGTAGCAGTCGGGCTATATTTGAGCAGCTTGTGTTGAAAGATGTGCCGTTTGTACAACACGGCGCTTCCCCGGTCTTCTATGACCAGTCACTGATTCGACCTTTAATGGATCATATGCGCTTGTCCCTGAATCCACGTGCTCTAGATGCTCTGCCGAGTGCGCTGGGGCCTCTCTATGTATCCCGAGATGCCGGACTGGAGTGGATTCAGCGCAGTGAAGAGCAGCAAGCGAAGAAATATCCGCTTATCCATTTGGCCAAATGGGACAAGCTGAAGCCTTTTCAGCAGGAGCAGGTCAAGGAACGTATCAAGTTGATCAAATCGCTGACGAAGCTGAAACCGGTGATTGCGATCCAGGAGATGCGGCGCCAGTTTTACGACAAATATATGGAAAGCGGTGATCCAAGCATCTTTACCCATTATAAGGAAACGATGCTGGAGACACTGGACGAATTCGAAGCTGCAGCCAAAAAATTCGAAACCGTTGAAGAGTTCATCCAATTCGCCGATGAACTCTCCCGCAGACACCGCGAGATGGAATCACTGCGCCGTTCACAGGACAGCGATGCAGTCCAACTGATGACAATTCACCGGGCCAAGGGACTTGAATTCCCATGTGTATACTGGATCGGCGCCAGCGAAGGAATTGTACCTCACAGCACGGCACTGCGGCAGGATATCCCTGAAGACCAGAAGGCTGCTCTTACCGTACAGCAGACCGATGCCGAACTGGACATGGCTCTGGAAGAGGAGCGACGACTCGCCTATGTCGCAATCACACGGGCCAAACAGTATTTATACATCACTTCTCCCGCCAGTCATCACGGAAAACCGGCGGACGTTTCCCGCTTTCTGCTGGAGGCCTTCGGCATGGAGGTACCAGACAAACGCAAAAACCGCGAGGAAAGCCAGACTGGCAATCACGCGTCATACGGCAGCGGTAGCAGCAACTGGAAGGGGAACGGGAACACGAATGGTAAAGCTAACGGCAATGAGAGTAGAACTAGAAATGGAAATGCAGCATACGCCCGTTCAGGTTCGCGGCCGCAGGGACGGGATGCAGTGAGTCCAGTTCAGCGTGGTGCAGATCAGCGCAGCGCGATCCGTCAAAGTGATCGGCGTGATTTTGAAGTACTCGATGAACGAGACGAGGATCGTCTCAGTGAGCGGCGCGGCAGCGGGGTGATTCGCAATCACACGGCGTTCAGCACCACGGGTGTGAATCAGGCAGCTTCGTCCTCCAACAGTTCGGGGTCGCATTCTTCAGGTGCAGAACGTACAGAAACCGTAGCGATCTGGAAGTGCAGTTCTTCAACCTGCAAAGCGTGGCTGCGCCAGAAACCGGATGGTGCTTCTGCCAAGCCATCCAAAAAGGCGGTCTCTGGTCCTCCGGCTTGTCCGCTATGTTCAGGCACAATGGAGGCCGGTACACGGAAGGTTCCGGTAACCGGGCGGTTCGGAAGATGAACGATTGCCATTCGTTTCAGGACGCTTCCTGCTGTTTATTAACAGTAGAAGCGTCTTTTTTCCATTTTAGAATGGAGGTTGGATTATGCACGGCAAAAAGCATTACTATGTATCGGTAACCCATAATCTTATTGAACAGACCAAGAACGAATCAACACCGTTTGAAATCATGGTGCACGATGAACAGCTAAACCGGCTGAAAGACCTGATGAAAGTGCAGGAAGATGAAGATGCCTATACATTGCAACGGGCCCCGGTACCCTACAAATCGGCTGATCATGACGAGGCTACAGAACAATTCTCAGATGGCATGACGTTGTTGTACACGTTTCTTTACGACCATGGCACTCCGGATACCCGGCAGGCGATTGAGAGTATGAATGTACTTTCACGGCTGCAAGATACGGATTATGATGATCCGGGGTATGAGAACTCACCGCTGAATAAATGAACTCTTATCACAAAGACTTCCACTCCGATGAATTCAGGCCAATGACCTACTTCAGGAGTAACGGGAGTCTTTATTTTTTTACGGTTCGGTCCCATTAGTATCATTATTTATACTATAAACCAAAAATGATACTACTGTTTATTTTAGATATTATACTATATATTTTATATACAACTTATTTATGCGAGGAGGATAAATATAACGATGGGAAATCCAATCATGAAAGCGTTCGGATATTACGAGCCTGGGCTAGAGACCGACATACCACCATTTCAGGAGGTAGAAGTTGAGAAACCAAAACCTACAGGAAAGGATTTACTCGTTGAGGTGAAGGCGGTGTCTGTCAATCCGACGGATTGGAGATCTCATCTTTCCAAACATCCGGACGATTTATCCCTGACCGTGCCTGGTCGTGATGTAGCGGGAATAGTAGTGGACATCGGCTCCGATTGCAATTTGTTCAACGTTGGTGACGAAGTGTATTATGCGGGGAGCAATATGCGCCCAGGCGGACACAGTGAGTTTCATTTAGTAGATGAACGAATTGTCGGCAGAAAGCCGAAAAATCTGGATTTCGCCCAGGCGGCAGCTTTACCTCTGACAAGCCTTACGGCAGGAGAAGCTTTTTTTGAACGCTTGGGCATTTCCAGAAATGCATCGGATAATGAGGGTAACAGTATGCTTATTATCGGGGCAGCGGGAGGCGTCGGATCGATCGCTACTCAATTAGCCAAGCTCGCTGGACTTAAAGTTATAGCAACTGCCTCTCGTCCCGAATCAGTCTCTTGGGTAAAATCAAACGGAGCAGACCACGTGATCAACCATCATCAACCATTTGGACCACAACTTAAAGATCTCGGACTCGCTGGTGTACAATATATTTTCGTGCTAAATCATATAGATGAGCATATGGATGAGATGGCAGAAGTTATTTTACCGCAGGGGAAAATTTGCTCCATTCTACCCTTCGAAAAACCAGCCCAACTTCAAAAGTTATTCTCAAAAAGCGTAACGCTCGTTTGGGAAATGATGTTCACCCGTCCGATGTTCCAGACAGATGATATGATTGAACAACATCTTCTACTTAATGAAATTGCAGATCTAGTGGATGCGGGCAAGATTCATACAACGATGGCCGAGCGGATTAAACCTATTAATGCAGCTAACCTGCTGGAAGCCTACAGAAAGAGCAAATCGGGCACTGCAATTGGCAAAATCGTGTTGGAAGGGTTTGAAAAGTAAGCATACATCCATTTTGTCTGATCATGATCAATAAATTAACCAAAGGGTGTTGTCTCTCCATTGATAAGATAGAGAAACAACACCCTTTAATATCACGTTAGATTCAATCTCTATATCAGTCCAGACGAATCTCTTGACCTTTTTCGGCTGACTCATAAATTCCGCTCAGCATCCGAGTCGAAGCCACACCATCCGCAATGGGACTGATGGGCTCGGTACCATTCAGACAACAATCCACAAAGTGATCAATCTGATTCTGGAAGGCACCGTGAATATCGAGACCTTTATAGTCTGTCTGAGGTTCAATGTTCAGGATCGTATTGTGTTTCTCGGTGACGATTAGCGTCTCGGGCTCCAGCTCAAACCCACCACGCTCGCCGTACAATCGGACTGAAGATTCTTCCCCACGTGCATGCAGGGTAAAGCTCACATCTACCGCCAAAGAAGCCCCATTCTCGAAGCGGATCAGCGCATTCGCCATATCCTCCACATTGTTGACAGCGGAACTGTAATCTGCGGCTTTGTAAAAAGAAAGATGCTCGATATGGGCACGATTGCCCAGTTTTCGATACGTATTGCCACTCACCGAAACAGGTTTCGGTTTGCCCATCAGATACCAGCATTGGTCGATAATATGTACGCCAAGATCAATGAGCGGGCCACCGCCGGAACGGTTTTTGTCCGCAAACCATCCTCCAGGATTTCCCAAGCGACGCAGGATAGAGGCTTTGGCATAGTACAACTCACCAAACTCACCCGCATCAATGAAACTGCGCATCATCTGCATATTGTTATCATAACGACGCACAAATCCCACGACAAAAGTACATCCGCTTTTCTTCACAGCCTCTTCGATCCGCAGCGCATCATCCACATTGGTGGCTACCGGTTTTTCAAGCAGCACATGTTTACCTGCCTCCAGGGCAGCGATGGCAAATTCGGCATGCGTATTATTCCACGTACAGATACTAACGGCATCCACATGCGGATCCTTCAGCATCTCGCGATAATCAGTGTACACGGATTGTGCATCATATTTCTCAGCAGCCGCGGCTGCACGCTGTTCGTTCAGGTCACAGATGGCGTAAATGACGGCATTCTCGTTCTTGGCATAACACCTCATATGAAGATCCGAAATGGAGCCTGTGCCAATCATGCCGATATGCAGCATTTTGCTTGTACTCATCTTCTTCCTCCCTTCCTTTTCCAGAACATGAATATCGTCTAGTCTGCCCGGAGCATGCCTTTGTAAATCCCTGGTGTTGAATTTTCGATCTTCACGGCCCCCAAGGTCTGAGCATAGAAATCCACGGGTCCCGCCGATCCAATAATCGCGTAAGCGTAACCATCTGTCTTCATGGCGTGCATACAGGCCAACAGCAGCGCTGTACCGACACCTTTGTTCCGTGCCTCCTGACCAACACCTGTTGGACCAAAGAAATTACGACACGTTGCTTCATAACAAGCGAATCCGATCATTTTCCCATGCTCAAGCGCAATATAACAAGTCACGGGTTGACGTGCAAAAGCTACATCACATTCATCCACCCAGGGCTGGCTAAAATGGGATCTCACCCAATCCAGCACAACCTGCTTCTCTGGTGCGATGGCTCTTCGGATGACAATGGAGGACTCCTCCAACTTCTTCAGTCCACTCTCTTGCTCTGGCAAATGGTAAAGCGCAACCAACATATCACTCATATGATTGCCCCCCTCCTCATATTTGGACGTACCACACCCCCATGTAATCCAGGGTTAATTCAAAGTCTGAATCACACGTTCTCCACTCATTGATCCTTAACCGCATCCTGCTTCTTATAACCGGCAATGTGGTCTGTTTTTCAAATAATAGACTAACATGCTGCTCACATTAATTACCTCAAAGTGCAACACTGGACGAAGTTGTCCCGTCTATAAGGTTGGAACGTGGCCTTACTAGGAGTTTACCGCGTCATAACCAAGATGAGAAGGGATGAAATCAACGATGAACAACAACATGAAAAAAGTTAGTGCCCTGATGGTCCTGTCCTTGGCCCTGGGCGGGGGAGCGGCATACGCAGCAAACCTGGACAGCATTCAGCCCATCAATTCAACTTCCGTATCAGCCGACAGCAAAGGAACTGAAGCTGTAAAAGTATCTGTGAACGGTGCACCGATGGCTGACGGATATTGGAACAAGGATGGTCAAGAACCCATGATCGCGCTGCGTGATCTCACCGAAGCACTTGGCATTGAACTGAAATGGAACAAGGAAAACAAATCTGCTGAGCTGACAAAGGGTACCCTTTGGACTCTTGTTACCACAGGCAAAGACCAGTATTCAGTCAATAAAATGCTGCTTAAGCTGGGAACAGCACCTGAAATCACAAATGGTACATTGTTTGTACCCGCTTCTTTTGCAGATAAAGTACTGCACGCACAAGTGAATACAAAAGGTAACCAAGTAACCATCTCCAGTGAAGAGGAAGTGAAAACTGTTACTGAGCGTGGGGTCATTACGGGAATTAACAGTGAAGGCAAGTATCAATCCATCCATATCGGCGGTGCAGGTACAGAGGGTATCGTCCTTAATGTTGGTGAAGATACCGTGTTCAAATCCGCAGATGGCAAAGATATCAAGCTTACTGATCTGACCATTGGCATGAACGTTGAAGCTGAGCATTCTGAGATTGCAACCCTCAGTTTACCGCCGCAAACACCTACTTACAAAGTCACTGTACTGGATACTGCTGCTTCGGAATCCGAAGCACAACCCAAAGAAGTTCTGGGTACAGCAGGCACGATTGAAAATGTAAAAACAACAGAAGATAATGGTACTCAGATCGAGATCTCCGGCTCCCGTCTGACAGAGACAGCACCTGACCATGTTATCCTTAACATTAGCAAAGATACAAAACTGGTGAATCATCAAGGGGAAACGATCAAACCAGAGGAACTGACCAAAGGGGCCAAAGTGATTGGTTTCTATAGCCCCGTCCTGACTCGCAGCCTGCCTCCAATCGGAACGGCTTGGAAAGTAGTAATCGAAACACCAGCCGATCAACCTGAAGCGAAATAAGCTGCCAGAAAAGAAGGCTAGCCTTCTTTATGCGTAGAGCACAGCAGATCTAGACCACACTATATTAATGCAGAAATAACCTTATCCCACGATTCCTCCTTCATGGAGGTTGGGGTAAGGTTATTTCTCGATCCTGCATTTATATATATGTACGTAATAGCTCTATTCCGTTATTGTTATTTCGGCATCGGCATCAACTTCAGCTTCTGCTTCAACAATCGCTTCTGCCTCAATCTCCACCATCAGCAAAGGGTCAATGAGTGCACTAACCTCTACCATCGTGGCGACAGGCTGGATCTGACCAAAAAATTCACCATGAGCCTTGCCCACTTCTTCCCAACGGGAAATGTCGGTAACAAACATGCGGGTTCTCACGACATGAGACATGTCTGCTCCCAATTCTTTCAGTGCATTTTCGATGGTCTGCAAAATAAATCTCGTCTGTGCATATGGATCACCTGCTCCAACCACAACACCGTCCTGCATGGCTGTAGTACCCGCAACCTCAATTCGGTTGCCAACACGAATGGCACGGCAATATCCTACAAGCGGCTCCCATGGAGAACCGGTAAACACTTGCTGTCTGTTCATTCTGCTTTCCCTCGCTTTACATGTGATTTGAACTCCTGATTAAACATGAATTATATCAGCCTGCCGACCTGCTGAACAAGCAAATAAAATAGGATATAACTGAATTTAGCTCAAACCAAAAAGCCCCTGGAGTGATCTCCCGTGCCTTGGACAAGGGTGAATCATTCAGGGGCTCTATGAAATTGAGATCCTAGTCTTCAATCAAAAGATGAAGCACCAGGCTTACAGCTTGATATTAGCCTCATCAAAGTATTCTTCAAGTGTCAGTCCACTTTTCACAACATCAGGAGCCAGATCAGTGCCGACATAGCGAATATGCCATGGCTCGTACACATAACCGGTTATCCCTTCCTCACCTTTTGGATAACGGATGATGAACCCATATTCTGCTGCATGCTCAGCCAACCACTGGCCTTCTTTCGATGTGCCAAACACCTCTTCTATGGCATTGCCTACACTTGGACTGGAAACGTCAATTGCTAGTCCGGTCTGATGTTCGCTGTGGCCTGGCACAGAGCTTACACGATCCGTGTATTCTTTACCTTTGGTTTTGACATTGTTGTTATAGATCGAAACCTGACGCTGATAAGAACGATATCCAGATACCGCACGAAGCTCAATGTCGTCCGCTTTGGCACCGGCGAACAGCTTCTCCAACGCCTCAGCAGCTTCCTTGCGCATATGGCGCTTTTCATGCGGCCCGTCGAAGGAAAAAGGTACGTTAGGCTCAACCAGATCATCCGGCTCATATCCTTCTGGCAAGCTGCGCTGTTTGTTAACGATCACTGTCATCGCTTCTGAATTGGTCACTACCGCTTGTGCATCAATCGTCGTTTGCAGCGCGCTAATGCTGCGTTTCTCCATTAGGGGATCCTCTGATGTGGCTCCATTGCCTGCGTCAGAAGAACCCTCTCCCCCAGTTGAAGCATCGCCGGAACCACTATCCGTATCATCATTGTTATTGTCCGAAGATGAGCTGTCTGTGTTGCTGCCATCCTTGCCAGTATCCTCAGTCAAATGAACCGTGGTACCGTCCGACTCTTGCTGTGCGCTTCCTGCTGCGTTCAGATTCTGGTTCTCCTCTGAGCCCGAACCGTCCTGGCAAGCGGATAACAAAGCTCCGCATATCATAAGTGAGGACAGCATAACCGCAACTTGGCGCTGTCGTCCTGTACGTAATTTCATGTAAAAACTCCTATCGCATATTGTAATAATGATTGCAGTATTCGTGCATGTGGGCTTGTCTTCCCCTGCGACAGTATACCTTAAATTGCAGCGAAGCTCCACCGGTAAAGACCTCCTTGAGAGGAGGTCACCCTAAAGATATGCCGGGTGTACAGCTTGTACGGTCGTTTTTTGGACTTTTAGAGCCCTATCCCAAGGTTCAACGCCATAGAAGCGAATTAAAAATGTATATTTCCATTTTGGATAAAAAGGATTATGCCGATGCACATCACAAACAAGCGGGGGATGATCTAAGATCTCCCCCGCTCTGAATGATGCATCATTTGGTTGCCGGGCTGTCCTTCTTCTTCTTTTGGACAGCCTCCCACATCCGCGCAGCTACGCGCTCGCGGATCAATGCCAGCCCTGCGGTGGCAGGCACGCCTGGCAGCAGCGCCGCCAGTTCTGGCGTTGCCGGGGGTTTCCCCGGCTGCGCCAGCCGCACCTTCACGGCGCCGAAACCAGGCCCCGGCTGGTGCATGGCGCCGTCCGCGGCTGCCTCGGCGATCCACTCGCCGACGGCTGCGCCGCCTTCGCCGCCCCGCGCCTGCGGGCGGCCGGCCGTTTCGGCTGCGCGGCCGGGGCCGCTGGGATCATGGGCGAGTTCCTCCGCCCATGATCCCAGCACGCCGGCGAGCAGCACTTCGCGCGGCAGGCCGGCGTGCGCCAGCTGCAGCAGCGGCTCAGCCGCGAAGCGCGCGGCAACGGCGCGCTCAGCGGCCGCGGCATGCGCGCATCTCGGGCGGCCGCAGGTGCACGCCGCTGTGCCGCCAGCGCTCAGCGAGCCGCCAGCGGCTGTGCCCAGCTCAGCCTCGCTTGGCGCAGCGGGCAGCAGCCCAGCGAGCTCCGCCGGGGCAGGGCCGCCGCGCAGCAGCGCGTACAGCGCCAGTGGACGCTTGCGCAGCTGTGCCAGCACAGCCTCGCGTTCAGCTTCACTGAACTGCTGCAGCGTGCCTGTTACCGTGAACAAGCCTTCGGCTGATTCAGTCTTGCCTGCGGCGGCTAATACCTCTTTGCCTGCATCAGACGCCGCACTTACTTCTGCTGTCCATCCACCGGGGGACATATGCAGCTCCACATTCCATTTTTCGCTCACAACAATCCCCCTTCCTGTCACAATATTTTGCATGTACTATTTATCCTCGCAACTTACAGCCATGTCTCGCCCTGAAGCGAGATCAGACCGCGCAGTTCATCATCCGACATCTCGGTCAACCAGTTCTCACCAGAACCGACCACTTGCTCAGAAAGTGCCTTTTTACTCTCAATCAGCTCATCAATCCGTTCCTCCAGGGTACCCTGACAGATCAGCTTATGCACCTGTACGTTTCGATTCTGTCCAATCCGGAATACCCGGTCTGTCGCCTGATTCTCCACCGCAGGATTCCACCAGCGATCGTAGTGAACGACATGACTGGCACGCGTTAGATTCAGGCCCACACCTCCGGCACGAAGAGACAGGACAAACAAGGATGGTCCCTCCCCTTTTTGGAAAGTTTCCACCATATCATCCCTTTGCGACTTCGAAACACCGCCATGCAGGAAATACGGTTCTTCCTCATACCGTTGTGTAAGCCGGGATACGAGCAGTTCTCCCATTGCCACATACTGAGTGAAAATCAGCGCCGACTCCCCGTTGTCACGGATCGCATCCACCAATTCCAGCAAACGTTCCATTTTGCCGGATGCCTCAGCCTTACCATGTTCCTTCCGGCTGCTGTCCGCCAGCACCGGATGATCACAGATTTGCTTCAGCTTAGTCAGTGATGACAACACAATTCCCTTACGGGCGATACCATTTCGTCCATCCAATCCACCCATTAGATCATCCACCACCCGCTGATACAAAACGGTCTGCTCTGGTGTCAGGGAACAATAGGATTTCAGTTCCAGCTTCTCCGGCAGATCCTTGCGGATATCCGGATCACTTTTCAGCCTACGCAGCATAAAGGGCGATACAAGCCGATGAAGCTCACGCAAAGAAGCTGCATTTTCTTCGGATGGGCCCAGTCCGGTATAGCGCTGGCGGAATGAAGAAGCCGTACCCAGATACCCCGGATTGAGGAATTGGAAAATGGACCACAGCTCGCTTAGTCGATTCTCCACTGGCGTACCCGTCATCGCAATGCGATGCGGCGTAGACAGACGCATGACGCTTTGCGCTTGCTTTGTACGGTAATTTTTAATATATTGCGCCTCATCCAGCACAACGGTAGACCAGTGCAACGAAGCCAGATCCGGACCATCCCGGCCAGCCAGATGATAGGTCGTCAGCACAATATCATGGGACTGCGCTTCTGCCTGGAAGGCATTGCCGTGCAACCGTTGTCCGCCATGGTGAATATATAACGACAGATTCGGGGCAAACCGCTTAAGCTCACGCTGCCAGTTCCCAAGTAACGAGGTAGGGCACACAATAAGTGCAGGCAGATGCGCATCATGCACGTGCGGCTGTTCACCGTTCGCGGATTCTTCTTTCATCCCCATAAACGCTTCGTGCTCACGTGCTTCCTCCGCCGCAGCTTGCTGTTCCTCATGTTTCAAGTCCAGCAGGCAGGTAATAACCTGAATCGTTTTCCCCAGTCCCATATCATCGGCAAGACATACTCCGAACCCAAGCTCACGCATGGCGGATAACCATTGGTACCCGCGCTCTTGATAGGGTCTCAACTCGCCATGCAGCTCTGCCGGAACCTGCCGAGGCTCAATACTGCGGAGCACCTGTCCGTCGAGCAAAAAGGATAGCAGCCCCTCGGATTCCGCACCAAAGACGGAAAGCCCCTTCCATGCCGTATCTTCGCCTTCTTCCGCTGCCAGATGCAACCATTCGGAGAGTGGCATATATTGTTCTTCTTCTTTTTTCATATAACGCAGAACCTGACGAATCTCTTTTGTATCCACTTCAATCCATTCGCCGCGGAACATCACATAAGGTACCGTTGCTTCTGCAAGGGCAGCCAGCTCCTCCGCCGTAACCGGTTTGCCGTCCAGCATCGGTTCTGCCTTAAAGGCAACCAGCTGCTCCATACCCAGTGCAGACGGAGCCCCAACCGGTCTTTCTATTCCACGATTGAGCATTTGCAGACGTAGTCCAGCGCGGCGTTTCCCTGCACGGCTCCAGCGGGAAGGCATTAACACGGTTACTCCCGCCTTCTGCAGACGAGGCACAGCGTAGGTCAAAAATTCAAAAAAGGCTTGCTGTTCCAGCTTCATTCCTTCCGGTCGTGCATGAAGAAGCGCCGTTTCCAGCTCCGGTGCCAGTTCTGATGCATGCCCCAGCGCCATCAGGAGCTGTTCTGCAGCTGAAATATAACGCACTTTCCCTCGGTCCAGATCTCGTTCCGGATGTGCCCAAATCGTGCGTGCAGGCAATCTCAGACCAGATTCCTGCACACTGTCTGCCCAGAAGGTAATCCCCCACAATGATTCATGATCACCAAGGGGCGGTTCCAGCCGCAGTACCAGCTTCAGCTCACCTTCCGTGGGAGCCGTTTCTTCACTGCCTACCACGGGTTTCGCTGTACCGCCAGCTTCTTGCAGCGTTCCAATGAGTTCTGCCATTTCCTCCGTAGGTCCCTGCACCGTCACCGGGCGGAACATCGAGATCAGACTATTCCACCACAGCTCTGCTACCGGAGAGGACCCACGACGGAATGGCGTGCGGTAACGAGACAGCTCACTGTCCATGCTTTCCATCTCACCCGTGACAACCGCATGAATCATCCCGCTCATAAATGAAAATAATACGGCCGCTCCCGCTTCCTCCCGTGATTCCGGTTCAGAAGATGCGTATGCTCCGGGAGCAGACAATCCGATCGGCGGCATAGATTCCGCCAACTCCCGGAATCGTTCTACATCCGCTTCCTGCAACAGACGTGGACGCCATACACCTGTCAGCGTTTCCTGTCCGGTGCGACGACGCGCCCCCGTCTTGGCCGCAAACTCAGCGGACGGAGCAAATTCTCCGCGCAGCAGCAGTTCCTGTGTAAACTGTGCTGCTTTTACCCAGTAGCGAATCTCTTCTCCGGCCTGAATTCCTGCCGCATTCAATATACTGTCGTCCCAATGGAGCAGCAGCTTGAATGTATCTTTGGGCGAGATTGCGAGCCCTTCCAACGTCCGTCCGAGCAATTGACGTCGCTTCGTACCCTTCGCTTCCGCGGCATTACGCATCGGATTGGGCCAACGAAGCTCCGCAAGACGTAGAGCGGCAGGCTGAAACAGACGACCCCCGTCGCCAAAATTCAGCTTCCGTACCACATGGCTCCACGCATCCACACGTGGTTCCGATGTTTCACCGGAAAAACAAAAAAATACGTCACCAAGCCATACTCCATACAGCGATTGCATCATTACAGTCTCCCGTCATCCCTTCGCATTGTTACTCTCCATCATATACGAAAATGCTCGGATTTAAAAACTTTTACGGATAAAAAGTGCTACATTACTTCAAAAAACCATCTTCAAACCACTTCATACTATATTATGTATGCCTGTTAAAAGGTGAAACACACCGCGTCATTGCATTAAGGATAAGGTGATCACACTAAAAAATGCCCCTCATCCCCACAAAGGGGTAAGGAGCATTATTATAATCAAGCGGTTATGTGCTTTGTATATAACATTTCAGAGTACGTTTACTGCGATTTGGTTAAATTACCGAGCAATACATCCAAATTAAGAATGCCGGCTTCATGATCGTCATTGTGTGCGATTTCCTTGAATATTCCCGTTGTGTAACGACGATATTCTTCTGTAGGCTCTTCAAACCGATCATACATCACCACGGAATCCACGGAATCGACGACGAGCGGTACATAATCGTCGTGGTACGGCACAACAATGATACGCGTGGAAGGTGTAGTCTCCTCGTCAGGCAAGCCGAGCAGGACGCGTACACTTACAACAGAGACCACTTTGCCGTACAAGGGCGTGAAACCCTTAATCTCAGGACTGCCAAAAGGAACGGTGGTTACCGGGAGCATTTTGATAATTTCATGAACTTCATCAATACGAAGCGCACAAATCTGATTTCCGACCGAGAAATTAATGTATTGAATTTGAACTTCCTCATCCATAGATGTTTTCATACCCTTCTTGTCTTCAGTTTCAAATAGAAGCTTTTTATAGTCATCTTGATCATGAATAATTACATTTCATGTTGCATTCTCTGTGTTTATATCGGTTGAAGGGAGAAAAATTTTTACCCATTTCTTAATATGTAGATGCTATCGTCAGAAATAATGGCAGAAGAGAAGATAAAAAAAGAAAAACGCAAACAGAACCCAAGTAAACTGGAGTTTGTTTGCATTTTCTGATCGTATTTTCAGTTCAAATAATCACTCTAATACAAATGACATGCCACCTGACGTCCTGGTGAAATCTCCCGCAGCTCCGGAATAACGGAGCGGCATTCGTCCTTCACATACGGACAACGAGTATGAAACGTGCAGCCGGACGGTGGATTTTCCGGATTGGGCACATCGCCACCCAGGACGATCCGTTCCTTTTGTACATTCGGATCAGGAACCGGAACAGCGGACATCAATGCTTTGGTATATGGATGCAGCGCCTCGGTGAACAGTTCGGAGGTGGGGGCAAGCTCGACCACTTTGCCCAGATACATGACAGCCACACGATCACTGATGAACTTAACAACGGACAGGTCATGAGAGATGAACATATACGTCAGTCCGAATTGTTCCTGTAGATCCTGCATCAGATTCAGCACCTGTGCCTGAATCGACACATCCAGCGCTGACACGGGCTCGTCACACACAATGAACTTGGGATTCAAAGCGAGAGCACGGGCAATCCCGATCCGTTGCCGTTGTCCACCCGAGAACTCGTGCGGAAAGCGATGTGCCTGATAGGGGGATAATCCAACCACTTCCATCAGTTCTTCGATTCGGCTTTTCAACTCGTTTTTTTTCAGATTATGGTGGGTGAGCAGCGGCTCCTCCAGTGTGCGCTGTACCGTCCAGCGCGGATCCAGTGAAGCGTATGGGTCCTGGAACACCATCTGCATATCCGTACGGAAACGGCGCAGCTCTTCTGGCGGAAGCTTCCGTACATCCATGCCTTCGAAGAACACCTCACCATCCGTCGGCTCAATCAGACGCAGGATGGCACGCCCCGTGGTGGATTTTCCGCAACCGGACTCTCCAACCACGGCGAGTGTTTCCCCGCGCTCCACAGACAGCGTTACACCATCGACGGCTTTGACGGCACCGACCTGTTTGGAGAACAGGCCCTTGCGGATAGGGTAATGCTTCTTGAGGTTTCTGACTTCCAATATCGCACTCATATAATCCCCTCCTGTTGCAGCAGACAGCGACAGCTATGACTTGGTGCTGTCTCCAGTAATTCAGGTTGTATTGTCTCGCACCGTGCTTCCTTCACCGGACAACGAGGAGCAAAGCGACAGCCGGACGGCATATGGGCGGGATTCGGTACCTGACCTGGAATGGATTGAAGACGATCCTGATCCCCCGCAAGCTGCGGCAGCGAAGCCAAGAGACCGCGAGTATATGGATGCTTGGGATCGGCAAAAAGGGTTTTGACATCCGTCTCTTCCACCACTTGCCCGGCATACATCACCATGACGCGATCACACATCTCAGCTACAACACCGAGATCATGAGTGATCATCATGATTGCCATATTTTCCGTCCGCTGGAGGTCACGCATCAAGTCCAGAATCTGCGCCTGGATGGTCACATCTAGGGCTGTTGTTGGTTCATCTGCGATGAGCAGCTGCGGGCTGCATACCATCGCCATGGCGATCATCACCCGTTGGCGCATGCCACCTGAGAGCTGGTGCGGGTATTGTTCTGCAATTTTGTCAGGACGGGGAATGCCGACTTTGCGAAGCATATCAACCGACCGTGCCCAAGCCTCTTTTTTGCCCAGCTTCAGATGGTATCGTGCCGCTTCCGAGATTTGTTTGCCGATTTTGAATACCGGATTGAGTGAGGTCATCGGCTCCTGAAAAATCATAGCCATTCGGTTACCCCGAATTCGGCGAATTTCACGCCCGGACAGCTTAAGCATGTCTTTCCCCTGGAAACGGACTTCCCCTGACGCCACGCGGCCGATCTTTTTGGGGAGCAGCTGCATGATCGATAACGATGTAATACTTTTCCCGCATCCCGATTCTCCGACAATACCCAGCGTTTCACCCTGCCGTATGGAAAGACTGATCCCGTCCACGGCGCGTATCACACCTGCATCCGTAATGAACTCTGTCCGCAAATCCGAAACTTCGAGCAGTTCAGTCATGTTGTTCCCCTCCCATGCCATTACGTTCTGAACCTTTAACTTTGCTCCTTTTAAAAAGAATTAGCGCTTGGACGTCGTGGCTTCTTCGGAAGCCGCACCATTCAAATTCTTCAATGACGTCTCATCTTCCATACCTTCCACGCCTAAATATTTAAGCGCGCTCAGCGCGTACACTTTGGCGCACTGGATAATCTGCCATACGGGTGCTTTTTCATTAAAATTATGAATCGTGGACAGCTCTGCCGGACCATATTGCAATACCGGAATCTGATGATTACGGAAGTGGCGTGCATCGCTGGATGCCCATTGCAGCACACCGTACGCCTCTTCGCCGCTCACTTCACTGATGCTCTCCACCAATTGGCTCACTATTGGCTCATGTGCTGGAGTCCAGTTGGCGTTGCCCTGGAAGCCAAACGGCTTCAGCTCCGATTCTATTCCTGCTTCAAGCAGAAGCGAGCGAGCACGGTCCAATACATCGCGGTAATCCACACCAAATGGAACGCGGGAGTCCACCTGAACTGTGCAGCGATCCGCTACCACATTCACCTTGGTTCCACCCTGAATTGAACCGATATTCACCGTTACATGGTCGAACACCTGATAGGCCAGACCTGCCTTCTCCCGATCACGCGCATATTCCTGCGAGATGCGGATAATATCCTTCACCTCTTCAGGGATGTCTGGCTTGATGTCCCATAGACGCTGCAATGCTTCAATGCCTTTGGCTGCCTTCACAATCGCATTATCGCCTACAATGGGTTGAAGACTGCCATGACCCGGTGTACCTTCCACCGTAAACTCAAACCAGCAGCTCCCCTTTTGTCCAATGGTTGGATGCTGCGGGCTGGATGGCTCTGCAATTACCGCGGCAGTTCCGGTTGCAAGTCCACGCTCCAGAACCCATGGTACCCCCAGGTCACCGCCTGTTTCTTCATCCGGAACAATCATTAGCGACAGATCTCCGCGCAAAGGCACATTCAACTTTGCCAGAATAACCGTCGCAAAGATTAAGCCGGCAAGCCCACCTTTCATGTCGGATGCCCCGCGTCCAAGCATATATCCGTCCTTGATTTCACCGCAGAACGGATCAAAATCCCAACGAGAAAGATCCCCGGCTGGCACAACATCCGTATGACCACAGAAAATCAGATGTTTGTCTGACTTGTCTGCCCCTTCTCCGTTCAACGTCGAGATCAGGTTAAACATCGTTTCGTTTGCCGCATGTACTTTGGTGTCAATTCCGGCCTGATGCAAATATTCGATAATAAAAGCACTAATCTCACGCGAATCCCCTGGAGGGTTCTCCGTCGGAAAACGAATCAGTTGTGAACAGAGCTCCAGTAATTCATCCTGACCTTCCTCGATTGCATCAAGTACCTTCCTTTTCCAATCCATCCCGTTCAGGCTCCTTTCAATAATGGCTGCATTATGATCAGTACGAATCGTCAGAAGACAGGCATGACTGCCTGTCCCCCAAATCGTCCGTTCGTTTACTGCTCTTTGCTAAGTGGGTAGAAACGCAGAACCTCATCCGGGTAATACACGTATCCGCTGACCTTGTTATTCATGCCGACAACCCGGTTGTATTCATATAGATACGCCCATGGCGCTTCTGTCGTAATAATCTCCTGTGCCTTCATGTATAGCTCGTTGCGTTTCGCCTGATCCGGTTCGGCGCCTGCTTCTTCCCACAGTTTGTTAACTTCCGCATTATTGTAATGAATGTAGTTGGAAGAGCCTTCACCGTAGAGCAGGAAGCCCAAATGGTATCCAGGATCGTTAACAAAAGAAGTCCATTTGGAAATGTAAGAGACTAAATTCCCGTCTTTTTGTTGTTCCAGGAACTGCGCACGAGCAACTTTGTTAATGTTCATTTTGACACCGATCTTGGCCAGTTCTGCTTGAATCAGAACCGCATCATACTCCCAATCGTCAAATCCGGAACCGAGTGTAAAGTCAAAGCTGAACCCTTCTGCATAACCTGCTTCTTTCAACAATTCCTTGGCTTTGTCCAGATTGTACTCGTACACATAGCCTGCATCCGTAAAGCCCGGTGTGTTGCTCGCTACAGCACTCTTCATCTCTTTGGCCTGACCATACATGACATCGTTGATCAATTGGTCATAAGGGATCGCATAGTTGATGGCTTGACGCACTTTTTCATTATCAAACGGTTTGACATTGTTGTTCATCGCGAAGAACAAAATGCGGTTACTCGCATTCGACTTGATGGCCAAATTACTGTTCTCCTGCAAAGCTGCAACATCTTTTGGAGGAATCTCGATTGCCATGTCCACGTCACTCTTGTTCAGCAGCAGAACACGGTTGGAGGCTTCCTTCGTGAATTTCAGCGTGACTTTGCTAAGTTTCGGTGCTCCCTGCCAGTAGTCGTTGTTGGCCTGGAAGACCGCTTCACTGGCCGGGTCCCATTTTTCAAGCGTGAACGGGCCTGATCCGGCAGCATTTGTTTTCAAATAATCATCACCTTTTTCCTCGACCAACTTCTGGTCCACAATGGAGAAGGTATACATGGCAATGATCTGGGTGAACATGTGGTTTGCTTTATTCAGTACGATCTCGACGGTGGAGTCGTCCTTGGCGGTCACGCTCTTGATGTCGGCCATTCCGTATAGAA
The DNA here is from genome assembly GCF_900101205.1 of Paenibacillus sp. OK060. Lineage (NCBI taxonomy): Bacteria > Bacillati > Bacillota > Bacilli > Caryophanales > Paenibacillaceae > Paenibacillus > Paenibacillus sp. OK060. The sequence continues at coordinate 164,583 of NZ_FNFR01000006.1, forward strand.
AGCTGCCGGAGCTGGACTTGGATACACGGTCAAAAGAGTACACAACCGCATCCGCATTGACCGGATTTCCACTTTGGAATTTCAGACCGCTTTTGATTTTGAATGTATACATTGTATTGTCATCAGACACTTCCCAGCTCTCGGCGAGCATAGGCTGAATATCCTCCGTGTTGGCTACATCAGCACCATCCACCGTTTTGACACCATAGGTTACCAACTGGTCATAGGTTGCCAGTACCAATGTGTCCGAGGTCAGGTCATTCGCCTCCGCCGGGTCCATCGTGGTTCCACCTTCAGAGTAAGCAACCGTCAGTGTTGGCGCGGGTTTTGTTTCCTCTCCTGAGCCGGATGCCGCAGGTTGCTGGTTGGCATTACTGGCACAGCCACCAAGAACAACGGTAAGAGCAATCATTGCAGAAAACCATTTGAGCTTTTTCATGTTTAGTTTCCTCCCCTTTTTGTACCAGTCTTATGATGTGATACTGTAAAACGTTGCAGCTTTTATTAGACAAAGTAAATGCGTGGACCAGTACCTTGGAAAGCAAATTACCCATTTCCTGATACCAACCACAGCAGCATTCAATCTGCCTACTGCCGGTGATGGAACCTTGCCTGCCTTTATTTCAGGTATTCCCCGCAAGTTGGTTCCACCATCCAGCTATCTATGAATCGGTTCTATAGGGACCGATGACACTAACCCCTATTTTCCCGAACGCAACCTTGGGTCCAGTACATCACGGAAACCATCTCCGAGCAGGTTAAAGCCAAGAATGGATGTGGCTATAGCCAGTCCAGGGAATGTTACCAGCCACCATTGTCCGGAAATGATATACTCCCGACCTTCAGAGATCATGGCCCCCCATTCGGCTGTAGGCGGTTTGACGCCAAGACCGAGAAAGCTCAAACTGGATGCCGTCAAGATGGCAAAGCCCATACCAAGCGTGGCTTGTACCAACAGCGGTGCCAAAGCATTCGGCAAAATATGGCGAAACAGAATCACTCTGTCTCTGACACCAATGGCTCTGCTGGCCTCAACGTACTCCTTTTCGCGCAGGGATACGGTCTGCCCATACATCAATCTGGCAAATTCGGGAATACCTACAATCCCTACAGCAATCATGGCACTCGTCAGTCCGTTGCCGATGGAAGCCGCAATTGCCATGGAGAGTACCAGCGAGGGAAATGCAAGCAACACATCCATCACCCGCATGATGATATTGCCAGTACGTCCGCCGTAGTAAGCAGCAATTCCGCCTAGCGGAACCCCGATGACAAACGAGATGCTGACGGCAATCAAGCCTGTCCAGATGCTGATTCTGGCGCCATACAGAACACGACTCAGAATGTCACGACCATAGTTATCCGTACCAAACCAGTGACCACCTGATGGGGATTCCAGCTTCACAGCCGTATTCGTCACGTACGGATCATAAGGGGCAATCCAGGGGGCAATAGCTGCGATGACAGTCCACATGACTATAAAGGCTAGACCAATAGCAGCGAGCCGATTGCGGAGCAACAATCTCAGAAAGGTTTTGGGTTTGGGAACAACCGCTGGTGCAGGTTTGGTTCCCATGGAAGTCGGTGCGGCAGTACTCACAGCGGTACTCCTCCTTTTGCGGCGACCCTATTCATAACGGATTCGTGGATCAATCAATCCATAGACCAGATCCACCGCCAGATTTATAAAGCTGAACAGAATGGCACTTACCAGTGTGAATGCCTGAATTGGTGCATAGTCGGCAGCCAGAATCGAATCTGTAACATAACCGCCGACACCGGGCCAGGAAAAGATAGTTTCCGTGATAACCGCACCACCGAGTAATCCGCCAAACTGCAGGCCAAGAACGGTCAACGTGGGAATCAAGGCATTGATCAGGGAGTGTTTGCCAACGACCGCGGTTTCGCTCAAGCCCTTGGCTCGTGCGGTACGTACATAATCCTGTCCGATGACTTCCAGCATGCTGGACCTGGTCATACGCGCCACAATCGCCATTGTCCCTGTGCTCAGGCATATGGCCGGAAGCAGCAAATGAGCAAGACTGCTTTTGAGTGCAACCATATCTCCGGTCATAAGACTGTCTACCACGTACAATCCGGTGATATGCGTCGGTGGGTTGAGGTCTCCGCTGATGCGTCCCATTGGAGCTGGAGCCCAGCCGAGGATGGAATAGAAGATGTAAATAAACAGCAGTCCCAGCCAGAAAATCGGTACACATGCTCCAATCAGTGAGAACACCCTGGAGATGTGGTCGATAAAGGACTCTTTTCGGGTTGCAGCGATAATGCCTACCGGAATCGCAACACAGATGGCTATAATCACACTGGCTAATGTCAGCTCAATGGTTGCCGGAAAGCGGGTAGCGAAATCACTCAGTACCGTATGACCGGTATGGTAGGCGAATCCCAGATTCCCTTGAAGCAACTGTCCCACGTAACTAAAAAACTGTACAAATAATGGCTTGTCCAATCCCATGTCCATTCGGATTTTGGCAATGACATCATCCGTGGCCTGTTCGCCAGCCATGACAATGGCGGGATCTCCCGGAAGAACACGGGACAGGATGAAGGTAATCACCACAATGCCGATCAGCGCCGGAATCATCTGCAGCAGCCTTCGGAGCGTGTAAGCAAACAATCGATCAACCCCTTTAACTCTGATGTCTCACTTGCTGTTTTACGGTTCTCTGTGGACGGCCCAGTCTTGAAAACTTGTCTGATTATCCGTCTCTTCTTTGTAATTGTGCTTATTTTACCTAGAATCCGAGCGTCGAACTACGTCCCTTTTAGCTAAAAAAAAGCACAACCGTTTGTCGATTGTGCACTAATGTCTCCTATTTATGTCATGTTAAATCACACCCTAAGACATAGTTCGCTATTTTTCGACCTATATCTACCATATCATCCTTTGTTGATTTTGCTGTAGAAGAGAGTATCCGATTGGCAGGACCTACACCTCTTGTTTATCCTGCTTCATGTAGTAGTACACAAGACACAGATGACAGACAAATTGTTCACGCGGATGATTCAGGTCGAAGCCCGTAATATCCCGTATTCGCTCCAGTCGGTATTTCACGGAATTCCGGTGAATATAGAGGCGATTTGCTGTCTCGATCAAGCTGCCCCGGCTCTCCAGATAATAAAAAAACGTACGCAGCAAATCCCCACTGTGTTCATCATCATAAGCACGCAATTTCCCCAGTTTCCGCTCAAACAATGCCGCAAAACCTGGTTCATTCGCCGTTTCGCTCAACAAATGATATACCTCCACATCCTCAAACCGGGTTGTACGCCCACCCGACAAGCGGGAGGATACCAGCAGTGCATTTCTGGCCTCGCCATAGCTTTGATGCATATTCCAAAGTGGAACCTGGGTGCCTACGCCTGTCCTGAATTGTCCAAGCTTGTTAGCCGGATCTTCGAGCCATAGCCCAATCGTATCAGACCAGGATTGAACGTCATCCTTCCATGTCGTATCCCGGGACTCCGGTGTTGGCAAGAAGAGCACTGCCCTGTTGGTCCGAAACTCAATATGAGGCGCTACCCTCCGTTTTCTGGCCTCCTGACCAAGCAATTCGGTCAATAGGTCTTCATCCGGAGCAGTCTCCCCTTCCATCACAGCTACTTCCCATAAATGCTCCGGATTCATGCCAAGCTTGCGGCCTCTTGATTCGGCTTCATGTGGCAACAGCAGAGGCGGTGTCAGCAGTTCGTCAATGAAATTGCCTCGAAGACGTAATTCGGTATCTTCCGCCACCTTGTTTCTCATCAATTCCAGGGATAATACTAATCTGGCTTGCTCAATGCCGACTTGTTCCATTTCATCCAGGGAGTCCTTGTCCACCAGCAGTCGGGCAACCTTCCGCCGATCCAGATTTATCTCCCATACGAGTGGGTCCACCGCTTCTTTCCAGTCATAATCCGGCGGTGAAGACACAATCATCTGACCAGCATTGTCGATAACACCCACAGGTGCCTGAAGCAGCTCGGCGACATTGTCCCCCACCGCCTGAATTCCGCTGTTTTCAAGTACCATTGTCATCAGTGTCCGATATACTTCCTCTGACCTGCGGAGAAGTGCAGCCTGTCGATCCAGTACCAATTCCATAACAGGTTGCGTAATATCCATGTAGGGTATCTCCGGAGGAATTTCAATGATGGGCAGACCACAGTCATTACTGGCTGCAACGGCTTCTTTCGGAATTTCTTTGAGAAAACGCGCAGGCTTGATGGCCAAAGCAGCCGCCCCTGCTTCATTAAGCGTATAGATTAGTTCTCCGAGCAAGCCGGGATTATCACGAATCGAATAGGCTGTCGTCAGCATAAGCATGCCTTCTCGCAACCATCCTTGCAGATCCGGCACCTCCATAATATCCACGAACCGTACAACCCGATCCAATCCTTGGTGCCCACTAATGACTTTGGCCTTGCTGAGTATAGGAATATTCAACAGTTCTTTTAGTGTTATACCTGTCGTTTTCAAGCCTATCGACCACCCTGAGCCAGATTTGCAAATCATTTTTGCATACTGTATCTAATTTTTTTGGATAGTTTACCAGACTATCTAATCAAAAAAAACGGGAATTTCTGTGATATACGTATGATATATATTGATTCTATAAATTAAAGTAATAATAATACGTTGTTAGTAGAAGTTGATGGCATGGAAAATAAATTCATTACTTTATCGCTTCACATCAAAAAACAGAAAAAATTATGCCCATGATCCTAGCACACCTGCGCCATGCTATTCCAAGAGCCCCGATAACCTTATCCAACACAAATAACGCCGATGCAGTTATCCACACTGCATCGGCGTCAAAATCAAATTAACCCAAATATAAAATCATCCAATACCCACACTCGGCATTCCATAGATCAGATATTCAACGCAGACACGGCTGCTCCCAATGAATAGATCGGGTCAAGCGCCCGGATATGCAGTTCTTTTTCCACTTCCACGGCGAAACCCATCGTTGCAAAACCAGTACACGCAAGAACGATGGACTCGGCGCCCTTCGCCTTGAGTCTTCTGGCCGCTTCCATAGCCGCGATTCGCCCCTGAGACGTGTTGAGATCCAGCGTGGTTACCACACCTTCAGGACGCTCCATCCCGATATAAGAATCACCTAGTATTCCTCGGATCAGCAAGGGCACTTCCTCCAGGATGGTCAATACACCAACACGCGCCGCTGATGTGAGCGCAAGATGTGCAGCACATGAGCCAGCACCATAGACGGGGATGTGAACAGCGGCACGCATGTCTGCAAGAGCCGGATCGGCTGCACAACTGATACCGATAGAGGTACAGCCTTCCTGTGCCAGTTTTCGTGCCAGATCCACAATTTTGGGAATCGATTCAAGCTCTGTGGCCTGATCATATACCCCCAGCGGTTGATCGGGAATGCAGCGACTCCGAACCTGAATGCCATAACGTCCTTCAATCAATGCCCCGTGTCTGTGGATATCTTCTTCATGATGAAGTGTAATCACTCTGATAAGACCCAACATCGGCATTCCTCCCCAGGCTGTGGATATCTTGTGTATATGTTACCCACAAACTGTTGATAGTTACCCCCAATTATGTGGATATCTCTTTATATATTGTGAATATGTTGTGTATTTGTCGCTAAATCTACCGCGTAATTTACGCATTGGTCCCCACTGTGGATATATTGTGCATACGCTCTCATACCCTTTTTTTGATCCACAAGGTTATCCCTTGAATATTCTGCTCTATTATTGATCGAGCAGCTCTCCCTGACGCATAATCAACACATCATCAATGTACACATCCGGCTTCTGCACAACGGCATCAATGTGAACACCTGCTGCGACTGTGCCACCAAAGGTATTGTTACTTCCAAAAGCAACATGAATCGTACCGTAGACTTTCTCGTCCTCCAGGACAACACCTGTAATTCGAGCCTTGTCATTGGTGCCAATGCCGAACTCGCCAAGAATTCGACCATCACCTTCGCCCAGCATGGATAACAGCTTGTCTCCTTCAGCGCCAGTTGCCGTAACAAGGCGGCCCTCTCTAACCGTCAATAGAACAGGTTCACCGATCGCACCTATTCCTGCAATTGAGCCATCCACCAGGATTTCACCTTCTCCAATACCTTCAACGGGGGCGATGTAAGCTTCACCGGAAGGCAAATTGCCGGACTCACCTGGATTGAGGTACATACCTGTACTTGGCACGCCGTTACGTCCCTGAATAGAGAATGACAGCTGGTGTCCATCTTTCTCGATACGGACATTTCTCCCTGCACTCAGCATGGCAGTGACCTTATCTGTCAAAGCCTTCACTTTGGGATATTCTGCGGTAATGGCACCGTTCATGAACATATCGTCCGTCATGCCCGGCATCGTGGCTACCCGGGTTCCAGCAGCTGCCGCCTGTTTACGCGCCTGCGTATGGGTTAGTGAATAACGGGTTACGCATACCGCGACATCTGCACGCTTCATCGCTTCGGCAATCGGCGCAGGCGGCTCTTCACCGGATTTGCTCCGTTCCTTCATCACCATTAGTACCGCATCTGCTCCCAGTGCCTTGCCTGCCTCATATATGGATTCGGCCAGCTCTCTCTTGGCATCATCCGCTACGACAGCCAGTGTCTCACCACTGCGAAGTCCAAGGCATTCCACCAAAACATTTTTACTGACGTCAATTCGTTGCTGGTTCATTGGTTCGTCTCCTCCTGTGTCAGACCATTTCCGCTACTAGTTTACCCATTAGAGCATTCGACAAAATGACCGGGATTCCTGCGCTGGCATTGGCAACCCATTGCCGGTGGCGCTCATCATACCCCATGCAATCCAGTAAAATGAGTTCAACACGCCCCTTTAATGATTCCGTCGCCTGTCGAAACTCAGCCTCGCCGGCTGTATAGGGAGAAGCAGCGGCAAACGCAGGCTGGACCAGGGAGGAAAACTTCAAATCAAGCTGTCCCGCTTGCTCTGCCAAAGGTCCAATAAGCCCCAGACGGCGGCCATCGGCCATGGCCTGTACGGCTGGAGGAATAATACGATCAGGCTCAATAAGGTGCACTTTAGCTGAACGCAGACCCGGAAAGGAACCTGTGCACAGCAGCAGAATATTGGAGACACCCATGGCTTCGAATTCACGAATCTTTTGATTCAGCATCGGTCTGATTTTTTCACGGGATACGATAGCTGCACTGCCATCCTGCAGACGGGAAGTCAACACATATTCACCCGATTCCGGGGCCAGCGCAGCGATCTGAGTTGCCGACAGTCCGTCCAGCACCCCGACCTGAAGGAGTTCCGCCCGCCCCTCCAGGTACTTTTCTAAGACAGGCGCAACATCGGTTCGTGGAGCTTGTCCAATCGTAATCATGCCTAGCTGCTTGGTCATGTTATAGCCTCCTACATATCAGATCGGCTGTAGAAGCCACGTATGTCCACAGCATTATTTTTAACTGCCGCTTCAACCGTGACCTTCTCGACTAAACTATGCAGACGGAGCTGCCTGGATTCCTGGTGTCTGAAGTACTTTCATTGATCCATACAGACGAGTAATCAGGTTATATTCCTCCACATTGTAGAAAGAACAGGTGCCATTCGTGAATTCCTTGGCTGTCTCCACGACCAAACGAACTGCGCTTGCAATGTCAACCTCATGGCTCGCTCCTGTGCCGCATCCCGGAACTGCGGATTGAGCGGTTACGGCCACGCCTACAACAGGTGCATGTGTAGCCACAGCTGGCTGTAAAATGGAATTGATATGGTATAAGTCATTGCCATATGGCGTAATATCCTGCGTCGTAATCGGGAAGGTCACAGGCAGCTGCCCTGTGGTCATCTCCATAATTCGGAGCAAATCATCGCTCACCCGTAAAATATATCCCTCTTTCACCGTGGGCGAAATGGCGATGCCTTTATGGTTAATCACCCGGTTTCCTTTGGTTGTATCAATGGACAAAATAGCTTCCATCTCTGGCAGAACCTCATGTTCGTTCATCTGCAAAATGTCGACCGGAGAGTCCATAAAATCCACCGGTTCATGCGGAAGAGTCGGGGCATCCGGACAGATATGCGTAGTCACAATGACATCACCTTTGAGCGAATCACCCTTGGTCTGCATATCGGCGAGTTTCAGTCCTGCTGCTACAGCAGCGACGGCGCCATCTGCATCCGAAACGAGTCCAATGCGTGTTGGACGGGCGCCGATTCCACCCAGTCGTCCGACAATCCCCATGGTCGGGGCCTGCCCTCCTGACAACTTGCCGTTTGTACCAGGGATGATGATTTTAACAAAATCCGTACTTCCCTTTTCCCCTTGTACGGTCAGCACTTCAACTGAAACCTGTGGATATTGAACAAATAGTTGCTTTACACTTTCACCATTTACATAAGCGCTGTCCAGCGCGTCCAGTGCCAATAACGTTTTTTGAAGTGGCATCGTACACATCCTCCTCTTAGCTGTTGATCTTGAAATCAAGTCTATCGCAGTTCAGAAGAGGGTCACAATGTACTGCCTTGCCAAAATGAGCATCGTTTTATTGTGCGACAAGTATAAATGGGAGTGAAAATAACGTTTTCATTCCGTTTATCTAACTGTATGTGTAATATAATTTAACATTTTATTATCGAGCTACCTGAATATTTTGTAATTTAGGGAATGCACACTTCATTTCTTCGCTTACCGTCTCTTCATTTGCCATTTCACAAGCAGTGAAGCTGTTTCTTCCACATGAAACAGGGGAAAGTGATGCCCATAGGGAAGTTCCACACGTTGAACGGATGAATGGATATTTTCGGGGCGCGTGTATCCCTTATCGTTCGTCCCCCAAACCATGAGTGTGCGCTGCGCATCTGCACTTGTCTGTGACACTTTATCATTTGGATGGGACTGTATCCAGTGGAGCAAATCAGCATTCGCTCCTGCGATGCGAGGAGACTTCATACCAGAAGAAGATCTCCTCGCATAACCTTCCAGCACGGTTGGATTGATCCCCGCAGCCTCTGCTCTTTTTAACTGCCCAGCCAATTGCTGTGGAGACATCCGAGATAACAGTCCTTGCAGCATTCTTCTCGGGAGTCTTGATATTAGGCGCTGCATACCATCTTTCGAGGCTCCCCATACGGGCTGCAGCATGGCAAGCTGGATATTTTCACGTCCACTCTCCTGCATCACCGCCGCGGCTATGGCTGCCCCAACAGAATGTCCTACCAGTTTGACCGGACCTTGTATCTCATCCAGCACACTTCGCACCCCTTCGACCTGCCCTTTGAAGGCCGTCCCTCTTACCTTGTTCCGATGAACCGGAGAACGCCCAAATCCGGCAAGATCGACAAGCCATATCGGGTTTCCCGTCATACTCCATACCGCATCTCCCAGCGGGATCATATCGTCAGCACTGCTCATCAAACCATGAACAATCACCCAAGGCTCCCCCTTGCCCTCATGGACCAGCACCGCAAGACTTCCCTTACGTGTTCGAGTCCAACCCTGAGGTAAATCCTCCTGTGCAGGATAGCTGAAACGATAATCCAAATCAGCTGTTACGTAAGGTAATAACTCACTAACTTCAGGCAATTTTAGTCCCATTCGCTGAAACAACCCTTCCGTTTGCTGCACTTCAAACTCCTGTTTGGTAATAAACGCGATTGATTCGGGCGGTATTCCGCTAATCTTTGTGCCACCAGCCTTCATCGCTGCATGGATCATGGGCAGGGGTACTGACCATCGAGGTGCAGATACATCCAACTCCGCCGCTAGTAACCGAATCATTTCCTTCATATCCGGACTGTCCGCTTTTCTGGACAACAGGGGATATGTGCCGCAGGATGGATTGCTGTCCTGAGTCAGGAAAACAAGGGTCTGTGCAACCACGTCATTGGATACGAGGGGCAACCAGTGCTGTAGACCACCGGGAATCACCGGCATTCTACGCCTTCTCATCGCCTGTATCATCATGCCAATTCCGCCCGTTTGTTCGGTTGCTCCAGTGGGATATGGACCCACGATTGTACTCGGGTTTACAACAGATAAGACATACGAATATTGTTCTGCATGCTGTCGAATATAACGATCGGCTTCGAATTTCATATGTTCATAAGCACTTTCCGAATGGAAGGCTTTGCTAATCAATGACTTCTGCCCGCTCGACTTATCCCCAACATCTTCATTCGTTGAAGATATGGGCGGAGAATCCTTCCTTCCATAGGGACTCATAAAACCAACCACGTGGATAAAGTGCCTCAATCCGTGTGTACGCTGGATTTCTTCGGCCAGTTCGGCCATGCCTCTTGCTCCATTCATAAAAATCTGTTCTGCCACCTTCGGTGGCAATGTGACATCCATCGTCCCACCTGCATGAATTATGATATTGGCCTGATGAGCACGCTCACGATCAGCTTCGGTCAGACCGAGGCCTGGAGCTGACAAATCCCCCTGAATATACGTTATTCGGCTGAAATCCGTTACTCCATATGCATTCAGAACCATCCTCGCTTTGGATTCAGAGCGTACAAGCAGTAATAACTGCGCTTCACTGTCTCCAAGTTGTTTCACTGCCTCCTTGCCTATAAATCCGGTACTGCCCGTCATCAAAATAGTCGTTGATTCAGTCGCCATGTTGTTCATAGCTGGATTGAGGTCAGTCTTACGTTCTGCATTTGATAATGATGAATTATGTATACTCATTTCTAATCTCTCTCCCTTTTACCCCTATTTATTTTAGTACTATATAGTACTAGTTGTATTCAAAAAAAGAGCTTCGTTTACCGAAGCATCTGACAAAATGTACGTGCTGATTGTTCAATAATCCCTATATCACGCGCAGTCTCCGCGAGTACAAGTGAACCCTCGAATGCAGCGATAAATAATGCAGCCGCGGGTCCCGGCTCAATCCCTTTACGAAATTCGCCACGATCCACCCCTTGCTGCAACAGCTTTTCCATCATCGGCTGCAGCTCACGGAAGAAACGGGCTATGCTTTCTTTCACTTCGGGTGCGCTGGCTGGTGTCTGCATATACAATGTAATAAACGGACAACTTCCTTTATAATCGCGCCCTTCCATGCCTGCGGACAGTAACGCCATGAACGAATAGATCCGTTCTGTAACCTCTCGTTCACGCTGACTGAGCAGCAGGTAGAGCTCCGATTCATACTGGGCAATCCAGTACTGCACCACGGCCTGGAGCAATTCCTCCTTGTTTTTGAAATGGTAATAGATATTCGATTTGGATACCCCGCTTGCCCGCACGACCTCATCCATGCTGACATAGCTGTATCCCTGACGCAAAAATAACTGAGCAGCCACTTCGACTGCCTTGGTCCGATTAACCGGATTTGAACTTTTGGATTTCACAGAACCTGAGATCGATTTTTGATTTGTCATAAATAGAACTATATAGTACTAATTAAACAAACGCAAGTTATGTAGTTAACAAAAGATCATCTTTGCCCCAATTTTCTCGAACTTGTCCACATTTAGAACATTGTACACACAGGATATCCACATATAGTATTAACTCTGTGTTAAATAGGTTATTGAGCCTCTATATATGATGAGGTTATCCACATTTCAGGAGCATTATCTCATGCTATTCTTCCGATCTGCGCTAGCGGAGTCCAAAAACTAAAAAATAGGTCAACCAGAATATAATTCTGGTTGACCTATTTAAGTTGACTACTTATTCATATCATTTGCGAATGGCTCCAATAGCCTGTGGATATTAGTATGTGGATAACCATTCAAGGATGAGACAGCACTATTTTACTTATACGGATAGCTAATCCGAGTGATTATTTTTTCAGACTATCCCAGTTTTGCTGCAATGCATCAAGCAGGGCTTTTTTGTCCGATTTACCTGCTACATAAGCCTGAATCGTACTACCGAATTCTTGTGGAACGCCTTCAGGGAAACGGTTAAAGTTCCAGCTTAATGTTTTGTTTTCCTGGCTGTACTTCATGATATCGGTTGCGAGATCACCCAGATCCTCTTCAGATGCCTGAATGGAACTGAACGCCGGGATAAACTTGAATTCTTTGGTCATATACTGTTTCCCGATGTCAGATGTCACGAGCCATTCCAGAAACTCTTTCGCTTCCGGTTTCACTTGCGAATTCTTGTTCACAACCCAGTAGTTAGGTACGCCAACAAACAATTTGTCGTTCGGTTCATTCGTAATTGGCATCGGCAGAATGCCGAGATTCAGATTAGGATCGATGCCATCAATTTGTACCTGTGTCCAGTTCCCTTGCTGCATCATCGCTGCTTCTCCAGTGGCAAACAGGGTTACCTGTGTGTTGTAGTCGGTTGTCAGCGGGTTTTTGTTGCTGTATTTCAGCGTCAAGTCGAGCAAGTTCATCCAGTCCGTGAACACCTGATTGCCAGGGATTTTCTCCGTACCTTCGTTAAGACCTTGAATAAATTTCACCGGATCTGCCTGATTCGCAAATGCCACGTTTACGTTATGATTGCCGAGTACCCACCATTCCTGATATCCATTGGAGAACGGGGTAATGCCTGCGGCTTGAAGTTTCTGTGCAGCCTGATCCAATTGTTCCAGTGTCGTTGGAATTTCAGTGATGCCTGCTTTTTGGAAGAGATCTTTGTTATAAATGAAGCCATAGCCTTCCAATGCCAGCGGCTGTCCATACAGTTTGCCGTCTTTGGTCATTGGCTCTTTGGCAACATCAAGCACATCTTTTACCCATGCTTCACCTGACAGATCTTCCAGGTATTCGAGCCATGTGTCCAGTTCACGATAACCACCAACGTTGAAGATGTCCGGTTGTTCGCCAGCAGCGAACTTGGCTTTCAATGCAGCGCCGTAGTCACTGCCGCCACCCACGGTCTGAATGTCCAACTTGATGCCTGGATGAGAGGATTCATACTCCGCTTTGAGACGGTTAAGCGCTTCCGCAATTTCGACTTTGAATTGAAAGATTTTAATGGTTTTGTCTCCTGCAGCAGCCTCTCCGCCACCTTGGCCGTCTGTTTTGACAGGACTTCCACTCTTATCTCCGTTGCCACAACCCGCAAGCATTACAGAAAAAGCAATCAGCATAAGCAACGTCAACTTGGTCATTCTTTTCATACATACACTCTCCCTATAGTAGTTTCAGTATAACAGCTTCGTTGCATTTTTTAGCCACCAGGATGCAGGGGGCGATTGATTTACAACCGTTACCGAATCGGTGCTTCCCCTTTGCATGCCTCAATTATTCACCTCATAAGATGCGGTGAGTTCGTTAAAACTTTGACCATCTTTTTATCATTTCCCCTCAGGAGTCAGGCCCATGCTTAGCGGGCATGACTCCCTTGCACACCTCCGTGCGAGGTCGGAGCGGAGGGATCATGATGCGCTGGAGGAGCGGAGCGTTCGCCTTTGATACTCGGTGGCTTCTTTACCTGAATTCATTCAGGCCACCGAGGAGCAACAGCGACCGTAAGCGCACATGATCACGGAGCGGTCCGCCCTCGCACTTACCCTTTAACGGATCCAGCAGTAATCCCCTGAATGATGTATTTCTGCATCAGCAGGAAGAAGATGATAATTGGCATGATACCAAGCACCAGTGCAGGCAGGGCAAGATCCCATTGCTTCGTATATTGTCCGAAGAGCGCAAAGGTCGCAATCGGAATTGTACGCAAATTGGAGCTTTGCAGAATCAGGGATGGCAGCAGATAGTCATTCCAGATCCAGAGTGTATTCAGGATGATGACGGTTACATACATCGGCTTCATAAGCGGGAATACAATCCGGAAGAACACGCCGTAGGCGGAGCTTCCATCCACCCGAGCTGCCTCTTCAATTTCGAGTGGAACCGATTTGACGAATCCGTGGAACAGGAAGATGGACATCGGTGCGCCAAAACCGAGATAACAGATGATGAGTCCGAAGAGGCTGTCGATCAGTCCAAGATTACTGGTTACGGTAACGAGTGGAATCATGATAGACTGAAACGGAATCACCATAGCGGCAATGAACATGCCGAACAAAATCCGGTTGAAGCGTGTATCGCTGCGTACCATTCGGTAGGCCGCCATGGAGCTGATCAACACCAGCAGCAGATTGCTGACTACAGTGACGATGAGCGAGTTCATCAGCGCTGATGGGAACTTGATTTTCTCCCAGGCGTTCGCATAGTTGCCCCATTGGAATACCTCTGGCCATGCTGCCGAATTGGTAAGCAGGTCACCAAATGTTTTGACCGAATTGACAAACAGGAAGTAAAACGGAACCAGGAACAATAATCCAATGAGCACCATAACAATCTCGGTTACAATGGTACTGAAGCGGTAATTTTTTGACGTTTCCATTTATGCCTCCACCTCCTTGCTCTTCGTCACACGCACCTGAATCATGGTGATAATGGCAACGATTACGAAGAACACAAGTGCTTTGGCTGTACCGATGCCGTACCGATTATTCACAAAAGCCTCATTGTAAATATTCAGAGCTACCGATTCTGTTGATCCAAACGGTCCGCCTTTGGTCAGCGACAGATTGAGATCGAACATTTTGAATGACCAGGAGATGGCAAGGAACAGACAGATTGTGACTCCCGGCATAATGAGCGGGAAAATAATGCTGCGCAGTACCTGCCAGCGGCTGGCACCATCAATTTCGGCAGCTTCCAGCAGATCAGGTGATACGTTGGTCAAGGACGAGATGTAGATGACCATCAGATACCCTGCGGTCTGCCAAACAAATACAATGACGATACCCCAGAAGGCCGTTGGCTCGTCTCCTAACCAAGGGAGGTTGAAGAAGGACCAACCTGTTACGTCGCCTACTGCTGAAAACCCTTTCACAAATATGAACTGCCAGATAAAGCCGAGCAACAATCCACCGATCACGTTAGGCATAAAAAAGATCGTGCGCAGAAAGTTTCTCGTCTTGAGCGGCTTGGTCAGGAAATACGCCAGGAAAAAACCGATAACATTGGTCAAAATTACACCAACCACGGTGAAGCGCACCGTAAACCAAAACGCAGATAGAAACTTGGGATCATTCGCAAAAATTTGCTTGAAATTATCGAATCCTACCCAATGAATGTTCGCCGACACCCCGTTCCAGTCGGTAAAGGAATATACCATGCCAAGCAGGAAAGGGACCACGATAATGAGAATAAAAAAGACGATGGAGGGACCCACGAACACAAGCTGCTGTAACAGCTGTGAAGATTTGCGATGCTTCATATCGTTCTCCCCTTCTATAGATGGATGAAATTGGTCTCTTGTTCTATTAAACCCCATTCTCGCACAGGGAAACACCGACCCTGGTGAACAGTTGGGTGTAAAATATTGTCCTCTCTTAACCTGCAACCAGAAGGGGTGTAACGATGTCAAAATACTACAGCATTCGCACCAAGCTAATCGCTTTTATGCTCATTGCCACGACGATCCCGCTGCTGGCATCCATCAGCATGACGTTTATCCAGACTAAGACCGCCCTGCGTGAGCAGGCCGTCGCAGAGAACAAACGCCTAATCTTTCAGGCGTCCACCAATCTCAACAATTACGTGGATAACGTGGCAAGAGCTTCGCTTGCTGTGTACAACGATCCGAATTTTCTGCGAAATCTGGCGAAAATCCCCGGCGACTATCGCGCAGTTGCCGAGGTATACACCACTCTGCAGACGATACGTTCGGCTGTGCCCGATGTATTCCAGCTGTATCTGCACTCTTTTGCTGCCAATCAATCGACATTAATTGCCAATCCTTTCCCGAAGCGGGAAGAACGCAAACAGGCCTACTCCGACTCGCTTCATGGAAAATCGAACGATAAAAGCCCGGATATCTGGGTCGAATCGGCTCACCTTAGTCATTCTTACGGCTTCAAGGCAGCGTCAGCGGATGATCCTCCAAGAACAGTGATTACCCTTCACCGTGTGATCAAGGATGTACCTTCGACAGAACGATTGGGTGTGCTCGCCATCGATTTGAACATGGATACCATTGCCGAAATCTGCAGCAGACTGTATGATCCGACAAAGGAACAGATCTATGTCATCGACAATAAGAACCAGATCATTTTCGAAGGAAAGTCGGAAGTCAGCGGAACGGATGCATTACGGCAGGAAGCAGCGACTGAGCTGAATTCAGCACGTTCCGGTGAAGGGACAGTACAGACCGCTTCAGGGCATTTTGAACAAGATCATTCAATGTATGTGTATCAGCAATTAGGAAGCCAATTTGCAGACTGGACCATTGTAAAACAGATTCCGAATGAAACGCTGTACGCGAGTGCCACCACTCTAACGTGGAATAATGCCATGATCGCTATTGCTGCGCTGTTATTGGTCATTGTGGCAACCTTGTTCATCTCGATCCGGATCACCGGACCGCTCAAGCAATTAATGCGTTATATGAACCAGATTCAGGCAGGACGCCTGCATGTGGATATCCGTTTAACGAGTCGGGACGAGATTGGTGTGCTGGCCCGTCATTTCCGGGATATGATGGATACGGTGAACAACTTGATTTTGCGGGAATATCGCCTTGAAATTGCGAATAAAACGAATCAACTTAAAGCGCTGCAAGCCCAGATTCATCCCCATTTTCTGTATAATACGTTGCAATCCATCGGTACACTTGCGCTTCAACAGCAAGGACAACGGGTGTATGTGCTGCTATCTTCCCTATCCAAAATGCTGCGCTACAGCATGCGTGACCAGACCCGGGTCACTTTGAACGAAGAAGCCGAGCATGCACGACTCTATCTGGAACTGCAAAAAGAGCGGTTCGGTGACCGCCTGGAGGTTGAACTGGATTTTGCCGAAGATACCCTGCGGGCCGAAATGCCGAGGATGACCTTGCAGCCTTTAATTGAGAATTACTTCAAGCATGGAGCGGATGTTCAGCCTGGCAAAGGCAGGATACGCATATCCAGTCAGCGAACGCCTGACGATTGGATTCAGATTCGGCTGGAAAATAACGGACCGCGCATTCCGGAAGACAAGTTGTCCGAAATTCAGCGTTGGTTGCATCCGGCATCTATATCTTCCGATTCCTCACAGGAACCGGACGAAACCGAGTCAATTGGACTGCGTAATGTGATGCGCAGACTCCAACTGAACTCACCTCCGGGATACAATGCAACGCTTACGATTAGCAATCTGGAGCCGAATGGCGTGCAGATCATAGTCAAAATATACGCGGGAGAGTGAACAACATGAAAGCCTTGATTGTCGATGATGAAAAACACGTCCGCGATGCGATTAAGCTGCTTGGTCAATGGGAAGCCGCAGGAATTGATACCTTATATGAAGCGGCAGATGGTCACGAAGCGGTCGCTGCCATTACGGCTCATCAACCGCAAATTGTACTCAGCGATATGCGAATGCCTGGCAAGGATGGTATGGCTCTGCTCGAATGGATATCTGTTCATGCCCCGCACAGCAAGGTACTGGTCATCAGCGGGTATGATGATTTTGAACTGGTCAGGCATGCGATTCGATATGGAGGTACGGACTACCTGCTCAAACCAGTCGAAGCAGACGAACTGAATTCATCCTTATTTAGAGCAGTCGACGCCTGGAAAGAAGACGATGCTGTTCGTGTGCAGTCCACAAGACAATCCATGGTGGTCAATCAGATGCGTCCGCATTATCATGACAGACTGCTCACAGAGCTTGTCGTTGGACGCGGAAGCAATAACACCCAATTCCAGCGGCTGCGGGATGAATTAAATCTGCCCAAGCAGATCGACAGTTGCAGTGTGGCAGTCACCAGCCTTTCCCATCTCGATGCTCAATGCTTGGCAAAATATCGTAGTCAGCCTGATTTGCTCGTATTCTCCGTGCTGAATATCTGTGCGGAGATGTTATCCCCGCCTGCTGAAGGTGTCGTGTTCCGCCAGCTTGATCAGCCGGATGAAGTCGTTCTCCTATACTGGGGTCAATGCTCGACACTTCAAACCATTCTCGAAAAAGTGAACGATGGTCTGGAGCAGACCATTCAACGCCGTCTTCATTTTGGTATATCCAGCTGTGAGTTTTATCCTACGGGGACCTCGGGAGCCTATCAGGAAGCTAGTTTGCGGTTGTGGCGACGCAATGCCTTGCAAACGAAGCAGTGTATTCACGATGCAATGGAGTCCTCCAACGGAAACAAAGGGCTGCGGTTATCTACCTTTGAGGAGTCCTTACGGCTGGCATCTATGAGCGGGCGCGCTTCCATCGTGTCCAATGCCGTTGCAGAATGGATTGATCCCATCACCCGGCTCGATGTCATAACAGCGGAGCAGATACAGCAATGGATGGATGAAATGGAATGGATGATTGGCCGTTGGCTCGACGATGCCGCAGGCGCTCCACCGAAGGATGAAGATGAAGCGATAGAGGAACAATCCATTCCATTCGCTGAGTTACCTTTGGACCGTGACGGACTGTTATCGCTGCCCTTGCTCCGCTCCCTGCTGGAACAGCGGTTGCTCGCAGCCGGAAAAGCCCTCACTGCACATCATCATGCAACACCGGACCCAATGAGTGAGATTGCACGTTATATGGATGCTCATTATCAAGAGGACCTGTCTCTGCAGCAGATTGCTGCCCGGTTCTACTTGAGTCGCGAATATATATCTCGCAAATTCAAACAGCAGTTCGGATTGAATTGGTCGGAGTATTTGGGCAAACTGCGAATCAATAACGCCAAGCTGCTGTTACAGAACCCTTCACTACGAATTGCAAAAATCTCGGAGATGGTCGGCTATCAGGATGAGAAGTATTTCAGTAAAGTGTTCAAAAAAATGGAGGGCATCACACCGGGGGAATACCGTAAAACGTTATCTGGCGGAAATGCTTAATTGAGCCGCCGGATCTGTGGAAATTCGTTTCGTCTACTAGAACGTGCTCGATTCGTTAAACGATAAAAGGGGCATCCCGTCATGTTCATGACTCAGGGAATTGCCCCTTTCCTTTTTACATATATGGATGCATCTTAATGGATACACCCTGATCTTCTTTTCTAAAGGAATCAGCGATCCCGTAGTATGACAGCAGGAACAATACGAATATAGATTAACTCTCCCGCAAGCTCGACGATCGTCTGGGTTACTATCACTGCGGCAGCAATTGTGGCCCACTCTTGCGGCAATGCAAGTGCCAATGGCAGAACGACAAGTGAATTTCGGGTCCCTGCACTGAAAATAACGGCCCTGCCTTCGCCTGTATTCAATCGAAATAGAGCCACTACGATTCGTGATATGAAGGGCATAACAACTAGAAAAATAATATAAATGGGCAGAACATCCACAATTACAGCAAAATCATTGTAGACCTTCCCGATCTGCGATGCGACAACCACAATCAAGGCCAGAGCCATCATGGGTACAGGCAGCCAAGCGGTTGCGTTCATCACCCGTTCTCCTCCGGCTTTGCCTTTGGTCACAACTTGCGTAAGAATAGCCAACAGCAACGGAATAACGATCAGGAACAGAAAAGCCTCCACGAAAGGCCCCACCTGCATGACCTGTGCCGCTTCCTTCCCTATGAACAGCCACAAATATACTGGTAATAAGACCATTTGTATAACAAACAGGATTGGCGTTGCAGCAAGCATCAATTTCTCATTGCCCCGACCCAACTGTGTAAAAACAATGACGTAATCAATGCAGGGCGTTAACAGTACCAGATAAACGCCAATGAGCACGGCAGGAGGTTGCGGAAACGCCAGGGTTAACAACCACACGACCACAGGCACTACGATAAAATTAGCCACCAACAAAGCTCCAATAAATCGCAGGTTGGATAAGGATTCTTTAAGCTGTAAAAAAGGAATCTGTGCAAACATGCTATATAGCAAAATGGCAAGTACAGGTGAAACCATATAATGCAGCGCTGACCCCCATTCAGGGGTGCCCAGCCCAATCGCTGCTCCCACGAATAGGGCGACGACATAAAACCACGTTTGTTGCTTCTCCATCGTTTCTCTCGTAAACAACCTTCTTCCTCTCCCTCTGAGAATTAGCATTTTATCACAATATCAAAATGATAATTGTACGTTTGTAGTGAGTTGTAGTGAATTGAAGTATATGTTATTGTCATATTAGAAAGCAGTTCTGGGTAATATGAAAATATCCGCAATGCGCTAACATTGCGGATATCCAGACAAAAGACCGATGGGTGACCACGGCGCGAATTTCAAATGCATGAAAAACCACCGAATTAAGGGGCCAACCTATCGTCGGTGGTTTTTCTTGTTCTTACGTGTCTTCTTAACGCTGAATAAAGTTCTCAGGCCAGTACAAATACTGACGATCTTTAATAAAGCGTCCAGAATCTTCACGATCAAATCAAGAGACACGGCTCCACCTCCTTTCGGAGCAGCTTCGCCGTGTCTTCCCACCGATTACATTTGTCCTAAATTTGAGTATAGCAGAACGTTGTGAACGAATATAGATAAACTTACCAGCCAAATGAATAAGAAAGAAGTCCATGCCATTAACATATTTCTGCTTCAACCAGCGTACATTGAGACGTAGCACAGCGAATAAGAGCGCGGCAAACCGCAGGGTATCCAGACAACGATCCTGTGAATTTTTTGCGGCTTCTTATTAGAATGCGAAAGAAATGGGTATATTCATTGTAGACTGACCCGTGGTTCATTCATTTTTGTAAAACCAAGGAGGAAACACAATGTCACGTAACAATCCGTACAAGTGGTTAAACGCGATTGGATTCATCGCTGTTATCGTAGTAAATTATCTTTCCAACGCGCTGCCTATCGGAGGTAGAACCAACAAGGAAGTATCGGATATGTACCCTGTATTGCTCACCCCTTCGGGCTATGCATTCTCTATATGGGGGCTGATCTATCTGCTGCTCGCTGGCTTTGTCATTTATCAGTTCGTTCCCTCTTCTTGGAAAAGAGACTCCATTACCCGCCTCGGTTACTGGTTTCTAGCAAGCTGTGCCTTTAATGTAGCGTGGATCTTTGCTTTTCAAAATCTCAAAATCGGTCTCGCCTTAGTCGTCATCGTTCTGCTTCTGTTGTCCCTGATCATGCTATATGTAAAAACGCGTGCAATCACCCTCCCCACAACTGCCGAAATCTGGCTCGTGAAGCTGCCGTTCAGCATATATCTTGGATGGGTTAGCGTGGCAACCATTATCAATGCGGCTGTATTATTATATAAAATCGGCTGGGATGGCTTCGGACTCAGTGAACCTACCTGGACCATCATCATGTTAATTGTAGGCCTTGTGCTGGCTGTACTGGTGAGCTTCCCTTACCGGGATAGCGTATACCCACTTGTCTTTACTTGGGCATATATTGCCATCGCACTCAAACAAAAAGACGTTACCTCCGTATATTATACGGCAATTATCATTGCGATCGTACTAGCCATTTATGCGGTATGGCTATTCTTCGCCCGTAACCAGGATCGGGATTAATCCGGATCTGTTCATATAAATTCAAAAAGCCGATTTCGGTCATCTGACCAGAAATCGGCTTTTTATGTAACTTTCCTTGCTTTGCAAATATCAGTCTCCCCTATTTGAGGGCAATGACCTCAATCTCCACAAGAGCATCCTTCGGCAGACGAGCAACTTCAACTGCGCTGCGTGCCGGATAAGGCTGTTCGAAGAACGTGCTGTACACTTCGTTTACCGGAACAAAATCATTCATGTCTTTCAGGAAAACAGTCGTTTTCACAACTTTGTCCATACTTGTGCCTGCTGCTTCAAGAATGGCCTTCACGTTGCTCAGGGACAAACGAGTCTGCTCCTGTACATCGGCTCCGAATTCTCCTGTTTGCGGGTTCAGGCCAAGCTGACCGGAAGTATAGATGAAACCGCCTGCTTCAACGGCCTGGCTGTATGGACCAATGGCACCTGGCGCCTGATCGGTAGAGATTGGTTTTTTCATGGATGAGTTCTCCTTCATGTTCGCTGTCCTGCCACCGCGAGGAGACAAGCCTCGAACTCATTTTTGAAGCTTATTATACCACGATCCTACCCAGGCAAGAAACGTCTACCCTTAGCTCTCATTCCAATATCGGATAACCATGAATATCTCAGGACTCATCCAAACCAAGCACATGAATAACATCATTGGAATACACGTGGTTTCCATTGGTTTGAACAAGCGCAATGTTCATCATGGCGCGAGCTATGGTTGAAGCCTGGATTGCCCGGTATTTATCCACTCTGCCTTTCATCCAGCGATCCAGAAACGTCATGGCATGAGCTGCCAACTGCTCACCCAACCGTTTTTCTTTGCGATCTCCAAGAATTAACGACGGACGGAATATGTGCAGTGAACGGAAACCGATATCCGTTAATGCCTCTTCCATCTCTCCCTTGGTCCGACTATAAAACACACGAGAACCGGCATCGGCTCCCATGGAAGAGATGACGAGCATCTGGGATACACCGTACTCCTTGGCCAGTTTGGCGGCTTTTACGGGGTAGTGAAAATCCACTTGACGGAAGTTTTCCTGACTGCCGGCTTTTTTAATCGTTGTACCCAAGCAACAGTACAAGTCATCAACATCGCGAAATAGATCTTTCTGCTCTTCAAGTTGTTCCCAATCCACGACATGCTGCTCCAGCTTTGGATGTTCCATTTCAAGCGGTCGTCTGACCAATACACGAATCCGGCCATAAGCCGGATTCTGAAGCAAGCTGCGTACCAGTAGTCCACCCACAAGCCCGGTGGCTCCAATCACAAGAGCTTGCCGTTCGTGATTTTCCAAGTACATCCCTCCACATATCTCTATTTCAGAAGCACACGACGTCCAAGCGTAAACGTAAGAACCAGCATCGCTGCACCAACACCCACTTGGAAGCCATAGGTGGAAACCCAATTCATCGCGTCCGGCCAGGTTTCCATTCTCTCATACAACCAGCCACCAATCAGCGGTCCAAGAAACGAGGTCACTCCAGTCATAGCCGAATACACGGCGACAAACATTGGTCTTTCGCTTTTGGGTGTATCTCCGATTGTGAAGTTGAAAGCAAGCTGGTTGAATCCACCCACACCAATACCGAGAAAAATATGAGATAAAAAAAGCGCTATCAAAACAGGCATAAACGACATCAATCCCCATGACAGACAGGAGAGTGCGATGATCGGTAATGTCCAAAATAATAAGGTTTTATTGCTGAATCTTGCGTTCAGATTGCCCCAGATATAGAATCCGGCCATCATAACGAGCGTCTGCACCACGGTCATTATAGATACCGTCTGATAATTAATGTTAAGCAGGTCAAGCATCACGTAGGAAAATAGCGGAACGATCAACGTCTGGATCAGTAACCAGGCCGCGAGGAACATTGCAGCCCTCAAAAAGGAAGGATCCTGAAACGGCTTCTTGAACATGCCCCAAAAGACCTTTTCAGTTGAACGTTCAAACGGCACATCTGGATAAAAGCAATAAATAACTGTATTGGCTATGGCGCAAATCCACACCGGAATGAACAGGATTAAGAAACCCATCTCCCCGGGGAAACGGTCCAAAACGATGCCTCCAGCAAATAAGCATACGCTTCCAAGTGCGTTCAGAATCGTGTTTCGAATTCCGAAATAACGCCCTCTCACCTTGGCAGGAACGATATCTCCAATCAATGAGGTCCAGATCATACCGCCAATCGTATTGGCTATAAATGCAACCGTATACACACCAACATAAATGCCTACCCACCACTCCTTGGGAAACAGGAACGGGATGAGGCCCGTCGAACTCCACAGGATGCGATGCACCCCTACAAACAATATAAGCATGCGTTTGCGGCTGCGAATGCGCTGCATCCAGTAAGCCGCTCCAATCTGGGCGATATTGACAAACGTCGTAATGGCGAGCACAAAGCCAATATGTCTTGACCCGGCCCCAAGGTACAGCAGAAATCCGGTTAAAAATGGGCCTCCCAGCAACGTCTGCAAAATAATTGCCGGTACACCCTCCCATGTTGCAATGGATAAATTCGTGCGTTGTGTCGAACCCTTGCGCCGTGGTTTGCCTGCAAACGGAGGAGGGTTAACGTTGACCGTCTTCTGTATGGGGATACACTCCTTAGACCGGGTTTCAAGAGCCGGTCGATGCTAGTTGTCACCCCAAATTCTACTCACAGCGTGATGGTTGTCAACTCATTTTTTCACGGTTCAACGGGAGATAGAGATAGAAGGTACTTCCCTTGCCCTCAGCGCTTTTAAGTTCGATCGATCCGTCCAGTAATCTTGCCAAATCCCGACTGATTGACAGGCCGAGTCCTGTTCCCCCAAATTTGCGGCTAATAGACCCGTCAGCCTGTTGAAATGCTTCAAAAATGGATTGATGTTTGTCTTCAGCAATGCCAATTCCAGTATCTTGTACCGAGAAAACAATCCATTGACTTAGAACGCCTGACTTTTTCATTTGCTTGGTACTCACGGTCAGTGTGACCTTCCCCTGATGTGTAAACTTGATGGCGTTGGACATAAGATTACGCAA
Organism: Paenibacillus sp. OK060; assembly: GCF_900101205.1. Taxonomy (NCBI): domain Bacteria; kingdom Bacillati; phylum Bacillota; class Bacilli; order Caryophanales; family Paenibacillaceae; genus Paenibacillus; species Paenibacillus sp. OK060. The sequence continues at coordinate 189,005 of NZ_FNFR01000006.1, forward strand.
AATCTGCTGGACTCGTTGGGGATCAGACCAGAGGGTCTCTGGTAGTCCTGGCTTCTTGTCCAGTTGCAGCTGGACTCCCTTTTTCTCGGCAACCAACTGGAAGTGATTCATAGCATCTTCCGTGAGTTGGGCAACACTGATATCCTCCAAGACGATATCCAGTCTGCCCGCTTCCACTTTGGACAGATCGAGAATGTCATTGATTAACGTTAGCAACTCCTGACCAGAATGCTCAATCATTGTGGCAAAACGTACGACATCCTCCTGCTCCAGCGTATCACCGTTCTCGCTGATCATCTGGGCAAAGTTAATGACACTGTTCAACGGTGTTCGCAGTTCATGCGACATATTCGCCAAAAATTCCGATTTGTACTGCGAAGTAATCATCAACTGCTTGGCACGGTCTTCCAGCACGATCTGAGCTTTCTGCAATTCTTCCTTTTGCACAGACAATAAACGATTGGTGCTCTGGATGAGCAAAATCCGATTCTGTTCATTCTGGAAATCTCGTAAAATAAAAGCAAAAATAAGACTAAGTAAAATACCAACAGGAAGGGTATACGGCATAATATGTGAGAAAAAATATGTAGCCGGGATAACGCCGACGATAGCTATGTTCACACTATTGACCACATTTACAATCAATATGACGATGACACCTTTAACAATTAGCCTGTAGTCACTGCGTCTCATCCATATATTCAACCCTGCACACAGCACACCCAAGATTGACATGTTGATCAGTGCAGCCACCGTAGCATCATTGATACCGAAAGTTAACCGGGTCAGTCCAATCCCAACACCCACGATAATCACGCTATAGGGTTGTCTATACGTCAAAACGGCAACAATTAAAGGAACAAAACGAAGATCGAAGACAACTTCATCATTAAGCTGAAATCCAAATACCGTGCTGATCCAGCCTGCAAAAATAAGTACAAACAACGAACATATCTGTTTTACTCGTGATGAAGCTCGTATTACGACGTATTTATAGAACACACTAGCAAGGTAAGCAATGGTAATGAGCATCCCCATGTTTAATACGAACATTTTTGAAAATTGCATTCACTCACTCCTGTTGTCGTGTATTCATTGACAGAAAACCTTTAGTCCGTATACATCTCTATCATATCATGCCCATTCAACCTTCGACATTCCTTCGTCGTCAAAAAAATGCACAAAAATACACAAATCAGGATTCAATTTGTGCGCTGAACGTAGTAGAATATATTGTTGTTCGATTTTATTTGCTGTGATCCAGTTCCTTGCGAACCTGGATGAAAGGAGAAACGGTGTTGTGCACGTATTAAAAAGCAAATCCTACTGGCTGTCGTTAAGCTTGATGCTTTCCTTGGCTGTCATGGGGATGTTCTATGATATTCTCAATAGTCCGGAGCGCGGGTTCTCTGTTCTTAATTCCCCGTTGGACCGGATCATCCCTTATGTACCTTCCATGTCCATACCCTATCTGGGTTGGTATCCGTTTGTCTTCGGCGTCTTGGCTTATTTATGTGCCAAAGATCGGCTCACTTATTATCGCGTCCTGTTATCCATGAACATCTGTGTCTGGATCTGTTACCTGATCTATTTTAATTTTCAGACTATGGTGCCGCGTCCCGAGTTAACAGGTACAGGTCTAGGCGCATCTCTCCTTGGATGGCTCTACGGCCAGGACCGTCCATATAATTGTTTTCCAAGTATTCATGCCCTTCATTCTTATCTGGTTATGCGTGCTGTTCTCTCCGTTCAGAGTATTCGCAAACATGTTAAGGTGTTAGTTGCTGCTGGTGCAGCACTGATTATATTGTCCACCTTAATGATTAAACAACATGTAATCTATGACGCCCTGGGTGCAGTCGTACTCGGCGAATGCGTTTTTACAATTATCACTGGGCTCTCGCTGCTCCGTCGTCGCAGAAAAGAATCGAAGTGGACTGAGGGGATCAGCTGACCCCTCGCTCCGACGATTTCTGGAGATGCTGTTGCCGCCTCCACTCATCAATAAACAAACTTGCAAAATAGGGATCCCACTGGGTCCCTTTTCCTTCTTCCAAAATAGATAGCGCTTTCTCATGGCTCATCCCATTCCGATATGGACGATCAGACGTCATGGCATCAAAAGCATCAGCCACGGCAATGATACGGCCAAACAGCGGAATCTCTTGGCCTGCTATACCATCAGGATATCCTTTGCCATCATATCTTTCATGATGAGACCTTACACCCGGCAGGAAATCTGCCATGGCATCAATCGGTTCAATCTGTAACAAAATGCTCTCTCCAAGAACGGGATGTGTGCGAATGATGGCGAATTCGTCATCAGTGAGTTTCCCATCTTTCAATAACACTTCGTCGGGTATGCCGATTTTCCCAATATCATGCAACAATGCTGATTTGTATAATAGATCTGCTTGTTCCTCATTCATGCCACTCAGCTTGCCAATCATAATGGAGTACTCTGCCACCCGCATGGAATGACCTGCCGTATATTTGTCCCGTGCGTCCAATGCAGCCGCCAAGGTGGAAAAATAACTTTGCAGCAACTGCCGATTACGTTCTTGTCTCATCTCAAGCCGATTAATCATCATATTGAATCCGGAGATGAGCGCAGAAAATTCATCCGCGTACAGATCAGGGGTTCTTCTGCCCAGGTCTCCCTCTTGAATTCGGTTCATCTCCTCCGTTAGCTCTGCAACCGGACCACGAACATCCCGAATCAGCAGCCAGCTTCCCACAAGGGCGAAGCCCCCGCCCAGCACAACGATAAGAACTGCCCACAGAATATACTCTTTCGCAAACTCGCTATCCATATACTGAAGACGGATCGATGTAGCCAGGAAGAACAGAAATAATGGAAATAAACCGATCAGCGCCGTACTCAGCTGAAATTTACGCTGAATGGACACCAGAACACGTCCTCCGAGAGATGGCTCCATGCCATGCTGTTCTTTGCCTCTGCGGCGAACTTCCAGCAGCAGCGGTCTCACGGTCCGAACCGTCAGAAAATATTCAATTAAGGCATGCATCACGGCAATCAATAAGGCACACGCAGCTGCAACTGCGACATATCCATACGGAAATTCCAGCCATCCTGTAGAAATCATCCATATCGTCAATCCGGCAGCAGGCAGGGAAAATCCAAGCATATGCGGACCCAAAATACGATAGATCGTTTGTCCCGGAAAACGGTGAATGCTCTCATACATTTTTGTCAATTCGGCCTTTTCATGATGCTCAGCGGCAAAAAACTGCCGGATGGGGCCAAGTTGTGCCCATAACGTAATCAGTTCTGCAACAAGCATGAACAATAGTGATATCAACACAATGATAATAAGTCGTACAAATTGAATGTTTGGTATTTGTAAGGTAGACACCATAACGACTGTACCTACCACAAAAACAGCTCCCATTGAACCGATAATATAATTTCGCATCAGACGAAAGATAAATGAACGGTATACTTCCACCCTAACCCCTCACTCTCTAGGTGTATACCCATTCTCCCCATTGATGATGACAGAGGGAGTTTAAGGGTACAGCCTCCTATTTGTTATCGGTTGCTCGGACTGAAAAAATTAATTCATTTCACGGACGGGAAACCTCCATCCTGGAATTAACTATGAATCGCTTATATAACTTATTTGTACGCGTACAACCATACAAAAAAGACTGCTCCCCGTAGGAAACAGCCTGATGTAGCAAGACATTTCTTATCCTTTAATCTTGGCAGCCAGAATCATTGTACCACGCGGCTCATCACCCATCGCATCCGGTTCAAGTGTGATCGCGACCGTGTCGTAGTCGTTGGCAGAGTCTAACGTATAATATACCGCTCCCGTTCCATTATGGCTCAGGAAGGTCCCCGCATTCTGAGGTGTATCGCCCTTGATCAGCCAAACCTGGAACGCCTCATTTCCTTCCAGAGTAGGCAAGTTCTCCGCCTGTACGACCAGGTGAGTGCCTTTGCTGTCAATAACGATGGTAGCCAATCCTTGGGCCACAATGTCCTGTGTCGCAGGACTAAGCTTGACGGCTTCGCCTGTCTGCATTCCCTGTGCAGGCTGCAGGGATGAAGCGAGCTGCTCTTGCAGCTGCGCATTCTGTGCCTGCGCCTGAGCAAGCTGCTCTTGCACTGTCGATGAGCCCGCAGCTTGCTGCTTCAGCGAATCGACCTGGCCTTGCAGCTGCCCGGCGTAAATGCCGAGCACGAGCGCCGCTGCCGCGAGGGCTACGCTTGCTATGCGCCAGGCGCGGCTGCTGCGCGCACGCGCGCGCCCTTGAGGCTGCCATGGCTGTGCCTGTGCAGCCTCTTCTGCCCGGGCTGCAGGCACCGCCGTCTCCGGCGGCAAGCCTTGCCCGGGCTGCGCCGCTTCATGCTGCGGCGCAAGATCCGCCTGAAGCACCGCGGGTGCTTCAGGCTTCGCAGGAGCAGCCGCCGGCTTCGTTCCGGCGCTCTCCTGCGCGTGTCCTAGCACGTTGCTCAGCACACGTGCTCGCATGCCAGGCGGCGGTGCAACAGGTTCCGCCGCGAGTGGCAGGAAGCCTGTTACTTCCTGCAATTCCCTCACCTCCTGGCGACAAGACTCACATTGGGCCAAATGTGCTTCAAATGCTGCCACTTCCTCCGCTTCGAGTCCTCCCAGCACATACACCGGTGCCAGATCAGACCATTCCTCATGTCGTTCTATCATGGATGTATGCCCTCCCTTCCCGCGTCCGGATGCAATTCAGCATCGGCGAGCAGCTTCTGAAGCTGCCGCATCGCAAGCCTGACACGGCTCTTTACCGTACCCAGCGGAATCCCGAATCTGCTGGATACCTCCTGTTGCGTTAAACCTGCATAATAGATCGATTCAATGACCTGTTGCTGGTCACCATTCAACTGGGACAGCGCCTCCTTGATTCGGACACCTTCCCATTTGCGCTCTATTTCTTCTTCTGTATTTGTATGTTCATCGGCATATGCCGCCAGTGTTTCGTTCTCCACTGAGGTCGTAGCTGCACTTTTGGATTTTCGCCTCAGCATGTCCACTGCAATGTTGCGCGTAATGGCGAACATCCACGTGGTCAGCTTCCCCTGTGAGGCCTCATATCGTTCAGCATTGTTCCAAACCCGCAGGAATAATTCCTGGACAGTCTCTTCTGCTGTCATTGGATCACCAACAATCCGATAAGCAAAAGAATACACCGCCCGCTCGTAGCGGTCATATAAAAGCTCCAGTGCGGAAGCATCTCGTTCCGCAATCTGCCGCATTAACCTGCTGTCCTCTATTGATTCAGTCATGCGAGGGCCCCTTTCCGTGTCATCCCTCTTATTATAACCTACGCAGAATCATTTGAAGAGGATTACCTTATTGAAGAAAAAATTTGAAATGTTTTCGCAATTGTTTTCAAAAAAATGCTTCAACCTTCCTTTTTATTGCAAAAAATTACAGCCTGTGGTATACTCTAAGAGTTGGTATTTAAACAACCTCATATGATTTTCTGTCTTCTTTAAACCCCGGAATATTTTCTTCATGCTGCGACCGCAGCGAACATGCACATTAACCTATGAAGATTGAAGAACCTGAATCACATTAACCCGGTAGTACAGAGTTTCACAAGATGTTCCCATTCACACTGGCGCGGTCATCGGAGCCGCAAGGACAAAAGAGAGGTAGGGCTTTTGTTGTTTTGGATGTCACTTATTCTTGAGAAGATTGAAAACATACACAAAGCACCCGGAATTGGGTTCCGGGTGTTTTTCCATGTCCACTTTTAAGAAAAAAATGTCCAGACAGCTAAAAGGCGCCGATACAATCTCGGCGCCTTTCATCGGAGTTGTATGGATCAACTCCCTGATACTGTTGCTGTTATAAGAACTAGATAAACATCGTTTTGGAGATGATGACCAACAGGATGAACAGTACAAGAATCGTACCCATGGATCCCCAGCTTCCTCCGCTATGTCCATAGGAAGTTCCACAACCATGGTGATACCCATGAAGCACTGGAGCCTGATTGGGATGATGAGCGTAGCCGTAGCCATAGCCCGCTGGCATAGTTCCACAACCATATCCGTACCCATGCATTTCATGACCTGTGTATCCATGCATGTGCTCATACCCTCCCACGTATCCGTATACGTGTCCCTGTCCGTTCGGTGAATTCGGTTTTACTTCGCTCATTGTTCATTCCTCCTTAACATTTGCCTACACCCCTAAGCTATGTATTATGCCTACCTCTGGACCGGGCTATGGCCCTACTTTGACAAAATAGGCGTTTTCACTATTCCTGTAGGCTTGTCCTCAAACCAAAAAAAACCCCACCGGTTAACCGGCGGAGTTCAACATATTATACCCAGAAAGATTTAGTGATGATAACGAGAAGAATGAACAGAACCAAGATGGCACCAGTTGATGTCCAGCCGCCGTATCCTGCGCCTCCAAGTACTTCGCTCATGGAGATTCCTCCTTTACCAATGGTTTAGGTGTTAAGGGTCTATTAGATGAGGAATGCTTTGGAAATGATAACCAACAATATGAAGAGAACCAAAATGGCACCAGTCGATGTCCATGCGCCGCCGTATCCACCTACAACTCCACTCATGCAAAACCCTCCTTTTATTTGAGGTACAGTTCACTATATGCAAAAATCACACACTAGATCGGGCTCTGATTAAATTTGGGCAGGCATTACCTACGAAGCAACCATATTCTCTTTCTCTTTGAACCCATGAAATGCAAAAAACCGCAAGCCCCAAAAAGAGACTTGCAGTACATTGTATAAGACCATCTTCCTTATGCTGCTGACTTCCGTCAGTTCGGCCGTGCCTGACGGGATGAAAGTTTCTCTTGAACAGATTGCAGCTTCTGTACACTGGAGGCATCCGGTTTGTCACGACGATCGTCGATCTTGACGGATGTGGAGACACGCTGAGCTCCCGATAGAAACGGAGCTTCATGCAGAGCCGCAATTGCTGTAAATACTTCATTGAGCGGGCCTTCGATAATGGTACTCATGGAGGTCAACTGATATGTAATGCCTCGCTGGTTTTCCAATACTTTCTGCATATCCGCCACATAACTGCTCAAGCTGGTCGTCCCGGTGCCAATTGGAATTACGGTCACTTCTGCTATTGCCATTTCGCTCCGCCTTCCTTGGGCCCCGAAAGATACCGGTGCCGCTCATTTTTAGTCGATTTTTGCCTGTTTTTATTCTACCAGTTGAAGGAGCTATAATTCAAACTGACGTGATGACGTCATCTGATTTGACCAAAAATTTTTTTTGATAAATCTTCAAATCTTCCAGTCCTTTTCCTTTGCGGAATCCTGGCTTAAATGGTATACTCGGAATTACGTTTTACTGTGTTGACCCTGTTTACAAACACTATATGTTGGGTTACAGTAAGAGAACAGCAACAAAATGTAGTAAAATTAAATCACCCCACTTCTATTAGTCATCTTCTGAAATCTCGCGAAAAACAGGATGAAATCACCTCCAAAGGCACGTCCCTGTAGGTGTAAATCGCTTTCTCGAAACAGACTTGACTCGGAGGTTAACGGGGCTATTTGGACTGCACCGGTATCCTCTAAATTACAGGCGTGTTTGCTATAGACAAAAGATTACATAAGCACCCTTTTCTGTCTTTTTTTGATTCTTTAAAGACAATAAGGAACTCAGGGCATCCATGGGCATTTTCAGCCGCAAGGCAAGGGGAATGCTTTTTATGTGACCATGTTCTGCGTGCGCTCCTATGTGCAAGATGAGGCAAGACTCGCAATCACCGCCGTTCAGTCCGCAATATGCAGCTTATATCTTTATCTCACCGTAAGAAGACACTCAATTCTTTATATAAAGAATTTCTCCAATTTATCTCTTAAACATGCGAAAGCGAGGAATATTCATGCCACAAGTTGTGACCAAGCCGAACAACCGCCAGCTTGCCTTTGATGATATGCGCATCTCGGTATATGCAGATCGTATTCTGGAAGGACTGGACATGCTGGACAAGGAACGTCTGATACGCGGGGTAAACAGCAAGCTCCGTCGTGACGAAGTTACCGGAGACGAGATCAGCAACGCTTTTATGATGAGCGCTCTGGAACTGGTAACGAAGGAAGAGCCTAACTGGAAATTTGCAGCGGCACGCTCCCTGCTTACTTCCCTTTACAAGAAAGCGGCAACCAACCGCAGATACAAATCTTACCCGGAAGAGCCTTACGGCGCTTTCCACCCGCTTCTAGTGGATCTTGTGAAGAAAGGTATCTACCGCGAAGAACTGCTGGAATGTTACACCAAAGAGCAGATCGACGAACTTGCTGAATGCATCGACTATCGCAACGATCTGTTGTTCGACTATATCGGCTTGCTCACACTGGCAGAACGTTACCTTGCTCACGATTTTGACGGAAAAGTCATGGAGTTGCCTCAAGAGCGTTACATGGTTATCGCAATGTTCTTAATGCATCAGGAGCCTGCTGAGAATCGTATGAATCTCGTCAAAGAAGCTTACTGGGCGATGAGCAACATGTACATGACGGCAGCTACACCTACGATGTCCAATGCGGGTAAAAAAGTGGCTGGACAACTCTCCAGCTGTTTCATTGATACCGTGGATGATTCCCTTGAGGGTATCTTTGACTCCAACACAGATGTAGCACGTCTCAGCAAAATGGGCGGTGGCATCGGCGTTTACCTGGGCAAAGTCAGAGCACGAGGTTCGGATATCCGTGGTCACCAAAATACAAGTTCCGGTGTAATCCCTTGGATTCGCCAGCTGAATAACACAGCGGTCAGCGTAGACCAGCTCGGTACACGTAAGGGTGCCATTGCGGTATACCTGGACGTCTTCCACAAAGACATTCTGGCCTTCCTCGACCTGAAGCTTAACAACGGCGACGAGCGGATGCGTGCGCATGACGTATTCCACGGCATCTGTCTGCCTGACCTGTTCATGGAACGGGTATCCAGCCGCGGCGAATGGAGTCTGTTCTGCCCACATGAAACAAAGAAAGTGATGGGCTGGAAAGACGAGAGCGGTCGTGCACTCGGACTGGAAGATTTCTACGATGAGTCCTTTGGTGAAGGTGCATTCCGTGATAAATACGAAGAAGCAGTCAACCATCCGCTGTTGTCCCGCATCACGGTTCAGGCGATTGATATCATGAAGCGTGTACTGAAATCCCAACTGGAGACAGGTACGCCATACATGTTCTACCGGGATACGGTTAACCGCTCGAATCCGAATCGTGCACACGGTATGGTATACTCCTCCAACCTGTGTACCGAAATTATGCAGAACCAGTCTGCCACGGTTATCGAAAAGGAAGAACTTGTAACCAAAGATGGACAAACCCGCATCGTGATATCCAAAGTGCCTGGCGACTTTGTTGTCTGCAACCTGAACTCCATTCACTTGGCACGTGCCGTGCCTCACAATGTACTGGAGCGTCTGGTACCGATTCAGGTGCGCATGCTGGACAACGTTATCGATATTAACAACATTGAAGTGCTGCAAGCCCAATATACCAACAGCCAATATCGCGCAGTCGGTCTGGGAACGTTTGGACTTCACCACCTGCTTGCCCTTGAAGGCATTCATTGGGAATCCGATGAAGCGGTAACGTATAACGATAATCTGTACGAAAAAATTAACTACCTGCTCGTGAAAGCCAGCATGGAGCTGTCCAAGGAAAAAGGACATTATCCGAAATTCAAAGGTTCCGATTGGGAAAGTGGTCACTACTTCGACCAACGCGAGTACACGTCAGGTGAGCGCGCAGGCGAGTTCGTAACGACGGAACAGTGGAAAGAACTGCAAGCCGAAGTACAGCAAAACGGTGTACGTAATGCCTGGTTGTTCGCCATTGCGCCTAACGGTTCCACGTCGATCATTGCTGGCTCAACAGCTAGTATTGATCCGCTCTATGAGCTGTTATCTTATGAAGAGAAAACAACTTACAAAATTGCCAACCCGGCTCCGGATCTGTCCGAAAAAACAAGCCCTTATTACCAAACGGCGTTCATGGTAGATCAACATGCTTCCATTAATATGGCGGCTGCCCGTCAGCGCCACGTCGATCAGGGACAAAGCTTCAACTTTTACGTTCGACCGGATATCAAAGCAACAGAATTCCTGGAATTGCATCTGCACGCCTGGAGAGCCGGCATGAAATCAACCTATTATGTTCGTAGCCGGGCATTAACGATTGAAGAATCTTGATTTTTTTTGCACAAGCTACGTTTTTATCATTGATCAAGATTATTAACTAGATCCACGATGACCACCAGGGCATCCTGTTTTGATTGCAAAATGGCGTTGCTCTGGTTCTTTTTTGCCTAAAATACGATCACAACATCATGAGATGTTGATATAGATGCCACATTATACAACCCTAATATATAAAAGAATTAATGATTACACGATAACGAAGAGGACAGAACAAAGCTGAAGAAGCGGAGCGCTCGCCTTTATCACCGGATTTCCCCTTATAAAAGAGGGAATCAAAAAAATCAGGGGATAACAGCGATCGGAAGGTTGTTCTGTCATCGTAGTTATACAGTGTAAATTCATTCAAGGAGTGAACGGATTATGCAATTGCAGAAAATTTTCAATACCGAAGCGCCTAACCAGTCTACCCGTATCATTGAAGGGGAATGCTCAGGCATTCTGAACTGGAACGATATTCGTATGCCTCATATGTACAAACTGTACAAAGTACTGCTGCTCAACCACTGGATCGCGGATGAAATTCCAATGTCCAAGGATGCTTCCCAATTTGCCCAATTGGATCCGGAAGAACAGCGTACATTTAAAGTCAACATCTCCCTGCTCGCTGTATTGGACTCCATGCAAACGATGTTTGTAGGTGACGTGAAACGTTATTTCACGGATTCCTCACTGGAAGCGATCTCGGCAATCATTGGACAACAGGAAGTTGTACACAACCAATCGTACTCTTACGTTCTGTCCTCCATCGTGTCCGATCGGGAGCAAAAGGAAATCTTTGAATACTGGAAACATGATCCGGTGCTGCTTGACCGTAACCGGTTCATCGCCGACATCTACCAAACCTTCCGGGATAACCCGTCTCCACAGACGTTCTTCCAGGCCATGGTAGCCGATCTGGTACTTGAAGGTATCTTCTTCTATAGTACATTTGCCTTCTTCTACAACCTGGCCCGTGACCAGAAGATGATGGCAACCAGCCAAATGATCTCTTATATTCAGCGCGACGAGAACCAACACTGCTACTTCTTCGCTGAAGTGTACAAACAGCTGCTGGTAGACTTCCCTGAACTGAACACACCTGAGAACATGGACTATGTGTACAAAACGATCAACCGTGCCGTTGAACTCGAAACCAACTGGGCACACTACACTCTCAGCAACGTACGCGGGATTGACCTGAACGAGTTGGAAGACTACATCAAGTACATCGCCAACAAACGTTTGCGCCTGATGGGTATGGAAAAAGCATACGAAGGCGTGGATGTAAACTGCATGCCTTGGATCAAACCTTTCTCCGACGAAGCACTGAATGCTACGAAAACAGACTTCTTTGAAGCCAAATCCCGTAACTACGGCAAAGTCGGCGACGATAACGGATTTGACGATCTGTAAGTTGATTGATACAGTGAGCGTAATTTAATGAACGCAATCTAATAAAAATGCACAACACTCCCCTTGTTGAAATGTCTTGATGGCTTTCTGCTTGTGGGAGTGTTTTTTTATATGCGACTGGATAGGATACTGTACCCATCCATCCTGCCAGCTTGTAAGATATAATGGAAAGAGGTTCACATTCCCCTATTGAAATGAGGCATAGTGATGGAAAGAGAACTGCTGGAGCAACTAAACAAATGGCATGAACAGGACCAGTTCAGTCTTATTATTGAACGTATTCAACAAATCCCCGAATCGGAACGGGATTATGAGCTGATTGGACAACTTTCCAGAGCGTATAACAATGAAGGTCGTTACCGTGAGGCTGTCCAACAGTTACTATTTATCCATGGGCAGGGAGCGAGTGACCCACTATGGCAGTACCGGTTGGGTTACGCTTATTATCATATGGCCATGTACGAGCAGGCAATCAAAGCTTTTGAGATGGCAAACGAGCTCTTGCCCCATGACGAATCGACCATCGAATTTCTCGAATGGACACGGCCCAAAGCTGAAAAAATGCAACAGGATCGACAGCGCCATCAAGAGATATTATTGGAATTGGAGCACAGTGGCAGGCTGAACAATCTTAGAGCTGCTTCCGGGTCCTACGATCCGACTTCATTCTGGGAACACAGCGAATATGCGTTGGAAAGTTATGTATCTTCACCTTTTGACGAGGAGATGATCCAAACCATTGAACAGGAGCTAGGCTACAAATTACCTGCCTCCTATATCCAGTTAATGAACACACAGAACGGCGGAATCCCTGCACACACCGTTTTCCCAACCAAAGAAGCTACTTCATGGGCTGAAGACCATATCGCCATTACGGGGATTATGGGCATTGCATGGGACAAGTCCAATACACTGGGCGGAGAATTTGGAAGCCGTTTCATGATTGAAGATTGGGGATACCCTGATCTTGGTGTTGTGATCTGTGATTGTCCGTCTGCCGGACATGATGTAGTGATGCTGGATTATCGATTCTGTGGCCCTGAAGGCGAACCTGCTGTGGTTCATGTGGATCAGGAAGATGATTATGAGATTACATATCTGGCGCCTAATTTTGAAACTTTCATTCGCGGATTGGTTGATGCCGATACGTTTGATCTGTCTGACGAAGAGGATGAAGACTGAGATCGCAGGAGGGGCTTATGACAACCCGTATTTATTTTGGCTCCAATAAACTTGGTGAGATTGAGCAAGTATCCTTGCAAAAGGCGCTTCATGATTGCAATCTGGGAACGCTTATGAATTATAAGCGAACCGATGAGGGTGTGATGGGTCAGACACTTCTTATTCGCTCTTCAGAGGGAGAATATATTCTGAAAGGCAACCCATTATATGCAGGACAACTTCAGGAAGAGCAGTTTTTCGTAGAACAGCTGAGAACTCACACCAACATTCCTGTACCTGATCCATATTTATTACATGAAGATACCGACGTATTTGGCTGGAGCTATGCGATTATGCCCCGATTACCTGGAATGCACCTGCATGATCCGTCATTACAGGCTTCACTTTCACAGGAGGATCAGGAGAAGATCGCTACGATGCTTGCCCGCTCCTTAGCAGAACTACACCGTTGGAAAGTCCCTGATGCGGGAGAGTATGATCCTGTAGCAAAGCAGATCGTTCCCTTTGCGGGCAAATATCTGGACTGGCTGTATGGGACAATCCATCACTGGCTGCAGGATGCTGCAAAGTACTCCGTGATAACAGACGAAGATACACAGTGGGTGGACGAGCAATTAAAAAACGCTGAATCTGCATTTCACTCCATGCCTGTGCCCGGATTTGTGATGGGTGATTTTAAGGTCGAGAACTTTGTGATTCAGAGGAATGGTGATAGCCTTGCTTCGGACTGGCAGATTAGTGGTCTGTTTGATTTTACAACGGCCTATTTTGGAGACGGAACAGCTGACTTAACCAAAATGACAGCCATGTATGTACGAGAAGGTCAACCCGAACTTGCCAAACGATTCCTTCACGGTTACCGGGAGGTTGTCTGCGCAGCAGATACGGAGCGATACCAACACTTTGCTACCCGTCTTAGGGTGCATCTGCTCTATCAGCGTATTTTGTTATGGGGTGAATGCAAAGCAACAGGCCGAGTAACCTGGGCATCGGATATGCCTTTTGCACATTGGGCGGAGCAGTACATGGATTCGGTAATTGCTTTACTGGATTAGCACACCAAAAAACCGCCAGAAAGATGAGACACACTCACTCCTGGCGGTTTTCTCAAACCATGACTATATTTAAATCGGTCATACGATCCTATGAATTAAGATTGTGCGACAGGCACTTCCTGATGTTTCTGCAAAAACTCCAGCATCCGCCGATACACGAGAATCTCATTCGTTTTTCTGGAGAAGCCATGGCCCTCATCATCCAGAACGATGTATTCCACGTCTACCCCTTTCCCCTGCAACGCAGCCACGATCTGATCCGATTCCGCCTTCACGACCCTTGGATCATTGGCCCCTTGAATGACCAGCATCGGGTTGACCATCTGGTCCAGATACGTAATCGGTGAATCCTTCGTTAAGCGTTCGCGGTCACGGACCGGATCACCCAGCCAGTTGTCCATCATCGGTTTCCAGTCTTCCGGCACAGATTCTAGGAATGTGAACAGGTTACTTGGCCCAAAAATATCAACCGCAGCGCGGAATAATTCCGGGTGACGCCCTGCCAGCAGCAAGGTCATATATCCGCCGTAACTACCCCCTACCACGAACAGGCGATCCGGTGATGAGATACCCTCGTCAAACAGCCAGTTTATACCGGCAACACAGTCTAACCTTGGGCCCTCGCCCCAATCTCTCTCGACCATTTTGCCAAACTCGGCGCCATATCCAGTGCTTCCCCGGAAGTTCGGAGCAAAAATATGATAACCCTGAGCCAGCATCATTTGGAACATCGGACGGAAGAATTTTGCTTCCGATGCCTGTGGCCCGCCATGCGGCCAAAATACCGTGTAACCATTAGCCTGTTCCGGCTTCGCTTTGAAAAAAAGCGCTTCGATCTCCAGTCCGTCGTAGGAGTTATATCGAATGACATCCGGGTAGACGAGATCGCTCGGATCAAGCCCTGTTACCCGATTGTCAGTCAGTGGTTCCCAGGACTCACTACCTGCCATCAACCGATAGATATTATGCGGTTGGATCGCTCCACGCCCCGAAATATATACGTTGCCAGCCTTGGTAACCGTCACATGTTCTACGGTGTCCAGTGGCATGGCCACACGCCGAGGCTGCTCGGAACCTTTGTCCATCGCGTACATCCGATTCTCGGGACCCGTAAACGTCCAGAAGTATAACGTCTCTGAATCCTTATGCCAGCGGATGATATCCACGTCTTCTCCCTCCACTTTGCACAGAGGACGAAACTCATGAGTATCCAGCCGGTATTCGGCCACATAGGTGTACGGTTCGTTATCATTTGTAATCATCAGAAGCCGATTATTGTCTGCAAATAGGACATACGAAACCTGACTCTGCCGCTCGGAGACCGGAATAATGGATTCCGACTCACCGTTCCGGTATACATATGCTGTCTGGTAGGTATTGGAGTATACATTCAAGATTACATAGGCTTGTTCATCCGAACTCACAGCAATCAGATTGCTTGTGACCTCTTCCCCTTGATGCAAGAGCTCATCCTCTCCCGTTTCCAGGTTCATCCGGCGTGAGTTGAGATAGTTCGGGTTATCCTTACTTGTCATATAATAAAGACGCTGTCCATCCTCGGACAGATGAGAGAAATAACAACGATCATTGGGCTCTGCCGGAACAACAGGAAATGGGACTCCGCCTTCCGGTTGAAGTGCATACAGATGATAATTCTCATCCCCGTCCCGATCAAACGCCGTGAGAATATGACGTCCTTCTGGGTCTGGTTGGATAAACTGGCTGCTCTGATTCAAATACGTCAAAGGATACGGGTAGCCACCCGGCAGATCCATCGCCCAGATATTGGGCTGGCCGTTCAGATTGCTGTCAAAAAACAAACGTTTCTCGTCGGCCGATACGGCAAAATGGGAAATGCGATACGTCTGGAAATACTGTTCTACATCCGGTTTGGGAAACTGAATCATGACAAACCTCCTTGAGTATGAACGAAGTATCAAACAGTGGTAAATTAAGGGTATATTTGTCCATATTATATGCACATCCATTGTTTGCACAATAGATATGTCATATTTTTTTCCATTTCAGCTCATTCGATTACGTATAAAAGGTCATATGGGGTTTATCCTCACGGTAATAGTCAAGTCTCTGCTTCATATTTCCGGTATGTAGCTCGAACAAATGACCATCGGGATCGGTAAAATAAATGGATAATGCATCCTTCGGATCGCGTGGTCTTCCGGGAAGAATGTCAGCCCCGGCTGCTCGCAGCTGCTGCACAGACTCGTCGAATTCCTCTTCTTTTACGGTAAATGCAATATGTGTATACGTTCGTTCCGTATAGTTGCGAATGACGTCTTCCTGATTCAAAGCGATCCAAAGTCCGGCAAGTTCGAAATATGCCAGCTTCCGGCCTTTCACCTGAATACGGGCACCGAGAGCCTGCTCATAAAAGGTAATGGACCGTTCCAGATTGGATACGGAAAAGCACAGATGATTAATTCCCTGAATATTCATTTGGCTCCTGACACCTCCACATTTTAATGAACTGTTGCAATTAATACATCCTTATTATGGTATATTTTGAACCAAAAACAAATGCCCTTCTTCCTCCTGTCGCACCTTCTTCTGGGCGAATGCATAGTTTAGGCGTATGAACGAACGTGCGAGGAGGATGTAAACCGAATGAATCCTGTCTATCCTTTTTACGGTGAGAAAACGGTGTGCAAGCCACAAAAGCTGGCTTTCCCACCCCAGCATCAGGACCAGCAGCCAGGTCTGGAAACTCTGATGGTGCCTGAACCGATCAGCGAAGATCCTGCTTATATTGGCAGCTGCAAGCTAGAAGGCAAGGTTGCGATTATTACCGGTGGTGACAGTGGAATCGGCAGAGCGGCAGCTATTGCTTTTGCCAAGGAAGGTGCAGATATCACCATCGCTTATCTATATGAACGGACCGACGCCGAAAGGACACGTGAACGCATTGAAGAGCTGGGACAACGGTGTCTATTAATCGAGATTGATCTGCGGTTAAAGAAAAACTGTGAGGCTGTCATCCGAACGACCATGGAAACCTTCGGAAAGATCGACGTCCTGGTCAACAATCATGGCGTGCAGTACGTACAGCCAAGCATTGTCGATATTACGGAAGAACAGCTGTACCATACGTTCCAGACGAATGTGTTTGCCTACTTTTTTCTGATTCAGGCGGCTCTCCCACATCTGTGCAAAGGAGCATCCATCATCAATACGGCTTCCATTACGGCCTATAAAGGTGAAGTGCAACTGATCGATTACTCTTCCAGCAAAGGGGCTGTGGTCTCTCTGACACGGGTACTCGCCAAATCGCTCGCATCCGAAGGAATCCGGGTGAATTGCGTGGCTCCTGGACCCATATGGACACCACTCATTCCATCCAGCTTCTCCGCTGAAGACGTGCAGGTATTTGGAACCGAGACGCCGATGGGCCGGGCAGGCCAACCTTATGAACTAGCAGCTGCCTACGTCTATCTCGCTTCCCGCGACTCCTCCTATGTCACTGGTGAGTGCATTCATGTCAATGGCGGCGATATGGTAACGACCTAGTCATCTGGAGAACACCTCATATCTTGGAAAAAATATACTGGTACTGATATGAATGCAACTGTATTCTCCCTATTCACGCGTTATGTCAGGTTGGATTTCGCGTTGGCAGCAGGAGATCAGGTTACCTGTTCCGAAGAGGGTTAGAAGTAATTGATCCGGCGAGCCGGAACCTGACATCTTGCGACAAGGAGCTGAACAACCTGATGAACTACGATCCACTCTACCAACCGTATCCGTCTTATCGTGTGCCCGTTTATGCCAAACAAGGCATAGTCGCCACTTCACAGCCTTTGGCCGCACAAGCCGGTCTGGATGTGTTAAAAAAGGGCGGCAACGCCATCGATGCCGCTATCGCCACCGCTGCTGCACTCACCGTGCTGGAGCCAACGTCCAATGGCATTGGGGGCGATGCCTTTGCCCTCGTCTGGACCGAGGGCAAATTGCATGGCCTGAATGCCAGTGGGCCTGCGCCTCAGAGTATATCGATTGAGGCGCTCAAAGCGGCAGGCCATTCGGAGATGCCTAAGCTGGGGGTCATCCCGGTGACGGTGCCTGGCGCACCGGCGGGTTGGGCTGAGCTGAGCCGCCGATTCGGACGGCTTACGCTGGCGGAAGCGCTGGAACCGGCTGTCCGCTACGCGGAAGAAGGTTACCCGCTTGCGCCGGGGCTGGCCCGCCATTGGGCACGGGCAGCCGATATCTACGCACGCCAAGGCGATGCGGAAGCCGGGCGTGCGTGGTTTGAGACGTTTGCCCCAGGCGGGCATGTTCCAGCCGTGGGCGAGATGTGGCGTTCGCCGGATCATGCGGCAACACTGCGCCGGATTGGTGAGACCGGTGCGCGAGACTTCTATGAAGGCGAACTTGCGGAGCGTATTCATTCTTTTATGGCAGAACACGGAGGTTACCTGACCAAAGAAGATCTGGCTGCATTCCAACCTGAGTGGGTTGATCCGATCTCGGTCTCCTATCGCGGATATGACGTATGGGAGATCCCACCGAACGGTCAGGGGCTGATTGCTCTGGCAGCACTCAATCTGTTAAAGGGATTTGATTTTGAAGAAAAGGAATCCGTTCTGGCATACCACAGGCAGTTGGAAGCCATGAAGCTTGCGTTTGCCGATGGGGAAAAATACATTACCGAGGAACGCAAGATGGGCGTATCGGTGCAGGAATTATTATCCGAAGCGTATGCAGACGAACGGCGCAAGCTCATTGGTGATGTGGCACTTCCGCCTGAAGCGGGCGACCCAAGGGCAAGTGGAACGGTGTATCTTGCAACGGCAGATGGTGAGGGCAACATGGTTTCCTTCATTCAGAGCAATTATATGGGCTTCGGCTCCGGGCTGGTTGTGCCAGGCACAGGCATTGCCCTGCAAAACCGGGGGCATAATTTCTCGCTTGATCCCGATCACGCCAACGCATTGGAGCCAGGCAAACGGACATTTCATACAATCATTCCGGGCTTCCTCACACGTGGTGATGAAGCAGTCGGACCATTCGGGGTCATGGGCGGTTTCATGCAGCCCCAGGGTCATGTGCAGGTCGTCATGAATACGGTGGACTTCCACCTCAATCCACAGGCTGCGCTCGATTCTCCGCGCTGGCAGTGGACCAAAGGCAAAACGATTCTGGTTGAGCCTGGATTCCCTCAACATATTGCACAGGCACTTGCCCGCAAAGGGCATGATATACAGGTCGCCCTCGATCCGTCGATGTTTGGACGCGGCCAGATCATCTGGCGCAACCCGGACAACGGCGTATTGTGCGGCGGCACGGAAAGCCGGGCAGATGGCTCGGTAGCAGCGTGGTAATACGTTGCAAGTGCAGCTGAATGAGAGTGGGAACGTAATGCTCAGGAATATTGCATATGCTGCGGGAACCGGGAAAACCGTTCATATATATGAATTTTTTGATTCATGATATGTAGTCATTCATCATTCGTTTGGTTTCAAGGAAAGGGTAAAGAAGAGATCTAATCGGTCTCTTCTTTACCCTTTTTTTGTCTTTCTTTTTCCCGTTGACCAGCAAGACGTAGTACAGGTTCAGTATAGAATTCATGCCTCTTCAGATGTAAATTCTATGTATAATTTATGGGTTTCATTGGAATTCCATTGAGTTTTCGTAAATTTTCATCCTTACCCATTATAGAGACTCTGCTCTCGTCCGATATACATATAGAGGAATTGCTCACCTCACACGTCATCTCCATCTTATAGAAAAGAGGGCATACGCACATGAAAACACAATGGAAAATCAAATTCGGGTTCACCATGATGATGGTTCTGGTTGTTCTGGTGCTGGGAGCATGTTCGGCAACCGATAAGGCGTCCCCCGCAGATCAGCGAACCAAAGTCGGAATCGTTCTTACGGATGTCGGCTTGGGTGATCATTCTTTCAGTGACGCATCTTTTGAGGGATTGGTACAGGCAAGAAACGAGAACAGTATTGTTTTTGATTACAAGGAACCGGGAAAGGATTTGACATCCGAGGCGGCCTTTGAGCAATTTGCGAAGGATAAGGTTGATCTGATTATTGGTCTAAGCGACACGATAAAAACCGATCTGGAGAAGGTTGCTCAGAAGTATCCCGATCAGCACTTTCTCATCATTGACGGGCATTCCGATCTCCCCAATGTGACCTCCATGTCCTTCAAAGCAGAAGAAGGCAGCTATCTTGCAGGTATCATTGCTGGCTTTGCAACAACCGAAGACCATGTAGGCTTCTTGGGTGGAATGGATATTCCGGTGCTTCACGATTTCCAGCAAGGTTTTGAGCAAGGTGTAAAGGCGGCTAATCCGGATGCCACAGTCCATGTCGTGTACGCCGGGGATTTCGGCAATCCTGATCTTGGAGGAAAGCTCGCGGCGCAGATGATTCAGGAACAGCGTGTTGATGTCATTTACGTTGCTGCCGGACTTACCGGCATAGGCTCAATTTCAGAGATTCAGAGATTGGGTAAATACGCCATTGGCGTGGACCAGGATCAGTTCTTTTTAGCAGAAAAAGCAGTACTCACTTCCATGCTCAAAAATGTAGATGTCTCTCTTCATAACGCCATTAATACGTTCATTCAGAACCAACATTCATTTCCCGAAAAAGAAATGTTCTATGGTCTGGCAGAAAACGGCGTAGGTTTAACCGCCCTACATAACATCACACTCACGGACGAACAACAGCAAACGTTCGAAGATTTGAAAGCACAGATCGCTTCCGGCAAAACCAAAATTACCCTAGATCAATAAACCAATTGCTAATATGGAGGCACGCTTATGAAATTGCAGGGAAAGCTGATAATGAATGCCGTAGTATCGTTACTGTTATGCCTTTTGCTTGTAGCCTATATCATTATTCAATTGCTGAGCATGAATGCCAAAAATCAAAATCTGGTGCCTGCCATGCTGAAGGTCACGGAGCTGAACGCTAACCAGATACAGACCGAGCAGGCGCTCGATGTGTACTCGTTCTCCATGACAGCTGGCAATCAGGATAATGTTGCACGCTTGCTGAATGAAGGTAAAACCATGGTAAAGCAGCTCACAGAAGGCTTGCTGGAAACGGATGAACAGCTTCGCCTGATACAATCGATCCAAACCAAATTAACAGCTCTGGACACGGGCGCCACCGAAGCCATCACAGCCATGAACAGTTCGGACGCCAAACGTTTCAGCTCACGGGTCAAAGGCATACAAAATGATATCTATATGCTGGATGAGGTGACCCGGGATCGATATGACCAATACACAGTAGATCTTGAACAAGACATTCAGCGGACCTGGCAGATTGCCCTCGCCGGAGCCATCATCCTGCTTGTCGCTGTGCTGGTGTTCAACATGTACACTTCACGAAAATTGGCGAGACGCATACGCAGCTTGAAGGAAGCAGCAGGACAAATTGCGAACGGTGATCTGACGCAGCAGCTTCCGGAGACACGAGGCAAAGATGAATTGGATGACTTAAACCGCTCCTTCCGCCTTATGACGGGGAATATTCGCAGTATCATTCAATCTATCGGTGCGGCAGGAAACCGTGTTGATGGGATGGCGCAGGACATTGATCGCGGTAATGATACCGTGCAGGCCATTGTTCAGCAAGTATCCAGAACAACCGAAGAGCTATCGATTGGCAGTCAGAAAATTGCTGAGGATCTAAGTGACACGGTCATGGTCGTGGACAAGATGCAGCATATGTTTGAAAGCAATCTTCAGGCGACTTCACAATCGGCCATCTATGGTAACGAAGTTTTGACTTCCGTGCAGGAGGGACACATTGCCGTACAGGAACAGCTTCGACTGGCTGAAGTAAACCGGATTGCCATGTCCGAGGTAGAAAAGACTGTCCAGGAATTGGAGGAGAGTGCCTCCCGGATCGCAACCATGACTGCTTATGTATCAAGCATCGCTACGCAGACAACCCTTCTGTCTCTGAACGCCTCCATCGAAGCGGCACGTGCAGGTGAAGCCGGACGCGGCTTTGCTGTCGTCGCGGGGGAAGTGAAGAAACTGGCCGAGCAATCCGAGCAATCGGTACAGCATATCTTTGGGGCTGTCGGCGAAATCACAACGGCTATGGGCAAAGTGAAAAACTCTGTGACACAGAGCATTCAGCTCTTTGCAGAACAGGAGCAGGCCACCGGAAAAACCGGCGAATCCTTCTCCGGAATTCGTCACAGTGTAGAGCGAATTAGCACAAGTATTAATCAGCTTACGGAAGACATGCAGCAGTCCAGTGAGCTTAGCGCACAGGTTCAGCAGGCGATTGAAAATATAAGTGCCATTACGGAACAATCGGCCGCAAGCAGTGAGGAAATTACAGCTTCAACGGCCGAGCAACAACGTTCGTTCGCCGAAGCAAGCACTAAGGTGAAAACCCTGCGGGATATCAGTGCAGAGATGCATCAGGAGCTTTTACGGTTCCGGTTGTAGTTGAACCATGATAAAAGAATGAAGAGAAGCGTCTGTACCGAAGGTTGAAAGGAACTTCCTTTCTCGGGTCGAAGCGCTAATCAATTCTAACGAATCGACCACACCTTAATTAGAGGATTTGGGTCGAATGCACAGATTAACGAACTTCAGTCACGTTATTCTCGTTATAATGGTACAAACTTGGGCCAGAACCTGCCGATCAGTGAAATCACGTCGCTGGGATTCTAGCGCAGATTAATGGAAAATGCAGCTCATAGCGTGTTTGATTCGTTAAAAGTTAATACCACTAAAAAGGGATGTCCTCGTCATGTTTATGACTATGGACATCCCTTTCTTAATGTTATGAGTGGTTTATATCTTCGTCCTTTGTGCAAAGGCATGCAGCACACCTATCACCCGAGCTCAAAGCGGTGTAAATGCAGCTTATGAAGTAACGAATGTACGTACCAAGAGTCGGCACCAATCATGCCCCTGTTTTATAGTGCATCAACGATATCCCCGGCGAGCAGGGATGCCGGATCACCGCGCAGCAGCGCAGCTCTCTCCCCTGCCTGGCCGTGTAGAAACACGCCAAAGGCTGCAGCCTGCTCCGCGCTGAGCCCTTGGGCGAGCAGACCGGCGATAATGCCGGTCAACACGTCTCCTGCACCGCCGGTTGCCATGCCTGCGTGCCCCGTGGTGTTGATATACGCCTCGCCGGATGGCGTTGCGATGACCGTTCGTGCTCCCTTGAGCACCAGGGTCACGCCCTGCTCGCGGGCGTACCGTACAGCGTGTCCAATTCGGTCACGCTGTACTTCGGGGGTCGACATGCCCAGCAGTCGGCCCATCTCCCCAGGGTGCGGCGTCAGGATGGTCGCCGCACTTCGTTTGCCCCAGTCGCGAGGCCCTGTTGGGCCAGCGTCTGCCAGCATGTTGAGGGCGTCCGCGTCGATGACGAGCGGGCGATCCGAATGTTGCCACAGACGGCGCAGCCAGTCTGTGTCGCCCTTGAAGCGGCCGAGACCCGGGCCGATCGCGAGCACGTCGCGGCTTTCGGCGAGACGCAGCACGGCGTCCGCGGAAACCGCGTTCCACTCGCCGCTGTCGCCATCTGCGGCGGCAGCGAGCATGAGCTCGGGCACGGTGCCGATGACATGCGGCAGCAGTGCCGCGGGCAGCGCCCATGTGGCGAGCCCGCAGCCAGCGCGCAGCGCGGCTTTGGCCGAGAGCAGGCCTGCGCCGCTCATCGGCAGACTGCCTGCGGCCAGCAGCACGTGGCCGTAAGTGCCCTTGTGGCCGTCCGGTGCCCGGAGTCGGCCCGTGTCCACGCGCAGCGCACTGCGCAGTACCTCTTCCGTCAGCAGACGGACCGAGGGGCCATGCTCCGGCGCAAGCCGCGCGGGAATGCCGATGGAGCGCACCACGATGCGCCCTGCGGCAGATGCACCCGGGTACTGCACCAGCCCGCGCTTAAGTAGCGCGAGACATACGGTCACCCGGGCCTGAATGCAGGGCTCATGAACCTCCCCGGTGTCGGCATTGAGCCCACTTGGCACATCGGCAGACACGACCGGCTTGCCGCTGTCGTTCGCCGCCGCAATTAGCGCCGCGTATGCTCCGCGCGGCGCCCCTCTCGAGCCGGTGCCCAGCAGCGCATCCACGATGCCTGTGCACCGGCTGAAGTCCACGGCTTCGCGCCCGTGGACCAGAGCAGGGATGCCGAGCTGCGCAGCGGCATCCCGCTGCACTGCGGCTTCGCCCCGCAACGCATCAGGCGCATCGGCGTAAACCAAAGTCACGCCGAGCCCCGCTTCAACCAAATGGCGCGCCGCAACCAGCCCGTCGCCGCCATTATTACCCTTGCCGATCAGCATGTACCACTGCTGATCACCGGGTTGCTCCATCACGAGCGCCGGATCGGCGATGATGTCGCCACCATGAGCAGGCCGATCCCCGGGCCCGGTGTGCGCCCGCTTCCCGTTTTTGTTCCAGCAACCATACTGCTTCGAACGGTGGTCAACATCGTCTTCCCGGCACAGCCGGATAACTTCCTCAGCGATGGCTCTGCCTGCGTTCTCCATCAGACTGACAGCAGGAATACCAAGCTTCTGAATCGTATGCTCATCCACAGCTCTCATCTGTTCAGCAGTTACGATAAACAACGTTCATCCCTCCCCGGTGGCCTCTTCGGAAATTTACAGAAAGATTGCTAGCTTACCTAAAACTTTTAATAACCTACTGTAAACCGGGATTGAATAAATTGCGGATCATCCAGCTCATCCACCAAAGCCGCTGCAAAATCGCCAACGGAAATCGAACTCTCACCAAGATCATCTGTGATTACACGATTCATGCCAACCCGGAACAGGCCTGTCCGTCTTCCTGTTGTGATCGTAGCCGCAGGACTCATGTAGGTCCAGTTAATATCCGATGCTTCAATCAGGTTATACGCATCAACATGAGCCTTCGCCAGTGGTTTGACTTCCTCAGGGAATCCTGGTGTGTCCATCAGCATTTCTCCAGAATCGGTAAGCAAGCTTCCTGCTCCACCCACGACAATCAAACGTCCTGCTTTTCCACGACGAACACCCTCAATTAGTGAACGTGTAACTTCCAACATCTCTTCCTCCGCACCAAACTTCGGTCCATAGGCACTCACAACGGCTTCCTGTCCTGCTGTAAAATCGGCAACCTGGTCCGGGTTTAGCAAATCCCCCTGTACCACACGCAAACGCTCATGCTCCATCTCAATCTTCGAAGGATCACGAACAATCGCCGTTACCTCATGTCCGCGGTCCATTAACTCCCATAGTATCGTCTTCCCAATCGCTCCGGTTGCTCCAAAAATGGCAACTTTCATATCAAATCCCTCTTTTCAGTAGATATCATCTTGTCAACTTACCGTTATTTTAATACTTAATCCCATTGTTATATACCTTAAACGGCTCACGCCATCTTAAACCGTCTATGCCCACTTGTAAACCATCGCGAAAAAATCTCTTCCACCTCTTACTCCACACAAAAAAAGCCGCATATGCGGCTCAGCATCAATTACTTCATATTAGTTTGAGGTCATGCATACTTCCCTCATTTCAATTTTCAATAAACTGCGCTTTATTTCCGCTCTATTCCCCTTGTCTCCACCACATACCTTCCGATTTCGGACTGGTGTAGGTGAAGCCGAATTGAGCGTACAGACGATCGGCAGGAACGTCAGCCAATAGGCTAACCAAGCCACGAGCAGGCACATGTTCGCGCAAATAATTCATGATCTCGCTCATGATCAATTTGCCATATCCTCTTCCCTGCTGGTCCGGGCGTACGGCGATATCCACCACCTGAAAGAAGCAACCACCGTCCCCGATGACCCGGCCCATGCCTACGATTTCATTTTCTTCACGCAGACATACGGCAAAAAGACTATTGGGTAGGCCGATCTCCGCTCCCTCCTTGCTCATCGCACTAAGACCTGCGCTTTTCCGTAACGCAAGGTATTCTGCTGTTGAGGGCGGTGTGTGTTCAATGTGGATCTGGTCCATAGATCATGCTCCCTTCCTATTAAATCTATAATTATGTGTAGAATTAAAAAATTCATGGAAATTACATCTTCTTTGCTTGGGTGCCCTGGTCCTTCCTATGACAGTAAATTCCTACTGTTCCTGCTTGAATTCACGCAATTCCTGTGTAATAGTGAGAGAAAGCTTATGTGAACCGTGTTTCATGCTACACTACAGTTTTTGCAAAGGAGGAACCATTGTGCTTCAACGCTGGATGCTTGCTCTATTCTCATATCCGGTCTTCGTGGCGGTAATACTCGGAATGATCGCTGTGCTGCTTGGACTCTACGTATGGTCAGCCACTGAGGTCAGACGAAGCCGGGACAGGCGAATGCACGCGATACGAGATACATTATACATAAGTACAACCCTATTGGGACAACTCACAGCCAAAGAACAACGGAATGTTGCTATAACGGAACATGAGCATCATGAATTATTAACGGCCATGCTGTCCTGCAGAGCCGCAGTGCATCTGTCTCCACAGCTTCAGGATCAAATTCGCAGCTGTATCATCGATGTTGATCCCGCTCGACTGGCATTGATGCACAGGGCTCTGGAACGAGAGAGTGCAGCATTGTCCGATGAATTGAATCGATCCGTACATCCTGACCAGTGGGGAAGAGCGATCTGGAATGTCATTCGTCCAGCTGCCGAGCCCACCGCTGTAGTAGCTGTACTGTACCTAATCGCTGATTTTGTGTTTCGTCAACAAGGTCTGTTGTATCCTTTCTGGCATTCATGGTTCAATGCTTTGCCATGGATACGCTTCGTTTCCTTGATCATCACGGTGTTCTATGGTTATCTGCTCTGGTCCAGCCCAAGACAGGGTTCATCGGGCACAGTAACCAAAGCACTTGTTACTCTAATTGCCATGTGCTCGCTGCTTCATCTGATCGGACTTGCTGCTGCTCCCTACGCATTGGGATTGCAACTCATCCTGTTCATCTCTGGCTTCAGCCTGACAGGAACGCCTTCTCGCAGTGATCGCCCGTACGCGGGACACACCGATTCGGATAAGGAATTGAATAGCAGTACAGAAGCACATGAGGATGAGAACCTGGATATGGAGCTAAACCTCTATAAACCACGCACATCTGGAGCCATTTCTGAAAAGTGAACCACTCTGTTAACTTGGTTTGCCTGCATCATCAGACTCAGTTCATTCAAAACCAAAAAAGAGAAGCCCGGAAAATCGCGGCTTCTCTTTTTTGGGTTCTACTATTTTTTGCATTATGCCTAATTCGATCCTGAATTACATGATGCCTATCCCTTCGCGCTTGCATTCGATGAGCGCAATGAACGGGGTGAGCTGCTTCGTGCAGTGCTGCCGGATTTGGAGGCGCTGCCGGAGGGCGTATTTTCAAAACGCTTGCGTTCGGTCCGCTCCATTTGCACAATCTGGCCTTCGTGTACAACGATGTGTAACGAGCCAAACTCCATGTCATTCAGTTGTCCGGCAATGCGATCCATCCATACCTCATCCACTTTTAACGGCTTAGCCATAGAGCCGCCTCCTCTTCTCGGGCTACTGCCCGCTATATTCCTCAAGTGCGCTGTCATCCAACCCGACTTATAATCCATTCTTATCCAACCTATATACTTGGTTTATACATTAGCAGGGCTTCCAGTAGCTGTCAATCCGAATTTTCATGAAGTTTAAACAAAATCCATTTTCATTCGGAACCCTCTTCAAAACCAAGATGATCGGCATAGATATAGGAGTGTTACATCACTTTTCGGGAATCGTTTTATGACCCAACCAGCTCTTGAGCAGCAACGTTGCCAGAGCCAAAATCAGCAACAAGGAGGCGACGGCAAACGAAGCAGAGAATTGATATTCGTTATACAGGATCTCGACATGCAGCGGCAAGGTGTTGGTCTCCCCACGAATATGTCCCGATACAACAGACACGGCCCCAAACTCGCCCATTGCCCGCGCATTACACAGAATAATGCCATATAACAGTCCCCACTTGATGTTGGGAAGTGTCACGTTCCAGAATATCTGCCACCCGGAGGCGCCAAGCGTAACCGCCGCTTCTTCTTCCCTCGTGCCTTGATCCTCCATCAGCGGAATCAGTTCTCTGGCAACAAAGGGAAATGTAATGAACAATGTTGCGATGACAATGCCGGGCAGGGCAAAAATAATTTTGATATCATGCTCGGCCAGCCACGGTCCAAACCATCCATTTGAACCAAAGATGAGGACAAAGATCAACCCGCCTACGACAGGCGAGATCGAAAAAGGAAGATCAATCAGGGTGATCATGAGTCCTTTGCCCCTGAACTGGAACTTGGTAATGACCCACGCAGCCGCCACACCGAATATCGTATTGAGCGGTACGGTAATCCCGGCAACCAGCAGCGTAAGTTTCAATGCTGACATCGCGTCCGGCTCGGTAAGCGCGGCGATGTAGACACCCCAGCCTTGCTTTAACGCTTCCATCAGCACGATCACCAGCGGCAAGATGAGCAGCCAGAGCAGCACCAGACTTGCCAATCCGATCAACAACCATTTGACCCATGGTGCTTCCGTGGTTGCACGGTTTGGCCCCGGCCCGGTTCGCACACGGGAAGCAGGCGTCAATGGAACGGTACCCGCCATATTCTGTACCTCCTTTTGGTTTAGGTTGGCTCACTGCTCACTAAGCTCTGCCTGCCTTGCGGCTCCAGCGTTGAAGTGAATTAATGATCAGCAATAGGACAAAAGAGACCAGCAGCAGCAGCAAGGCTACCGCCGTAGCTCCCGCATAATCGAACTGCTCCAGCTTCGCCATGATCAGCAGGGGCGCAATTTCCGTTTTCATCGGCATATTGCCTGAGATAAACACCACTGAACCATATTCGCCAATACCTCGGGCAAAGGCTAACGCAAAACCGGTCAGCAGCGGCGGGATCAGATCCGGAAGCAGAATCTTACGAAATATCCGCCATCTTCCCGCTCCCAGCGTAGCCGCAGCTTCCTCCACCTCAGTCTCCAGTTCCTGCAAAACCGGCTGCACCGTACGCACTACAAACGGAATCCCGATAAACATCAGCGCGAGAGTAATGCCCGCCTGTGAATAGGCCAGCTTGATGCCCAAAGGTTCCACAAACTGCCCAATCCAGCCATTCCCGGCATACAGCGCCGTTAAGGCAACCCCCGCCACTGCTGTTGGCAAGGCAAAAGGCAGATCAATGACGGCATCAAACAGCCGTTTTCCCGGGAACTCATACCGGACAAGTACCCAAGCCAGGAGCAGCCCGAGAACCAGATCGATCAGGGCCGCTGCACCTGCAGTCAGAAAACTCACCTGGAAAGAAGCCAGTACCCGGGGATTGGTCGCCACCTCAATCAGTGTGGACCAGGTCAGCCCCGTGGAGTTAAACAAGAGCGCTGCGAGTGGAATAAGTACAACCAGGCTCAGGTAAAGCACACTGTAACCCATCGTTAATCCGAATCCCGGCAGTGTGCGACTCCGGGCCACCATCACCTTGCTCATGCACGTTCATCCTCTCTGCCTTCAGTCGGTCGGACTGGTTGGCCGCTTACATGGTCACGCAACATCATCGATGGCAGATGCATCAGCTGCCCGGCACATAGATCTGGTCAAAGATACCGCCGTCATTAAAGTGCTTGGCCTGGGTATCGCGCCATGTACCAAATACATCGTCCAATGTGAACAGCTCAAGCTGCGGGAACTGATCCTTGAACTTTTCCTTCACGCTGTCCAGGGTTGGACGGTAATAGTTCTCGGCAGCAATGGTCTGCCCCTCTTCGCTGTACAAATATTTCAGATAGGCGTCCGCCACTTCGCGGCTGCCCTTTTTGTCTGCATTTTTATCTACAATCGCTACAGGTGGTTCAGCCAAAATACTGACCGAAGGCACCACAATATCGAATTTGTCCGGACCCAGCTCTTTAACTGACAAGAAAGCCTCATTCTCCCATGCAAGCAGTACATCACCAATACCGCGCTCTACAAACGTAGTCGTCGCTCCACGTGCTCCAGAGTCAAGGACAGGTGCATGTTTGAACAGCTCTGCAACAAATGCTTTGGCCTTCTCTTCATCATTGTTGTTATGTTTGAGCGCATATCCCCATGCCGCCAGATAGTTCCAACGTGCCCCGCCGGACGTTTTTGGATTCGGGGTAATGACTTGGGTATCTCCCTTGATGAGATCATCCCAGTCCTTGATGCCTTTTGGATTGCCTTTGCGTACCAAAAACACGATCGTTGACGTATACGGGGAGCTGTTGTGCTCGTATTTGTCCTGCCACCCCGCATTGATCAGACCTTTATCTTCAATAGCATCGATATCGTATCCCAATGCCAGAGTAACCACATCCGCGTCCAGCCCATCGATAACAGAACGACTTTGTTTACCTGACCCACCATGAGACTGCTTAACCGTTACTTCCTGACCTTTCTCTTTCAGCCAATACGCCGCAAACGCCTTGTTATATTGCTCATAGAGTTCACGTGTCGGATCATAGGATACATTCAGCAGCTCGATCGCTTTTGCCCCTTCTTTGCCGCCTTCCGTTCCCCCCGATGTGCCTGTCGCATTCGTGCCACCGCTATCCGATCCGCATGCCGCCAATACCCCTGTTAACACCAATGCCAGACCAACCAGAATACCCTTATGAATTCTCTTTTTCATAGATAACACTCCCCCCGAATGGATCTGCAAGATTACCCCAGGCAGGCTGAACAGCATGGAACGCACCGAAAAAAAACAAAAAACGGAGGAACCCCCGCGCACTTCTCCCTCATAAAGTCATGCCGACCCAAAGGCCGTGTATGCTTCATCCAGAAATGATGCGCTGCGGTGTTCCTCCGTCTATACGGTGAGAACGTTATTCTGTTCACGTTTACGATCTCTCATGTGACTGTAAATGACTGCTCCCGCAAATAGAGCAAGGTCATTTTTATTATTCCTACCTGTTTAGTGAGTTATATACGTATCATAAGGGCAGTACATATGACTGTCAAACGTTTTTTTCCGATTTCTACCGAATATCTGTGTAAATGGCAGAAAAAGAAGAACAACGAATCAAAGTCCGTTGTTCCCTTATCAGCGGTAAGTTTAATTCGCTGTAACATCATCTCTGGGGTTGGCATGAGTTCCATGCCCTTTCGCTCTTATTTGCCAGCGTACCGGATATTCGGTACGGGAGGTGTGCTCATGCTATCTCCCAAATAAAAGCCCGTGTGTGGCGGTTGGTTATAGGCTACATTTTGCCAAGCTACGCCAAGACGGTATACCGGATCATGCATCAGGGTGTAGATCCGTTTGTCCGTAACGGCTGTTGTCGTGTAGATGCGCAGTGCAGAGCTATCATTGGTCCGCCATACCACTTCTTCTCTCCAGTCGCCAAACAGGTCAGCCTGCAGATTCGGTGTGGATTTCGTTCCATTATTGGAAGAAACACCGGATGCGGTCAACAGATTAACCGTTTTGCTATTGGCGTAGTCCCATTTATCAATTCGGTTGCTGTCCAGCAACTCGCGGAGCAGGTCACCGTCCCACCAGATGCCAAAATTCGTGGAGGAAGGCAGGGTTGTCCCAATTTTCTGCCCTTTGGCTGTATACAAACCACCATCAGCCCACACTTCGGCACCCTTATAACGTGGATCAATATCGGCTGCCATGCCGCGTCCAATATCTTTTGTCGTAGGTATGCCCCAGATCAACTGACCTGTACGCGCATCACGGAATTCCACTCCGGCATTGGACGCTGTTTCATGCACCTGGAATACTTCAAGTCCCGCACGATCGGGGTCCAGATCACTTAGATGCATCGCATCCCCATGATGAAGCCCTGTCGTGTAAAGTCCTTTGCCGTTATCATCCACCGCCATCGCTCCGTAAACGATTTCGTCTTTGCCATCGCCATCTACGTCCGCCACACTCAGATTATGATTACCTTGCCCAGCATAACCTGAATTACCTGACGTGTTGGAGTCAAACGTCCACTGCTTTGCTAGTTGTCCATCCCGCCAGTTGTACGCCACCAGCACGGTTCGGGTGTAGTATCCACGCGCCATGACCAGACTTGGCCGCTCCCCATCCAAATACGCAATCGCAGCAAGGAACCGATCGACCCGGTTGCCATAGTTGTCTCCCCAATCGGACACATTACCGCGCGCCGGTTCGTAGTTCACCGTGGAAAGTGCTTTGCCGGTCTGTCCATTGAAGATCGTAAGGAACTCCGGTCCGGACAGAACGTATCCGCTGGAGTTACGATAATCCTTGCTGGCATCCCCGATGACTACTCCCGTACCATCCTTCGTACCATCAGCCGTTTTCATCGCCACTTCGGCCTTGCCATCTCCGTCCAGATCGTACACCATGAACTGGGTGTAATGGGCACCCGCACGGATATTTTTACCCAGACTGATACGCCATAAGCGTGTTCCATTCAATTTGTAGGCATCGATAAATACTTCACCCGTGTAGCCGCTTTGGGAATTATCCTTGGAGTTGGACGGGTCCCACTTTACAATCAGTTCATACTCGCCGTCCCCGTCCACATCGCCTGCACTCGCATCATTGGCACTGTACGTGTAGGCTACACCATCCGGTGTTGTGCCTCCTGCGGGTACACTGAGAGGTACAGACAAATAATTATTGCCCCATACGCTCGCTGCCGTCGAAGCAGCCTGTTCGGTTCCACTGACTACGGCTCGAACCGTATATTTGGAACTGTTTGTCCCGCTTGTATCCTGGAGGTTGGTGCTGTTCGTTATGGGCGATGCGTTTACCTTGGTTCCATCCCGATAGACATTAAACGATACATTCGACCCTTCCGTACCCAGAAGCCGCCAGCTAACGAACACACCTGTGCCTGTCTTCACTGCAACTACACCTCGGTCCAGAAACTCCATCTGACGGGCACCCGCAGCATGAGTGACCGACGTGTCTCCAAGACCCAGCGAAGTAACCAGTAGCGCAGAACTCAGCAGTGACACACCTGCGGTCCGCAATGTACGCTTCCATAACGATCGTTTTCCCATAAAGCCATTGCCTCCCCAATCGAATTGGTAAGCCCGATGCCCTTGGTAGCGCCATCTCGCATACATGTAAGCGCTTTAATATATTTATTTTAAATTAAACATATAATTCCATCTATAGGTCTAACTTAGTAATTTCATGTATGAAAAAAAGGAAAAAAGCCGAAAGATGAATCTTTCGACTTGGATGCTTCTTTCTCACACGCTCGATCGGAATCTGAACGTAACAAGAATGTTGTTTCATCCCACCTTATACTACCGGAGCAATACACACTGGGCGGGGTATCTCCAGCTTGAATCCGTTGTGTGTTAGGCGTCCATCTTCACCATTGATCTGAAAAGCAACCAGGTTGTTGCTGTCCTGATTGGCCACCAGCAGAATACCACCGGGAAGTAGGTTGAAGTTACGCGGAGTCTGACCGATAGTGGAAGTCCACTCTATAGCCTCCAGCTCACCGGATTCCTGGTCAATGTGATACAGCACAATGCTGTCGTCCCCACGATTGGAAGCATACAGGAAACGGCCACATGGGGACACACGGATATCCGCTCCCGTACCTTCACCAGAATGTCCTTCAGGCAGTGTGGTGATATGCTGCAACGTAGTGAACTCACCTCTGCGTTGATCATACATGAATGCCGTAACGGTGTTACTCAATTCATTAATCACATAGGCCCATTTCGAGCTTGGGTGGAAGACGAGATGTCTCGGTCCAGAGCCTGGAGGCTGATTCATCTCACGATGCGTTACCAGGCGACCTTCTTCCTGACGATACACAATAATCTGATCCAGACCCAGATCACAGACAACGGCATACTGACCTGAGGGGTCTGGTTGGATCGAGTGGGCGTGCGGCCCTTCCTGACGGTCATCATTTTGTCCTCTTCCGGTATGCTCAATCAACGCACTCATCTCTTCCAGCGTGCCTTGATCTCCTACCGGAAATACGTTCACACTGCCGCTGCTGTAGTTTGAAGTCAGCACCCACTCGCCATCCTCCGTGACAGATACATAACAAGGCGATGCGCCCTTCGTCAATTTGCGATCCATCAAGTGCAGCTCACCCGTTGCGGCATCCCTGCGATAGACCAGCACCTCTCCCTCATCTGTCTCACTTACCACGTACAGACCATTCCCATCCGGAGATAAAGCCAGATAGGATGGATTATCCACCCCATCCATATGATTTACAATCCGCAACTCGCCTGTTTCCTTGTTTAACGCACATAGAAAAATCCCCGGCTGTTCTGCTGATGCATAAGTACCTGTATAGAAAAAAGCTTCATTCGTTGCTGTCGGTTCCATCGTCTCATTCTCTCCTTATTGATTCAAATGATTAACCTTACACTCTAATTACATGCAATTATAAGAAGTTGTAACCCGAATAGTTGATTCCACTGTTATGTACTTACCCAAATCACAGACCTTTGCTTCAGTGGTTATCTTTCCTCACCATAATACAAAGCATAAGGCCTTACAATAGTCCATTCACTTTGCACATATTCCAACAGAATTTCTTGTAGAAAAACAATGGAAAATTACAGCAACCTTTTGAGGAATAGGGTCGTCTATAGGGACAAATAACTTTTATACAAAGGGATACTCCCTGGAAAAGTGAGGCGAATCTGATATGAAAAAAAATATATTGGCTACATTAACAGCCGGAGCTTTACTTACCCTTTCTCTGAGCGCTGGTCCGATTCACGCCGCTCAAGCGGAATTCACTGATATTCAAGG
Source organism: Paenibacillus sp. OK060 (assembly GCF_900101205.1). NCBI lineage: Bacteria > Bacillati > Bacillota > Bacilli > Caryophanales > Paenibacillaceae > Paenibacillus > Paenibacillus sp. OK060. The sequence continues at coordinate 223,578 of NZ_FNFR01000006.1, forward strand.
TATTGTAGGGGCAGACAAGATTGAATCCCTACATCAGGATGGTTTAATCAAAGGCGTGAGTGATAGCTTGTTCAAACCGGAACAGGAACTAAACACAGCTCAGGGTATCCAGCTCATTACAGATGGCCTCCATCTGAATTTGGACACGATTCGTTTTATCAAACAACCCCTGCCAAGTGACTACTTCTCCAACGTAAAAGATGGCGTATGGTACAGTGATGCTTTTGTCCGTGCCCAATTCAATGGCATTAAGATGTCCAACGATATCGATCCTTCCAAGGCGTTGACCCGTGAACAGTATACCCTTTTCTTGATGCAGGGCATTGAAGCCAAAGGCGGCCTGCCGATGATTAACATCAAACCTGTAGACATCACGGATGAAAAAGAGCTGACTCCAGAATTTCAAGGTGCTGTTCAACGTTCCCTTGTCTTGAAGATTAATACACTCGATGCAGAAGGCAACTTCAATCCGAAGGAAACGATTACCCGCGCCGAAGCTGCGGTTATGATGTATAACGCAATTGAGTATCTGGAAGATTTCAATGCACCGAAAATCCCGGAAACACCAGAGAAATAATGCCCTTCTTCATCATTTAAATACCAAATAGCCGCATGTTCCCTCTAAAGGGGACATGCGGCTATTTACGTTATATATATTACTCTCTATAGCGATAACTGATCCAAAATCAGTCTTAGAAAGAACCTTTAACAACAACTTCGGACAGCGGGAAACGACCTGCCGGACGAGCTGGTACTGCAGCTTTACCTACAGTGATCAACAACGTTGGTAAATAACGCGCAGGGATGTTGAATGTTTCGATCAATTGTTGCGGGTTGTAACCACCCATTGGGCAAGTATCATATCCCAGGGAACGTGCAGCAAGCATAATGTTCTGTGAAGCAAAAGATGCATTGCGGATTGCTTCGTCACGGGCGATTTGCGGATTTTGGTAAGCACCGTTGATCTGTCCAACCAATGCGTCACGAACTTCAGCCGGGATCGCACCTGCTTCAACAGCCTGATCATAAATCACGGCGTTGCGGTTTGCTTCCAAATCTCCGAGTACAGCGATCGTAACGGAGCTGTCTGTGATTTGACTTTGGCCGTAAGCGATTGGCAGCAACTTGGCTTTGTCTGCTTCGGATTCGATCACGAGGAATTTCCAGTGTTGCAGGTTCCATGAAGACGGTGCTTCGGAAGCGGCAGTCAGGATAGCGTTCAGATCTGCTTCAGGCATAACAAAACCACTTTCGTACTTTTTGACAGCGTGACGTTCGTTAATCACGCGAAGTGTTTCATTGTTTTCAATGCTGGACATGCGTTCCACTCCCCAAATTCTTTTTTTATTTTTTTACGTTCGCAAGGTCAAACTCTACCGAGTACTCACCTTCCGAAAATAACATCAGCGCAGACGATCGCTTCCATCTGTGTTCACGTTATGCCCGGAATCGCCTGAAACATCAACGGATCTTACAACCGGAGCAAACGCCCTTATATAGCTTGTCCACCATGCCTGATAGCAGCAGTCCAAGGCCAGGTCATGAAGAGCTGTTAACGATCAGTTCTGTCACGACCTATCCTTCATGGCCAAGGGTTCCATAGACAAAGAACATTCTTCCCCATTACCGATACGATGCTTCACATCCTCAATGGATATACGGTCAAAATAAGCGCTTAATGCTTCTTCGCCTCCATCGTAGATACTTCCCATCACATCCTGCATATTGGAAGAAACAACGCACGTTGAACCGGATTCTCCCGAACACCAGCTGGGACCAAGTGATCCACCTGCTACCAGTCTGTACAGTTCTCCAAGCTTGATTTCTTCACTCGGACGGCTGAGCAGATATCCACCGTGGGCACCTTCCTTGGTGGTCAGGTATCCATGCTTCCGCAGCACACTAAGCACCTTGCGTACTCTGGCTGGATGCGTACCAACACTTTGAGACAAGTCTTCACTATTGGCCATACACTCATCCTTCATGGACAGAAAGACCAGACAGTGCACAGCAATGGTAAATTCACTGTTCATTACTTACTCCCTTCCCGGCATATCGTTCACCGCTGAAAATTCAATCCAAGGTAAGTATAACTGTTATTATAGGAATAACAGTTATGTTTGTCAACATTATCAACTTAGGGGTTAGAAAACCTGATTCCCCCTGTCATACCAGTATATACAGGCCCTTCATAGGCTTAGTAAAAAGGTTGAGTTCCTCCGGGTTTTGAGGGAACAGAACAAAAAAAGTGAGCCTATCGCTTCGCGAAAGGCTCCAATAAGATAGACATATGAAAGGGCTTACGAGATTATTATAATCGGTTATTCCTATTTTGAAAACGCTTTTTTTGTAAAGTGTTTTGGGATTTTAAAATATGCTATTTTTTAAGCAAATCTACATAGGGTATTGCAAAAACTAATGACATTAGTTATATTACTAATAACATTAGTTTTAAGGAGGATTCAATGATGCGAATTACACGTGAGCATGATGTTGTCCAAGTTTCATTCCTTCCACGCCTCTTCCCTGTGAACGTATATCTTGTTGAAGAAAAAGAGGGGTTTACCCTTATTGATGCCGGAATGCCATTCAGTCTCAAGGGGATTTTGGCTACTGCACAATCCTTGGGCAAACCGATTATCAGAATTATTCTGACTCACGCCCATGGTGACCATGTTGGTGCACTGGATGGTCTTAAGGAGGCACTGCCTGAAGCCGAGGTCTGCATCTCAAGAAGAGATGCCCCACTGCTTGGCGGAGACGCCTCCCTGCTTCCCGGCGAGCCACAGACTCCGGTACGCGGCAGTGTACCCAAAGCGATCCGCACCCGGCCGGATCGCTTGCTCGATGACGGCGACCGGATCGGATCCCTGGTCGCCATTGCTACCCCAGGCCATACGCCGGGCCATATGGCCTTCATGGATACGCGCAGCCGCGTGCTCATCGCTGGCGACGCGTATCAGCTGCACGGCGGCCTCGCCGTATCCGGCCGCCTGCGCCCGCTCTTTCCGTTCCCCGCGCTGGCGACGTGGAACCGTGAACTTGCTCTTGCCAGCGCCAAGCGCCTGGCTGAGCTGGAGCCGTCCGTGCTCGCTGTAGGGCACGGACGAATGCTGCGTCAGCCCGCCGCGGCCATGCGCGCAGCTACAGCAGACGCAGAGCAGCGGCTGCGCCCTGCCGGGGGGCAACTTTGAGCCCCCGCCAAGGGCTGGATCGCGGCGCTCTATTAAGCGCCGCCACCCAGCTTGCCGACAGTGACGGATTCCATTCGCTAACACTGGCCGCTCTGGCCCAGCGGCTGGATGTGCGCTCCCCGTCGCTTTACAACCACATCAACGGTCTTCCCGGGCTTCGCCAGGAAATGGCGTTGATGTCCGCACAGCAGCTCAGGCTTGCATTAACTGAGGCTTCTGTCGGCCGTTCGGGTGACGAAGCCATTCAGGAGGTCGCTGCTGCATATATCGGCTTCGTCCGCAAGCATCCAGGGCTGTACGAAGCCTTTTTCCATGCCCCGGACCGTCAGGAACCGCAGCTCGTTGTGGAGAGTACAGCTGCCCTAGATCTGCTGCTCCGCCTGTTGCAGCCCTATACGCTAAGTGAAGCGGAAACGCTCCATGCCGTTCGCGGTTTACGCAGTCTTTGCCACGGCTTCGCCTCCATGGGTGAGAAGGGTGGCTTCGGTATGAACTTTGACCCGGATGAGAGCCTGCAACTGTCCGTGGCCGCTTTCCTGAATGGGTTGCAACATCTTCATTCATAAAACCCGATATATCCTGATGCCAAATGGAGGAGGGCTGCAGATCATCTGCAGCCCTCCTTATGTATCCCACCGTTCCGCTACCAAAGGAACGGCTTTTCTATTGCCAGGGTGCTTGCCCTGTCTGGACTTCCTGCAAAATCTTCTTCATCACGGGTACGTAAACTTTCCAGTAAAACCGATCCGGAACACCCTTTTGATCCGGTGTGAGCTTCGTTTTTACCACATCCCATCCCTTGATACGGCGCCAGAACGAATAATGCTCCAGCTCTCCGAATGATCCTGCCATATAATACGTCCGATTATAGCCCTCATACCGGATAAGAGCAGCGAATTCCGCCGGAATACCTGCGTCCATCAGTTTCAGCTGACCACTCTCCGTTAGATCCGTCTTATACCAGGCCAGTACAGTAGTCTGTTGTTCAGGCACAATGATGTCAAACCATTCGCTGTAATAGATATCCCGGGTAATTCCACTCCATTTCCCACCTTCCTGTGTAAAGGAGAGCTTTATGTCACCGGTCTTTACATCACGGCCTTGCTTCAGTACAATCACACGTCCATCCTCATGAATCAGTACAATACCTGCTCCATGATAGGGCCACTCTTTTTTCTCCCTAAGCTCATAGTTCATTCGTACCTTCTGTGGCACTTCATCCAAGCTCTGCAGATCCGATACCGATCTCCCCTGCCATCCGCTGCTTTTCATGCCCAGAATCGGATACAATTGCTCTCTTGTCATGTTCGAAACAGCATTCGACAAGGCGCTAAACTCAGCGACAATCGTTACGCCTTTGGTTGCAGCTTCACGAATTTTGTGCGCATCATATATCGTAAGACCTTCATAAGCTTTGCCTTGTATACGTTCATTCGTATCTGTAGATGAAATATGATGATTCGCCGTCAGATAGATCAGGTCCGTGTCAGTCACCTCATCCGGCAATTTCCGTTCAAACCGGGAGATCCCGTTCTGTATATCATATCCGTAGTAGTCTTCTTCATACGTATAATGTTCCCCTGTCTGTTGGACAATCTTCTGCTGATTCAGAATCCAGACTAGTCCCTTATGCCCCACATAGGACAAGTCCGGTTTACTTTTGTCGACAATCATGATGTTAAGCAGTGTCGGTGCCTGTGATTGCCACAAAATCCAGGGGATAACCAGAACCACTGATACCACGGTCAGGCAAGCCAAAGTCCATACCGTGAGTGGCCTGTGATTTCTATTCATGAAGCGTATTCCTCCTTGCTCTGTTCCAAGGTATTCCTATGATCGGCATATTACTCCTTTCCGTTCTTACTGTCCTTCCTCCTGTAGCCCATCCACCCATAGATCGGATCGGGAATGTATATAATACGTCCACGCTCTTTCATCTGTTTCATATGTTTGTGCACTCGCATGACAAGCTCTATATGACCCACTTGGTTATCTGTCTTGTAATCACCGATTTTTATGACCCTAAATGTTCGTTCATTTCCTGAATTCCCCTTATTCGAATAAACCGCCTCACAGTGGGTACAATAATACAAATTTTTCAAATGAATCCTGCATATACAATCCGGGTAAATGATACACTAAGCATTCTATCGGCTTTCTTCGTTTGTGATATAATAGAAACAGAAAATTCCGGTAATTCGCATCATGTTCCGGATGTCCGGATAACATATTATTCCAGAAAGAGGGAGTTTTACGTGGCTCAAATCAGTCCGTCTTACCTTCAGATCGGTGCAACTCTGGGTATGCTCGTCATGGCCCTGCTTGCCATTTTTATTCGAATGAAAGCCAGCCACCGTCCGGTAACCATTCGCAAAATACTTATTCCCCCACTGGGAATGAGCACGGGTTTTCTCATGTTTGTTGTACCCCAGACACATGTCCCGCTTCTATGGGCACTTATCGCGCTGTTGGTGGGCTGGTTTATATTCTCGTACCCCCTCATTCGCAGTACTCGCTTTGAAAGAGTTAATGAAGAAATTTTCGCCACACGTTCACGAAGCTTCGCGTTCATTCTGCTTGGATTGCTGGCAATACGTCTAATCCTGCATGAAGTCATTCAGCGTTATGTGAGCATTCCTCAAACGGGTGGATTGTTCTTCCTTCTGGCCTTCGGTATGATCGTACGCTGGCGGGTATATATGTACAAGCACTATAAGGAAGTTGTTGCTGCGGAATCTTAGCATCATCGCAACTTCCTAACAACTAAAAAGACACGTTCTGTGCACTTCACCGTGCGGAACGTGTCTTTTCCTGTCCTGGTATATGTTCAAGGGATTCTATATCTATTCAGGGTCTGCAACCTTTACAAGCTGTTTGCCTAGGTTATCTCCAGAGAAGAGGCCCATAAATGCTTCCGGTGTCTGGTCAAAACCTTCCACAATGTTTTCTTCAAACTGTAAGTGGCCTTCCTTGATCCATTTTGCTAGTTTGGCACGGCCTTCCTTAAAGGACTTGGCATAATCACCCACCAGGAAACCTTTCATCAACGCTGTATTCGTTAATAGTAACGTCTGCGGGCGCATGCCGATATCCGGCTTCTCCAGATTATATGACGAAATCTGTCCACAGAGTGGAATACGTGCATTCCGATTAATATGGCTTAGTACCGCATCGGAGATTTCACCGCCAACATTGTCGAAATAAACGTCTACGCCAGCCGGGCAAGCCCGTTCAATGGCAGCAGACATATCCTCTTCGTGCTTATAGTTCAACACCACATCGAATCCCAGTTTTTCTTTCAGGTAAGCACATTTCTCGTCAGAACCTGCAATCCCGACTACACGCGCACCTACAATCTTGGCGATCTGGCCCGCAATCATACCTACCGCTCCGGCTGCTCCCGATACGACCACCGTTTCGCCGTCCTTCGGCTTACCGATATCTTCCATGCCAAAATAAGCGGTCAAACCGGTCATGCCCAGCGCACCCAGGTAAGCCGTAATTGGAGCTTCTTCTGTATCAATCAAGGAAATATCTCCCGTATTTACGGCTGCATACTGCTGCCAGCCCCACATGCCGGATACCAAATCCCCTTTGCGCAGATTGGGTTCCGAAGACTCCACCACCTGCCCAATCGTTCCGCCCTTGATCACTTCATTCAACGCATAGGGGGGAGCATAGGATTTTGTATCTTTCATGCGGCCCCGCATGTATGGATCTACAGACAAATATAGCGTACGTACCAGGACTTGTCCTGCTTCCGGTTCAGGAAGGGGTGCATCAATGAATTTAAAGTCTTCTCTGGATGGGGCACCTTCGGGACGAGACGCAAGTACGATCTGTTTATTTTCAGACACCAAAATGACCTCCTTCTTGCCAGTGGACAGGGTTAACTCTCTGTCAGCTGATATCATTCACCACCGGCTCTATGTGTATCGCCTCTAAATAGTTTAAACCGAAACAGGCGGATCACAAACGTGGGCCGCCTTGAAATATGCAAATATCATCACATTGGAGACATTGAGCGTAATTATTGAGCAGTCAGAATGACAGGACCATCTGCTGTAATGGCAATCGTATGCTCATATTGGGCAGACAGACTTCCATCCTGAGTACGTGCTGTCCAACCATCCGAGTCCAGCTTGCTACGGTACGTACCAATGTTCAGCATCGGCTCAATGGTAATAACCATGCCTTCCTTGAGACGTGGACCACGGTGTGGTGGGCCGTAGTGAGGCACCTGTGGTTCCTCATGCATTTTCTCGCCGATCCCATGACCGATAAATTCACGGACAACCGATAGACCTTCACCTTCTGCATACGTCTGAATCGCATTGGAGATATCACCGATCCGGTTGCCGATCACAGCCAGTTCAATCCCTTTGTAGAGAGATGTTTTGGTAACGTCCAACAAATGTTGTGCTTCTGGAGTCACCTGACCCACCGCATACGACCAAGCGGAATCGGCCAGCCAGCCGTTCAGATTCACGACCATATCAATCGTAACGATGTCTCCATCCTGCAGTACATATTTTCCCGGGAATCCATGACAGATCACATCATTAACCGACGCACATGTCGCATATTGGTACCCGTTGTATCCCTTTTGTTCCGGCGTAGCGCCATTTTTCTTCATAAAAGCTTCTGCAAACTGATCAATTTCCTGTGTCGTGATCCCTGGACGGATCATTCCAGCAATTTCTCTATGGCATGCGGCAAGAATTTCTCCAGCCTTCTTCATAAGTTCAATTTGTTCTTTGGTCTTCAACGTAATCATTACAACTACTCCTGTCCGTTAAAATCTCATCCTGTCTTCTATTGTAACGCGAAATGCTCAAAATAAAAAATTCCGTGTAATCCTCAACATTCTATTATAAGGCTAGCCCCTGTCCAATGAATATAATCCCCCTTAAAAAATCCGAAACCCACTCCAACAGAGCCCCGTATATGCTTAAAACGGTTGAAGACGAAAGGATGAACTTTCATGTTCAAAAAGATTATCGGCAAACTCCTCGATTCTAAATCTTCATCTCATCGTAGGCGTAACAGCTCATCGGATAGACGCTCATATAAACGTCACAGCAGTTCCTCAGGCAAGCGTGCCTATCAACGCTATTCATCTTCGGATGCGAAGCGTCGGGATAGCCGCCACGGCTCCGGTTATTATAAAAGCAGGAAATACAGCTCCAGCTAGACTGGCGCTAAATCATCGTATATGTATTAAAAGGGTTGTTCTGCCAGCCGTCTTCACGGTTAGCAAAACAACCCTTATTTATTTCTTCATCGCAACTTTATCAGCACACGGTCAATATCCGCCTGTAATTCCAGCGCTCCACCTTCATAGCCTGGACGAAGTCCAAGCAGTCGTTCCAGCATATCGTGAACTTCCGGCGTGAGCTTGAGTTCTTCCTGCCAACTAGCCGGTTTGCGGCCCTTCTCTGGCTCGTAAGCGGAATACAGCATGAACAAAAGAAAATGACCGAGATCCTGCAAATCCTGATCCGGCGCAGCCAGTTCATCTTCAGGCTCGGGCAATTCACGCATCCGGCGTTTTAGCTCAGGCAACAACGGCTCCCCCATGCGCCGCGCCAGGCCAAAATCAATCAAATGCACCTGCCCGTCACGTAAAATGACATTTGGAATACGGACATCCCCATGAATATATCCCTGCTCATGAACATGCACAATGGGAGCCAGTAGTTGCTTTACCAGCTCCAGACAATCCTGTTCCGTATATTTGCGGCCTTGCTCGAATATGCACTGTTCCAGTGTCTCCCCAAGGATATACTCGGTGACAATGTAACTGCGCGCCCGGTATGTGAACACATCCAGCAACTTAGGGATGGCCGGATGATCCATCCGATTCATCACATCCGCCTCCCTGTCCAGCAACCGTACAGCGAGTCTACCCTTGCTGGGTTTGGATTCTTTTAACGCTACATCCTTGCCAGTCTGTTCATCGGTACACAGGTATGTCAGTCCATAACTTCCCATACCAAGCAAGTCATATATCGTATAACGCCCGGCGATCTTCGTACCTTTCCTCCGGGGACGATCAGTCCATAGGCCGAGTAGTCTTTGCCAGCTTCGTCGCAGCTCCACAGGTCCTCCCACGCCAGCCATCTGATCTCCTGTTTTCCGTTTAAGCAGAGCAGATCAGCAGCCAGTCTTGTTGTTGTATGGGCTCATTATACCAAGCTAGCTGTGTAAAATCACGACGAGCATGGACAGGGTTCTCAGGCTTCTTTGTGCTTTTTGGGCAGCAGCCCGAACAACATTCGAAGCGATGTTCCTTTGGGTTTGCGTTTTCTTCCCTGGAAGCTGCGCAGATTGGTGACCAGTTCACGGTCTCGCTCCTCTTCCAGCTTCTCATTCATCCATAGGCGCTGCTTCTCCATCTGCTCCTGGAGAGCAAGATGGGTATCCGCCAGATGCTGCAGCGTTAACTCCAGTTCGTCCACCCGATGCTGCAGCAGCTGGACCTGATCATCCTGCTGTCCGACAGCACCGTAAGTCACTTCACTCACCAGTTGTCCCAGACCTTCATAAGATCTCAATGCTCCAGTTAGTTCAGGTTCCTCAGGAAATATTGCAGGCATCACTGTTGCCGCACATTCTGCCACTGAGGCCTCCTCCATTACCATCACAGGCACGTCTGGAGTCAGTACGGTCACCACAGCATCTGCAAGTGGCAGGTTATGTTCCCTAAGTTCTGTCATCAGGCGTTCGATGCACTCGATATCGTCCGACTTGAACAATCTGGATTTGTTGGCGGAACGCTCGAATCGATACCCTTGTTCCTCAAGCGCTGCCGCATATTTACGAAGAGTACTGGCACCAATGCCCAGGCTCTTGGCCGTTTCCGTCGTTGCTCCTACTTCTTCAATCATTATTATTCCCTCCCGGAATGAAGTCTTTTTGAGTATAAGGTAGTGGCTTCAGCGTTCCCTTTTGGAACTGTCATCGGATCGGGTCAACCTGTCTCATGGATCAAGTACGCATATTTCATTTGCTTGTCCGTATGTATTCGTCAGTCTCTTTGCAGATCCCTTTGACGCTTTTCTTCTGTTTCTGCGGATTCATAAGAGCTTTTGTCAGTTGCCTCATTCGTAAAAATAACCCTTCATCCGACAATGAGCATGAATGCTGTCATGTCGAAATTCGTTGGTGCAAACGCCGTCACTTTTTATGAGGATGAATTATTCATGTCAATTTTGTTAACTCCGTCACTCCAATACGCTCCCGCGACAGAGGAAATCATTGCTGCACAGCTCTTCCATGTGTTATCTTATGTAACGTAGAAGCAGCTATTCGCATAAAATAAAGGACTATACTTAACATATGTATTATTACGAACGGATAAATCAAATGTAAATGGGGGCTGAACAGCAGTGTTAGGCAAATCAGGTAAAGTAGCGGTGATCGGGGCGGGACTTGTCGGTTCAAGTTGTGCATATTCCATGATTAATCAATCGATATGCAGAGAAATTATGATGGTTGACCGGACGTATGACCGTGCGGTTGCACAGGCGCTGGATTTTTCCCATTGCATGGACTTCACACATAACCGCACGAAGGTATACGCTGGCACTTATGCAGATTGCGGCAGCATGGACGTCATAGTCCTGACTGCCGGAGCGAATCCGAAGCCAGGGCAGACTCGTCTGGATATTCTGGAGGAAGCGGAGTCCATTGCCAAAGATATCGTTGTTCCTATCATGAATAGCGGATTCCGGGGGATTTTTGTCGTCGCGGCCAATCCGGTTGACATAGTAACTTATATGGTATGGAAGCTGTCCGGTCTTCCGCGTGAACGAGTCATCGGTACAGGTACGTCTATTGATTCCTCCCGGCTCAAAACGCTGTTGTCAGAGGTCTTCTCCATCGATCCACGCAGCGTGCATGGATATGCTCTCGGGGAGCATGGGGAATCCCAGTTCGTGGCATGGTCCCATGTCACCATCGGAGGCAAACCGATTATGCACATTATGGAACAGCACAAGGAACGCTTCAAACATCTGGACCTGGAAGATATCGCCCGCAAAACGAAAGACGCCGGTTGGGAAATTTTCACTCGTAAAGGTTCCACCCAATTCGGAATCGGTAACGCACTCGCACATATTACCCGTTCGATTCTCAACGATGAACACAAGATCATTGCTGTCTCCGCAATTCTTGATGGAGAGTATGGACAGAACAACGTATGCGCAGGTGTTCCAGCCATTATTGGCGGGGATGGGATTCAGGAGATTATCGAGTTGAATCTGGATGCATCTGAACGTGAGAAATTCGAGCGTTCATGCGAAGTTTTGTCAGGCAATATCAATCGTCTTACCCTGGTTTGACCAGTTCAGCCATTTAAGGATGGTCCATAACAAAATAAACAGAAACACAAAAACGCCAATAACCTCCTGATACAGAAGCGTCATTGGCGTTTTTGTGTTGTTTGTCTTTATCCACCTTGGGAGTACGAGTCTTCAGCTTGGTGCAAGCTGCGGTTCATCTGTTGGCCCCCATTGCTGCAATACCCGCTTTAATTCACTCAGCATGATTGGTTTGCTGATGAAGTCACGCATCCCAATCTCCAAACAAGCTTCCTTGTCTTCACGTTTGGCATTTCCGGTTACCGCTATAATAGCTGGAATACGCTCCTGCGGAATTAATCGGTGTACAAGGTCTGTTGCTTTGAGTCCATCCATAACAGGCATCTGAAGATCCATCAGGACAATATCATAGGCATTTTGCGAAATGGCTTCAATCGCTTCAACGCCATTGGTGCATACATCTGCTTGGTATCCAAGCTTCTCTAGATACTCCGATAAAATCTTTCGGTTTACCGGGTGATCCTCGGCAACAAGAATACGTATTGCTACCTTATCCCCCTGGCGTGTCCGATCATGGCTGAATTGACGTGCAGATTGCTCTGCCTCTGCAGTCGCATCTACACTTGTGGCAGGCACAGCGAACCGGAAGGTTGATCCCTTTCCTTCTTCACTCTCCACACTGATACTGCCCCCCATAATCTCCACGAGTCGCTTCGAGATGACTAATCCAAGACCTGTCCCGCCATATTTGCGGTTAATGACAGGATGCAGTTGAGAGAACGACTGGAACAACTGATCCAGCTTATCTTCTGGAATACCGATCCCCGTATCCTTCACCGCAAAGTCCAGCACACTCGCTTCCGGTCGATTGCCACGAATAATATCTACCGTGACATCAATGCCCCCCTGATCCGTAAACTTCAAGGCATTGCTCACCAGATTGACGAGAATTTGCCGAATACGCATCGCATCGCCCACCATAAACTCAGGAATGTCGGGATTGAGACGATATCGGATCTTCAACTGCTTCTCTTCCGCTCTAGACGAGAAAAGTTCCGCAACCTGTTCCAACATGATGCGCAGCGAGAACGGTTCGTAGGCCAAAGCCATTTTCCCAGATTCCAATTTGCTGAAATCAAGGATGTCATTCAGGATATTTAACAGTGCATCACCGCTCTCACGGATGATCTCGGCGTATTCTCGCTGTTCCTCCGACAAATCCGTGCTGATTAGCAATTCAGTCATCCCCACGATTCCATTCATTGGTGTACGAATTTCATGACTGACCATGGACAGGAATTCCGACTTGGCCTGTGCCGCGAGTTCAGCGGTTTCCTTGGCGCGCACAATTTCGCGATCACCCGTCACATCATTGAACACTATAACGGCGCCACGAATCTGACCCTCATCGATAATTGGCGTAACCTGGTATTCCACCAGAAAGCTGGTTCCGTCTTTGCGCCAGAACACATCCTCCTTCACAGTGCGACGCTGCCCGTCCATCACCGTCATATGAATAGGGCATTCACTTTTTGGAAAATAGCTGCCGTCTGCACGTGAATGATGAATAATAGGATGCGAGCTTTTGCCGACAAACTCTTCCGCTTCGTAGCCGAACATGGAAGCAGCAGCCGGATTCATAAACCTGGTGATGCCATCTGCGTCCAGTCCATAGATGCCCTCTGTAACCGAGTTAAGAATCAGAGCATGCTGTTTGCTAAGCTCCTGGATCTGCTCTGTATAATCCTTACGCTCCGTAATATCAGACAAGATCCCATATACACCCACGAGTTCCTGGTCCACAATGATGGGAACATTAATGATAGATACATCAACCTTCCGGCCACTGGAATTCACGATCCGCGTTTCATAGTGTTGGGGTTTCCCCTGCTTCACCAGTTCGAAATATGCTTGCCCGCCATGCACTTCACATTTATCCAAATGCGAAAGAAAGGACTGCCCAATCAATTTGCTCCGAGGTACATCCAGCATTTTGACCAGATTGCGGTTCACTGCCGTATATTTGCCTTCGAGATTCAGCGAGTATACCGCTGCTGGATTATGTTCGAAGAGAGATTTGTAACGTTGACGACTCTCTCTAAGACGTCTTTCTGCATTTTTATGCTGGGTAATATCCCGGCTGACGCTGACGATCTGAGTATTCTTGCCCTCTTCTCCGGCCACCGGCTTTGCCAGCGTTTCCATCCAGATGTAGTGCCCCTTCTTATGAAGCACTCGCATCTTGCAGCCATTCCCACTCGACGACATCTCTAGAAGTTCAGGGTAATCCTCAGGATAACAGTAATCCTTCAGGAACTTTCCTGTTACCTCTTCCGGACGATATCCCAGCAACGAATAGACGGAAGGAGAGACATAAAGCAGCTTGCCGTCCATCGAACTCGTGGTAATGAGGTCCTGAGCATGGTCCGCCAACATCTGATATTTCTCCTGCGTTTCATGCAATTTACGTTCCACTTCCACGATCTCGGTTACATCCCTGGCAATACCGTATATCCCCACAATCTCTTCTTTCTCCGTTATGGGCACATAGGTAATCTTGGCCTGTTTCAGGGAACCGTCTCTATGATAAAACGTGATCGGCTTACTGACTGAATGGCCAGCCAGTACCTCACTAATGTATTCTCCTCGTAACTCCTCACTCTCAGGAGGGCAAATCCTATCTCGATTTAAGCTACGGAGTTCTTCAAATGTATACCCTGAAATCCTCTCAATCGAGGGATTGGCATCAATATAATTTCCATGGATGTCCATCACATATATGGCATCTGGGTGATTAAAAAACAAGGATTGGTAAGAACTTCCCTCAGAAATAATGCGCTTTAGGGTTCCAGTTTTATTAATATCCAAGGCTTACCCCTCTTTTCTTAGCCTATATCTTCATCTAACAACCAAAAAATATAATTTTCGGCGAAATGGGCCTACCCTCGAATAACCATGTAAGCCCTCCTAGAAACAGCTTTTTTTATTTTACCAGATTCCAGTTCGAATTTGCTTACAATCTCTTCACCAAAACCATGTAAAAGCGACAAAAAAATCCCCTTTAAGCGACATAGTCCGTCAATAACTGAGGTCTATGTTTGCTTAAAAGGAATTTATTACACAACTAATGAATAAATTCTACGATTAAATTTCTTTTTTTCTAAAATATAAAACTCCAATTAAAATGAAGAGAACTGCACTGCCCCCGACTACTGCAAGCATGGTCCCAAGTGGAACATTATAAGCTCCGAATCCCCCACCTTCAAAAGGTGTCATTAGAATCATCGGCTGCGCCCAAGGGTAATACGGGCCAAATGTAGCCGAGTTCACGATCAGAATGTTCGGTACGGTCAACGCAAAATTCAATGCCAGCGGTGCGGCAAAGCTGCTCCATACCAAGGAAACGAACATTTGGAGAGCAGCGAGCGGCACACAAGCGAATAGCCCCAGCAGCAGCTTACCTGTAAGCAATCCCCATGGGATGGGATCCGTCATGCCCTGGATCGTACCTGTCAGCAGGATGGCCCCCAGCAACAGTAATTGTGTGCCCGCCAGAAGCAAAATCACGATGGTCAGTTTGCCTGCATATACGCCCGTACGAGTAAGCGGCAGCACCAGCATTTGCTTCCAGCCTCCCCCCGCATGCTCGAATCGACAGACGAAAGAGGTAAATACGCCGGTCAGGATGGGCAGCAATAACAAACCGTGCAGAAAGACCATTGAACCCATAAGCACATTCCAATGACCTGATGGTGTGGACAGCAGCCCAATAAGCAGTGCGATTAACGGACTCAGCAGAATCAGAAGCCAGATAGGTGATTTACCCATTTTGAGTCGCTCAGAGGACAGGATTCGGAAATAGGTTGTTGCAAAACTCATCTTAGGCCACATCCTTCCGGCTAAAGTGCATCATACCCAGCAACATGATTAGGAGCCCCGCCCCTACACCCAAACCGACATACACAAATGGTTTCGGGCTGATCCAAGCCATCTGTGCCCAAGCAAGCGGAAAGTACGGTGAGATACTGAGTGCGAACATCCCCATTACCGCGAGTACAATGCCGAGAGTGACCGGAAGAGCCTGATTTTTATTTACCATCGTCAGCCATAGCTCCAGCGATAACACCGGAAGCGCGCCTGCCAGTGGCAATAAACCCAGCTTGATTGCATGCGTCCAGGGAATCTCACCAGCGTCGAATCCAAGCACCAATCCCAGACCAATAGTTCCCGCGGTTAATAACAAGCAGGAGATAATGAGCAGCACACAAGCGAGCAGGAATTTAGCCAGGTAAACCGCAGGTCTTGTGATCGGCATCGCCAGCAGCTGCTTCCATGAACCCTGTTCATGTTCAACATTTGCGATCATCGAGCTGAGAATCGTCGCCCCCAGCATCAAGGCAAGTGGTACAAAAACAACCACATTGTCCAGTAAACCCTCCCACAGATGATTCCCATACTGTTCTTTCAGATAGCCTAAACGAAGCCCGAAGTTCAAAGCCTGCATTGCCGTCAGTCCAATGGGTGCCAGAAAAACGAGAAACCAGATACCTTTGCCACGAATTTTAAGCCAGTCGGACGATAACGCACGGCCCGTCATACCGTTGCCCCCTCACCGATGACCCGCATGAACAAGTCTTCCAGGGATTGACGGTGCTCTTCCACACGATAAACCGCATGGTCCTGCTCAACCAATCGACGGACCAGCAATGCAATCGCGCTATTATCCATATACGGGAACGTGAGCGCCGCTCCTTCACGTTGACCGAATTGTCCCTGCTCTCGTGCCAGCTTCATCGCCTCTTCCGGCTCGGAAACGGTCAGTCGAATGGAGCTGCCCGTCTGGCTATGCAGATTG
This sequence comes from Paenibacillus sp. OK060, assembly GCF_900101205.1. Lineage (NCBI taxonomy): Bacteria > Bacillati > Bacillota > Bacilli > Caryophanales > Paenibacillaceae > Paenibacillus > Paenibacillus sp. OK060. The sequence goes on from NZ_FNFR01000006.1 coordinate 239,951, forward strand.
GCGATCGTATCTTGAAGGACCATTTTCCCCTCACGGATAATGCCAACCCGGCTCGCCATCTGTTCCACTTCACTCAGCAAATGGCTGGACACCAGGACGGTAATGCCGTGTTCTAGCGGCATACGCTTGATTAATTCCCGGATCTCCTGGATGCCCGCTGGATCAAGACCGTTCGTCGGCTCGTCCAAAATCAGCAGCTCCGGCTGACCCAACAAGGCACTTGCAATCCCCAGACGCTGTTTCATTCCAAGCGAGTAACCTTTCACGGAACGTTTGGCATCCCGAGTCAGGTCCACGATGGAAAGCACTTCGGCAATCCTTGATTTGGGTACATCCAATATCCGGCGCAAGGTTTCCAAATTTTCCACCGCGTTCAGATGTCCATAGTATGACGGATATTCAACCAACGAACCTACACGTCGCAGAATGTCCATACGATCCTTGCGGATATCCTTGTCGAATACACGGATGACACCTTTGGTTGGCTTGATTAAGCCAAGAAGCATACGAATAGTTGTTGTTTTGCCAGCGCCGTTGGGACCAAGGAAGCCATAAATGTCTCCCTTTTTAATATGCAGATCAAGTTCACGGACCGCCGCACGGTCCCGGTATGTTTTCCATAAGTTAGCGGTTTGAATAATGTTATCAGTCACTGTTTAATCACCTCGGATATCATCGTAACCTTCCAAGGTTAAAGCTGAAGTCGGTTGAAGTTTAAGTTTTGTTTAAAAAAAGGTACGGCCTTGATTTCCCAGCTCCTCCGCCGCTATAGAGGCACACCCGCAATCCATTCTCAGAGCTGTCTACCCTCTTCCGCAGCCCCATCTCACGAATCAGCAGATCCACGATGGATAACCCCAGACCTGTTCCCTTGGTATCCGAATCTTCCTGCAATCCTGGGCCCCTATCCTGAATAACAAGAGCCTTCTCCCCATGGATCTGTTCTGTCGATATGCCAATATATTTTCCACTCGCTGCATGACGGATGACATTCTGAAACAGGTTATCGAGAACACGACGTAATCCCTGCTCATCCACCTGCCAGAACAACGGTTCTTCCGGCAGATCGATATCAATCTCAAACTGCTCTTTCTCCCAAACGGGATACCAGGCCGCTGCCGTTTCTCTGACGATTCGCAGGACGTCCTTCTGTTCCAGCTTCAATGTATATTTTCCGCTGGTGAGCAGGTTGTACGATAACATGTTATCGATCAATCCGCTCAAATCATCCATCTTGGCTTCCATACGACGCAATGAAGTATCCGCAGCCGTGCTTAGTGGTTCTTTGTGAAGGGAATGCATATGTCCACGGATGACGGTCAGCGGTGTACGCAGATCATGCGACAATCCCGCGACAAGACGTTTGCGAAGCTGCTCTTCCTCCCGCTCCCGGTGACGGCTGTCTGTCAACTGATGCACCATTTCGTTGAACGATTCCTCCAGATGTCCAATCTCATCCGATCTGCGAATCTCCACAGGAAGGGGAATGCCTTCCTTGCCCGGAGTGATCATCGCCGTCTGGAGCCGGATGAGCCGCTTGCGAATTCGCGCAAAGAACAGGATCGACATGATGATAAATAACAGGAAGATGATCATCATCAATCCACCCAAATACAAAAGTTCCATAGGCCAGTTGTTCTGTGGCTTTTGCAAAAGATACCTTGGAACCTCAATCACCATAAACCCTTGTCCCTTGTCTTCACTATCTCCACCCACAAAAGAAACAACCGTTAGCGGATCACGATAGGAGGCTTCCTTCATAAATTCCAGGGAGCTGTTTGCATTCCATATCGAAGGAATCCGGGTCTCTGTATTCGGATGATCCAACGTCCATTTCAATGTCGTCATTGTTGTTCCATCCACGGTGGACTCCGATACATCAACGTCCTCTCCAGCGAGAATAAATGCCGTTTCACCGTTTTGGTCCACACGGTACATCGAAGATTTGGGATATTTACGATGCAGCTGTTCCATACGTTGATTGATTTTTTCAGATGTCGCCCCATCCAGCTTCTCGGATTCCCGGGTCCACAGGTTGCTAATTTTCGTGCTATCGCCATAAGGTGCCGTATTGTCTTTATTTGTATTGTTCACCACCACCACATAGATAATGGATGTAATGGGGAGAACGACCGGCACAAACAAAACCGCTGCCAAGATCAGGAGAATATATCGGGACATCAAGGTCCGTCCAAAACGCATTTTCCGTTTGCCTGGAAGACTACGTTTCACTCCCCTATTCCTATCGGATGGATCACGCATCGTCGCTTTTCTTCTCATGGCTTCTTCACACGATACCCAACACCACGAACGGTTTGAATGATGGTTGGGTTCGCCGGATCACGCTCCAGCTTCTCGCGCAGATGCCGGATATGTACCATTAATGTCTTGTCCCCGTCCAGATAAGGCTCGTTCCAAACGGCTTCGTAGATCTGTTCCTTGGTTCGAATCATGCCCATATGCCTGAGCAGGTAGGCGAAGATATGAAACTGTTTGCCCGATAAAATAATTTCTTCCTCTGTCTCCTCATTCACGATCCGGTGATCCTTCTCGTAGATGGACAAGTGGTCCAGTTTTACCACGGTATCGGCCGAGATCGCTGTCCCTGCCTTCCGAAGCTGGACTTCAATCCGTGCGGCAAGTTCATCGGGATGGAATGGCTTGGTTACATAATCATCGGCAAAATCAAGCCCATGCAGCTTGTCGTCAATGGACGTTCTAGCCGAGAGCATGACAATGGGCACTTCAGGATGTTCCTTTTTGAGTCGCTGTCCTACCGTAAATCCATCCAGTCCCGGCAGCATGACATCCAGAATAACCAACGAGCAGCCCCCGGCAGCTTCAGCCGCACCTTCACCACTTCCGAGCCATACCACCTCATATCCACGCTCCTCCAAGTCGGCCCTAACCCATGTGGCAATTTCCGTATCGTCTTCAATGTATAACAGTTTCGTTTTCATGCGCGTATTCGTTTCCTTTCTGCACCCTTTGGGTTAATTATATATTTGAAACATAATGAAGTATCTTGTTTATATAAAATGTACGAATGATGATCACACGACCATGGATATCCTTTTATTTTAAATTATACCTTAATCATCCGCTTCGCATAATTCATGCAGAGATTGAGAGGTTGATTCAACAACATAAGCATGTGGCATTCATCCCGAGATTAATTTGCATCGAATGCAGCTACTTGCTCACATACTACGTGTGTATACGACGGGAGGAGATTCAACATGCTGCTGGAAGCCATCTATCATCAACCAAAACGGAACTGGGCCTATGCCTACGATAAGGATACCATTCGTGTGCGTCTGCGTGCCAAAAAGAATGATCTCACCGAGGTACATGCCCTGACTGGGGACAAATACGCCTGGGATCGCACCAAAGAGCTGGTTCCTTTAACCAAATATACATCCGATTCCATGTTCGATTATTATGAGGGGCAAGTAAAGCCTCCGTATCATCGACTGAAGTATTCCTTCCTGCTGAAAAGCGGCACAGAACAGATCTGGATGACCGAAACGGATTTCCAAACGCATGAACCCGACGATCCTGGTCACATGTTCCAGTTTCCGTACATCCATCTCGGAGCTGTATTTACACCGCCTGCATGGGTGAAGGATGCGATCTTCTATCAGATCTTCCCTGAACGATTCGCAAATGGCAACCCCGACCTTGATCCAGAAAAAGTGGAACCCTGGGGTGGTGAGCCGACCCCGTTTAACTTCTTCGGCGGTGATCTCCAGGGCGTCATCGACCATCTGGATTACCTTGAAGAGTTGGGCATTAACGCCATTTATTTCACACCAATCTTCGAGGCAACGACCAATCACAAATACGATACCGAAGATTATTTGCGAGTAGATCGGCATTTTGGTGATGCAGATACAGCCAAACGGCTTGTTGAGCTGTGCCATGCACGCGGAATCCGGGTGCTATTGGATGCGGTGTTCAATCATTCTGGGAAGACTTTTGCGCCGTTTGTGGATGTGCAGAAGAACGGGGAGAAGTCCAAATATAAGGACTGGTTCCATGTGCATGAATTCCCGCTGGACGTGAAGGATGGCATTCCTACGTATGAAACATTCGGATTCGAAGCCCACATGCCGAAGCTTAACACGGAAAATCCCGAGGTGAAGGCGTATTTGCTGGAGGTCGCCGAATACTGGATCAAGGAAGTGGGCACCGACGGCTGGCGGCTGGATGTCGCGGATGAAGTGGATAATGCGTTCTGGCGCGACTTCCGCCGTGTAGTGAAAGCTGCGAATCCGGATGCCTATATCCTGGGTGAGGTATGGAATGAGTCCTCCTCCTGGCTACAAGGTGATCAGTTCGATGCCTCGATGAACTATCCATTTACGGAAGCCGTAAATCGTTTTTTTGTAAAAGATGCCATGCACGCCGAACAGTTCGCGAACTCGATCGGTCGACAACTATCCCGCTATGCGCTGCAAGCCAGCGAAGTGGCGTTCAATCTGCTTGATAGCCACGATACACCACGGCTGCTCACCTTATGTGAGGGTGACCAGCGGAAGATGAAACTGGCCGCGTTGTTCCAATTCAGCTATATGGGTGCCCCGTGCATCTATTACGGGGATGAGATTGGGCTGGACGGCGATCATGATCCCGGCTGTCGGAAATGTATGGAGTGGGATGAGACGAAGCAGGATCGCGAGCTGTTCACCTTTTATCAGAAGCTAATCGCACTTCGCCATGCCCATCCTGCCCTGCGTGCAGAAGGCAGCATTCGATTCCTGCAGGCCCGTGAAGGCGGAAGCCAGCTTGTGTTGGAACGACAGGATGAGGAGGAGCGCATTCTGATCCTTTTCAATCGTTCGGAAGAAACAGCTATCGTGGAGCTCGAAGCGGGTGCCGGGGAATGGACGGAGTTATTTGGCGAGAATTATCGTACAGCCAAGGAAGAGGGAATTCTGGCCGTTGAGCTGCCCGCATATGGATATGCTGTACTAAGTACAGATATCGCGTAACTTCTTCATATTGTTGTATCCTTGCAATTCCAACGCATTGCAAGCAACGCCGGATAAGCGCTCACAGACCTGTTACTGATCTGTAGAGCGCTTTTCTGCGTTATGGATGGATCGTCAATTGATTTAGTGACACGGATACTATAGAAAGCTACAGAGGCGCGGTCAGCTGTTCCTTGAGCAATCGGATGGTAGCCTCATATTGCACAAGCCCCACTTGCATACACAAACGCTGTGCAGGTGAGATCTGTTCGCCAAATTGCTTCATCTGGCGCTGCAGCTCGGCATACAGCAACTCTTTACGATTCAGCTCCGACCGGACCCACCCTGCGACAGTATCTTCATCCGCCAGCTCTCCGAAATACAGACGCATCAGAAAATCAGAACGGAACACCTCTGCTTCCAGTGGACTCATCAAATAGGTATTAAACTCCGCAGACCCTTCCGGTGTTAAGGTATACACATTTTTGTCAGGTTTCCCTTCTTGTCTAACGGATTCCTTGGTTAACAACCCTGACTTTTCCATCTTCGCAAGTGTGGGATAAATGGTGCCAAAGCTGGCATCGAAGAAAAATGAAAAATATTGTTCAAAGTACTGCTTGATCTCATATCCGGAACATGGCTGATTGTGCAGTATTCCGAGGATGACATGCTGCGTGTTCATCGGTGTACCGCTCCTTTCCAATTGCTCTTAACGTATCACATCCTCCCTTATACGTTCAACATCATCAGACATTCACGGATTGGCTTATCCGGCAAAAGGAGTATATCGTTATCCACGATCAGGTGAAGGCAGGTTTCCAGTCAGAGCGACAGGTGTCGCAGCAGTCTTGGACTCCAACGGTATGCTGGATTGTGCAGGACCTGAGCGTTTGATCCATGTGCACACCGCTCCCAAAACCAACGTCGCCGCTCCAATCACTACCAGAAGCAGAACATCATGACTAATCCCATCTCCGCCAAGTACCAGATTCATCATACCCTCCACCGCGTAGGTTGCCGGCAGATAATGACCGATCTGTTGATAGAAGTCAGGCATGACATCGCGCGGAATGGTTGCGCCTGATGACAACATCAGCAGAGGCAACAAGGCACTGTTTAACCATGCTCCAGCATTTCCAAGCAGCAGCAAGCTCAATTGCGCCACGAATAGAAAAGATAAAGTAATCAACAACTGAAATAGCCATAACATCCACCATCCATCTGCTGATGATACACCCATAACATGCATCATCCCTGCTCCAACGAGCGATACGATAAATGCAGCACCAACATTGATGATATTGCGCGCCCAAAAGCGTTCCCATTTTCCTGCCCTGCTACTGAGTTCACCAGAAACCTTTTGCAGATTCATGCCAAGAAGCATTGCACCTGTAAAGGTAGCCGTCACAATCAACATTGGTACCATGGAAAAAGCAAAGTTATGAACTGGATTCAGCCGTTCCACTTCTGCCTCCACACGGGAAGATAACCCCGCTGCCATCGCATTCGCCTGATCGTCAGCCATACCTGATTGATTCAGCACTCCCCGAATGCTATTTTGCTGTACTTCACGGTTCAACGTCGCTGTAACTTGTGCGGACACGGTCTGCATCACACTTTTTACGGTAGCCACGTTGGATTCATTCATTACATACTTCACTGCCACCGGGCCCGACAAGTCTCCCGCCTGCTGCATGAAACCGGATGGAATCTCGATAATCATGTATACATCCCGGTCCGTTAACATCTGTCTGGCTTCTTCCATAGTTGCCGAAGGTTTAATCGCGAAATGAAGCCCCTCTGCAAGAGACTTTGCCACAGGCTCAGCCGCAGACCCATCTTCATTTACGATGGTCACAGCAAGCTGATTCATCCGTGCATTTACCTGATCATATCCACTAAGCCAAATGGTATTAAAAAAAACCTGGAACAGTACGGCTGTAATTAACCCGACTACTGTAGCTCCATTTTTCAAAAACAGAAGACTCGTTTGAAAAACACTTTTCATGTTATCCATCTCCTTAATTTGTATAACTTATTCTCGATCTTATATATCGTGTTGATATATGACAATAAATAATATATCTAAACGATATATAAACGTCAATACCTTTTTATTTTTCTTTGTTGGAACAACAAAAAAGCCAATACGCTTCTTCACCAGGAAGAATTCGTATCGGCTTTTTTATCATAATGGTAGCAGATCATTACCGTTAATGATCAAGCTCCACGAATTAAATTCAGTTCATGTACGTTCATGCATGTTATGCCTTGGCTTCTGGTTCATTTTCAGCAGGAGACTCAGCTTCAATCTCAGGCTCCGCACGCTTCGCCTTTGGTTTAGCAAGCTTCTCCATCATTTTCCGTCCTGTCGGTGTTTGGGCAAGCCCACCTTGGGCCGTTTCACGGTGCCTGCTCGGCATCGCACTGCCCACTTCCAGCATGACATCAATGACTTCGTCAGAAGGAATGGCACTTCGTACCCCGGCCAGCGCCATGTCGGCCGCAGCCAACGCAGTTACGGCACCCAGTCCGTTACGCACGATGCACGGAATTTCCACGAGGCCTGCGACGGGATCGCAGATAAGGCCTAATGTATTTTTTAACGCGAGGCCAACCGCATGAACCACTTGCTCCGGCGTCCCTCCACGCAGCTCCACCATGGCTCCAGCGGCCATACCGATGGCAGAACCCACTTCAGCCTGACAGCCACCCTCGGCACCGGAGATAAATGAATTGTTGGCAATGACATAACCAATCGCTCCCGCACAGAACAGACCGTTCACCAGATGCTCGTCACTCCAGCCAAAACGCTCTTGGGAGCTTATAAACACACCCGGAATGATGCCGCAAGAACCGGCTGTCGGTGTCGCTACGATCCGGCCCATGGAGGCATTCACTTCCGATACACAAAGGGCATACGCCATGGCCAGTGCAGAAGCATCTCCAGAACAAGTCTCACCTTTACGAATGTACTCAGCCATTTTTTTGCCGTCTCCGCCAGTCAAACCGCTGCGTGATGTCGTATCTTCTGTCAGCCCTTTGTGTACAGCTTCCTTCATCACCTGATAGTAATCCGACATCTGCTGTACAACATCCGCTTCCGGGATATTCGTCTCCTGAACCTGCTCTTCGATCATCAGCTCGGCAATGGTTTTGGATTCTGCTGTACAGATGGTATTCAGTTCATGTAGATGTTTAAACCGCATCAGGCTCGACCCCTCTCTTTAAATCAATCACGCGAATGTCCAGCATATGATCCAGTGACCGCAGACGGTTCAGCATCTCAGGATTCGGCACACCATCCATCTCCATCGCTGTTAATGCTTCACCATCCCGGGCTTTCCGATCCACTTGCATGTACCCGATGTTCACCCCGGACGAACTGATGGTCGAGGTTACGGAAGCGAGCACCCCTGCTTTGTCCGAATGGCGCAGTACAAGTGTGGGGAACTCTCCGCTGATCTGTACACGAAAATCATTCAATGCATGCACTGATACACTACCACCGCCGATGGAAGCACCGATTAGTGAGCATTGGCGGGCTCCATGCCACAGTTCAATTTTGACCGTATTCGGGTGAGGAGCAGGCAGGCCGCTTGTGAAAAACTCTACCTCCATACCCGCTTCCTCTGCATATTGTTCTGCATCCGGTATACGTGGATCATCAGTCACATAATCAAGCAGGCCACCGATTAACGCAAGATCCGTACCATGCCCCTGATACGTATCGGCGAACGAGCCATACAGTGTTAATCGAGCGCGTTCAGGCGTGCACCCCAGCCACTGACGGGCAATTCGCCCCAATCTTGCCGCTCCAGCCGTATGTGAACTTGATGGACCTGTCATGGACGGACCAATAATTGAAAAAACGTCTTTAAAACGCATCGCAAACCCTCCATTTATAATCGTCATTTTCATCCAGACGTACACCCATAATGTTCCTTTATTACTGAATGATGACATCAAAAAAGGACAGAAGAAGGCCCTAGGCCCTCTCTCTGTCCTCGATACCTGAGAGTTTCATGATAAGCAGCGCGGCGGATCGATGCAATCCCTGTATTCACAGGTGATGTCACCCTGCACACCGTGCTGCTTGACCATATACCCCTTGGGTGGCGCAGTTTCGCGCACTCTCCAGAGTTGCGTCCAACGATGGTACATTTACCTGAGAGATTAACCACTGCGCCGGGTGCGTAGCAGCTTGCTCCTTCGGTGCCCGACAGCTGCCATTTTACTCGACATGCCCAGGTCTCTCCCGCTCGCTATCATTCGCTGTATGGAACCATTCTGATCTTGTAACAGAACGATAATTGAAGTTTTTAATACTTTCTCATTAAGATTAATCGACCGGAAGATCAGTGTCAACAAACTTAACGATTTCTTTGTGAATATTTGCTTTTTTCCATTTTATACACTAAATAAATTAACGAACTGTAAACTTTCATCACATGAATGTGTTAATGCGTTTCATCTCGAAAGCGTATACATTGTTCATTTTCTATTAGTGACTATCAGTGTTTAATACTATTTATGTTATGTTCCACAGAACGGTTCGGGTATTCAGGCAACCTTTATTCTGTACAAGAATTGCCGTATTTCTGCCTGTCACCCCACCATCGCCTTGGGCTTCGATGGTTCATCGTAATACCTGCTTCGGGAAGGAAGCATACTCGTCACCCACAATCCCAACGCAGCCAGCAGCATAACCCCGGATACAACTGTATATACCATACGAAGTGACAACTGCTCTGCCACTACGCCTACAATCAAAATGGAAGCCACCTGTAGCATACTTAACACTAGTCCAAGTACACTGCTCATTCGCCCCATCAGATCGACAGGGATATTATTTTGATAAAAGGTAACCAGGCCCGTATTCGCCAGTGCGGAGCACAGACCGAGCAGAATAAAGGCAACCGCCGCCAGCTCAAACGAGAATGAACGGGAGAACAGAAAATAACCCAGCGCGACCAGAAGTACACCGCCACCCATCATGTGACGGATCGGCAAATGTTTGGCGAACATCCAAACCAGCATGGAACCTGCCAAATAACCGATACCGGTGATACTCATTAATGCTCCGTACTGTGATTCAGGCAGGTTCATCACCTGACGGATAAACACCACTTCCTGAGCATCCAGCGACATACCGACCACCAGAATAATCTGGAACAGGGCATATATACCGACCACGTAGCCCGACTTTCGGCTGAAGCTCAGTACAGCTCTCCAATCCTGGGCAATCATCCGAGGTGTCAGTCTGCTTCCCGTCCCTATATTCTGTTCTCCAATGCCCAATTTGGGAAGAAACATTAGAATCAACGCAGAAGCAGCAAAGGAAACCGCATTGGCATAAATGGCTGCCGCCGGAGATAAATAAATTAGCATCACTCCTGCAACTGCTGGGCCGGTAATGAATGCCCCTGAGCTGATCAGGGCTTGTAGGGAATTGAAGCGCTTGCGCCGTTCAGCAGGTACCAATCGGGTAATGTATACCTGAGAGGAAGGGACAAATATAGATGAAGACATGCTGATCAGAAACATCACTGCGTACATCATCCATAGGCTGGACATCAGTGGGAGCGCCGCCACCAACAATGCCCGTAGCATATCAGCACCAATCATCAGCTGTCGCTGATCATAACGATCAATCAGGCTGCCTGACCAAAACTTAGTGCACACCGAAGCAATCGGCGAGATAATCCACAACCCTGCGACTGCCGCTGGAGACTGTGTCATATTCAATACCATCAGGTTGATCGCCACAATATATATGAAATCACCCAGATTGGATATGCCCACTCCGCTAAGTAGCAATCCGGCATGCTTCCAGCCACCAGACTGCCCCTTCGATGCAACTCTCTTTGCACGAATGTTCTTCATAGCGCTACCCACCCACTAGAAATCACAAATTATAACTCATAGAAAATACTCTCGTTCTGCAGATATGGTCTACAAAATTTGCTGCATATAAGAGGCATCCGCTCTTTCATCCATTCGTACCTGGACTCATTCTCCATCTGAAATGCAAAATAGCCGAACGTAAAGATCAGCATGAATCCTTCCATTAACCGAATATCACGCTTCGTCAGTGGTCCTGTCTGCTCCGTATATCCCGATAGGAAGACATCCCGTTCCTCCCGATTGAAAATCGTAGCCGCACCTCCGGCATCAAAGAGATAGTAGCCATAACCGTATAAACAAAAATCAATCATAGATATACCCTGATCCGTCACTAGCAGATTACCGCGGGTAATATCTCCGTGTATCACTCCCCATGTCTCGGCATTCTGCGGATACGTTTCGAGTTGCCCGTTAATGTTCTCAAACGTCTCACGAATCAGATCGAAATCTTCAGGAGTAAAGATACCACGTCTAACGCCTTCCTCCAATTGCTCCAACATGACCAGATTCTCTTTGATCGAGCCATAGGCTGGTCTTACTCCCATTTGCTCTAAGGCAGGGCTATCGTTATATATATCTGAGATGATCGCCTTATCAGCGTGCTGTTCACGGTCATTCGTCTGCTGCCCGCTTTCAGACTTCAGTGAACCCACCTGAGGCTCAGGAGCTCCCGTTGGTCGTCGTCCATATTGGTGCAACGTCTGCAACTGTACGCCCAAATCATGAATCTGCGCTGTTGTCAGACGTTCTCCCTGCTTAATATCCCTGCCCTCAATCCATTCCAGAACAGTACAACAGATCTCTTCTCCTGCTTCGTCCAACCAGACGGTGACCCACTCATCCGATGTATTGCGTACAGGAGTCTGCACCCGCAATGGTCTGGTAGCCCGTAATTCATAAAGTAGATTCATCTCTGCTTCAAGTGCAGGTCGTGTATGCTGGATGCCCGTCATACTTGCAAAAGCGGCTTTATGTATACGCAATAGGTACTTCTCTCCGGTTGATTCATCAACCACCTGATACGTTAGATTTTCATTATGTCGGATAAAGGAAATTGCAGGCTTTTCTATGGAATAATGCGAGATAATTTCAGTTGCCATGGTGTCATGGGCAATCTTATGGGTAGTTATGATCCACATCTCCTTCTCTTATCAAATTAAAGGTGGTGCTCACAAATATCGTAGCATGATTGTTTTTATTTTGGCAAACTATTCCATATGTAGAATGATGTAAAAAAGCATAACCCCCGAACGACCTCGCCCGAGTGTTATGCTTCCTTCTATCTCTATAAATCTATCTCGATCTCATACTCCATCCAATTTAACAGTTAACCGAAACGTCCCATAATATATTCTTGAGTCAGACGATTGTCCGGGTTGGTGAAAATATGTTCCGTATCCCCGTGCTCAATCATGCTTCCCAGATAAAAATAAGCTGTATAATCCGAGATGCGTGCCGCCTGCTGCATATTATGGGTAACAATTACGATCCGCAGCTCCTTCTTGAGCTCCGAGATCAACTCCTCCACCTTACCCGTTGATACCGGGTCAAGCGCAGATGCCGGCTCATCGAGCAGCAAAATCTGCGGATCAACCGACAACGCGCGGGCGATACAGAGCCGCTGCTGTTGCCCACCCGAAAGGGCCAGGGCAGATTCATTTAGTCTGTCCTTCACTTCGTCCCAGAGCGCAGCGCGACGCAAGCTTTTTTCCACAATTTCATCCAATGCCTTCTTGTTCTTAATACCGCGGTAGCGGGGGCCAAACGCGATATTGTTGTAGATAGACTTGTGGAAAGGGTTCGGCTTCTGCCACACCATGCCAATCTTCTGACGAAGCTTGATTACATCTGTGCCCGGCTCATTCAGATCATTGCCATCCATCCAGATATGTCCCTCGGTGCGGGAACCGGCAATCTCGTCGTTCATTCGGTTGAGCGACCGCAGGAACGTGGATTTACCACAGCCGGATGGTCCAATGAGTGCCGTTACACTGGCTTCGGGAAAAGTCAGGCTGATCTGCTTAACTGCCTGAAAATGCCCATAATATATGCTTAACTGTTCCGTACCAAAAGGTATGGCCATGTTGGTTCCTCCTTATTTCGAAGCTGTCATGCGGCGGTAAACCACCCGACCGATCCAGCGTGCACTGAGATTGAACGCCAGTACGAGAAGTACAAGCACCGCTGAAGCGCCAGCTGCTACTTCTTTGGAATCCGGGCCAATGCCTTCACTGTTTACTTTCCAGATGTGCACAGCTAACGTCTCTGCCGGACGCAATGGATTGATCGGCGATCTTGGACTCGTTGGATTCCAGTCCGTGAAGTCCAGCGGTGGACTACTCATACCTGCTGTGAACATCAGGGCTGCTGCTTCACCGAAGATCCGGCCCGATGCCAGGATCGTACCCGTGATTAAGCTTGGCAATGCCACAGGCAGCAGAATGGAGGTGATAATTTTCCATTTGGACAATCCGAGTGCAAGACCCGCTTCCTTCTGCTCTTTCGGAACGGCCCGGAACGCTTGCTCCGTTGTCCGCACCATGAGTGGAAGATTGAATATAGCCAAGGCCATGGCACCCGATAATAAGGAGAATCCAAGACCAAATGTATTAACAATTAACAAGAGTCCGAACAAACCAATAACGATAGATGGGAACGAGGATAACACTTCGACAACGAGTCGAATAAAACTTGTGATCCGGCCCGGCTTGGCGTACTCAGCCATATAAATACCGCCGCCCCATCCGAGCGGAATCGTAATAATCAAGGTCAGAACAAGCAGGAATATTGAGTTGAATAATTGCGGTCCAATCCCGCCTCCACCTTTGAGCAGCTGTGGTGCACTGGTCAGGAAGTGCCAGTTAATCTGCCCAATCCCACGTACCAGAATGAAGCCAAGCAAACCGAGCAAGAGAACAACAATGAACAGCGCCAGAACAACGATAACGGATGTGGCAACTTTATCTACCGTTTTAGCCTTCATTTTCATACCCGGTTCCTCCTTTCAAGCAGGCGAACCAGAATGACGAAGACAAAGGTCATCACCAGCAGGACAAGCGCCATACTCCACAGTGCATTATTATGAACAGATCCCATCGTGGTGTTACCCATACTCAGGGTGATTACACTCGTTAACGTTGAAGCCGATTCGAGCAGTGATGTCGGTACATGTGGTGCATTCCCGATGACCATCTGTACGGCAAGAGCTTCACCAAATGCGCGTGCCATACCAAGTACAATCCCTGTCAGCAAAGCTGGAAGAACCGTCGGGATAATGACACGGTAGATCGTTTGCCAGCGTGTTGCCCCCAGTGCGTAGGACGATTCACGCAGACCTTTCGGCAGTGCAGACAGTGCATCTGCCATAATACTTGTTACGGTAGGCAAAATCATAACAGACAGAACCAAACATCCGGCTGCAATCCCGACGCCGGCTCCGCCAAACATGCTGCGCAATAAAGGAACGATAACACTGAGACCGATAAACCCGTACACAACGGAAGGAATACCGGACAGCAGCTCAATCGCAGGTTGCAATATCTTTTTACCTTTACCTGGTACAATCTCGGTCATGAAGAGCGCTGCACACAAGCTAAGTGGACTTGCAATCAGAGCTGCAAGTAATGTTGTTATGAATGAACCGGTAATGAACGGCAACGCTCCATAGGCAGCAGGTTCTCCCGTTGGATTCCACGTTTTTCCGGTTAAAAATTCGCGCATACTCACGCCATCCTGGAAAAAGGTCGACAAGCCTTTGGACGCTACAAAATAAACGATGGAAAACATGACAACGATCAGGAAAACGACACAAATCGACGTATAGATCCGTCCCGTCCACTCTTCCCAATAATGCTTCTCTCTCAAGGGCCGGCGCGGTTTCAACTTGTTGTTCATTACCGTTCCCCCTTCGGTCTGTTCCATAACAACCATCCTTCTATAGTAGAATTCATGCAAAATATGGGATTAATCCAGAGCAAACCGCGCAAAGAGGCAGGACCTGGGTCCGCCTCTCTCGCTGTATGCGCAAGTTCAAAGATTATTGAGTCACAGTGCCTGCTGCGTCACGTTTTACTTTCATGCCGGATACTGGGATGTAACCAAGCTCCGTCACGTCGTTTTGTTGAATTTCGTCACTCAGGATGTAGTCGAGGAATGCTTTTGTTGCTGCATCCGGGTCACCTTTGGTGTACATGTGCTCGTAAGCCCATACCGGATAAGTTCCTGCTTCTACGTTTTCAACCGTTGCTTCTACACCTTCGTATTTCAAAACTTGCAGGCTGTCATCCAGGTAGGACAGAGCCAAGTAACCAATTGCGCCCGGCGTTTCAGCTACGAGCTTTTTAACTGTACCAGAGGAATCTTCCTGAATAGAACCTTGGATATCTTCCACTTTTGTTCCCAGTGCAAAGTTCTCGAATGTTGCACGAGTACCGGAGCTGCTAGGACGGTTTACGATAACGATGGCTTGATCTTTACCGCCAACATCTTTCCAGTTTGTGATTTTACCAGAGAAAATGTCGATCAGTTGTTGCTTCGTCAAATCTTGTACACCTGCATCTTTGTTGCTTACTGGAGCGATGGCTACAACAGCCACTTGGTGATCTTTCAGTTCGCTTACTTTTGCTGCGTCATCGATTTTCTCTTCTGCAAATACGTCAGAGTTACCGATTGTAGCTTGTCCCTCGGATACTTGTGTCAAACCAGTACCACTACCGCCGCCTTGCACTTGTACCATCACGTTCTTATATTCATCAACTGCCATAAATTTTTGTCCAGCTTGCTCTACCAGAGGTTGCAGTGCTGTTGATCCAACAGCGAGAATGTTACCACTAAGTTCAGTAGCAGTTTCTCCTGTGGAATTATTGCTTCCCTCTGTACCAGCGTCATTTTTCGATCCGCATGCTGCGAGTACCAGTACGAACGTTAAGGTCATCAAAATGAACGGCAACTTTTTAAACATGTTTTGTTTTCCTCCCCCAAATTAGTGACGGCGATTTGCTTTTATTTTTGTTCACCATCAACTCTTTATTCATTGTAGTTGCGTTATGTCATCTCAAAATCAATGTTTTGTAAACGCAATGTTAAAAATGTTTACTGTGGATTGAAATACATCTGTGACAAATTGCGCTGAAGTGGCCGCTCCGGGAACGGACGTTGTTTCAATCGCTGTTATCCCCGGATTTATATGATTTACTTTTCTCAAGGAATACATCCGGGGATAAAGGCGAACGCTTCGCTTTTACACAATCGTTCCGTTCCCTGCGCTGTGTCAGCGCTGGTTGTGTCTCAGGCATTTTAATCCTCAGACTGGGGATGGCAAAAAAGAAGGCCAGCACTGTAGAAGGCTGGCCATTGTGTACATGCATAATGTAAAAAGAGAATTTGATTCTTCTATAGAAGAATCAAAAAAACTGCTTCATAGCTGGTAGGTAACACCAGCGTGTGAGAGCAGCTTTTTACAATAAGTTGGATCATATGATGATTGTTAATGTAAATTACGATTTTACTAACCCAGAATCCATAGCCATAACGCTAATCCGGCCAAGGTGATTAATAGTGTGGGAATGGTTAAGATGATGCCTGCCTTGAAATAATATCCCCATGTAATCTTTACACCTTTGCGGGACAGCACATGCAGCCACAGTAATGTGGCAAGTGAACCGATTGGCGTCATTTTGGGACCCAAGTCGGAACCGATCACATTGGCATAGATCAGCGCCTCACGCACAATACCTTCGGTGTGTGCACCCTGAATCGCCAATGCGTTAATTAACACGGTGGGCAGATTGTTCATTACGGATGACAATATCGCTGCGATCATGCCCATCCCCACTGAGGCAGCTAACAGACCATGGTCTGCGATGGCATCTAGCCAACGGCTCAAGTGATCGGTTAAACCGGCATTACGCAACCCATACACCACGATATACATGCCCACCGAGAACACGACAATGGACCATGGTGCTTCTTTAATCACGCGTTTCAGGTCCACAGCTTCGCTCTTTCTTGCCAATATGGCGAACAAAAGAGCTACGGCGCCGACGATAACCGATACGGGAATCGGCAAAAACTCACTGGAGGCATAGGCCACGAGCAGCAGCACCAGCATGAACCAGGCGATGCGGAACATCCGCGGATCACGAATAGCTTCCCGTGGATCACGTGCTGCAGAAATATCGTAGCGAAGCGGGATGCTTTTGCGATAAAACAAGAACAGCATCCCGGTACTCGCCACGATGGAAAAGAGATTAGGCACAATCATCCGCACCGCATATTCCACAAATGTAATACCGAAATAATCCGCAGATACGATATTCACCAGGTTGCTGACGACCAGCGGCAACGACGTTGTATCCGCGATAAATCCACTAGCCATAACAAAGGCAAGTACCATGCGCTCATCGAACTTCAATGCACGTACCATCGCGAGCACAATCGGGGTGAGGATTAGCGCTGCACCATCATTGGCGAAGAGCGCCGACACCGCCGCGCCGAGCAAAATGGAATAGATAAAGAGCCTACGTCCATTTCCTCCTGCCAACCTTGCCATATGAAGAGCGGCCCATTCGAAGAAACCTGTCTCATCGAGTATTAATGAAATCATGATAATGCCGACAAAAGCGAGCGTTGCATTCCATACAATGGATGCCACATCAGATGCATCGTTCAGACTGACGACACCACACATCAATGCTAGCAGAGCCCCACCCATGGCGGACCAACCAATACCTAATCCGCGTGGTTGCCAGATAACCAATGTGATGGTCAGGACAAAAATCAGAATTGCTACAAATGTCATAAAGCCTCCTGCGCCGCTGTATTCATCATGTTTTGGAGCATGATATGAGAATGGCCTGCCAGATATGATTACACTGCAATTATTGCGGATAAACCAGACGCTATAGTTATACAGGGCTGCAGGAGAAATGTCTATCTTTATTTCCTTCTAATTTCTATAGAAACTGAGATAAAAGATATCGCCTAATGGTCAGGACTTGTCCCCATCCTTCGGCGTGTCCTCCACCATTTTGAACATACCCAACAATCCTTGTAGTTGCTCCGCCATACTGTTCAGATGTGCTGAAGACGAAGCGATCTCCTCCACAGATGCCAGCTGTTCCTGTGAAGATGCCGAGACGGATTCCGTATTCGCAGCAGATTCTTGGGTCACAATCGAAATATCGTTCATTGCTTTGGCAACGTGGGAAGCACCATTCTCCAATTGCTTCGTTGTTTCGGACAAATCATCCAACGTATGAACAGCATCCTCTACAGCTTCCCGAATCTGTGCAAAGGATTGTCCGGACGTATTCACGGCCTGAATTCCGTCTCCAACCCGAGTCTGAGCTGCATTCATAGCGTTCAGGGCAGCATCCATATCCTGACGGATATTATGAACGAGTTGACCAATCTGCGCAGCCGAGCTTCCCGATTCCTCTGCGAGCTTCCGTACCTCTCCCGCTACAACTGCGAAGCCACGGCCAGCATCTCCCGCTCTTGCCGCTTCAATGGAAGCATTCAGAGCCAGCAGATTGGTCTGTTTCGAAATTGTGGCAATCACATCTACCATACTGCCGATCTCAACAGAGCGTACATTCAGTGACTGAACCACCGTCGCCAGCTGTTCCACCGTTTCTTGAATGCTATTCATCTGCTCTACTGCCTGACCTGCAGCCTCATTACCTGAATAAGCCGCTCCAAATGTATGCCGCATATTCGTTGTAATGGATTGTACTCGCTCAGACATCATGCGAACATCTTCCGCCATTTGGCTCATTTGTCCCGATCCATCCGTTACACTCTTCACTTGCTGCTCGGCACCCTCGGCAAGTTCCTGAATTGCCATCGTTGAATGCTCAATAGCTTTGGTTGTTTGATCCGCACTAGCGGACAATTCCTGTGAGGAGGCAGATACCTGCTCTGCCGTTTCCTGCACACCCAGAATCATCATGCGCAGATTGTCGACCATCCGTTCAAAGTACTTCGCCAGATCGCCTACCTCATCTTTGCGTCCTGTGTCCAATTTTACCGTCAGGTCGCCTTTACTTACGGATCTGGCGGATTCCTGCAGACGTTTAATCGGACGCAGCATCGAACGTGTAAACCAGATAATGAAGATCAGAGTAAGTAATGTGGCAGCCAGGATAACGATGAGTGTAGCCATCCGAATGTCTTTACTTGCATTGGATACTTCACTTTTGAACATTGTACCGCCAATTTTCCATCCAGTTTTCTCATTCGTAGAGAAAATCATGGTTTTGGGATCATCATTATAGATATAGCTGAACTCGCCTTCCTTGCTCTCGAACATTGGATCCAGCGTTGTTGTTTGTTCTTGTGTACCAGCTTCCACGACTGGGGATACGACATAATTTTTGTCTGCATCCAAGATAACGACATACCCTTCCTTGCCAACCTTAATGGAAGCCTGCTCACGCAGTTCGGTCAAATCCATGGACAAACCAATAACACCCGATTGATCATCAAGCGTTTTGGAGACAAAAACAACTGCAATGCCATCCGTGTTCTTGGATACAGGTGAAACTACTGGAGTACCTGGCTTCTCCATTGCAAGTTTGTACCATTCTCGTTCCCGGGGATCATAAGGTGACCCTTGTGAACTTCCCGCAGATTCCTTGCCACGGACCATGACTCCCTCTTTAGTCCCCACAAAGATATTTAAAGCATCCGGATGCAGTCCAAGATACTGTTTCAATTTCAGCTCAAGCTCAGGGCTTTCATTTTGTCCTTTAATCATGTCAGTTACAATCAAACTAGCAAAATAATTGATATCATGAACCTTCGCATCCACATGTGTCCCAATGATTGAATTCGTTGTGTCTACACTTTGTTTGGCACTGTCCATCAGTTGGTCTTCCACCGTATGATCAGCGATAATCAGCGTAACGATCCCAATGGTTAGACTCGGCAAGAGCAGAACCGCCAGGAAGGATACCAATAATTTGTTCCTTATGCTCCAGACGAAGCCTTTTTTCTTTTTGTTTTTCTTTTTCGGTTTATTATCTTTTGGCTTGGCTGGCTTGATTGCTGCCTTAACTTGCTCATTCCCCCGAATGTTCCCCATTTTACTTCTCCCCCTCCAAATATAAATCTGCCCTTTTTCTTTTTTATGTAAGACCTCTCCAACCTAATTAAATAAGTTGTCACATAGACGCCCATCTAATCTAAAGGCCTATCCTATATATCGGTTGGATGAGCGTATTTATAAATTTACATAGCACGACAAACAAGCCACTCCGATCATGCGAAGTGACTTGTTGGTACATCCGTATTTTATTGTTTATGCAGATGTTTTTCCGTAGGGACCTTGTGGCGGATATGCGGTTGGTTTACCAAAATAATACCCTTGTGCCAAATCAATACCCACGGATCGACAGAAATCAAATTCCTCGATTCGTTCAATGCCTTCGGCAAGTACCCGCCCCTCAAATCGACGCGACATCTCAACAATATTGATAATTTGCTGCTGTTTGTTCAAATCATGATCACAATGATCAATGAGGCTCCGATCTATTTTGACAAAATCCGGCTTCAGCCGATTCATTACTTCGATCGTCGAGAATCCGGCCCCCACGTCATCCAAGGCAACCGACATTCCATGAGAACGATACACCTCAAAAATATGCTGCAAGATGGACATATGCTGAATCTGTTCCGTTTCCACCACTTCAAACACAAAATCCTTAGGGTCTAGCGAAAGGCGTTCAATCGTCTCAAATGTGTGCGTCAGGCAGTATTCGGGGTTATAGATGGAGGAAGGCAGGAAATTCACAAAACGTTTGACACCATGCGGTAAAAGAACGGCACTCGTCTCGATGGCAGCAACACGGGCTGTCCGATCCAGAAAAGAATGCAATCCGGTATCCCTTGCAACTTCAAATAATTCATATGCACTGAAGGGTCTACCCTGTTCAGCAGGACGAAGTAAAAATTCAAATCCGATAATCTGCTCCGATGCATCTACGATTGGCTGCATATGACTGCTGAATTGATGTTCCAGAATAACAGAAACCAGATCAGCATGTTTGAGGCGAGCTTCCTGCATGGAGAGACTGATCCAGCTATCAGCATCGGCCTGGCCATACAGTGGAGTGACCTGAACCGTTAACATATCTGGCAGGGTCGCTTCAATCTTGAGAATATCCTCAATACAACGTTGTACAGATTCAAGATTCAAAAAATGCATCCAGATGAGTTCATCCGAATGTTCGATATGTCTTCCCTGCTTTTGCAGTGCTTCCAGCAAAGCGGGGGAGATGGGACGCATATACAGGGTACCTTGATCCTCTATAGGATGAATTGGACTGCAGCCACTGCAATTCATGTAGAACCCCCTTGCCAGTTTGTGATTCTATCTCATTAATGTTTACTGGTATATACCCAAAGTTTGTAAATATTATAGCATGGGTCTTGAAATTTATCTCTACTGTTTTGATGACTTCAACTATGACGGTTACTGATGAGTTAACGAATCAGCATAGCATGAAAAAGACCGACAGTCTGATGACTGTCGGTCTTCATTTACCGCTAATTAATCTTAAGAAGCGGGAATTACAATTTTCTGTCCAACTTTAAGATTGTGCACATTTGTAATTTTATTTACGGAAACCAGCTTGCGCCAGTCCACACCATATTTCAAGCCGATGCGGTAGAGGTTATCTCCTTTTTTCACCACATGAACCACTTTGCCGCCTGCTGGTTTCTCAGGTTGTGGCTTGGTTGTAGGTTTAGTTGGAGTTGGGTCTGGCTTCGTAGGCGTTGGAGCAGGTTCCACACCTGTTTCTGGAGTCGTTGTTGCTTCTCCTGTCAATTTCAAGCCATACTCAGCAAAACCGTCTTTGTTTGTCCCAATGAAGGACATCGCCGGGTTCGCTTCAACCAATGCTTTGGCATCTGGGGAAGACGCGAACACCACTTCAAGATCGTTAAGTGCAGCTGCTGTTACACCTGCAGAAGGCTTAATTGGCGCAAGCGACCAGTTGCCATCTGCTGCCGGGTTAATCGTTTTGTTCTCACGGATGTAATCAATGATCACTTGACGGTTCTCATCCGGTGCAGCCAAGACGATACGTTTACCGTCTGGGTTAGCCAGTTTGGACGAAGAAGCACGATAGTTATTCGTTGCCACGATGAATTTTTGTGCTGGATCAACCGGTTTACCATTGAAGCTCAGGTCTTTAATCCGGTTGGCAGATGCATTTACAATCGTTGCTTTGCCATCGTATTTCGCTGGTTGTGTTACATCAATTTGGTACGTAACACCATCGATAACGTCGAAGTTATACGTTGGGAAGTCCATATTGACCAATTGTTGCTGTCCACCTTTTGCCGGATCGATCTGGTTAAATTGGCCAGCAGACCATTCCAACCATTCTTTCAGCTCAGCGCCATTCACCAATACGGCATGTACCGTATTTGGATACACGTACAAGTCAGCTACGTTTTTAATCGCAATGGTGCCTTTAGGGATATTCGTGTAATACGATGCGCCTGAACGTCCGCCTGCTTTGAACGGAGCGCCTGCAGACAATACAGGAATATCTTCGTATTCTGTTCCTTGCATATGTTTTTCAACATACCATTTCTGTGCATTGGTAACGATCTGAATGGATGGATCATCCTGAACCAGTGCAAAGAAGCTGTTGATTGGAGCTGTCGTTTCGCCGACTGGACCACGCACATACTCAAGCGTACCTTCATGTTCGTCATGAACAGCATCAACGATCTCTTGATCAGCATCTACCAGAGCCTTTTTGTTGGCTGTGTCATAGATTGGGCGTGCCTCCACTTTGGAGTCTGCCACTTTCCATTTGCCGTCTACCAGTTCCAGATCCAGATCGATAATTCCAAGGTGGTCACCCCAGAAGCCTGGCTCTACAGCAGGAACGCCATTGATTGTACCTTTTTCAAGGTCTACACCTTTTTTACCGGCAAAATCAGCGCTCGGGAATACTTTGTGGGCATGTCCGAACAGAATGGCATTAATGCCTTCAACCTGGCTCAGATACAATACTGAGTTTTCCATCAGATCCGTTTGCGGAATATCTTCAAAACCGGAGTGAGGAATAGCTACAATAATGTCGGCACCTTCAGCCTTCATTTTAGGAATGAATTTTTTCGCAGTAGCGATAATGTCTTTGGCAATGACTTTGCCTTCCAGATTAGCGCTGTCCCACTGCATGACTTGTGGTGGTACAAATCCGATGACACCCACCTTGATGGTGTGCTCTTTGCCACTCTCATCGGTAACTTTTTTGTCTAAAATTTTATACGGGGTAAAATAGTTCTTGTCATTCGTCTCATCGTCGTCACCGTCATCTACATATACGTTGGCATTGATGTAAGGGAAGTTCGCACCTTCCAGCGTCATGTCAAGGAAATCCAAACCATAGTTAAACTCATGGTTACCGATGTTTCCTGCATCATAATCGAGCAGGTTCATCGCTTTATATACAGGGTGAGTCTCACCCTTTTTGAGTGGATCAATCTTCGCTACATAATCCCCGAGCGGGTTACCCTGGATCAGGTCACCGTTGTCGAACAGCAAGCTGTTCTTTGCTTCGTCACGGGCTTTTTTGATCAGCGTAGCTGTCTTCGCCAGACCATACTGGTCTGTCTCTTTGTCGGAATAGTAGTCATAGTTAATCAGGTTGTCGTGAATGTCCGTTGTTTCCATGATCCGCAATTTAACCTTGGTAGCGTCCGCAGCCGATACAGGTACCGGAAATACCGCAAGCACGTTTAATGCAACCAAAGCGGCAGTCAGGCTTGATAATACTTTTTTACTCTTTCTCAAAATAACCCCTCCCGGTTATGTACATTGAATCATGCATTAGTGAGCAAACGAATAAGCGCAGAAATGCGAAAGATCTCATGGGTTGTGCGTACTGATTTTCTGATCGTATGGTTCAGAATTCCAGGTTAGTTTATCTCACATGAACATCTATTCATATCTGTGCGTACCGTTTACATTCCAAATCATAACGCAATGTTCAGTCATTGAAAAGCATTATTTTTTACGTTATCCGCACATACCTACCCCAGTTTACAATAACATGCGTGATTTCGACATCTTTTGCATGTTTTTGGATGAAAATAGTTTACTCACGCTGTTAAAAACGTATATTACATGTGGCTTACATCTATATCCATATTAGCTGAATCGACCCATATCAAAAAACCGTGAAGCCTTCTGGCGTTCACGGTTTGCTATATCTTTTCCAAATAATCGGCACGGCCTTCCACTTAGAAAAGGTGATTTTCAATATCTAAAATTATTGCTCCCACACCTGATGCTCATGATCTTTGCCGATGTATTCAATCCGTTTTGGGGTAATGTCCAGAATGACATAATTGGGATCGTTCGGGCCGTCAAACCAAGCTTTTAGTTCATCATTCCATACCTGTTCGCGTAAACCTTCATTTTTCGTCACTTCGCATGTTCCTTCAATCTCAACCACTTCCTTGGAGCCGCCCGCTTCATATCCTAGCAAAAGGCTGACGTTTGGATTATTCTCCAGCTCCTCTACCTTGTGCGTACGGCGGTTTGTCGCCAGATGAATGTTCATTCCATCGTTGAAAAGCGCCATATAGCGGGATTTCGGTTTACCGTTCTCCACCGTGGAGAAGCTGCAAAAAGGGTTGTTTTCCAATGCTTTTACAATGTTTTGTTCCAATTCAGTCTGGTTCATGGGACATGCTCCTTTCGATTTGGGGGAATATTTGAAGAACGTTGTAGGCGGCCGTTACGGGTACGGATCGTTCTTTCGATCGCTGTTGTCTCGCAGACGATTTACACTGACACTACGAAGACAGAACAACCTTCCAATCGCTGTTATCCCCAGATTTTTTTGACTCCCTTTTCTCAAGGGAAAATCCGGTGATAAAGGCGAACGCTTCGCTTCTACAGAATCGATTCCGTCTCCTTCACTACGTCTACTGTTCTTTCAAATTGAGGAGTGGGTAAGCTAAAGTTCAAATCAAAACCTGTCGACGCCTCAACTTTGCAGGTTTTGTTTCCTTAGGTTTTTTATCCACTCCGCTGCCGTGTATAAGTACAGTCAGCTTACGTTAGGTGTAATAAGCCTGTACTTATAGTGTACCCACCTCATCTATGGTGAATCCATGAACCCGTTCGTAAACGTGACAGTTTTAATTCAAATCTCCAAGATAAATGCGTGATGAATTCTTATTCTGGAGCAACTCACCAATTGTTTTCGGATATAGGCGAACCTTGGACAGCTCTTCAAGCGGAATCCATTCTACGGCTACCTGATGGTCGTCTGGGCTGGAGCCTTCAAAGATTGTAGCTTTCGCATCAATCAATCTGCATTCAAAATAAAATTCAACCTGGTGGACATCGGCATCCCACTCGGCAAATTCATGGTTTTTTCCGATATACTCCCGGATATGCAGCAATTCTCCCACGTCCACCGCCTGTCCAATCTCCTCCAGACATTCACGAGCAACGGCATCCTTGAGTTCTTCGCCTTTCTCCTGTCCTCCGCCGGGGAAAACATAAGCGTCACCATATTGATCCTCCAACCGGATCACCAGCAAACGTCCATCCTGTACAATGACAGCCTTTGCCGAATTACGTATCGGTTTCATGCTCTAATCTCACTCCTTACAAACTCGTATAGTTCGACCTCTGGCCCTCGGTTACCTTAGCAATCATCTAGTAACTCCAGGTGCAGAAAGGTTAATTCCATCAGATTCAAGCAACGTACGTATCTCTTGAGCAAATGCAAGGGCATGAGCTCCGTCGCCGTGGATGCAAATTGTCTCTGCCTTTATGGATACAGGTGTACCTTCCGTCGACACAACGATTCCCTCTTTCACCATGCGCAGCACTTGAACAAGAGCTTGTTCGGTCTGCTGAATGACAGCCCCGGGCTGACTGCGTGGGGTTAGAGTCCCATCCGATCCGTAGGTTCGATCCGCAAAAACTTCACTGACACTGCGCAGTCCAATGCGATCCGCTGCCTGTATCAGCGCACTTCCGGCCAGGCCATAGAGGTACAGTTCCGGTTGCACCTTATAAAGCGCCTCGGCGATTCCCTCAGCGAGTTGATTATCTTCAGCAGCCATGTTATACAAGGCTCCATGAGGCTTCACATGATGCATACGCCCCCCGTATGAACGGACAAAAGCATCCAGCGCACCAATCTGATACACAACCATGTCATAGGCTTCCCGTGGTGTAATATCCATACGTCTTCTGCCAAAACCCTGCAAATCCGGCAGACCGGGATGGGCGCCGATGGCAACCTGATGCTCTAATGCTTGCTGTACGGTTTGCCGCATCGTTGCCGGGTCACCCGCATGAAATCCACAAGCGATGTTGGCTGAAGTGATTAGCGGCAGAATCGACTCATCCGACGCCATCCGGTACACCCCGTAACTTTCGCCAAGGTCACAGTTGATATCCACCGTGTTCATTGATGGTCCCCCATTTCTGCCAATCTCCTGCGAATCAGCTGATCGGTTAGTCGCCACTCCAACTCCTGTTCCAGGAATAGCTGCTGTGCTTCTTCATATGTAATCCGTTCAAAAGTAACCCGCTCCCCTGGCTTTGCCTGTGCCAGTATCGGTAAATCTACTCGTGCCACCTGTGCGATCACAGGATAGCCCCCGATAGTCTGATGATCGGCCATCAATATGATGGGCTGACCATTTGCTGGCACCTGAACTGTACCATAGGTGACGGCTTCGGACAGCCGATCCATCGGTTGAACGAGTTCTAGCTTTGCACCCTCCAATCGATAACCCATCCGATCCGATTGAGGAGAGATTACATATCGTTCTTTATGGAATCGTTCCAGACTATCTTCATTAAACTCTGCACTGTCTTTGCCCGGCATGACACGAATAACAGGTTCAGCATGGTAGGCGGGCCATTCCCTGCTGGACAAATACCAGGCAGGTGCATGCATCCGCCAGTTATTTTTTTCAGCTTCTACAATCAATCCATGCAACGCCGCTTGCGCTTCACGAGAAGCTTCCCCCACAGACAACCTGTCTCCCACCTTCAAGGCACGTCCTTTAAACCCACCAAAACCTGTCTTGAGATCCGTGCTTCTACTGCCCATGATCTCAGGTACCACGATTCCACCAGCAATCGCCATATAAGACCGCAAACCGGAACGGCATCGTCCAAATCTCAGCACACTTCCAGCAAGCAACACGACCGGACGCCATAATGGAACAGACAGATCATCCACAGTTGCTGTCATATCGGCACCACATAAAGAGATCAGCCGATTTTCATGGAATCGAAGCTCCGGTCCCGTCATCGTCATCTCCAGCACAGCTGCATCGCGGGAATTCCCAACCAATGCATTGGCTGCTATGGCCGCAAAGGTATCCATAACCCCGCCCGGATGAATTCCATACCGGCGAAATCCCATTCTCCCTTCGTCCTGAACGGTGGATAACAAACCTGGGCGAATGACTTCAATACTCATCGCTCGCCCTCCTTTTGTTCAAGATACTCCTGAAGAGATATCGATGCAAAACGAACCCGATCCCCTGCTGCCAGCAGGCTTGGTAGATTTTCCAGCGGACGAAATAGCGCCAGCGGTGTACGGCCGATACATTGCCATCCGCCGGGAGTCGTCACCGGATAAACTCCCGTTTGTTTGCCACCAATGCCCACCGTTCCCGCCTCAACTCGAAGCCGAGGTGTAGGTCGTCTGGGCGTAGCGATCTTCTCCGATAATCCGCCCAAATAAGGAAAACCCGGCGCGAATCCGATCATGTGAACCAGGTATTCTCCGGATGTGTGAATAGCTATGACTTCATCTGGCGTAAGCCCATGTTCAGTAGCGACATATTCCAGATCAGGACCCAGTTCACCACCATAACATACGGGAATAATGATCGTTCTGGGTTCAGCCAGCGTTGCCTCTTCCATCTTGTTCAATTTATGAAGCAGCATTCTGCATATCTCGTGGTACGGGGAGATCAACGGATTATAGAAAAACGTAACTGATGCAAACGAAGGTAACCACTCCAAGATGCCCGGTAGTTGGCTCTTTTCCAGCAAAGTACATACCGACATCACCCTCCGGTGCACCGCTTCGGATATCGTGTCCCCACAACGGATCATAACTCCTGTTTCGCCCAGAGGAGACAGCACATCCTCAGTCCATGAATACGACAGTTCAGTCATACTATCACCCTCCTTCTACACAAGTTTATAGTCCCTTGATCATTTTTTCTCCAAAGCCTGCAAAATAAGTGAACGAACAGCGGGAAAGGGCTCTGCTTCTTCTGTCCGTATGGCAAGATAGAGCGTCTGCAGAAAAACGCGTACATTCAAGCTCATCTGGCTGATCTCCAGAAGCGATTTCCCCTCCTTCTTATCGTTTGGATTCAGTGAATCGATCCAAGACGAAATATCGTTTTGCTCCAGCAGATTGCGGCGAAGGATGGTGACCACTGCATGAGCAATCCGTTGATCCTCATCATGGATGTAGACTACACTTGATTCGGTAATTTTCACAGTGAGCGCATGCAAAAGCTCCCGCAAGGCGGCCCGCTCCATATAAGGCGACTGTGCAAGATCTTCAACCGCATCTGCCGCGTGTGCCGGGGCGTGCGCCCAGCCCTTATCATCGGTATAGCCACGAACATCTTTTTCACGCTCCAGATACGTGGTCAACCGATGATGAATAACCTCTATATCTTCCTTTTTCAGAAAAGGCCGCTGACGATCTACACTCAGAATTGGAGGCAGGAGCAGCACAGAGAAGGTTCGGGTAAACACACTGTCCGTGCCTTGTTCTCCATTACCATGAAAAAGATGCTGATCATCCAGCGCCATATGTAACAGCTGACTGAGCTGTTCTTCCGAAAATACACCCTGTCCAATCCAGGTCGCAAACGTAACATAGATCAATTCATCCCGCAGAACCGGGTCTGGACTGCCAATATGCTGCATCATATGCAGAGCCAATTCGTAAGGATGTTCCACTTCATGTGCGGATAGGTTAGCCGACTGAATCTGCCGCAATTTCTGTTTTAATGCCAGAGCATCCATCGATCACAACTCCTTGGAGGAATTCAGATGCACGCTGCAATTGTATAGCTCCCATTGCCAAGAATTCGTTTCCCAAGAAATCCGGGTAATCGACGTGTTGGACAGCTTTGCGCTCACATCAAGTTCAGGCACCAGACCTCGCAGTGTATTACGGAGAATAGCGCCATGGCTGACAACGATCACTCTTCCATTGGGATGCTGTCGTACAATATCTTCTATCGCGGCACTGCCCCGAATCGTACCTGCATCTGCAAGTTCCCGGCCTAAATCCAGAGTGTTCCAATCCGCTCCCCATTGGGCAACTCGTTCAGCTTCGGTCGTACCCTCCACCTGCCCACCGCCCATTTCACGCAACCTCGGGTCCAAATGAATCTCCTGTATTCCTAAACGGTCGCCAACGATGCGAGCCGTCTCACTTGCACGCTCCAGGTCACTCGCATAGATGGCATCCCACGTTTCCTCACTCAGTCTCGCAGCAAGCAATAGTGCCTGTTCTCTTCCTTCCTGATCCAGTGGATTATCCGTTTGTCCCTGTGAACGTTTTTCCTTATTCCATGCCGTGCTTCCATGGCGAATCAATGCGATCTGTGTCATTGCTGTTCCTCACCTTTACCTTTTTCTATGCGTAATTCATCATCTGTAAAATGTTTTCGTGCCTTCGGCTTGGCAAATTTGCCACCATTATATTGACTAGAACCGTTTCTCGGAATGGAAAGACTGTTCCATGTGGTTTCTTTGAGCATTTTGGCTGCATAAATAATCTGCCCCACATGATAGGGGTAATGCGCCAATTGCCGGATAATTGCTTCCATGACGGTATGTCCTTCATTGCGGATATATATAATATGAGACAGTTGCTCCGGTGTAAAAGAACGAATGGCTCCAAGTAGACAGTTCCAGCCTTCCTCCCATTTGGCGAGCAGCTCTTCCCGAGTCGAAATATCATTCACAAATTCCGCATCACGTTCACGCCATGGCTTTTCTCCATCGGTTGTCAGTACATCCGTCCAACGGGACAGCATATTGCCCCATAGATGCTTCACAATAACTGCAATACTGTTGGCATCTTCATTCCAGGATTGAAATAGTTGCTCAGATTCCAGTTGCTCCATGGCCTTTTCACCAAGCTGTTTGTAATACAAAAATTGCTTCTCGGCTGTATCCAGAAATACCTGATTCATATCCACACGTTCACAACCCTTCGCAAAATGTCTTTATTCAGGAAAAGAAAACGTCCCGTCCTCATTCGGTTCAAAGGAAATGACTTTCCGTACAGCATCCAAATTAAGTTCACCATAAATATGTGGAAATAGTTCATTCAACTCATACAGGTCCTCATACACCAGTTCCGGCTTCAAGGCCCTCTCATCAATACCAATCAATAACAAATCCGTACGTCCTTGATAAAATTGAGCCGCTACCCATGGAATCTGTTCTTTAGTGGAACAATGAATGAAACCGTCCGTCTCCAGGCTATCCGGTGCATACACGCTCTGCTTGGATACCTGCTCCCATACCGCTTGGGAAATAATACTGTAGATCATTGTTCCGCCTCCTTCAATTTCTTCTATGTATCCTGTACGTCATTGGAAGTATTATAGATCATCCCGGATACGGGAGTACAATTTTTGATCTGTAAACACACCTTTGATCTTCAACTGTTTACGCAGCAAACCTTCATAAGACATGCCCAGCTTCTCCATCACTCGTGCAGAGCCGATGTTGCCTGCATTGCATGTCCCCTCCAGCCGATTGCAGTCCAATTCCTGAAAACAATATTCAACAATCGGCTGCATCGCTTCTGCTGCGAGGCCTTTGCCCCAACAACTGCTGGCAATCGCGTACCCCAGTTCAGCACTTTGCATGGATTCATTCAGATGAAAAATGCCACCTCGCCCGATCAGCTTCCCCGTTTCCTTCAGAATAAAGGCCCATATATAGACCGTTTTCTTCTCATAATTATCTAACACTCTTTGAATATATTGAACGGAGTCATCCAACGTCTCATGACAGTTCCACAAACTTTGCTGACTCACTTTCGGATCGGAGGCAAACATAAAATAATCATCGAGGTCGTTGAGCGTAAGACGTCTCAGTACCAACCGATCTGTCTCAAATTCGGGTGATTCCGTAAAAAGCTTCTCTACATTCACTTAAGTCCCTCCCCATTATCAAGCCTTCTTATTTCTCAGGAAATAACGATCCATCCCATACACACACAGAATGCCAACAGCATACCTCAGCAGATCCATCACCAGAAATCCACGTCCCAAAATAAGCGCACCCAGCACCGTGGAACGCACTTCGTTCAACCAAGATATCTGAATCATTTGCGAACATTCAACGGCCCAGCTAAAAATCAGGCTCACGATCAGCGCCAACTCCCTGCTGCGATTAATCCAAATCATGCGTACCCCACAATAGATCATCGCTGCCCACAAGGCATCACCGAAATGCTCATGCACAAAATCCGGTAAAAGTTCACCATAGTGTCTGGATGCCAACCCTGCCGCCATGGTTATGATCACACCGATGAAATAAATCAGCCTCTCTTTGAAAAATGCCTTCATCATCGATCAAATGCCTTCATCAAGCACTTGTAAAATAAATTCCGTTTTGGCAGCGGTATACGCTTCCCTGTCGTCCTTATTCTCATCAGCAAGTTTAGCTTTCAAAGCTGCGTAAACCTCTACCAGATCCGGACGCTGTCTCAGCACATCCCGGAACTGGATTTGACGATCCCAACGTTCCTGGCCTGGGCGCATCAGATGAAGATGTACAGCCCTCTTGCCATCCTTCACTCTGACCCAGAAACGTCTATATTCCCGACCATCCAGTTCAGGTGGAACGTAGTTCCAGCCTACCGGATTCAGCTGATCGGCAATCATGTCCATGTCCTCCCATGACTGCACCTCTCCCATCAAATCAATAATGGGCTTGGCGGGCAATCCTGGAATCGACGTGCTTCCGATATGTTCAAATCGATGAATATTGAGTTGCTGTAATAGTTCTCGGAGCTGGCGAATCTCTTCCTGAGCCTGTAGGCTCCACATAGGATTGGCCCTCAACAATCTCTACCGATTCTGTCGCCCATGCAGGCCAATTTTCCGGTTGCAGATGATCTGTCATTCAGATGCTCCCTCCTTTGCAGGACTGAATTTCAATCGGTATTGTTCCAGGTACTTCGTATGGGATCGTTTCTTCGCGTCCTCAACTGTGGCAATCATCCCAAGTGTCAGTATCGAAAGTAGGGTCAGAAGAAGATACTTCATGTAAGCCAATCCAATGAGATTGGTATCTGAGCTTATAATTGAAGAATTCAGTTTCATCACATCCAATTTTTTTATACTTAAAAGGGGCGTATGTCTACGCCCCATCTGTTTCTGTTCACGATGATGAATTTATTTCATTTGATATACTTCATTCGTTGAAACTTTATTTTACCGTCACCGGTATAGTAACTTTTTTATTGCCCCACTTGGCGGTGATGGATGTTTTGCCTTTACCTACGGCCACAATCTTGCCGCCCGTTACTGTGGCTACACTTGGTTTGGTGCTGCTCCATACGGCACTGCTCGTTACAATCGTGGTTTTGCCTGTATCATACTGCGCCATCACACTCAGTGTTGTACTTGCCTGTGGCGATAAAATGAGTGTTTTCTGGCCTGTGATCAGCTTTTTGAGCAAAGGAACAACGGTAACCTCTGCCTTTATTGTCTGATTTTGATAAGTCCCTGTCAAGGTGGCTTGTCCTTCGGTAAGTGTTTTGACTGTACCATTTTTTACGATGGCTACATTATTGTTGGAAGAGGTCCACGTTACCTGTTTCGAAAGATTAATCGTTTTCCCATTGGCATATGTACCGATAACCTTCAACGCTTTCGATTTCTTAATATTCAGCTGCATGACAGCAGGAGTTACTTCGACTTTGGTAATCTCGTCCGTGATCGCTACGGGAACTTTAACCGTCTCTGAGCCATATTTGCCTTGTAACAGAACTCTGCCAGGCGTGATTCCTTTGATTTTACCACTCTCCAGCACAGCGGAAGCACTCGATACCGTCCATACAATCTCAGATGTGACGTCTTCTTCCTTACCGTTTGCACGCACAATGCTTACTTTGGGCAGCGTACTTTCACTACCTTTGACAAAATTATAGGAACTTGGCGAAGCTTTGATGCTTTTAATTTTATCCTGAACCTTAACAAGCAATTGCGCTTTGGCGCCATCTACCTGTGCGTATATCGTCGCTTCTCCCGCTGCCACAGCCTTCACTTTGCCTTTAATAATGGTGGCAACAGCTTCGTTACTCGTGGACCATGTGACGCCTCCAGTAACATCCTGCTTATTATCAAACCCTTCAATAACCGCCATTACCTGAAGCGTAGTTGTCTCGGATACACTCATCTGTTGCGGACTACTGTTGGTAATCTCGATAGATGTCACGTCACCTGTGGCTGCTAGGGCAAACGAAGGAGCCAGTAATACCAATACTAAAATAAAGGCCAAGCTGCCTCGTATTGCTAATTTCATTCCATTCATTGCAATCTTCATCTCCTGTAATCCAATATTTTACTTCTATTATATTATATCGGAAACTCATTACATAAAAGTGAATATCCCAAATAAGTAGAGGCATTCTTCAAGTCACTAGGAAGTGACTGAAAAATGCCTCTTTATTCAGAAGAAGAACGGGATTGTAACAGGCTACAATCCTATATAAATTAAACTATTCATTTACACAGAAACGGAGAGGACAGAAAAAACCTGGAAAAGCGAAGCGTTCGCCTTTGTCACCGGATTTTCCCCTTGAGAAAAGGAAATTTTAAAAATCTGGGGATAACAGCGATTGGAAGGTTATTCTGTCATCGGAGTGTTCAGTGTAAAATCTTTAGTTTTACTTATATAGTTTAATACAATAAACGTTTTGAGATAATCAGGATCGATACGATGAGCAAAAAGAACATGACCAGCAGCAGTTCGGGAAATCTTTTACTCATGTTCAGCTCTTTCTACCGAAGAAACCGTTGTATGAATAAGCTGCAGAACCTTGTCAACGGCGTTGTCCGTTCCACTCGCCTTCATATGGCCCACCATATGATCTCTCTCCTTATATACAAGGTCAATATCTCGCAGGAATGTCTGAGAAGTCAGCTCTTCTTCCTGGAGAACTCTTGCATAACCTCGCTCCTGAAAATACTTCGCGTTCAGCGTCTGTCCAACAAGAGATCCGCCGTTGGCATGGGGAATCAGGAGCATTGGCTTGCGGAGCAACAGCCACTCATGTATCGCATTGGAGCCAGCACGTGACACAACTATATCCGCCATAACCATTAGATCCGCAAGTTCTTCATGCACGTATTCAAATGCCTTGTAGCCTGCAAAATGTGGGAAGGATGAGTTCAATTTACCTGTACCACATATATGAATGATTTGATACCGCTTGAGCAGCTCTGGCAGTGTTTCAAGTACCATTTGATTAAGCTTTTCCGAACCCTGACTGCCACCCATAATTAACAGAATAGGTCTGTGGGAGACAAATCGGCAAAAATGAATCCCCCGTGCTCGGCTGCCAAGCTTCAACTCCTCCCGAATTATAGGTCCCACGTACATCGTCTTGTCTGACGCCTTAGAGGAAGCGAATGTCGCTGTATCCATAAACGTAGTACACATCATTTGAGCGTATCGCCGTGACAGCCTGTTGGCCAGTCCCGGATGAAGATCCGGCTCCAGAATCAGCACCGGAACCCGATTCCACCCGGCACCCACTACAGCAGGAACAGCCACGAATCCCCCTAACGAAAAGCATACATGTGGTTTAATTCGTAAAATGAGCAGATAAGCCTGCAGCACTCCAAGTATAATTTTGAACACATCGGAAATATTCGCCCACGCCCAATATCTTCTCAGCTTGCCTGTTGCAACCGCATGATAATGAACAGCCGGGATTTTGCCGATTAATTGGCGCTCGATGCCATGCTTGGAACCGATATAATGAATTTCCCATTGCTCCTGAAGCAATCTGGAGATCAGAATAAGGTTAGCTGTTACATGACCGGCGGAGCCGCCTCCTGTAAATATGATCCTCCGCTTGAACACAGAAATCCCCCTCTCCACAGCATGTCGCGAACCTCTGCCTTGGTCATGATGACATCTTCCGAATGGTATCCTCTGCCAGGAAGAACAGATGTTTCACAACCCTCTTTATCCGTTAATTTGGTTGAAGATGAAGCGGTGACAACAAAGTAGGACTTCTCCTCTTCCACTTCCCTAACGTTTTCCCAATCTGAAATCAGCGTTTCATAAAGCCGTTCTCCCGGACGGGCACCGATGAAATGTATCGGAACATGCTTTTGCCCAGCATCCTCTGCCAAAACCTGTGCGATATCCGTTATTTTGCAGGATGGCATTCGGGGTACAATAATCTCGCCGCCCTCGCATTGCTCCATGGCCGACAGGAGAATTTCCACGGCGTCTCCAAGGGGAAGAAAAAAACGTGTCATTCTGGAATCGGTAATGCTGAGTGGCTGCTTCAACTCAAGCTGGCGTTTGAATAACGGTACTACGCTGCCTGTGGATCCAAGAACATTCCCGCTTCGTACACAAGCAAAGCTTGTAGCGGAACGACTGTCAGCTAATAAGATCAATTTTTCCCCGATGGCTTTGGTCATCCCGTACATGCTGGAAGGATTCGCTGCTTTGTCCGTAGAGACGTATACCACCTTCCGCACGCCATTCTCGATTGCAGCATCAATGACGTTCTGCGTTCCGGTTATATTGGTTTTGACCGCACAATCCGGTTGGTCCTCACAGACCGGAACATGTTTAAGCGCCGCAAGATGAAAGACATAATCTACATCCTTACAGGCACCTGCCAGCTCCCATCGGTCTCTGATATCCCCCAGTACAAACTTCACTCTCGGGTCAGAGATGGTTTGTCTCATTTGAGCCTGAAGCGATTCATTTCGTGAGAAAATACGAACCTCTTTCGGCTCCTGAACGAGCAATTGTTTGACCAACTCTTCTCCCCATGAGCCTGTGCCTCCTGTTATTAAAAAGGTTTTATTGAACATCGGATATCCCTCCATGAATTAAGTTCTGATTTGGTGATAGGCCTATCCTAAGGCAATTGTGTTACATCAGTATGACAGGGGAACAATTGGCTTTCCCCAACATGAAAAAGGCTCTAATTCAGGTTGCTTCTCACACAAAAAAACCACCATTTGCATGGCGGCTCCTTCATTAACGTTGTATTAAAGGTAAAGAAAAATAAAACATAACTTCTCCATCGGCTACGCTAAGGCCATAGTCGGCATGGTGATTCTCCAGAATCGTCCGGGCAATAGATAAGCCCAGACCCGTCCCGCTAAACTTTTTGCTGCGCGAACTATCCATTACATAGAAAGGCTCCCAAACCTGATCCCACTGTTCATGCTCTTCCTTATCCGTTTCATTGGCGATACCGAAATGTGCCGCTTCCCCTTTCAGTTCAAGGGTAATGGTTATTCGGTCACCGCTTGTATATTTCACCGCGTTGGTCATCCAATTGTGCAGAACAGACTCCAGCTTCCGTCGATCAGCCAGCACCCATGTCTCGGCAGTCCATCGATCCTCCACCTCCACATGCAAGCCATGCTGCTGAAATACGGTTTCATAGGTATGAAGGGTCTCCTTGAGCAGTTGGCGAAGATCAACAGGTTCAAAATCATATACTTCGGCCTGCAGACGGGATAGCTCCAACAGACGGTCAATTAAACCAGCCAGCTCTTCGCTCTGTTGCTGAATTACTCCAGCATAGGTTCCGTCATCTAAGCCATCCTGAATACCAGAGGCATAAACTCGAATCAGGGAAAGCGGCGTTTTCAATTCATGCGAGATATCCGAGATGAACGTTCGCAGATTGGCGTTTTTTATTTCCAAAGAATGTTGCGCCTGCTGCAATTTGTCGCTCATCACATTGATGCTGCGTCCTAAAGACTCAATCTCATCACCTGTCTTTATATCAACTTTCGTAAACGATAAATTGGAAATGGCCTCAGCTGTTTCGCTTAGCTTCGCGAGCGGTTTAACAATCCGGGCAGTATACAACACGGAAAGCAGGATAAGCAACAGCAGCATGCCGAGCCATATGTACGCGTTGAACTGATTAATAATTCGAATCGTCTCCGATGAATGGGAGATGGATTCGCCGACAGCAAACACGGAATCCCCCACCTTCACAAAGTTCACGAGAAAGCTTGATTTCAGCTTGGTCTGATCATAGAATTTATTAACCCTGGCACCCTCACGCAGCGCAGAGATACTCTCTTCTGTCAGCCAAAATTTACTAAGAGCAATTCCCTTGCGGTTATATTGAAATAACAATTGATCGTTAATATCATTCACACTATCCTTCAACGATGCATAAGCGATAGCGACCTCGTATTGCGTTTCAAGACTCTCAATCCGTGATAGCTGATCGCCATGTTCTGAAGCAGAGATTTCAGTCGTTAACTCGGCCAACTTCTGCTTTTTCTGATACAAAAAATAGCTAGGCAGGAAAAACGTATTGACGATAAAGGATAGGAAGAAGACAACACACAATGCACTGATTATGCGCACGAGCAGTTTACGGGTCAGTTTACTCATCTTGATCCTCTAGGCAATAACCCATTCCCCGGTACGTTTTGATTGAATCTTCTCCAACTTTCTCACGCAGTCTGCGGATATGAGTGTCTACCGTACGCTCCTCGCCGAAGTAATCGAAACCCCACACCTGATCCAGCAATATTTTACGGGTTACGATCTGCCCCTTATTCATTCCCAGAACCTTCATTAATTCGAATTCCTTATGGGTAGCCCCTACATCCACTCCACGACGGTAAACCTTCTGGCCTTCCAGATCGACAGTCAGTTCTCCCACAATGATTTTGGAGGAAAGTTGCAGCAGCTTCTTTACACGCAATAGCAGGATACGCGAATCAAACGGCTTGCGCAGATAATCATCCGCTCCGGCCTTCAAGGCAAGAAATTCATCATCCGATTCCCCTTTGGCTGTCAGCAGCAGTACCTTCGCACGACTCGTACGCTTGATTTCCCGGCACACCTCAACACCGCTGCGTCCTGGCATCATCCAATCCAAAACCGCCAAATCGATTTGATTATTATAAAAGAGATTCAGGGCTGCTTCCCCATCCTCGGCTAAAAACACCTGAAAGCCCTCTTTAACGAAATAGGCTTTTAATATTTGCAGCATCAACGGCTCATCATCCGCGAGTAGCAGGTTCATATCTGCGCCTCCTTTCCAAACTGCATTCTACTATACAATCTGTACGTTACAGCTGTGTGACATACCCATCTGGTTTGGCCATTTCCCGCATTCCTGTACTGCGGTAACCGTAGCATAAAAACGCTGCCCACCTTCACCGGTCCCAAAATCACAGGCAAAACAAAAAGGAACCCTCACAAGGGTTCCCTTTTTACTTCTCCACACAGCTTGTAATCCTTTTAATTCTCTTCATCCTGGTGCGCCAAAACCAAATATTCAGCACCGCCCATATAAGGCTGAAGTGCGGCTGGAATACGAATGCTTCCATCCGCCTGCTGATGATTCTCCAGCAATGGAATCAGAATGCGTGGTGAAGCCACAGCCGTATTGTTCAACGTATGGCAGTAGGCAAGCTTACCTTGGGCATCGCGACAACGAATATTCGAACGCCGAGCCTGGAAATCATGCAGATTCGACGACGAATGTGTCTCCCCGTACGCATTGCGGCTTGGCATCCAGGTTTCAATATCGTACTGTTTGTACGTTTTCTGCGACATATCCCCTGTACACACAGCCACCACTCGATAAGGCAGTTCCAGCAATTGCAGTAATTCCTCGGCGTGTCCCGTAATTTCCTGCAGCATTCGCTCCGATTCTTCCGCATCCGGTGCACAGAGAATGACTTGTTCCACTTTGGCAAATTGATGTACCCGGTACAATCCGCGTACATCCCGCCCGCCTGAGCCAACCTCACTGCGGAAACACGTCGATGTAGCAGCCAGCTTGATTGGCTCCTGCACATCCACAATCTCATCCGCATAATACGAAACCAGCGGCACTTCCGATGTTCCCACCAGCCACTTGTTCTCGCCTACTAATTCATAGACCTGATCCCGTCCTGTGGGGAAGAACCCCGTGTTCAAAAGCGTATTCTCCCTCACCATCAGAGGAACTTCCATTGGCGTAAATCCATGCTTCAGCAGCAGATCAAGCGCAAGTTGCTGTACAGCCCGGTGCAGGAGAAGCCCTGCTCCTTTGAGCACATAGCTTCGTGTTCCGCCGATTTTCACCCCACGTGGGATGTCGATTAGATCATGCCGTTCACCAAGTTCCACGTGATCCTTGGCCTCATAATCGAATACCGGCAGCTCACCCACACGTCGCAGCTCCACATTATCCTCATCCGATGCACCCACTGGCGTGTCTGGCGATACAACATTGGGTACCAACCATTGCAGCCTTGTCACTTCCTCTTGCACAACGGCAAGCTTGGCTTCAACTTGCTCTAACTGACCATTCAGCTGTTTCACCTGTTCCCTTAAACCCTCGGCCTGTTCACGCTCACCAGCTTGCATCAGTCTGCCAATATCTGCAGATAACGAATTACGTACTCTACGTCCTTCTTCCGTCTCCAGTAAAAGTGCTCTGCGCTCCTCGTCCCGTTCCAACAATTCGCGAATACTGATATTCATTCTCTTGCCAACTGCCGCAGCTTGCACCTCTTCTGCATGCTCCCGAATCCACTTCATTTCCAACATGGTCACCGTCTCCTTTGGCTGTAAAAATACAAAGAGCGCCCTCATCCCTTGGGACGAGGAGCGCTCTGCTCGCGGTGCCACCCAACTTGCCAAACCAGAATATTCTGGTTCAGCCTCTTGGTCCGCGATAACGGGCGGTTCCGGTTAACTTGGGGAATAACGCTCCCCTGGCGAAAACGCCTCCGAGTTGGATGCTCTTCAACGGCATGGTCCGATCTGTAATTGTTGTTTTTCAGTATATACGAACTTTAGCCTCCATTGCAAGTTATCCGTGCAGACCCTTACATGTCCTGTTATGATAGAGATTGT
Source organism: Paenibacillus sp. OK060 (assembly GCF_900101205.1). Taxonomy (NCBI): domain Bacteria; kingdom Bacillati; phylum Bacillota; class Bacilli; order Caryophanales; family Paenibacillaceae; genus Paenibacillus; species Paenibacillus sp. OK060. The sequence goes on from NZ_FNFR01000006.1 coordinate 279,989, forward strand.
TTGTTTTTAGGAAATACTCCTGAATGGCAGACTTACTACATAACATAATATCAAGAAGGAGTTTTTCTTCATGAAAAAATTGCTTTGGATTGGATGCTTGTCCTATTTCCTCATCGGACTTGCCCACGTCGTTCTCGGCTCCATCCTGCCCGTTGCCCTTGAACATTATGGCAAGGATTATAGTCAGGGAGGCACACTGATATTTGCCCAATTTGCCGGGTTCCTGGGTGGTGTACTGTTATCTCCGTGGTTGAATAAACGCTTTGGTAAACGAGGTGGCATATTAATTGCCGCAGCTCTGCTCTGCATTGCAGAGTTATCCTATATGCTGCTGCCTCCTTGGGGCTGGATGTTCGTCATTGCACCTGCAGCCGGATTCGGATTCGGTATGATAGAAGCTGTCATCGGTACAATCATCATTGCTGCAATTAAAGATAATACGGCGGTTGCCATGAGCCGACTTGAAGTGTTATTTGGTATCGGCGCCATGGTCATGCCTCTCATTGCCAGCGGTCTGATTTCTGCCGGGTACTGGCGCATGTCGTTCCTCGTGGTTGCCGTCTGTGCAGCGATGACTTTTATCTTCTGGGCCAAAAGTTCATTCGGTGAGCTGGACAACGAGCTGAGTCGACGCAGCTCAGACCAGACTCCTGTACACACTCACGCTGCTGAATCGCCAAATGGATCGAATCCTGAAGACATTAAACCAACTCGTTCAACCTATCACGGCCGTAATTTGGCTCTTCTGTCTTTATTTGTTCTATTTTTCTTTCTCTATGTCGGCACTGAAATGAGCCTTGCCAACTTCATGCCAGCCATTCTGATTGAGAAAATGAACATGAAGGAAGCAGGTGCTGCACTTAGTGTTACCTGCTTCTGGATCGCCATGTCTGTTGGGCGACTGTTTGCCGGATATATTGCGGAGAAATTCCAATATCGCGTCTACGTTCTGTACAGTTGCCTTGCAGCAGTTGTACTGCTGATGATCTTTCCTTTTACCAACCAGATCTGGTCGGCATTTCTGATCATCCTGTTGCTCGGGCTTGCACTATCGGGCGTGTTCTCCATTGCCCTCGTCTTCGCCAGCAAAATGCTGCCTGGAACAGAAGAATCAACGCCCAGCATCCTGATAGCATCAGGTGGTGTTGGTGGTGCCATTCTGCCTTTGGTTACAGGCTGGAGTTTGGACCATCTGGAAGTTAACCAGTCGGCGTGGATGCTTGCCATTTTTGCAGTTGGTCTGCTGATTATCAGCGTGATCGCGTATCAATGGCAGCGCAGGCATACTGTGAGTTCAGCATCGTAATATCTACCGAACAGAAGATAAATTAAATTCAATAAATCATAGCTGGTAAAAAGATAGGCTTCGTAGCGTGAATGCTACGAGGTCTTTTTTGATTTGAAAATGAACAATTACTTCTTTATCTTAGTGCAGTGGACGATTGCCCAGGAAATACTTTCAGATGCTCTAAATCGGAACTAACGTTATTTAGGTTGTGGGGACTACACTCCCTTTATCCTTAATGAATTTACCGAATACATATCGAACGAGTGGTCCCAGAATAATAATTTGGTAAGGAAGCGCCAGGCTAAAATTACGAGCAATCGTATGAAGATACGTACTTAGTACGGATGCTCCATTTAACTGATTCGCAAGATAAGCGGAAATCATTCCGTACAAGGACATAATCAGAACCATTCCAATGACCATGAAAAATGACATAGCGAGCACGCCTAGGATTTTGTTGGACTTGTCAAAAGGTAAGGAAAATGCAATTTTTCGCGCTACAGGTCCGACAATAAAGGACTCCACCAGAAATGCAATGACAAAGCACAATATGAACTGAAGCAATATTTCAAGCGCGGACATCTTGCTCAATAACCCATTGTGCCATAAATTGAAGGCCATCATGACGATGACCATTCCTGTGCACATCATCATTCCAAAAATAATCTGTTCTTTCTTCGTTGTTGGCAATTCTCTCATCCTCTCTGTTTACCTTCGTAATTATAGAGATGACGAACCCCTCCTCATAAGTGAACATTCTGTGAACAATTATAATTTTTCCAAATTAAAATCCTATTTGACAACCTCGTAGTACAGCCCTATGATATCCCTTAAAATGGTAGAAAAGATTCAATGCATATAAGGAGGATTTGGATTATGAGTTTTCAAAAGCGCATTGACCACGTCGGCATTGCCGTTCGTGATCTAGAGACCACGCTGCGTTTCTATACGGAGATTGTTGGTCTTGAATTGAAAGATCGGGTAACCCACACCAACGGTGTCATTCAGCTCGCCTTTCTCGGCTTCAACGGAAGCGATGAGACTGAGATTGAGTTGATTCAGGGATACAGCGACAAGCTGCCTTCCGAAGGTACGGTGCATCATTTTGCTATCCATGTCGATGACCTTGAGTCTGAGTACAACCGCATTAAGGCAACTGAGGCCGAGTTTATTGATGGAGAGATGATTACACTGCCTAACGGTTACCGTTATTTCTTCATCTATGGACCCGAGAAGGAATGGATTGAGTTCTTCCAGCGCTAAGAATTGGAGCTGATTTAATGAACATTTTAATTACCGGCGCAGCCGGAAAAATTGGACGTGACTTGTCCCAACACTTGTCAGAAGCATTTCACCTGCGACTAACGGATTTGAATATCGACAGACTGCATACGTATCAAGGGACAAGCCATGAGATCATGACACTTGATGTGACAGATCCCGAAGCCTGTCAGCACGCTTGCGAAGGCATGGATGTGGTTGTACATCTGGCGGGAGATCCTTCCCCGCATGCCGGATTCTATGAATCGTTGTTGGACATCAATATCAAAGGTACATTTAATGTATTCCGTGCAGCTAAGGACCAAGGTGTGCGGAGAGTCATTCTGGCAAGCAGTGCACAGACGATCGAGGGGTATCCCATTGATGCTCAAGTCTATCCGGACATGCCGACACGCCCACGGAATTTGTACGGAGTTAGCAAATGTTTTGGTGAATCGCTCGCTTCCTATTTTGCATATACCGAAGGTTTACAAAGTGTAGCAATACGTATAGGTGCATATGATGATTTCCAACCGGATGGACCCGCGCTGGAGGCAAGGGATATGAGCGCGTATATTAGTCCGGCTGACTTGTGTGATTTGATGTTCAAAGCAATTACAACTACAGATCTGGAGCCCTTCACCATACTGCATGGGATCTCGAATAATCGGTTTAAACGATTGAATCTGGAAACCACTCAGAAACAGGTAGGCTATGACCCGAAATCCGATGCTTTTGCACTCAGTCAGATTTCCTTATATGATTCGCCACGATAATTGTTGAAAATCACACATCTAGAGAGGTCGTTATACGCATGTATAATGGCCTCTTTGATTCATTCATACGTGCCCCTATCCAGTTCCTGACTGGACATGCGTGGGCCTCTGGCCTATAATTACACCTAGTAATGCCCGTAACTTCATAGTTTCCCAGGGGAGTCGGAATAGGCCGGCTGAGAGTGTATCCCACCAAGATACTGACCCTTAGACCTGATCTGGATCATGCCAGCGTAGGAATCGGAGTATATCGAATTGGCCCAGCCTCTTTGCTGAGTGCCACATCTCTAACGCCTGCACGCGTCCCGGATTAACGGGGCGCTTTTTTAATGTTCTTTTATATAGCCAGAGAGCTAAAAAAAGTGACGTCATCCGGATCATAGCTGGTATAAATCTGTCGATTTATGCAAGAAGCTTGGATATGAAGCCAAGGAGTACCCCGCGCCACTGGCCGGACAACATGAAGGAGAGAAATGAAGATGAGATGGCGTAAAATGATGGGCCTAATGCTCTTGTGCGTACTACTCGTGGCTGTGGCCGCATGTGGCGGCAAAGAAGCTGCACCTTCAGGAGAAAATGGCAGCAGCAACACCGAAAACAGCAATGAAGGTGACAACGCAGCCCTCAAGGACATTAAAGTGGTGCTGGATTGGACACCAAATACGAATCATACCGGACTGTATGCGGCCGTAGATCAAGGTTTTTACAAAGCTGAAGGCTTAAATGTCGAGATTGTACAACCAGGTGCCGGAGGCGCGGATACAATGGTGGCTTCGAACGAAGTGCCTTTTGGCGTAAGTTATCAGGAGAGTGTGACCCAGGCCCGCACACAGGGCGTACCGCTCGTGTCCATTGCTGCAGTCATTCAGCATAACACGTCCGGATTTGCCGCTCCGGTGGACCGGAACATCAAATCCCCCAAAGATTTTGAAGGTAAAACCTATGGTGGCTGGGGCTCTCCGGTGGAAGAAGCTGTGATGCAGTCCATTATGGAAGGCGAAGGCGCCGATGTATCCAAAGTAAAAAATATTAGCATGGGCGATGCAGACTTCTTCACCGCTGTGAAACGCGATATCGACTTTGCCTGGATCTTCTACGCGTGGACGGGCATTGAAGCCGAACTGCGCGGGGAACCGATCGACATGTTATATGTGAAAGATTATTCCGATTCACTGGACTACTACACACCTGTACTCGTTACCAATGAAAAGACGATTCAGAACGATCCCGAGCTGGTTAAAGCGTTCTTGAAAGCGACTTCCGAAGGATATCAATACGCGATTGAACATCCCGAAGACGCTGCCAACATTCTGATCAAGGCCGTACCGGATCTGGATAAGGATCTTGTACTCGCAAGCCAGAAGTGGCTGAGTCCAAAATATCAGGATGACGCACCACGCTGGGGTGAGCAGAAGCAGGAAGTATGGCAGAACTACACGGATTGGATGTTTAGCAAAAAACTGCTCGATGAGCAGGTAGATGTATCCAAAGCATATACAAACGAGTTCTTACCCCAATAAAATTATCCATATAAAACGAACTTAGTATTTACACGATGACGAAGAGGACAGAAATAACGTGAAAAAGCGAAGCGTTCGCCTTTATCACCGGATTTTCCCTTTGGAGAAGGGAATCAAAAAAATCTGGGGATAACAGCGATTGGAAGGTTATTCTGTCATCGAAGTGGCAAGTGTAACAGTCATTAGTTCATTTTATATATTTCGAAAGGAAAAGTGATCTCTCATGGCAAGCACACTACTTAGCATTCAAGTCATTCCCAAAACGCCAAATGGCGAAAATTCCTATCCTTATGTTGATCGTGCGATTGAAGTCATTCAGCAGTCTGGCTTGAAATATCAGGTTAATCCACTGGATACTACGATGGAGGGAGAACTGGAGGAACTGCTGGAGGTTGTCCGCAAAATGCACGAAGTTCTCGTGGAAGCTGGCAGCCCTAGCATCATCTCACAGATCAAAATCGCCCATAGCCCAAGTGGCTTCAGCATGGACACCCTGACGGAGAAATATCGCTAATGCATGCCTATTGGAAAAGCGTATGGCCGCCCTTTGTGGCGGTTATTCTCTTTATAGCGATATGGCAGGGAGCCGTCTCCCTGTTCCATATTGAGAAATGGATGCTGCCTGCGCCTTCGGACATCGCCCATGAAGCAGCATCCCAGGCCGAGCGACTTGGCATGCATGCATCGGCAACAATCCAGCTGACATTAATAGGATTTGCAGCAGGTACGCTCGTGGGATTACTGATTGCGATGGTGCTGCATCTGATTCCATTTTTGAAATCTGCACTCTATCCATTACTTATTCTTAGTCAAAATATACCGACCATTGCGCTTGCTCCGCTCTTGCTGATCTGGTTCGGATTTGGGCTGCTGCCCAAACTGATTACCATCATCCTGGTCTGCTTCTTCCCGGTGGCTGTAGCTGCCATGGACGGGTTGACCCGCACCGATGCGGCGATGATGAACTATATGCGCATGGCTGGTGCAAAACGCGGCCAAATTTTCTGGAAGCTCGAACTTCCACATGCATTGCCCTCGGTGTTCTCGGGGATTAAAATTGCCGCTACGTACAGCGTCATGGGTGCGATTATCGCCGAATGGATCGGTGCAGATAAGGGCATCGGCTATTATATGATGCTGCAAAAATCAGCCTATCGGACGGATCGTCTTTTCGTGGCAATCATGATTATTGTGGCATTGAGTCTGCTGCTCTTCCTGCTCATTGCGCTATTGGAGAAGCTGCTCGTACGCTGGCGTCCACAAAAGCGATAACTTTGAAATATGCACCATATAAAGGTTAGGAAGTGATGACAAGATGACACCCGAACACAACGAGCGGGTAGCTACTGCGCCGGATGAAGGTGCAACCACTCCAACGAGTAGCGGGAGTCCTGAATATGGAACCGTGGCCTTACCTGCACATCATTCTTCACCAGCGTTGGAAGTATTAGACGTGAATGCTTCGTTCCGGGAGCGACGCAGCACATTGCCCGTTCTGGATGGCCTGTCCCTGACCGTGGAACAAGGAGAATTCGTAGCCATCGTCGGCCCTTCCGGCTGTGGCAAAAGCACCCTGTTTCACATCATCGGCGGTCTGCTGAAACCTCAGGAGGGCCAAATCCTGATGAATGGTCAGGATGTCACCGGACAACGCGGCAAGATTAGCTATATGCCGCAGCAGCCTGCCCTCTTCCCATGGCGTACCATTGAGGACAATGTGCTGCTTGCAGGTGAAGTGTCTTCGGATGCACCACCCCGAGCAGAGGCGCTTGCAGATGCCCGGAAGTGGCTGAGCAGTGTCGGACTGGCTGGGTTCGAACAAGCCTATCCGCATATGTTATCGGGCGGCATGCAGCAGCGGGTTGCCTTTCTGCGCGCCCTGCTCAGTCCGCAGGAGCTGATGCTGCTAGACGAGCCTTTTAGTGCGCTGGATGCACTGACCCGTAGCGACATGCAGCGCTGGCTGCTCGATATCTGGGAACAGAACCGCCGCTCGGTGCTGTTCATTACGCATAATATCGAGGAAGCATTATTGCTTGCGGACCGTATCTATGTTTTATCAAATCGGCCTGCGGCTGTACTTCACGAGGTCGATGTTCCCTTTGATCGTCCACGTCGCGAAGCGATCACGGAGGAATCTGCTTTTCTTGAACGGAAACGGCAGATTTCCCAGTGGATGAGAGAAGAACAGCAGAAAACCCGCCTATCTAAATAGTGCGGGTTTTTGAGTTATTTTTTCCCTAAAATGGGTGATCCAAGACAAACTATCCTGCGTATCATTGGTAAAAGACAAAAAGGAGGGGTCCATCCATGCAATCAACCGCTTTTGCACCCTTGATCGATGCCCATCTTCACCTGGACAAATATACACCTGAAGAACAACGTGAGATGCTGCATTCCTTCCCATCCCAGCAGGTTGAGGCTGTCATCGCCGTTTCCATGAATCTGGCTTCTGCCCAGAGTAACCTAGAAGTAGCTTCCCAATACCCTCGTACCGTATATCCGGCCTTTGGGTTCCATCCCGAGCAGCCCCTGCCGTCCCTGGCAGAGCAGGATCTATTTATCAAATGGATCGAAAAGCATATGGGACAAGCCACAGCGATTGGGGAAGTTGGATTGCCTTATTACAACCGACAGGAAGCCGAACAGGCAGGACAGTACTTTGATCAGAGCGGCTATATCGATCTGTTGGAGCGATTTATCCAGCTAGCGAAACGGCACGGTAAACCGATTGTGCTGCACGCTGTATACGAGGATGCCGATATCGCCTGTGACCTGCTGGAGCAATATCAACATCGCCGGGCACATTTTCACTGGTTCAAAGGTTCCAAGGGGACCGTCCAGCGAATGGCTGACAACGGATACTTCGTCTCATTTACACCTGATATCATATACGAAGAGGAAATTCGCGAATTAGCTCGCCAGTATCCTTCCGAGCAGGTTATGGCAGAGACTGATGGACCTTGGCCTTTCGAGGGACCTTTCCAGGGAAGAATGACGCACCCTGCCATGACCAGACAGGTCATTCAAGCGTGGAGTGAAGTGACCGGTATGGGAACGGAGCGGGCTGCGCGTCTCTTTTATCAGAATACGAAACGCTTCTACGGTCTTCCTTAGGTCCGAATTGGCATCCATTCTTGTGCTGGTTCCTCAACTAAATAGATATAGTATGCAAAAAAAGAAGTCAGTCGGCATCTGCCGAACTGACTTCTTTTGAATTTACACTTAACGTTTCAAGAATCCTTTGCCTTCGAGGAATGGCTTCATCTGTAGACGTACCGGTTCTGTGAGGCGTTTCGCCATCATTTCGGACCACGATGTAGAACGTTCCCCTTGAGTGCGCTCCTTCATGTATGCAGCAGTCGTTTCGTCATAGCTCTCGACGCCTTTGAGAGTCTGCTCGGCGTTATAGCGGCCATGGTGCAGGACAGCATCCAGTGGTAGACGCGGACGAATACCCGTATCCTGATCAGCAACACCAATGCACATTCCATATACTGGATAGACGCCGTCGGGCAAACCCAATACTTCGCTCACTTCCTCAATACGGTTGCGCAGCCCGCCAATATATACAATTCCGAAACCTAGTGACTCTGCTGCAAGCGCAGCATTTTGCGATGCGAGTGCAACATCAATGGTGGCCACCATAAAGTTTTCAGTGGAGTCCTCATAGGATTCCTTTTCAGGCAAATGACGCTTGGCAGCATCACTCAGGCGATAAAGGTCAGCACACCATACGAGAAACACAGGGCATTCATTGACGTAAGACTGATTGCCTGCCAATTCAGCCAATTTGGCCTTCTGCTCCTGTTCGGTAACAGCAATTATAGTATAGGCCTGCACACTACTTGAAGAGGAAGCCATCTGCCCGGCCGCCACGATTGCTGCCAGCTGCTCCTCACTTACCGGGTCTGGCTTGAATTTCCGCACAGAGCGGTGTTTCATCATCAATTCAATGGTTTCGTTCATTGCTATTCACTCCCAATCCTCGTAGTACGAATTCAATGGTTTGCTCAGCCAGTTCATCTGTGTTCATATCCTGATAGTCAAAGCTAAACCGCGAATTCTTAGCCCGTTTGTGCGCCAAAGCCACACCCATGACCTGAAGCATCGCATAAGATACGGACTCGATCTGAAACACGCCCTGCTCCTTGCCTTCTTGCAGCAGTTCTCTCACTCTGGTCCAGACGGGGTCCAAAAAACGAAACACGGTAGCTGTGCGATGGGTACGCAGTGTAATTTCAAGCTGCACAATATCGCTCATCTCCCGGTCCGTCATCGTGAATTTTACGACTTCACCTATGATTCGTCGGATACCCTCCACGGGGGAGGACATGGACTCTTCAGCCAACTCGTTCATCATATGATCAGGAAAAAAGTGCTCAAATAATGCTTCGAACACCTTTTCTTTTCCACCAAAATGATACGAGACCAGCGATACATTCGCACCCGCCTCATCACAGATTTGACGAACACTTGTCCCGTCATACCCCTGCTGTGCAAAAAGCTTCTTGGCTGCAAGCAAAATCCTCGTTTTTATATCCAATTCCGGTTCCGTCATTCCGTCCGCTCCTCTTGTCCGTTCTATTCATTTGCTTCAGCTCACCGGGCTGCAGCGAGACTACTCTATCGTTTCATTATGAAAGTTTGTGCATCAAAGCGCAAGGTGTGCCGCCTGTGGTTCTGCAAAGCTAGCCACCTCAACCTACTATTAAACCAAGCACCCCGGTGAAAATCACCGGGGTGCTTGATCATATCCTATGAAGAACAACCATGATGACTGGAATATTAGCTGTTCATTTGAGCCGGGCTTGGTGCCCCAGCTGGCATAGGTTGTTTTTTCAACAACGTCACCACCAGGGAGAGGGCTACAGCAACCAGCAATACAATGGTAATTGAGCCAGCCGCGGATTGAACTCCAGGTCCACCCAGTTGAGCGCTCAGAACACCTTGAACGGCATATGTGGCAGGCAGATACTGACCAATACCACTGTAGAAGCTGTTCAGCAATTCACGTGGCACCATTGCACCGGAAGATACCAGTTGCAGCGACAGTGAAATGATGTTGAACAAACTTCCCGCTGGTCCAAAGCAGATCAGGAAGAACTGGGAGAAGAACATGAACGTGCAGAGGAACAAAGCCTGGAACAACCAGAATGCGATAAATCCTTGCTCGATCTGTCCGCCCAGCGACACGATCAGTGATGATCCCAGCAGGGAAACCACAAGAGCAGACCCCAGATTAATGACTACTCTGGCGCCAAACAAAGTCCAGCGGGAGTGAGTAGCCGACAGCATACCCATCGCTGTCTGCAGGTTCATACCCATAATCATGGCTCCCACATAAGAAGCGAGTACCATCATCATCGGCACCATCTGATTGTTCATACCGTTAACCGGATTAATGGAAGTGGTTGTACCTTCCACTCGTGTAGTCAGGTTGGCAGCAGCTTCAGCTGCCTGATCTGCAGGCGCTCCAGAAGCCGTCAACACAGCTTGCACACCTTGAGCGGTTGCTTGCTTGTTAATCGTGTTCGTCACGCTCTGCGATACACCTTGCATCATGCTTTTGATCGTAACCGGGTTCGCCTCGTTAATGGTGTACTTGATTTCGGCAGTGGAACCGGCTGTCTGAATCAGCTCGTTAAACCCTGCAGGAATATTCAGCACCATATGAATCTTGCGATGATTTAACTGGTCAAGTGCTTCGGCAGCACTCAGATTCGTTACGGTATGAAAAGGAAGCGTCTCAGCCATACGATCTGCGATCCCCTTGGACTGCTCTCCATCCTCATTGACAACGGCAACCGTCAATTCATTCATCCGGTCATTCACTCCGGAATATGCTGTCATCCAGATCACGCTGAAGATCACTTGGAACATAAGTGCCGTCACGATCCCCACAATTACTGGCGGTTTTTTCAACAATATACGTAAAGCCTGCAACATAAATGATGTCCTCCATTACTCATTAGTTCGAATTTGATGTAAACGATTGTTTGAATCAAACAATCGTTTTAAATTTTAAGTCTATATGTCTATATTGTCAATCTATTTCTGAAAGGTTCAGAAAGATAAAGATGTGTTTCGCAAACAATGTATTCCATTTCATAAGAGGACATCACTTCACATGCTCACCTTCTAATAACAAGGTAAGGACCATTCCCTTAGCATATTTCAAACACCTTTCCTCAACAAAAAAAGCACGGTCCGCCGTAGCGGACCGCACCCTATGCTTATTTTTGAGCATAATAGAAAGTTGAATCACGTCCCTCAATGGACATCAGTCATTGCTTTTCAGTTTCATTCGTTGCAGACGCAGCGAATTCAGTACAACTGACACGGAGCTGAACGCCATGGCCGCACCTGCTAACCAAGGAGCCAGGAAGCCCACTGCTGCAATTGGAATACCAATCACGTTATAGCCAAGTGCCCAGAACAGGTTCTGCTTGATATTGCCCATCGTGCGCCGACTCATCTCGATCGCATCTGCAATACTGTTCAGATCACCGCGCATTAGCGTAATATCCGCTGCTTCCATCGCTACATCGGTTCCGGTTCCAATGGCCATACCAATATCGGCTGTAGCAAGGGCCGGAGCATCGTTGATTCCATCTCCCACCATCGCTACCTTGAGGCCACTCTTCTGAAGTTTTTTCACTTCTGCCGCTTTACCCTCTGGCAGTACCTCAGCCAGAACTTTATTGATTCCAGCTTGCTCCGCTACAGCGCGTGCTGTACGCTCATTGTCTCCCGTAATCATGATAACATCGATTCCCATAGCATGAAGCCGCTGAATGGCTTCCCTTGAAGTATCCTTGATGGTGTCAGCCACGGCAACAACCCCAGCCCATTGTCCGTCTACCGCGACCAGCATCGCTGTGCGTCCTTGTTCCTCAAGGTTATTCATCTGTTGCATCGTTTCCTCGGAGACATTCACCTTCGCATCCGTAAGCAGTCGGCGTGTCCCGACCAGGATTTCTTGTCCCTGAACCCGAGCTCGCACACCATATCCCGGTATGTTCTCGAATTGCTCTGACTGGACCAGTTCCAGACCTTTACCTCGGATTCCTTCTACAATCGCCTCAGCCAATGGATGCTCCGAACTCTGCTCTGCTGCTCCCACCCGTTGCAGCAGGTCTGCTTCCGTCCATTCTGGAGCCGTCACCACATCCGTAAGCACGGGCTTGCCTTGGGTAACTGTACCTGTTTTGTCCAGTACAACGGTTTGGATCTGCTGTGCCGATTCCAGATGTTCGCCGCCTTTGAACAACACACCATATTCCGCCGCACGCCCTGATCCAGCCATAATGGACGTTGGAGTTGCGAGTCCAAGCGCACAAGGACAGGCTATGACAAGTACAGCAATCGCCTTCTCCAGCGAACCGGCAAAGTCACCGGGACTGGCGAAAAAATACCAGATCAGGAACGTGACTGCTGCGATGCCTACAACAATCGGAACAAAGATACCTGAGATCACATCGGCAATCCGCTGAATAGGGGCCTTGGAACCCTGCGCTTGTTCAACCACTTTAATAATTTGGGATAACGCCGTGTCCGAGCCCACGCGGGTCGCACGCAGTCTTAATACTCCATTTTTATTCAACGTAGCACCTGTAACGGCGTCCCCTGGTTTTTTATCCACGGGCAGGCTCTCTCCGCTTAACATGGATTCGTCGACAGAAGACTGCCCCTCCTCCACGACGCCATCGACAGGAATGCTATCTCCGGGTTTTACCAGAACGAGATCACCTACCGCGACATACGCAGACGGTACAATAACCTCCTGTCCATCACGAATCACTCTGGCTTCACGCGGAGCCAGTTCGATGAGGCTCTTGATTGCCTGAGAGGAACGCCCCTTGGCTACGGCCTCAAACCATTTTCCCAATAGGATCAACGTAATCAGAATGGCACTCGTCTCATAATAAAGCTCCACGGTTGGCATGGCTGATGTAGCCATTCCCGTCCCACCATGATCCATCATGGTCGAAGCTGCATTGCCACTGGTCAGGGTCAGATACAGACTGTAGAAGAAAGCCGCACTTGTACCCAAAGCAACCAGTACATCCATATTGGCACTGCCATTACGGAGCGCTTTATAGGCTCCCACATAGAATTGCCATCCAATCACAAACTGTACTGGCGTTGCCAACACCAGTTGGAACCATGGGTTCATGAACAGATCCGGTACCCAGATCCACGAGGTGAATGAGAAGTGACCCACCATGGCCCAAAGCAGTGGCAAAGATAACAGGGCGGAGATCATCCATTTCCACTTTTTACGCTGTAATTCACGCTCACGCACTGATTGGGTATCTTCCTGTGTCTTCTGCAACTCTGCTCCATAACCGAGCTGTTTGATCTTCGCCGTAATATCGGTTGCCTTCAGTACTCCTGCTGCAAATTCCACATGTCCCGTTTCCAGCGCCAGGTTCACGTTTGCACGGGATACACCCGGCAACCGGGAAAGACCTTTTTCGATTCGAGTAGAACAAGCAGCACAGGTCATGCCTGTAATGTCCAGATCCACGGATTCCGTTACTGTACCATAGCCAAGCGCCTCCACCTTATCCCGCAAAGCATTGATGTTCGTTGTTTTCGGATCATAGGATACCGTTGCTTGTTCTATAGCGAGGTTAACATTCGCCTGATTGACCCCTTCCATTCGGGACAAACCCTTTTCAATCCGGGTAGAGCAGGCAGCACAGGTCATGCCTGTAATTTGCAGTGTTGTCTGCAATCCCGCCGCTTCCTGTGAAGGTACGGGTTCTGATACTGTTGCGTTTTCCGTTGTTGATGACTTATCCATGTTGTTAGCTCCTTTCTCTATGAAATATTCCTACACATCCAATACCCCCAAGGGGTATATAAAAGACAGAAAATCAGGCTTAAACAATGAACTCATTTAATGGAAAAGACCTGTTGAATTCCTTTCCATGCAAAGGGAAGTTCAGTTTAAGCCTGCGATGATTAGACTACGTCATATCCTTGATCTTCGATGGCTGCCTTGATCTGATCCACATTGACTTTTTGCTCGTCATATTCAACTGCGACAGTTCCTGCTGCCAGATCAACCTGACCATTCGCTCCCGCATTCTTCACAGCTTCTTCAACCGATTTCACACAGTGATTGCAAGACATTCCTGTAACGTTCAACGTAATATTAGACATAGGTAGTTCCTCCTTAGATATATAAATGATGAGTTCATTCAAAAATAATTACTTCATTAACTTTCTTACCGTTACCAACAATTCATCCACAACCTCATGCTCTCCGGCCTGAATGCGCTCAACGATGCAGCTCTTCATGTGGCCTTCCAGCAATAGCTTGCCTACTGAATTAAGAGCGGACTGAGCAGCCGCGATCTGTGTCAGCACATCATCACAATAGGTATCCTTCTCGATCAATCCCTTGATCCCGCGAATCTGTCCTTCAACACGGTTCAAGCGGGAAATCAGGTTGCCCTTCATCTCTTGGGAGTGATGGCTCTTGCGCACATGCTTTCCATCACTGCCTGACGTATGACATGAATTGGCTTGCTGATCATCTGTCTGTGAGACTTCGTTCACCTCTGTTACGGATGACTCCAAAGGTTCCTTGGGATGGCTCTGATGTTCCATCGCGAACACCCCTTTTCTTTCGTTCTGTAATAAGAGTAACATACCCCGTGGGGGTATGCAAGACTATTTCTTTATTTTACTCCAAATGGATGTATTCCATGCTTCCTACGACTGCACTAACGCGCCAGACATCTCATCAGTCTTCGTACAGGCATATTATAGTATGTATTCCATTCTGCTGCTACGTACAGCCAGACCCATCTGCTCATAGAAAGCTTGAGCACCAGTATTAAATGTAGACACGGTCAGTTCAACACTGTCGACCTGCATTTTTTTGCCAAGTTGGATTAACTCCTGCATCAACAGTTTGCCTGTCCCATGTCCACGATGTTTGCTACCAACGATGATCTCATGGATATATAACATCTTTCGATCCTTTAACAAATCCACATTCTGAATAACATTCAACTGTGCGCTCGCAAATCCAACAATCTCACCCTGTTCCAGCAATTCCGCAACATAGAGATAACGATGATCCGTTTCCAGTAGTTCTTCATATTCCTTATGACTCATTCTCGTCTGCAGCTCTCTGTATACGTCTGGCCTGGCCTCCACATGCAAGTGATGAAGTTCATCCATTAAGGCAGATACTCCCGTGTAATCTCCGATGACAGCCCTTCTAATGTTAATCTCACTCATCTTCACATTCTCCTCTCACAAACGTTCCCATGATTATACAATAAGACATCAGGAAGATGATGCTCCGAAACATGCTTAACCATTCTGATATAAAAAAGCAGATACCTTAACGGTACCCGCTTCTTTTAAAGCTATATCTGGTTCCTCTTATTCTTTGGATGATTTACCTTCATCAAATGCTACAGGTGACGGTTTGGCAGACCATTCGTCCGCTTGCGGCTCAATATCCACACCGCTCAAAATTTTCTTTTTCTCCATCAAGGAATCCCCGTCTTCATCCAGTTTGTTGCGAATTGCCGCCTCATCCTGAGGTTGATTGTTCTGTGTCATGCTGGAGTCCTCCTCTTCGTAATCATGGTGATGTTCCTATATATAACTTACCCATTTTTTGCATTGTCATTCGGAATGTATACAAGGTTCAACAACCACTTGAAGAAAGTTCTCCGTATAACTTTATATTTTCGCGACTTTACTGCCTTTCACTTTAACATTCACAAGCAGGATGCTGGCAATAATCATAACCAGACCTGCGATCAGGTTGACCGTAACCGACTCTCCGAGGAACAGCACACTGCATAACAGGGCGATCAGCGGAATCAGGAACGTAAACGATCCTACTTTGCTGGCTTCGCCGGAGCTAACCAGTTTGAAGAACGCGAGCCAGCCCATTGCAATGACAAACACCGAAATAAATAGCGTATCCAGTATAAAAGGAAGCACCCATTGCACATCAGACCAGCTCTCTGTGACCGTACCCGTCAATGTCAGAACAACTCCGCCGATCAGAATCGGAATGGCTGTCATCCAGATTCCATCGACCTTCATTGAATTTCTCTTCATATATACGGTCCCGATCGCCCAGCTAATTGCGCTGAACAGCCCAAGCATAACCCCTTCAGGGGATACTTTGCCTGTCATGCCACCAATACTGATCGTAGCCACCCCTGCAAAACCGATCACCAATCCGGCAATCTTCAGTCCATACATGGACTCACCCAGCCACAACCATGCCCCGATTCCAAGCAGCACAGGCTGTAGGAACACGATGGATGAAAATAATCCTGCTGGCACTTCCGTCAGCCCCACGGTCTGAAAACCGTAGAAGAAGATGATGTTAAGCACCGCAGATATGGCATAAATATGCCAGGTTTGCTTTAACCGCAGCGTTTTGTAGCGGGGAAAAGCATACAGCCCCAGCACCAGACCCCCAATTAACAGGCGCATGCCTGCGAATATGAGCGGCGGTGTGAAATTTAATGCGTATTTGGTCAGGGGCCAGTTTACTCCCCACATGAGTACCAGAAAAGCCAGGACCCAGCCTGCTTTTGCACGTGATAAAGCCATATGTTTATTCTCCTATCCGGCACCATCTACAGGCGCAGTTTAATCAATCGTACACATTATCCTGCGCTCTTTCTGTGCCTGCAAACCATTTGGAATCCGATCCAGATCCGTTTTACATTCGTTCTTTGATCGTTCCGTGTCTTCATGATACAATATTGATATAAATAATTGAAATGCATGTTAATCATAAGGAGCATACCATATTTGTTATGAACAACTCACAGTTGCAGTTATTTGTGAAAATTGCAGAGACGGGAAGTTTCACCCGTGCAGGCCAGGAACTGAATATGACACAGCCCGCAGTCAGTCGGGCCATCTCCTCGCTGGAGAATGAACTGGATGTCACTCTAATCATACGGGATCGTAGGAACGGCATCGTGCTTACGGATGTGGGACAGCGAATTCTGGTTATTTTCCGCCGCATTTTACAGCAATTTGATAAGGTACAGCAGGTCGTTGCCGCCGAAAAAGGGTTGGAGATTGGTACGATTCGTATTGGCTCTTTCCCTATGTCATCCGCCCATCTGCTGCCAAAAATCATCCGCTCGATTCGGGAGCGCTATCCTCAGATTCAGTTTGAGTTGCACGAGGGGAACATCCTTGAAATTCAGGAGTGGCTAAGCTCACGCGCCATTGATGTAGCTCTCATTATTGCCACAGATAAAGAACCAGTAGATGTGTCTTATGAGACGCTTCCACTCTATAGCGAGGAGATGCTCGCGGTGTTTCGGGACGATGAACCTTTTGCGAATCAGGAAATTCTGCCGGTACAAATGCTGGACAAACACCCCATGATTATTTGCAAAGGCGGCTATGAGGTACCGATTGTTGATCTGTTCAATCGAGCAGATGCAGAATTACATTTCGGATTTGTCGTGTATAACGTAAACACTTGCCTTAGCATGATTGAGCAGGGACTCGGGACCGCTATGCTGCCTGCTATTTCACTATCCTGGCTGCCTCCGGGTGTCAAAGCACTCCCCACAGAGCCGAAAGCCTACCGCAATATCGAGATTGCCGTTCCTTCACTTGTCGATGCTTCTCCCGCATCCCGGTTATTTATTGAGACGGCACAGCAATTGTTCGGACAACGCTAACGAATCGATTGCACCTTCCAATCTAGCAACAGTCGCTTCTATCTCAAACTCAAAAGGGCGCCCCTTAGTCATGTTCATGACCTTATGGGACGCCCTTTTATATTGTCCATCTCAGATGGACATCATTTGCTTATTTTGCAATTTTACCAGCTGTAGTAATACAAAATACCCTGATGATCTCAGCTTTACGACTGATCCTGACGAGCCAGTACAGCCAATGCACGCAGTGCCGCTTCGATCTCACGCTCAACAGCATCAGCTACCGCATTTGTATGCGGATCATACTCGGCGGCCAGGTCGCTGTCTGCGAATCCATCGATAGCGACAATAGCCCCGGCACGAGCGCCGCGCAGTGTGCTGACGATGTAGAGCGCGGCAATTTCCATCTCAGCGGCAAGAGCACCCGCCTGCTTGTACTTGCGATGAGGAATCTCTTCAACTCCTGTGAAGAATGCATCCAGCGTAACGGTAATGCCCACGCCAACTTTACCCGCACTTGAAGCTTTCGCTGCACTTGCATGCTCACGAGTTGCCTCGATTAACGCTTGTGTAACACCAAGGTCCGCTACCGCAGGGAAACCATCTGGTACCAGCTGACGTGTCAGCCCGTCCGTACGCACAGCGGCCGTGCTGACGATTACGCTGCCCGCTGGATAATCCGTTGTGTACGAGCCCGCTGTACCTACACGAATCAGGGTCGTTACCCCTGCCCGGATCAGTTCTTCGAAGCAGACAGCTGCTCCTGGTGAACCTACGCCATGGCTGACCACGGCCATTTGTACACCTTCATACAATCCTACAAACGTGCGATACTCCCGGCTGAACGCCAGTTCTCTCGCCTGCTCCAGCTTGCGGGAAATTTTCTCCGCACGTGCCGGATCACCACAGACAATGGCGTATGCAGGCATATCTTCGGAATGAATTTGCAAAATAGGCATCAACATCTTAATCAAACTCCTTCTTCGTCCATTCGTCTTCCGGAATCGGAATATCTTCACCAGAGAAGCGCTGCTCCTTGAACGGATCGGCAAAATGATGGAAACCATTGACTTCCCAGAAGCCATTGCGATCTTCTTTCATGAATTCCAGACCCCGTATCCACTTCGCACTCTTCCAGAAGTAGAGTTGTGGAACAACCAAGCGCAGCGGATAACCGTGCTTCGGTGTGAGCGGCTCACCGTTAAATTTAAAAGCAAGCAATACATCATCATGCATGAGTTCTTCGAGCGGAACATTCGTTTCATAATCATGATCCGCGTGGATCATAACATATTTTGCTTCCGGTTTGACACCAAGTAGCTTGATGAAATCCGAGAACCGTATGCCTTCCCATGGTGTATCAAACTTCGACCAGCGGGTAACACAATGAATATCGCTCACCGTGTTCACTTGAGGCATCCCCTGAAGCTCGGCGAAGGAGAACACCTTCTCCTCTTCAACTTCACCGAATACCTTCAAATCCCAGGTGGAAAGGTCGTATTCCGGCACTTCACCTTCATGCAGAATCGGGAATTTCTCGGTCAGTACCTGCCCCGGTGGCAGTCGGTCTCCGTGCTCAGCACCCGCTTTGGGTGCCGGGCTTTTCGTTTTTTTCAGACGTTCAGCCTTATTATGCAAGCGTGATTCCTCCTTCTTTATATGCTTCCAGCATAACATTCAGGATTTAACGCGAGCTTCCGCCCGCTTTCAGTGCGTCTTGTGCATAAGTACGGTCCTTGAAGAAGAACATCGCCACCAGTGTCACAATATACGGCAGCATCATGGTAAAGTGAGTTGGCAGCGCAAAGCCCTGCAGTCGGATACTAAGAGCTTCCATGAACCCGAACAGCACACTGGACCCCATAACGCCGAGCGGATTCGCTTGACCCAGCATGGTCGCTACCAATGCGATGAAGCCGCGACCTGCGGTCATACCCTCGGTAAACATCGTAACCTGACCGAGCGATAACTGTGCACCCGCCAAGGCGCACAATACGCCGCACATCAGAACTGCACCATATTGAATGCCGCGCACCTTGATGCCGATACTTTGTGCCGCTACCGGATTCTCACCCACGGAACGAAGACGGAAGCCGGAGACACTTTTGAACAGATAAAACTGCAAGGCAATCACGATAATAATCCCGAGATATACGAGCGGGCTATGCCCTGAGATAACATCGCCTACCCACGGAATGTCCTTAATAAGAGGAATGTCCCATTTGGGGAGTCCCACCATATCCTTGTCATAGTAAGCACCTTTTACATCAAAAATCGCCCGCAGTGCAAAAGTCGTCAGTCCTGTGGCCAGAAAGTTAAGCGAGATCCCGACCACAATGGCGTTGGCCTTCAGATTAATACTGATAAAGGCAAATAGCGCAGAGAACAACATGACGATCACAATAGAAAATATTACAGCCAACAGTACATTGCCGAACAGATAGTTACCGACAATAGCGGAGAAAGCACCGATCAGTACGAGTCCTTCCAGACCCACGTTGAACAGACCGACACGAGAGCATAAAGCCCCACCGAGCGCTGCAAGCAGGATCGGCGTCATAATCCGCAGAGTAGAGCCAAACATGGCTGCATCAAACAGTTGTTGCATTGGACTTTTTCTCCCTTCTCCGCTTCAGGAATGAATATCCGATCTGAGCCGATACAAATAACGTCAATACTGCTTGGATGACACTACCGACTTCCAGCGGCACATCCGTATTCCGTTCCATCCCCATAGCACCTGTCTGCAACGCTGCAAGCAGGATTGCCGCCACAGCTGTTCCTAGCGGATGCGAGCGGGCAAGCAAGGTCGCCATAATGCCGCTCCATGCATAACTTGCCGATGACAACGATCCATCAAGGAAACGATACTGTGTCCCTAGCACTTCCCCTGCACCCGCAAGACCTGCAAGTCCACCACTGATGATCATGGACAGCATCATCATGCGAATGCGTCGCACGCCACCATACGTTGCAAACGAAGGATTGCTTCCCAACATGCGAATCTCATAACCAGTTACCGTCTTGTGTGTGAACCAGTAGATGAGAATCGCCGCCACAATAGCAATGATGAATCCAGCATGCAGTCCCATACCCTGGAACAGCTTCGGCAGCCAGACACTCTGATCAATCATTGGCGTCTGGGCCATTGCCGCTGATCCTGTACGGTCTTTAAACGGGTAGGATACCATGTATCCTCCAAAATAAATCGCAATATAGTTGAGCAGCAGTGTTGTGATCAACAGATTCATGCCAAAGCGGGCATCCAGCCAACCTGCAAACAGCGACCAGACCCCACCGGCGATGATCCCCGCCACAATGGCTGCAATACAGACAAACCAGCCTGGACCCGGCAGGTAGAGCGCCGTCAGCGCTGCACTAAGTCCGCCCAGAACCATCTGTCCTTCTGCACCCATGTTGAAAAATCCGGCGCGGAATGCCAGTGCTACGCCCAGCCCCGCAAGAATAATGGGCGTCGAACGTGCCAGTGTGTTAGTGAAGAAGTAGAAGTTGCCGAAGGCCCCTTTCCACATCTCCGCATACGTATCCACCACGGAACCGCCAACGATCAGAATGGCTACAGCACCTGCCAGCAAACCGATGAATACGGCAAGCAGCGGCTGTATGAGTCCGCGAAGTGTTTCTTTTACCCGATTCATATCCGCTCTTTCCCTCCTGCCATCAACAAGCTGATCTGTTCTTCTGTTGCTTCATCTGCCTTCAGTTCCCCGGCAATTCCGCCTTCATACATGACAATGATTCGATCCGATAATTGCAAAATCTCAGACAATTCCGAGGAAACGAGCAGAATACCCGCACCCTCATTCCGTTTGCGCAGCAATTCAGCGTGGATGGTCTCCATCGCTCCGATGTCTACACCCCGCGTAGGTTCAGCCGCAATCAGAAACGGCGTATCCTGGGCAAACTCACGCGCAGCAATCAACTTCTGCAAGTTACCGCCAGATAGGAACTGCGCCTTCGTTTCCGCAGAACCGGTTTTGATGCTGAACTGCTTGATCCAGTTCTCCACCATGGTCCGTGCTGCCTTCGCTTTAATGATACCGCGTGATTGAAGCCGGTGATGGTGGCCCATCAGTCCATTTTCACGAACGCTCGCATCCTTCGCCGCTCCCCACATATAACGGTCTTCCGGGATATGGGCAAGTCCATGCTCCCGAATGCGCCGCACCGGCCAATTGGTTGTATCCTGTCCTGACAGCAGGACGCGGCCGCTATCTGCCTTGCGTAGTCCCGCAATGATCTGGATCAATTCAGACTGGCCGTTGCCGGAAATACCCGCGATTCCAACGACCTCACCTTTCCGAACTTGCAAATGGATATCCTTGAGTGCAGAACGGTCCTCTGCCCCTGACAAGTTTACCGCTTCCACCTGAAGCACAGCTTCTCCCGGAACGGATGGCTGCTTGTCCATGCGAACCAGCTCACGGCCTACCATCAGGCGGGACAGTTCCTCTACATTCGTGTCTTTTGCTTCCAATGTACCTGTCACCTGACCATCACGAAGAACCGTGATCCGGTCTGCCACATCCATAACTTCCTGCAGCTTGTGCGTGATCAATACAAAGGTTTTGCCCAACTTGGCAAGGGATTTCATATTCGCGAGTAGTTCTTTCACTTCCAGCGGTGTTAGTACCGCTGATGGTTCATCCAATATAATGATGTCCGCGCCCTGATGCAGCACCTTGAGAATTTCAACACGCTGCTGCATGCCCAGAGGGCATTCAAATACTTTTTTCCACGGATCAACTGGCATGCCATACGTTCTGCCCAATTCATTCACCTGGGCCGCTGCCTGTTTGCGGTCAAATACACCTGCCGCAGACGGTTCACGCCCGATCACGATGTTCTCGGCAACCGTAAAGGAAGGAAACAGCATGAAATGCTGATGCACCATGCCGATACCACTTGCCATGGCCTGAGACGGAGTTGCGAAGCTGACCTCGCGTCCACGAACTTTGATTGTGCCTGATGTCGGTTGCTCCATTCCATACAACATGCGCATCAGGGTTGTTTTACCAGCGCCGTTCTCACCCACGAGGGCATGAATCTCTCCTTCTCGCAAATTAAAACGGATGTCCCGGTTAGCGGTGAAGCCGCCGTATTTCTTCGTAATCTGCTCCATCTCCAACAGCATATCTCGCGTTCTCTCCTCTCGGTCTTAAATAGCAGCAAAACCGGCTGCCTGATCGGGCAGCCGGCTGATCAACTCAATTACTCAATCCTATGAAACAAACAATACTACTGTTGCAATGGATCTTTCACAACGATTTTGCCGGATACGATATCATCCTTGATTGCTTTAACCTTGTCGATAACTTCTTGTCCAACAAAAGCATTCAATGGAGTTTCGCTATCACGTGTTACGTAAGTCAGGCCTACGCCATCTTCTTTCAAGCCATAGTTGACAGCACCCGCCTTGAAGTTTCCTTCAACGAAGTCTTTCACTGTCTGGTAAGAAACTGTATCAGTCGACTTTAATTGAGACAATACGATATGTTCCGGATCCTCAACGGTACGGTCCGTATCCTGACCGGAAGTATAGAAGCCTTTTTCTTTCGCGGCTTCAAACACGCCTAGATCCCCTACAGCGGATGCTGCGGCAATGAAGTCAGCACCTTTGCCGAATTGTACCAACGCAAGCTCTTTGGCTTTGGCCGGGTCGTTAAATCCACCAACGTAGTTCACAAGGAATTCCGCTTTCGGGTTAACTGATTCCAGACCAGCTTTGAAACCTTCTGTATATTTCTTGATCAATGGAACGTCCATCGCGGCAATCATACCGACTTTGTCTGTTTTCGTAGACAGTCCGGCAGCTGCACCAAGCAGGTATGCTCCTTCATATTCATGGAAACCAACGCTACGTACGTTCGGTAGATCCACCGTTGTGTCTACAACGGCAAAGGACTTGTCCGGATTTTCGGCAGCCACTTTCTTCAGTGCATCTTCTGCCTGGAATGTCGCTGTAATGATCAGATCATAGTTCTCAGCAACTGCAGCACGCAGGTTTTGCTCAAATGCTGCCGGGTCAGTCGATTCAATCGTTTTGGTATCTACCTTGAATTCCTCGCCTGCTTTTTTGAAACCTTCATCCATCTGTACGAAGAACGGGTTTACCCCGATTTTTTCAGGAAGTACAAGCGCCATGCGCAGTGATTTTTCACTGTCGCCACCTTGGGCCGATTGTTCGTCTTTGGAAGCAGAATTTCCACAAGCCGCCAGCAATATAGCCAACATGATGATCGATAAGACGAACGATAAACCTCTTTTCATTTTGAAAATTCCCCTTTTCACTATTCTTTTTTTATAATCCTAGCGGATACTGTCGATCCTTGTCAATAAATCTTTGAGCGTATACACTAAATGGAATATAATAGTTGATTTGCCTTTGACAGAGCCTCCGAAGCCTCTCTATACCAAGGTTTTTTCCGTTGACATCCAGAGCTGCTCCATGCTAAAGTCAATCCAATTATTATATTCAGATAGGATTTGTCAGAATTATAACGCAATCTTATTTATTTTCCAACCCTATTTTGAGGAGGCTATTCATTTGAAAAAAATCACCCAGATCACACTGGCCGCTCTGCTCGCCGCTCCGGTTACACTCGGCAGCCTCAGCTTGCCCGCTTCGGTATCCGCAGCATCCGCCACTTCCGCTGGACAAACGACCTCACAGGCTGTTAAAGGACCCGTAGCACAAGCTCCTTCAGTTTATACCGAGAGTGCAGCTGATTACGCCCAATTCCTGCAAGCTAAATACAATATCCAATTGCTGAAACAGTTAACGAAGGGTGACTTCATCAAGGCGATTGCTACCATTCTTGAAGCCGATCAAGCTGCTCCTGCTACAGATGAAGCAAGTGACAGCTTAGTTAAGGCCCCATCCTTTACTGATCTGAAATCGAATGATTCAGCTTATAAAGCTGCCGTTTCCTTATATAACAATGGTATCCTATCCGGTACGGAAGTTCGTGCCAATGACAAACTGAGCACTTATGCCGCTGTCTTCATCGCAGTCAAAGCAGCCGGATTCAAAGAGCTGGCCTATACATATCCTGAAGACAAAACAGCAAAGGCACTTGCAAAACTGGGCATTAGCCCAAGCCGCGTGCAGGGACAAGCCGCGCAGGAACTGGCCGCTGCCATCGATACAGGTCTAATTCCGGAAAGTCTGTACCCCGCTCTCCGTAAGGGTGGCGAAGCAAGTTCCGATTTTGCCAACATTTTGCTTGGACGGGTATTGACCAGTCAGGGTAAATATAAAAATGAAATTGGCCGTTCCGGCGACGCTGACATTTACTCCAAATTGTACGCTGCCTATCGCACTGCTGATTTAATAGAAGCACCAGAGCTTCGGACCATTGTGGATCAAGCTCTGCGGAATGATCTCGTCACAGGTTACAATCTTAAGGATAGTCGCTTTGATTCCAACTTCATCGATGAACTGACTTTAACTTACGGTCATGATGATATTAAACATGCTGTGCAGTTGATTGGACTGTTGCGCAGTGAAGGCATCGATGCTGATGTACAGTTCCAGCCGAAGACATCTGCCTTCATCTATTTGAAGGAATGGGGAGAGCCCAAAGAAACACCGGATTACAAAGTAACCCAGATCGAGAATGGCAACTACATCGCCTACGCCAAAGAATATGACATTCAGTTCGAGTTCAATAACACAGCGGACAAAGCCCGTTTCAACGACATTATATTGAAGTATGCAAAAAAGAATAGCGATGACACCTCTGCCTTAATCCATGCTTCCTGGTGGCAGCCGCTGTATTATTCACCGACTGCTCTGGCGGAATATCCGGTCATTGCTAACAATAAAATTTCACTTGGCAACTATTACGCACAATCCTTCTCCCTTAAGGAGAATTCCAAGGCAATTCAGGAAGGATTCCGTAAGCTCGCCCCTGATGCGGATATTTCCAGTTACACCTTCTGGGTTGACCACCCGTTCTTCAATTATCTCAACGGGGAATCGGAATAAATCGAACATATGCTAGGTGCATTAAAGCTCGCATTTTGACATAATATAAAGCCGTCTTTACCGAACTTTTCAATGGATTCGACCCATTGGTTCGTAAAGGCGGTTTTTTGTTTATTTTTTTGCAAATTTCTTCTCAAAAAAATATTTTCCATTGAAGGATTTACCAGTAAAAGGTCGAATAACATAGATACACAAACACGCAATCACATTTACACATATCTGTAAGACAGGAGTTAATCATGGTATACGACGGCATTCTGCTAGGCTTGATCGTTGGACTGTTCCGGGGAGGATTTCGGTATGGTCTCCACCAGTTTGCAGCACTCAAGCTGCGAGGCGGATGGATATTCCCGCTGTTGCTGCTGGCCCAGTTCTTCATCTTTTTCTTGCAGGAAAGGCTTGATTGGGTTGCATCCATCAACGGGTACCTGTTTGCTGCCGTTTATGTCACAGGTCTAGCATTTTTGTGGCTTAATCGACATTACAAAGGTTTTACGTTGATCTGGATCGGTGTCTTTCTCAATTTCATCGTCATGGCAGTGAACGGTGGGCGTATGCCGGTTTCCGTGGACGCCTCTGCTGTTCTTGGGCCCTATTATGTAGATATGCTGCGCGAAGGCGGGGCGGTATCAAAGCACTATATGATGGATGCTTCCACACATCTTTCATTCCTAGGTGATATCATCCCGCTGTCCAGCCCTTATCCGCGGACCCAGGTGATCAGCATCGGCGATGTGGTCATGAACATTGGCATATTCCTGTTTATCCAGTACATGATGGTGAATCGAACCGGAGAAGCTTTGCAGCCAGTGAGTTCCATCAGGCCTGAAGACATTCGGACAGACTCCAAGGAAGGGAGGTCTTTTCCATGAAAAAATTCGAAGGCATTAAATATTCCCGTCTCGTCATCAACGCAATCATCGTAGCTTCTGTCGTTGTTGCATTGACTTCGGGATACAAGCTGGGCGGCTAGTACATATACTTCGCCAACCAAGACAAACAGGCTGCCAGCGGCCTGTTTTTTCTTTCTGGATTTTTGGGAGGTAACTTGTTATGTTATACATCAATATAGTACAAGCCGATATATTCACATCAAGAGCAGACTAAACCAAGCAGGAGAATTTTTATGAACTTTATTCGTAACCTTATCCATAAAGCAGATCGGAGCAGCATGTATGTCGTCTTGCTTAGCTGTACCGGCATCGGTATTTTTCTGTATATGAACAAGTGGTCTTATCTCCATCTATCCTCTGACGAATGGGTAATGGTATACACGATGCTTGGTGCGGCGCTGATTTTGGATTATTTCACGTTTCAAATTCCACCCAAAGGCAATCAGCAATCCATGGACTCTTCCGTGTACCTCGCCTCTATCTTCATGTTTGGTGGTGCATTCAGTCTGTCTGTACTGCTGCCTGTTTCCCTCATTCTGTTAATCAAGGATCGCAAACTCACCTGGTGGAAACATATCGTCAATTTCAGCATTTACAGCCTCATGATTGCTGGAGCGGCTTATGTATTTACTTGGACTGGAGGAATTCCGGGAGCACTGGATGGATATAACTTGCTGCCCTATTTTGCGGCACTTGCAGCCTACTTCATCATCAATACAATCACGCTTGGCCTGTTTTTTCATTTCTCAACAAAGGATGCATTACAGCAGATGAAGCGTGTGTTTGTTACCGAATCGCTGCTGGTCTATTTATGTACATTGATTTTGGCGCTCGTGCTGACCATTCTCGTTGTGCATAACGGCGTTCTCGGCCTGCTGCTCTACCTCAGTCTTAGCATTCTGCTATCACATGCGTTCAAACAGCTGTTTGTGATGTATCAGAGTATTGAGGAAAAGGCGAATACGGATCAACGCACAGGTTTGTTTAACCACAGTCATTTTGAAAGTATGCTGGAGACCGAGCTTGGTAACGCCCGTTCTCAGGGAACCCCGCTTTCACTGGGACTCATCGATATTGATGATTTCAAAAAGTATAACGACCGCTTCGGTCATCTCCAGGGTGACAGCCTGCTGGCTCTTCTCGGAGATTTCCTCAGTCGGAAGACGGAAGGCACTTCGGTCACCGCCTTTCGTTATGGCGGAGAAGAGTTCACCCTGCTCATGCCAGGCATGGATCTGGACGAGGCTTATGCTTTCATGAACAAGCTGCGCAAGCAGCTGAACGACACACCTTTTGAAGGGGTTGAAGTCTTTCCGCACGGTTGTCTCTCGTTCTCCGCAGGTGTTGCGCGTTATGAAGTCGATATGTACAACAAGTCACAACTTGTGGATCAGGCGGATAAAGCGTTGTATTATGCCAAAAAGCAAGGCAAAAACAATGTGCATCGCCACGGTAGTAATGATGGCATGGAGCAAGAGATTGATCTGGTCCAGGATGTGCGTGACATTGAGCAACAACTCAACTTGTTCAGGTATAAGGATATGGATACATTCAAACATTCCAAACGCGTATATAAGTATGCTCTCGATATAAGTGAGTTGCTGGAACTCGATAATGTGGAGAAGCGAAATTTTGTACTGGGCGCACTGATTCATGACATCGGAAAGCTTGAAATTCCATGGTTTATCTTGAATAAGAAAGAAAAGCTTACCGCTGAAGAATGGGAAACGATCAAGGGCCATGTCACCTGGGGCAAAAAAATGGCCATGACGAACGAGCGTTTTGCCGATCTCATTCCCTATATTGAATTGCATCATGAACGATATGACGGGGCAGGCTACCCTTATGGTCTGAAAGGCTGTGAGATTCCTCGGTTGTGCCGGATGCTCACGGTGATTGATTCCTTTGACGCAATGACGACAGAGCGACCGTATCAGGAAACGAAAAATGTCGATGAAGCTATCAAGGAACTACAGATGTGCTCCGGTTCTCAGTTTGATCCTGAGCTAGCCGAGCTGTTCATCCGATATATTCAGAAACGAACGGTGCAGCAACAACTTGTGTAACACCCACAGAATTCCCCCTTACAAAGCCAAAAGCGCTACCCCCGGCCTAATCGGGGATAGCGCCATTTTCATGTTCATCATGGAATGAATCATGCACGAGATTACTTCATTCTTGTGCAGATTCTGCGTTATCGAGTGGTATTCATCTCATGTGAAGTCTGATGCAGCTCTTTAATCATCTGCTGCAAAAACATGTTATCCTGACGACTGATTCCGTGCTGATTGTCTTGAAGAAGCATTTGATGAATGTTCTTCTTGAGCAACTCGCTGCGACGTTCCAATACCTCTTGATTCATGTTGTTGCGTTCACTCCTTAACATCTTTTGTAATGAATTTCTGTTCTATATAAGTATAGAGGACCTTCTCCAATAGGGAAAATGGATACAGCCCCGCTCATCTGTACTCACCAAGGCTCACCCTGCGTGACATAATTTCACCCCATGTTGTTCTTAGATATCCTTCTAAATGCTCCCTTATCCACCCGAGGTTCCCCCGAAGAAAGCCAGACTAGGGTCTGAAGCAAGCATGCGTTATAATGGTGCCAGCCCTTGAAACGGATACATATAAATGGACCTTATCTCAAAGGAGTTCTGTATTCATGTCATACAAACAGATTAAATGGATGATTCTGCTGGTCCCCACATTCACGGTTGGTCTCTGGGAATACATCCGTCACCAATTCCTGATGCCCTACCTTTCCATGGATGCGGGCAACTGGCTTACCCCACTTATCCTGTACCTCATAAGTGTCACCTTGCTAAGTCGCTTATTTAAGATGCTGGAAAGTGCCAGGGCTGCTCTGGAGCAGGAGCGTGCTTCCAAAGTGGCACTCGAAGCTCGGGATCAACTAGCCCGCGAGCTTCACGATGGTATCTCGCAGTCTCTTTTTCTCCTGTCGGTAAAAACAGACAAGGCCGAGCGCAGTTTGGCTGGAAGTGGTCACGAGAATGAAATTCAGGAAATACGCAAAACCGTACATGAGGTCAACGCTTACGTACGGCAGGCCATCGCCCAGCTCCGCTACGTCCCTGGACAAGCGGCAGTACCGGAGGGAACTTCCCTGTTGTCACAGTTAGAATTACTTATAGAGGAGACGGTTCCTTCGGCGCGTCTGGAATGGGATCTCGACAGCACCTTCTTCTCCCCAAAGGAGCAGGTAGAGCTGCTCGCCTGCATTCGGGAAGCACTGCTTAATGTACGTAAACATGCCCGGGCCACAGATATTCGGGTGATTGCAGAAGGAACCCCTTTTGTCTGGTCCATCTTCGTTCAGGATAATGGTGTTGGTGTGAGCGGGGATCCACTGCATCTGAAGGATCGGTACGGCTTGCGAATTACAAAGGAACGTGCAGCTCAGATGGGCTGGTCTTTCGCCCTTGATTCAAGGCCAGGTTACACTCGAATAACCATTGGAAAGGGGCATGCTTAATATGGAACTTGTACGGGTATTGGTTGTCGATGATCACGCGCATGCGCGTGAGGCGATCTGCAGTATTTTATCCGAGGACAGCCTGTTTGAAGTTATTGGTACCGCTTCGACTGGACTAGAGGCGCTGGAGCTTACCGGGCAATGGATGCCCGATCTTATTCTGATGGACGTGCAGATGCCGGATATGGATGGGCTGGAAGCCACCCGCCAGATTAAACTGCGCTTTCCTTATGTCATTATCGTCATGGTTACTGTATCGGATGATGTCACGTACCTGTTCGAAGCGCTGAAGCAAGGGGCTCAAGGATATTTGCTCAAAAATCTATCTCCGTCCACTTGGCTTGAATACCTTCGCGCCATCGTCAGTGATGATGCACCCCTGAGCAAAGAACTTGCCTATCGAATCCTTCAGGAGTTCCCCGCACCTCGCACGGAAGATGTACCCGATAATCCGCTGACTACGCGGGAGCTTGAGATCCTGCAATGGGTATCTGCGGGATATACTAACCGTGAGATTGCCGACCAACTTGGCATTTCGGATCAAACAGTGAAGAATCACCTGAAGAATATTTTACAGAAACTGCATCTCGAAAATCGTGTGCAATTAACCCGCTATGCATTGGAAAGCGGACTGGCAGGCCGTAAGCTGCGTAAATAGCGGCACATTCATGTTTTTGTCACAATTCCATGGATCATTTCGTTTTTTTATAGCCCAATGTAGTCATACAGTGTTATTTTGGACAAAGTTATAATGGTATAGATTGTGCTCGGTTAACAAAGAATGACTTACAATTCTAGACCTAAGGGTGATGATTTTTTGATTTTGAGTAGGTTCACCATGAAATTGGGCAAACGGCACTGGGCACTTATGGTCGCCCTGATGTTATTGTGTTGCCTTGTTATGCCACAATGGGCATCCGCCCATGCTTATATTGTGCAGGCCTCACCAGGTGAAAATGAACTTGTTGCGACAGCACCTGAACGCCTGACTCTGGAGTTCAACGAGTCTTTACAGACGGCCTTTTTTGATATTAAAATCACCGGACCTGACGGAACACAGGCAGATGACGGCAATGTGCATGTCGACGAGAACCGTCCTCATATTCTGGAGACCGGACTGCGGACCGGACTTGGAAACGGAACCTACGCCGTGAATTGGAAGGCCGTGTCTGCTGATGGTCACCCCATTCAAGGGGCCTATGTGTTTCATATTGGGGAACCATCTGGCGCTCCTGCTGGTCTGGCTGATTTAACCTCAGGTACAGGCCAGGTTGGCGGACCGTTAAAATGGATTTTGTCGCTGACAGACTGGATTCAATATCTGGGGTTGTCTGTGATTCTGGGCACACTTGCTTTCCTGCTGTTCCGAATTGCACCAGCTTCCATGGCGAGAGAACCACTGGAAGTGCCAAGGAGCTACAAGTTGTTATGGATCAGTTATGGCGCCGCTTCTGTTGCCGCTCTGATCAGTCTGCCCCTGAACACGTTGTATGAATCAGGCGTTTCCATCGGAGAGTTCAGCTGGGCACTGATGGGTAGCGCACTCAAATTGACGTCATTTGGCCAGATCTGGATGGTACAGATGCTTATTGTGATGCTGCTGGCGGTTACCATCCTCTCCGGATATGACCGGGATCGCTCGCTGCGTATCCGTATCTGGTCATCATACGGATCACTGGTCCTCGTTCTTGGCTGGTTGTTCACCCATGCCATGACAGGACATCCAGCTGCAGCAGAACATCGCGCGCTCGCCATTGCAATGGACTTCGTTCATCTGATCGGAGCCGCTTTCTGGATCGGCGCTCTAACTGCCATGGCTGCGTGTCTGCCTCCGCTCGCGGATAAACTGCCTTCCACGGTGCGAGGTGAGGTCTACTGGACGGCGATCCGACGATTTACAGCTTGGGGCATCGGCGCTGTTGCTGCTCTCGTCGCTACGGGGATATACAGCAGCCTGATCATTTTGCCTGCACCTATCCTTACGTCTTTGTTCACAACGGCGTATGGTCTCGTGCTTATCGCTAAAGTTGTCTTGCTTGTGGCGATGCTTCTATTGGCCTGGCGTCATGCCAGAATGGCACGTGCAAGCAGCGGCAACCGACTCGCTGGCAGCCTGAAGGCCGAACTGATTGCTGGAGCCGTCGTGCTTGCGTTGGCCGCCGTGCTGACACACTTGTCTCCCGGACAACCAGCAGCCGTAGGACCCTATAAAGAAGTGCAGACTACGGATGACGGGACTACAATTACGCTTCAGGTAAGTCCCAATCGTACCGGAGAGAATCAGTTCAAGGTCGACGTGAAGAAACCGGACGGCAGTACAGTCAACGATCTGGAACAGATCACATTGTCACTGACCCACCTGGATATGGATATGGGCATTTACGAGATCACGATTCCGAAAAATGATACTGGCGTTTACGAAGCAGAAGAATATATCTCCATGCCAGGACGCTGGAACATCAAGGTTCATCTGCTAACCCGATCTCTGGATTCGCTGGATACCGAATTTGAGATCGACACCGCTAATCCGTAGGTATAAACCGATTAATGATTGGCCTTATATGTTCAACTAAACATTTACACAATAACGGAGAGGACAGAAAAAACCTGGAGAAGCGAAGCGTTCGCCTTTATCCCCGGATTTCCCCTTTGAAGAAGAGGATCAAAAAATCTGGGGATAACAGCGATCAGAAGGTTGTTCTGTCATTGTAGTGGCTAGTGTAAATATTCTTTAGTTGAGCTTATATATTAGAAGATTTGAGAGGGGTAAATTATTTTGAAGAAAACATCATGGACTTCCAAACTGACATCCAGCCTAACTGCTGGAGCCGCTGCGCTGATGCTGTTCGCGGGATTCGCCAGCGCACACGTTACCGTTAACCCAACCGTAGCACAAACAGGTGCATGGCAGACGTATAGCATCAAGATTCCATCCGAAAAAGAGCTGCCTACCACCAAAATCACGCTGAAAGTACCGCAAGGCGTTGCATTCAAGCAATACCAACCACTGTCAGGCTGGAAAATCACTACCGAAAAAAATGATTCCAATGAAGTAACATCAATCACTTGGGAAGTAGACGGAGATAACGAAGGAATTCTGGCTGGTCAATTCCAGCAGTTCAACTTCGTAGCTCAGAATCCGGATGCCGAAACGGAAGTAACTTGGGATGCGTTCCAGTATTATAGCGATGGCAGCATCGTGGAATGGACAGGCGGACCAAGTGACAGCAACCCGCACAGTATTACGGCAATCAGCCAAGATCCTGCTGCTGCAGGTAATACTGCTACAGGCGGAGGTCATGATAGTGCAGGCACAGCCGGCAATGCTGGCCATGATGATAAAGCAGCAACGGGCGATGATAAGAAGGCAAACGACGACACCACACTGGGTGACGCGCTGAACGACACCGTTACTGGTGAGCCAAACAACACGGATTCAGACCCAGGCACATTGAAGCTGCAACAGGCAACACTGATCGTATCCATTCTGGCATTGATCCTGTCCTTCCTGGGTATCGCTCTGGCAACACGCCGCAAAAAACGTTAAGAGCTAACATAGAGTCTTGTATGTAGACTGAAAAAGAAAGGAGCCTTTGGCGAACGGGATCTTTCCCGATGTGCCGAGGCTCCTTTTTGATATCTGTATGCATACGCCAACTTCGATTTCAAATTTCCATGCTTAAGTTCACTGATTAAGAACAGCGTCCCTTACAACTTTTCCCCTATCGTCCCTGATCCGTCTGGATCATGATTTCAATATATTGTAGCAAGCTCTTCTTCTGTTGTTCAATCGACTGTATTCGTCCAGACAGACCCGCGAAAAACGCTTCGATCTGCTGCCTTGTATAATCGGCCGATTGTCCCTTCCAATCGTCGAGACGGTTGTATAGGCTTCTTGCCTCCTGCTCATCTGCCTGGAGACGGGCAAGCAGCTGGGTCAATTCTTTTTCAGCAATCCGAAGATCATTTAGCTCTACCAGCAATTGTCCGCTCACTCGTGTTCCCTCCCTTATGTAAGTGCCAAGCGCCAGGCCCTTCACGCAAAATTCTATTTAAAACTGACCTGACTCTCATCCGCTTGACGGAATGCTTCCGCCTTCTCTTCGATAAAGTTCAAGAATTGACTCGTATGCTTCATATGCCATGTGCTCAATTCGTTAATAGACGCATCCAAATGAGTGACGATAGGCTCAAGTCTGCGACTACGGCTGGAATGCAGGTATTGCGCCATTCGGCTCCGTACCGTATTCAACTCTGCATTACACTGTTGTGCATTTTGCTTCCACCGGGCAGCGACACTTTTGAGTTCTTCGGGCGTTACCTGAATCAGGCCAGACGCTCCTGCTGCTGCGGCCATACCTCTTGCAAGGTTGCCTGCTTGCCCACCCAGGTTCCGCATGAATGCTGCGAGATCAGACAGGACATTGGATGGCTGACGTGGTGAATAACTGATTTGCTCGCCCGTAACCGGATCGTATAGATCGTTGGAAATATAGCCATTCTCGAATTTGTACTGTTTCAAACCGTGATACTCTTCACCACCAAAGGTGTTACTGATTTTATCGAACATGCCCATGTCATCATTCATATCCTTGTAGTTGGAATTGATGTAATACATGGAACCTACATGACGATCATATCCACCAAAAAATCCGCTGGTTACAAAATCTCCGGGATGTCCGTAGTTAATGATTTGGCTATCAAACCCACCCTCTTCAGCCTTTCGTTTTGCCTCTGGCGTGAGGCTGGAAATCACGGATGGCGCACTGAACGTCACCGCGGAAAGTCCCGTGTATGCGGCCGCATACTGGGCATTGCCCCCTCCAAGCGAATGCCCTGTCAGCGAAAAATCCAAATCCTTATATTTTTTCTGCATATCTTTGGCGTAATCTTCCGCTTCATACATTTGGTTGGGACCCAGCCCGATTGTCTTATCCAGCTTTTTGTCCAGTTCTCCCACAGCATTCTCGACTTTAGTGATTCCGGTCACATCTCTTACCTTCTGAATTCCATTAGCTAACCAATCTGGCGTAAGGTCAGTACTTTGTTCGATTTTTCTGCCAAGCTCAGGCAAACCGATTTGAGCATCCGCGTAATAATCAGGGGCGCTGCGATCCAATGATGCACTTCCCTCGGTGCCCCGATATGCGATAACCGCCTGTTTGGTCTCAGGATTGTAGAAGGTCACCGCATCAAAACCCGATTTTTTATTTCCATGAGTGTCCTCAAGAACTTGCCATCCGGGAAGATTGTCAAACTCAATACCTGATTTCAGATTCTCGTAAGCTAATTCAGACATCTTGTTGTATGTTTCATCATCAATTTTTGGTGATTTACTCACAACCGTTGCACCTCCAAGAAAATCAATCCTGAATTATGATTTATTTGTTAAACGGATCATACCCCTTAGCTATAATTGCTTCCTTAATTGCTGGACTCATGCCAAAGTTTTTGATTTTTTTATCCTCATAGTCGTACGAGATCGTAAATTCTTGCTCTTCATGTTCAACCACATGCCCTTCCATAGCAATAGAATCAAGCGCCATCTCAGGTAACAGCTCTTTATTTGTGATCACGACATCCAGTTCATATTTATCTTTCAGATATTTTACGGCTTCCGCTTCGGCTTCTTTAAAATAGGCCTGTTTTTCACTTTCCTTCATGTTCTGACACCCTCCCAAAATGAAAGTAGATAGTATGGTCAAAAAAAATATACATGCGAGTCGTCGCTTCAACCTCATATCAATCACCTTTTCTTTATCATTAAATATATTCGTATACCCACTCTTTTCTTCTGTTATCTGCATCATAGTACAAAATCAACATGATGACATCGGCTGTTGGCATCGTTTTTATGTAACTTTGTTCCTAAATGATTCCAATAGAGCATTCGGGTGTACATTACCCAATCCAACTGTTTTTGCATCATTTCTCTATTTATCATTTGCCCAGACAAAAAAAGAGCCTGCTCCAGAGAGCGGCCCTAATCTTGCCATTATCAATGAGTTATTCCAATACCATCCGCAGGGCGGTCAGTGCAATCCCGATTATAAATCCGGTAACGGCCCCGTTAATCCGAATCCACTGCAGATCCTGTCCTACCTTATCCTCAATCAAGGAGATCAGTGAGGCATTATCCATTTTGTCGACATTTTCGCGTACGAGGTTGCCGATTTTGGAATGGTTTTTCTCTAGCAGCGTCGTTACACCTTCCACAATCTTCGCATTCAATCCAGCCAATAAAGCATCGTCTGACCGCAAATCAGACAATACCCGCTCAATCGCGGGTAGAGCAAACGTCTCCACATACTGGCCATCTTCCATTGCAGCGAGCGCCTTTTCCCTCAATTCAGTGAGTTTGTTCAGCACGGTTTCCTCTGCGTTCCATCCATCCAGCATGTTGTTTTTCCAGCCGTTGACTCCATCCTGCACACTTTCACTCATCGCCAGCCGGATAGCCTGGGTTCGCAACAGATCTAGCACTTTGTAACGAAGAGCGCTACCCTCCCGCTTCATGTCCTCCACCCGGTCAAACAGATATCCTTGCAAAATACTGCCCAGACGCTCCTCGTTCAGATAACCCATGAACGCATTCATCGCAAATTGCATTAATCCGTTCATCTGGATACCACTGATTGCCTTTAGGCCGCTTTCACCCAAAAACATGATCGTCTCCGGCTTCACCAGCCATTCCTCTGCCTGCTTCAGACCATAGTCCAGTGCTTTGGCATCATAACCACGCTCACTCATCTGGATCGAAGCACGTTCCAGAATCGGACCCAGGTCGAAGGCTCCCGCCTGTGATTTGATCTCGCCCGCAACCAGTGGAGCAATCTGCTCCAACGGCAGGCCTGCAAGGATTCGTTTGCAGAGCGTATCAATCATGGTTTTGACTCCATCGTTGTGAAGTTCCCTTGTCATGGTATCCAGAACGATTTCTGCCGCCTTGAAGCCCGCAATTTTCTCGGTGATGCTATCCTTGTTCAGCAAGTTGTTTTCCACCGCGGAGACAAGGCCTTCAGTCAATTTGTCCCGATTCTTAGGCAGCAAAGCCGTATGGGGAATCGGAATACCCAGTGGATGACGGAACAACGCTGTTACGGCGAACCAATCCGCAAGTCCACCTACCAATCCCGCTTCAAATGACCCTACCAGCAGTTTGCCTACTACACCGCCTTGAAACGGCAATGATGCGGCAAATCCCGCTCCCATAATAACGAGAGACCAAGCTGCTGCTTTTTTGGTTTGTTTAGGTTTAGCCATTGTATTCTTACTCCTTTATCGTTAATCACACGGGTTCAATAACACCCAACTTTCCCGTGCTCTTCTGTTCTTCCTGTGATTGCTTCCATAGGAAAGCTTCGGTTTCCATATTTCGTATACTTCATCTTATCACCCGTAAGCGTCAAAACCAAACCTCTGGCTGGCGAAAAAGGATAAAAGAGGGGTTTTTCCTATCGAAATGGTCGTATTCTTTTCCATTACCAAAAAGGTTTTAGTATAATCAATACAGACGGCCCTCCATTTAGGATTGGCCGGCGGTCAGCAGGGTAATTACATAATGGAATAATGAATGAATCAGAGGAGGAATTTCGGACCATGAAACACGTGCAGGACACAACGACACTTTATAACGGAGTCAAAATGCCTTGGCTGGGTTTTGGTGTATTCAAAGTTAAAGATGGAGAAGAAGTGGTTGAAGCCGTCAAAACGGCTATCCAGGCAGGTTATCGCAGTATCGATACAGCGAAAGCGTATAACAACGAAACCGGTGTAGCTCAGGGTATTCGTGAATCCGGAATCGCCCGCGAGGATCTGTTCATTACCACCAAAGTGTGGAACGGGGACCAAGGCTACGAATCCACACTGGCGGCTTTTGAAGCAAGCATGGAACGACTCGAACTGGAATATCTGGACCTCTATCTGATCCACTGGCCTGTCAAAGGCAAGTATAAGGATACCTGGAGAGCGCTGGAGAAGCTGCATAAGGAAGGACGCATCCGCGCCATTGGGGTGAGTAACTTCCAGATTCACCATCTGGAGGACCTGATGACCGATGCCACCATTAAACCTGCTGTGAATCAGGTGGAACTGCATCCGCTATTGATTCAAACGGAGCTACGGGAGTATTGCAGCAAACATCAGATCCAGATTGAAGCCTGGTCTCCACTGGGTCAGGGACATCTGCTGGAGCATCCGCTTCTTCAGGACATCGCTGCCAAATACAGCAAGTCACCGGCACAGGTCATTCTGCGTTGGGATCTGCAAAATGGCATTGTGACCATACCTAAATCTGTTACACCACAGCGCATTCGCGATAATGCGGACCTGTATGACTTTGAGTTGACCAAGGAAGAAATCGAGCGCATCAATCAATTGAACGAGAATAAGCGCTTTGGTTCCGATCCGGACAATTTTAACTTCTAACCTCAATATATAATCAAGCTAGAAAACATCAAAAAATCCCGATCTGGACGCACACGCACCTGGATCGGGATTTTGCTTATTCATTTATAGTTATATTAGCCTTTGGAAACCAGTTTGAAATCATCAAAATGGAAACCTGGCGCTACAACACACGTTACCAGTACAGGCTCATCACCCAGCGGTCGTGCTGTTTGCCATACTCCAGCTGGAACGAGTACCTGCGGCGATTGCCCCGCAGCAATATCCATACCCAACACGAGCACTTCTTCATTTTCGGGGTTTTCCCCGTTGCCGCCCAATTTCAATTCTACTGGACTGCCGCTATGCCACAACCAAAGCTCATCGGACAAAACGGTATGCCATTCCGAGACTTCATGGGAGTGCAGCAGGAAGTACGTCGAACTTGCCGAGAATCGAGGGCCTGAGTATGTATCCGGCAGTACGGATTGTGGAATTTGGTACGATGCCTTCCATTCTTCCTTATACCAACCGCCTTCAACGTGCGGCTGCATATTCAATGCAGCAACGAGTGGCGATAATTCATGTGTCGTCATATTCTGTTTCCTTCCTTCCAAATCGAATTGGAGACACCCCTATCCAGAGGTTAGTCTCACTCCCCCTACTGTAAAACAT
Source organism: Paenibacillus sp. OK060 (assembly GCF_900101205.1). Classification (NCBI taxonomy): domain Bacteria; kingdom Bacillati; phylum Bacillota; class Bacilli; order Caryophanales; family Paenibacillaceae; genus Paenibacillus; species Paenibacillus sp. OK060. The sequence goes on from NZ_FNFR01000006.1 coordinate 318,975, forward strand.
GAATAGACTTTTGTCACCTTTACAGCATATATAAGCTTGCCGAAAATCATTCCACCCGTATGCTGTTCATTTCGTCTGGTCGGCCCCCTATTCAAATGATAGCGTTTACAACAAACTGGATTTTCCGTTATGATATGGATATTAACCGTAAATCAGCTGGCGCAGAGGGGAGACGTGTTATGAGTGTTATAGAGGATCGGATTGGACCCAAATATCGAATTGGCGAGAGTTCATTCACCATTGAACACATGAGCAGACACGAAGGGAACGCCATGCCACAGCCTCACGCCCACCCTTTTTATGAACTGTATTATCTGCTTGAAGGAGAACGCGTCTATTCCATGAATGGTCAGCTTCTTACCGCCCGCAAAGGTGATTTGATCCTGATCAATCCCCATGATGTACATACGACGTCCAAAGGAAGTATTCCCGGCTTTGAACGAATCCTGATCGGATTCTCGCCTTCTTTTGCCACCGGGATGGAGCTTGGAGTATGTGGTCTGCTTCCCTTCGATCGTTCAAGGCTGCTGCACTTTCCTGATGCGGAACAGCCCGAGATCGAACGAATGCTATGGCAGATGCTGCAAGAATGCAGGGAGCGCCGACCTCATTATGACATCGTGGTGAGAAGCCTGCTTGCCCAGATCCTGATTCAGATCCACCGGGTTGAAGAAGATACTCGGCAATCCTCTCCGGCCCCGCATCATCCCATGCAGGATAAGATCAGTGAGATCGTCACTTATGTGAACAATCATTATACCGAGCCTCTTACGTTGGAAGAGGCCGCAGCGCGATTTTATATCAGTCCATCCTATTTGAGCCGGATGTTCAGCCGTTTTACCGGATTTCGCTTCAGTGAATATTTACGTGTTACCCGGGTTCGGGAGGCACAGAGACGTTTACTCTCCACTCAGGAACGGGTGCAAATGATTGCGGAGAAGGTCGGATTTGAGCATACAGCCCATTTTAATAAAACGTTTAAACAGGTGACCGGGACCACGCCGCTTCGCTATCGCAAAGAACATCGATAGATCTTGGAGGCGACTGGCGAAGCCGGACACCTGTCATATGACACCCTATCATGACACCGCGCGCCAGGAGATGCCCGCGGTGATATGCTAAGCGTATACTAAGTTGAACCCTTCTTACCTGCGGATAATTACACCACTTCTTACCTCAGGACCAATGGAGATTTGGCGTCCCTCTGTATCTGCATCACTTTCCCGGCATACGATTCCTGCCGATTCATGTCCTGTCACCATCAGAAGCCGACCGTCCGCGCCTACACCCTCAATCGCTTCCAGTTCCGCACCCTTACACTGATGCAAATGAATTAACGATCCATCGGTAATATGTGCGTTCATTTCGGCGATTCGCAGGTGCTTCGCATGAGCGCATTGCACCCCATTACGAGCCGTCACCGTATATCCCTGAATGACCAAACCATCCAGAGGCATTTCCGGCAGTCCACTCACCAATAACGCGGTTTCCGCTCCTGCACAGACCACATCCGATATCCGAATATCCCGGAACACCGGAGTCTCCTCACTGACCTCCTGAGTCAAGTCGCTACCACGAGCGGAACCCTCCTGATTGGCATAGAAAAAGGAAAACGAAATAGCTTCCATAATGATATCTTTCATATAAATGCGCTCCACCTGAATATCCTCAACGACCCCGCCGCGCCCACGCGCGCTTTTGAAGCGAAGCCCAATATCCGTTCCAATAAACGTACAGTCCGAGACCCGGACATGCTGCACACCACCAGACATTTCACTGCCAATGACAAAACCGCCATGACCGTGATACACGGTGCAATTGCGGATCGTAATATATTCCGAGGGCAGACCGAGTTCACGTCCTTCTGCATCCTTGCCGGATTTCAGGCAGATCGCATCATCACCAACATCGAATACACTCTGCTCCACAAGGACATGACGGCAGGATTCGATATCAAGCCCATCACCATTCTGGGAAACCCATGGATTCCGCACACTCACGTTACGAATTGTGACATGCTCGGATGCCCACGGATGCAGATTCCATGCAGGAGAGTTTTGGAACGTCGGTCCGTCCAAAAGCACTCGTTTACATTGACGCAAGCTGACCATGTTAGGACGCAAAAAGTCTCTGACTTCGTCATAAGCAGCCACATCACACACTTGCTCCAGATGCAGACGATTCGCAATCGCACCGCCTTCAAGAGCAGAAGTCGAGGGCCACCAAATGGCTTCGTCGCCGCCAGTCTGCTCCACCACACCGCCCGAGGAAACCAGTCGATTCCACTGCGAGGCCGTCATCTTGGATCGTTTCACCGGACGCCATGCCTCTCCACCGCCATCCCAAATCCCCTCACCCGTGATCGCAATATCCTCCAACTGCTCACCATCAATAGGCGACTGACACCGCACTGCCTGCCAACCTTCGAAGCTGGACGCAATCAGGGGATATTGATCGAAATTACGGCTGAACGTAACCAGAGCACCCGCCTGAACATGAAGCTCAATTCGACTGCGGAGAACAATCGGACCCGTTAACCAAACACCCGCCGGAATGACAATTCGGCCACCGCCCGCTTCTGCACAAGCTGCTATAGCCAGTCGAAACATCTCGGTATTATCGGTCAAGCCATCCCCTACCGCACCATAATCCGTAATCTGAAAATCCCGTGCAGGGATGACAGGTAAACTCACTTCATAAGCTTTCGTATGGGATTCAACACCTTCTCCTGTACCCAGTGGGGAGTAATATGTATTCATCGTTCAGAACATCCTCTCTACCTATAATTGGATCGGACTGTTTTTAATATTGCATTACTTACTGGAAAGCGCATTCTCGCTCCATCATATCAATGCCATAGGGCATAAGGTTGAGCTTTTTTGCCATGTACGATTCAGAATTTGATGTTATTTGTTTTTATGATGAGAGTCATAAAGTAAACATCCCTTCCAGTATACTCTATACATCTATTCCAATGGTTGTAAAACAACTAGGAGAATGGATTCATTTTTCTGTCAGGATTCGTCACAAAGAGGCTAGCAATATAACAAATATATAACATAATTACTGGCTATAGCCCTATAAAACCCATTACTTATGTCATGTTTTATCACAAACCAATTGCCTTTAGCAGGATGAGTATGTATGATTAAATAACTAGTTTCAATTTATTCCTTATTATTCCTTTTACAAACAGACGTTGCAGAAAGGATGGGGTCTCTTGATTGAATTTAGGGGTGTTCAAAAGCATTTTGGCCATTTTCATGTCCTCAAAGATATTCATCTTCACATTGAAGAAGGAGAAGTCGTTGTCATTATCGGCCCTTCCGGCTCAGGCAAAAGTACATTGCTCCGCTGCATCAATCGTCTGGAGACGATTACCGAAGGTGAACTTATCGTCAGTGGTGTCCCTTTACATCAGAAAAAGGTGGACATCAACCTCTTCCGCCGTGACATCGGCATGGTATTTCAACACTTCAATCTCTACCCTCACAAAAAAGTCATCGATAACATTACCCTTGCACCCATGAAGGTGCGTAAACAGCCCAAAGCACAGGCAGCCTCTACGGCGATGAAGTATTTGACCCGGGTTGGCATTGCCGACAAGGCAGACAGTTATCCTTCCCAGTTGTCCGGTGGACAACAGCAGCGGGTAGCCATTGCAAGAGGTCTTGCCATGGAGCCCAAAATCATGCTTTTTGACGAACCCACTTCTGCACTAGATCCCGAAATGATTGGGGAAGTTCTGGATGTCATGCGGTCTCTTGCACATAACGGGATGACAATGGTCGTTGTTACACATGAGATGGGATTCGCCCGCGAGGTCGCAGACCGAGTCATCTTTATGGATGAAGGCCGAATTGTGGAAGAAGCCTCCGCCGCTGAATTTTTCGACAACCCGAGAGAAGAACGGGCCAAGCAATTTCTGAGTCGTCTGATTCACCACTGAGAATAATCCATTTTGAAAGGGGTCTTTACCAAATGAAAAATGTATTAAAGTGGCCGTCGTTTATGCTTGTCTTGATTCTATCCCTTGTCTTGTCCGGTTGTAGCACTGGAGAGGAAAGTAGCAACAGCGGTGGTTCTGGTGGGAGTACCGAAGCCAAAGGCACGATTGAACAGATTAAAGAGCGTGGCAAGCTCATTGCCGGCGTGAAATACGACACCAAATTGTTCGGTTTGAAGGACCCCGCAAGTGGCGAAGTCGAAGGATTCGATATTGATATCGCCAAGGCACTCGCCAAACAGATTCTTGGAGACGAAACGAAGGTAGAACTGAAGGAAGTAACATCCAAAACGCGCATTCCGATGCTGCAAAACGGCGACATTGATCTCATCATCGCAACGATGACGATTACGGATGAACGCAAGGAACAGGTGGATTTCAGCGATGTCTATTTTGAAGCCGGGCAGTCCCTGCTTGTGAAAAACGACAGCGCAATTACAGGTCTCGAAAGTCTCAGCGGTGTGAAGGTACTTGCCGTCAAAGGCTCGACTTCTGCGCAAAACATTCGCGAAAAAGCCCCGGACGCCGAGGTGCTGGAATTCGATAACTATCAGGATGCCTTCACAGCCCTCAAAGCGGGTAAAGGCGAAGCTCTGACGACCGATAACATCATCCTGATCGGCATGCAGCAGACGGATAACAACTACAAGCTGGTTGGTGGCAATTTTACGAGTGAACCTTACGGCATAGCAATTCGTAAAGGCGACACAGCCTTCGTCGAAGAAGTAAACAGCCTGCTCAAAAACCTGAAGGACAGCGGTGAATATGATACGTTGCATGAAAAATGGCTGGGCAGCAAGCCAGAGTAACCCCGATTAATGATGGTTAAGCGGCGACTTCGCCTGTGATATGCAATGCATGAGCAGACGCAATCGCCGCTTCTACATCTGGAGAACGGAGGCTTCGCCTACATGGGCAAATTGGACTTCAGCGTACTGATCAAACATTCGGATCGATTTCTGGAAGGGTTCCTCAACACCATTCAGGTGAGCATCATGGCCTTGATTGGCAGCTTTATTCTGGGTGCAATCTTGGCTATCTTTCGGATATCCCCCATCAAACCGCTCAACTGGATCGGCACGGCTTTTGTGGAGTTTATCCGTAACATCCCGCTGCTGCTTGTCGTGTTCTTCTTCTATCTCGGATTGCCGGCACTCGGCATTTCACTGGATGGATTCATCTCGGGTACACTCGGTCTGACCATCTATACGGCTGCTTTCATTGCCGAAGCGATTCGAGCGGGTATTCAGACGGTCCCTCGCGGGCAGTTAGAGGCTGCGAGATCTTCCGGTCTGTCCTACGTACAGGCCATGAACCTGATCATTTTGCCACAAGCGATCAAGATTGTATTGCCGTCCCTTGGCAACCAGTTTATCAATCTGGTCAAAAACTCATCCATCCTAGCGGTCGTGGCTGGCATGGATCTGATGTATTTTGCCGATCTGATCAACTCGGATACGTTCCTGCCGCTCAGCGTCTACACCATTGTTGCGCTGTTCTACCTGGTGTTGACCTTACCGCTCAGCTTCCTGGTTCACTATATGGAGCGCCGTTTCGGACAAAGTGATGCGGATGCCAGCCGTGCCAAAGGCAAACCAAAAAAGAACAAACCAACGGGTCAGGTCACCATGTAAAACAGACATCCTTTCTAAATCTTGTCCTACTCACAGAAGGAGGCCGATGATCTATGGACTTTAGCGGGGCCTACGCCTGGCCCAACCTTCGTTTCCTGCTGCACGGATTCCTGATCACCCTGCAAGTGGCAGGGTTATCGATTGTATTCAGCTTTGTACTCGGTACGGTGCTTGGTACCGTTCGATACACCCGAATTCCGGTCCTGTCACAGATTGTGGCCGTCATCGTGGATACGATCCGCAATCTGCCGCTGCTGCTGATCATTTTCTTCATTCATATCGTACTTCCCCAGCTCGGGATCAAAATGTCCGTCTTCTGGTCTACGGTTGTTGGACTAAGTCTGTTCGAAGGCGCCATGATCGCAGAGATTGTCCGCAGTGGACTCAAATCGATCGAGCGCGGTCAGGTGGAAGCCGCCCGTTCCTCCGGCCTAAGCTATATGCAGACACTTGGCGGCATCATCATGCCTCAAGCTTTGCGGCGCATGTCGCCACCGATGGTAAGCCAGTTCATTTCCTTGCTGAAGGATACTTCACTGGCGATCATCATCTCCCTGCCGGAACTGATGCACAATGTGCAGATCCTCGGGGGTCAAAGCTTCGATTACGTCATCCCTGCCCTGCTGCTCGCAGCCGTATTGTACTTCGTCATCAACTACACGTTGTCCATTGTGGCACGGCGGCTTGAAGCACGAATGACTTGATGATCGGATGATTGTTGCTTCCATTGCAACCCCCATTACAAACCAAATAAGACTCCAGCTCCACTTCAATAGTGGTTTTGGAGTCTTTTTTGGATTTCATGATAGTCTGCTCGCACAGGAATCATTCCTCAAATCGCTGCTCCGTTACGGCGTAGTTCCTTTTGCAGCACCGCTACCGGCAGCTCCAACGGATCTAGCTTCATCTGAACAGCTAAAGCTGCTGCTGTTCCCGCCGCCTGCCCCGTAGCCATGCAGCTTGGAGTCAGCCTTGTCGTTGCGTGGGCCTCATGTGTGGTGGAGATGCAACGTCCTGCCGCCAGCAGATTGCGAATATTGCGAGAAATCAGAGAGCGGTACGGAATATCGTATGCTCCGTCTCCTTCTATAAAAGCCGCTACGACGCCTTGACCGGAGGGATCATGAATATCAATCGGATAGCCACTTCTGGCGATTACATCGTCAAACTTTTTCCCTGCAACCACATCGTCCTTGGTCAATGCATAGTGTCCGATGATTCGCCTGGATTCACGGATACCGATCTGCGGTGCTACCGCTGAGATCGAAGCCCGCTCGAATCCAGGCACGTCACGCTGCAGAAACTCAGCGATCATCAGCACCTGTTTCCTGCCTTCCTGTTCAGCAGAGGTCAGATCCTCTGCATCTGTAGCATCCAACCCCTGCACCCGGGTGCAGTTAATCAATACTTCATCTTCAGCCGGTCCGGTAAAAAACAATACCTGATCACGATTAATCGGTACACCTGCTTTTTTCCATTGGGAATAGAAGCCGCTCACCCCGGTTAACGGAATACTGTCCAGTTCGGAGAAAGGGGTTTTGGCATAGAAATCCTCCGGGTGCTCCTGCATGTATTGTTTCACTCGTCCAAGGTCCACACCACGCATCCGGAATTTCATGGTCATCGGCTGTGACTGTTGATCGCCATCTCGCCCCTTCGCAACAGAAGCGCCCGCAAGATAAGCCGCATCCGCATCACCGCTGGCATCCACAAACACGTTCGCTTGGAGCTCCATTCGGCCAGACTTGTTCGTCAGGCGTACCGCCTCTACTCGATCATCCACCATAACCACTTCATCCACGAAGCTGTGCAATAACAACCGGACACCCGCCTCCTGCAGCATCTCCGCCGCAACCACTTGATAGATCGCCGGATGGTAAGGCGTAACAGTATGCACAAATCCAACCGTATCCCGAAGATGCCCCGGAGAGCCGCCGCGCGCCTGCAGTCGGTCAACGATTTCCTGGGCGATGCCTCGAATCACCTGCTCACCACTCTCCGTATGGAAGGTCATCCAGGGGTACACCATAGCGGCAGTCGACATTCCACCAACGAACCCGTACCGCTCCACCAGCACTGTTCGAACACCTTGTCGTCCAGCAGCAATGGCTGCTGCTATTCCCGCCGGACCTCCTCCCACAATAACCACATCCGCTTCTTCCTTTTTCATACTCATACTCGTCCGTTCACTCAAGTTTATCACTCCTTCCGTTCTATTACATGGACTACTCTTTCAGTCCTGTCATGGCAACCCCCTCAATGAAGCGCCGTTGTGCCAGAAAAAAGACAATCAACAGTGGCAGGGTCGCCATGACGGTGGCACTCATCAGATATTGCCAGGCTGTACCCACTTCATCCGTGAACAGGGATAACCCAAGCGGCAGCGTCATCAGTTCTCGCGAGTTAATGAAAATCAACGGATCGAAAAACTCATTCCAGATTGTCACAAAAGTAAAGATCGTCAGCGTAGCCATACCGGGCTTGGCAATCGGGAGCATAATACGAGCATAGATCCGGAAGCGGTTGCAGCCGTCAATCATCGCCGCTTCCTCCAGCTCGGTGGGTACCGTAATGAAGAACTGCCGCATCACAAAGATGCCAAACACACCGCCCGCCCCAAAGATCGGCAGTAAAATCAGCGGAAGATGTGTATCAATCCACCCCAGCTGCCGCATGAACAGAAACATCGGGATTGCCGTCACCTCGTGGGGAATCATCATCGCACTCAGCAGGATGAGAAATACCACATTACGTCCTTTGAACGGAATTTTGGCAAATGCGTACCCAGCGAGAGATGCAAAGAACACCGTACCCAGCACAACCACAGCAGCAATATATACACTGTTAAAATAAAATCGATGAAACGGAATCAATCGAAAGACATCGATGTAGTTCTGAAATCGGAAGGTATCCGGTATCCACTGTGGTGGATAGGTAAATATGCTCTGAGGTTCCTTGAATGACGTCGATATCATCCAGATAAATGGAACAATCATGATCAGCGAGATCAGTGTCAGCAACAAATACGTCCCAAGGGCACTCCATGTCTTACGAACCGAAGGATTAGGCATCGCCTTCATTGAACACCCACCTCTTTCGAAGCTGCCATTGCAGCAGCGTCAGAATTAGCACGATAAAAAACAGCACATAGGCAAGCGAAGAGGCGTAGCCGAACTGAAATAATTTGAATGCTTTTTCCCAGATGTAATAGACCAATACCTTCGTGCTGTTGCTCGGCCCTCCCTGTGTCATGACGTAGATCTGTCCAAACACCTTGAGCGAGCCAATCACGGTCATGACCATGGTTAGAAACACCGTTGGCGTAATCATGGGTAACGTGACGTGAAAGAAGGTTCCCCTTCTGCCCGCGCCGTCCAGTGTTGCCGCTTCGTAAAGTGAACGCGGCACCTGCTGAATGGCTGCAATGAACAGCACCATATTCAGCCCCACATTTTTCAGTACACTCGTCACAATAACCGCAGGCATCGCCAGATCCTGATTGTAGAGCCAGGCCGGACCCTTGATGCCTATCATTAACAGAAGCTGATTGATCAGTCCCGACTCTGTCGCATACATCAGCTTCCACACGATGGACCATACAATCAGCGAGGTCATGACCGGAACGAAGATGGCTGTTCGAAAAATCCCGATACCGCGCAAACTTCTGGATAGCAGCAACGCGAGCAGTAGAGCGAGCACAATGTTAAGCGGCACAAGCCCCGCAGTGAAATAGACTGTATTGGCAAGCACCTTCCAGAACATGGCGTCTGTCATCACATTCCGGTAATTCTCCAGTCCAATAAAATGATGATCCCCCAGCAGCGGCCAGTCGGTCAGGCTCATGTATAGCGCGAGACCCATGGGAAACAGCAGCAGCAGGGTAAACCCGAGCACCATGGGCGATACAAACAGCCATCCCGCGATCTGGGCCTCTCTGGCGAGCGGACCTCTTCCTGTACGCTTGCGTGAACGGGTCACAGTCAGGCCCTCCCCTTTATCAAATTTCTTCCCTCTAGTCTGGACGGTTCAGATTGTCCACCGCATTACGGAAGGCGTTAACAGCCCTTCGCAGCTGCTCCTCCGCTCTGCCCGTTACGACCGCTCCAAGCATGATCGCCTTGACTCCGGTATCGTGCAGCACCCGAACATCCTCCGGCACCAGCTTACGCTGAGAAGGAACCAATACCGGAATTTGCGCCTGCAAGACCAGACGGCGATACTTGAGCACGTCCGCAAAGCTTAGCGGTGTACCATATTCATTCCCAGGCACAATGGATGCCTCCAGGGCGGTGAAGCCGTAATGAGCCGCTGACGTTACGATTGAAGGTTCATATTCGTCGTTGATCGCAAACGTAGGGTCCAACCCCAGGTCATCCAGCATGAAGGATGGCAAGTGATGTGCATAGATGGAATAAAAGTCAAAACCCAGCCCGGAGAGGCGCTCCACATCCTCCCTCCGTGCTCCATCTATACTACCGGATGGTACGACCCCAAGCGGGCCGCCAAACTCGCTACGGATCGCCTGAAAAACTTCGGCATAGTTGTCCAGTGGACCAAAATGATTCCCGCTGGCGCGATGACCGACATTATAATGCACCTTCAGTGCATCAGCGCCCTCTTCAATTGCTGCCCGGGCCAAAGATAGATCGTTCTCGGGTAAACTGACCACAAGTGACAGGGATTTCCGATCAAGCAATTCCTTGAATTTGCCCATCATGCTCACCTCCTGTTTCTATAAGAATATTTATTGTTGCAGCACGCTTTGGACCTCTTCCTGCATTTGCTTCAGATTATCCTCGGGTGTCGCTGAACGGGCGAACAGTCGGTCAAATCCCTGCAACACCGCATTGTCGATATCCTGCCAACGGATATGACCTGGAATCAAGCGCGCTTTTGGCATTTCACTAATCACCGCCTGCACAATATGCTCCTTGCTCGGATTATTGGGCTGATTAATGAACGCATCGGAGTTCAGCACAGAGGTACGCGGAGGCACAAAATAGGTGGCCGTCTCCTGAATGCCCTGCTCGCTGGCAAAATACTTCAACAGCTTCTTGGTTTCCTCCGGATGTTTGCTGTCGTTGAACATGGCATATCCAGCCTGCCCCAGCATCGGTACGCTTCCCTGTGAGCCGGAAGGCATGGGAGCGATACTCCACTCAAAATCGGTAATCTCTCTTGCTTTGGAGACATAGCTGTAGTTATCGAAGAACATGCCCACATTGCCAGCATCGAAGCTGACCTGCTCGCCTGCTTTCGGATGCGATTCATCGGTGAACATCATGCGCTCCAGCAGTTCAAAGGTCTGTACGCCATAAGCATCGTTCCAGGTGAACTTCGTCATGCCTTCGTCAAACGGGCCACTGCCATTGGACCATGAATACGAGGAGAGCACTGCCCAGGTCTTCCAGTCGCGAAAAAAGTTAGCTCCATATATCCGGTTGGTTGCCTCCTTGCTCGTGATCGCCTTGGCGGACTTCTCGAACTGTTCCCATGTCCACTGTCCTTGGCTGGCAAGTGTATTCGGGTCGGTCAGGCCGGCTTTGTCGAACAGCGTTTTATTGTAGAACATGACCACCGGAGGTGTGGAAAAAGGCAGCCCCAGCAGCTGATCGCCATCACGGAACAAATCCAATGTACTTGGTATATAATCATCCAGCTTGAACTGTGCATCATCCTTGAACTCGGATACATCGGCCAGGATGTGATTGGATTTGAATTGTGGCACCATCCGCTCCGATACCCATGCGATATCTGGGAGAGAGCCGCCAGCGGCAAGCACCGATATTTTTTGCTGGTATTCCGCGAAAGGTACGGATTCCATCGTCACCTTGATGCCTGGATTTTCCTGCGTGAAGCCATCGATCAGCTTGTTGTATACATCCATATGTGCCTGATTGCCCCACATCATGAATTTCAGCTCAACCTCTCCATTCTCCCCGGCTGTTTGCCCAGGATCACTTCCGGAATTGGAGCTTGTGCACCCGATTGAAGCAATCATCATGAGTAAGAGTATCAATATCAGTCCTGCTTTTTTCATGAAAATCCCCCTTATGGACTTAGTGGTATACATGTGCAACCAAAGTATAACGAAGGTATCGGCCGCTCATAAATCACGTCAATTACAGAAATGGTATGGTTTTTCAAGAACTACTGAATCGGTCACGATATTCCCCTGCTGTCGATCCCACCTGCTGCTTGAATACCAGCATGAAGTGCTTAGGACTCTGATGCCCGGATAACCTTGCAACATCATAGATTTTGAGCCCTGTGTTAACCAGCAGCCACTTGGCCCGTTCCATACGAGCCTCAGCGATGTATTCGGAGTAATTGGTTCCTGTTGCGTTCTTGAACAGTTGGCTTAGATAGGTGGGGTTCAGATGAACCAGAGCTGCTATGGTCTGAAGTCGCAGATCCCCATCGGGATGCTGCTTGATGTGCTCCTTCACATCTCGGATAATCTTCCGCGTATCTCCGCCGGAGTGCTCTGCTTTCCCAGATGGCTCAGTGACTGGAAGGGTTGAAATGCCATACCTGCGATCCAGCAGCAATTGAATTTTTTGGATGCATAATGCCAGTTCATGTCGTTCAATCGGCTTCAGCAGATAGTTCAATACCCCGTATTCCATCGCCCTGCGTGCATATTCAAACTCTCCGTACCCGCTAATGATGATCATCAGCAGTTCAGGGTACATATCTCTTGCTTTGGATACGAGTGTCAGCCCGTCCATTTCACGCATGCGAATATCCGTGATCAACACATCCGGTACTTCACATCTCAGAAAATCCAGTGCCTCGGCTCCGCTCGAAGCTTCACCTGTTACCTCGAACTGAGGAGCCGCCTGTACAATCAGCTCTCTCAGTCCCTGACGGATGACCGTCTCATCCTCCACAAGCAATACTTTATACATGCGCTTCATTCCCCTTTCGGTTGAAGTTGAATGGATATCGTCACCGCCAGGCCCTGCCCGGGACTGCCATCGACGCTCAGGCCGCTGCCTTCTCCATACATGAGGCGGAGCCTTTGAGAGATATTGTTAAGTCCCAGCCTGTCCCCGGCATGACAACGCAATGCCTCATTGGAAGGCTGCCGAGCAATGGATTCATTTAATTCATCAATCTCCGCCTGAGCCATGCCTTTGCCATTGTCACGCACAATAATCAGCAGCTCATCATCGAATTTCAATGCAGATACCCAGATCACCCCGCCATCCGCCTGCCCTTCAATGCCATGGTAGACAGCGTTCTCCACCAGCGGTTGCAATACCAGCTTAGGAATCAGACACTCTGTAATGGCTTCATCGATGTCATAGATTACCTCCAGCTTGCCGTCATAACGTACCTGTTGAATGCGTACATAGGATTGTACAAAAGCCAGTTCTTCCTGAAGCGGAACCCTCCGGTCCACCTTATCAATCGTATAACGCAGCAGCTTGCCAAGTGCCGTCACCATATCAGACACCTCAGCGTGCTTCTGGCGGACCGCCATCATGTTGATGGACTCCAATGTGTTGTATATAAAATGGGGATTAATCTGGCTCTGTAATGCTGACAACTCCGCCTCTCGCTCTTGAATGCCCAACAGAAATACCTCGTTGAATAGTCGATTGATCTCTTCCATCATTCGGTTAAAACCCCGGCTAATCTGTCCGAACTCATCATTGCTAAAGTGCACTACGCGCTGGCTAAAGTCTCCCTGCTCGACCCGAATCATATTGTGTTTCAATCGAATTAGCGGCCTCGTTATACGGTAGGATAAGAGAACAGCGAGAACTGCTACGGCCGCCATACACAACACAGCGAATCCAAACGTAAACGTGAGCATCTCGCCCGACTCCTTCTGAATAACGGCAATAGGTGTAAGGCTGATCACCGAAAGTCCTGAATAGCTGGAATGGTGCTGTACGTAGAGATAGGGCTTCCCCTCAAGGACAACCTTCTGGTTGCCTGCGTATCCTTGAAGCTGGCCATGTTTTAACAGTTGGTCGTATGCGGACAGACCTCCGGCTGAGGTGCGTTCGAACAGGAGACGCTGCTTGCTGTCGACAATCATCAGGCTCGCATTTTGCTCAAAATTCAGATTGGATAAGAGTTGGCCGAAGGCTTCCAGCCGGATGTCGATCAGAATGTAACCCAGTCGCTGGAGTGTACCCGGATCACGAATCTCACGGGCAACCGATATATACGGCTCTTCACGACTGCCCGTGTAATAGCTTGGTTCGTGTGGAGGAAGCAGACGCCATTCCCCTTCCGAGCCGTTAAGCTCTGCAAACCAGTCATCCTGCCTGCTGTCCCATACCGGATTCACTGCCAGCGAATCCAGATTGGAGAACAAAATGCCGCTGTTGCTGATCAGATGCATGCCACGGATTTCCGGTCGGTCATACGCTTGACCGGACGTGTAGAGCTTCATTTTCAGATAATCATCGGACCGCGCCCATGTACCCGATCCCATCGGAGCATTGTATTTGCCCAGAATGCCAAGCACCATCTGATCATAGAGCGGCAAGAGCGACAAACGTTCGAAGTCCTTGAGCAGCCGATTCAGATTAGTATTAATCTGGCGAACAATATCAATGGTGAACTGCTCCGTCTTGCGATCAATCGTCTGCGAGAAATGCAGGTAATTCACCACTCCCTGCAAGCTTAGCGGCAGCAAGGTCAACGCCAGGAACAACAGAAGCAGCTTGGTGCGCAGATTTATATTTCTTCCGAAATAACCTAGTACCTTGTCCATCATTCCGTTCATCCCTCCCTCTCCCGATCATTGTATGAGCCCCCTTCACAGATCAATCTGAATATAACTGGGGTCATCATATTCAGTTTTAATGATCGTTGGCTATCCTGCCAACCATGGGATTGGTACGGAATTTCAAGATTGAAGCGCAGGTTTCGGGGAAACGCAAAAAAGCCGACTGTATCGCTACAGTCGACTACTCTTCTATTACATAAAAAAACCGACTGCATTATGCAATCGGCTGTCTTTTCATAAAGTGTTTTTTATATTTGAAGCGATTATATTCATTAATTAACTCGTCCAATACCATCGATTGTTGAAGGACTTTGTAGTCTTGCATGCCATGATATTCCGCCAAACGACTTAACTCATGCCTGTTTTGTTCGATTTGGTCTCTAATCTGCTTCGGTTCTCTCACAGCATGCACCCCCTCTTTTTAAAACATTTTAGGATACATTGCCAAAAAATTCATATTTTATTCTCTTGCAAAATAAAATGTTTTCTTACATAACTTTTCAAAGGATTAACGTCTTTTTCAAATCAGAGTTTATTTCAATTTTATCTTTAATCTTTCTAGAGAGATTTTCAAAATAAATTAAAGCTAAACATTTTTTTCCTAATAATTAGAATTAAAATATTATGCAAAAAAATTTAAAATATAGAAAAGGAGGTGTTATTTACCCATTATTCCCAAAAGAGAGGTGAGCGCGAAAAGATCGAAAATAAATATCATTTAAATTGAGATACCATAAATCGAGATTGTTATGAAAAATTAAGCGATTCTATTAAATATCGAGGGGAGACGTTGATCAATGAAAGCTAAATTTTTAGTACCTTTATTATCTTTATCAATTATCGGGGGAGCCGCTTTCTTCTCTAATACATCAACCATTCATGCAACAGAGGACCCACAGGGAGCTGCAAAACTGGTTGTACAAGAGTTTTTCGATGCTATGTCAGAGGAAAAATTCGCAGAAGCTACAGAGTTAGTAGTAGATTTAAGATACCCGAGTAAAGAAAAACAAATTGCAAAGTATGAGCACTATAACTCAGTAAGTGACTTTGAATCAATGAAAATTGTTGATGCGAGCTTAAAGGATGAGGCAAATGTTGTAGTTACTTTTGAAGGTAATGTTTCAGGGATTGATTCCAAAAATGAGATCTACGTTAAAGAAATAGATGAAGAATGGAAATTGATTCTTGGTGATGATGATCCTGCTACTATTGCTGCACTAAATGCTCCGGAATTCACTACCCAAGCTATGGTAGATTACTATTCCTTCACAGGGTTTAACTATGGTAGAGCTCACTACACTATTAATTCCTTTTCTACATTAGGTAATGCCGTTAATCTAATAGGTTGGCAATATGCAGGGACACAATACCATGCCGATGTAACTTATCAAGTGGCTCAAGATTCATTCCTTGGATGGAAGACTCTTGGAAAATCCGAGCCCGTATACGGCAACTATTCATCTGCTGCTGGCGATAGATTCTCTATTTCTTTAACAGGTGTACCCGCCGGTAGCGATTATCACATTCGTATAGTTAATTGGGCTCCAGTCCCTGTTGATGGCGCAGGGAATGTTTATACCAACTAGTAAAAGTTAATTTAGACACCGCCGGAATTAATGTGACCCATAACCCTTACATTCGCGTAAAGGTTGTGGGTCACTTGTTATCAAAAAAAGCTAAAGTTAAATACTAAAATATTGATCCCACCAGATTTAGATCAAATTTCAAATACTTATCTTATGGTCTTGATTTATTTTCAATTTCCTGTTAATTTTACTACATAGAATTACATAGTAGGTGGTGTATAAATTGAAGAATGAAATGATTAAAGGATACATCGATGGTATCATACTATCCATCTTGAGCCAAAGAGATGCATATGGTTATGAGATATCCCAGTATATAAATGAAATAACCTATGGAGAGTTCCAACTTAAAGAAGGGACTCTGTATCCTGCTTTAAAAAGGCTAGAGGCTAATAAGTATATTGAAGGATATTGGGGGGAACAAAATGGTGGCCCAAGACGAAGGTACTACCGAATCATAGAAGAGGGACAGAATAAACTTAAAGCCATTAAATCTTCTTGGATAAAAAACACACATATTATAAATATTTTTTTGGGAGGTACAACTAGTGGATATTCAATCTTATTTAAATCAAGTATTTAGAAATTCCTTTTTATCCAAAAAAGAACGAACGGATTTGACAGAAGAAATGGCTGCACATTTAAATTCATCAAAAGAACGTTATATTAATGAAGGCTGTTCCTCTGATCAAGCAACCAAAAAAGCCTTAGAGTCCTTTGGCAATCCAATAAGTATAAGGGAAAAGTTGACTAAAGAAACTTTCGGCTTATCAAGCAGTGTGATTTTGGGGTTAATCTGCATCAGTGGATTTTTGTTTGTAAGCTCTTTAATTTTAGGAATAATTGCAAACCATTATGGTATTCACAATAGAGTGATTGAACTTTTTCCCGTATTATTTATTACAATTTGTGCAATATGTGGTGCTTTACTGCTTACTCGTAGAAATATAGATAGATTGTGCCTGGTATCAGTTCCCTTTTTATTTGGATTAGGCTATTTACAGGCATACTTAGGACTCTTTAAAAATATGCTAGGCGGGATAGAATCATTTAATCTTTTTGAAAATCTTTTTTTTAGTGGCGCATATGACTTTTCGGGGCGTAGCAGTTTCATGCTTATTGGAGGTTTTATAATAACACTGCAAACCATTGCAATATTTATTCTGAGCAAAAATATTTACATCTCGGTTATGCCTTTCTTATTTTCTGTAATGTATACAATCTCTCACATGTTAGTTATTGGAATGTATTACCTGTTCTTATCTAATGGATTTATTTCACAGGTAACAAATGGGTACAACGTTTTTGTTGCCGGTAATATTCAACGTCTCACTGATATCGGCATAAAGTTAGGAATGTGTATTGTATTATTCCTTATTCTAAACACTATTAAGAAAATCATAGCTAAAAGAACAATGGAGACTGTTTAATAATGTAAACTTCAGATATACTCTTAGCGCGCCTAACTATAACCTTTCTTCTCATAATGAGCAGCGGATCTCATAATACGCCATTGCATCAGGAGTTAATTGAAAGAGGCAGCGAAACCATATTTAGTTTATGGTTTCGCAGTTCTATAAGAGCTGCAATTATTAAGGATAAAATTTCTAAATAATGTTTATTGGAATTGCGTCTTTAATGCTGTTCTTTCTTCATATTAATTGCTGAAGTATATCGGTTAAACTCATTTATCAATTCATCCAAAATCCTGGACTGCTGTAAAACCCTATCATCATGCATGCCATGTCTCTCCACCAAACGGCGCAGCTCTTGTCTACTTTGCTCTATTTGGTCTCTCAGGATTCTCGGCTCTCTCACAGCATGCACCCCTTTTTAAAACAATTTAGAATACATCTTGAATCCTCCAATTTTTTCGTTAAAACCCTTTGTACTTACAAAAACATATGATATTTTGCAGAATTTTGTAAAAATGATTGTTTAGAAAAGATTTTATTTCCATTTTCAGACCTGATTATTGAACAAAAAATAGCCTACTGCAAAAACAGTTGGCTTTTAAATAATTATTTTATAATTTATGCAATATTGTTCGACTGTAATATCTGTTGATATTTAACGTTTATTTCTTCATTAGCAAATCTTCTATATTCCCCATACAGATTTACACATTTTATTAGGTAAGGGTCGTTACTGATATTAATCGAAAGTTCCATACTACTAATTAACGCTTTCATACCTGACTCGTAACTACTCCTACTTAAATAATAAACTGCCAATTCATAAAAAAAATTGACCAGACGTGTGTTCCAATTTTGCTCAGAGTACTCTCCCTCATGTCTCGAACCTATATGAGAAAGATTGATCTTGTCTTTAAACCTCTCCAATATAAAGTTAACATCATATTTAAATCGGTTTGCTGTCTGAACGATATTAAATATGGCAACTAAAATCTCTTCATCCTCTCCTTCATATTCATTTTCTACATGTTCAATGTAGTCCTCAAGAACTTCATTTTGTCCCATCATCAATCTATATAAATAGATGTTTATTTCTCCCCATTTTCTAAATTTCTCTATAAATAAGATATCTTCCTCATTTGGTTCGATTAAAGTTAATTCATAATAAGTACGTGTGCACTCCAAAGCTTCCTCATACTTCCCTATTTTGGAGCAACAAGAAGCCCTCAGAAGCAATGAATAACCTTGGTATACGAAAAGTGGATATACGGTCTTTCTTTTGGTATGAGTAGTATCCTGCTTAATGTGACTCATCATAATTTTTGCTAATCTCTCTAGGTTTATTGTTATTGGATATTATCTATCAAAATTATGCAGAGCAGAGTACAGGTTAGCCAGATCTTTAAGTGCATCCAGCTGATATTCCTCCTCTAAACGATCCACAAAAAGCTCAAATCGAGTGGCTGCCTGCATAGCGATCTTCTGATCACTGCCACAACTGAGCAAAAAAATTCGATATTGACAAAGAGCAAGCCGCTCAGAGTGCTGGTATTTCTCACATTCCGCAACACATTCATATAAAATGAACGCCGCTTGTTTCATCCCTTTGTTGTAAAGGTCCTCAGCAACTTCAAACAATTCTTCAATATAAGAGCGATCATCCGTTACTGATATAATCACCTTTTTAATACAGCCTAGCTTGTTAAGTTCAGCACAGCGATACAGGAACGGCTCCAAACGCCTCCAATGAGGTGCAGCTTCCACAAAACACTCCACACTGTACATTTCATAGAAGTGCCCCTTCTCCAATCCCATCGCAGAAGTAATCTGATCCAGTTGATTCATGGCAAGAGGCCTGCTCCCTTTTATAATAGCACTTAATGTGCCAACATTAACTCCACAGGTATTAGAAAATTGTTGAAGTTTGTACCCTTTCTCCTTGATATAATCCTCTATATGCGAGCGTATCGTAGGTGCAAGTTTCATTCTTCTCACTCCCAACATCATTCACATACTTTCATATGAACTTGTATTTCAAAATTATACTCGTAATTTCTGAAAACTTATTTCCTCTATTAATTGAAAATATACTTTCTGTTGCTCCAAATCGGCATGATCTCTATACTCCCCATACAAATCTATACACTTTATAGTCAAATAATCATCTTGGCTTGAAGATGAAAGCCTCAGAGTATAGAGTAAAGTATCTATTCCAGACTGAAAGTTTCGTTGGCTAAGTCTATACTTGGCAAATTCATAGTTAAACAAAAGAAATCTGTGAATACCAATTTGAGGATTATCCTCACCCTTTAGATGGAAATCAATATGGAACTGTTGGATCTGAGCTTCAAATTTCTCCAATGCAAAATCAATATTAAGTGAATGTTCGTTGGCCACCTGAACAATATTTATGAAGGCAGTTAGGATTTCTTTAGGATTATCCTCAAGGTATTGAAGGTATGAATGAATAACTTCGTGATTCCCAGACATCAGGTTAATTGATAATCGATTCCCTTGAGCCCATATTCGGAATCTTTCTATTATTTCTATTTCTTCCTTTGTTGGATTAGGAATATCAATTACTTTTTCATAAACCTCTGTGTACTTTAATGCTAGTTCGTACTCCTTTCGGGCCTCAAAAACACTTGCTTTTAACAAATTGGCATAAGCTTTATAAGTAAATATAGGATAAAAAGTAGCTCTTTGACCCTTATTTCTCCTAAGTGATTCGTCCTTTAATTGGAAATCACTTTTCCTTTCCAGTTCTTCTGACAAAGAATATACTTTTCCCCATATATTCAGAGCATTATATACATTGGCTAATTCTTTTATAGCATCCAGTTGTATTTCTTCATTTAGTTTCTCTACATAAGGTTCTAATCGAATCGCCGCATTCAAATTATTGAATTTGTTTAACGTCTTGTTAATTAGGAAAATACGGTACTGGCATAATGCCAACCGCTCAGAGTGCTGGTATTTCTCACATTCCGCAACACATTCATATAGAATAAGTGCCGCTTGTTCAAACTCTTTCCTGTAGAAATCCTCAGCTACCTTAAACAATTCGTCAATGTACGATCGATCATCAGTAACCTGTATAACCACTTTCTTTATACAATTTAACTTGTTCAACTCAGCACAATTATACAGGAACGGCTCTAGCCGTCTCCAATGAGGTGCAGCTTCCACAAAACATTCCACGCTGTACATTTCGTAAAAGTATCCTTGTTCAAGCCCCATTCCAGACGTAATCTGATCTAATTGGTTCATGGATATGGACCTGTTCCCTTTGATTATGGCACTTAGCGTGCCAACATTGACGCCAGTGACTTCAGAGAACTGTTGTAGTTTATATTTATGCTCCTTCATGTGGTTCTCAATATATGTGCGTATCGTAGGTGCAAGTTTCAATTCTTCCACCCCCAATTATCCAAATTCCCTTATGATTCATTCAATTATAATAAATGTAATTTTAATCCTGTATTTAACAATGGTCAATCATTAGATACATAAAACGAGCGTTCTATTTCCATATTTCAGGAAAAAAAACGCTCGTTAAGAAGAAAGCCAATTTACTACATTACATATCAAAACCCCTAATATCCGCCTGTCCCGTGACTAAAAAAAGCATTTATCGTCGTAGAATCAATACCTCCAGTAAAACCAGAGAATAAAAGGAATGAACTAAAAAGCATTAATACTAACATTGCTTTTTTTATCATATCGACCATAGACCTCCTTGATAAGACTATTATAATTTAATTTTACTGATTCCGTCGCTTGCATTCTGTACTCTTCAAATAAACCCACACAATATATTATTGTAGAATCATCTTTGATTTTATGAGCAGATGCTAAACATGTTAACAGACTTCTAAATCCTTCTTCATATCGTTCCTTAGACAACTGATAAAACGCTAATTCCGCCCAAAATTTAGTATATCTATCATCTTTAATTTGAGCAATATAGCTACTTTCATGATTACGATCCTCAAACAACATATGAATATATAAATCGAATCTTCTAAGAGCGTGGTCTACATTCAGATTGTATGAATTCGAAGCTTCCATGATCTTAACTAACCCAAGAAGAGTTTCATTTTCGTTCTCTTCAATAATATCTAAATAAGTATTTAGTGCCTCGTAATCACCTAACATCAATTTATAGAGATAGGTATTAATTTCAGCCCAATTTTGAAATCGTTTAATAAATATAAGATCCTCAGAAGTAGGTTTTTCAATTTCAAAATTCGCATAAAGAGCTGTCTGACTCAATGCCTTTTCATAATCTTTACGCTCCCCCCATACATTAGACATCAATAAATATGCGTATGATTTATAGGTGAATAAAGGATGTTTGGAAGTCCTCTGTTGTTCCAAACCCTTTTTCTTTTTTTTATATTGTTCTAAAAATTCAACTCGTTGCTCTAGTTCACTGGCTAATTGAAATACCTTATCCCAATGGCACAATCCACTATATGTATTAGCCAATTCTCTTATCGCATCCAGTTGCCGCTCTTCATCAAGCCTATTAATATATGGCTCGAAGTGCACGGCTGCCCTGAGATTTTCATGCTGATCCTGACCCAGAGATAGTGTGAAAATACGATACTGACACAATGCGAGACGTTCCGAGTGTTGGTACTTCTCACACTCCGCAACGCATTCATATAACATGCGGGCCGCTTTCTTTTGTCCTCGTTCAAGCATGCCTTCTGCCATCTCAAATAATTCGGAAATATAGGAGCGGTCATCCGTCACTTGCTGGATTACCCTCTGAATACATTCGAGCTTGTCCAGCTCGGCGCAACGTTGCAGAAAAGGTTCCAGTCTTCTCCAATGTGGTGCAGACTCCACAAAACACTCAGCGCCGTAAATTTCGTAGAAATGGCCTTCTTCCAGCTTCATGCCTTTGGTAATCAAATCCAGTTGAGCCATGGCGATTGGCCGCGTCCCTTTGATGATCGCACTTAACGTTCCAGCGTTCACACCCGATATATCGGCAAAGTATTGCAGGGTATAGCCCTGTTTCCTGATGTAGTCCTCAATAAAGGAGCGTATCGTAGTTGTAGGTTCCATGTCTCCCACCTCCACAATGAAAATCCATAAATTTGAATTTATATGATATGCACAATTTTAATCCTAAATTTTACAGCGGTCAATAAAAATCGTGGCAATTTCCTGCCCATTTGTCTAGGTTTGGGCAGCTTTAATCCGCCTTATAGAAAAAATCCATTAGAAGAATGCATGGCAACATGGTAAAGTTAGTTTTAGCTTGAATATCCTACTATTTCCATAGGATTAGACAACCCAGTGCTTTTCCAATCCAATCCAAGGGGATGGTTAGATGAAATTTGCCTTATTTAGTCTCATGATGAATCTTCCAAATGCCGTAACTGGTGAATCACTAACAACACAACAGAAGTTTCACAACATTTTGGAACAAGCCAAGCTGGCCGAACGGCTGGGGTTCGATGCATATGGGATCGGTGAGCGGCATGGCGCACCTTTTCTGTCTTCCTCACCTCCCGTTGTGCTGACCGCCGTCGCTGCTGCGACTTCACGTATCCGGTTGCTAACAACGGTCACTGTTCTCAGTATACTTGATCCGGTACGGGTTGCCGAGGATTATGCCACGCTGGATCAATTATCGGGCGGACGTCTGGAGATGATCATCGGGAAAGGCAATGATCCTCGGCACTATCCCCTGTTTGGTATTAGCGAAGAGGAACAATGGGATTCACTCGGTGAACGCTACAAACTGCTGAAACGGCTGTGGACTGAAGAGAATGTAACCTGGCAGGGAACGTATCGCCCTCCCCTTCAAGAGGTTACCACTCAGCCTAGACCGCTTCAGCAATCCATTCCGATCTGGCATGGTAGCGCATCGAGCACCCGCTCTACCGAGCTTGCAGCTAAGTATGGCGAACCGATATTTAGCTCGAATTCCTTCCACCCACAGGCAAAATACAAAGCGTTAATTGACCATTACCGGGAGCGTCTCGATTATTATGGTCATGATGCGAACCGAGCGGTGATTGGCTCCGGGGCAGGTAGCCTATACCTCGCGAATACACGCGAAGAAGCGATCCGGCGTTATACGCCTTATTATGAGGCCTTTCATGCTACGGCCGCTGCGCAGCACAACCAGTCGCCTTTTAAGGACCTGGAGGATAACATTGCGCATGGCCCTGTACTGATTGGTAGTCCAGAGCAGGTCATTGAGAAAATCCTCAATTACCATGCCGCATATGGACATCAGGTACTGAGTATCAGCGTGGATGGACTCAGCCATGCGGAGCAGCTGGAGCAGGTAGAACGCTTCGCCCAGGATGTAGCGCCAGTGTTACGACGCGAAATCCCCAGTTTCATATGGAACGATCCCCCGCTCTTGAACGAATCTCTTCCTTCTTCCACTTCGCATTCTCCTGATTCATGGCCCCCTGCCATCTCACCGATCTTCCAGGTATAGTTCTCAGTTCTCCACACATTCCCCATTCATCCACAAGCCTTTTGCATCCAGGGTGATTCTTGCGAATCGCCCTATCCCTCCCCCAGATGTCTTTCTCTATGATCGAGATTTAATACCTTCAAACAAGGAAATCAACGAACGTTGCACGAATTCAGTATCTATCGATTGGCCAGTCACTAACATGCGATAGAACATCGCTCCATAGACGAGGTCTATGCACAGTCCGATGTCACAATCCTTTTTCAACTGTCCCCGTTCTATACCTTTTTCAAAAATCCCCCACGCTTCGCGCCGACGAGGCTGAATGTATCTGGTTCGGTATTCTTCTGCAAGCCCTGGATCAGACTGTCCCTCTCCGACAATCTGTGTGATCACTTTTCCTTCCCGGCTGCTCAAAAAATCAACCAGATTGCTCGCATGAATACGCACATCCTCAAATACCGATCCTGTATCCGGTACAGGCAATCTTGCCGTTGCCGCAGACATGTACCCATCCATAATGACAGCACCTTTATTAGGCCACCATTTAT
The DNA here is from genome assembly GCF_900101205.1 of Paenibacillus sp. OK060. Taxonomy (NCBI): domain Bacteria; kingdom Bacillati; phylum Bacillota; class Bacilli; order Caryophanales; family Paenibacillaceae; genus Paenibacillus; species Paenibacillus sp. OK060. The sequence goes on from NZ_FNFR01000006.1 coordinate 343,370, forward strand.
ATATCGTTGCTTTGCTCACCTTAGCACGTTCAGCAATTTTTTCGATCGTAACCGCTCCGAAGCCATGTTCCAGTAATAATTCATAGGAAGCTGCAAGAATCGCATTCTGGGTTTCCACATTGCGGGGACGCCCTCTTTTGGCTGTCATCATAAGCCCTCCTTGGTGTAACCAATGCATCTGTAATTCATAAAAACTATACGTTCATTATACTAAAACACCGATACATTAAACAATTTCGTTCTTACTTTACTTCGACATGAAAAAAGTTCCCACGCCTATTTACAATACTAAACGTTTAGTTTATTATATGCTTACGATTAGTAAACGCACCGTTTAGTAATTAACAATTTCAATACAAGTTCACTTTAATAAAAAATAATTTGAGAACATGTGGAGGGTGATACTCATGGATATGCAAACTGATGTGAAGGCAAATTCAGTTCCAAGGTGGTTGATTTTACTTTTGGCTGCGGCGTGCGGGCTGATTGCGGCAAACCTGTATTATGCACAGACGGTTATAGGACCAATCGGCGTTACAACAGGGCTTTCCTCTGCTGCTGCAGGACTGATTGTGACGTTAACACAGATCGGTTATGTTATTGGCCTGCTGTTTATCGTTCCGCTTAGTGACATTCTGGAGAATAAGCGACTGGTAACTTTTTTCCTCATCATTCTAGTCGTTGCATTGATTGCCGCTGCCTTCTCTTCCCATGCCGTATTATTTCTGACTGCTTCCCTCGTCATCGGGATCAGTTCAGTCGTTGCGCAAATTCTGGTTCCTTATGCCACCTACCTCACTTCGGAGGAGCAACGCGGACGGGTTGTCGGCAATGTGATGAGTGGTCTGCTGTTGGGCATCATGCTGGCTCGGCCTGTCGCCAGTTTTATTACGAGCCTGCTCGGCTGGCAAGCGGTCTTTGTCTTCTCGGCAATCGTTATCGGATTGCTTACACTGCTCCTGTCACGCGCACTTCCTGCACGTCAGCCACAACCTGCGATGAAGTACGGACAATTAATTCTGTCATTGGGCTCCCTGCTCAAAACATTTCCCATGCTTCGCCGCCGAGCCCTCTATCAGGCCAGTCTGTTTGGCGCCTTCAGCTTGTTCTGGACTACAGTTCCCTTGCAGCTCGCCAATGAGTACGGCATGTCCCAACAGGGAATTGCCTGGTTTGCACTGGCTGGTGTTGGGGGTGCCATCGCAGCACCTATTGCCGGAAGATGGGCGGATAAAGGTTTAACCCGCATATTAACCGGACTCGCCATGGTTATCGCGGCTGCATCTTTTGGGCTCGCCTATCTGTTCCAGGGTCACTCTACTGCTAGCCTTATTCTGCTTGTGGTCGTTGCCATCACGCTGGATATGGCGGTTTCGGGTAATTTGGTGCTGGGACAGCGCATTATCTATTCGTTGAGCGAAGCAAGAGGACGCGTAAACGGGATATTTATGTCGATCTTTTTTGTAGGTGGCGCAATTGGATCATCTCTTGGCAGTTGGTCCTACGCGCATGGAGGTTGGAGTCTCACGACATTGATTGGTCTGTTAATGCCTCTGCTTGCACTCGTATACTACTTAACGGAAAAGAAAGTCACCGTCGTCAGTAACCCATAACCATCCTTCCATACGTAAACAAAGGGCAGAGTGATCTTTAAGATCAGCTTCTGCCCTTTTCTTTCTACATTCACACCAACACAGTCAGATGTGCATTGGCATCATACTTGATCAATTGCTGCCCCGTACGCAATTTTTGCACCAGATCAGGATTGGCGATAAACGGTCTGCCGAACGCTGCCAAATTAATGCTCCGATTTTGTACAGCCTGTTCTGCTGTGTTTGCCTCAAGATCGCCTACGCCAACGATGATACCTTCCCACTGCTCGCGAATCGCCTCATGGAAATTTTGTTCCCCATCCCAGACTCTGGTGTACCGATCTGTTGAAGGATGTAGGATTGTAATGCCTGTCTCGCGGAAAAGACTCAGATAGGCATTCAGCACTCCAGCCTTGTCTGACCAGACATAGGAAGGGTCATCATCTTTTTTCTCGGAAAATCGTACCGATATGCGATCCACGCTGATTTCTTTTTGGACTGCAATAATGATCTCCTTCAGAAAACGCAATCGACTCTGGATATCGCCTCCGTATTCGTCTGTTCTGTGGTTCGTCTTCTCATTGATAAACTGGTCGATCAGATAACCATGCGCTGCATGCAGCTCAATTCCGTCAAATCCAGCCAGTACCGCATTGCGGGCAGCCGTTTGAAATTGTTGAACGGTATCCCGGATATCCTGCACACTCATAGCTTGGGGTATCTGATATGGCTTATGCAATTTATGGACTCTTCCTTGAGCCGGAATGCTTGAAGGTGCTAGTGGCGGGGTACCGATCAGATCGGAGTGAGACAGTCTGCCCACATGCCACAGCTGAGCGATGATGTTCCCTCCGTGTTTATGGACGGCATTCGTTACTTTTTTCCATGAAGCGGTCTGTTCAGCCGTATATAATCCGGGGATACCATAGGTTCCTTTGCCTGCCAGCGAGGGATTGATACCCTCTGTAATGATCAACCCTACGCCATCCCTGGCACGTCGCTCGTAATACGCCACCATCTCTTCCGTCGCAGTCCCATCCTGATCATTGGCAAACCCTCGGGTAAGAGGTGCCATCACTAATCTGTTTCTCAAATGCCATTCGTTGATCGTCACCGGACTCAGTAATGTAGACATATTTCTCATCACAACTCCTTCTCCATTGTCAGCGTTTTGCATGATTCCATTGCTCTGTAAAAGCTGTTGATAACGATATTGTAAGCCGGCATATATATATCGTAAAATGATTGAAATATATAGATGTATCTCTCATAGAGATACCTAACACTTCACTTCACTTCACTTCATTTCATTACAACTCAGGAGGCCAGAGCCATGGAACTCTCGGATATCGATATTATTCTCGCGGTGGCAAGGTCCGGCAAAATCTCACAGGCCGCCAAAGAATTGAATTATGCACAATCCAACGTCACCACACGCATCAAAAAACTGGAACAGGAATATCAGGTTCAGTTGTTTAACCGTTTTCCCAAAGGGGTGGTGCTGACTTCCAAAGGAGAACAATTTATCCAGTATGCAACACGCATCCGTGACCTGTTAAACGATCTGGAGCAGGATATGACTGATCCCGGTGAGCCTTCAGGCACGTTAAAAATCGGGATTGTGGAGACGGCAGCATCCAGCCGGTTCATGGAGATTCTCAATGAATACCAAGTGACCTATCCCGAGGTCTCCATCTCGCTTGTGAATGCCACTTCACCCAAAGTGCTGCGCAAGAAAATACAGGAATACGAGATTGATGGTGCCTTTATTAGTGGTGCGTGTGTAAAAGAGGGTCTGAAAGTGGAATATGAAATGCAGGACACGGTGCATATCATCTCCAAAAGGATGGACGTTCCACCCGAAAGCCTGTGTCAGGTTTCGTGGGTCGTTTTCCCAAAAGGCTGCCCATACCGTGAAATTACGGAGGAATATTTGCAGGAAGAAGGTTTGTCTGCTCGCAATATGATTGAAGTCAGCACGATGGATAACCTGCTTAGCTGTGTGGAGTCGGGAATTGCTTTTACCATTATGCCTTGCAGCGTTATTCACAAGAAACCGGATGAGTTCTCTGTATTTGATCTGGCCGAACGATTCACACATACCACAACGACCTTTGTCCGGGGTGAGGATCGATACGTCAGCAGCGCGCTGGATCAATTTGTGAAGCTGCTGAATCAGAAGTGCATTACATTTTGAAATAACATTGCGTTGCTCTCGGGTTATAAGAATTTTTAATATTAGCCGAGCCATACGATGAACGCCTTACAAAAAAATCTTTAAACTCAAAGAGAAGGCAGGCATCCATTGCACTGCACCTCCTCTCTAACAAATGGGGTGCAGTTCACCATGGGATGCCTGCCTTAGCTGTTTTACATTTTATTGTAATGTGAATCCTTAAAATTTACCCGCGCAGTCTGCGGGAACTCAGCGCGTGATGACCATTTTGCAGAAACGTGCTGCGTGTATTTTTCATCAGTTCAATGCGGCGTTCAGCCAGGCGATCCGCAGCAATATACGTTGCGATGCCTTCGGTCCGCGACGTGTCGAAGATTTTCTCCAGATTATTGTAGATCTCCCCAACCTTGCTCCACGCACGATCTGCGTTATAGCCGTTCAGCTCATCCGCAATATTAATTACGCCACCTGCATTGATCACGTAGTCCGGTGCGTATACGATTCCCATCTCATGCAGCTTGTCACCATGACGCGGCTCCAGCAGCTGGTTGTTGGCACAGCCTGCCACAACCTTGGCCTTAAGCTGCTTCAACGTATCATCATTAATGGTACCGCCCAATGCACATGGAGCATAAATATCACAATCCACTCCAGTAATGTCGGCAGGGTCCACCGCTTTTGCACCGAATTGATCCACAGCCTGTTTCACGGAATCCTTATGGATATCGGTAACGATCAAGTGCGCACCTTCTTCGTACAAATATTTGCACAGACGCATCGCCACGTTGCCCACACCTTGTACAGCCACGGTTTTGCCTTCCAGCAGATCCGTGCCGAATGCTTGCTTCGCTGCGGCCTTTATGCCCCGATATACACCCCAGGCTGTTGCCGGGGAAGGATTACCGGAGGAACCGTAGCTTGGTGATATGCCTGTAACATAGTCGGTTTCCTGATAGATCAGATTCATATCTTCTTCTGTGGTTCCCACATCCTCTGCGGTGACATAACGTCCGTTCAGTCCCTGAATGTATCGGCCAAAAGCCCGGAACATCGCTTCATTTTTGTCACGGCGCGGATCCCCGATAATTACGGCTTTACCTCCGCCTAGATTCAGTCCGGATACAGCATGTTTATATGTCATTCCCCGCGCAAGGCGCAAGGCATCTTCAATGGCAGCTTCCTCCGAAGCATAGGTCCACATCCGTGTGCCTCCCAGCGCAGGACCGAGTGTTGTATCGTGAATAGCAATAATTGCTTTTAAACCAGAGGCTCTATCCTGGCACAGTACCAGTTCCTCATAATCGTGATGTTCCATTGCATCAAACCAGCTCATGTGTTAACCGTCTCCTCCAACCATTTTTGCGATCAATTCGCCTTCTTCAGTTCGTCTTCCATCCTCTATTGTACCCATGATTATCAAGTTTGTGCAAAACCACATCACGATGTAACAAAAAGACCTTTCTCTCTTCGCAGGGAAAAAGGTTCATTTACTCCAGCATGGAATCGGTAAAAAATCTAGCGACCAGTAATCATGGCAAGGTTTCAACCACGTTGATAGGATGCAGATCCCCACCCACGGCGAACGAAGCTTGACCGGTCTCTTCCGAGACAACCAACACAACCGCATCCGTCAGCTCACTCAATCCAAGAGCAGCCCTATGCCGTGTGCCAATCTTCCGCTCATGTGCAATGGCCTGTGACAAAGGCAATACATTGCCCGCGGATACAATCTGATTGCCCCGAATCAGCACCGCCCCATCATGCAGAGGTGCACCCGGTATAAAAAGCGATTCCAGCAACGCATGCGTGACTCTGGCATCGACTGCAACCCCTGAGTGGATAATTGGTTCAAGCGGAACTTCCCGTTCAATTACAATGAGCGCACCATATCTGCGATCCGACAAATGCTGTACACTGGCAGTCAGTTCGGCAAATTTCTCCGTGAAGGGAGACAGATAACAATCCAGATAAAAGGAAGAAGCCAGCACCTCGATCTGCTTGATCTCGGCCCGAATCTCCGCAAATTGGCCCAGCAGACACACACTGTCATGGTCAAAGGTGGATAACGTCTTGTTCATTCGATCTGCCACACGATGGAGGTCCCCTTTGAGTTTCTGCCTCATGGTCGAGCTGTCGCAGTCTGCTTGCCGATTCATCATGGTCTTCCTCCTCACCTTGGCATCTCACTCATCATTCATAATTACCCATACGTTTCCCTCTGCTCCGGGCATTTATGCAAAATAAAGCCTGTCCGCAATCGTGGCGGACAGGCTGATTATCCGTATATTTTCTTACTGTTATCTTACTGAGCTTTGCCGTACGATCCTGCCTTAAACGATGTAGGATCGTACCATTTGTAGCCTGCAGCCGGTGTAGCCCATGGTTCGGTTTGCGGCTCGGTGGATGAAGCCGGCGCTTCAATTGCAAGCAGACTTGTCGGCGTATCCAATGTCAGTCCAGACACCTGAGACAGACTTGTGTAGCTTTCTTTTACTGCAAGCCATTTCACTGTATTCACAAGGAATACACCGTCATTCACTTCTTTGAAGCCATCATACGTTGTTTTGGCAGCACCTGTTTCTTCACGTAGATATTTTGGAGTAGCATCCTCAACAGGTGAGGAGTCGCCGATAAATGCTGCTTTACCTGCCCCGATCTTGGCGATCGCTGCGTAGGCTCCTTCAGCTCGTCCGCCGCCATTGTATACGCCCTGATCTACCGCGTTGCCCCATTTGGTAACCCCACTGGGCACATACACCAGACCTTTGGCTTTGTTCGGGTCAATAATGGCAAGCGTGGATCCAGCATGCATGGCTACTGCGCTTACGCCGGTTGTAATGCCGAACGACTGCGAAGGTGCGACGATATCCGTTGCATTAACATCTCCCAGTGCGTTGTAGCGGAAACGAATACCGAAGTTGGATGCCAACCAGTCGGAACTGGTCACACCTTGCATAGCTGGAGATTCAGCTTCTGCTGACGACATGCCTTTGGCTGGATTCAAGAATGCACCACGGCGATAGCCGTTGAATACTTCGGAGGAATCCCAGCGGTTTTTGTTTCGGTCTGCGTTATAGTGGTCGGCAATGAAGAAGACACTGCCACCATTCTGTACATATTGCAGCAGCGCAGCCTGCTCTGTCGCTTTGAAAGGCACGTTCGCTTCGCCGATAACGAAGACATCATAATCTTTCAATTTATTAAAGGTGATGGCTTGCTCACCGAAGGTATACGGGATGCTGCGATCCAGCTGATCCACGGTAAAGCCTGCGTTTCGCAAACCATTCGCAAAGTCCGAAAATGCCCCATCAATAACCCAGTCCGCAGCCCCGGCTGTCTGAGCATGCGTGTTATCGAATAATACTTTCTTCCCTGTACCATCCGGCAGCGTTGTGCCTGGATCAGGATCAGGATTGGTTGTTCCAGAGGAGAGTGCGATTGAGGTAGGATTCTTAACTCCGGCATAACTGTTATATGCGCCAAGTGTTCCGGTTACGATAACCTTCTGCCCCACAAGATTCGGGTTGGTAGCCAGTCCATATTGCGAGCGGTACGACGCTGGAATCTGCACGTCGAGCAGTTTCGCGTTAGTCTTCTCTGTCGCTGAATCTGCAATCAGGAAGTTAAAATCATTGGCGTAAGGAGATGTAAACTTGGCTGTAAGCGAACCGGTGGCATGTCCAACAATATATCCTTCCACCGTTGCCGTTGCTCCGCCACTCTGGGCAGCGATGGCCTGCGATACCGTAATAGGTGCTGCAGCGGCCTGTACCGGACCTTGTGAACCAGGTTGAAGCAATGCCGTCGCCATCATGATGAAGATCAGGAATGCCCCGATCCAATGCTGCCATATCGCTTTCTTCATACTTGCCTTCTCCTCCTCGTAATTACCTGATAATGGGTTATCCACCTTTAATTTAATCGTTCATATGCTTAATTCCTCTTTCTTTTTGTAAAATGTTTGAAAAAACTTTTGGGAATTCCACCAATTGCCCATACTGGTTAACAAAAGTATCCCAAAGGAGACCTGTATGATGAAGTTTCTTTTTCTTCTACTCCTACTGATTGTTCCACTGATTATGGTTTTTGTTGCGCTTCGCTCTCGGATGGTGACCCGTGTTTTCCATGTACTTGCCCTGCTCTGCTTCTATAGTGCGGCGACTGTCATTGCCGGAGATGTGTACGCTACGAATGCCCATATGACAACGTTCACCACAGAAATTCACCATTTCCTGTTGAATGGATGGTTTCTTTATCCGTCTGCATACCTGGGTGTGTACGTTCCCTATGTGCTGTGGATGAGCCTTTTTTCGAAAAAAAGTTGAGTACATTCGAGCCTTGGCATTGCATTTTGACATCGTTCATTGCATAATGATAATATAACTGTGATAATGATTATCATTCTTGAGCTTGTCTCAAGTCTTCTGCCTACTGTACATGACTTAACGATTTTATAGATAAAGGGGAACGAACATCGAATGAATACAACTCTGCAAAAGGCTGATCTGCAGCTTGACGATTATTTGGATCTTCTGAACCTGGCAACCAACCTGGGTGACACCAAATGGCAAAAGGAAATTATCCGCAAGCTGGCTTATACTTATCCCGCAGTTGAATGTAAACAACCACAATAGCATGCCTTATACTTACATAGCTCGTAACCCATTCTTTACACGAATCGGTTATTGGGCTATTTTTGTTTTACTAGGAGGGAATAGCTATGCAATTGGAGACCGAACGACTCATCATCCGGGATATTCTGGAGACAGACTGGGAAAGTATACATAGCTACACATCCATGACAGAAGTTACTCAGCATACGGCATGGGGACCTAATACGGAAGAAGATACGCGAGATTATGTGGAATTTGTGCTAAATTCACAGCAAACACAACCACGAGAGGGCTTCGAACTGGCGATATGCTTGAAAAAGGAGGGCATCCTGATCGGCGGTGTTGGCCTTCACATCGAAAAGACGAACGCTGAGATCGGTTATGTGCTCAATCCCGTTTATCAGGGAAAAGGGTACGCTGCCGAAGCAGCCCGAGCGATGCTTGGCTTTGGCTTCAATACACTTGGCGTACACCGTATTTATGCGAAATGCCGCCCGAACAACAAGGCTTCTGAGAAGGTTATGCAGAAGATTGGTATGCAGCGTGAAGGTCTGATGCGAGAGCATTGGTTTTACAAAGGGGAATATCATGATTCGTGTCTATATTCGATTCTTGCAAAGGAATATGCAGGTGAGTGAATACCATGGGTATAATGCAGGAGGGCGTTAACACGTCCTCTTTTGTATCATGGATTAGTTATCTTGGATGGGAGTCTCTAGATATAAAAACCACCTAATGATTAGGTGGCTAATACTTCTATCGATTCCCGTTACTTCAATGACGCTTCTCTCTGCATGATTTCTTCTAAGATTTTTATACCTGTAGAGTCTATCATCGTTCCTTGTGAAGGCTCTTTTTTTGTAATCCATTTTATGATTTGAGCAAAATAATGATCCATAAGAGAATTTGAGAAAAAAGAATAATTGGATAGCAATACAACTCCTACACGGAGTTCCTTATTGAAAGCTAGATAACTATTAAAACCAGCTGAACCCCCGTTATGCCAGAGGATGCCTTTATCTAGAAGATTATCCTCACCCCAGCCAAAGTAACGGTTTGAATTTCCGATCGATATAGGGAGATGACTTTTTTGTAGTGTAGAGGCTATCGGATTATTATCATTTAGATTGGCTTGGACAAATAAACTCAAATCGCTAACAGATGACTTAATCCCCCCAGCTCCTACATGAATAGAAAGATCCCAATGAGGGACTCTTTTCCCAGATGAAGCATGTCCATTCAAAAACCTGCTATTCTGTTCTGCATCAAGCATAACGGCTGTCTCATTCATCTTTAATGGACTCGTTATATATTTTTTTAACAGTTCGTCATACGCACTTCCTGACACCTTACATAGTATGTATCCCAGTAAACCTACACCGATATTGGAATATCCAAACGAACCTATGCTATCCGTGTAATCAGAATTAGATAAAAAAGCAGTTAAATCTTGCTCGGTATACATTGAATAAGGATTCGATCTTTTTTTAGCCAAATTGTGGTTGGTTGCCAATATAGGTAATCCAGAGGTATGAGTAGCAAGGCTTCTCAAGGTAATCTTATTCAAATAATCGTTTTGAACGTTCTGCACGAACTTACCAACAACGTCATCCGAGGAAAGCAGTTTTTCTTTTTCCATTTCTAATAAAATTATGGATGTAAAAACTTTGGTTATGGAGCCGATCTCAAACAACTTATGCTCAGGAGGGATCACACTTTTCTTTTTATTAATATCAAATGAATAGTATTCAACATCTCCCTCCCTAACAATCCCGATAACAAGCTGTAAATGTTTCTTATCTTTTGTGTAATCTGAAACAAAACTTTGTAAATCCAGCATGGTAGAATTTACTCCTTTTTTATGATTCTTTTATTACTTGAATGTTGAAATTACGTTGATCAACCTATTTTGAGAAAACCAAACTATGTATTCGTTTCCAATTCTTGATTTCCTGCCCGGATAACTGAACCCTCTAAACTTTTCGATTCAATACCACTGCTTCAAGCCGCTCATATCAAGCCAAAAAAGCTGATCCCGAGTACATCGGACATCAGCTTTTTTGAATTCTCCGTAACGACCCCAATCGCCATGGAAGGAAACAACCCTATTCAACTTGATTTCATTACAATCGGCACAGCTCTACCGGGCAGCTTGGAAATGTCGGACATCCGCACATGCAGCGCAAGGCTGCCAGATCACGAATCATCAGCTTTCCATCCATGGTGTCCAGCGTCCCCTGTTCTTTCCAGGCTCCCAACATGCGCGTTACACTCTCCCGCGTGGCACCAATCATTTCCGATAATTCGGTATGATTCAGCTTCATGTCGAGCACGATGCCATCCGGCGTAATTTTGCCATACGAGTTGCTGGCACGAATGAGCGTCGATGCGAGTGCACCTGCCTTGCCATAGAGCAAGAGGTCACGGAAACGCGACTGGGTGATACGCTGGGCGAGCGCCATCCATTGCAGGAATTTCAAGGCAAGGTCACCGTGTTTGCTGAGCACACTTTCCAAGTCGCTGAGCGAGATGATCCCCAGCTCCCCTTTGCCAGCCATCTCTGCACTGTAGCTATGAGTCAATCCGCCAATGCCGCCAAACTCTCCAATCAGATCCCCGGTTTGTTGAATCGATAAAATAATTTCTTTCCCATCCTCAGTCGACTTGGTCAGCTTCACTCTTCCCGAGCGAATGTAGTACAGGTATCCGGCTTCATCGCCTTCCAGAAAGAGACTGTACCCCGACTTTACCCGTTTTGGCTGCATCTTCGCCTCGATCAAGCCCCACTGTTCAGCTGTCACGAACGAAAGGATTCCACCTGTCTCCCGTGTCATCTTGCTCGCCTCCGTCTGTTCTTGTTGTGTCGCCTGGGTTGTTCTTTCTGTAAATACCGTACCCATTACCATCGTCCCCCTCGGTGTTTCCTTATGTATCCATCATACCGCGAATATAGCGTGGGGGTTATCGGGGGATTACCTGAACCTCACGGGGAAACTCCCTGAATTTTCTGTGAGATAAATCACACTTACGAGATCCCTTTACGACTCCGTAATCGAAAAAAGCCTTGCCATTCATGGCCTGAATGCCTGTCCATACACAGGATCAGCAAATTGCAGAACGGAAATAGGGGTTTTCCCTGAATTACAACACGGAAGAAAGGGGCTACAATAGAAACAACAGCGAAATACCCTTATTTTAAGATGTTCCCTGACCACAGGATAACGATATTGATTACACCGTAACGTACGGTATGATTCCAAAAAAGGAAGTGTCCTCTCATGCATGATGAACTGCCATCTGGCATTCAGGAGATGATCGACGGCCTGCGCCTGAGTACCTCCAGCGATTTTTGCGGACTGGCCTGTCTGTCCGGCACGATGCTGCGCTGGAAATATACATCCGGCGCCAGTAACGAACGTGTGAAACGCATGGAGATGCGTCCCGGACAAGATCTGGTTGGCACAGCGCTTCGAACTGGACGCACCGCTCTATCTGATGCACAATCCACCGGTGAGCATACACCCGGCCGTTGCCCGTTAATGCTTGCGGAGCGGTTGGTATGTGCCATAGCGGTGCCTGTGTTCCAGCAAGGAAGTGTTCCTGGCGCCGTGTTGCTCCTTGGCAGCAGATTACCCTGCACGTTCTCACCAGAGATGGTCCGTCAGACCGAGCAGGTCGCTATACAGCTGCAGCCAAAAGTGTACGGATAAAGACAGCTGTCTGTAATACGTTAAGAAGTCTTGTTATTTCCTTATAGGAAGTAACACGGACTTACAGAGAATCGAAGCCATTCAGAGATTAACCTCTGAATGGCTTTCTTTTTTGGTATGATAAAGAAAGAACTGTGGAACCGGACAGGAGGAAAATGATGTGATTCAATTATTAGTTGTCGACGATCATGTAGTTGTACGCTCCGGGCTGATCGCCCTGCTCGACGGAAAGAATGATATACATATTGTTGGAGACGCGGCCGATGGGGATGAAGCTATTGCCAAGGCACAAGAACTGAAGCCGGATGTGGTCTTAATGGATTTCAGCATGCCGCCAGGCAAAGACGGTCTGACCGCTACTGCTGAATTGAAGAAATTGATGCCGGATGTCTCCATTTTGATCCTGACCATGCATGACGATGAAGAATATCTGTTCCGCGCCATCCACGCGGGAGCATCCGGATATATTCTCAAGAGCGCACCGCATGAAGAATTGCTTGCCGCTATTCGTTCCGTAGCAGAAGGTAGCGCCTATCTATACCCGAGTGCGACCAAGCGGCTGATGAGTGAATACCTGGACAAAGCGAAGCAGGAGAACGCTGGACCGTATGACACGTTATCCGAACGAGAGAAAGAGATTTTGTCCTGGATTGCCAAGGGTTACGCCAACAAGGAAATCGCTGAACATCTGGTGATCAGTGTCAAAACGGTTGAATCCCACAAAAGCAATCTGATGGAGAAGCTCGGCCTTCGAACCAGACCGGAACTGGTGAAGTTTGCGATGAAAAAGGGGTTGCTGAACTTTGAGTAGCACACGTAAAAACAGACTTAGCGGATTTGCCGACCAGCCTGTGCGTCAGTTATTAGAGGAAATCGACAGTCACATTACAGATACTGAATTTCGCAGCAGACTGAAAGGTTCCCTGCATCAGCTCAGTGATCTGAAGTTTGCCTTGGATGAGTCGTCCATTGTAGCCCTCACGGACCGCAAAGGAAAGATCCAGTATGTAAACGACAAGTTCTGCGAAATTTCACAATATAATCGGGAAGAATTGATCGGCCAGGATCATCGGATCATTAATTCGGGTTATCACGGCAAGAATTTTATGAAAAACCTGTGGGAAACCATCTCTTCCGGACGAGTGTGGAACGGAGAGATTCGTAACCGTGCCAGGGATGGCAGCCATTATTGGGTGAATACAACGATTGTGCCTTTTCTCGATAACGATGGTGAGCCCTATCAGTATTTGGCTGTTCGCAGTGAGGTAACCAAGTTGAAGCGGGTCGAAGCTGAGATACAGACGATGATGACCCAGGTCATGAACATTCAGGAAGAGGAGCGGCGTCGCATCTCGCGTGAGCTGCATGACGGCATTGGACAGAGTCTCTTCTCTCTTGTTATTCAGATGGATCGTCTGTTGGTGGACCAACCTCAATCTGGTGTGGAAGCACTGCGAAAACAAGTTACGGGCATTATGGAGGATGTACGCGGCATGGCATGGGAGCTGAGACCCTCCGTACTGGATGACCTTGGTGTCGTTCCGGCCATTCGCACGTATATCGAGAACTATACCCGGCACTACGGGATTGAAGTGGAGCTGGAATGTAATCTGCGAAAACGGCTGGAGATGAACCGAGAGATCGCCATGTACCGCATTATCCAGGAGGCGTTAACCAATGTAGCCAAGTACGCCGATGTGTCAGAAGCACATGTGACGGTGGAAGATTCGGAAGAGGCAACCGTTGTGAGAATCGAGGACCAAGGCGCAGGGTTCAACAGTACGACGGCTGGTAACGGTGTTGGTCTATTTAGCATGGAGGAGCGAGCTCGTGGAGCCGGAGGTACACTTGTAGTATCTTCGGAGCCTGGCGAAGGAACTGTAGTTACCTTTTGTCTACCCAAAACTGTTCATTAAGTCACTTCAACCTGTACTTTATATAGAAGACTGTTTACGGATGTGCTCCGTGAACAGTCTCTTTTTCGATTCATGCCTGCATCCTGCTCCCATTCATCATCTCTGATTGGTAAAAATGACAAAATGAAAGCTTTGAATCGGATAAATTCAACATTTACAATAAATATATTGACTCCAATTACGATTCGTCATTAAAATATGAATGCTGCATACAAATTGTACGTAGATTCTATCATAATTTTTTATTCTATATAGTTAAAAAAAAAGGATGGTCAATCATGTCAGAGAAACGCTCCTCCAAAGGGGGAGAAATCCCGCAAATGCACAATCTGGATGCAATCGATCGTAAAATCATTGCCGCTCTTCACCAAAATAGCCGGATATCCTACACCGATCTGGGTGCACAGATCGGTTTGTCCCGTGTGGCCGTTCAGGCCCGCATTAATGCCTTATCCGAAAAGGGAATCATTGAACGCTTCACCGTGGTTATCAATCCGGGCAAAGTTGGACTTCAGGTCTCTGCCTTTTTCAATGTCGATGTAGAACCGCTATTCCTGGATGAAGTGGCCGCGAAACTGGACGAAGAACCCGCAGTAACCAGCCTCTATCATATGACAGGCCCGAGTACCCTGCACATGCATGGTATTTTTGCAGATATGGAAGAGATGGAGCAGTTCCTGCTGGAGAAGCTCTACAAGATGCCAGGCATCGTCAAGGTAGAATCACAGCTGTTGTTAAAACGATATAAAAGCCGAATGGGCATGAGACTCTAGGAGGAAATCAGCATGAGTTGGAAAGATTACAACGGTCTCGTCATTGGGATGGTACGAACCGGAATTTTGGGATATGGCGGCGGCCCCTCGGTTATTCCACTGATCCGTTATGAAGCCGTTACCCGCTATAAGTGGGTGAGCGATGATGAGTTTGGCGAGATTTTGGCCATTGCCAACGCTCTGCCTGGTCCCATTGCTACCAAGATGGCCGCGTATCTCGGGTATAAAACGAAGGGCGTGCTGGGTGCTATTGTGTCCGTCCTGGCCCATATTTTGCCGACGAGCATCGCCATCATTGCGCTGCTTGGTTCCATGTACGCGCTGCGCGAATCGAAAATCGTAGCAGGCATGGTCGCAGCTGTTCGCCCGGTCATTTTTGTCATGCTCGGCATGATGGCATACGAATTCGCCAAGAAAGCATGGAAGGGACTCGGTACAACCTTTGCCGCCCTGTTCGGTGTCCTTGCCTTTGTACTGCTGCAGCTGCTGGATATTCACCCCGGTATTGTGATTGCCGTCTTTCTCGGATATGGCGTCTTCCATCTGGATGTGGTCCAGCGTTTCAAATCCAAACGCGATTCCGACAAGGGGGTGTCCTAAGCGATGCTTCAGACATGGTGGGAATTGTTTTGGGGATTTTTTGTAGCCAATATCTTGGGATACGGGGGCGGCCCTGCCTCCATTCCATTAATGCAGGAGGAAGTCGTCAACCACTACAAGTGGATGACCACCGAGCAATTCGGTGATGTACTGGCCATCGGCAATGCTCTTCCCGGTCCAATCGCGACCAAAATTGCCGCATTTGTCGGTTATCAGGTAGCTGGCTGGTTTGGCGCATTCATCGCCAGTTTTGCCACGGTTGTACCTTCGGCTGTCGCGTTAATTCTGCTGCTTCGTTTACTGAACAAGCATCGCACTTCACCAAAGGTGAAAGGGATGACGTTGCTCGTACAACCGGTTATTGCTGTACTTATGATCTTACTTACATGGGAATTCGGTCAGGTATCCACCAATTCCATCGGCATTTGGCAGACACTGATCATTGCAGGGATCGCGCTTTGGGTCATGACCAAGACCAAGCTGCATCCAGCCATCCTCATCGTTATTGCTTTCGCATATGGAGCGCTGGTTCTGTCTCATACGATGTAATTCATTGATTATTTAGATTCGGGGAACGTCTTGGAACAATGTGTTTTTATATCCAATATGGATATATGCACAAGTGCCGGGGCGTTTCTTTTTTTATATTGTTAGTTCGTTTGTATTTTTCCCATAAAAAAAACGGTGATGCCAGCATTTAAACTGTCATCACCGCACATAGAATTACTTGTTTTACCTTCATACTTGAAGATATTATTTTGCTTCAACGACTACAGTCACTTTGGTTTTCACACCTGCATAAGTCACGGTAATGGTTGCTTTACCCTTACCATTGGCCTGAATGATGCCATCTTTCACCGATGCTGTCGCAATACGGGAAGATTTCCACAGTGCCGGCTTGGATACGTTCGCTTCGCTGCCATCGGCATACGTTGCTGTAGCAACCAGGGTTGCTTTGTCACCAGGCTTCATGGTCAGGGTTACTTTATCGGTTTGCAAATATTTCAGTGTATCTACATCGACTGCAATCGTTACCGTCTTGCTGCCGTATTTCGCTGTAATTTTTGCTTTACCTGAACCTGTCGCTTTTACTTTACCTTTGGTTACTTGAGCTACTTTGTAGCTGTTGGTTTTCCATTCTGCTTTGTCCGTGACATCACGCTCGCTGCCATCGCTCAGATATGCAGTAACCTTAAGATCAGCGGAATCACCGGTTTTCAGGGAAAGAGCCGGTTCGGATGCTTCAATGCGTGAAATAACGTCCACTTCAACCTGAATGGTCACTTTGTTGGAACCATATTCAGCCGTGATATTGGCTTTACCGCTGCTGTTGGCAGTGATAACCCCTTTTTTCACGTCGGCTACGCGGGAGTTGCTTGATTTCCATGTTGCATCAGATGAAACATCCTTGGTCAAGCCATCTTCATCCGTAGCTGTGAGTACGATTTGCTGTGTTTCCTTGGAGGACAACACCACAAAGTTCACATCTGCCTCCAGCCCGCTAGCCATACCTACTTCAACAGGCAGAGTTAACGTTTTACCTTCAATTTTGGCTGTGATGGTTACTTTACCTGTTGCAATACCTGTCACGACACCTTTGCTGTCCACTTCAGCGAGTTTCTCACTGCTGCTGCTCCAATCCGCATCTTCGGACACATCTTTGGATGTATCACCGTATACGGCCAATACTTTCACAGACAATGTACCACCAACGGCTACAGAACCTTTTTTCTTGTCCATTTCATACTTGTCCGGAACATCTACATTCACTGTAAATTTAACGGTTTTGCCGCCGTATGCCGCAGTGATGGTTGCATTTCCCGATTTATAGGCGATCAGCTCGCCGCCAGACACATATACAACATCCGCATTGCTGGATGTCCAAGTTGCTTTGGAAGTTACGTCTTCCGTACTTGCATCAATATATTCTGCATTGGCTACCAGTTTCTTGGTTTTGTTATCACCTGTAACGCTCATAGCCAGTTTATCTTCGACTCCCGCAATATCCAGATATCTTGCCGTATCAACGTCAACCGTGATTTCCACTGTTTTGCCGCTATACGTTGCTTTGATTGTCGTAGAACCCGCACCAATCGCTGTAACTTGTCCCTTAAATACCGTCGCTACCTTATCGTTGCTGGATGTCCATGTTGCTTGATCCGTTACATTCACATCAGCACTGCTCGGGTAAGAGGCAGTCAATACTACATTTGCCGTTTTATTGGACTCGCTCAAACGGAAGAAAATGCTCTGTTTCTCCACACTCAGTTTGCTTGTCAGATCAACATCCACATCTACGGATACGGATTTCGTTCCGTATTTGGCTGTAATCTTAGCAGAACCTGCGGAGTATCCTGTAATTTCACCTTTTAATACATCTGCTACTTTTTCATTACTTGACGTCCACTCTGCCAGATCCGTTACATCTTTGGTTGTGCCATCTGGATAGGTGGCTGTCAATTTTACAGTTTCGCTTTTGTTCAAGAGCAGATTGACCTGCTTCTTGTCCACATCCACACGTTTAACAACCTCAACATTAACATCCACAGTCACGCTTTGACTGCCGACTTTACCTGTGATGACAGCTGTACCGGCGCTTTGTCCAGTAACTTTACCATTCACAACCGTTGCCACTTTCTCGTCATCGGATGACCATTCAGCTACTTTGGATGCATCTGCATTCGTCGTATTATCACTGTAAGTTGCTGTCAAAATAATGTCTTTGCTATCCCCTGTGCGCAAGTCCAGGGACTGCACGTTTTTGGAAAGGGCTTTAACCTTTTTGGTTACATTCACCTGAACCGTTTGACTCTGAGACAGATACGACGTTGTAATGGTTGCCGTACCTTCCTTTTTGGCAGTAATGGCACCATTATATACAGTCGCTATCGAAGTATCACTGCTACTCCAGGAAGAACTGATGGTTACGTTAGCCGATGTATTGTCGGTATATACTCCTGTCACCGTAACCGAACTGGAATCACCCACTTCGAGCGACAGCTCATTTTTGGAAACTACAATTTTGGACAGTTCTTTATCTGCCGCAGCGGCCAAGCCTACGTTGGAAATACTCAGCACCAATACCAGCATCATCACCATGTACTTGGTCAATCTTGGCTTTAACATCATTTCCCCCCGATTCTTTTCATTTTGTTCCTTAGTTTAATGTCGGCAAGTTCTTTCCAGATGTTTAGACTTTCAGGGAATTTTCAGGGGATTTCGTGGAATTCATTCATCCGAACTATCGATTTCCAAATGATTCATACCTGCAAATATTACGCATAACCTATGTATAGTCACTATTTTGAATTCATTTATATGATCGGGGGAGAAACATGAGTCAGCCTTTTGACTACAAAGGATATTGGGAACAAACGTATAGCTCAGGCGAGACATCCGGAAGGGGTTCGTATGGCGTACTGGCTGAATTCAAGGCAGAGGTCGTAAATGGACTGATTCAGCGTGAGGGTATTTCCAGCGTCATTGAATTTGGATGCGGGGATGGCAATCAACTGCAATATATGAATTATAATACGTATCTAGGTGTCGATGTAGCCGGCTCGTCGGTGCGTCTATGCGCCTCCAAGTTTGCTAACGATACCTCCAAGAGTTTCATGTTATATACACCAGGTCTGTGGATTAACCGCGGTTTCCTTCAAGCTGATCTCACCGTGTGTCTGGATGTGCTCTATCATATTACGGATGAAACGGATTTTCGCAATACACTCTACGACATTCTGCACTCTTCGTCAGGGTGGGTTGTGTTGTACACTCGTTTGAAAGAAAACGGTAATCCAGGAGTTAGCACCATTCAGGACCGAAATATTTTTGACTATCTGTTCGACTATCCCGAATTCAAAGTACATGAAATTATTCCTCAGCGGTATCCCGACCAGTCCTCGGCCGACTTTGTCATCTTAAGACGCACACCCGGCATCGAAAATAAATCGGTCTGAGACCAAGGGTGTGCTCCGCCTCCAAGACAGGAATACCCTTTCCCACTAGGAGGCAGGCACACTCGAACGGCTGTATGGTGGGTCGCCTACTCATGCAACTCACGCATACTCGCCGCTTGAAGTGTGACATTCCTGATTCCCTGATTCTCGTTTCTCTAAAATAAACCCGGGCGGCCACGCAGCTTCGCCAGCGCCTCCATATAGAAATAATCGCCGTATATAATCGGCACATTCAAGCCACGACCCTCTGGATAATGCACCGTGCCCTGCATAATTAGACCTTCTTCCGCTGCCGTCTCACCGGAGCTGTAGTTCTCATGCAGCCCGCGGAGGATACGATCTGCCGCGGCTGCATATTCCTCGCCGCGCGGCGACAGCTTCGCCAGCTCCAACAGGCCGCTTGCGGCAATCGCCGAAGCGGACGAGTCCCACGCCACCTGATGCTCGGCAGGTGCGCGGAAATCCCACACCGGCACGATCTCTTCGCCAAGCATGGCGAGGAAGAAATCGGCCGCCCGCTCCGCTGTCTCCAGATAGCGGGCTTCGCCCGTATACCGGAAAGACAGCGCAAACCCGTGCAACGCCCAGGCGGTACCCCGCGCCCAGGCGGAACCTGGCGCATGGCCCTGCCCGCCATGCTCCTGCAGCTTCTGCCCCGTGAGTGGATTGAACTCCACCACGTGGCAGATGGACCCGTCAGCGCGGACGAATTCGCGCGCCACGGTGTCCGCATGCGCTTCCGCCAGGCAGCGGAAGCGCGGGTCGCCGCTCTGCTCGGATGCCCAGTAGAGCAGCGGCAGGTTCATCATGCTGTCAATGATGGCTACGCCGCGCGTATCCATGGTTGACGAGCTGAAGTTCCAGGCACGGATGAATTCACCGCGCACGTTAAATCGGGCAGCGAGCAGATTGGCGGCGAGCATTCCCCACCGCCGGCCATCTGCGCTGCCGGTCTGGCGGTAGTTGGCTACGCCACTAAGCAGCCAGATGAACCCGAGATCGTGATCCACCGATTCGGGATCACGCAGACAACCTTCCAATTGCCGCTCACAACTTTCGGCAATGCGGGATAACGGAGCGAAAGCTTCGTTTTCCGGCGACTCGCCATAGACAAGCCATAACAGCCCCGGCCAGAAGCCGGCGGTCCACCATTCGGGATCATTCCGGTCATATATGCCCTGCGGGGCAGTGTGCGGAAATGTATCCTTGATGCGCTTCGCGTTGCGAATCGTTTTGGCCGCTCCTTGCCGCCATGCTTCCTCCAGCCATTTTACTGATGTTGATGTATTCATAAATCTATCCCTCCTCTAATCGATACCCTAACTTTTTTGGATTACATCCAGCTCTAACACAACACACCTTCCGTAGCTCTTCCCCAATATCATTGCGATATATCTCCAATTAAGAATCCATGCCCACGCATCTGACCTAATATAGATATCGGAAAAGGCTCATGTCACTACACCCAATCTGATCGTAAACGTTATACTTCGTCCACCGCTCACTTCCATTCGTGCTTCCTTCAGCAGCCCATTGCGTGATGCCACCGGCTGTGGTTTGAGCTGAATGATGGCTCCTTCATCCAGCACAGTGGATTCCACATAAGCTCCCCGGTACTCGCTGCGCACAGCCTGCTTGGAATGAGTGATGACAGCCTGCTCGCGCCCGTCACTGAACATCAATGGAATGAGTGCTCCGACAGCCTCAAGCTCACCGTCGAATTCATATGTCACAGTAAGTAAATCAGCCTGCTGTACATAACGGGTGCGTAGTGAATCGAGTCCGATTAGTGGGCCGAGCCATGTCACTGTAAATGCATTGGCCTGTTCCTGATGCTTCCCGTCATCTTCCTCTGGGGAGGCTGAATCATCTCGGACCTCTCGATCTACCGTTTCAAGCAAAATCGAACCTCCGCCATCGGCAGGATTAATCCCGGCATCCCGGTCATAATCAGCACCTGACGGAATGCCCTCGGCAAGACTGTGCCAGTTCCCATCTGCCGTCTTCCAGACAGGACAATAGCTCAGCGGACTAACTTCCCCTTCCGCAAACTCTGTGAATCCAGATTGCGCATGTCCAGCAGCGGATGGACCGATCAGCCCTGACAATCCCGCCTGTTGTATACGCACGAGACCGGGAACCGTGTATGGATCATTCATAGCTGTATGCAGAATCATTTGTTGACCTGGTACCGAGGCAATGATCGTTTCAAACCATCCATCGGTCTGCAACACCCGGTTGCCTAACTCGGAAGGAAGGTATATTTCCGTTACATCTTCACCAGGATCGCTAAGGCAGGCATGGGCCAGCGCTGCTGCCGTCCACAGATTATAACCCGTATGATTCGTATAGATTTCGTAGCCATGACGTGCATCAGGCGCATACTCGTTCCGAACAATTTTCAGACGCCCATCATCCATCTTCCAACGCTCCACCGCTTCGAAACACCGATTGGCCGCACGAGCGAACGCTCCAGCCATCACCCGATCTCCAGTCTGTAAAGCCTGTGTTGCATGGACAGAACATACGTAGGCTGCAGCCGCTTCATTCCATTGATGTTGGGAGCTGCGTCCACGCGGAGGAATCTCCCCCAGCGGTGACAGTGTAAGCAGTGTACTGAATGCACCATGACGTAATTGTTCCTTTAACTCACCAGCGCAGGCCCCCTCATAACCCGCTTCAAGCATGACATCCAGATGATGGCGCGTTGCAATATCATAGGAAAATGGACAATTGGGTCGATCCAGCGGCCCGTCCTGATATAGTCCAAGCGCCGTAAATCGTGGCAGATGATACAGATTCAGATAACGGTCCATCCAATCCGTACCCTCACTGGCGAGATGTTCCCTCAAGCGCAGATATTCTCCCGAGATCATGATGGCGTTCCAGTTAATCATGCGATTGGGATTGTTCATTTTTCTCATTGTAAAAACATAATCTTGTTCTGGCTGTATCTTCTTAAGAGCCTCTGCCCAGACCTTTGCTTGCTCAGGCATATGCGGCTTCAACAGGATGTAAGCTCTCATCATCAACACAGGGAAAAAGTCCGGGTGATGATCCGGTGCACAACCCTTCACAACAACATCTATACTGTGTGACAGGGCCGATGCGGCCGAAGCAAGCAGGTCCATATGTCCCGCTTGAACAAGAACCGATGCAGCCATTGCATATGCTGGTGTGGAATAATATCGCTCGGCCTCCGAGAACGGATCAATAATGGCGCCACTACTGTCCTGGTAAGGTGTATAAGCCCGAACAACACTCTCCACAAGGGCCAATTTGCGAGCCTGATTCCAACCATCTGATGGGGCAGGCCCCGCCTTTTCCGCCAGTGTACGATAATTTTCGAGAGCATCTCTCCATGGATACATTGATGCGGCTGTATACTTACTCACGTATGCTCACCTCCATCTTTCACTTTGGTTCAATCGTGAATTTCAGCTCACACATCGTCTCCAGCAGATCGGTTTCATCACTTCCCGCACTGGAGTTATCCGACTGCTCTCGCCATTCAAGTGATGTCCGATAGAATGTAACTGGCACATTGTCATGATCAACCGTATTAATGATCTCTATGTCAGCCTGCCATTGGTTTGCATCATACGTCATACAGACCGTTGCTCGTTCGCCATGCCATTGAATCTGCCCCTCATGTACGATCTCAGGTACCTTTCTGCTCATAAACCGCTCCGTCACATTCGACCGATTCAATTCGCCCACCGAATTTAACGTGCTTGATGAAGACGCCGCTCTGTTTTTCCATTGAAATCGATCCTTCAGACGCAGTTCTGCTACGCTCCCGGCATCATTAGCAGAACCGCTCCAATGCAGCTGGCGTGTATAACGAGCGAGCGAAGTTGCTTCAGGATAAGCTGCTGTCAGTTCCAAGCAGGTATCCAGTGTACGGTCATCGTCCGAAACCGTCGCCTCAAGAATCTGTGCTTGCGCCTCGCGCCCTGAGCTCTGCTCCTTCCCCTCAATCCGCGGCACGCTATGCCCGGCCGAACTAATGTGGAACAATCGCTCTCTGCCCGGAGCAAAGTAGGCTTGTGTATACAGCCCTGCTCCCGGATCACAAAGAATGTTTTCGCCACCACAATGAATCATAAATTGCCCCAGATCATTATGGTTATGGGGTTCATCGTTATGCCCGGCCTTGACGGAAAAAGCAACAGCGAGAGGTTTATCTCCGGTAAGTTCAGCGCTTGGAGAATCAAGTGCTCCCTTCGCAATCATCCAGCCCAAATCTTCCAAAATGATCACTCGTTCCGCCGGAACAGCCCCCTTTTCTTGCAGGTACATTGCCGGACTGCTCCACATCACGTTGCGCAGCAGGTGAGCCCAACGATGACAGGGATCATCGGTAAACAAAGGAATATGAAACGGCAGATCGATCTGTATACCGAAACGAGATGCCAGAAGTGAGAGCAAGCCCGAAGGAATCTCTTGCTGCTCCGCACTATCCGAATAATTCACGAAGGTTCCCCCCGACAGATGAACCCGCAGTGGGAAGGCTGCTATCGCCGCTATCTTTGAACCATTCAGCAGATCCAACTCACCTTTACTGTATTCGCGTAGCATGTCGGCATAATAGACGAAATAGCCGAACCCATACACCCAGTAACCAATGCCTTCTGCACAGCCACCATCCATGCCATATCCACTCAGAAATGCCTGCATGGATCGAATCGCCTGACCAACCGATTCCGTCAGAATCGCTTCTTCCTCCAGCAGTAATAGTCCAGCCATGCCACAGCATCCGCTGCACACAGCAGACCAGTTATGCTCTGCATCTTGCCAGTGATAGGTACGTTGTTCCCGATAGAGCGGTGTGAAGATGCGCCGCTCGGCCTCAGCCCTAATCCGCTGGATGATACGTGCGTCCAATCGATCCGCGTGAATCGTCACGATTTCGGCCAGCATATGTACCGTCTCCGCGGCAAACAGATCAATATTACCGTTGACCTGTTCCACTCCCCCCGAACCCAAATGTGCAGGCAAACACCATGTATACTCACCACACACATCCCACAACATATCTTCCAATGTCTCTATCCATCTCGGCGCATTCGAATCCACTGCAAGCAGCGCTATTGCCGCCAGACGTCCCCTGCGTTCAAAGTACGCATCCTCATACAACTTTCGTTCCCCTATATCCCCAAACTTCCGATAAAGACCGAATGACAGCGAAGGCAAGCTTTCGTTCAGAGCACGTTCCCCATAGCTGCTCAGATCTGTGTAAAAAGAAGCTAGCTCTGGTTGCAATAATGCCTTTCCAATGGCATTGATAGAGCAGATTGAGGGTGCTGCTGAAGCAAGCAGAAGCTGCTGACTCCTATTTCTGTCTCGTACCATCCGATGTACTGCCTGCTGAATGACCGTAGAATCCGGGATGCAGATGGAGCTGACTTTACTTTGATTGGTGTTTTCCATTGAATTCACCCTAATCTATATGGAATACGAAACCTTCATTATATGTAACCGATTTCATTTTACCGGATAATGCTGTACATTTGAAGAGTTATCCATCATATCCAACCAAATTAACCACAGAATTCCTGTCCCAATATAAAAAAACGAAGAACCCCTCAGGGTTCCTCGTTGCATTCAGCTTTTTAGCTCAAACTGGATATTTCTAATTCTATTAACCAATCGCAAGTGGAGAATTCTGTACAACGGACAGCCATTGACGGGCAATCAGCTCATGACCCGCTGCGGTTGGATGCACACCATCCCATAACCAGTAGGCTGCGTCAGCTTGTTCGAGAGCATCGTTGAACGTTTGCTGCAAAGGTACCCAGACCGCCCCGAACTCACTTGCGAGTTCACGGACCAGATTTTGATACTGCCCGATACGCGCCTGCCAAGTATCCCAAAGCTCCACTGTAGCTCCCGTTTTAAGAATGAACGGCTCCATTAAAATCAGCCCGGTATTCGGCATTACTTCCCGTGTTTCCTCCAGCAAATGACGATATGCACGTCCAAGACGATCCGTCACTCCACTAGGTTCGCCATTCATGGTACGCCATGCATCATTAACACCAATTAGAATGCTAATCAGATCCGGCTTCAAACTAAAAGTATCCTCGTTCCAACGTGCATAAAGATCAGAAGCGCGGTCCCCGCTAATCCCTCTGTTGTAGAACGTTGGCTGTTTGGCTGCCAGTTCCACACCCAGTTTGCTTGAGATCAGATAAGCATAGCCATGCCCGAGAAAATGATTCGGATCGTCATTGCGCGATCTTCCGCCGTCTGTAATGGAATCTCCCTGAAAAAGTATAACGGATGAATGTGTACTCATAATCAAAACCGTTCCTTCCTGTATGTAAAATGAAAACCTCAACCCTGCAGTCTCCATTTTATCCCTTTCGGACGCAATAGAAAATAGCGTTTTCAGAACGGTACTTTTCAGTTAACTCTCCGCATTGTACTTCCTACAAAGTCACCCGTAGTTCTCCACGTCTTGAGACATTGCAGGTCTTTAAGATTTCAGGATTTCAGGATTTCGGGTCCTTCGCGACATATCCTCCGCCCTGATATTCCGTCTCATCCTGCTTATCCGGCGTTCCCTTACGTTTCGCTTCTTCCCATAGCTCTGCTGCATCGTCCTCCGGGCGGTACCCAATCATCTGTTCCAGATATCCAATATCATAATAATTGTCCGTATTCGCTGAAGTTCCATATAGATTAACGTATTTCATGCTCGAATCCGCCTCAATGCAGCATTCGGCAAGCTGTACCATATCTCTTGGTGATATCCAAATGTGTGCGGAACGCTCAGAATGCGGATGTGCATCGCCCGAGAAGTTGCCAATTCGAATATTGAATGACGACAAATCATATTTATCCACGTAATATCTGCCAAGCAGCTCTATATAACATTTACTGAGCCCATAGAAACTATCTGGACGATATGGATCATCCACTTCGATATCCTCACCTGTTGGATAAAATCCTGTCGCATGATTTGAACTCGCAAAAATAACCCGCTGTACACCGTTCAACCGTGCAGCTTCATACACATGGTAGGCCCCTGTAACGTTGATTGGCAGGACTTTGCCCAGAAAGTCTTCTTCATCCTTGGCCCATGCAATATGCAGCACCGTCTGAACACCCTGCATCAGCTCTTTCAGTCGTTCTCCGTCGGTCACATCCATCGCTACAATGCCTGCTTGAGGATCATCATGAAGATCGGCAGCCACGATGTCATACTTGCCCTTTTCCCTCAGCCCCTCCAGCAGGCTGCGACCAATGACTCCCGCTGCTCCCGTAATCAATATTCTGTGCTTCGAGTTGCTCATGGATTTAGCTCCCTTCGCTCTATTACGATCCTATAGAACATTATTAACCGTTAGAGCGAAGGATTTACCTGATCCAATAAAGGCCCCGTATATTATCCCATCAAGTACCGCAAAATCATCATTGCAACAATACCGACAAGTACGGTTCCGAGCAGACTTCGTGTCCAGATGGCTACAGCAATCGTAGGCAGTGCTGCCCACAAAGCTGGATTATGTGTAATCGGCAACAACTGGTTGTCCGCCATAAACAGTTCCTGACCAATCAGTGCCGCCATGACCGCCACGGGTACATATTCAAGCCAGCGTAACAGCCACATCGGAATCTGTATTTTACTGAACAGCATGAGCGGCAATACGCGCGGGATGAACGTTAACAAAGCCGAACCCATTATAATCCAGAATACATCCCATCTTACTTCCATCGTTCCATCACTACTCCCATCGTTGCCGCAATGACCGCAGCCACAATGACACTCATGCTGCCAAGTGAAGCCATGCTGGCGAAGATTACACAGACAACGGCGATGATCGCCACATTGATGTGTAATTTTTTATTTTTGCGCTGCATCAGCTGAAGCACTACCAGACCTATAAACATTGCAGGCAGGGCAAAATCAAGTCCAAGCCGCTCGGGATTGGTTATCCAGCGTCCAAAGTAAGCCCCCGCCATATTCGCCACAAACCAATTCAGGTATGCTGTAATGTTCAGACCGTGCATCCAGCGCTCACTCAACGTTTTCCGGCCAATCGCTCGCGTCATCGCCACGCCAAAGGACTCGTCGGTAAGCAGCGAGCCGATCCACATATTTTTAAGCGGCGTCAGATGACGAAAGTACGGTGATACGGCTGCACTCAGCAGCAGATGGCGAAGATTCACGAAGAATATGGTGAAAATGATAGCAGTCGCTGAACCACTCGAGGCAAGCATGCCTGCGGCAATAAACTGAGCCGATCCAGCGTATACAATCAGACTGAGCAGAGCCGTTTCCGCCAAACTTAAGCCTGCCGTCATTTCAATGACACCTGCTGCAAACCCAATACTTAAATATCCAAGCAGTGTTGGGATACAGTCCTTAACCCCTTGCATAAATGAAGCATCATCCAACACCTCTTCGGTATTTGCGGGCCCGGATGTCAGTGGTATGGATTTATCCAAATCCGGTTCATCCCCTCTCCATGTCATCCACATCTTGCGGATTACTTTTAATTTAGAAATATACCACAGGATAAGACATTCAGGGAGAGACAGATTCACTTTTACAGAACAGATCCGTTCCGAGCGTTCATAAACCATTGATTAACGATGATCACCAACGAGAAAAAGACTGAAGGGTTTTACCCTCACAGTCTCCTTCGAGAAATGCTATTGAACTATAACTTGAATTTCTCAATCAGGCTTTGCAGATCTTCAGCCATGCGAGACAATGCCGCAGAAGAAGCTGCAACCTCTTCCATCGTAGCCAGCTGCTCCTGCGCAGCAGCTGAACCATCTTCGGTTCCTGAGGCAATTTGATTGGATAATTCAATGGTGTCATTCACTTCCTTGGACACATAACTCATGCCTCCATCAATCTGACGGGAAGCTGTCGACACTTCTCCAGCTTGTGCAGCAACTAACTGCACGGCACTACGGATATTTTTGAAGGCCTCTCCCGCCTCCGTAATCATTTGCGTACCTTTAATCATGCCTTCTCCTGTACGGGCAAAGGTAGACTGTACTGCATTCGTTTTCTCTTGCATCTCCCGCATAAGTTCATTAATACGTTCGGCAGCACTGCCCGAATTGTTGGCTAGCGATTTTACTTCATTAGCCACGACAGCAAAGCCTCGACCTTGTTCACCTGCTCTTGAAGCTTCAATCGATGCATTCAAGGCAAGGATATTGGTCTGTTTGGCGATGTTGGTAATCTCGGCCACAATCTCAACAATCTCTTCATTTTTCGCTCGAAGATCCTGAATGACAGCAGCCATGGCCTCACTCTCATTATTCACCTTCTGAATATGAGCAACCGCCTCTTCCACCGTAACCATACCCGCTTCGGAGTTAGTAGATGCTTCTACAGCTATACGAGCCGTGTCTTCAGCACTCGATGAGATTTCTTTGACACCTATAGACATTTCACCGACGAGTTGGCCCGTTGCAGCAAGGCTGGCGTTTTGTTTGTTCGTTCCTGACGCTGCATCCTGCATCAATTCGGCAACCTGTTCCGTTGCTCTGGATGTCTGTTCAGAACTCGCCATCAGCTCCTCAGAGGATGCTGCTAGCTGGCTCGATGTATCATGTACTTCGCCCAGAACATTACGTAGTGAAGAGGTCATGGTATCGAAGCTTGCCCCGAGTTGTCCAAACTCGTCACGGCGCTGTAAACCTACACGAACTGTCAGATCACCCGCGCTTACTTTGGATGCTGCTTGCGTTAGTTGCAACAATGGACGGTGAATACTGCGAATAATGAACACAAGCAGAATAATACCAATGATCAACGAGGTCCCTACCAGAGTGTAGGCACGAATCAAGATCGGTCTTACCGCATCTGCTGCTTCAGAAGGAACCATCTCACCGACAATTTTCCAGCCTGTTTCTGGATTCGTATAGAATACGGCTTCCAATTCTTGTCCATCATACGTGTACTTTACAGTTCCTTGATCTTTTTTATACATCTCATTAATGTAGCTCTCATTGGACTGCACACCGGATTCGATATTGTAATGGAACAGGAACTTCCCGCCGTTATCAAGCATATACAGTTTTCCCTTTTCACCAATATGTATCTTATCAACGGAATCTTTCAAATAATTGAGACTTACATTGGCTCCAATTACCCCTTTACCATCGGCCAGCTTGGCAGCTGCGGTGACAACCCATTCACCCGTGGTTACCGACTGGAACGTGTCCGAGATAATTGGTTCATCCTGTGACATACCCATCGTATACCAGCTGCGTTCCCGTGGATCGTAGATTTGTTGTCCGGGGTCAGGGGATTTCATCCAGCTGCCATCTTCAGCACCTGCTGTTATTACACCCAATTCTTTGTGAGCTTTGGACATACGATCCATTTGTCTCTGAACAGCTGGTGATTTATTGATAATATCTGTTGAAGTAATACCCGCTGCAAACTGCGCTGCGTTATCCTTCTCCATATCCAGCATTTGAGTAATCTGCAGACTGAGCATTTCCGTTTTGGCCTGTGCAGAAAGAATGATTTCTTCCCTGACCTGGTCTGCTGCTTTTAAATAAGACAACCATCCCACGCTAATGCTCGGTACAATCAAGAACAAGAGCAACGAAGCGATCAGACGTTTCTTAACCGTTAATGTAAACCAATTGCGAATCCTTTTCTTCATTTAAATATCCCCCATCATCATCTTCACCCCTTTTTTATCGGACAAACGTAGTAAAAATATTATGTATGGATACTAAAATGAATCGAAATTGCATTATTTTTGTTAGGGAAATAGAAAATGATGCTCACGCCTCGTTTTGACCCTCTCTGCGAGATCGTTTACAATATCTCATAAGCTGGTTATCCATGAAACGATTGGAAGGAGAGGATTCGAATCTTACGCAAGTCACATGTGCAACAACCTGTTACCAGATTATATTCATCCATGTTACGTATTCTGTTAGCCCTCATCCTTTGTGCAGGCCCTATTATGGGACAAGCCAGTTTCACGGCATCCGCGGCACAAGAGACGCAAACAGTTCACATTGAAGTGAATGGTCAAGAGCAATCGTGGAAAAATGCACCCCTTGTATACAAAGGTACAACGTATGTTCCATTGCGAGATGTGGTTACCTCTGTAAATGGCACCTTGAAGTGGGAAGCTCGTACCAAAACGGCTACGATTACCGTTGGTCGAGACAAGCTCGTTCACCAAGCTGGCAGTGACTTCATTCAAGTTAATCACGTTCGCCTGTCCTCCGGTGTGCAATCCCGCACCATTAACGGCACCCTGATGTTACCTGTCCGCGCGCTTGCCAATGCTCTCAAGGCAGATATTAAAGTGCAACGTACAGCCTCAGGGCAGATGAGTGTTAATATCCAGACGGACAAAGTGAGCCTATTAAGTAGTCAAGTCGCTAGTGTAGACAGCTATTTGCGCGAAATTGATTTTCCAGGCATGGCTCTGATTGCCCGCAATGGCGAAGTGCTGCTTCGCCAAGGCTACGGACTAGCGGATGAACAGACGCTGAATCGTCCAGATCAGAAGACCAGAATTGCCTCTCTGAGCAAATCCTTCACCGCAGCCTCCATTCTCAGCTTGGTGGAAAAAGGGAAGCTCGATGTACAAGATCCAATATCCAAGTACATCTCCGGTATACCAAAGGGAGATCAGATCACGCTCCATATGCTGTTATCCCAAACTTCAGGTATTCCATCCGCCTTTGGCCGGGGTGAAGACACTTCATTGGAAGAAACGGTAGAGGAAATCCGGCACAAAACATTAAAATTCGAACCGGGTAGTGCCTATTTATACAGTAACAGTGGTTATGTTCTGCTGGCCTATGTTATTGAACAGGTATCTGGCATGAGTTATGCCGATTATGTAGAACAGACCATTCTGAAGCCACTCGGCATGAAGAACTCCGGAGAAGCTTCACGCAAGGTCCATACGACCAGCGGGTTTGTTTCGGAGAATAAGCAGTGGGTACCTGCCCCTTATTATGTTTCACAATCAGGTTCAGGGACGATCTACTCCACGGTGGATGATTTGCTGAAGTGGGATCGGGCACTGTACACGGACAAAATTCTAAGCCAGGATATGATTGAACAGATGTATGAGCCGTATTCGGATAAAAATTATGGCTACGCCTGGATTCTTAAGGAAAGCGATCAGAATCGTACCGTGTTCCATAACGGTAGCGGCGGTGGTTTTTCCACAGCGTTCTCACGCAATTTAACAGATGATGTTACCATTATTCTGCTCGGCAATCATGCGGGCATGGATATGACTTCGCTTATGGATAAAGTCGAGGCTAAGACAGCTCAGGCACTGAATCTGCAATAATTTTGTAATTATCCATTAGATATAGCAGAAGGGACGGTCCATTATAGGATCGTCCCTTCTGCTATATTGGTCTTCATATTCCGAATCAAACTTTCGCTTCGTTCGTCATTTAACGCCTGTCTACTTAATGGATACAGGAAGTTTCCCGGCAAAAGGAATATGCCCCATCAGCGCCCGAGCGGCGCTATCCATGGCAAGCGGCCTACTCTCGTAAGCTGCCACATACACCTGAACCTCCGGGATTGCAAGCAAATCATAGGGACTGCGGAGCGCCACAACAGCGAGCGGTTTGCCCAATTGCTGCAGCCAGCCGATCAACCTGCACTGCGGATCACCAGAGGCACTGCCTGCATTATACGTCCCCACCACAATCTGGCGAACGTCGTCCTCTTCGGCAGCTTGAAGCAGACGGGCAGAACGAATGGCAACCTCCTCTGGTGTGACTGTTATTTCGACCACATCCAGACCGTAGTGCGACAAAGTCGAACCTAGAGTAACCGCCTGAGTCAGCTGTTCGTCGGCAATCGTTGTCACAGATGTAGCAACCGTTATGACCAGTGTACGTTCCGGCTTCAAAGGCAGCATGTTCAGTTGGTCACGCACCAGCGTGATGCTGTTCTCACTGATTCGTCGAGCCACCTCTAGGTGTAATGGGTGGTTGCGCTCTTGGAGCTTCGATGAAGCTGGATCAGTTGATGCCTCAGCGGAGAGTGAAGTCGACACCGAACCGTGTACTTCATCATTACCTGTGCCTATTCCCTTCTCCAGCAGGCCTCGTTTGGCCTTGTACTTCAGCAACCGAGTTACAGATTCGTCAATGCGGGCCTCGCTGATTCGCCCGCTCTGCACGGCTGCCAGCAGCGCTTCAAACGCCCCTGCTTGAAGTTGAGCTGTGTGGCTGATCAACACCAGATCTGCGCCGGCCTCTACCGCCATCACAGCTGCATCGACAGTACCATAGTTGGCGGAAATCGCGTCCATCTCCATACAATCCGTTACAATCATGCCGTCATATCCCAGTTCCTGACGAAGCAATCCGCTTAACACGGCTCGCGATAGTGTCACAGGCAGACGCTCCGGTTCCAGAGCCGGAAAATAAATATGTGCCGACATCATTGCATCAACACCTGCCGCTATGGCAGCCCGGAACGGAATCAGCTCCACACGGTCTACCCGTTCCCGATCATGGGTGATGACCGGGAGATCCAGATGCGAATCGGTATCCGTATCCCCGTGTCCCGGGAAATGTTTGGCTGTCGCAGAAATGCCAGCATCTTGGACTCCCGCAATGCTCCTGGCCCCATACGCTGCCACGGACTGCGGTGATTCCCCAAATGAACGCACACCAATTACCGGATTGGCGGCGTTATTATTTACATCAAGAACCGGAGCAAAGTTCATGTTAATTCCCATCGATCTAAGCTCCACCCCACTGATATAGGCTGCCTGGTATGCATCCTCGATGGAACCTGCTGCCGCAATCGCCATCTGTCCCGGCATCAGGGTGATCCCTTCGGTAATCCGGGCCACCATGCCGCCTTCCTGATCAATGGATATCCAGAGCGGCACATTACCGCTATCGACAGCAATCCGTTGCAGCCCCGACGATAACCGCTCTACCTGCTCCGGCGACTCGACGTTGCGCGCAAAATAGATTACGCCGCCAATGGGATACTTTCGCAGAAAAGCATCCACATCACCGGCAGCCTCAGTGCCATGAAATCCACAAAGCAGCATTTGTCCAATTTTCTCACGCAGGGTCATCTGTTTCAGCTTCACCGGGTATATCTCTTTTGGCTCACTCATTCCATGCCTCCTCCCCATGACAAACATCATCCGTACATTACGCGACATTCTATTGATGAATTCCATACTTTATGGGTATAGCAAAAACGGCTTACGCCGTTCCTTCCATTCCTTTGCCTCTGCATTCCATGCTTCCATCAAGCGTACTAACTCTTCACGGTCATGAATGACATCCCTGACTTTCCTGCCTCCGGTCAACAGATCAATAAAATAACGGGAACCCGGCTGTGGCGGCTCCAACCAGCGAAATTGCTCCGGATAGAGCGATGCCAGTTCATGCAAAAGCACCAGACCTGTATCTACCGCCCGGAGTGCCCTGCTATCCGTCACGAAAATCCTCACACCTCCGCACAGCTCACCTGCATGTTTGGAGAAGGTTGGCGACATGTAGACCGGATGCACATGTACACCCTCCAATTTGTGTTCCCGAAAGCGTTCCGCCAGTCGTTCACCCTCAATCCAGGGGGATCCAATCCACTCAAATGGGCGAGTCGTGCCCCTGCCCTCTGATACATTGGTGCCTTCGAACAGGCAAGTACCCGCATACACCCGCACACTGTCCAGCGTGGGCATATTGGGAGAGGGCAGCATCCAAGGAAGCTCACAATTCGTAAACTCCATGGAGCGCCGCCACCCTTCCATTGCTATCACATCCAGTTCGCAGGGCACCTCCATCTCACTGTTGACCAACAGAGCCAATTCACCGACCGTCAGTCCGGTGCGGACAGGAACACGCCAAGCGCCAACGAGTGATTCATACCCCGCGCTTAGCAGGCCGCCTTCTACCGCATCCCCGCCCAGCGGATTGGGTCGGTCCAGCACCAACAAGCGTTTGCCTGCTTCGGCACAGGCCTCCATCATGTGGAACAGAGTGGATGCATACGTGTAATAACGAACGCCCACATCCTGAATATCAAACAGCACCGTATCCACCTCAGCCAGCATCGCAGGCGTAGGCTTCTTGTGTTCCCCATAAAGGCTGAACACAGGGATGCCCAGACGCGGGTGCACCGTATCCCCGAATCGAACACCAGCTTGAAGCTCACCATCCAGCCCGTGCTCACACGCATAAAGCGCTGTAAGTTTGGCATCTGCCAACCCGGCACAAACATCCACCGTAGAGACAAAGTCGGCCGTAATACCTGTGGGGTTCGTCATCAGGCCAATACGCGCATCCGTTAACCATGGGTGGGATAACCCGCTGGATAAAAGATCAACTCCAGTTTTTACACCCATCACACATTCCCCTGGCTTATCCACCCCGTATGTTGGTGGTCATTGCCGCCAGATGTGACAGGTTCCTCTTCAGGTTCAAGCACATTAAGGGCGACCTTATGCTGATAGATGGCAAACATGCCCGCGAACAGCGCTCCGAAGCCAACAACCGTCAGCATTAGCAAAGCCGTCAGACACAGCGCCTGAAAACAGGCTCCCATCGTGTACCCCGGATGACGGAAGAATAGCTTCACACTTTCCCCCATCGCCTGAATGATGCCCATGTTTTTTTGCAAAACAAGCTGCCAGGTATAGAATTGCGACATCAGCGCCATGAGGACGAAGAACGTTTGGAACATGCTCACCGCTGTGCCTGTAATCCCGCCCTGTCCGCCGTAATACCACCAGGTTGACCAGAGAATGAAGCCAAGCACGGCGAAAAGCACACCTACTGCCCCTCCCGGGATGAATCCCTTCATCGTTCCGTTCCAGATATCCTTAAGACCATTGCGGCGTTCCTTGCGTTCCAGCCTGTGATGCACGGCATAACTGACACCGAACAGGATTGGCATATAAATCACGGCCAAAAGCAGCACCGCGATTGGCAGCGGAGCAAACATCAGAATGGGTACCAGCACGATGGAGCTGACAACACTGTACAGGGCCACCGGAATAATATCCCGATAGATTTCCGCCCCCGACTTGACCAACACTTCACTCAGCTTACGCATCCCCACACTCCCTTTCTTGCAGCTCGTTTCTTATTCCCGTCCAATCGCCAGTTCCGTCTCTGGGTCAAAAAAGTGTGCCTTACGCAGGTCCAGTACAAAATTTTTGTCCATTCCTACATAAGCATGTGTTTCCGGGTGAACCTTGGCCGTAACGGTACGGGCACCCGAATGGAAATACACTAGATTCTCGGAGCCCAGATGCTCTACAACCTGAACCCGCGCCTGCAGCGTATGATCTGTCGGGATATTCGGAGCGACATCGTCACCAAAAATATGCTCTGGACGCAGACCCATAATCACCGGTTTGCCTTGATAGCTCTGAAGACGAGCGAGTACATCTTCTGGCAAGGTGAATGATGCTCCGTCCACAACAACCTGCGTGCCTTCAATCCGGGCATCAATGAAATTCATTGCCGGGGAACCAATAAATCCGGCAACAAACATATTACGCGGACTCGCATACAATTCTTTCGGTGAAGCCACCTGCTGGATATCTCCATGATTCATGACCACGATTCGCTCCCCAAGTGTCATGGCCTCCACCTGATCATGCGTGACGTATACAATTGTGGCGCCGAGCCGCTTATGCAGTTCGCCCAATTCCACCCGCATCTGCACCCGCAGCTTTGCATCCAGATTGGAGAGCGGCTCATCGAACAGAAACACCTGCGGATCACGGACGATCGCACGTCCTACCGCCACACGCTGGCGCTGACCACCGGACAGCTCGCGCG
The DNA here is from genome assembly GCF_900101205.1 of Paenibacillus sp. OK060. Lineage (NCBI taxonomy): Bacteria > Bacillati > Bacillota > Bacilli > Caryophanales > Paenibacillaceae > Paenibacillus > Paenibacillus sp. OK060. The sequence goes on from NZ_FNFR01000006.1 coordinate 379,503, forward strand.
GTTTGCGCTCCAGCATCGCCTCCAGCCCCAGAATGGCGGCAGCATTCTGTACCTGTTCATCAATATAGGATTTTGGTTTCTTGAGATTTTTCAGACCAAAGGACAGATTTTCACGTATCGTCATATGCGGATAAAGTGCATAATCCTGAAATACCATCGCGATATCGCGATCCTTCGGATGCAGGTCGTTCACGACCCGTTCCCCGATGACAATGTCGCCACTCGTCTGTTTTTCCAGTCCCGCAATCATCCGCAGTGATGTCGTCTTGCCACAGCCCGAAGGACCCACAAAAACCACGAATTCCTTATCCTCTATAACAAAGTCCGAGCCGGCCACAGCCGTGAACGTTCCTTTATGATCGTCTTTGAATTCTTTGCGCACTTGGCGAAACTCCACGCGTGCCATAGGTAGATCCCCCTTTACGTTGTCGCTTGTCCTGAACTAACAGTTCACCTTAACCTTTTACCGCACCGATCGTAATGCCCTGTAGGAAATAACGTTGCAGTGAGAAAAACAGAATGATCATCGGCAGCGCACCAATTGTTGCCCCTGCCATCATTGCGCCGAAATCCGTTGATTCGGCAAATACGAACGAAGCCAGCCCCACCTGAACGGTGCGCATCTCGTTGGAGTTAGTGATCAGGAATGGCCAGAAGAATTCATTCCACGAAGCTACAAACGTGAAAATCGCCAGCACCGCGATCCCTGGCTTCGCCATCGGCAGAATCACTTTCCAGAAGATGCCGAACTCACTGCATGCATCAATACGTGCCGCATGAATCAGCGATGTGGGCAGCGTTGACATGAACTGTTTCATCAAGAAAATGTTGCCCACACTGACCGCAGCAGGCAGAATAATGGCCGTATACGTATCCCCCAGGTCAAACACGTTGACCATCAGAATATACAAGGGAATCAGGGTCACCTGTGCCGGAATCATCATCGTGCCCAGCAAGGTCCAGAATACCGCCTGACTTCCCGGGAATTTCAGTTTGGCGAACGCATATCCCGCCAGGGAGGCGAAGAACACATTCGTCACGGTTAGAATGACCGAGATGAGCAGCGAGTTGTACAGCCAGCGCCAGGCATCAGTTTTGGCAAAAAAGCGCTCATATGGTGATAACGACAGCTGCTCCGGGATCATCTGCGGTTTGAAGGAAGCCGACATCGCACTATCCTGCACCGAACCGACTAGCATCCAGTACATCGGAATGACCGTCACCAGTGCCCAGACCACCAGCAGAATGGATGCAACGACAAGCAGTGTCTTTTTCTGTGTTGATTTCATGGATTTCATTCACCCCCGGATGCTTAATGCAACATGCTCTAATAGTACGTGTTTTGAACTACCTCTAATACTCAATATCGCTGGAGAAATATTTGAACTGGATGACGGAGATGACAATAATGATAATCGCCAGAACGAACGACTGTGCAGAAGCCAATCCGAACTCATAGAACTTGAATGCCGTCTCATAGATCAGATAAGCGATCGTTGTTGTCGCAAAGTTCGGTCCACCCTGTGTCATCAGATATACCGAAATGAACACCTGGAAAGACGTGATCACACCTGTCACGAGCAGATACAGCGTCGTTGGTTTGAGGAGCGGCCATGTAATCTTGCTGAACTGGGTCCAGCCGCTGGCATGATCAATATCCGCCGCTTCGTACAGCGATTTCGGAATACCGCCCATGGCTGCCAGATACAGAATAATGCCCGCTCCGTGCGATCCGAGCCAGTTCATCAGAATGAGTGAAAAGAGTGCCGTTCCCGATTGGCCCAGCCAGATCACCGGATCAAGGCCTAACAGGCCGAGGAAGCGGTTCAGCAGTCCCGAATCCGTCGGGTCAAAGATCGCCAGCCATACGATGGAGATGGTTACCCCGGATGCTACCGCGGGCAGGTACAATGTTGCTTTGAAGAACGTCTGCCACTTGCTTTTCATCTGGTAGATGAAGTAGGACAGTACAAATGTAATGAGAATATTGACCGGTACCGTACCTACAGTAAAGATGAGTGTATTTTTAATCGACTTCCAGAACGTCTCATCTTTCACCAATCGCTCGTAGTTATCCAATCCAACCCACGTCGAGTTCATAATGTTGTATTTCTGGAAGCTCATCACGAGAGCCGTCAGAACGGGATATAGTGTGAAAATGAGAAACAGCAGGACAGGCGCCAAAATAAACAAATACGCCCACCCGTAGTCTCGCCAAAACCGGGCAACCCTGGAAGTCCGGGGCACAGACGGTTTTGGCGCAAGGGCGGTCTGCATGGCGAATCCTCCTCTCCTAATCAGTGTGGTTTTGCGTTATGTTGTATGGTCCGAGTTATTGTCCAAACATCTGCTGGCCTTTGTTCTTGAAGTCTTCTGCGATCTGCTCCGGTGTCTTCTCACCCGAGAACAGCGCCTGAATGTTAGGCTTCACAACTTGTTCCTTGAATTGTTTTTGCTGTGATGCTTTGTCGATATCCAGTTCCAGTACAACCGGCATAGCGATATTCTCTGCCATGACTTTTGCAGCAGCCAGATTATCCGGTTGACCAAGTTCTTTTCCTTTAAACAGATCCACTTGGGATTGTCTTACGAATGGGAGTGCCAGTTCATTGGCCGAGTTCCCTGCTTTGGCACCACTGAGTGCCTCCATAACCAGGAACGTATTTTTAGCATGCTGTTCACCTTTGTCCTTCTTCTGTTTGAAGGCTACATACCCTTCGCCACCCATCGTTGTTGCCGCAGGTTGATCATCATTATGCGGTACAGGCAGCAGGACAAAATCAATTTTCTCCCCTTGTACCTTGCCGTCATCAATATCCTTGTTGCGGTTCTGAATCATCACATCATAATAAGGAATCGCTTTGGAGATGACTGCCGTTTCACCCGCGTAGAACATATCCGTCCGTTTTGCTGGAGCAAGAGCAGCCGTTTCTTTCGGCATATAACCTTGATCCATCAGATTTTTGATAAAAGAGAGAGTATCCAGAATGCGGCCATCATTCCATTGGAATGTGCCAGCTTTATCGAGAACGTCAATCATGCCGTTGTTTCGGGACAACATTTCAATGAAATCAAGCGAGGTTCCGTCGGTAACCAGTGCATATTGTTTAGCCCCACCATCCAGCGTTTTGGTCAGCTTGGCTGCGGCAGCGTTGAATTCGGACCAGGTCCAGCCATTTTGCTGAATGGATTTCCAGTCAATACCCGCTTCCTCGAGAATGCGTTTGTTGCCACCCCATGCCCATTGGAATTGATACAACGGCATTCCGTACTGTTTCCCTTGGATCTGGCCTAATTCAAGCGTACCTGGCAGATAGTCATCCTTGATCTCAGGTGTCAGGTAGTTGTCCAGCTCAAGTGCCAATCCCGTATTCACATATGTGCCATCTACACTATGAAAGTAAAGATCCGGCGGGTTGCCCGCGTTTAGAGCGACATCGAATTTTTTGGGCCCTTCCGCCCAGGAGAGCATTTCCGTCTTCACGGTAATGTTCGGGTGTTCTTTATTGAAATCAACGATCAGATCCTTCAGTTCATCTTCATATGTCCCATGTACTGGATAAGTCCATACGGTCACCGTATCTTCTGCATTGGGATCATCTGAAGCAGCGCCCCCGCTATTCCCGCAGGCAGTAACCCAGACCATCATCAACAACATTGCCCATACCAGACCCTTCTTTTTCATCCCTTCATCTCCTTCGCGTGTCGTCTCCCGATAATTGCATTGCCTAACCATGCTACCCCTTTTGAAATCATCCATCCTTAAACGACTTAACAGATTATTGAGCGTGGCAGTAAGGAAAATGCACCTCCCTTATGGATTAGACCTGAACGTACGCAGGATTAATCTCTTAAATGCAATATTAACGTCAACTTAGTTAACATTAACAGTATTAATTCCTTCCAAAATTGTAGATTGAGTTCATTATATGAGCTATGAAATAAAAATTCAACATTATTTTTTATTATAAAATTTAATTTTACTTTTTCATTTTATGCCTCTATACTATGTAAAAAGAAAACTCAAGCAATCGAGGTGAGCCACTTTGCGAGTATATGTAGGCGTAGATGGAGGCGGTACCAATACTGATGCAGCAATCATTTCTGAGTTTGGCGAAATTCTCGCCCGGCTCAGCGGCGGTCCCACAAATCCTCACAGCGTACCACTGGAACAGGCCCTTTCCGAACTGCAACGAGTGCTGGAACAGCTATTTAATCTAAAAAGTGATTTATCGACAAATTGTGAAGGTATATGCCTCGGCATGTCAGGTGTAGATACGATCCAAGAACGGCAACTTATAGCCGACGCAGTTAATAACTATATGAAGATTCGGAATCGACAGGGATCAAAAGGGTGTCCAGTCTGGGTTGTATCCGAAGGAGAGATTGCTCTGATGGCCTCTCTCGGACATACTCACGGTGTATTGTGCATCTCTGGAACAGGGTCCATCGTGTACGGTTTTACGCTGGAAGGAGAGCGATACCGTGCAGGAGGCTGGGGTCATCTGCTCGGAGATGAGGGGAGCGGCTATCGTATTGGGCAGCGTGCACTCCAAGTGGTAATGCAGAGCTATGACGGTGTTCTTCCTCCAACCCGTTTAACCCCGCTTCTTCTAAGGAAACTGAACCTTCGGGATATATCGGAGTTAAAGGCACGGGTGTACCAGACGGATTGGGGCAAAACCGAGACCGCATCCATCGCCCGTCTGGCTATAGAGGCTGCTGAATCCGGGGATGAGGCCGCCCGGGCACTGATCATCGATGAGGCCGCACAATTGGCGGATACCGCCAAGGCGCTGATTGCCCGTCATCCCGAATTTGCATCCACTCAGGTTGTCCTGTCTGGATCATTGTTTCGATACGCTGCACTTTTCCGAACTACATTTATCCAGAAGTTATCGGGATATTATGAAGAGTTGGACTTTGTATATCGTGAAGATGCCCCTGCTCCAGCGATTGGTGCAGCACAACTGGCAAGAATACGCTGTTCCTTGAATGAATCATTTTAAAAGAGAGAAGGAGGCCATACGGATGAATCACATGCTGAACTCACTACTAACGGAACAACCCAATCCACTAACGGATCATATAGATGAATTGCCTTCGGCAGAAATTATGGAGCTAATTAATAAGGAAGATCAACGGATTGCAGAGCTCATTCAGCCCCTGATTCCGGTCATTGCTCAAGCGGCGGACCTGATTTTGAAGGCCTTTCAATCTGGCGGCAGGCTATTTTATGTAGGTGCAGGTACCAGTGGACGATTGGGAATACTTGACGCTTCGGAATGCCCTCCTACTTACGGAACCCCTCCCTCCATGGTGCAGGGTATTATTGCAGGAGGATTCAGGGCAGTGAAGGACCCGGTTGAAGGTGCTGAGGATAGTGAGGAATTGGGAGCCGCAGACCTTGATGAACATGGAATAGACGAAAACGATGTCGTGGTTGGCATTGCAGCCAGTGGCCGGACGCCGTATGTGCTGGGTGCGATGAGACACGCCAAGGAGATTGGAGCTACTGTAATCAGCCTGAGTAACAACGCAGGTACGCCGATGACCCTTTTGGCTGATGTGAGCATCGAGGCTGTTGTCGGCCCAGAGGTTGTCATGGGTTCAACACGTATGAAGGCCGGCAGCGCCCAGAAAATGATTCTGAACATGCTCACCACTACTGCCATGATTCGTCTGGGCAAGGTTTACCGTAATTTCATGGTCGATCTGAACCCTTCGAATGAAAAGCTTGTCCATCGGGCCAAACGCATGATCCATCTGGCAACCGGAGCGAACGAAGCGGACATTGAACAGGCTTTTGCCGGTGCAGACGGTCATGTAAAAACGGCAATCGTCATGCTGATGGCAGGCGTGGACGCCGTGGAAGCTCAGCGAAGACTGGATCTGGCTGACGGATTTGTCCGCGCCGCCATTGTGGGTCCTTCCTGAGCCGTACAGAAGTATTCCTAGAGGTTGAAAGAGAAGAGCCCGACATTAGTCTGGGCTCTTTTTTTAATTTTTTTATACTAAAAGCGAATATAATCCGTCAAAAAAATCCCCTCCTGTATAAACAGAAAGGGATTCATATGGTTCTACTTCACTTATGCTCCAGAATAGCCTGCCGGCTCTTCTCCAAATATTCCACCGACTGGTTGTAGTCGCGGCTGGCAATCGCCAGATACAAAATGTCGATCACGTTCAGCTGTGCGATGCGTGACGAAGTTGCTCCGCTCCGGATATCGCTTTCGGTGGAAGTAATCATCAGGGGTACATCCGCCAAATTGCTGAGTGTATTGCTCCCCCACTTGGTAATGCTAATCGTTGCAGCGCCGCCTTCACGAGCATGCTTCAGACAGGAGATCACGTTCGAAGTCTCCCCTGAATACGAGATACATACCACCGCATCATCTTCGCGAAGCGTCGTTGCGGACGAAATCTGCATATGCGGATCGGCGAACGAAAAGCTTGTGCGATTGATTCGCATGAACTTGTAGTGTGCATCCAGCGCAATCAGGTTGGAGGCCCCCACCCCGTAGAAAAAGATCCGGTTCGCCCGATGAAGAATATCCACTGCCCGCTCCACCAGACGCGGGTCCAAAATATGAACGGTATCCTTCACCGACTGAATATTGTTTGCGGACACATGCTGAATAATGCTCTCCATGGAGTCCTGGGGACGAATCTCCGTATATTGGTATTGCTCACCTGTCTGCAAATCTCCGGCAATCTTCAGCTTCAGCTCCTGGAAACCCGTTACACCCAGTGATTTGCAGAGACGGATAATGGCAGCCGGGCTGCCACCGCTCCGTTCAGACAGCTGTGCCACCGAGGACTGAACCGTCTCTTGGGGATGATCGAGAATGTAAGCACCGATCTTCCGTTCCGACGGAGTCAAGTCATCCATTAATGCGCGTAAACGTACAAGTCCACCTTTCATGCCTTCCATCCGCTCCTCCTTTCCGTACTGCCTTCATGTACAAGCATTTTATCCTATAATTCCAATAGAGTCTAATTGATTAAACGCCCTTGCTTATTCAACTCATTCAAAAGCCATGCTGTACTACAGTGTCAGGTTGCCCGATATTACGGCGTGTTTCGCGCCGGTTACTGCCGGGAGCGTGTTGGTTCTGCCCATGAGTGCCTCATGGCCAAGGAGGGCAAATCCAATCGCTTCACGGGCATCATCTGGTATACCATAGTCCGCTGTTCGCTCCAAACGGATACCTTCCGGGAGTCTCTGACGGATCATCTCCATTAACGTGGCATTGGAAGTGCCACCACCGCAGGCGAGCATGGCCGATATGTGCACCTTGGGCAGGATAAAATCCTTCACTGCACGCACGATCGTCTCCGCGGTCAGACAAGTGGCGGTAGCCAGCGTATCCTCCAGGGATAAAGAACGCGCAGCGGCCATCTCCATCAAGCGTACTGCATATGCTGCACCGTACACTTCACGTCCGGTACTCTTGGGAGGCAGCCTTTTGAAATAGGTATCGTCCAAACACAGATCCACCAGATCCTGATCAAACTTTCCCTGTGCGGCGATGCTTCCATTTGGATCATAGTGCTGCCGCCCACCAGTCGCCTGGCGTACGATCGCGTCCATCACCATATTGCCAGGTCCCGTATCAAAAGCCGAAATGCCTTCATTAGAAGACGCTGATGGAAGCACGGTAACGTTGCCAATACCGCCGATATTTTGCACCAGTCGTCCTTCCTCCGGGCTGCGGAACATCAACGCATCGGCGTAAGGGGTAAGGGGCGCCCCCTCCCCGCCAGCCGCCATATCCCGTGCACGCAAATTGCCGATCACTGGCAGGCCCGTTCGTTCACGTACAACGGCGCTTTCGCCAATCTGCAACGTGGACACCACTGGAAGACTCTCGCCTGCTGGCCCTGGAAAAGCCGAAGCTACAGGTGCGTGCCATACGGTCTGTCCGTGCATGCTTATCGCATCCACCTGCCCGGATGAGATTCCTGAGGATCGAATAAGCTCTCTGACACTCTGAGCATACCACTCCGATACGCCAAAATGTGCAGCCGTCAGCTCATCCACACGTGCCGTCTCCGGTGAACATAGTCGAATCAGCACTTCTCTCAATTCATTGGAGTAAGGTACGCAGACGAAGTCAACCAGATCGATCTTTTGCAATGCCCCGCTGTCATCTGTCAGAATACGCACCAATGCCGCATCCGTCCCGTCGAGGGACGTGCCTGACATCAGTCCAATGATGTAATGCTCCCGTTTCAAGCGATATTGCTCCCACATCGGATAGCTGCCTGTATCCATCCATTCACAACCTCCCGCCAGACCCGATGAACACGTCATCCTGCCATAATTTCACCCAGTATATGATATAAAATTTCACAAGTCAAATATTTTATGAAATTTAATTACACTCTTCCAACCATAGCGACTCTTTGTCCGAAATGAAATGCTCACAAGATGCTTCTATAAATAAAAATAGATAAATAACGATCAAAAAAGAAACATTTTTACAATTTTACCGTTTATATAACGAAGGTATATTTTGGAATCGACATGTTGAGGATTATAAGCTGTCACTAGCGGAAGGAGATACCAAGATGAATAACGCTGCTATTTGGTTTTCAACTGTGTTATTACTGGGGGGATTGACGACTACATCGTCATCTATTGTTGGTGCCAAACCAGCTGCACCAGAACAAATTTCACAACGTTCCGTTAATGCGCCTTCTGTAACTCCTTCCATCTATTCAAGCGTCACACCTTTTAAAAAGAGCAACAGTACCAACAAAATCATCTTGAAGGGAGGAAATATTACTTTAACCGCTACTACAGTGAAGTTGGAAGGTATGCCCACATTTGAACAAAACGTAATTCAATCCATTGTCGTCACCAAGGGGAGCCAGAAATATACGATTGAAACGAGTGACTTGGAGGACAATTGGCTCGATATCACAAGTGTTGTTGCCTCTGACTCCAATACATGGCTTGCTATACACGCAGAACGTAGCTCAGGAAACACTCTGATGCTGCTTAACCTTCAAACGGGTGAAGTGACGGAATTAAATGACCGATTGAAAAAAGCAGGCAAGAAAAACATAGAAACGATTGCCGACTATAACTGGGCACCCAACAAAGATCAGATAGCCTTCTCTTACGGAGATCCCTCCAAAAGCTCAATAGCCATCTACAATGTTCAGAAAGAGAGCTTTGTATACCTACCAAGGGCAACCAATTATATTAGTACCAATCTGATTTTGTGGCAAAAAAACGGAAAAATGCTAGATTACATCAGTGAGTACCCGTCTGATCAAATGATACTTTATAGGTATAGCATAGAGAGTAACAAGGTGAAGCCTGTTAAGAAAATCAGCCGTAATGAGTTTGCCGAATGGTTTAAGCTGGATAAGTATTCCATACAGTAACGATCTAAATAGTAGAGGTGCATAATGAAAAAATCGATTTTACTCCTGTTTTTGAGTCTGTTCTTGCTGGTTGTACTCCCTCATCAGGGAAATGCCGCTGCAAGCACGTCGAAAATCTTCTTGGACGGCGAGGAATTAATCCTCCCAAGTGACGTTCAGGTGACCATCGTGAATAAGAATGTTATGATTCCGATTCGTGTCGTTGCCGAAAATTTGAAATTCAAAGTGGATTGGAATCAAAATACACGTAATGTAAAGATCCAGCAAAATGACAAGACGATTTCTTTAACCGTTGATCAAAAGCAAGCCATGGTCGCTGACAAGCAAGTTACCCTGAACACAGCTCCACTCATTTTAAATAACACCATGGTGGTACCCATTCGATTTGTCAGTGAACAAATGGGACTCAACGTGAAATGGAACAACAAGGAGAAGATTGTATACTTAATCAACACCGCCACCAGTAAAGAGCCCAATGATGAGCCGGGCAACGGTTCAGGAAACGGTAACCCAGCATCGCTAACACATGTTACCGATATCCAATTTGCCAACAATCAGCTCGTCGTGTCTATGGATGGTGAATCCAAACCAGTGATGACGACTTTGAAGAATCCCGATCGTCTGGTCGTGGATCTGCCCGGAGCAGTGTTTGGTGATCTATCGCAACCTTTGAATCAAAACATGAATGGTAAATTGGATGTGGACGCATACCCCAATGTAACGGAAGTTAGATATTCTCTTTTTAAACAAGACCCTGGTCAAGTTCGAATTGTCGTTGAATTGAATCAGGTGAAGGATGTACAGTACAGCCAGAACATCATTGCCGATAAACTAATTATCGATCTAAATGTTTCGGGAGATAACGTCACATCCGTTCCTGTAACTCCTGTAGGCGATTCAGGACGCAAGGTTGTTGTCATCGATCCAGGCCATGGGGGTAAAGATCCAGGTTCAACCAGCATCACCAACAAACCCGAGAAAGAATATAATCTGGCATTGGCTCTCAAAGTACAAGCACTGCTTCTCAATGAGCCGGATATCGAATTAGTGATGACTCGTGACGGTGATACTTACCCCACTCGCCCGGAGCGTGTTCGGCTCGCTAATCAATTAAACGCGGATGTTTTTGTATCTATCCATGGCAATAATGTGGAGTCCTCACCCCAGGCGACAGGTACAGAGACGTTCTACTATCAACGCAGCAGCAGCAAGGAATTAGCCAATATCATTCATCAACGTTTGGTTAAAGCCATGGGGCTCAAAGACCGTGGTGTGAAAAATGGCAACTTGGAAGTGATCAGAGATACGACCATGGCTGCAGTACTTTTGGAAGTGGGATTCCTGAGTAATGTTATAGATGAAGAACTGATGTCGTCCGATGTCGTTCAGATGAAAGCCGCGCAAGCGATAGCAGATGGGATTAAGGAATATCTGGGTATAAATTAAATAATAAAACATAATGAAAATATGCTGGAGGATGTGATCCATTGAAAACGAAATTGGGATGTGCACTCGTCTTATCCTTCTTAATGATAGTTGGCATTGGCTGTGCTCAGAAGCCAGTCAGTGAATCCGGATCGGCCGAACCTGCTGTTCAGGGAGGACAGTCACCAAACCCCTCCGAAACAGAGGTGGATCTGGGCTCAATGAACACAAAAGCGGTTGATGTGTATTTCGCAGATGCCCAGGTACTGGAACTTGAGAAAAAAGAGCAGGAAATTGAATACAAGGACGATTCCGAGAAATACAAAAAAACATTTGAAGCTTTACAAAAAAATACCGATTCGGAGCTCGTATCCCTCTGGGAAAAAGTCGAATTGCTCTCCCTACAGTACGGTGAGGGCAAAGTCACTTTGGATGTTCATATTCCGGATGAGGCCAAATTGGGAACCAGTGGCGAGCTGCTTGCATTTGATGCACTGACCCAGACGATGTTTCAATACGATGAAGTAGAAAGTATCGATATCCTGGTGGACGGTGAAGCCCTCGATAGCTTGATGGGCCATTCAGAGCTGGAGCATCCTATTCAGCGCGAGCCCTAATCTAATTTTAAAAGACAGCGGATGATTTCCAGATGATTCTCCCCTTGAATCATCTCCCATGCATGATGAGAAGCATAACTTCTCATCATGCTTTTTTTTATTAAAAATCCACATTCAAAAAGACGTCCCCAGGGACGCCCTACATAGATCCAATCTTTATCCAATTCAACTTACAGATACAGCTCATCTCCAGGAGATAGCGAATGCAAAATCCCTTTCCCCGAGACCGATTTTCCGCTGAGCAAGCCTTCTCTCAGTTTATCCGTCTCTGCCCGTTCCGCATGCACAAGTACCGTATGCCTCGCAGGAACCTGATGCAGCATTCTCTCGACATCCTTCCAACCCTGATGCACCTTATAACGAATTTTCCGCACCTCGCACGCTCCGTGTTTTGCAGGATTCTGCAACAGCCTGTAAGCATAGGTGCCGGCAGAGACATGCCCAGTGAGCAGTACCAGATTATGTTCATCGTCCGCAAACTGGCTATAGTACCAGCGTGCAAGAGAGGACTGCATCATTCCGTCCGGAATGAACCACAAAGAGGCAGCATGTTGATGCAGTAGCCGCTCTCGATTTTCCTTTGTTACAGGCATTTCCCAACCATAACCCCTCAAAAAACGCTCAATTGCTTCCTTTACAGAGCCCGATATGTGTTCTTCCTCTTCCTTTAGCCAATATGGAGCACGTAAAAGCTGCTTCAGACCGTCCACCAGCCCTTGTTCCACTACAATTGGAACGTCCGGGAACTGCTGCTGTGCCCACAGCATGATTTCCTGACCACGACCCACTGAGGGCATAGGCATTAGCACCTTTCCACCCCGGGCAATGGTCTCATGAATGGCCTGCTCCAGCTGTTCCAGCTTGTTGGCCTGCGTATCGCGATCTGTTCCATAGGCAGCATCCATAATCACCAAATCGAGCAGGCCGGATGAAGATGCTTGGTTCATTTCGACTCCCTTGGATACGGCATAGGAATCCCCTTGCTCCACAGTTCTCCCTGCTGATACAACATGGGATCGTAATACCCCTTCGGATGCAGCAAAGGGGAGAGTCTGCGACGCGGATGGCTCTCCTGCCAAGACATGCCCACCATTCACGGCGGTTCGTATATCCGTTTTCCAACGTTGACTAACCGGAGTATCGAATCCACGCTTGTTACGTGGTAACTTTGCCTGCCAAAGCGTATCCGCTGGACAATCCTCCTGCAAAAGCATGGATTCGGAGGTGTAATCACCGGAATAGAATATCCGCTTATCCTCGATTTCCAGCCCGAACCATACCGATCCTGCAAGGTGTCCACTGCGCCCCCACACCACCGAGACGCCAGGGACCATTTCAAACCAGGTTCCACCTTCGGCTTCGTCCTCCAGAAATCGGTAGCGAATCAATTGTTCATCACCTTCTTCGTATGGAAGGGCGTGTCCTGCCCTCTCCATATTTCTTCGCCAAGCTCTGAAGTAAGTGTCCAATTGCTCTCTGGTTTCCCGCGTCGTCCATACTTCACCCTGATACCCCAATCTATAAAGTAATGGAATAGCGACAGAATGATCCTCATGGGCGTGAGACAGCAAAACCACATCCAGCTCTTTGACGATTTCCGGTTCAATCAATGGATACTCGCCGGCTCCTTCTTTTTTCACGCCACAATCCAGCAAAAGTTGAACCCGGCTCCCTCTCAGGAGATAGGCAGAGCGCCCGTGTTCTCCGGCGCCGCCCCATACCTTCAGTTTGATCATGATGCATTCCACTTTCTCTTCGAATTCAGAACTTCAATGCCGAGCAACATCAGTACCGTCATAACGACAGTAACCACGGCCATCGCCATTCCCAATGAAACCTGACCTTGTTCAAATTGAGCAAAAATATACGTAGCCGATGTCTGCATCGATGGAGGCAAAATCAACAGTGATCCCACCAGCTCCCGCGTGGCAATGGTGAATGTCATCATCCACCCGGCCAACATACCGGGAATGATCAGTGGTAGAAGAATGCGCCGCAGAATATACAACGGTCTTCCGCCAAAGACCTGACCCGCCTGGAACAACGTACCGTCTATCTGGGTGAAGCTTGATTTGACATACTGCACCGTGTACGGCAGGAAGAGCACCACATACGTCAGAACAACCATTCCGTACGAGTTGTACAGGGTGAACGGCATCCATGGTGAATTCCAGAACAGGATGAGACCCACCACCATGACAATGCCAGGTACCGTATTCGGCAGCAGACTGAACAGGTCAATGACACGCTGCATAAAGGAAGACGATTTACCAATCGTCAATGCAAAACCTGTACCGATAATAACCGCAACCGTTGAAGCTGCTAGTGACAGCCCTAGACTGTTCCCGATTGCTTTCATACTGACCGATCCCCAGGACAGCAATTCCCGGTAATGATCCAGCGTCAGATTGTCGAAGGACAATCCCGCGCCGCGCAGCTTCATGGTCGAAGCAGCAATAATGGAGAAATACGGAATGCCCACCGAGAGAATCAGCAGCAACGCGAGATACAACCCGCACAACCAACCCGCTCCGCCGCGTAGGGAGTATCGTTTGGATCGCTGCCCTTTGCCCCCTACCAGACGGTACGTGAACTTCCGACTCATGGCAGACTGCATGTACCACATCACCAGACAGACCGACAGCAGCACCGATGCAAGCGAGGTTGCCTTGCCAAAATCAATCGGCCAACTGGAGATATACTTGTGAATCTCAGATGTCATGACATAATAACCGATACGGCGCCCGAAGGTGGCCGGTGTTCCGAATTCCGCAATCGTTTTGACAAAGACGAGCATGATCCCCATGCCATAGGAAGACAACAGCAGTGGCAAAATAATGCGTCTGAATCGGTATCCCGCACGTCCCCCGTGCACCGCTCCCGCTTCTTCCAGGTTGCCTCCAATGCGAATGATGGCATCCCGAAGCAATAGATATAGGAAAGGGAACAGATGTAGGCTCATAATGAGCACCATGCCCCAGAAACTGAAGAACAACTCACTCCAGCTCGCAGCGGAGGGCACCCATTGCTGCAGGTATCCCCCTTTTTGCATAAACAGAATCCAGCCCATGGAGCCGATATACGGCGGGGTCATGAACGGAATCATCAGGATTACGTCCACCCAGCGATGCTGACCCATGCGGGTCTTCGCCATCATCCAGGCCAGTGGCAATGCCAGCAGCGTTGTTACAGCTACCACGCAGATCCCCAGCCAGACGGAATTCAGCAGCACCCCGGATAAATGCTGTCCGGTAATGGTCCGAATCGGAGCCATCCAATCCCACTGCCCGTCTGGATACACACTTTCCCAGAAAATCAGCAAGAGCGGTACACCAATGCTTATCGTCAGCAGAAAGAGGGCCAGAATCACGCCCACTCTCCGAAAAATACGGTTGTTGTCTATTACACCAGGTTTCACTACGATTTCACCTCACATGACTTCCACAAAACAATCGTCTCTTCACTCTAGTTGCTCTAGTTACTCAATCGTTAGGTCATAACACTATGCTTATTTAAAAGTCTCGGAGAAACGTGCCGCTGTCTCATCTCCGTGTTCACTCATCCAGTTCCAATCCACTTTAAGCTGCGGGATATCTTTCAGATTTGCCCGGTTAGTCGCCTCGATGTCTTCACGACCCGGAATCAGGTAAGCATCTGCAACGAGCTTTTGTGCCTCATCAGACAACAGGTAGTCGATAAACGCCTTGGCATTCTCCACATTCTGACTCGATTTCAGAATCGCTGCCGGTCTTGGACTGATTACAGTCCCTTCCTCTGGATATACGATGTCCAGCGGTTCACCTTTGGCTTTGGAGGAATACGCCATGTAGTCCACACCTGCTGCTACGATGCTCTTCGCTCCAGTAATAACCGGGTCAAGTGCTTCCTGATTCGCTCCTGCCATCGCAACACCATTCGCTTTGTAGCTTTCCAGCAAGTCCCAGCCCTTATCTCCATTCACACTCAGGTATCCCGTAATGAAGTCCAGTGCAGAACCGGACAGTGTAGGATCAGGAATGTTCACAACATCTTTCCAGGCAGGTGTTGCCAGCTCAGACCAACTGGTTGGTGGCGTGGACACCAGCTTCGTATTGTAGACAATTCCAAGTGCCGAAGCACTGGAGCTAAAATAGTTGCCGTCGGCATCCGACCAGTCCTTGTTCAGCTTGTCTGCATTCTCCGCATCAGGATATGGGAGTGTCAGACCATCTGCTTTCAGTGCTTGTGCCGAAGGCAGGGAGGCCAGGATAACCACGTCCGCTACCGGATTAGATTTTTCAGCTTCCATGCGAGCCAGAATTTTACCTGTCGTACCCTGGAACATCTCCACTTCAATGCCCGTCTTGGCTGTAAATCCGCTGATGATGTTATCCGCCAGCTTCTGAGGTCCTGCACTGTACAATACCAGCTTACCGCCAGCTGGTTTTGTTGTTTCCGCCGATGCAGTAGCCGTACTGCCTTCCCCAGCAGCTTGACCCGCATTCCCGGTAGTTGAATTACCTGTGCTACATCCGAACAAACTGATACTCATTACCGCTGATAATAATAGCATTGCACTTCTTTTCCGTGTTTTCATACCCAACATTTTCATTCCATCTCCCTTGGTTTCTGATTATATTATTATTCAAGTTTCTGCAAACTCACGCTGTATGCTCATCATGATCAGTTGGCTGCTGCGATGAACTCTCTAGGCTTCACATTCGGAGTGTCTTGTCCGTTCATTCGGCAAATCCGCTCCGGGGCTACATATAGCTGAACCTTCTCTCCTACGCGTACTCTTCGATCCAGATAGGCTGTCCATACACCCAGTCCCTCCATCTGCACCCGAATTTCATAACGCTCTCCTACATAACTGACACTGAGCACTATCGCCTGATAACACAGATCGTCATGACCTGTTTTGCTCCAGGAGACATGTTCCGGTCTCACCATGGACTGATTAGGCGTAAGCCAGTTAGACTTTCCGATAAACGAAGCAACAAAAGGATCGCTTGGCGATGCGTAGATCGTTTCCGGGGTTCCCTTTTGCAATATCCGCCCCTTCTCCATCACCACAATCTCATCGGACATCGACATCGCCTCAACCTGATCATGGGTGACGTACAGCGCTGTCAATCCCATATCCCGTACCAATGACATCATCTCAATTCGCATCTCTTCCCGCAGCACGGCATCCAGTGCACTTAGTGGCTCATCGAACAGGATAATCCCCGGTCTTACTGCTACCGCTCTGGCAAAAGCAACCCGTTGCTGCTGTCCTCCCGACAGCTGATGAGGATAACGATCCTCCATGCCTTGCAGGCGAACCATGCTTAGTGCTTCGGTCACCTTCTGGCGCAAATCCAATTTCTGCTTTCCGGCTTTCAAGCCGAACGCCACATTTTCGTATACGGTCATATGCGGCCATAATGCAAAATCCTGAAACACCATGCCCAGATTACGCTTATGTGTCGGTACATCTATTCGCTTCGTCGCCGAGTAAAAACTCTTGCCATCCGCGACGATTTCTCCCGCATCCGGTTGCTCCAGCCCCGCCAGCATGCGCAGCAACGTCGTTTTGCCACAGCCGGATGGGCCGAGCAGCGTCGTAAACTGTCCATGCTGAAGTGTTAAATCCGTGGGCAGCAGCGCGGGAGTGCGATTGAATGATTTTTGAATTCCCCTAATTTCCATTTTCATAAGCATCCCTGCCTGTCTTCTTGTACTGTTCTCAGTCTAACGTCCGCTTTCGCGAGTTGTATGTTAGAAATGTAAAATTGGAATTAACTTTTTAGATGAATTCTGTTGATCTTCATAGATTAAATCTATATAAGGTGATTCAAAGTTACCTGAGAGGAGTGTTGAGTTCGTTGAACCTGATTAAACTTCAAATTGTTGAACTCATTGATAAGCATCATCATATGACCAGCGTGGCCGAGCTTCTCGGCATCAAGCAGCCTACTGTTACCTTTCATATGAAGTCTCTGGAGGAAGAGATGGGGGTGCGATTATTCGAATCGCGTAGTGGAAAGACATTTCTCACCGAGGCTGGACAAGCCCTTTTACACTATTCCGTCAAAATCAATGCCCTGACCCAGGAGGCACGCCGGGTAGTACAGGAATATGACAGCCTCTATCGGGGCACCCTGCACATTGGAGCGAGCTATGTACCAGCCACGTATCTGCTGCCACCTATTTTGAATACATTTTCTCAGGAATTCCCCGGTATTCGAATTATGTTATCAGTCAAACCTTCACCCGTTATCCGCGAAATGTTGATCCGTCACCAGATTGATCTGGGTGTAATCTCTTCCGAACCGTTTGTAGGGCCGGTGCTGCAAGCAGAGACGTTGTGTGAAGACGATCTGGTATTAATCTGCTCACCACAGCATGCCTTGGCTCAGAGGGATGTGCTGAAACCTGAGCATATGGCACAGGTTCCTTTTGCACTGCATGGGGATGAATCCAGCACTCGCCGTTTAACCAACCAATGGCTGGAGCAACATGATATTCGTCTGCGGAGCACCGTTGAGATGGACTCTCTGGAAGCGATCAAGCAGTTGGTTCTACTCGGCGGTCATATCTCGTTCATGTCACGAATGGCCGTACAGTGGGAAGAGCAGCATGGACTGATCAAGGTCCTCCCCATTCCGGGGGAGCAGGCTCCGCGGCATATTTACACCGTCCACAACAAAGATCGTCATCCTTCCGTCCAGGTCAACCGCTTTAAGGAAGTACTGCGGGACAAGAGCCACAGCATCCCTCTTTTTAATTCATGATCCCGCTATCCCATATAAACTATCGCTTGGCATTCATCAAATCTATGCAGGGTTAACGCAACGAGCCCTTCCATTTAATCGCTTTCATATACTCGGACGATAAAGTGGGTCTGTACGTTAATCCAGCCTAGGGAGTGATTGGTTTTGAAAAAATGGAAAAAGGTAACCGCCTCATTCATGCTGAGCATCGTGACATTGGGAAGTGGACTGACGTTTCTGGAAGCACCACAGGCCTCAGCAGCAGCAAACGCCGTTCCTGCTTATGAAGTGAAGTTCCTGGCTAAGCCGGAGCTGGTATTGAACACAGATGGGACACCACGCAGTGAAGTCATTCAGACACTTGGCTTGAACTCCACAGCAAGAAACATTAGTGCAGAGTATTTCGACACTAACGCACTCAATCTAAATCAAGCAGGATGGGATGTCCGTTTTCGGAAGAAGGATGACAAGAACAATTATGAACTGACTTATAAAAAGCGCTATCCTGTCATCAATGGTGATGTTAATGCGGCGTTGACTCTGGCTAACCAAGAGGGATTTAATGCGTCAGATGATAACTACGAGGCTGAAATTGACTGGGGATATGGCAAACAAACATTAAGCTTCTCCAACACGAAAAAGGTGGATACCAACGCTACAGGCGTACAACTTCCATCACAGCAGGAAGCCTTGAGCATGTTATTGGACAAGCTGCCTGGCAAATTAAAAAACTGGCCCTCCTCCAACTGGGGTAAACAACAACTCACGGCATCCCGTGCCTACGGCCCGGTAACATTCCAACGTTATGAAGGCACATGGAATGGACAGGAACTCACCCTTGAAGTATGGCCAATTCGCAACGCAGCAGGCACAGGTGTAGAGAATATCGTTGAGATCTCGTTCAAAACAGCAGATTCTACAGAAGTTTCTGGACTGCGTACTCAACTGATGCAAGTCCTAGCAAACAAAAACTGGCTCATTCCTGCCGATGGCCTGAAAACTCAGCTCATCTTGGAAAGATACTAATTGGTTGTAGCTGCCCATACCGTATAAGTCTAAGTATGGTATCTAGCGGTTTAAAGGCAACGGGGAAAATGGGCATGTCTATGTTCTTAATGAAACGAAACGAATCATGGTCTTTCCCCTTCCCATACCCTATCGCTTAAACATACAATGATATGTTTGGTTTATCTGCCCATTCAAGCCTACATCCATTTTCATCCAAAACAAAAGGAGATCAACAGGAACATTCTGTTGATCTCCTTTATTTAATATTCCTTACAGTTAATATATTTTAAAGTTCTGGGCTGTTTCGATACCAAGTGCACTCTGGATAAACGTATTGGCGACCCGCTCCACAGGAACCGGATTAAATCCAATAAACACACCCTTATATTTCTCTGCGGATTCAACAAACAGGTTAGGACTAACCGAATTCAGACGTATACTTCGGGGCAACTCATACGCTGCTGCTTTGGCAAACGAATCAATTGCACCGTTGACCATAGCACTGGACGCGCCCTTCAGAATAGGATGGTCCTGTATAATGCCACTGACCAGCGTAAAACTTCCCTTATCGTTGATGTAGTGCTGTCCAATCAAGACGATGTTAACTTGACCAAGTAATTTCCCCTGCACACTAATCATGTTGTTCTCAGGGGTCAGCTCCTCCAACTTTGCATAATGGGTCTGGCCTGCTGCAACAATGACATAATCAATATTAGTCACCGTTTCAAAGAGGGATGTAATACTCTCTGTCGAGGTCATATCCACCTGGTAGTCCCCGGATTGCCTGCCGGCTGTAATGACCTCAACGGAATACTCCTGAAGCTTCGCAACAACAGCTTTGCCTAATGTTCCATTTCCTCCAATAACGAGAGCCCTTTTCATAATACGCCTCCTTTTTTCAGTGAAAGCATGATATTCTACATTCATTGATCTCTTCATTTAAACAAAGATCACTCGCATAATCAAACCTACTTCACAATTAAGCCTAATAATCCAACAAAAGAGGCGGCCTGAGCATCTGAGATGATACATCCGTCCAGGTCCTCAATATCCACGTGTAACCTTTCAAAGCTACAGTCACTAAGGTCCACTCCCTTAAGCTTAACCCCAGACAAAAGAGCTTGATCTATATTGCATTCAGAAAACTCCAGTTTTTGAGCTGTAGCTTGAAAGAAATCGCCACTAACCAGAGAACATTCCGTGTACTTCACCTGTTTAAACTTGGAAAATCGAAATAAAGAAAGGTCAGCTACACAGCCCTGAAAGGTTACATTTTGGAGCCTGCTATTCGAAAACTTAGTACCAAGCAATTTACAGTTTCTAAATTCTATCCGGTGTAGGAAAGAACCGTTAAAGTCCATATTGGACAAATCACATTTATCAAAAATCACATCAGTAAGCTCAACTTCGGGGAGAGAGGACTGGCTGAAGATCACGTTCTCAAAGACCACTTTATCGAATGAAACCCTGCTGGCGCTCTGATTCTCAATAGAGATATTGGTAAATCGTCCATGTTTGATTTCTTCTTTACTCTCCCATGCTTCTAAAGTTAACGATAAGTCCTCGAGTTCCAGGGGAATCTTTGGCGTTTCTATTTTATTTTTCATAAGTCCTCCCACTATTTTCTTATTTAAGATTACTATATCAAAAAGAGCCCTTGCAATAAGCAAGAGCTCTCTTTGATGTTACCATGAAGCGGGTGATGGGAATCGAACCCACGCTATTAGCTTGGAAGGCTAAAGTTCTACCATTGAACTACACCCGCATATAAAAATCGGGATGACACGATTTGAACATGCGACCCCCTGGTCCCAAACCAGGTGCTCTACCAAGCTGAGCTACATCCCGATACTTATGAAAATAATGGCGCGCCCTGAGAGATTCGAACTCCCGGCCTTTTGATTCGTAGTCAAACGCTCTATCCAGCTGAGCTAAGGGCGCAAATATTGGAGCGGAAGACGGGAATCGAACCCGCGACCCTCGCCTTGGCAAGGCGATGCTCTACCGCTGAGCCACTTCCGCAAAATATATGGTGCGGTCGAGAGGACTCGAACCTCCACGGGGGTTAGCCCACACGGACCTGAACCGTGCGCGTCTGCCAATTCCGCCACGACCGCAAAATATAATGGTGAGTCATGAAGGGCTCGAACCTTCGACACCCTGATTAAAAGTCAGGTGCTCTACCAACTGAGCTAATGACTCAAATTAAAACTAAAATGGCTGGGGATATAGGATTTGAACCTATGCATGACGGAGTCAAAGTCCGTTGCCTTACCGCTTGGCTAATCCCCATTAAGAAAACATGGGGCGATCGAGGGGAATTGAACCCCCGAATGCCGGATCCACAAACCGGTGCGTTAACCACTTCGCCACGATCGCCATAAGCTATCCCTTACATTCGCTGAGAGTATCTCAGTATTCCCATCTGAAACTACAATATACATTCTATTATAAATTCAGAGGTAAATGCAATAAATGGTGCCGGCGAGAGGACTTGAACCCCCAACCTACTGATTACAAGTCAGTTGCTCTACCAGTTGAGCTACACCGGCACGGTGTAAAATGTTGCTTGAGTAAAAATGGCGGAACCGACGGGATTCGAACCCGCGATCTCCTGCGTGACAGGCAGGCATGTTAGGCCAACTACACCACGGTTCCAGATCACTTTCTTGAAAGAAAGTATAATTGCGGGGGCAGGATTTGAACCTGCGGCCTTCGGGTTATGAGCCCGACGAGCTACCGGGCTGCTCCACCCCGCGTCGTTATTCAGAAATCTATATGGTGGAGGCTGAGGGGATCGAACCCCCGACCCTCTGCTTGTAAGGCAGATGCTCTCCCAGCTGAGCTAAGCCTCCATATATATGACCCGTAGGGGATTCGAACCCCTGTTACCTCCGTGAAAGGGAGGTGTCTTAACCCCTTGACCAACGGGCCACAGTAACAAAATTCTATCTGGCGGAGAGAGAGGGATTCGAACCCTCGAGACGCTTTTGGCGCCTACACGATTTCCAATCGTGCTCCTTCGACCAACTCGGACACCTCTCCTGAATGGCTCCCCGAACAGGGCTCGAACCTGTGACAACTCGATTAACAGTCGAGTGCTCTACCAACTGAGCTATCAGGGAATGGTGGAGCCAAGCGGGATCGAACCGCTGACCTCCTGCTTGCAAGGCAGGCGCTCTCCCAGCTGAGCTATGGCCCCATACACTGTGGTTTAAAACTTAAATGGTGGGCCCTGGTGGACTCGAACCACCGGCCTCACCCTTATCAGAGGTGCGCTCTAACCAACTGAGCTAAGGGCCCCAATATATTTCCCTTTTCCTTACGAGGGGGGCAAAAAAAATACCCCAAAGGGAATTCGCTTGGCGGCGTCCTACTCTCCCAGGACCCTGCGGTCCAAGTACCATCGGCGCTAGAGGGCTTAACGGTCGTGTTCGGGATGGGTACGTGTGGAACCCCTCCGCCATCGCCACCAAACGC